>NZ_VUMD01000005.1 GCF_009696375.1 Clostridium porci
CTTTACGGCGGGGACGGTATCGCTTATGAAGATTATGAGTACCAGCTACCAAAGAAGAAATTGAACAAAGAAACGCTGATAAAATACTACGACCTTATCCGTCCGACAAGGTGTGTGATTGAGGAAAACCAGCGGTATTTACGCTTGGAACATGAGGACAAGGAAAGTTATGTGTCCTATTTTACCGTCAATGCGATTGTCGGGGAGCTTGATTTTCCGTCGTCTGAAATCTTCTATTTCCAGCAACAGCAGTTTACCTTTCCCGTTGATACTTCTATGAATGTAGAAATCGTGGAGAACCGAAAAGCATTAACGACAGTCCGCAACAAGAAAAAGGAATTGAAAGACCTTGACAATCACGCCTATCAAGCTGGAAGTGAAACCAGCTCAAATGTGGTGGACGCATTAGACAGCGTGGACGAACTGGAAACGGACTTAGACCAGAGCAAAGAAAGTATGTATAAGTTAAGCTACGTGATACGGGTGTCTGCACCCGATCTTGACGAGCTGAAACGCCGTTGTGATGAAGTCAAGGACTTTTACGACGACCTCAATGTAAAGCTGGTGCGTCCTGCTGGGGATATGCTGGGGCTTCATTCTGAATTTCTTCCAGCCAGCAAGCGATATATCAATGACTATGTGCAGTATGTAAAATCAGATTTTTTAGCTGGGCTTGGCTTTGGAGCGACCCAGCAGTTAGGAGAAACTACGGGTATCTATATGGGCTATTCCGTTGATACGGGAAGAAATGTGTACCTGCAACCGTCTTTAGCTTCGCAGGGCGTAAAAGGCACAGTTACCAACGCCCTTGCGTCTGCTTTTGTTGGTTCGCTTGGCGGTGGGAAGTCGTTCTGCAACAATCTTCTGGTGTATTATTCGGTGTTGTTTGGGGGACAAGCGGTTATCTTAGACCCAAAATCAGAGCGTGGCAACTGGAAAGAAACGCTCCCAGAGATAGCCCATGAAATCAATATCGTAAACCTTACCAGCGACAAGGACAATGCAGGACTTCTTGACCCATTTGTGATTATGAAGAATGTAAAAGACGCTGAAAGTCTGGCAATCGACATCTTAACATTCCTTACGGGTATTTCCTCTAGGGACGGCGAAAAATTCCCCGTACTTCGTAAGGCGGTTCGCTCCGTTACCCAGAGCGACAGTCGGGGCTTGCTCCATGTGATAGAAGAGCTACGCCGTGAAGATACACCCATATCAAGAAATATCGCAGACCATATCGACAGTTTCACGGACTACGATTTTGCACACCTGCTGTTTTCAGACGGTACGGTGGAAAATGCTATCAGTCTGGATAACCAGCTCAATATCATTCAAGTAGCGGACTTAGTATTACCAGATAAGGACACGACCTTTGAGGAATACACGACCATTGAATTATTGTCGGTGTCTATGCTGATTGTGATTAGTACCTTTGCCCTTGATTTTATCCATTCAGACAGAAGTATTTTTAAGATTGTAGATTTGGACGAAGCGTGGGCGTTCTTAAATGTGGCACAAGGCGAAACCTTATCAAATAAGCTGGTTCGTGCTGGACGAGCTATGCAGGCAGGCGTTTATTTCGTTACACAATCCTCTGGCGACGTGTCAAAGGAAAGTCTGAAAAACAATATCGGCTTAAAATTCGCTTTCCGTTCTACTGACATCAACGAGATAAAACAGACCTTAGAATTTTTCGGTATCGACAAGGACGACGAGAACAACCAGAAACGCTTGCGTGATTTGGAGAACGGACAATGCTTATTGCAGGACTTATACGGACGTGTCGGTGTGGTACAGATACACCCCGTCTTTGAAGAACTGCTACACGCCTTTGATACCAGACCGCCCGTACAGAGAAATGAGGTGGAGTGATGAAAGAAAGGATAAAAGGTGCGTTCACAAAAAAGAAGATTTTCCACTTTCTCAAAATGGCTCTGTTCGTGGTGGCACTCTCCCTTATCCTGCTTTCACTTCTGGGGACGGTGGCTCATGCGACGGGGCTTGTGGACGATACCATAAACGCAGAAAATCTATATTCAAAATATCCCCTTTCCAACTACCAGCTTGATTTTTATGTGGATAATAGCTGGTCGTGGCTTCCGTGGAACTGGCTGGACGGGATTGGAAAATCGGTGCAGTACGGGCTTTACTGCATTACCAACTTTGTCTGGACTATCAGTTTATATTTAAGCAATGCCACGGGGTATGTGGTGCAGGAAGCCTATAAGCTAGACTTCATCAACGATATGGCAGACAGTATCGGAAAGAGCATACAGACCCTTGCAGGCGTAACACAGAACGGTTTTTCCAGCTCTGGCTTCTATGTTGGTTTCCTGCTTCTCATTATCTTGGTGGTGGGACTTTATGTTGCCTATACGGGACTGATAAAAAGAGAAACCAGCAAGGCACTTCACGCTGTTATCAACTTTGTGGTGGTGTTCGTGCTGTCCGCTTCGTTTATTGCCTACGCTCCCGACTACATCAAAAAGATAAATGAATTTTCAAGTGATATTAGTACCGCTTCGTTGGATTTGGGAACAAAAATCATGCTCCCCAACTCTGACAGCGAGGGCAAGGACAGCGTGGACTTGATACGGGACAGCTTATTTTCTATTCAAGTGGAACAGCCGTGGCTACTTCTGCAATTCGGTAACAGCAACGCAGAGGAAATCGGGGCAGACCGTGTGGAAGCTCTCGTATCAGCAAGCCCAGAGGACGAGGACGGAAAGACCAGAGAAGAAGTCGTGAAAACAGAAATCGAGGATAACGACAACAACAATCTGACGATACCGCAGGTCGTGAACCGTTTAGGTATGGTGTTCTTCCTACTGTTCTTCAATTTAGGGATAACGATATTTGTATTCTTGCTTACGGGCATGATGTTGTTTAGCCAGATACTTTTTATTATCTTTGCAATGTTTTTACCTATCAGTTTTCTACTTTCCATGATACCGAGCTATGAAAGCATGGCAAAGCAGGCAATCGTAAGGGTGTTTAATACCATAATGACACGGGCAGGAATAACGCTCATTGTAACGGTGGCGTTCAGCATTTCCAGTATGTTTTATAACATATCCACGGACTATCCGTTCTTTATGGTAGCGTTCTTGCAGATAGTATGTTTCGCAGGTATCTACATGAAGCTGGGCGACTTAATGAGTATGTTCTCTTTGAACGCTAATGACAGTCAAAGCATGGGACGCAGGATATTCCGCAGACCATATCTATACTTGGCGCATAGGGCTAGGCGTATGGAAAGACGGCTTGCTGGTGCGGTTACTGCTGGCGGTGTTGCTGGTGCGGTGGCTGGTAGTTCTGTTGCTGGCAAAAGAGCTGAAAGAAAAAATACAGCTTCTAAAGAAAATCGGGGCAATACCACTTCCAGCATGGGACAGCGTGCAGGCTCAAAGGTGGGTGCTGTCTTAGATACGAAAAATAAAGTGAAAGACAAGGCAAATGCTGTCAAAGAAAACATCAAGGATATGCCGACACAGACCGCTTATGCGGTGTATTCCGCAAAGGAAAAGGCAAAGTCCAGCGTGTCCGACTTCAAGCGTGGCATGGTGCAGGAACAGCAGTCCAGACAGACGGGACGCTTGGAAAAGCAGGAACAGCATAAGAAAAATATCGCTGACAAACGTATGGAGCTTCAAAAGGCACAAGAAGCAAGGCAGGAAAAGCGAAAGGCTGACGGATCAGCGACAAGGGGAGCTACCCGTCCCCATGAGCGACCAGCCACAGCTCCAACTCCGAAAGCAAGTGAGCCAGTCAAGACAAATGTTATCAAAGAGCGTCCGCTATCTTCTGGTGCTTCTGATAGGAAAGCGACCCAGTCGGCACAGCCAGCATATAGGCAGAATGTAGAAAAAGTGGTATCTCAGGAAACACGCCAGAATTACACAAAAGACCGTAGGACAAAGGTTCAGCAGACGCAAACCGTCCAAAAGAACCAGCAGACAACAGAGAAAACCCGTAACCTTGTGATGAAGAAAGGACAGAAGAAAAAATGAAACTGAAACATATCGCTCTCATTGGCACTCTGTTTCCTATCCTCTTTTCTCTGGTGCTTTTCTTTGGTGTGTTGATTAGTGCGGACAGCGACGACGAGAATAGCAATTTTTCTTCTGGCATTACGGGTATGAACTTATCCGCAGAAGTCTTGAAACATCAGCCTATGGTAGAAAAATACGCCAGAGAATACGGTATCTCCGAGTATGTCAATGTGCTATTGGCTATCATTCAAGTAGAAAGTGGCGGTACGGCAGAAGATGTTATGCAGAGTTCGGAAAGTCTTGGTTTACCGCCTAATTCCTTAGATACGGAAAGCTCAATCAAGCAGGGGTGTAAGTATTTTGCGTCCCTGCTTTCTTCCTGCAAAAATCAAGGTATCGACGATTTGAATGTAGCGATACAGTCTTATAACTATGGCGGTGGCTATGTGGGATATGTGGCAGGAAAAGGAAAGAAACACACCTTTAACCTTGCAGAGAACTTTGCCCGTGAAAAATCGGGTGGAAAGAAAGTAACCTACACCAACCCGATAGCCGTTGCAAAGAATGGGGGCTGGCGGTATGGCTATGGAAATATGTTCTATGTGGAATTAGTCAATCAATATCTGACCGTGGCACACTTTGATAATGCGACGGCACAAGCGATTATGAATGAAGCGTTGAAATATCAAGGCTGGAAGTATGTATATGGTGGCAGTAACCCAAACACTTCCTTTGATTGTAGCGGACTTGTGCAATGGTGTTATGGAAAAGCTGGTATCTCCTTACCGAGAACGGCACAAGCACAATATGACGCTACCCAACATCTTCCGCTTTCGCAGGCAAAGGCTGGGGACTTGGTATTTTTCCATTCTACCTATAACGCTGGTTCGTATGTAACGCACGTCGGTATTTATGTAGGAAATAACCAGATGTACCATGCAGGCGACCCGATAGGATATGTAGACCTAAGCAGTAGTTACTGGCAACAGCACTTAATCGGTGCAGGACGAGTAAAACAATAGAAAGGACTTGAAAAATATGTTTAAGAAGAATAAGAAACAGACAGAAACTATCAAAGAACCAAAAGAAAAAAAGGTGCGTACTGTCAAGGTAGGCACACATAAGAAAACCGTGATTGCGTTGTGGGTGGTGCTTATCGCAAGCGTGAGCTTTGGAGTGTATAAGAATTTTACGGCTATCGACCAGCACACGACCCATGAAAAAGAAATCATTGAACTTCGCTTGCAGGACACCAACGGGATAGAAAATTTCGTGAAAAACTTTGCGAAGTCCTATTACACATGGAATAACAGCAAAGAAGCGATTGAAGCAAGGACGCAGGCAATCAGCGGTTATCTGACAAAGGAATTGCAGGACTTGAATATAGATACCATTAGAACCGATATACCGACCAGCTCCACAGTTACAGATGTGATTGTATGGAGTATCGAACAGTCGGGAACGGACACTTTTTCTGCTACCTACGAAGTAGATCAGCAGATAAAAGAGGGAGAACAGACAAGCAATGTGAAAGCGACCTATACTGTAAAAGTCCATGTAGACGCTGACGGGGATATGGTAATCGTTCATAATCCTACCCTTGCACCAGCAATCGAAAAGTCGGACTATGAGCCAAAGACACCAGAAGCAGACGCAAGCGTAGACGCTGATACCGTAAACGACGCTACCGCATTTCTGGAAACATTCTTTAAGCTCTACCCAACAGCCACAGAAAAAGAGCTTGCCTATTATGTATCGGGGAATATGCTTGAACCTATCGGCAGGGACTACCTTTATTCTGAATTAGTAAACCCTATCTTTACAAAGGACGGGGACAATGTGAAAGTCAAGGTAGCTGTGAAATTCCTTGATAATCAGACAAAGGCAACTTTAGTTTCGCAATATGAGCTTGTGCTACATAAGGATAGTAACTGGAAGATTGTAGGATAAATGATAATTAGGCTTGTAAGTAAAAGTTTTTGAATGTTTACAAGCCTAAACGTATTGACAATCGTATCATATAATACTATACTGTACTTGTAAAAGTAATACAGTATAAGACAAGGCGGTGGTATAGTGGATATTTTTATCAATAATCATGCCAGCATACCGATTTATGAACAAATTTCTTCACAAATAAAGGCAATGATTATCAATGGAGATTTAAAAGCTGGCGAAGCACTTCCCTCTATAAGAGGATTGGCAAAATCGTTGCATATTAGTGTTTTAACAGTACAAAAATCTTATGATGTACTTCAAAAGGACGGTTTTATTGAAACAACCGCAGGAAAAGGTTGCTTTGTATCCGTTCAAAATCAAGATTTCTATTTGGAAGAACAGCAAAAGAAAATAGAAAATTATTTTACAGAAGCGATTGAAATTGCAAAGGTAAGCGGAATAAAGCTGGATAAATTACAATCTTTACTTGCACTATTATATGAGGAGGAATGATATTATGGGAAAATATGCTTTAGAGCTTAACGGGGTAACAAAACAATACAAAGATTTCAAACTCGATAGTATTTCCTTTACTGTCCCTCAAGGAAGTATCGTTGGATTGATTGGAGAAAATGGAGCTGGAAAAAGCACAACAATTAACGCTATTTTAGGTTTGATTGTTACTGAACAAGGCAAAATTTCTGTATTCAATGGGAAAGATGTCAACGCCGAAACAAAAGAACATATCGGTGTTGTATTTGATGGAAGTAATTATCCCGACAATTTAACACCCAAAAAGCTAGGAAAAGTTTTTCAAAATATTTATGCTGAATGGAATAATAAAAAGTATTTTGAGCTATTAAATAAGTTTGAACTTCCTATCAACAAAAAACTAAAAGAATTTTCAAAAGGAATGAACATGAAGTATTCCATAGCGGTTGCTTTATCTCATAACTCAAAATTACTTATTCTTGACGAAGCAACAAGTGGACTTGACCCTATAATTCGAGATGATATTTTAGAAATGTTTTTAGATTTTATTCAAGATGAAGAACATTCAATTTTGGTTTCATCTCACATTACTAGTGATTTAGAAAAAATTGCTGATTATATAGTGTTCATACATGGGGGAAAAGTATTATTCTCAAAACCCAAAGATGAATTATTGGAAAACTATGGAATAATAAAATGCAATTCAACACAATTTAATGAAATAGATAAATCGGATATTATCTCATATAGAAAACTAGATTATGAGTATCAAGTATTAGTTTCTAATAGACGGCAAGTAGAACAAAAATATCCTAAGACTATGATTGTTCCAGCGAGTATAGATGAAATTATGCTTATGTATGTAAAGGGGGATAAATAAAATGAAAGGATTACTCTTAAAAGATTTTTATACGATTAAATCATCAATCATAAGCTTACTAATCACATTTATGGTCATAGGCTTTGGAATATCATTCTTTGTAGTGCCACAAGTTTTGATTATTATAGCCACGATTGTGCTTGGTATGAGTGTTACAACTATATTTAATATTGACAAAAAATCAGGGTGGTTGAAAACATCAATTACATTTCCAACTAAAAAAAGTTCGATTATTAGTTGCAAATATCTTATGTATAGTTTTGTATCTATTATTGGAGTATTTTTTGGTATAGGTTTTAGTACGGCTATTTCATTGATAATCAAAGATACAAACTTTAGCTTTTTGCCAACTTTTATATATTTAAGTGTAATAATGACATTTTTTTCTGGCAGTATTTTACTTCCTTGCTTTTATTTATTAGATGAAGAAAAAAGTATGATTGGAGCAATGGTTTCATATCCTCTTGGGGCTGGTTTTGTTTTTGTTATGACTAAATTGATTGGAAATAACATTTTATCAATGACAATCAGTACTGTGCTTTCACTTATTTTATTTATAGTATCTTGGTATTTTCTTTCTAAATATGTAGAAAAGAATGATATACAATAGGAGCAAATTATTATGATAGGACTTAAAAAACGAGATATAAAAAAAGCATTGAAAGCTGGTGCAAAGGCGGGTGGTATGTCATTGGCTGATGTTCGGGCAAATATTGAAGCAACGATTGATGAAGCTATGAACAGTACCGACCCAGAGGTGCAGGCAAATTTCAGAAAGTATTTTGGGAATAAACGCCCTACGCCAGAAGAATATATTTACAAGATTACCAAAAAGGCAAAGATTTGAAAAAAGGCTTGCACCATACATTTTGTATGATCTGCAAGCCTTAATCTATTTTAGAGGAAATTTAACAGTAAAGGTAGCACCGCCACCAGCAGTATCATTGATAATGATAGTACCGTTCAGCATTTGGGTTAATTCTTTGGCGATACTTAATCCCAGTCCAAAATTCGATTTGTTTGCATGGGACTTGTCGCCACTATAAAAGCGGTCAAAGATATAGTGCTTATCTTCATCAGAAATGCCTTGCCCGTGGTCTACCACAGAAAAAGCAATATTCTTTTCAGTGGCGATTACTTCTATCTCTATCAAGGAATTATTCTTGGAATGTTGAATGGCATTATCCATAAAGACACATAAGATTTGAAATAATCGGTCTTTGTCGGTAAGCATGGCAGGATAACTTTCCTCGGATAAATGCAGTTTTAGTTCTAAATTCTGCTTCATGCAGACGGGTTCGTAGGTTTCATATAACGTGATGAGTAAGGTATCTACATTGATTGTGCTTTTATGCAATGTCCATGTTTTAGCGTCGGAAGAAGCCAGAAGCAACATATCTTTGACTAAACGGGATAACCGCATACATTCAAAATCTATGGTCTGTACGGCTTGCCTTGCCTGCTCGTTTAAGGAAACATTATCAAGAAGCATATCCGTGTTGGAAATCATAACAGCAAGTGGAGATTTTAATTCATGGGACGCTGTTGCAACAAAATCTTTTTGGCTTTGCAGTATTCGTTCCGTTGGAGCAAACGACTTTTTCAGAAGATAACGGGTTAGTACGATAACAACGATACAAGCCAAAAGCCAGATAAGAAGATATATCGGCAATGTCTTTTGTAAAATATCCGTCAAACTGGCTGTCTGATAAAGAAAGGTTGCATGATATACGGTATCATTTGCTGTCCTAATTGTAGCAGGAATAACAAAATAAGTATCGTGATGTGTTCCTCTTATTTCCAAAAAACCACCTTGAGAAGTGGTGTTGCTTTCTGTTTGTGATAATGGCTGTGTAGAAATCTGCTTTTCTACATCATGCAACAGATTATCCGCAGAAGTTGGAAATGGGAAATCACTCTGATAAATGGTATTCCCTTTTGTATCGCTAATCAAAGAAAAAATATGATAACTTTTTTCGTAGGTTTTGAGTGATTTATCCATATCCGAAGAAGCACTTTCCACTTGATAAATCAGTAAGGTTGTTAGTCTTTGAAACAAGGTGCTTTCGTTGATTTTCTCTGTATGAACTGTGTTCGCAACGACAAAGGAAATCACAAGGGTAATAATCAGCATAACAGAACTTGCAAACAGAATATGAAGTTTTCGGTATAAATTATTTAACATGTTTCTTTCTCCAGTTTGTACCCTGCACCGTAGACCGTTGTTATTTTACAGGAACTTTTTAACTCTTTTAGGCGTTTTCGCAGAAAAGAAATGTAACTGTCTACATTGCCAGTTTCTACTTCGGAAGAACTGCCCCAGATTTTAAGGATAAGCTGTTCACGGGAAAATAGTGTTTCTGGGTTCTGCATAAATACAAAAGTCAACTCGGTTTCTTTTGAAGTTAATAAAAGAGAATTATTTGGTGTGGATAAGGTTCTGCTGTCTTTATCGAAAGTTAAATCTCCATATTGTAATTTAGACGATAACTGGATATTGGCAGGTCGCCTTGTCAATGCTCGAACTCTTGCAAGCAATTCTTTGATATGAAATGGCTTTACTAAGTAATCATCAGCACCGCCGTCTAAACCCTCAACCCGATTGTCAAGGGTACTCATGGCAGTAATGATAAGGATAGGAATAGATATTCCTTTTCTACGCATAGATTTTATGATTGTCAAACCGTCAATGATCGGTAGCATACGGTCTACAATGGCGAGGTCATAAGCATAGTCGGTATTTAAGGCATACAGCATAGCGGTTTCCCCGTCATTGCAACAATCAACCATATAGTTTTCTTTTTCCAGCGAAATTTTTATATTTTTACATAATTCTAAATCATCTTCCAGAAGAAGTATTTTCATAATGTATCAATCCTTTTCTATATAAATTATAGACAGTATAACAGAAAAGTCTGTAAAAATCCTCTAAAAAATGATGATGATTTTCTTACTTTTTTACAGGATTTTTAGAATGGTTTGCTTTTACAATAGGGGCATATCGAACAAGAAAGGTGGAATACAAAAATGAAAAAAACAAACATCAGTAAATTTGTAGCGGTTGGATTATGTATCTGTGCATTGACGGGGTGTGGTGCAAGTCCAGATGAAAAACCAGATACGTCTAATCCTATTGTCAATTCTAATACGAATGAAGAAAATGCAAATGGTTCTTCAGAAAATAAAGGAAACGACATATTAGATTCTGCTAATTTGATAGGAAGTGTTTTGGAATTTACAGACAATGGTTGCTTGGTAAATCAAGCAAAAGATATTGAGGGTGGAGCTGGGATAAAAATAGAAGCACCGGGAATGGAAAAAAAAGAGAATGCTGTTTCTGTAACCTATAACCCAGATTGTGAATTTGTCATTGCCACAGTAAATGCACAGTCTGGTGTTACAAATGTAACAATGGGTTCTATATCCGATGTGAAAAAAAATCTGAAGTATATCTCTATGGAGAATTTGCAGACACACTTCATTTCAATGCAACAAAGGTTGTCATAGCCCGTTGGGAATAGAGGTGTGAAGTATGAAGTTTTATCAACTTGGTTTTCGCTATTTACAGCGAAAAAAAGGAAAAACCATTCTTCTGTTGATTGTTTTGATACTTGTAAACAGTATGATTTTAGGTACAAGCATGATTTTAAGGACTACAAATGAGTCCAAACAAGCCATGCAGGAAAAGACAAACTCTAAGATTGTGGCTGAAATTACAAGTAAGGACAGCAAGATAACAGAGAATGAAGTAAACAAGATTGAAACGCTAGAAGATGTTTCGTCTATCAACCGCATTGGTAGACAAGAGGTATTTCCGAATAATTTTGCTCCCGTTATGCTCAATACTTCTACGAATGAGGAAAATTTGAAAATAGCACTGCTTTCCTATGATGATTTGGAAAAGGACAGCCCTTTTTCAGAAATGCAGTACCGCTTAGCTTCTGGCGATTATATCAAGCGTGAGAAAAAGGGTGCTGTTATCAATGCGAACCTTGCAAATCAGAATGGGCTAAAGGTTGGAGATACGATTGAACTAAGTACAGAAAACGGAACAAAAGTATCTGTTCAGATTATTGGAATTTTCATGTCCGCAGGAAATGTGGAAAAAGACCAGCCAACAGAAACTACGGCAGTCAATCGAATAGAAAATCAAGTCTTTATTGACAACAGCACTTATAAAGAATTGTTCAAAGAAGCTGAATTTGAAAAACTCTGCGTTTATTCAAAAAGACCAGAAAAATTAGATGTGCTGGAAACCAGCTTGCAAAAAATATTCGGAAATGATGTAGAACTTAGCACTTCCGATACCCTTTATCAACAGATGTCTGCTCCATTAGAGCAAATCAGTAAGGTGGCAAATCTTATGCTGGTACTTACATTGGTAACTGGTACTGTTGTTGTTTCCCTGCTGTTATGTATGTGGATGCGGACAAGGCAAAAAGAGGTGGCAATTTTTATGAGCCTCGGCAAGACAAAAAGTGAAATTTTCCTGCAAACTTTATTAGAAGCAGGCAGTGTATTTACACTTTCGGTTTTAGGAGCAACAGCCATTGGTAAATTGTTCTCGGGCGTTTTGCAAAACATCATTACCAGTTCAGAAAGCGTAACAGAAAATCTGAAAGTGGTGTTGCAGATACAAGATATTGGAATGTTGTTTCTTTTAGGTGGTGCAGTTATTCTGGTGGCATTGTGCTGTTCCATTCTTCCGATATTACGAGCAAACCCAAAAGATATATTAGCGAAAATGGAGGGATAGTACATGAATTTTTTTGGATTGGCAAGGCGTTCTGTGTTCAGAAAGCCCGTAAAAAGTATTCTCTTATTGTTGATTGTTTTTGCAATCAGTACCCTGCTTCTTGCAGGTGTGGCGAGCAAAAATGCCAGTATTGAGGTGCAGGACAAAACCAGACAAGCCATAGGTGCAGGCTTTCTTTTAGAAAGAAATGCAGAGTACCGAACAAAACGAGTTCGTGAATACTCAGAAAAGATTGGTAATGATAAGGAAGGTAGTTTTGGTGGCTACCATCAGGAAAAAGAGATTATCAATGGTGTGGAGTCTTGGTCAGGCTGGACAACAAATGAATTTGAAAGCTTAGATATAAAAGACATTAAGAAACTGGCAAAAACAAAAGGAATTGCTGATTACAATATTACAACAGCAACAACTCCTGTAAACCCTGTAAATTTCAAAAGGATTGAAGATAAAGATGTAGACCAAAGTGTAGATGTGGGAGGTGTAAGCTTAATTGGAAACAAAGATATGAAACTTGACAGAAATGTTTTATCTGGAAACCTGCATATCAAAGAGGGACGAATGATAACCCCAGAGGATAAAGATATGTGTGTTATTTCAGAGGAACTGGCAAAGCAAAATAATCTGAAAATCGGCGATAAGATTTCTTTTAATGATTACCACGATACTGAAAATTCAAAGGTATCAGAAGCCGAGATTATTGGAATTTATCAAGTGGATCAAAAGATGTCCCCACTTATGCAGGGAGATACTTATCGTTCGGAAAATGTAATATTTACAGATTTGAGATTTCCAGAAAAGGCAGAAGGTGAAACAAGTCCGTTATATGAAAGAGCCTATTTCAAAGTAGAAGATGTGGAAGCTTACGACGAAGTAAAAGAAAATCTGCAAAAAGTAGACATCAACTGGGAGCAATATGATTTGATTGATAATAACGGAAATTCCGAAACTATGTCCTCAAACTTCAATGATTTGGCAAAAGTAAGCGAAATGATGATATTGGTAATCTCTGTTGCAAGTTTTGTTATCCTTGTTTTAGTATTTCTTTTCTGGCTGAAAAATCGAGTGCAGGAAGTCGGTATTTTCTTATCACTCGGTGTTCCAAAACTTAGAATTATCGGACAAATTTGGAGCGAAGCGATTATGATTGCGGTTCTTTCCCTTATGTTATCCTTTGCTGTCGCTCCAGCCGTTTCCAAAGTAACTGCAAATTATCTGGTATCACAGCAGGTTCAGCAAATGCAAGAGGAAGAAAAGAATAATGAGGGAAAAGTATCCACAGAATACGTTGCACCAAAGCAGGACGTGCAGAGTATCAGCGTAGCGGTTACGCCAGAAATGTATCTGTTGGACGGTGTAAGTGTTCTTGTGTTGATAACGGCTTCTGTTCTGGTATCTGGAATTGTAATACTAAAGAGAAACCCGAAAGATATTTTATCGGAAATGAGTTAGGAGGACGACGAAAATGTTAGAAGTAAAGAATGTAAGCTATGCTTACAAAACAAAAAAAGATAAAATCATTTTGAATAATGTATCTGCTACTTTCGAGGAGGGTATCTTTTATACCATAATCGGTCCGAGTGGTGCAGGAAAAACAACACTCTTATCTTTGTTAGCAGGCTTAGATACAGCAGTAAAAGGGACTGTCCTTTGCAATGGCGAGGATATTACAAAAAAAGGGCTGAATTACCACAGAAAGCATAATATCTCATTGGTATTTCAAAATTATAATCTGATTGATTATTTGACAACGGTTGAAAATGTCAAATTAGGTGGTAGTGGAAATGCTGAAAAATTATTGGAAGAAGTCGGCATTGGAAAAGAATACTGGCAGAGAAATGTATTGCAACTATCTGGCGGACAGCAACAGCGTGTGGCGATTGCAAGAGCATTAGCCAGCGACGCTCATGTACTTTTGGCAGATGAACCGACGGGAAATCTTGATGAAACTACCGCTGATGAAATCATTGCTTTGCTGAAAAAGACTGCACATGAATTAGGAAAATGTGTTGTTGTGGTTACACACAGTAAGCATTTGGCAGAAGAAGCCGACGAAATCTTAGAAATTAAAAACGGTGCAATTTCTTTTCTGTCTGAATAAACAAGAATAGTGCCGTAAAGGAGCTGTCATTATGGAATATTTTAGATATACCTCGACACAATCAATTTGACCCTAACGGCATTGTTATAAGAACTAAATACAATACAGTTTCAAAGGCTCGTACAGACTATATGTTTTGTGCGGGCTTTTTTCATGCCAGAAAAAAATTTTTTAAGTTTTTTTTGATTTTGGTTACGCTGTACCCCACTTTCAACGCGGTATATATGAAAAGGGGCAGACACCTCTTTTCGACTAGCGAAAGGAGGTGAGGAAAATGAAACCGTCAGAACTACAAGAAAAAACCTGTCATCAATTCGATTGTGCTATTAAAACAGTTATACGTCATAGAGCGATTGACTTCTATCGAGCGATACGTCGTTCAGAGAAAAAAGAAATGCCATTCGCCGAAATTATGGACGACCTCTTAAATTCCATAGGTACAGAAGATACATATTCTACGGATTATGTTGCAGTATTTGAAGTCTGTGGAGAAAAAGTATCAATCGAAGATGAACAACTGGCTCGTGCATTGAAAGCTATTGAAGAACGAAAGCGTAATATCGTTTTACAGTATTTTTTCATTGGGGACACGGACACTTACATTGGGAAAATGCTTGACTGTTCCAGAGCGAATGTAACGAAGTGCAGAATACAAGCACTAGACAAGTTAAAGCAACTGATTGAGGAGGAAAAAGAAAAATGCCAAAAGAGCTGACACCGACTTTCACGGTTATTTCCAAAGCCTGCGACGGCGAAGAAACAGCAATTTCAAAAATCTTGGAATTTTATGACCCATATATCAATCAGTGCTGTATGCGTCCGTTTTACGACGATAACAACAACTTACGTCTTGCGGTAGATTTGGAAATGAAAGGTTTTATCAAAGAAGCGATTATTCGTAAAATCTTAAACTTTGATATTAAACGCTTCTAATTCATATCGGGATTGATTATGCCCGTCTGGTCTTTGACAACTGAATAAAGCAGACAGATACGTTTGTGAGATAGCAAGCCACGGGGACTGTACGCCATGACCTTTCCAAAAGAAAGCGAGCGACCCACGCAGTGATCCGAGAGCGACCGTTGGAAAAGTCGCTTTGCCACGACCTATCCTCACAGAATAATGATACGTCCGCATGGTGCGGTTCTGCCCACAAGAATGGGAATAGTTGAGATACTAACGGAGCTTTCCAAAGCCGTCTGCCTGCTTGTAAAAAATGACACACAGTAAAGGGGGTGCATAGATTATGAACAATACTGATGTGCCTATCTGGGAAAAATATACGCTGACGATTGAAGAAGCGTCTAAATACTTCCGCATTGGCGAAAAGAAATTGCGTAAATTAGCCGAAGAAAATATTGACGCTGGCTGGGTTATCGTGAACGGTAATCGTATTCAGATTAAGCGAAAACAATTTGAAAAAATCATAGATACATTGGACGAAATCTAATGTCATTGAGCCGTAGATATGGTATAATAAGATATAGCGTATCACGGCTCATTCCATGACGGAAAGGAGCTTTACACTATGTCTAATGTAAAACGAAAAGACAGTAAAAATCGCAATTTGCGTAATGGAGAGAGCCAGCGAAAAGACGGAAGATACGTTTATAAATATACCGATATATACGGAAAGCCACAATTTATCTATTCTTGGAAACTTGTACCGACAGACAAGACACCTGCTGGAAAGCGTGATGATATTTCATTGAGGGAAAAAGAAGCACAGATAAAAAAAGACCTTAACGACGGTATCGACACAGTCGGTGGTAAAATGACAGTCTGCCAGCTCTACGACAAGAAAAACAGCCAAAGAAAGAACATCAAAAGGGCTACTGAAAAGGGACGACAGTATCTTATGAATGCTCTGAAAAATGACCCGTTGGGTATGAGGGCGATTGATACTGTTAAGCAGTCGGACGCTAAAGAATGGGCTATCAGAATGAGCGAAAAAGGATATGCCTATAAAACGATTGATAACTATAAGCGTTCCTTGAAAGCTTCATTTTACATGGCGATACAAGACGACTGTATCAGAAAGAACCCATTTGAATTTAAGCTAAGTGATGTTCTGGAAGATGATACGGAGCAGAAAGTTATCCTTACACCAGAGCAGGAAGAACGCCTGCTTGCCTTTATGGAAAAGGACAAGATTTACAGCAAGTATTATGATGAGGTTGTGCTTCTGCTGGAAACGGGACTTCGTATTTCTGAATTTTGCGGATTGACGACGCATATTGATATGCAGAATAGAATACTCAATATAGACCACCAGTTATTGAAAGATAGCGAAATGGGCTACTATATTGAAACGCCAAAGACCAAAAACGGAAAACGGGAACTTCCATTGACAGAACGTGCTTATCAAGCAATCCAAAGAATACTAAAGAACAGAGGAAAAGCACAACCGCTGATTGTAGGTGGTTACAGCAATTTCCTATTCTTAAACCGTGAGGGCTTGCCTAAAGTTGCAGGAAACTATGAGGGCATGGTGCGAGGACTAATTAAGAAGTATAACAAGTATCACACGGACAAGTTACCGAACATCACACCACATTCATTCCGACATACTTACTGTACGAATATGGCAAACAGAGGAATGAACCCAAACACCCTGCAATATCTCATGGGACACGCTAACATAACCATGACACTTGGCTATTATGCACACGGTACATTTCAATCTGCAAAAGCGGAGCTGGAAAGGCTGGCTTGTTAATATCGGAGCTTATATTTACTACTCATTTACTACTTTTGGTTGCATTTTCATGCTGGTAAATGCCAGCTTATGCAAGGTATCTTCCAAAAAGAAAATACCGATAAAGCCCTAAAATACGGGATATATCGGCATTTACCAACTTATGAAAAGATAATCAGAAATTTAGTAAGTTTTTACGGTAAAAATGCTTGATGGGTAAAATTGGGTTACGGCTTGCATTCGCAGGGATTTTATGCTACACTATCTCCTGCAATAAGGCCGCAGACTCCTTGATTTATCAGTATTTTTTTCAAGGACAATCTGCATTGATTAACTGGTGTGTTCGAGACCTTCCACACCTAAAACAAAACTAAAGGAGAATATGAGAATGGAAGAAAACAAAAACAGACTGTATATGATGATACACGGAGCTATGATTGGGGCTGTCTATGTAGCACTGACTCTTGCCTTTGCACCCATCAGCTTTGGAGCAGTGCAGTTTCGGATTTCAGAGGCGCTGTGTGTGTTGCCGTACTTTACACCGGCTGCAGTGCCAGGACTATTTGTGGGCTGCCTGCTTTCTAATATACTTGGGGGAGCGGCTCCTTTGGATGTGATATTTGGAAGCCTGGCTACCCTTATAGGGGCCTGGGGCTCCTGGCATCTGAGAAAGCACAGGTGGTATGTATGTATTCCTCCGATTATTTCCAATACCCTGATCATTCCCTGGGTTTTGCGCTTTGCCTATGGGGCTAAGGAGATAATTCCTGTCTCTATGGCAACAGTGGGAATCGGGGAGATCCTGGCAGCTGGTGTGCTGGGAAATCTGCTTCTGGCTGCCCTGGAAGCATATAAAAGTAAGGTTTTCTTACATCAGTCTGTATAACAGACTGATGTAACAGCATATAATTACAATAAGTTCCGTAATGGAGAATTGCCGGAAAAGCCGGTAGTTCTCTATTTTTTCGCTGTAAGAGACAGTTTGATATTTTTTATATAGCTTTTCAGCTTTTTTTTGTTATAATTAAGGAAGAAAATTTTTATGCGGCCCAGGCGAAATAGAAGCAGGACAGAAATGTCCGGGGCACAGGGAAGGAATATCGGTTATGTATAAGATAGATTTCGGAAAAAGGACACACGTGCATTTTATTGGAATTGGAGGCATCAGTATGAGCGGTCTGGCGGAGATCCTTTTGGAGGAAGGGTTTTCGGTCAGCGGCTCCGACTCCCATGAGACTGAGCTTACAAAGCGTCTGGAGGAGCGGGGGGCAAGGGTATATTATGGTCAGCGTCCCTCTAACATAGAAAAGGAGCCGGAGATTGGCCTGGTAGTCTATACAGCGGCAATCCATGAGGATAACCCTGAGTTTATGGCAGCCAGGGAGAAGGGGCTTCCCATGCTGTCCAGGGCAGAGCTTTTAGGGGAAATGATGCGCAACTATAAGCAGTCCATCGCTGTGTCCGGCACCCACGGAAAGACGACAGTCACCTCCATGATAACTAGTATTCTTTTGGCAGGGGAAATAGATCCGGCTGTTTTAGTAGGAGGTATTCTTCGGGATATAGGCGGAAATATCCGAGTGGGAGGCCCGGAGGTCTTTGTGACAGAGGCCTGTGAGTATACCAACAGCTTCCTTTCCTTCTATCCCACTATAGAAGTTATATTAAACATTGAGGAGGATCATCTGGATTTCTTTAAGGATATTCAGGATATCCGTCATTCCTTCCGGCTGTTTGCGGAAAAGCTGCCTGCAAATGGACTTTTGGTTATTAATAGTGATATTGAGGATGTGGACGCCCTTGTAAAGGATCTGAAATGCAGGGTAGTGACCGTTGGAAAAGATCCGGGCAGTTTTTATACAGCCAGTAACATTTCCTATGACGAGTACGCAAGACCCTCTTACGATCTGGTAATTCAGGGGGAGACGGTGAACCGTATCACCCTGGGTGTTACGGGGGAGCACAATGTATCAAATTCTCTTAGCGCCATTGCAGTTGCCATGGAGCTGGGACTTGGAATGGATGCGGTTATGTCCGGGCTTAAGAAGTTTACAGGCACGGATCGCAGGTTTGAAAGGAAGGGGGAGATTGGAGGAGTTACAATCATTGACGATTATGCCCACCATCCGCAGGAGATACGGGCCACACTGTCGGCCGCCAGGCATTATCCCCACAAGAGGCTGTGGTGTGTGTTCCAGCCTCACACCTATACAAGGACAAAGGCGTTTCTGGATCAATTTGCAGAGACGCTGGCTGCTGCTGACGAAGTAATTCTGGCGGACATCTATGCGGCCAGAGAGACAGATACGTTAGGCGTTAGTTCCCAGGATATAGCGGAGAGAATCGAAAGATTGGGTACGAAGGCCCATTACATTCCATCCTTTGACGAAATTGAAACTTTTATTTTGGAGCATTGTGTAAACGGTGATGTGTTGATAACTATGGGAGCGGGAGACATTGTAAAAGTAGGAGAAAAGCTGCTGGGTCAATAGTTATCCACAATATCCACAGGGTTTTCAACATTTTATGTAAAGAAGCTATGTGGATTGCTTAATTGACATAAAAGAACAGGATGGATTTAAAAAAACCTGGATTTACATGGAAAACAAAGGCTTCCTTTGTGGAATCAGGTAATTATGTCCACCTTTTATCCACAATATCCACAATACCCACAACGAGAATTGTGCATAAGAGTCACTATTTTCTTTTGATTGCAGATGTGTTATGATAAGGGCATGATAAGGAGAGGCAAACTATGGGCGGGAATTTGAAGGACAGATGGAATATTCCAATCACAGCGGTAGCGAATGAATTTATTGACGAATATATGGCCGGGGCCAATGGGGAGTATGTGAAGGTATATCTCTACATACTGCGTCATCAGTCCAGCCCTTTGACCATAGATATGATAGCGGATGGGCTGAATCATACGGAATCCGACGTGCGCAGAGCCCTGGCTTACTGGCTGCGTCTGGGTGTGCTTTCTGAGGGGGCGGAAGGAGCAAGGGACAGCGGGGCTGGTTCCGAGGGCAGCCGGGAGGAGGACAGCGGTCTGGAGGTCTGGTCCTCCGATAGGTCTTCCGGGGAGCTTATTTCCGAGAAAGAGACGGCTGCAACAGGCGGACAGGCAACTTTCAGGCTGGATCAGAAAAGGAATCGGGCAGAGACACAGCTTAAGGAGCCTGTGTATTCCCAGGAGTCCGTAAACCGTCTGGCTCAGGACGAGGCGTTTTCGCAGCTTCTCTATATCGCTCAGAAGTATATGAACCGGGTTTTCACACCCAGGGATTGTCAGGTTTTTGCTTATCTTTATGATGAGCTGGGGATGAGCGGAGAGCTGCTGGAGTATCTGGTGGAGTACTGCGCCCAGAATGGTCACTGCTCTGTACGTTACATAGAGGCGGTAGCCTTAAACTGGCATAAGCAGGAAATTAAGACGGTGAAGGATGCAAAGCTCTATTCTGCCTCCTACAGCCAGGATTCCTTTGCTGTGATGAAAGCCTTCGGGCTCAACAGCAGGAATCCTGGGCTGCCGGAGCAGAAATTGATGGACAAGTGGTTTAAGGATTTTTGCTTTTCCAGGGATCTGGTGCTGGAGGCCTGCAGCAGAACCATCACAGCCATTCACAGTCCCAGCTTCCAGTATGCGGATAAAATTCTTTCAGACTGGAAGGAGGCTGGAGTAAGAAGCTTGAGGGATGTGAAAGCTTTGGATGCAAAGCATGCCTCTGAAAAGGAGGCGGGCGGTCAGAGGAGAGAGCCTTGGTTTGCCAGGCAGGAGGGAGGCAAAAGCGCTTCCCTGCAGGGAAGCGCTGCACGGAAAGGTGCCCCCAATCAGTTCCACAATTTTGAGCAGAGGGATACAGATTACGACGCGCTGATGCTAAAGCAGGTGAGGGAATGGGTGGGACATCAGTCCTAGGACTGGGGGGGCCGGCAGCCCTTAACCGCCTCTGGATGCAGATAAGGAGATAGGATAATGGCACTTAGTAATTCTCAATATGATGCGATTATGAGAGCCTACGGACGGCAACAGATTGAGAACCGGCACCAGCTGGAGGAGCGGCGCAGAGAGATTTATGAGAAAATTCCTGCGGTGAGGGAGCTGGAGGCAGAGATTGCCGGTCGTTCCGTAGCGTGTGCGAAAAAGCTTTTGGAGGGGGATGGCGATGTAATTCACAGGCTGCGGGAGGACTTAAGGGATTTACGGGAGCAGAAAGCGCTTCTTATCAAGGCGGCAGGCTATCCCCACAACTATCTGGAGCTGTGGTACCGCTGTCCTGAGTGTAAGGACACCGGCCTGGTGGATGGGAAGAAATGCCGCTGCTTCCTGAAAGCTCAGATGAAGCTTCTTCATGATCAGTCGAATCTGGAGGATGTGCTGGAACGGGAAAACTTTGCCTCCTTAACCTATGAATATTATGATAATAGTGAAATGATTCCCCAGGTGGGAGCTACCAATGCGGCCTATATGCGGCTGGTTGTGAAGCAGTGCAGGGATTTTGTAAAGGACTTTGATAAGAAGCATGAGAATCTTCTTTTTACCGGAAGTACAGGGGTGGGGAAGACATTTCTCACCAACTGTATTGCCAGGGAGCTAATGGATTCGTACCATTCCGTTATCTATATGACGGCGGGAGATTTATTTGAAGTATTTTCCCGGAATAAGTTTGATTATGAAAACGCAGAGGAGATGCGGGATATGTATCGCTTTATTCTGGACTGCGACCTGCTCATAATTGATGATTTGGGGACGGAGCTAAATAACAGCTTTACCTCCTCCCAGCTCTTTTACTGCATCAATGAACGGATGAATATGCGCTGTTCCACGATTATCTCTACGAATCTGACGCCAGCCAGGCTCCGGGATTCCTACACGGATCGGGTAGCATCCAGAATTATGAGCGGCTATCGGATCATTCCGTTATATGGGGGAGATATACGGTTGTTAAAAAAATAATGATATGCAGGGCAATCCCCCAGGAAGATTCTTGACGAATCAGTGGAAGTGGTGGTATAACTGTAACGCACGTTACCGGTTGGGCAGCTAGGCCGCCGGTCTAAGACAGGAGGATACGAAGTCATGTTATATGAGGAGAAAGTCATTGAAACCATACCCGTTGGGCCGCTGGGACTAATTCCCCTTAACAGCTGTACGGAACTGGGGAGCAAGGTGGACGCATATCTGGTGGATTGGAGATGTGAGCGGGAGAGCGAGCACAAATCAACCATTGCATTTTCCGGTTATCAGAGAGATTCTTATATTATCCAGGCCAGCACTCCCAGGTTTGGCTCAGGAGAAGGAAAGGGTACGGTTCTTCAGTCCGTTAGAGGTGACGACCTCTATATCATGGTGGACGTATGCAATTACAGCCTGACCTACTCGCTGTTTGGTATGACCAATCACATGTCGCCGGACGATCATTTTCAGGATTTAAAGCGTGTGATTGCGGCCGCTGCCGGTAAAGCCAGGAGAATTAATGTGATTATGCCCTTTTTATATGAGAGCAGGCAGCATAAACGTTCTGGACGGGAGTCCCTGGACTGCGCTCTGGCTCTTAAGGAGCTGGTGAATATGGGAGTAGAGAATATCATCACCTTTGACGCCCACGATCCCAGAGTTCAGAATGCCATTCCTTCAAAGGGCTTTGAGACGGTACAGCCCATCTATCAGTTCCTTAAGTATCTTCTCAAGACTGAGACAAAGCTTCAGATAGACAGCGACCATATGATGGTTATCAGCCCTGACGAGGGAGGTACCGGCCGGGCTGTATATTTTTCAAACATGCTGGGACTGGATATGGGGATGTTTTACAAGCGCCGTGACTATACAAAGATTATTAATGGACGTAATCCCATCGTTGCCCATGAGTTTCTGGGAAGCAGCGTAGAAGGGAAGGACGTGCTGATTATTGACGATATGATTTCTTCCGGTGAGAGCGTGCTGGACGTAGCCAAGGAGCTTAAGCGCAGGAAAGCGGGGAAGGTATTTGTCTGCTCCACCTTCGGGCTTTTTACCGGAGGGCTTGCCAAATTTGATGAATACTATGACAAGGGAATTATTGATCGGATTCTTACCACCAACCTGGTGTATCAGACGCCGGAGCTGCTTAAGCGGCCCTACTATATTAATGTGGATATGAGCAAGTACATCGCTCTTATTATTGACAACCTGAATCATGATGCGTCCTTAAGCGAGCTGCTGACGCCGACGAAGAGAATTACACGCCTGCTGGAACAGTACCGCAGCTGATATAGGTATATATCAGAAGGAGAAGCTCTGGCTGACCTGCCAGAGCTGACTGCCAGATAAAAATGGCCCTCTTCCCTATGCAAGGGCTGTAAAGCCTGGGGAGGCGGCCTTTTTGCTTTCCGGCAAAGCTGTTAATGAGGTAATGGGTTCTGTAAAATTGATAAGGAAGGGTCTCCTGGAAAGAAGCCTGTGCCGCGTCCAGGAGATGGCTGTCAAAATCTGATTTTAAGAAAAATGCAAATAGAACCTCGGAATTACCTAATAGGTATTCTATAAGAAGGGAGGCCCTGTATGGAGAAGGAATTTCGCGGCAGGATATACTGGCTCACATGTTTCTTCAGCATTCTGGTTATATGGCTGCATTCCTTTAACGGGGAATTGTTCCTGGGAGCCACTGAGACAGGCGCATGGGTGGATCGGGTGGAGCGGGCCGTAGGGAGCCTGGGACAGATTGCGGTGCCCGGTTTTTTTATGGTATCCTCCTACCTGTTCTACCGGGGCTTTACCTGGAAAAAGCTGCTCCCCAAATGGCGTACCAGAGTGAATAGCCTTCTAATCCCTTATC
Organism: Clostridium porci; assembly: GCF_009696375.1. Taxonomy (GTDB): domain Bacteria; phylum Bacillota; class Clostridia; order Lachnospirales; family Lachnospiraceae; genus Enterocloster; species Enterocloster porci. The sequence continues at coordinate 23,670 of NZ_VUMD01000005.1, forward strand.
TTCTTTGGAATCTTTTGTATTATATAGGCTATGTGGTCGCTACCCGCCTTCCGGGAGTTTCTCATGTGATAGGAAAAACGCCGGTGCCCTTTAACCTGGAACAGGCAGCTGCGGCTGTCGTCCGCTATGCCTACAATCCTGTATTCTGGTATCTGTACCAGCTGATTCTTTTGGTTGCTCTGGCCCCTGTTATCTATGTCTTGTGTAAAAACACCTGGGTGGGAGGCGTGAGTATTCTGACTGTCATGTTTGCCCTCTGGAAAAACTGGGATTTTCCTTTTCTGAATATGGATGCCTTTTTCTACACCTGTACAGCTGCTTATATAAGCCTTCACAGAGACGGCTGGGGCCGGGCGGCAGAGCATAGCGGCGAGGGGAGGAATCGTTGGCTGCTGCCGCTGGCTCTTCTTCTTGCGTCCGGAAGTCTGGCGTTTCTTGGACAGCCTGGCAGATGCCTGTATGAAACGGCTTTGTTTACTGTGTTATTCAGGCTGTTGGGGGTATGCGCAGCCTGGGTGGTATCAGGCTATATAAAGTTTCCCAGAACAAGGGAGTGGATGAAGCACAATTTCTTCCTTTATGCCATTCACTTTGCGTGGGTAAGGCTTTTTAATAAAGCAGGAGCCTTCATACTGCCTGCTCGTCCTGCCTCAGCCCTGCTCATGTTTTTTTTGATGCCGGTGTTCATGGTGGCCTTAAGTCATTGGATTGGAAAAGGTCTTGCGCAGGTGGCTCCAAAGGTTTTCAGAGTTTTGTCAGGAGGCAGATGATGACCTGTTTTTTGCCTTCTTTTTCTTTGAATGATTGCAAAAACCGGCAGGTTATGATATTCTTTAATTACATTCGCAGAATGTTCTTTCTGCGCGGCTTTGGTTCTGCCTTTCGGGGCTGTCATTCAGGTGTATGCACAGGCGCCAGCAGGCGGGCGGTTCGCCCGGCGTTCACAGAGAATTGGGAATGAAGGAAGTATAAGATAGGTAGGTGGATGGGAAAATAAAGGTTGACATTTAAATGAATCTATACTATGATTGTAACAGGAAAGAACGTTTGTTCGAATTGGAGGATAATATGGCCAGAGAAGAAAAGAATCATGTGATCAACAGAGATATGAATAAAGAAGAAAAGCTGAAAGCCCTGGATGCAGCCCTGACCCATATAGAAAAAGCATATGGAAAGGGCTCTGTCATGAAGCTGGGGGATAGGGCGGCTCGTATGAATATAGAGACAGTGCCTACAGGCTCGATCAGTCTGGATATAGCCCTGGGCCTTGGGGGCGTTCCAAAGGGAAGGATTGTAGAGGTGTATGGACCGGAGTCCTCTGGTAAGACCACCGTAGCCCTTCATATGGTGGCAGAGGTTCAGAAGCGGGGTGGTATTGCCGGCTTTATTGATGCAGAGCACGCTCTGGACCCTGTATATGCAGGAAACATAGGCGTGGATATTGATAACCTGTACATATCCCAGCCGGATAACGGAGAGCAGGCATTGGAGATTACTGAGACTATGGTTCGTTCCGGCGCAGTTGATATTGTGATTGTGGATTCTGTGGCTGCCCTGGTTCCCAAGGCGGAGATTGACGGTGAGATGGGCGATTCCCATGTGGGCCTTCAGGCAAGGCTGATGTCCCAGGCTTTGCGCAAGCTTACGGCTATTATCAGCAAGTCCAACTGCATCGTAATTTTTATTAATCAGCTTCGTGAAAAGGTAGGAGTAATGTTCGGCAATCCAGAGACTACCACAGGAGGCCGCGCCCTTAAGTTCTACTCATCTGTACGGCTGGATGTCCGCAAGATCGAGACGCTAAAGCAGGGAGGAGATGTGATTGGCAACCGTGTCCGCGTAAAGATTGTGAAGAATAAAATTGCGCCGCCCTTTAAAGAGGCTGAGTTCGATATTATGTTCGGTAAGGGTATTTCCAAGGAAGGCGATATTCTGGATCTGGCAGTGAAGGAGAATATTGTGGAGAAGAGCGGCGCATGGTTTGCCTACGGCGGCATCAAGATTGGACAGGGCCGGGAAAACGCCAAAAGCTACCTGCTGGAGAATCCTTCGGTTTGCTCTGAGATAGAGGCTAAGGTGAGAGCCCGGTACGAGCTTCCAGGCACAGAGGAAGCGCTGAAGCCAGAGGCAAAGGAGACCTTAGAAAGTTCCAAAGGCGCTCCAAAGATGCCGGAGGGCAGCTCCAAAGGAGAGATAAGGACTGGAGCAGGAGCAGACTTTGGGGATGCTCCTGAGAGAAAATGACGGTCGCAGCCATCATCCCTGTAGATAAGAGAAAGAGCAAAGTGCTCCTGGAGGAGGGCTTTGCCTTTGTTTTATACAGAGGTGAGCTGGAACAATTCGGCATCCGGGAAGGGGAGGAGTTGGGAGAGGACACCTTCCACCGTTTGCTTACGGAGATTCTGATGGACCGGGCTAAGGAGCGGGCCCTCTATCTCCTGGGAGCCTCCGCCAAGACGGAGAGTTGGATGCGCAGGAAGCTTTCCGGGGAAGGCTATCCGGCGGAGGCTGTGGACTATGCCCTGAACGTTTTAAAAGAGTACCATTATATTGATGATAGGGCCTATACAGAAGCCTTTATCCGTTTTACATGCGGGAAAAAGAGTCTCAGGCAGATTGAATTTGAGCTTCAGCAGAAGGGAGTTTCAAAGGAGCTGATCCGATCGGTTCTGGAGGAATTTCCTGTAGATGAGGAGGAAAGCGCCAGAGGGCTTTTGGTAAAACGCTTGAAGGGAAGGACTGAAATTACCCGTGAGGAAAGGAACCGTCTGGCGGGATACCTGAGCCGGAAGGGATATTCCTTGGATGTAATTAACCGTGTGATAAGGGAGTTTGAGACCTCCGGCAGTTTGGAATGAAGGAATTGAATTTTGTCTATATTGACTGGATTACCGGAAATTGGGAGGAAGAGTCTTGACATAATTCTGTAAAAAGTATAAAATTAATGCGTTGTAGTTTGTACAATGAAAATTAAATAAGGAGGTGCTCCTGTGTTACAGATAATGGTCCCTTTGATGATGATCATCACAGTAATTGCGGCTATTATTGTCTGGTTCGCGGCACGCAGCTACGAGCGTAAGCAATATGACAGCAAGGTGGGAAGTGCGGAAGAGAAATCCAGAGAAATAATAGATGAAGCATTAAAAACCGCAGAGACAAAGAAGCGAGAAGCTCTCCTGGAAGCCAAGGAAGAATCCTTAAAGACGAAAAATGAGTTAGAGAAGGAAACCAGGGAAAGAAGGGCAGAACTTCAACGGTATGAAAAACGTGTATTAAGTAAAGAAGAAAACGTTGAGAAGAAGGCAGATGCATTAGAAAGGAAGGAGGCTGACCTGGTCAGAAGGGAGAATATTCTTACGAAGCGCACAGCGGAAGTGGAATCCCAGTATGAGCAGGGGATGCAGGAATTAGAGCGGATATCCGGTCTTACCTCCGAACAAGCAAAAGAATATCTTTTAAAATCTGTTGAAGAAGATGTAAAGCATGACACAGCTAAATTGATTAAGGAACTGGAAAACAAGGCAAAAGAAGAGGCTGATAAGAAGGCAAGGGATCTGGTAGTTACCGCTATTCAAAGATGCGCTGCGGATCACGTTGCTGAGACAACAGTTTCTGTTGTACAGCTTCCCAATGATGAGATGAAGGGCCGCATCATCGGGCGGGAGGGACGCAATATCAGAACCCTGGAAACCCTGACTGGTGTGGAGTTGATTATCGACGATACCCCGGAGGCAGTAGTATTATCTGGGTTTGATCCGATACGGAGAGAAGTTGCAAGGATTGCATTGGAGCGTTTGATTGTGGACGGACGTATCCATCCGGCCAGGATCGAGGAAATGGTTGAAAAGGCGCAGAAGGAAGTGGAGATCAACATGAGGGAAGAGGGCGAGGCTGCCTGTCTTGAGGTTGGTATTCATGGAATTCATCCTGAGCTGGTTAAGCTCTTAGGTAAGATGAGATTCAGAACCAGCTACGGACAGAATGCCTTGAAGCATTCCATTGAAGTGGCTCAGTTGTCAGGACTTCTGGCATCGGAGCTTGGTTTAGACGTGCGTTTAGCCAAACGTGCCGGTTTATTACATGACATTGGCAAATCCGTTGACCATGATATGGAAGGAACCCATGTTCAGTTAGGTTCGGATCTTTGTAAAAAATATAAAGAGTCAGCAACCGTATTGAATGCGGTGGAATCCCATCATGGCGATGTTGAGCCCACGAGCCTTATTTCTTGTATTGTCCAGGCTGCTGATACAATTTCTGCTGCCAGACCTGGTGCAAGACGTGAGACTCTGGAAACATATACAAACAGATTGAAGCAATTAGAAGATATTACAAACTCCTTTAAAGGAGTAGACAAGTCCTTTGCGATTCAGGCAGGCCGCGAGGTTCGTATCATGGTTGTTCCGGATCAGATTAACGACGACGATATGATATTGCTGGCCAGAGACGTTTCCAAGCGTATTGAGGAGGAGCTTGAGTATCCGGGACAGATTAAAGTAAATGTAATCCGGGAGTCCAGGGTTACTGATTTTGCAAAATAATTGTTCGGAGAATAAACACATATGCCCTAAACCCGTAGTAAATATGTTTATTACGGGTTTAGGGCATTTTTCCGTGTCACTGTCCAAGTCAAATACTTTATATCTACAAATCTTTGCTTCTATATCCTGCCGAGGGAGCCAAAGGAGGCCGATTCGGTCTAGTTTCCAGGTGTTGGAACCCCTTTTTTCAGAGATTTTAATGTGATAAAATGAAAGAAACATATATATGAGATATTACAAAACAGTACAGAAAAGAAGTACAATCGTAAGGATTTATGTATTGACACAAAATAGAAAAACAGATAAAGTAGAAATAAATAAATTACTGATAACAGTTACATATTGACCCATTGAGAAAAAAGAGAAGGAGATACAGAATGTTTCAGAAAAGAAGGGGGTGGCTGCTTGGACTTTTGGCCGGTGTTCTGGCTGCTGCAATGGTGTTTCCGGCCTATGGGAGCAAACGCAGCCCCATTAAGTCAATTACCTTTAGCATAAAGGCCAATATCCTGCCGGATACAGAATACGGAGAGGAAGAAATCGAGCTTGAGACGAACAGCAATCGTTTCTCCATTGATGGCTATGAGGTGCTGAATGAAGGGTTCGGGTGGAGTGAGGATTCTCTGCCAAGGCTCAGGGTTACTATGACTGCCGGAGATGATTATTATTTTACCTCTCTTTCAAAGGATAAGGTTACTATCAAGGGCGGCGCTGAATTTGTGAAGGCTACAAGGCAGGATTCAAATTCCACCCTGCTGATGGAAATCAAGCTTCCCTCTCTTGGAGTGACTCTGAGAGAGTTGGAAGATGTAACCTTATCCGATAACGGCATCGCTTCGTGGGATGAGATTAAAACAGCGGGCAGCTACGAGGTAAAGGTGTACAGAGACGGACAGCCTGTAGGAGCTGTTATGGAGACTAAGACAAACAGCTTAAACTGCCGTGAGAAGCTGACCAAGGGGAACGCTTCCTATACAGTTAAGGTGCGCCCTGTGAATCAATATGATAAGAGCCAGAAGGGCAAATGGGTGGAGTCCGCCAGCATATACATCGATGAGGAACGGGCAGCGCAGTTTAAGGAAAACCCTGTGGGAAGCGAGGGGAGCTGGGTGCAGTCACCCGTAAACGGCAGATGGTGGTACAGTATCTCAGAGAAGGATTATCCTGCAAATTGCTGGTATAAGATTGGAGATAAGTGGTATTTTTTTGATGAAGAAGGATATATGAAGACCGGTTGGATACAGTGGGAGGGTAAGGAGTACTACTGTACGGAGAATGGCGACATGCTTACCGATTGTATGACGCCGGATAATTATTGGGTTGGTGAGGATGGAGCAAAGATTGCCCAGTAATCAGCCAATGGCAAAATACCAAGCATGAGATGCCGTAAGGATATGATATCATATACCTGCGGCATTTTACTGTATAAAAAGGGTCTGAGACGAAAAAGAAATACGAAGGAGGGGCTTATGGAGGACTACATTTTGGCAGTTGCCAATAAGGATATCATGGATATGGCCAAGAGGGCCTTTGATCTGGTAAATTCAAAACTGATAGGCCATGGGGAGCGGGTTGCCCATATTATGTATCGGCTGCTAAAAGAAACCGGCAGTTTTTCTCCCTTGGAAATCAGGAACCTTTTAATTCTTTCCGTCCTTCACGATATCGGAGCATATAAGATGGAGGAGATTGACCGGATGCTTGCATTTGATACAAAGAATGTGAGAAATCATTCCATCTATGGGTACCTGTTTTTTCATTCCTTTACGTTTTTGTCAAAAACAGCCCCCGTTGTTTTGTTTCATCATTCCCACTGGAGCGCCTTAAGGCAGATGAAGGATATTCCTGGACCCATAAGGCAGGCGGCCCAGCTGCTGCATCTGGCAGACCGGGTAGATATCTATATCCAGAATCCCAGGTATAAGAATGGTAATCAAGAACTGATAGAGAAGCTGAAGGATGCCGGTGACGAAGTATTTTCACCTGAGATTATAAATCTGGCCTCCGGCATGGACTTTTTTCTGACGGAGGAAGCTTGGAAGAAGGAGAATCGGGAATTTGAGATGGCGATGGAGGCGGTGCCTTTAACGGAGCAGGAGAAGGAATCGGTATTAAAAATGCTTATATATGCCATTGATTTCAGAAGCCCTTATACAGTAACTCATACGATTGTTGCTACAGTGATCAGCCAGGTGCTTGCAGAACGTCTGTGTGAGGATTACGAGGAGATAAGGGATGTATATTGGGGCGCTATGCTCCATGATTTGGGAAAGATAGGAATACCTGTGGAGATCCTGGAATTTCCGGGGAAATTAAGCTCTCAGGATATGAAAATAATGAAGGATCATGTTACTTTAACGGGATATATTCTTGGAGACAGCGTATCGCAGTCAGTCAGGGAGATTGCTTTGCGCCATCATGAAAAGCTGGATGGCTCCGGCTATCCTAGAGGGCTTTCGGCAAAGGAGCTGAGTACTCCTCAGAGGATTGTGGCCGTAGCGGATGTTGTCAGCGCTCTTACAGGTGTCAGAAGCTATAAAGGAGCATTTCCAAAGGAGAAAACAAGGGCTATTCTGACAGAGATGGCCAGGAAGGGCTTTTTGGATGTTCAGATCGTTGCTTACATGACGAAGGAATTTGATGTAATTATGGAGCGGGTTCAGGAGAAAACGGGGCCTGCGCTGAAGGCGTACGGTCAATTACAGAGCCGGTACGAAGCACTTTCATCATTTATGGAAGAGAAACGATGGATACCATAACTTTTATTTATGTTAATAATTCCAAACATATATATTTCTCTATGGGGAAATTCCTGTGGAGAGGTTGAAATACCTCCTAAAATAAGATATGATGAAAAGAAATTAGTATACTCGCTAAAAGTATAACTTAAAAGAATAGAACTCAGGAGAGATATGCAAAATGAATTATAAAATTACTGTGATTCCAGGAGATGGAATTGGCCCGGAGATTGTGAGAGAAGCGAAGAAGGTTATGGATAAGGTGGGAAGGGTCTATGGACACAGCTTTGGGTACACTGAGGTTTTGATGGGGGGCTGCTCCATTGATGCCTATGGTATACCTCTTACAGAGGAGGCCCTGGAGACTGCCAGAAGGAGCGACGCAGTTCTTCTGGGAGCCGTAGGTGGAGATGTAGGAAATTCCAGGTGGTATGACGTGGCTCCCAATCTGAGGCCGGAGGCAGGCCTTTTGGCCATCCGCAAGGGGCTGGGGCTGTTTGCCAATATACGTCCTGCTTATCTTTACAGGGAGCTGGAAGGGGCCTGTCCTCTTAAGAAGGAGATTATCGGAGACGGCTTTGATATGGTGATTATGAGGGAGCTGACCGGCGGTCTTTACTTCGGAGACAGGTATACCAGGGAGGTGGACGGGGTCATGACTGCAGTGGACACCCTCACATATAATGAAAAGGAAATACGCAGGATTGCTGTTAAGGGCTTTGAGATTGCCAGAAAGCGCAGAAGGAAGGTTACAAGCGTGGACAAGGCCAATGTGCTGGATTCCTCCAGGCTTTGGCGTAGGGTGGTGGAGGAAGTGGCAAAGGAGTATCCTGAGGTAGAGCTGACTCATATGCTGGTGGACAACTGTGCTATGCAGCTGGTGATGAATCCAGGGCAGTTTGATGTGATTCTCACAGAGAACATGTTTGGCGATATCCTTTCCGACGAGGCAAGTATGATTACCGGCTCAATCGGTATGCTGTCCTCTGCCAGCATGAATGAAAGCAGGTTTGGCCTCTATGAGCCGAGCCATGGCTCCGCTCCTGATATTGCGGGAAAGGATATGGCAAACCCAATCGCAACCATTCTTTCGGCAGCTATGCTTCTGCGCTACTCCTGTGATTTGGATCAGGAGGCGGATGCTATCGAAAAGGCGGTCCGGGAGGTTTTGGCAGAGGGCTATAGAACCGGCGACATTATGTCCCGGGGATGCGAGCAGGTGGGAACCAGCTCCATGGGAGATTTGATTGCAGGAAAAATCGGTTCAACTTGACACTATTATAATAAGCAGGAGGAATACATAGATGAAAAGCGACGCAGTTAAGACAGGTATGCAGCAGGCCCCTCACAGGTCATTGTTCAACGCTCTGGGGATGACAGAAGAGGAGATGAAAAAGCCTCTGGTGGGAATCGTCAGCTCCTATAATGAAATAGTTCCTGGTCACATGAACCTGGATAAAATTGTGGAAGCGGTAAAGCTGGGGGTAGCCATGGCAGGGGGAACGCCCGTGGTGTTTCCGGCCATTGCGGTGTGTGACGGGATTGCCATGGGACATATTGGCATGAAGTATTCCCTGGTTACCAGAGATTTGATAGCGGACTCTACCGAGTGTATGGCTATGGCCCATCAGTTTGATGCTCTGGTTATGGTACCGAATTGTGATAAAAATGTTCCGGGCCTTCTGATGGCGGCCGCCAGAATTAATATTCCTACGGTATTCGTCAGCGGCGGCCCTATGCTGGCGGGACGGGTGAAGGGACAAAAAACCAGCCTGTCCAGTATGTTCGAAGCAGTGGGCTCCTATTCAGCCGGAATTATGACAGAGGAGGATATTCTGGAATTTGAGGAAAAGGCATGTCCTACCTGCGGCTCCTGCTCCGGCATGTATACAGCCAACAGTATGAATTGTCTTACTGAGGTATTGGGTATGGGGCTTAAGGGAAATGGAACCATACCGGCTGTCTATTCCCAGCGTATCAAGCTAGCGAAGCATGCCGGAATGCAGGTGATGGAGATGTACCGCCAGAATATTCGGCCAAGGGATATTATGACAGAGGAAGCATTTATAAATGCTCTGACTGTGGATATGGCCCTTGGATGCTCCACCAACAGCATGCTGCATCTGCCGGCTGTCGCTCATGAGGCGGGCGTGGAGCTGAATGTGGATATAGCCAATGAAATCAGTGCGAAGACTCCGAATTTGTGTCATCTGGCTCCCGCAGGCCGGACCTATATGGAGGATTTGAATGAAGCAGGCGGTATCTATGCTGTGATGAATGAGCTCAGCAAGAAGGGGCTTTTAAACCTGGACTGCATGACTGTTACGGGAAAGACAGTTGGAGAGAATATAAAGGGCTGTGTTAACAGAGATCCGGATACGATCCGTCCTGTGGAGAAGCCCTACAGCAGGACAGGCGGAATTGCCATTTTAAAGGGGAATCTGGCTCCGGATTCGGCAGTTGTAAAGCGTTCGGCAGTTGCCCCTGAGATGTTAAAGCATGAAGGCCCTGCCAGAGTGTTTGACTGTGAGGAGGAAGCGGTTGCAGCTATTAAGGGCGGAAAGATTGTTGACGGAGACGTGGTGGTAATCCGATATGAGGGCCCTAAGGGCGGCCCTGGCATGAGAGAGATGCTGAATCCCACCTCAGCCATTGCAGGTATGGGCTTAGGCTCTACGGTAGCATTGATTACAGACGGTCGTTTCTCCGGCGCGTCCAGAGGCGCATCCATCGGGCATGTGTCACCGGAGGCTGCAGTAGGAGGGCCGATTGCTCTGGTGGAAGAGGGAGATATTATTTCCATTGATATAGATAATCATCAGTTAAATGTTCTGGTATCAGACGAGGAGCTGGCCGAAAGGAAGGCCAGGTGGAGGCCCAGAACACCTCAGATTACCACCGGGTATCTGGCAAGGTACGCTTCCCTTGTGACCTCGGCTGACAGGGGCGCTGTGCTCCAGGTGAGACAGGAAGCGGAATAGATTGTGAAAGAAAGGGAGTACCATATATATGAGCAAATTGACGGGGGCAGAGATTGTAGTTGAGTGTTTGAAGGAACAGGGAGTGGATACTGTCTTTGGTTATCCGGGCGGGGCTATCCTGAATATATATGACGCACTGTACCAGCACCAGAATGAGATTACCCACATTCTCACTTCTCATGAGCAGGGGGCGTCCCATGCGGCAGACGGCTATGCAAGGGCAACGGGCAAGGTGGGCGTGTGCCTGGCAACCTCAGGCCCGGGAGCCACCAATCTGGTAACAGGTATTGCCACCGCTTGTATGGATTCCATTCCGGTAGTCGCCATCACCTGTAATGTGACCAACAGTCTGTTAGGAAAGGATAGCTTTCAGGAAATTGATATTACGGGCGTGACCATGCCGATTACAAAGCACAACTTTATTGTTAAGGATGTAAACCGGCTGGCAAAGGTGATACGCAGGGCCTTTACGATCGCCCAGTCCGGGCGTCCCGGCCCGGTGCTGGTGGATATTACCAAGGATGTGACGGCTGCGGTTTGCGAATATGAGAAGGAGGCGCCTATGCCCATTGTGCCTCAAAGCGATACCATAAGGGAGGAAGATGTGGAGCGGGCGGTAGAAATGATCCGCAAGTCCCGCAAGCCTTTTATCTTTGTGGGAGGCGGGGCTGTACTGTCCAATGCTTCTGAGGAGCTGAGAGCATTTGCGGAGAAGCTTCAGGCGCCAGTGGCAGACAGCCTTATGGGAAAGGGAGCCTTTGACGGCGCCCACGAGCTGTATACAGGTATGGTGGGTATGCACGGAACCAAGACCTCCAATTTTGGAATTACAGAGTCGGATCTGCTGATTGTAGTCGGAGCCCGGTTCAGTGACCGTGTGATTGGCAATGCCTCCAAGTTTGCAAAGAACGCGAAGATTCTCCAGCTGGATATCGATCCGGCAGAGATCAACAAAAATATTAAGGTAGACGCCAGTATTATCGGCGATGTGAAGATCATTTTAAGGAAGCTGAATGCAAGGCTAGATCCGGCCAATCATGATGAATGGATTGCCCATATTGAGCGGATGAAGGATATGTACCCGCTGCGCTATGATAAGAATACGCTGACAGGGCCTTATATTGTGCAGACCATCAACGAAATAACACAGGGAGACGCCATAATTGTTACCGAGGTAGGACAGCACCAGATGTGGGCGGCGCAGTATTACCAATACCGCCAGCCCAGGACCCTTCTCACCTCTGGAGGTCTTGGCACCATGGGATACGGTCTGGGAGCGGCCATTGGAGCAAAGATGGGCTGTAAGGATAAGCGGGTTATCAACATAGCAGGCGACGGCTGCTTCCGTATGAATATGAATGAGATAGCCACAGCTACCCGCTATAATATCCCGATCCTACAGGTGATCATTAACAATCATGTGCTGGGTATGGTGCGCCAGTGGCAGACTCTTTTTTATGGAAAGCGCTATTCTCAGACTGTTCTTAAGGATGGGGTGGATTTTGTGAAGCTTGCCGAGGCAATGGGAGCCAAGGCTTACAGGGTAACTCAAAAGGAGGAGCTTAAGCCGGTGCTTAAGGAGGCGATTTCCCTGAATATCCCGGTTGTTATCGACTGTCAAATCAACTGTGATGAGAAGGTATTTCCAATGGTATCTCCAGGAGCGCCGATTGCTGACGCTTTTGATGATACAGACTTGAAAATTAATTAAAAACAGTGTATAGTTATCATTAAACACTTTGGTGACGTTATCAAATTACCTTGATAAAGCGCCGGAGCCGATTGGAAGGCAGCGGTGGGATGGACTGATACACGGTGGAGTATATGTTCAGAGGACTTCCTTTTATGTGTTCCGGCAGGTGGAGGCATACGGGGAAGTCATCTGTGTATATATATAGTCAGGAGGCGTAGCTGCTCAGGGCAGATGCCTGAAGCGTTGCCATAAGTATTACAGCAATCACAACCATTTAAGAGGAGGAAAACAAGATGAGCAGAGTGTACAATTTCTCAGCAGGCCCGGCTATACTGCCGGAGGACGTCCTGAAGGAAGCCGCGGCAGAAATGCTGGATTATAAGGGGACGGGAATGTCAGTGATGGAGATGAGTCACCGATCGAAGGCTTACGATTCCATCATCAAGGATGCTGAGGCAGACCTGCGGGATCTTTTACATATTCCAGGCAATTATAAGGTACTGTTCTTACAGGGCGGCGCTTCCCAGCAGTTTGCTATGGTACCCATGAATCTGATGAAGAACGGCGCTGCTGATTATATCGTCACAGGGCAATGGGCCAAGAAGGCATACCAGGAGGGCGGCATATACGGCAAAGCCAGGGCTATCGCTTCCAGCGCAGACAAAACCTTCAGCTATATTCCGGACTGCTCGGATCTTCCTATATCTGAGGATGCGGACTACGTGTATATCTGTGAGAACAATACGATCTACGGAACGAAGTTCTGGACTCTGCCCAATACAAAGGGAAAGACGCTGGTAGCGGATCAGTCCTCCTGCTTTTTGTCAGAGCCGGTGGATGTAACCAAATATGGCCTTATTTTTGCGGGGGCACAAAAGAATGTAGGACCTGCCGGAACGGTTATCGTGATTGTGCGCGAGGATCTGATTACGGAGGATGTGCTTCCCCAAACGCCTACCATGCTCCGCTATAAGATTCATGCAGATGCTAATTCCCTCTACAACACTCCCCCAACCTACGGTATTTATATGTGCGGAAAGGTGTTTAAATGGCTAAAGGCCAGAGGCGGCCTTGAGGCTATGAAGGAGTACAATGAGAGGAAGGCGAAAATTCTCTATGATTTCCTGGATCAGAGCAAGCTGTTTAAGGGGACGGTGGAGAGGAAGGATCGCTCTCTTATGAATATACCCTTTGTTACAGGGGACGACGAGCTGGACGCCCTTTTTGTAAAGGAGTCCAAAGGGGCAGGTCTGGAGAATTTGAAGGGGCACAGAACGGTAGGCGGTATGCGGGCCAGCATTTACAATGCTATGCCAATAGAAGGAGTGGAGAAGCTGGCGGCATTTATGGCCGATTTTGAGGAAAAGCACAGCAAATAGGTTTCTGATTAGAGGAGATGATAATGATGAAAAAGATTCATTGCTTAAATCCCATTGCAGCCTGCGGCACAGGGCTGTTTCCGGCAGATTATGAACTGACTGACAATTTAAAGGAGGCTTGCGCTGTTCTGGTACGGAGCGCCTCCATGCATGATATGGAGTTCCCTGAAAGCCTGTTGGCAGTAGGACGTGCAGGGGCGGGCGTGAACAACATTCCTCTGGATACGTGTGCGGAGGAAGGGATTGTGGTGTTTAATACGCCGGGAGCCAATGCCAATGGCGTTAAGGAGCTGGTCATCGCAGGTATGCTTATGGCCTCCAGAGATATTGTAGGAGGCATAGAGTGGTGTAAGGCCAACGCTGAGGACGACAATATTACAAAGGATACGGAGAAGAGCAAGAAGGCATTCGCAGGCTGTGAGATCAAGGGCAAGAAGCTGGGCGTAGTAGGCCTTGGCGCCATTGGGGCAGAGGTTGCCAACGCAGCCACCCATCTGGGAATGGAGGTTTACGGCTTTGATCCCTATATTTCAGTAAACGCTGCCTGGAAGCTGTCCAGAAATGTAAGGCATATTACCAATGTGGATACTATTTTCCAGGAGTGCGATTACATATCCATCCATGTGCCTTTGCTGGATTCTACAAAGGGTATGATCAATAAGGAAAAACTGACTTTGATGAAGGACGGAGTGGTGATCCTCAACTTCTCCCGTGATACTCTGGTAAATGATGATGATATGGAGGAGGCTCTAAAGGAAGGGAAGGTTCGTTACTATGTAAGTGATTTCCCAAATCCACGAGTTACTCACATGCCCAGAGTCATCCTGATGCCTCATCTGGGCGCTTCCACCCAGGAGTCTGAGGATAACTGCGCGGTGATGGCTGTGAAGGAGCTTACAGATTATCTGGAGAACGGAAATATCAGAAATTCAGTGAATTATCCAGCCTGCGATATGGGGGTATGCCAGGCGAAGAGCCGTGTGGCAGTTCTGCATCTGAATATTCCCAATATGCTTGGCCAAGTGACCGGAATTCTGGCAGAGCAAGGAGTTAATATTTCCGATATGACCAATAAGAGCCGGGATAAGTACGCTTATACCCTTCTGGATTTGGAAAATGTGCCTGAGGCTACGACAATACAGAAGCTGAAGGCTGTCCAGGGTGTCCTGAGAGTCCGTGTGGTGAAGTAAGAAATCCTATGCCGTATATGGCCTTCATGCCAGGGAAACCTGCTGTGAAGGCTGTAATTAATAAAGGAATCAAATAAAGAGAGTAGGAGATAAGAAATGGCAGTTGTAAAACCATTTGTATGTATCAGGCCCAAGAAGGAGAATGCTGCCAAAGTGGCTGCACTGCCTTATGATGTGTATAACAGGAGGGAGGCCTGTGAGGAGGTGGCGGGAAAGCCCTTGTCCTTTCTCAATATTGATCGGGCTGAAACTCAGTTTCCCAGTTCTGTGGATACCTATGATGACAGAGTTTATGAGAAGGCCAGGGAGCTGCTGGACAAGCAGATTGCTGAGGGCATCTATGTGGAGGACCAGAGGGAGAATTATTATCTTTATGAGCTGACCATGGAGGGCCGGAGCCAGACAGGAATCGTGGCCTGCTGCTCCATCGACGATTATATAAGCGGAGTGATTAAAAAGCATGAGAATACACGGGAGGACAAGGAGCTTGACCGTATCCGCCATGTGGACGTCACCAATGCGCACACAGGTCCTATTTTCCTGGCCTACAGACAGAATGAAGCCTTGAGGGTGATTGTGGACAAGGTGAAGGAGGGGGAGCCTGTCTATGATTTTGTTTCTGAGGATGGGATCGGGCACAGGGTATGGATCGTCAGCTGTCCTGAGGCTGTAACCGGAATCCAGTCTGCTTTCGTAAAGATTCCATCTACCTATATTGCGGACGGACATCACAGAGCCGCTTCTGCGGTTAAGGTGGGCTTAAAGCGCAGGAGGGAAAATCCGGACTACAGCGGAGGGGAAGCCTATAATTACTTTCTGGCTGTGCTGTTCCCTGACGAGGAACTGATGATACTGCCCTATAACCGGGTGATAAAGGATTTGAACGGGCTGTCAAAGGAGGCGTTCCTGGCAGCTGTGGAAGAAAAGTTCCTGGTTAAGGAGACAGGAAGGGAACCTTATGAACCCTCCGGGAAGGGCTGCTTTGGTATGTTTCTGGAGGAGACCTGGTATGAGCTGGAGGCGAAGAATGAGATTGTAAGCCACGATCCGGTTAAGGGACTGGATGTGTCGATTCTTCAGGATCAGCTTTTAGGCCCTGTTCTGGGAGTAGGCGATCCCCGCACAGACAGGCGGATTGATTTTATTGGTGGAATCCGTGGGCTGGGAGAGCTGGAGCGCAGAGTTCATGAGGATATGGCTGTGGCGTTTGCTATGTATCCCACCTCCATAAGAGAGCTGCTGGCTGTGGCGGACGCGGGACGGTTGATGCCTCCTAAATCTACCTGGTTTGAACCAAAGCTCAGGAGCGGACTGTTTATTCATCCATTGGGTTAAGACTGTATGATCCAGGACAGCTCCATTGGAAGCATAGCCTGATCCTCAAAGTGATGCTCCTGCGGCGTTTTTTGAGCGTAGCCGGGGCATCCGTATTTTCCATTACGATAGGTTTCTGCAGGCTTTGGAAGGGCTAAAATGATAGCGTGATAGCCCTTTGCTAGCAAAATTTCCAGTTCATTTCGATCAGTACTGTTGTGAAGCCGGGCAAGGAGAATGCCGCCTGCGGTGCCAACAAAGGTACAATCAAAACTCTCGCCTTCTGTGCTCCAACGGTTATATACAGATGAGTTATACTGGGGCTCTGATAATTTGCAGCCTCTGGTTTGACAAATCTTCTTCATGTGCGCCGCTTCTTTGGCAAGAAAAATTCTCAATAGACTTTCTTTGCTTTGCTTTTCTTATGAAGGTGTGCTATAGTTACATTTGGGTTAGAAATAACTAACCAATAAATACCTTGGCTTTGCAAAACGTCAGGATAGAAAACGGGGAGGCAATATGTCACTGGAGCAACATTTGATTGAGTACTGTTCGCCCACTCTGGCATCTCTGAAGACGGCCAGCCTTTTTAATCACAGCTACATATCGGATGAAGAGCTGGATAAGCAGCTTAAGCTGTGGAACGGACGTCTGCGGAGGAAGGGGATTTATCTGGTGGACTTATGCAGGAGGGGGAACAGGGCTCTTATTTATGTTTATCGGAGAAGCCATCTTGCAGCCGATCTGAGGCAGCCGGGAGTTGAAGCATTTCTGAAGGCTTATGGATATGAGGACGTAGATGTGGACAGGGCAGTTGCCAATATAAGGCGGCGTGTGGCTATGGAAATCCATTTTCCCCATGAAATTGGCGTTTTTCTGGGTTATCCACTGGGGGATGTGGTTGGATTTATTGAAAATGAAGGGAAAAATTGTATATGCAAGGGCTATTGGAAGGTTTACTGTGATGAATGTGAGGCGATTAAGGTATTTTCAAAATATAAAAAATGCAAAAAAGCCTATGCCCGTTTGTGGGAGCAGGGAAGGTCGGTATGGCAGCTTACGGTTGCTGTCTGAAGATAAATCATAAAAGAAGAGAGGTAATAGGGAATGAGTAAAGTGGCGGTGGTTTTCTGGAGTGGAACTGGCAACACGGAGGCAATGGCGGAGAAGGTAGCCGAGGGAGCCAAGACTGCCGGGGCTGAGGTAAGTGTATTTACTGCTTCGGAGTTTGAGGCAGCCAAGTTGGACGAATTTGATGCGGTTGCTTTCGGATGCCCGTCTATGGGAGCGGAGCAGCTGGAGGAAGACGAGTTTGAGCCGATGTTTGCAGAATGTGAAGGAAAGCTTAATGGTAAGAAAATCGCTTTGTTTGGCTCCTATGGATGGGGCGACGGGGAATGGATGCGCTCCTGGGAGGAAACCTGCCAGGGCGGCGGAGCTGTGCTGGCCTGTGATTCTGTGATTTGCAACGGAGCTCCGGACGCAGAGGCCCAGGAGCAGTGCGTAGCCTTAGGCAAAGCGCTTGCGTAGAAAAGGGAGGCAGAGCTAGGATATAGAGGCGTCTGTATGCTCAAAGGCGGCTGATTATGGCACGGGCAGCAGAGGGCAGGGCTGAGAAGGATGTGAGACAGCTCTGCCCTTTTCCTCCTATATTTTCTTTTAAAACAGAAAATTATTGAAAAAAATTATTGACATTTGAGTTCACTAGTGCTAACCTGAATTTGCAGTTAGGAGGATATAACCTTCCGGACTGTATATACGAATGATTAGAGGATCACGTCAATTTTACGAAAGGGAGTGATACATGATGCCTTTATCAATGGTAAAAGAGGGTCAGGAAGCATCCATAAAGCGGGTAGGCGGAAAGGAGGAGGTGCGCCGCCACTTGGAGAATATGGGATTTGTGCCGGGAACTGACCTGAAGGTGGTTTCCACAAACGGAGGAAATGTGATTGTAACGGTAAAGGAATCCAGAGTTGCCATCAGCAGGGAAATGGCGAACAAAATCATGGTATAGGAGAGCTTGCGCCAAAAACGGCAAGGAAAGAAACGGCCGGATCGCAGGTATGAAGAAGAAAGGAGCGGTTTGACATGCGCACATTAAAAGAGGTTAAGTGTGGAGACACGGTTTCCGTGATAAAGCTTCATGGGGAGGGAGCTGTTAAGCGCCGGATTATGGATATGGGGATTACAAAGGGGACGGAGGTATTTGTACGTAAGGTGGCGCCTTTAGGAGACCCGGTGGAGGTGAATGTAAGGGGATATGAATTATCTTTGAGAAAAGCAGACGCGGAGATGATTGAGGTACAGTAAAAGCTGCTTTTTTGCAGAGTCAGGTTAGTCTGAACTAATTTATTGATAAAATTTCTCAATAAGAGAATGAGGAGGATATGGAAATGTCGATTAAAATTGCTTTGGCCGGTAATCCCAACTGCGGAAAGACCACTCTGTTTAATGGACTGACTGGTTCCAATCAGTTTGTGGGAAACTGGCCTGGAGTGACAGTGGAGAAGAAAGAGGGTAAGCTAAAGGGGAATAAGGATGTTTATATCATGGATCTTCCGGGAATTTATTCCCTGTCACCCTACACGCTGGAGGAGGTTGTTGCCAGAAACTATTTGATTAAAGAGAGGCCGGATGCCATTCTTAACATTGTGGATGGCACCAATCTAGAGCGCAACCTCTATCTTTCCACTCAGCTGATGGAGCTTGGAATTCCGGTTCTGATGGCTGTGAATATGATGGACATTGTAAAAAAGAACGGAGATCAGATTGACATAAAGGCTTTAAGCAGAAAGCTGGGCTGTCCTGTTGTGGAGATTTCCGCTCTTAAGGGAACTGGAATCATGGAAGCGGCCGTACAGGCGGTTGAGCTTGCCCAAAATGGCCGTATAGGGGCGCCTGTACATACGTTTTCAGCAGATGTGGAGGCTGTGCTGGATGAAATTGAACGCTCCCTCAGCAACGACATACCAGAAGCGCAGAAGCGTTTTTATGCTGTCAAGCTTTTTGAGCGTGATGATAAAATTGCTTCTGGAATGACCATGGTTCCGGATGTGGAGAATCTGATTAAGCACACGGAGGAGGCTCTGGGGGATGATTCTGAGAGCATCATTACCAATGAGCGTTACAACTATATCACATCAATCATTAAAAGCTGCTACACAAAGAAACGTAAGGGGAAGCTGAGCGCTTCAGATAAGATCGACCATATTGTGACCAACCGCTGGCTGGCTTTGCCTATCTTCGCAGTGATTATGTGGTTTGTATATTATGTATCTGTTTCCACGGTGGGAGACTGGGCTACAACCTGGGCCAATGACGGCGTTTTTGGCGACGGCTGGCATCTTTTTGGCATAGGAACGGCCGCCTATGAGGAAGCGGCTGAGGAATATGCTGTGGAGGCTGCTAAGATTGAAGCCTATATTGCCGCTGCTTCTGAACAGGGTATTGACGCTTCTGTATTCGAAGCTGAGGAGCCTGACGAGGCGGGAATTGCCGCCTTTGAGGAGGCTGCAGGCGCTGCAGGTGTGGAAGCTGTAGCTGAAATTGAAGATGAGGAGGGCAATATAACCGCCTCTATTCCAGTGGCTGTTTCTGATTTTGCCGCTGCCATGGAGGCAGAGGAGCCGGAACCGGCAAGCTATGGCGTATGGGTGCCGGGCGTACCTGTAATTATAGGGAATTTCCTGGAGGCTGTAGATTGCGCTGATTGGCTCTCCAGCCTGATTCTGGATGGAATTATAGCCGGGGTGGGAGCTGTTCTGGGCTTTGTTCCCCAGATGCTGGTTCTGTTTATCTTTCTGGCGTTTTTGGAGTCCTGCGGTTATATGGCAAGAGTTGCGTTTATCATGGATAGAATTTTCCGCAAGTTTGGATTGTCTGGTAAATCCTTCATCCCAATGCTGATCGGCACAGGCTGCGGAGTTCCGGGGGTTATGGCCTCCCGTACCATAGAGAACGACAGAGATCGTAAGATGACGATCATAACGACTACCTTCATTCCCTGCGGCGCCAAGCTGCCCATTATCGCTTTGTTTGCGGGAGCTGTCTTTAACGGGACTTCCTGGGTTGCCCCAAGCGCTTATTTCGTAGGAATTGCGGCAATTATCTGCTCTGGTATTATTCTGAAGAAGACAAATATGTTTGCCGGAGATCCGGCGCCTTTCGTGATGGAGCTGCCGGCTTATCACATGCCTACGATAAGCAATGTACTGAGAAGCATGTGGGAGAGGGGATGGTCCTTTATCAAGAAGGCGGGAACCATTATTTTGCTGTCAACCATCGTGCTTTGGTTTATGATGAGCTATGGCTGGGTGGACGGAAGCTTCAGAGCCTTGGAGGCAGAGCAATTAAACAGCAGTATTCTGGCATCCATAGGAAGCCTTATCGCTCCTCTGTTTGCCCCCCTTGGGTGGGGAGACTGGAAGGCGGCTGTGGCGGCTGTTACCGGGCTGATAGCCAAGGAGAATGTAGTTGGCACCTTTGGAATTCTCTATGGCTTTGGGGAGGTGGCAGAGGACGGCGCGGAAATTTGGGGAAACCTTGCCTCCAGCTTTACCGTTGCCAGCGGCTACTCCTTCCTGGTATTTAACCTGTTGTGCGCACCTTGCTTTGCGGCAATCGGAGCCATTAAACGTGAAATGAACAATGGAAAATGGACCTGGTTTGCCATTGGCTATCAGACGATTCTGGCTTATGCCGTATCTCTCTGCGTATATCAGGTGGGAACTTCTGTTATAGAGAGAACCCTCGGTATCGGCACAGCTGTGGCTGCGGCTCTGATTGCTCTGTTTATATATCTGCTGCTTCGTCCTTATAAGGAGAGCCGATCGTTAAAACTGGATGGAAAAGCCGGAACCATTGTCTAAACGGAATAAGGGAATTTGAACATTTGGCGTCCAGGCCGGATTCCGGAACGGTTCCGGAATCCGGCCTGGACTGGCTTGCATGTAAACAGCTTGGGGCTTCTTAAGAGCTTGTCATTACATGGGAAGGAGATCTGATACATGCTGCAGAAGAAACAGGTAATTGAGGAATTCAGAAAAAGGGGAAAGAGGATAACAGGGCAGCGGGAAATGCTTCTGGATGTGATACTGGAGGGAAACTGGACCACCTGCAAGGATATCTATTACCAGGCCCGCAAGCGTAATCCAAATCTGGGAATGGCTACTATATACAGGACTGTAAACGCTCTGGAGGAGATGGGAGTTCTTTCTCGTACGTATCAGTATTCTTATCCGGAGGATAAGGAGGGGAAAGAGTGTCAACCGCGGTTATAACAACGCTGCTGGTAATAGCTGCAGTGCTGGGCATTAAGGGCTGTATAAAGCGTTTATATTCGGGGTGTTGCAAAGCCTCAGGGGAGAAAATGCCTAAGAGGCTGAGAGTGAAGGATAAGGATTTGTCTCACTACCCCTATGAGAAAGTATTGAAGGTGGATGGTATGTCCTGCGGAATCTGTTCTGTACGGGTGGAAAATGCTCTTAATGCATTGGAGGGAACATATGCCAGAGTGGACTTAGACAGGGGCCAGGCGGATGTCTATATGAAGGAGGATACCGGGGACGAGGCTTTGAGGGATGCGGTAAGGGAGGCTGGATATACGGTTTACAGGATTAATCGAATTAAATGAGGAAATTTCTCGATAAGCCTTGTTGTAATTGACTAACCAGGGGAAACGCAATTAGCATGAGTATAAGCCTTATGTAAATTACACGTAAAAGGAAGTGACATAAGATGAAGCGGCATAAGTTCTGGGCATGGGCCATGGTAGTCTGCCTTGCAATGGCGGTCTATACAGGTTACAAACACAGATAGGCAAAAGGAGGAAAAAGGAATGATTGACTGTTTAAAGTGCAGGAAGATAGGAATGTTTTTAGGGGGCGTTCTTTTTGGAACAGCAGGAGTTAAGCTGCTGGGAAGCCATGACGCGAAACGATTTTACATTAAGTGCCTGGCTGCGGGACTGAGAGCAAAGGATTGTGCAATGACTGCCGCTACCAATATTCAGGAGAATGCGGAGGATGTGCTGGCAGAGGCCAGAGAAATCAATGCGAAGCGTAAGGCCGAGGTATTCGAGGATGAAAGTGGGCAAGCAGCCTCTGAGGCTTTGATGGAGGCAGCCTCAGAGTAATGAATGATCCGCCTGGGGAGAGAAACGTCCCCAGGCGGTGTTTCGTTCTAAGTCTTTATAGGGGGCGTTAGTTCAAATAAGCAGCAGGATAGGAGCGGTCAATCATGAAATTTGTAATCAGACATGAGATAAGAGGACGGGTAAGAGTCCATTTGTATCAAAGAGGAATGAGCATACGCCAGGCAGATTTGCTGCAGTATTATCTCTGCGGTCTGCCGGGGGTTAGGGGCGCAAAGGTCCATGACCGGACCGGAGATGCGGTGGTGATGTTTGACGGTGAGAGAAGGAAGATTCTGGAGGGAATCCAGCGATTTACCTATGAGGATGAGCAGCTTAAGGAGCTTGTCCCCAGAAACAGCGGGAGAGCTTTGAATCGGGAATATAAGGAGAAGCTGATTCAGCATATTGCGGTGCGGACGCTTACAAAGATGCTTCTGCCTGGGCCGTTACGCGCAGCCTATACAGCATTTCATGGACTCAGATATTGTATAAAAGGCCTTAAGTGTATTCTGCAGGGAAGGCTGGAGGTTGAGGTGCTGGACGCTGCCGCCATTTCGGTATCAATTTTGCGCCGTGATTTTGATACAGCTGGATCGGTTATGTTCCTTCTGGGAGTAGGCGGGCTTTTGGAGGAATGGACCCACAAGCGATCCGTGGGGGATCTGGCTAGAAGTATGTCCCTGAATATTGATAGGGTCTGGCAGAATGTGGAAGGCGCCGAAGTTCTGGTTCCCGTTTCTTCCATCCGGGAAGGCGATCTGGTAACAGTGCATGTGGGAAATGTGATTCCTCTGGATGGTATTGTGGTATCCGGCGAGGCTATGGTAAATCAAGCTTCCATGACAGGGGAATCCATTCCTGTAAAGAAAGAGCGCGGCATGTATGTTTATGCGGGAACCGCCGTTGAGGAGGGCGGGCTGACTCTCTGTGTAAAGAAGGTTGCAGGCTCTACCCGGTTTGAACGTATTGTGAAGATGATTGAGGAGTCGGAACAGCTTAAGTCAGCCGCTGAGGGAAAGGCGGCTACTCTGGCAGACGCTCTGGTGCCCTGGAGCCTGGGAGGAACCGTTTTGACCTGGCTTCTAACCAGAAATGTGACTAAGGCCCTTTCAATCCTGATGGTGGATTTTTCCTGTGCTCTGAAGCTGGCTATGCCGCTGTCGGTGCTTTCGGCAATGCGGGAGGCCAGCGCTTATCATATTACCGTTAAGGGAGGAAAATACATGGAGGCGGTGGCCGCCGCCGATACCATTGTATTTGACAAGACGGGAACTCTGACAAAAGCAAAGCCCCAGGTTGCGGACGTAGTGGTGTTTAACGGAAAGGACAAGGATGAGCTGTTGCGGATAGCGGCCTGTCTGGAGGAGCATTTTCCTCACTCCATGGCAAATGCTGTGGTAAATGAAGCGGAAAAGCGAGGGCTGGTTCATAAGGAAATGCATTCCAAGGTGGATTACATCGTTGCTCATGGAATTGCCACCTATGTGGGTAAGGAGCGAGTTGTCATCGGAAGCTATCACTTTGTATTTGAGGATGAGAAATGTGTCATACCGGAGGATAAGAGGGAAGCCTTCCGCAAGCTGCCGACGGAGTATTCCCATCTGTATCTGGCTGTAGGAGGCATTCTGGCTGCGGTTATCTGTATAGAAGATCCGCTGCGGGAGGAGGCTGACGCAGTCATTGGCGCTCTCCATATGCAGGGAATCTCTAAAATAGTGATGATGACAGGCGACAGCGGGCGAACGGCCCGCTCCATTGCCGGCCAGGTGGGTGTAGATGAATATTATTCCGAAGTGCTTCCTGAGGATAAGGCAGGATTTGTGGAGGAGGAAAAAAGAAAAGGCCGAAAGGTTATTATGATAGGAGATGGGATTAACGACTCGCCGGCCCTGTCGGCTGCTGACGTGGGAATTGCCATCAGCGAGGGGGCGGAGATAGCAAGAGAGATTGCAGATATTACCATATCGGAGGATAATTTGTTTCAGCTGGTGACTCTCCGAGCCATCAGCAGCGCCTTGATGGATCGGATTGACCGGAATTACAGATTTGTGATTGGCTTTAATCTGGCTCTTATCCTGCTGGGAGTAGGCGGGGTGATTACTCCGGCTATGTCTGCCTTGCTTCACAATACGTCAACACTGGCCATTAGTCTAAAGAGCATGACGAATTTGCTGGATTAAGGGGCTGTGGCGGCTGTGGGCGGAGAAATAGGGAATTTCTTTGCTGAAATCTTTTGGCGGGCTTTTGTGACGAGGGGAGGAGTGAGTGGGGAGAAGCAGCCGTATATATGAGAGGGGGCGCAAGCCCCTTTACATTTTTGTAACGAAGGCTGGCTATAGGCAGTTTAAGGTTTCTACATTATCTGCCGATATAAAACATATAATTATGTTTACGTGCCTTAAAAAGACTACGCCGGCTTGGCTTAAAAAGGGCTTGTACAAGAATGAAAGAGGGGATTGCATGTTTTCTTTGATCGATGAGCTGCCTGAACTGATTTATGTAGCTGATACAGACACATATGATCTTCTTTATCTGAACCGTGCCGCAAGGAAAGCGCTGGGTTTGGAAAAGCGTTCCTATATAAAATGCTATGAGGCAATTCAGGGCAGAAGGACTCCCTGCGAGTTCTGCACAAATCAATACTTAAAAGACGACAGCTTTTATGTATGGAGATTCACAAATCCCGTCCTGAACCGGCATTATCTTCTAAAGGATAAGCTGATTGAGTGGGGGGGAAGGAAAGCACGGCTGGAAATCGCTTTTGACATAACGGAAGAGGAGCAGGAAAAAATTAAATTAGGAAATACGCTGGAGGCGGCTAAGCTTGTAAATGAATGTGCCCAGCAGCTTTACACCTCCAAGGACATGAAAGCAGATGTAAACGCGGTGCTTCAAAAGCTCGGAGAATTTTTAGAAGCGCAGCGTGCCTTTATATTTGAGAATGCCAATGGTGTGATAAGCAATATTTATGAGTGGAGTCTGGATGGACTGATTTCACATTCAATGATTTTAGATAGCATACCGGCTTCGCTGATTGACAGATGGATGGAGAGATTCAGCAGGAGTGAGTGCATCATGATTGAAGATACCCAGGGGCTTCGAGAAAGCAGGCCGGAGGAGTATCAGGTATTATCAGAGCAGGGAGTGCGCTCTTTGATGGTAGTGCCTATCGTGTCAAATGATGAGATAGCAGGATTGATCGGAGTTGCCAATTATTCCGTTCACAAGCTGGAGAATACCAGGGTAATTCTCAATTTTATCGGATATTTTATTGGAGCCACATTCAGAAATTTCTACACTACTATGCTTCTGGAGCAGATGAGCTATTGCGATTCTCTAACACAGGTGGGAAACCGCAATGCGTTTAACAAGCGCATAGCAGAGCTGGACGGTGAAAGTAAGTGTACGGTTGGAGTGGTATATATTGATGTGAACGGGATGAAGCCTCTAAACGATCGGTTCGGACATCAGAAGGGCGATGAAACTCTGATAGACGTTGCAAGGAGTATACGGGCCTTTTATGGCTCAGATGATATTTACCGGATAGGAGGGGACGAGTTTGTAGTCATCTGTGAAAATGTAAAGGAGGATGAATTTAATTGGCATGTTGAGGAGCTTAAAAGCTTTTTTGCCCTGGAGAACGATTACTCGGTATCCGTCGGCACATTCTGGACGGAAGCATGTGAAAATATACATGATGTGCTTTTTAAAGCGGATGAACAGATGTATGCTGACAAGCGCAGGTTCTATCACGGAAGATTTCTGTCAGGGCGTTACCGCCACGATATGGATGATGTTTTGGACATGGCAAAGCCAGGGGTCCTTAAGAGAATGATTAACGAGAAGCGGTTCCATGTTTTCTTCCAGCCTAAGATTGGGGTGGATTCCCAGAGCGTTATAGGGGCGGAAGCTTTAGTTAGATGTGAAACTGCTCAGGGACAGATGATGCCGCCATCCGTCTTTATACCGGTTTTAGAGGAAGCACATCTGATCGGCTTACTGGATTTTCATATTTTGGATGTGGTATGCAGCCACGTACAAAGCTGGCTGGAGAAAGATCTGGAAGTACAGCCGGTTTCGGTTAATTTTTCCCGTTATACATTGTCTAAAAAGAATTTTGTGAGAAAGCTGTGCGGCATTTGGGAAAAATACAGGATACCAAAGACTCTGGTGGAAATTGAGATTACGGAGACCAAGGAGGAAGAGGATTTCGAGGGCTTTCTGAGGGTAATCAGAGCTGTTAAAAAGGAGGGCTTCTCTGTTTCCGTAGATGACTTTGGAGTAAAAAACGCGAATCTATATCTGTTTACAGCGGCAGATTTTGATACCCTGAAAATTGATAAAAACCTTGTAGATGATCTGAGCGGAAACCCTAAGACGCGGGCGGTAATCTCTGCGGTTTCGGATATCTGCCATAAGATGAATATAAAGCTCATAGTAGAAGGGGTTGAAACAGAAGAACAGTTAGAAATTTTGAAAAAGCTCCATTGTACCGGAGTACAGGGCTTTTTGTTCAGCAAGCCAGTTCCGGCGGATGTATTTGAAGAGAGATATATACAGAAATGCCAGTGAAAGCGGCCTGGAGGCATATAGGTCCATCGAACCTGCTATAAAAGCAATAATTATAAAAAAGCCAGCAAAATAAGTGTTGAAAATGGACAATAAAATTAGTATTGTAGAGGTATATGGCAAGAATATGCTTGATGATTATAGCAGAACGATTTAGATGGAGGCAGTTATGGGACAGAGTAAAGGAAGAGTGACGATTCCAACGGATTTGGATGTAATTCCGCAGACATTGGAAATTATGGAGCGATGGGGCGCGGATGCGCTGAGGGATTGTGACGGAACGGATTTTCCCAAGGAGCTTCGGGAGGTAGACGCAAAAATCTATTCAACCTACTATACCACCAGAAAGGACAACCAATGGGCCGCTGCGAATCCGGAGGAGATTCAGCAGATGTATGTTATGACGCCCTTTTATACCGCTACAGAGGCTGTACTCAGAGTGCATCTGATGAAGGGTCTGTATCCAGATATGCTAAAGCCAAACAGCAGGGACGATATAAAGCGGTGGTGGGAGGTTATGGATAGAACCACAGGCTGCCCGGTTGCGGCTGAGGACTGGCAATATGATGAATCCGCCGGAGAGGTGATTATTTCTGCCCTGCCCTTCCATGATTATACAGTCAGCTTTCTGGCGTATATCATGTGGGACCCTGTACATATGTATAATGCAGTAACCAATGACTGGAAGGAAGTAGAGCATCAGATTACCTTTGATGTCAGGCAGCCGAAGACCCATCGCTATACCATGGAGCGGCTGCGCAGGTTTATTCAGGAGCATCCATATGTAAATGTGCTGCGTTTTACCACATTTTTTCATCAGTTTACGCTGATTTTTGATGAGCTTGCAAGAGAGAAGTATGTGGACTGGTATGGCTATTCCGCGTCGGTCAGCCCCTATATTCTGGAGCAGTTTGAGAAGGAGGCGGGCTATCGCTTCCGCCCGGAATTTATCATTGACCAGGGCTATTATAACAACCAGTACAGGATTCCGTCGAAGGAATTTCAGGATTTCCAGGCATTCCAGAGACGTGAGGTCGCAAAAATCGTGCGGGAGATGGTAGAGATCACCCACGAGTACGGCAAAGAAGCTATGATGTTCCTGGGAGATCACTGGATTGGAACAGAGCCGTTTATGGAGGAATTTGCTTCCATGGGACTGGACGCTGTGGTGGGAAGCGTCGGCAATGGCTCTACCCTGCGCCTGATTAGTGATATAAAAGGTGTGAAATATACAGAAGGAAGACTGCTTCCATACTTTTTTCCTGATACCTTCCATGAGAAGGGAGATCCGGTGAAAGAAGCCAAGATAAACTGGGTAACAGCCAGAAGAGCGATTCTGCGCAGTCCCATTGACCGGATCGGCTACGGCGGATATCTGAAGCTGGCGTTGGAGTTCCCTGATTTTGTAAATTATGTAGAGTCCGTATGCCAAGAATTCCGCACCCTGTATGATAACATCCATGGCTGCGTTCCCTACTGTATTAAGCGTGTGGCAGTTCTGAACTGCTGGGGAAAGATGCGCGCCTGGGGCTGTCATATGGTGCATCACGCAATCTATTTCAAAGAGAATTATTTTTATTCCGGTGTGATCGAAGCCCTTTCAGGCGCACCCTTTGATGTAACATTTATCAGCTTCCAGGATATTCTTGAAAACCAGGAAATCTTAAAGGAAATGGATGTGCTGATCAATGTGGGCGACGCAGACACGGCACACACTGGAGGTCCATGGTGGGACAATCCTGTCATAGCTGAGGCAGTGAAGCGCTTTGTACATGAAGGCGGCGGTATAATCGGAATCGGAGAGCCCAGCGGACATCAGGCAAATGGGCGTTTTATTCAGCTGGCAAATGTGTTCGGGGTAGAAAAGGAAACAGGCTTTACGCTGGGCTATGATAAATACAACTGGGACTGCAGCAGACATTTTATTACGGAGGACAGCGCGGGAGCCATTGATTTTGGCGATAATCAGAAGAATATGTATGCTCTGGAGAACACTCAGGTACTGTCGGAGACAGGAAAGCGTGTCAATCTGGCAGTCCATGAATTTGGCAGAGGGCGTGCGGTCTATGTCAGCGGCCTTCCATACAGCTTTGAGAACAGCAGGCTTTTGCACAGAGCGATTATGTGGAGCGCCCATGCTGAGGAAAGTCTCCATAGCTGGTTCAGCAGCAACTACAATGTAGAAGTGCATGCATATGTGGAAAATGGCAAATACTGTGTTGTAAATAACACCTATGAGCCCCAGGAAACAACGGTTTACCGCGGAGATGGAAGCAGCTTTGAATTAAAGCTGAAGGAGAATGAAATTATCTGGTATGAAATATAGATTGAAATTCAGCGTCTCCATCAGCCGCTGGGATTAAGGACCTTTCTTGGGAAAGGGCGGCTGCCTGATCTGGGGGAGACCGGAGATAAATTGAGAAAAATTTCTGATTCTTCTATTGATTTTTCTTCCTGGGTCTGCTATGCTTATGATAGTTAGATCAACCTAACTACATGTGAATAAATCGTGGGTTTTCTTTCTGCTCTGTTGGAGCCAGAGCGGAAGGAAGCCATGGTGAATCAGGAAGGCGGTAAGGGATGAAGATGAAGCATTTAGAAATTGAAAAAGTAATCGGAAGAGAGATCATTGATTCCAGAGGAAATCCTACGGTGGAGGCCGAGGTATATCTGGCTGACGGCACGATGGGCAGAGGAACAGCCCCCAGCGGCGCGTCCACAGGCGAATTTGAAGCCCTGGAGCTGAGGGATAAGGAGAAAGAACGATTTGGCGGAAAGGGTGTCTCCAAGGCAGTCCATAATATAAATACTGTTATTTCTGAGACATTAAAGGGAATGAATGGGGCTGATATCTATGGGGTAGACAGGGCGATGCTTAGGGCTGACGGAACAAAGGACAAGTCACGTCTGGGAGCCAATGCCATACTGGCGGTATCCATTGCCTGTGCCAGAGCTGCGGCCAATGCCCTGGAGCTTCCGCTGTATCGTTTCCTGGGAGGCGTAAACGGCAACCGCCTGCCTCTCCCTATGATGAATATTTTAAACGGCGGCGCCCATGCTGCTAATACGGTGGACGTTCAGGAGTTTATGATTATGCCTGCGGGGGCAGAAAGCTTTAAAGAGGGCCTCCGCTGGTGTACGGAAGTATTTCACGCGCTGGCTGCCCTTTTGAAGGAACGGGGGCTTGCCACCTCTGTAGGAGACGAGGGCGGATTTGCGCCGGATTTGGGAAGCGATGAGGAGGCAATACAGTGTATTCTGGAAGCGGTTAAGAAAGCTGGCTATGAGCCTGGCAGTGATTTTGTGATTGCCATGGATGCCGCCTCCAGTGAATGGAAAAGCGGCAAAAAAGGCGAGTACATACTGCCTAAGTGTGGAAAGAAATTTACCTCAGAGGAACTGATTGCCCATTGGAAGGAGCTTTGCGATAAGTATCCCATTTATTCCATTGAGGACGGGTTGGATGAGGAAGATTGGGAAGGCTGGCAAAAGATGACCAAAGAGCTGGGAGACAGAATCCAGCTTGTGGGAGACGATCTGTTCGTTACCAATACGCAGCGGCTGGCAACAGGTATTCGCTTGGGCTGCGGCAATTCTATTTTGATTAAGCTGAATCAGATTGGAACGGTTTCGGAAACGCTGGAAGCTATTAAGATGGCTCATAAGGCAGGTTATACGGCAATTTCCTCCCACCGATCGGGAGAGACGGAGGATACCACCATTGCGGATTTGGCGGTGGCTCTTAATACCTGCCAGATAAAGACAGGAGCGCCCAGCAGAAGCGAGCGCGTCGCAAAATACAATCAGCTTCTGCGGATTGAGGAGGAGCTGGGGACAGGAGCGGTATTTCCTGGAATGGACGCATTTAATATTAAACGGTAATAGACCAGACATAAAATAGACAAAAGGGCAGAGGATTTTGTTTTTCCAGCCGCAGGAGATGTTCTTCCTGCGGCTCTTTTTGTGTATGAAAGCCTGTAAAAGTACGAATGCAGTGAAGCTGGCGGAGGGTTATCTGGCAGGGAGGGGAAGGTTTCCTGGGCGGCGCAGCCTGCTTCATTTCTTTGGGAGCCAGCAAAATCGCCGGATGTTATATGGCAATCAAGTATTCGAAAACTATGGGAGATTAGCCTTTAGAGGACTCCCTTTTATGGAATTTAAGTGATATAATTATATAAGGTAAAGCTGCTGAAGCTTGAAGCCTGCGCTGAAAATAGGCAAAAATATGCTTTCCGTGGATATGACGCCTTGCCCGGAGGAGGATGAGGCTATCATCCTGGCAAATGCCAAGCTCGTAATTAACTGGGCATGGGCTTTGGAGTAGGAAGAGAAAGAAGAAAGGTTCGCCTGGCAGAGAGGACGGATGATAGAGGATAGCATATACAAACACAGACAAAAAAGGGGGTAAATAAAATGAAAATTGTAATTTTAGACGGATATACGGTGAATCCTGGAGATTTAAGCTGGGATGGCTTTAAGGAGCTGGGCGAGCTGACCGTTTATGACCGAACTGCCGATCACAGCAGGATTGCAGAGCGTATAGGGGATGCCCAGGTGGTTTACACGAATAAGGCTCCCATTACAAAGGAGATCATAGCGGACTGTCCGAATCTGAAGTTGATTGGGGTGTTGGCCACCGGCTACAATGTAGTTGACGTGGAGGCGGCAAAGGAGGCGGGGGTGCTGGTAGTTAATATCCCAACCTACGGAACGGATGCAGTAGCCCAGTTTACAATCGCTTTGCTGTTGGAGCTGTGTCACCATATAGGAGAGCATTCCATGTGCGTAAAGAGGGGAGATTGGGCCAACAGTGGGGACTGGTGCTTCTGGAACTCCCCGTTGGTTGAGCTGGCTGGAAAAACCATGGGGATCATAGGCTTTGGCCGTATTGGCCAGGGAACTGGAAGGATTGCTCAGGCGCTGGGAATGAAGGTTCTGGCTTACGATACTCACAGGGATAAAAATTTGGAGAGCGCAGGCTTTAGGTATGCTGAACTGGATGAGCTTTTGGCCTCCTCCGATGTAATTTCCCTGCACTGCCCGCTGTTTCCGGAAACTCAGGGAATGATTAACAGAAACCAAATTGCCAAGATGAAGGACGGGGTGATGATTATCAACAGCTCCAGAGGACCGTTGATTGTGGAGGAAGATCTAAGAGACGCCCTCAACAGCGGCAAGGTAGGAGGAGCGGCAGTGGATGTAGTTTCTGCAGAGCCGATCCGGATGAACAACCCATTGCTTTCTGCAAAAAACTGTATCATCACGCCTCATATTGCCTGGGCTCCAAAGGAATCCAGACAAAGGCTGATAAATATAGCAGTCCATAATCTGAAAGCATATATCAGTGGGAATCCTGTTAATGTGGTGAATCAATAGGACGGAGACCTGGGCTTAGGGGCAGCATAACAGTAACAGTGAACACGCTCTCATCATGGCTGATTTTCATATCTCCTTTGTATTTACGGACAACGGTGGACACATTGGACAGCCCGATTCCGCAGTACTTTTCACCTAGCTTCACGCTCTCATAACGGTTTCCATCCTTACGGAACTGACCGTTATAGGAGTTGGATATGCTGATGATCAGAAATGCCTTCTGGCAGCGTATCTCTGTATGTATGAAGCGCTTCGACTGCTTTTTCATACGGATACAGGCTTCCAGCGCATTGTCCAGCAGGTTGCCTAGGATGATGCACAGATCCACGTTCTCGATGGGCAGCTTTGGAGGCACCATAATATTGGCTGTCAGGGGAATGTCACTGGCGGCAGCCTGCTGCTGCGCGTTATTTACCAGGATATTGACCATGCTGTTGCCGCCGGACAGGGGAACCTTCATCCCGTTGGCTGACTGGTATATTTGTTCAATATAATCCAGGGCCTCCTCATATTGGCCTGACTTTAAAAACACCACCAGGGAATGGAGGTGTTTTTTCAGGTCGTGGCGCAGGGCAGTGATTTCCCTCTGGGAATCCTCCACCTTCTGGTAATAGGAGGACTGCATATGCAAAAGCTTATCCGCGATCATGTTCTTCTGGCTTTCCTCGTCTATGATGGCGTAGTCGTCCACCAGATAGAACAGAAACATGGAGGAGCAGAACAGGATGCAGGAGATCTCCAGATAAAAATTAGACACGCGGTTTTTCATGTGGAAAATCTGAATCGTGGTAAAGAGAATCCCGGACGGAACCAAAAAGGAAATGGCTCCGTACAGAGCATCCTTGTGGCTCTTTCTCATGTTGCGAAAGAGGATGAGCAAGAGGGTGAAAAAGAAAAACAGCACGCAAGCCGCCATCTGGGCCAGAGGGCTCTGGATCAGAAAACTGGGCTCCGAGGGCAGCGGTTCATTGTGGAAAAGCCTTACCAGCACAGCAGACAGCAGCTTGCAGGCATAGTTAAGCACTACAAAAAGGTAGGCTGTCAGGACCTTGGTTCTCAGGGCATCAGTGAAGAACATGCAGCTAATCAGTATGGTAAAGGTGCAGTAAAAAATACACATGCTGAACAGGGGCGCATGAAACCAGTAGGTCATCCATTGGAATACAAAATAGATGAGAATGCCTGCTGCGTATTGGGGGGCTGATCGTAAGCGTCTATGGAGGAAATTACCGCACAGCCAGTATAGGATCAGAGTCTCTGCCGCAGACAGAATAAAGCTGACCCAGGCGTGCTGCAGGACGCCCGTCATAATATGGACTCCATGTAGCTTAAGAATTCCTGATGCACTTCTTTGTGTTTATGCTTGCTTATGGGCAGCATTTCCTTGTTATCCATGGTAACGGAGTCCTTAAAAATGTTGTAGATATGGCTTACATTGATCAGAAAGCTCTTATGGCTGCGGATAAATCCATAAGGCCGTAGCTGTTCCTCCAGGGAACTGATGGTTCCGGTAAAGGTAAATGTGCCTTCCATTGCAACCACCCGTATGGTTCTCAGATTTGATTCCAGGTAGTAGATATGATCCGTCATAAGCTTGGTTGTCCCGCTGATACTTGGAAAGGAGAAAATAGAAGCATGCTTTTTTAGCTGCCGATCTAGAAGCTCCTTTACCGCAGACAAAAAGTCGGCCTGCTCTACTGGCTTTACGATGTAGCGGAAGGCCCCTACCTTGTAGCCATCCACCGCATAATCAACTGTGGCAGTGACAATAAGAATAGGCGTCTCGGCATCAATTGTACGAATATGTTTCGCTACCTCGATACCGCCCATGGTCTCCATACGCATGTCCAATACCAGTATATCACAGAAGCCTTTCTGCTTATAATCCTTCAGTAAATCCAGTCCGTCCCTATAGGAGGCTATCTCTAAGGGCCGTTCTTTCTTTAGTTGTTCCAGATAACCGCATAGGATTGTCAGATCTGCGGGACTGTCGTCGCAAAGTACAATTCTGAACATAATTTATCTCCTTAGTAAGTGTATTACGATTATACAATTCCTGTTATGGAATTGCAAATAGATGCTTCGTATAAAAAATAGATTGAATCCCAATTATGACAATAAAAGTATCGATTATGCACAAGGTATTGCATATAAAAAAGACGGGTGTAAAATGAAGCTACGAGTCAAAGGGAATATAAATAAAAACGCAAAAGGGGGCGCAAGCGTGTATGTCTGGATCAAGTGGTAATGATACGGGAGGAATGAAAAAGACCCTGTCTATATGGAATTTTTTTACCATTGGATTCGGGGCTATCATCGGCACTGGCTGGGTACTGCTGGTAGGCGATTGGATGGTAATTGGAGGAGGGCCTGTGGCAGCAATGATTGCCTTTGCCATAGGAGCCGTGTTTTTGCTTCCCATCGGGGCTGTGTTTGGGGAGCTGACAGCAGCCATCCCTATATCAGGGGGAATTATTGAATATGTGGACCGCACCTATGGGCGGAAAGTTTCTTACATAACAGGATGGTTTCTGGCTCTGGGCAATGGTATTCTTTGTCCATGGGAGGCCATTGCTATCTCTACACTGGTGTCTGATATGTTCGGGGATCTGTTTCCGATCCTGCGGTCTGTGAAGCTTTATAATATCATGGGGGCAGATGTGTACCTGTTTCCCACAGTAATTGCTTTGGGCTTTGCTGTCTATGTTATCCTTTTGAATTTCAGGGGAGCCAAAGCAGCGGCTAAGCTTCAGGCCTTTCTGACAAAGGCGCTCCTGGCTGGGATGCTGCTTGCCATGGCTATCTCCTTTGTAAGAGGAGGGCCATCCAATATACTGCCTGTATTTGCAAGGGCAGAGGGAGCAGCTACCGTAACCGGCGCAAGCAATATGTTTGCGGGAATTATTTCCGTTCTGGTCATGACGCCTTTTTTCTATGCAGGATTTGATACCATACCCCAGCAGGCGGAGGAAGCGGCCGAGGGATTGGACTGGAATAAATTTGGCAAGGTTATCAGTATGGCTCTGCTGGCAGCTGGAGGATTTTATATGGTGTGTATCTACTCCTTCGGAACCATCATTCCCTGGACCGAATTTGTAAAGGGCACGGTGCCGGCTCTGGCATGCCTAAAGAGCATCAACATGGTTCTTTATGTAGCTATGCTGTTGATAGCAACCTTAGGGCCCATGGGCCCTATGAATTCCTTTTACGGAGCGACCAGCCGTATTATGCTGGCTATGGTACGCAAGGGACAGCTTCCCGAATGTTTTGCGGTTTTGGATGAGAAGAGCGGCGCGCCCAGGATGGCCAACAGGGTTCTGGCAGCACTTACAATCGTGGGCCCCTTCTTAGGCAAGAAAATGCTCGTATCTCTGACTAATGTATCTGCCCTGGCCTTTATTTTCTCCTGCATGATGGTAAGCTTTGCATGCCTGAAAATGCGTGATACAGAGCCGGAGCTTCCAAGGCCTTACAGGGTTCCAGGAGGAAAGGTGGGAATTGGACTGGCATGTGGGGCAGGCGCCATTATAGTAGGGCTTATGGTAGTTCCCTTCAGTCCTGCGGCTCTTACACCTGTGGAGTGGGGGATTGTGCTGGCCTGGCTGGCAGTAGGCCTTGCGTTAAGCGCAGCAACGAAGGGCAGACACAAGCACAGTACAGACGCTGACCGTGCCTGAGTGACACATAAATTCATTCATAAACTAACATTTAAAGGAAGGCGAGGAGGATTTATATGAAGAAAGTAGCGTTTAAACATGGGTTTTTGATTGACGGTACCGGTATGGAGCCAGTAAATAATAGTCTGGTACTGGTAGAGGACGATAAGATTGCCTATGCCGGTGCGGACAGGGAAATAGGCCCTGACTACGAGGTTCTGGATATTACAGGAAAGACGATTATGCCGGGGCTGATTGACTCCCATCTTCATTTCTCAGGCAACCTGACAGACGATGACAGCGACTGGGTGCTGGAGGATGTGGTGCAAAAGACGGTGGTGGCAGTTCAGCAGGCTCATGAATGTCTGGAGAACGGACTTACAACGGTAGGAGAGATCTCCCGATCCGGTATCCAGATCCGAAACATGGTGGAGGCAGGCGTTATGAAGGGGCCAAGAGTGGTTGCGACCGGACTTGGATTCTGCCGCACCTGCGGACACGGTGATTCCCACAGGCTTCCCAGCTACTATAATGACGAATCCCATCCCTGGGCTGAGCGGGTGGACGGCCCTTGGGATCTGAGAAAGGCAGTAAGAAGAAGGCTGCGCCAAAGCCCGGATGCTATCAAGATTTGGTCCACAGGAGGCGGTATCTGGCGATGGGATCAGAAGCTGGATCAGCATTACACGCTGGAGGAAATTCAGGCAGTAGTTGATGAATGCAACATGGTAGGAATCCCGGTATGGTCCCATGCAGAGGGATACGGCGGCGCTCTGGATTCAGCAAGAGCCGGCGTGCACCTGATCATCCACGGACAGACCCTAAACGACGAGTGTCTGGATATTATGGCTGAGAAAGGGATTTACTTCTGTCCTACCATTCAATTCTTAAATGAATGGTTCAAGACCTATGCTCCGCCGTACATTCCTGAGGTTCATGACCAGTATCCTGGCGATACCGTGGCGGAGAAGGAGTTAAACCGTGTATATGCTAATTTAAGGAAAGCAAAAGCCAAAGGAATCGGCTTGACCATTGGCTCAGATTCCTTCTGCTCCAGCCTGACACCCTATGGAACCACAGCCATAGGAGAGATGTATTCCTTTGTGGAGAAGGCAGGCATCAGCGAAATGGATACCATCGTGGCAGCAACCAAGGTGGGAGCTGAGATGCTAAAGGTGGACAATGTGACAGGTTCTTTGACAGAGGGTAAAAGTGCAGACCTGCTGGTTATTAATGGAAATCCATTAGAGAATATCCGTGCAATCTCTGTTGAGAACATGAACGTAATCATGAAGGAAGGATATTTTGTAAAACGCTGACCAGAACTCCCAAAGGCAGAGAGAGGGCTACATTAGGCAAACCCCGATAAAAACGTATTTATACAGCAAACGGCATAGTCGCTTTGGCTATGCCGTTTTGCTGTCCTTGTGGCCGCTCTCCTCTTCCAGTGCCGCGAAGAAATTTAAAAAAATGATAATAGTTATCAATATTATTTGTTGACAAATTTGAAAAAAACTGGTAAGATAATGTCAAGTTAGTTAGCTTGAACTAATGAATGGGTTTTACATAATGGTTACTTATAAAGTGGGAAAGGAGGAAATTATATGAGTGAATTAATTGGAAAGTTGAACCAACTGCTGGCGGATCTGAGTATTTTATACAGAAAGCTGCAAAACTATCATTGGAATATTCAGGGGAAAGAATTTTTTGTTCTCCACAGTAAGCTGGAAGAGTACTATGATGGAGTAAATGAGGAAATTGACCAGATAGCGGAGCAGATCCTTATGCTGGATGGACAGCCTCTTGGAAGAATGAAGGACTACCTGGATATTGGTAAAATCAAGGAGGCCTCCAACGAGAGGATACATGCGGCAGACGTTGTAAACAGCGTGCTGGAGGATTTTGGCTACTGTAAGGAAGCTTTGAAGGCCATTAAGGAAAAGGCGGACGAGGAAAATGTGTACGAGGTATCCTCTATGGCCGATTCCATGATAGCAGAGTATAGCAAGGCCATCTGGATGCTGAAGCAGTCCAGATAGATAAAAGGCCATAGCTATAGAATATTTAAATCAACTAATAAACATGAGCAGGAGGAATTTATTATGTCATTAATCGGAAAAGAAATCAGTGATTTTAAAGTGCAGGCTTTTGTAGGCGGAGAATTTAAGGAGGTAAAAAAGTCAGATGTATTAGGCAAGTGGGGCGTATTTTTCTTCTACCCTGCTGATTTTACCTTTGTGTGCCCGACGGAGCTGGAGGATTTGGCTAACAAGTATGAGGAGTTTAAGGGGATCGGCTGTGAGATCTACAGTGTGTCCTGCGACAGTCACTTTGTACACAAGGCATGGCATGATGCATCCAAGACCATTCAGAAAATTCAGTACCCTATGCTTGCGGACCCAACAGGCGCTTTAGCCAGAGATTTCGAAGTAATGATTGAGTCTGATGGAATGGCAGAGAGAGGCAGCTTTATTGTAAATCCTGAGGGCAAGATCGTAGCTTATGAAGTGATTGCAGGAAATGTGGGAAGAAATGCGGACGAGCTATTCCGCCGGGTGCAGGCTTCCCAGTTTGTGGCAGAGCATGGGGATCAGGTGTGCCCGGCTAAGTGGCAGCCAGGAGCAGAGACCTTGAAGCCCAGCCTGGATTTAGTAGGCTTACTTTAAGGAGCGCATATGCAGGATAAACAGCATTTATATGATGTAATAATTGTAGGCGGCGGACCGGCAGGTCTGTCCGCTGCAATCTATATGGCCAGAGCCAGATATAAGGTTTTGGTGATGGAGAAGGAGAAAATAGGAGGCCAGATTACCATTACATCGGAGATTGTCAATTATCCGGGGGTGGAGCAGTCCAGTGGAAAAGATCTGACTCATTCTATGAAGGAGCAGGCGGAGGCCTTTGGAGCAGAATTTGCTATGGCGGAGGTTCTGGATCTGGATCTGGATCAGGATATAAAGGTGCTCCATACCACAGCAGGAGAGTATAAGGCTCTGGGTGTGGTGCTGGCCACAGGAGCTAATCCCAGAAAGCTGGGCTTTAAGGGCGAAAAAGAATTTCAGGGCAGAGGCGTAGCTTACTGTGCTACTTGTGACGGAGAATTTTTCACAGGGCTGGAGGTATTTGTTATCGGCGGCGGCTTTGCCGCGGTGGAGGAAGGCATTTTCCTGACGAAATACGCAAAGAAGGTTACGCTGATTGTGCGGGAGGATGATTTTACCTGTGCAAAAACCGTAGCGGATCAGGTGAAGAATGAGGAGAAGATATCCGTTGAGTTTAATACGGAGATTGTAGAGGCAGGCGGAGACAATATGCTTACCTTTGCCAGATTCAGGAATAATAAAACCGGCCGTCAATGGGTCTATGAGGCTGGGGAGGACGGCAGCTTTGGGATCTTTGTGTTTGCAGGCTATGTACCTAACACAGCCTGGTTAGGCGGTAAGGTAGCCTGTGATGAGCGGGGCTATATCATTACTGACGGAAACCAGAAAACGAATGTGGACGGAGTCTATGGAGCCGGAGATGTATGCATAAAGAATCTCCGGCAGGTAGTTACGGCAGTATCCGACGGAGCTGTGGCGGCTACCTCTCTGGAAAAGCATGTGTCCCTTATCCATGAGAAGCTGGGCCTGCCAGAGTTTCAGAGGGAAAAGGCTCATATGGAGCGGCTGAGGCACGGAGCAGGCAAACAGCCGAAGGACGGGAAAGCCCAGGGTGGAGAGAGGAACGCAGAACAGGCCAAGGGCGAAGGACAATCAGGTCAGGGCTTCCTTTCTGATGAAATCAAGCAGCAGTTGGAAGGCTTGTTCCCTAAATTTGCTGGAAAGGTTATCATAAGGGCAGAGCTGGATGACAGCCCTCTGGCTGGAGAGATGAGCGGCTTTTTAGGGGAACTGGAGGGGCTTACCGACAAGCTGGCCTGTGTAAGAGTTACGGTTAGCCAGGAGGAGAAAGCGGCAAGAGAGGCGAAGGGAGAACTGCTTCCTGCCTTCTGCATAGAGCGGGAGGATGGAAGCGGCGGTAATATCCTGTTTCATGGCGTACCGGGAGGGCATGAGTTTAATTCCTTTATTATTGCCCTTTATAACATGGCGGGGCCTGGACAGGCCATTGACGAGAGCCTTAAGCAGCGCCTTTTATCCATAAAGAAGGACATTAACGTTAAGGTGATGGTTTCTCTGTCCTGCACAATGTGTCCGGAGGTGGTGATGGCAGCCCACAGAGCTGCGTCACTGTCTGATAAGGTAAAAGGAGAAATGATTGATTTGATGCATTTCCCTGATTTAAAGAAGAAATATAAAATTATGAGCGTTCCCTGTATGGTTATCAACGACGATCAGGTATACTTTGGTAAAAAGAGCTTGGAGGAAGTAACTCAGCTTCTGGAGGAAGCCGCTGGTAAAATATAAGGAGAATTAAATTTTGAAAAGGAAAAGGAACCGGGTACAGGCCGAGGGAAACAGACTGGGCCCCGGTTCTTTTTGATTTTATAGGAACGATCGACATTGGCACTTTCTTGTATTAGGCTGTAAATGGATAAGCTATCTTAGTTTTTGTCAAATCCATTACTGGATCAAGCGTTTCAGCTCATCTAAATATTTCAGAGCGAACTGGCTCAAATGAAGCTTTGGATTGGAGAGCCAGCCAATTTCCATGGATTCCTCTGTGTTTAAGGGAACTGCTGTAATGGTATCCCCGTTTAAGTTGCGGTTCAGGATACCGCTGCAAATCGTATAGCCATTTAAGCCAATGAGCAGGTTAAAGAGGGTTGCCCGATCGCTGACATAGATAACCTTTTTTCTGGGAACGGTACTGAGGATTTCCTCTGAAAAATAGAAGGAGTTATTCTCGCCCTGTTCAAAGGCCAGAAAGGGATAGGGCTCCAAATCCTCAATGGACACAGATTTTTTATGTGACAGGGGGTGGAAGCAGCTTATAAATATATGAGGATCTGCGTGAAACAGGGTGTGAAATACCAGACCGTTTTCCGTGAACAGCTTTTTTAGAACCTTCCGGTTAAAATGATTCATATACAAAATCCCCAGCTCGCTGCGGCAGTTTTTCACATCATCGATAATTTCATAGGTGCGTGTTTCCCGAAGGGTAAATTCATATTCGTCAATATTCTGCCGCGATACAACATTGGCAAAGGCATTTACCGCAAAGGCATAGTGCTGTGTAGAGATGGAGCAAATCCGTTTCGCCGGAGGCCTGCCTGTATAGTGCTGCTCCAGCAGCTGCGCCTGCTCCAGAACCTGCCTGGCGTAGGAGAGAAACTCCCGTCCATCTGAGGAAAGGGCGATTCCCTTAGGGCTGCGGTTGAAAATAGAAATACCCATTTCCTTTTCCAGCTCCTTAATGGAGTTGGACAAGCTGGGCTGGGTGATAAAGAGCTGCTTGGCAGCTTCGGATATGGAGCCGCAGGTGACGACAGCTACAATGTAGCGCAGTTGCTGTAAGGTCATAAAAAGTCCTCCTTTTCTTAATGGGATGAGGGCGGTACAATATCTGGCGATATTATACCATATACAGACATAGCTTAAAACTATGGATTCATATAAAAACTAAAAATTATACTCCTTTTTCTATCTGTGCTATGATTACACCAATCAGAATACAATCAGTGAAAGGGATAAAAGCTATGAAAACATCAGTGATCGGATATCCGAGAATTGGAGACTTAAGGGAATTAAAGTTTGCCCTGGAAGCATATTTCAGAAAGGAATTGCCCTTGGGAGAGCTGGAAGCAACAGCAAAAAAGCTGCGCCGCCACAACTGGGAGCTGCAGAAGCAGGCAGGGATAGATTTGATTCCCAGCAATGATTTTTCATTTTATGATAACCTCCTTGACACTGCCTATATGCTGGGGATTGTCCCGAAACGGTATCAGGAACTGGGGCTTTCCCCATTGGATACATATTTTTCCATGGCTAGAGGCTATCAGGGAGAGTCTGGAGATGTGAAGGCTCTGGGGATGAAGAAGTGGTTTAATACCAATTATCATTATATGGTACCGGAAATTGACGATTCCTGCTGTATCGCGCTAAAAGGACGGAAGCCTTTTGAGGAATTTTTAGAGGCCAGGGAGTTGGGGATTGAGACAAAGCCTGTGATAATCGGAGCCTATACCCTTCTTAAGCTGGCAAGATTTACCGGACGTAAGAGAGCGGAGGATGTGAAGGGCTGTGTGGCAGAGGCCTACAAAGAGATATTGAAGCAGTTTAAGGAGCTGGGGGCAGTATGGATTCAGTTGGAGGAACCGGCGCTGGTTCAGGACATGAGTGAAGAGGACATCTGGCTTTTCGAAGAGCTATACAGGGAGATTTTAAGAGAGAAAGACAGTCTGAAGGTTCTGTTGCAGACCTATTACGGAGATGTGAGGGACTGCTACCAACGGCTTGCAGCCCTCCCCTTTGATGGAATCGGACTGGATTTTGTGGAAGGGAGACGTTCCCTTGATTTGCTGGAAGCATACGGCTTCCCGGAGGATAAGCTTCTGTTTGCGGGCCTGGTTAACGGTAAGAATATCTGGAAAAATAACTATGAGAAAACCCTTACTGCAGTGGACAGGATTTTAAAAGCTGCAAAAAATGTGGTTCTTAGCTCCTCCTGCTCCCTTCTTCACGTACCCTGCACGCTGCGCAATGAGACAAGGCTGACACAGAGCTATAAAGGTTATCTGGCATTTGCGGAGGAGAAGCTTTGGGAGCTTCGGGATTTAAAGGCGGTTCTTGGGTCAGATTCCCCGCTGCTTCATGATGCATATCAGGAGAATACGGCTTTGTTCCGTCAGGAACGATGTGGATGCAAGGAAGAGGTGCGCAGCAGGCTGGAAAGCCTGACTGATAAGGATTTTACCCGCCTTCCTGCATTCGAAGAAAGAGAGAAGATACAAAAGCAGGCCTTTCATCTGCCGCTGCTGCCGATTACCACCATCGGCTCCTTTCCCCAGACAAAGGAGGTGAGAGCCAACCGTTTTGCCTTCAAAAAGGGAGAGATTGGAGAGGAGCAATATAAAGAATATAACCGGAAAAAGATCAAGGAGTGTATTCGCCTGCAGGAGCAAACCGGTCTGGACGTTTTGGTTCACGGAGAATATGAGCGCAATGATATGGTAGAGTATTTTGGAGAATGCCTGGATGGTTTCCTGTTTACAGATAAGGCCTGGGTACAGTCCTATGGAACCAGATGCGTGAAGCCGCCTATCGTTTGGGGGGATATATCCAGAAGCCGGCCTATGACAGTGGAATATTCCGTATATGCTCAGAGCCTTACGGACAGGCCGGTAAAGGGGATGCTCACAGGCCCTGTCACTATTTTGAACTGGTCCTTCCCAAGAGAGGATATTTCCCTGAAGGAATGCGCCTTCCAGATTGGCCTTGCTATACGGGATGAGGTGCTGGAGCTGGAGGCCAACGGAATCAGGATGATCCAGATTGATGAGGCGGCTCTGCGGGAAAAGCTTCCCTTGAGAAGGCAGGACTGGCATGAGGAGTATCTGGACTGGGCGATTCCCGCATTCCGCCTGGTACACAGCGGTGTAAGGCCGGAAACGCAGATACATACCCACATGTGCTACAGCGAATTTGGAGCCATTATAAAAGACATAGATGACATGGACGCAGATGTGATCACATTTGAGGCTTCCCGTTCAGATCTGACCATTCTGGATGATTTGAAGGCTTGCGGATTCAGAACCCAGGTGGGGCCCGGCGTCTATGATATACATTCTCCCAGAATTCCTTCCGTTGAGGAACTTCTTATAGCTTTGGAAAAAATGCTGGAGAAGCTTCCTGCCGAAAAGCTGTGGGTGAATCCAGACTGCGGCTTAAAGACAAGAGAAGAGAAGGAGTCCTGGATTAGTCTAAAGCATATGGCGGAGGCCGCTTGCTTGGCCAGGAGGAGCTTAAGAGAATAGAATGAAGACAGTAGATTTATTCAGGCAAAAGACAGTGCTGTCCTTGGAGGTGTTCCCGCCAAAGAGGACAGCTCCGGTAGGAACCATTTATGAGACATTAGATGAACTTAAAGGCATCACACCGGATTTTATCAGTGTTACATATGGAGCAGGAGGAAGTGAGAACAGCGGCGCAACGCTGGAGATCGCCTCCTCCATCAAGAACCGGTACGGCATAGAGAGCGTAGCCCACATCCCATGCTTAAATCTGACAAGGGAGGATGTGCTGCTGATTTTGGAACGGTTAAAGAAAGAGGGGATTGAAAATATTCTCGCTTTGCGGGGGGATCTTGTGCCGGGGATAGAACCGGCGGGCGAGTTTCAGTATGCCGCTGATCTGATTCGGTTCATCAGGGCCCATGGAGATTTTAATGTAATAGGAGCATGCTATCCAGAAGGACACCAGGAGTCAGGAAGTCTTGTGAAGGATATTCATTATCTGAGAGAAAAGGTGGACGCAGGGGTAAGCCAGCTGATTACCCAGCTTTTCTTTGACAATGAGTATTTTTACCGGTTTCGGGAGCGGATGGAGCTGGCAGGCATCCGGGTGCCGGTAGAGGCCGGGATTATGCCGGTTGTAAATAAAAAACAGATCGAACGGATGGTTTCCCTCTGCAGCGTACACCTGCCCAGCAAGTTCACATCCATGATGGAGCGATATGGAGATAACTCAGAGGCTATGCGTGATGCGGGGATTGCCTATGCAGTGGATCAGATCGTGGATCTGACTGCTCATGGGGTGGAGGGAATCCATCTGTATACTATGAATCGTCCTTATATTGCTAACAAAATTTACGAAGCAGTATTCCGGCTGATGGCGTTTTGAAGCTATCAGCCTGCTTTTTTAAGATATCCACTTGTGGCAGGACTGGTTTAGTGCTATGATGGATTACAGGTACGGTCAGAAGAGACGGATTCTCTACAGGCCGATCAGACAAATGAATATAGGAAAGGAAACAAGAAAGTGA
The DNA here is from genome assembly GCF_009696375.1 of Clostridium porci. Taxonomy (GTDB): domain Bacteria; phylum Bacillota; class Clostridia; order Lachnospirales; family Lachnospiraceae; genus Enterocloster; species Enterocloster porci. The sequence goes on from NZ_VUMD01000005.1 coordinate 68,168, forward strand.
CCTATAAAGAAGCAAGGGTATATTTGGAGAAGGTTTCCAAATACGGAAGTGTACTTGGCTTGGATACAATCCGAAATCTGCTTAAGAGGCTGGGAAATCCCGAGAGGGATCTTAGCTTTATACATATCGCAGGAACCAACGGAAAGGGCTCTGTGCTGGCGTATATTTCCAATATATTAAGTGAGGCTGGCTATAGAACCGGAAGGTATATCTCTCCCACAGTGCTGTCTTATCTGGAGCGGATTCAGGTGGACGGCAGATGGATAGAAGAGCAGGAATTTGCGGAAGTGATAGGAGAAGTTCGAAAAGCGGCTGTAAGCATGGAAGCTGACGGTGAGGCAGGCCCCACTGTGTTTGAAGCGGAAACGGCAGCGGCTTTTTTGTATTTTAAAAAAAGGGAATGTGATATTGTAGTGCTGGAGACCGGACTAGGTGGCTGCCTGGATGCTACTAATGTAGTGGAGCGCACAGTAGCCGCTGTATTTACTTCCATCAGCCGGGATCATATGGAATTTCTGGGGGATACCCTGGAGGAAATTGCCAGGCAGAAGGCGGGGATTATGAAAAAGGGCTGCGTGGCTGTAACTGCGGAGCAGCAGCCGGAGGCTATGACGGTTCTGAAGGAGAAAGCCCAGAGGCTGGACTGCCCGTTGTATGTGGCGGACATCCGGCAGGCAGAGGTGGAGGCAGAGGGATTTGAAGGATTAAGGCTTTCCTTTGGAAGATGGAAGAATATAGAAATACCCTTGGCAGGAAGCTTCCAGATCATCAACAGCGTGACGGCTCTTGAGACGGTGGAGGCGCTGAAGGATGCCGGATATGGAATTAGTGAGGCAGCGGTGAGAAGGGGCTTTTCCAAAACCGTGTGGCTGGGAAGATTCACCTGTATCAGCAAAAGCCCCCTGTTTATTGTAGACGGGGCCCATAATGAGGCAGCGGCCTTAAGGCTTAGAGAATCACTTTTGGAGTATTTTCCCGGAAAGCAGCTCGTCTTTGTCATGGGAGTATTTAAGGATAAAGAATATAAAAGGATTGCAGAGATTATGGGACCTCTGGCAGAACGGATCTATACGGTCAGCCTGCCGGATCAGAAACGAACCCTGAAGGCTGACGCTTTGAAGGAAGAGCTGCGGCCCTATTGCCGCCTCACAGAGGCCGCGGATACAGTTCCTGAGGCGGTGGAGAAAGCCCTGGGTGCAGTGAGTCAGGATGGGGTGGCGGTAGCCTTTGGCTCCCTGTCCTATCTGGGGCAGGTTATGGAACTGGTGGCTGCCGGAGCAGTGGAGGGAGCGGCAGAGCCCTTCTGCTTTGCAACAAACGGGCCCATCAATGAAGAAGGCCCCACTGCCGTAAAAAGAGGGAGGAAAGAATAGGATGGATCAGGAAAAAATAAAAGAAGGAATACGGCTTCTGTTGGAAGGAATCGGAGAGGATATAAGCCGGGAGGGATTACGGGAGACGCCGGATCGCATTGCAAGAATGTACAGGGAGCTGTTTTGTGGAATGGAGGAGGATGGAGCCATGCACCTGAAAACGCTCTTTCATGTGGATAGCAGCGAGCTTGTGGTGGAAAAGGACATTACCTTCTACTCCGTCTGTGAACACCATATGCTTCCCTTTTATGGAAAGGTTCACATTGCCTACATTCCCTGTGGAAAGGTAGTGGGATTGAGTAAGCTGGCCAGGACTGTGGAGGTGTTTGCCAGACGGCTGCAGCTGCAGGAGCAGCTAACAGGGCAGATTGCAGATGCACTGATGGAGCATTTAAGCCCGGAGGGAGCCGCAGTGATCATTGAGGCGGAGCACCTTTGCATGACCATGAGAGGCGTCAAAAAGCCGGGAAGCAAAACCATAACCGTAGCTAAGAGAGGCGCCTTTCTCAATAAGCAGGAGCTTATGAGCCTGTTTCTTCAGATGATAAGGCAGGAATAAGAAGGATGGGACTGTCGGGATGGACGTGATAGAAGGAGGGGGAAGAACAGAGATGGAAAGCCTGGATAGAATCAGATGCCATCCTTTGTTTCAGGAATGCTGCCGTAAACTGGAGGAGGCTGAGAAAAACAGAGCGTTTTGCAGGCACGGGCTGGAGCATCTGCTGGATGTAGCCAGAATCGCCTATATCCTTAATCTGGAGAAGGGGCTGGCTTTGAAAAAGGAGGTTATCTACGGGGCTGCCCTGCTTCATGATATCGGCAAATTCAGGCAGTATGAGGACGGCACGCCTCATGAGCTTGCAGGAAGGGAGCTTGCAGAGAAACTTTTGTCGGACATCTCCATCTTTTCTGAGAAGGAGGAGAATATGATCCTGGAAGCAATCCTGGAGCACAGAAGGCAGACAGAGCATATGAGCCCTCTGGGCCGGATTTTGTATCAGGCAGATAAGCTGTCCAGGGCCTGTTATGGATGCAAAGCAGAGGGCCGGTGTAACTGGAACCAAGAGAAAAAGAATATGCGTATCAGATATTAACGGAAATTTTGACTTACAGGAAGGAAAACAGAGCATGCGAATCGGAAAGAGGGAATTTGACACAGACAATCACACATACATTATGGGAATCCTGAATGTCACACCGGATTCCTTTTCTGACGGGGGAAAGTATGAGAAACCGGAAGCAGCCTTAAGACATGGGCAGGAAATGATAGAGGCAGGGGCTGATATACTGGATGTAGGAGGGGAATCCACCCGGCCGGGCCACCAGCAGATATCAGAGGAGGAAGAGATACAGAGAGTGGTTCCTGTGATTGAATGCCTGAGAGCTGAATTTGATGTTCCAATCTCGGTAGATACCTATAAAAGCAGGGTGGCGAAGGAGGCCTTGAAGGCAGGGGCTGATTTGGTCAATGATATCTGGGGCCTTACGTATGACTGTGAGCTGGCAGCAGTAATTGCAGAGGCAAAGGCCGCCTGCTGCCTGATGCACAACCGGGAGAAGGCGGAGTATAAGGATTTTCTGGGAGATATGAGACGAGATTTGGAGCGAAGCCTAAAGCTGGCTTTGGACGCAGGAATTGAGAAGGACAGAATTATCCTGGATCCGGGAGTGGGATTTGGAAAGACGTATGAGATGAACCTGGAGGCCATAAAGCACCTGGGCAGTCTTAAGACCTTGGGCTATCCCCTGCTTTTGGGCGCTTCCAGGAAGTCGGTAATTGGACTTACCCTTGATCTGCCTGTGGATCAGCGGGAGGAAGGAACCCTTGCGACTACCGTATTGGCGGTGTTGAGCGGCTGCTCCTTTGTACGGGTTCATGATGTAAGGAGCAACAGGAGGGCTATAAGGATGGCAGAGGCTGTTATGAGAGAACATGAGGTGTGAAGATGGATCAGATAAAAATAGAAAATCTTGAGGTATTTGCCAAGCATGGAGTGTTTCCTGAGGAAAATGTGCTGGGTCAGAAGTTTCTTATATCAGCTTGCTTGCACACGGATACCCGAAGGGCCGGACAGACAGATGATTTGAAGGAATCCATACATTATGGAGAAGTATGTCATTTTATGGACAGATATATGCGGGAGCACACCTTCCGGCTGATAGAAAGGGCTGCGGAAATGCTGGCTCAGGAACTGCTTCTTACAATCCCTCATTTGGAAAAGCTGGAGCTGGAGATAAAGAAACCCTGGGCGCCTGTAGGGCTCCCGGTGGAGTATGTTTCCGTGAAAATTGCCCGGCAGTGGCACAGAGCCTATATTGCTTTGGGGTCCAATCTGGGGGAACGCAAGCAATACCTGGACGCCGGGGTTAAGGCCTTGGATGAGGCCGGAGGATGCAGCGTGGTAAGCGTTTCCTCCTGGCTGGTGACGCCTCCCTACGGCATGACGGAGCAGCCGGATTTTCTCAATGGGTGTCTGGAGCTTAAGACACTTTTGGAACCGGAGGAGCTTTTGGAGGCTCTTCACCGGATTGAGAAGGAGGCGGGAAGGGAGCGAACCCTTCGCTGGGGGCCCAGAACTCTGGATCTGGATATTATTTTTTACGATGATCTGGTATGGGAGTCGGAGAACCTTTGCATCCCTCATGTGGACATGCACAGGCGAGACTTTGTGCTGAGGCCTCTTTGTGAAATTGCTCCCTATAAGCGCCATCCAATTACAGGAATTACAGTGAAGGAGATGCTGGAACAAGTAGGTGAAGCTGCCTGCGGATAAACGTATGCCTCAACTTCCTGCATATGCTCCAAGCAATAAATAGCTCTCAACACCGTGGGTCAGAACAGGCGGTGAGAGCATGTGACAATCAAATGACGGTATACACAAAAGGCTGCTGCGCCAATCGCCCCGGTGTAGGGAGAGTAGGGCTTTACGATAAGCTGCTGGTGACACGGCTGCATGAATAAATTAGGCTCATAGGAGAGCTGCTTCTTCAACAATGAAACAATTCTTGAATCATTAAATATTTCTCCATGAATAAAAACACGTGAGGCATCCATCAGCATATTCAGGTTTGTAATGGTCATCCCAATGCCTTTGATAGCTAAATCCACCAGCTTAATAATAGAGGTATCCCCTAAATGATAGGCGTTCATGATAATGCTTAGGTTAATATCACCTGAATGGGAAACCAGATGTCTCAGATAGGTGCTGGGAGATGTCTGATATAAAAATCTGGCTTTTTTTATCAGCCATGCTTCACTGGCATAGGTTTGCAGGCAGCCCCGCCGTCCGCATTCGCACAGCTCTCCATCTGGATGGACGGTTATATGCCCCACCTCGCCAATTTTAATATTATGATTGCCATACAGCTCATTGCGGTACATGTGAGTACAATGGATTCCCCTGCCTACATGAAAAAAAATAAAATTTTTATCGCTATCTGCCGGGCTGGAATAGAAAAGAGCTTCAGCCCTAGCCATGCAATGGACATTGTTGGAATAATAGGCAGGAACAGGAAGCCTGGCGGAAATCTCGTCAAGATCAAAATTTTCCCAATAAGGATTATTGGTCAGTATTCGGCCCTTCTTGGATTCAGAGTAGTGGCCGGGAATTGCTATGCCTACCGCACTCACTTTATAATTCAGCTGCTTCATGAAAGACAGCAGATGCTCTATAAAAAAAGCTGTGCTCATCTGGCTTGGAGCATCATAAAAAATATGATCCTTTTGTATGACATTGCCAGCGTTGTCTGTTAAAACAAATGAACAAAACTTTTCGGATATCTCTGCTCCGATGTAGTAGGAATGGGAGGGACAGACTGAAAGCAAAATTTTTTTACGTCCAGCCTTATCCTGCAGACTGATTTTCGTGCCTGCCTCCTGAATCAGCTTTTCGGATAGCATTTCCGCTGTAATCAAACTGACGGTAGAGGGAGTGATTCCTGTTTCTTTGGCTATGTCAATTCTTGAAATAGTATGTTTGGTATAGATCTTGTGTAATATGGTCGAGTACAGCAGGAGCTGTTTTTTTGTCTGCTTCATTGACATTGCATATCCTCCTGAAACAATTTGTTCTATTATTTGATTCTCATTATACCATATCCTCCGGCTATGGTATCCCTCCGGGGGGGATGCGCATGGTTCGGAGCGGTGTTTTGACCCGCTTTCGCGTGTCACCGAACCAGCGCGGTATAATATCTGGCGATATTATACCATATCCTCCGGCTATGGTATCCCTCCGGGGGGATGCGCATGGTTCGGAGCGGTGTTTTGACCCGCTTTCGCGTGTCACCGAACCAGCGCGGTATAATATCTGGCGATATTATACCATATCCTCCGGCTATGGTATCCCTCCGGGGGATGCGCATGGTTCGGACCGGTGTTTTGTCATGCTTTCGCGTGTCACCGAACCAGCGCGGTATTATATCTAGCGATATTATATCATACAAATTTCATGTAGAAAGTAAAATATGACAATTAAGAGATAGTTATAAAATAAAACCAATCACTTTGGAAACTCTGAGATCAAGGGCAGGTTTACCATATCTTCTGGATGAATATGTAAATATATATAAAAAACCCGCTCAAATTTTATGCAATATTGATATAATTGATTATATTTTGAAAATAAATATATACTTTCAAGGAAAACTTTGGTATGATGGCTTTGGAGAGATATGATTTTTAAATGCTGATTCTGATTCAGCATAATTTTAAGAAAAGGAGACAGATTATGAACAAATTTTTATCAGAAAAGCTGCTTCCTGTAGCTGCGAAAATGGGCAACAATAAGTTTTTAATTGCGATCCGTGATGGTATCACCTTAGCAATGCCTCTTATTATTATTGGTTCCCTTTTCATGATTATTGCAACGGGTTTTGCCATTCCTCCTCTTGAAGCCTGGCTGGGTGAAGCAGGAATTGCAGATTATCTGTGGAAGGGGACGGACAGCAGCTTTGGTTTAATCGGTTTGGTTGCAAGCTTCGGCATTGCCTATAGCCTGACAAAGCAATCTAACGTGGATGGTATTCCAGCAGGAATCGTATCCCTGTCCTCTTTTATTGTTATTACGCCTTTTGTGTCGGGAGACGGTGGAGCGGGTATTCCGACTGCTCTGATGGCCGCCCAGGGACTGTTTGTGGCGATTATTTTGGGCTTGATTAACGGATACGTGTATCAGTGGTTTATTAACCATAATATTCGGATCAAACTGCCGGACAGCGTGCCTCCTGCTGTGTCTGAGAGCTTCAGCGCAATTCTTCCCGGCGCTGTGCTTATAAGCGGCTGGCTGATTGTATATGGCGTATTAAACGCCTTTGGCCTTCCTAACCTGCATCAGATTGCCAAGACGGTTCTGGGAGTTCCCTTAGGGCTGTTGGGAAATAATGTTGTGGGAGTGGTAATCCTGGTATTATGCAACAGCATGTTCTGGTTTGTGGGCTTACATGGAGGGAGTATTGTAAACCAGATTATGTCTCCGATTTGGCTGGCTAATCTGGGCGAAAATGCAGCTGCATACCAGGCTGGCGAATCCTTGAAGCATATATTTACCGCTCCCTTTATGGATAACTTTGTTTATATCGGAGGATCTGGAGCCACAATCGGCCTGGTCTTAGCTTTGGGATGGCTGGCCCGCAGAAGGAACGCAAGTAAGCAGGCAAAAGCCCTGACTCCTCTGACCGTAGTGCCTGGATTCTTTAACATTAACGAACCTACCATGTTTGGAATGCCTGTTGTACTCAACATTTTCCTGGTTGTCCCCTTTGTGCTGGCGCCTATTATGAACCTGATACTTGCCTATTTGACCATGGCTGCAGGCCTTGTACCCAGAACCTATGCTGCGCCGGGCTGGACGACTCCTCCAATTATCAGCGGCTTTCTGTCTACCGGCAGCCTGCGGGCTTCCTTGCTTCAGCTTGTTTTAGTCGTTTTAGATATCCTTTTGTATCTGCCCTTTGTGTCTAATGTAGAGAAGCGCTTCAAAGCTCAGGAAGAGGCAGAAAATATTTGAAAGTAGTAAAAGCAGGAGGAAATACATAATATGAAACGTTTGATTAGCGCAAATACATCTGAAATCCTGGAGATGAGCGCGGCAGAATTAAAGCAGAGCATTAAAGCCAGCGAGGGGCGGGTGATTCTTTCGGAAAATGTTGCTGTGCGGGAGTCCTTTGTAGGTGATATTACAAATGCGGAGATTGCCCGTGCCTTTGGAGCGGATCTAATCCTGCTGAACTGTGTGGATGTTTTAAAGCCTGAAATCTTTGGCCTTAAGCATGATAGGGATAATTTTGTATCAGAGCTGCGCCGCCTGGTGGGAAGACCCATTGGTGTGAATTTGGAGCCTGTGGACAGTCAGGCGGAAATGCTGGAAGACAGGCTGGAAATTCCCAGAGGACGTCAGTTGAATCTGGAAACGGCTAAACGCCTGGAGGAGGTTGGATTTGATTTTGTATGCCTGACCGGAAACCCCGGAACAGGAGTGACAAACGAGCAGATCGCAGAAGCGGTTAGGTTGACTAAGGAGCATTTTTCAGGACTCATAATTGCCGGAAAAATGCATGGAGCCGGCTCTAACGAGCCTGTTGCGGATCTGAAAACTGCTGAAACCTTTGTTGAAGCAGGTGCGGACATTATCCTGGTTCCTGCCGTGGGAACGGTTCCTGGCTTTGATGAGGATGAATTAAAAGCAGTGGTAAAAGCTGTTCACCGATGCAACGGTCTGGTTATGTCTGCTATTGGCACAAGCCAGGAAAGCTCTGATATTGATACCATCAGAAATATTGCAATCAGCAATAAAATTTGTGGTGTTGATATTCAGCATATTGGAGATGCGGGGTACGGCGGCGTTGCTCCAGTGGAAAATATTTTGGCAATGAGCAAGGCATTGCGGGGTGTCCGCCATACAGTGTCTGTAATTGCACGGTCTATCAATAGATAAGAAAGGAGCCTTATTGATGGGAATGAAAAGGATTATGCTTGCCTGCGCGGCCGGTATGAGTACTAGCATGCTGGTGGCAAGAATGCAAAAAGCAGCGCAAGAGAAGGGACTTGATACGGAAATTTTTGCCGTGCCGGCTTCGGAAGCCCGGAGCCGGATTGAACAGGAGCCAGTGGACGTTTTGCTGCTGGGGCCTCAGGTGATGTATATGGAAGCTGAATTTAAGAAAAAGCTGGAGTCGAAAGGGATTCCGGTGGGCGTAATTCCTATGATGGATTATGGAATGATGAATGGCGCAAAGGTTCTGGACTTTGCGGAAAATTTGGTGCGAGGTCAATGATGGACGAGAAAAAATTGCAGGAGATTATGGAGCTGGTAATGTATGGCGGCGGAGGGAAAAGCTACGCAATAGAAGCGATTCAGGCAGCCAAGCAGGGTGATTTTGACCTGGCGGATTATAAACTTTCGGAGGCGGAAAAGTCACTTCTCCGCGCACATCACGCTCAAACCGATATGCTTTCTCAGGAAGCCAATGGCAATTCCTCTGAGGTTTCCCTGCTTATGGTACATGGGCAGGATCATTTGATGACAGGAATTGCTTTTAAAGATCTGGCAAAGGAGATAGTGGAGCTGTACCGTTTCATCAGAACGCCTTAATAGCGGCGAAGGATTTTTAACCTCCAGATAGAATGACTCAAAGCAATCATTCACAATCAAACCAGCTGAAGGGCTGATAGGCAGAATTGAAGAATGCCGGGGGGTTCCGGCTTCAAGAAATAAAAATGCTGCCTCCCATTGAGTATCTTTTTAATGGGAGGCAGTATTTTTTTCATACAGCCTATATTGAGTTTCCTTCCATTGAAAAAGCAGCCCAGCTCTTTAAGCTTATAGATCCTTCAGATCTTCTAGCCTAATCGACTTCACATTCGGGGTCCTCTGATCCTCGGATGTGGGTATGGAAAGCTTTCCTTCCTTTACCAACCTTGCGGCTTTCTTATGATCCTCCTCGTTCCAGGAGATGCCTGTAAGACTCCAGTTATGATCCGTTTCAGGAACGATCACGCCGCCTTTGACATTCACAATGTAATCTGCGATCAGCTCTCTGACGCCTCCAATATTTCCCTTTACATCCATCTCCAGAAGCTCTGGAAGCTCCTCGCCCTCCTGGTATACGGTGCCATAATTTAAAAGATTGGTTCCGGCCCTGTAATTATTTACTGCAACGATGAATACATCCTCATCCAGAACCGGTGTCCCGTCCCGTTTAGTCAGATTTTCTATCCGGCTACCTGGCTCCTTAGATAGATTGATCTCATAATTGACGCCAGCAAACATATCATAATTATACATGCGGATATCCGGGTTAAATGAGATGGTTAAATCCCCATCCTTGTAGGTATTATAGTAATTGGCGCTCCATTCCATGTAGGACTTTAGCTGCCTGCCGTTCATCCTCAGCTTGTATAAGGTATTTGTAAATTTATAGATCAGGGAAACGTCAGACTTTTTAATATCTCCGGCCTTCAGATTTGAATCTGCCTGAAACAGGGCCGCGGCTGATACGTCTGCGTCTGTGTAGTGCATCTGAACCCTGTTAATCAGATCCAGCATAGCGGTATCCTCAAGAGTTGCCTGTGGGATTCCTGGGATTTCATTTTCCGGTGCCAAATCGCCTCCCTCCAGTCTTCCGATCACTGTATTGGCCACATCCTTGGCTCGCTTGTCATAGGGCTCCAGTTCAGCTGTCAGATCCGGATCGGGCGTGTATCCGCTGATTTGGATGCTTTTTGAAGTTCGATCCGTAACTTTATAATGACCGTCCGCCTCTTTGGTCAGCGTAATGTTAATCTGCGCCATGGTCTGGGCGCTGTTCAGGTTCTGCACCACAAGTACATCATTTATCAGCTTGCCTTCGATCAACTTATGCTCATGGGCAGACAGAATTACATCTAACTCAGGGCACTTATTGGCAAGATCTGTGACTCCGGAATCTGGAATATCATATTCATTATGTTCTCCCATGTGAGCAACTCCGATTAAAAGATCAACCTGGCCGTCCAGCTGTGAAATGGCCTTTTTAGTCTCGTCCACCGGATTAGTAACGGTACAGCCCTGTAGATTGACAGAGTCCCATCTGGTGATATTAGGAGTTACCACGCCGATGAGACCGATTTTAACCCCTCCCTTTTCAATGATGGTATATGGGTCTGCAATGGCTTTTCCCTCCTTATCATATACATTGCCTGTAAGAACCTTGGCGTTATATTGGGAAAGAGCCCGTTCTAATACATCCATTCCATAATTGTATTCATGATTGCCTGTTACGCATACATCATAGCCGATTTTGTTGATGGCCAGTATCATCGGATGTAGATCGTCGTTAATAAATAAATCAGCTGAATTATCCTGAATTACATCTCCCGCGTCGATTACAAGGGTATTTTCATTGCGCAGCTCCTTGACAGCCGTAGCAATCTGAGCCATGCTTCCCGTCATGCTTTCCTCGTTCAAGGCATAATCATAGGGAACAAATTTACCATGTGTATCGCTGGTTCCCAAAATCTGGATATTTACCACGTCGCCTGTATGCTCCTCCGGCTCTTCTGCCTGTGCCGTCTCTGCCGCTTTCTGCTGATGCTCCAAATTCGTGCTTGACGCTGGCTTTTGTGCACATCCAATAACTGGGAATGCCACTGTTAATACTAAGACCATACTTAGAACAGCTTTTTTCATGTCGTTTTCCTCCATAAATAAGTATTTTTTGTGGTAAATATAAATTATAGTCAGACATGCAAGGCCCATATCTTCTCTTTCATCCTCTGGATGCCTGATTCTTTTGCTGTTAAATCTCTGTCAAGCCATTCGATCTGGTCCGGTATAGAATTCAAGCTGGCTGTGCTGCCTGGGAATTGTCCGGTCTTTACTCCAGAAGGTCCGGCAAATTCAGGATTTACAGGGTTTTTTGAAGAATCAATATAAGGATCGGGAGGATAGAAAATTTAATTGTTCATAAATTGCGTTCCACTGCCTCTGAATATAATAAAAATTACCATAAGAGCTGTTGTATATATTAAAACATATATGCATTTTTTAATAAATGACTGGTGTCCGCATTTAAAAATAAATTATTAATACACTATTATATAGAGAAAAATTATCGTTTTATTGTGTATAAATGCCGATATTTGCTGCTGTGTGAAGCCTGATATGTGAAATTTAATATCTGGATGTCTGCGCTGGTTTTTTCCTCCAGGTGGGGTGGGAATATCAGCGTGGATTTTGGGGAGTCTGATGGAGATGGAAGCTCATTGGGGTAGTCCGCATTGCATAAAATAAAAAGAATGTGTATAATTAAATCCGTATTTATTAAAAATAGAAAGAAAGACGCGGAATGAAGGGACTATGAAACAATCGAACAGTCCAGATGCGTCAGCTAGAGGGGTGGCAGATTCGGATGGAAAAGGCAAGGACGGGAATCGTTGTGGAAGGCGGAGGCATGCGCGCAATCTATGCGGCAGGAGTGCTGGATGTATTTATGGAACAGGATATACATGTGGACGGAGTAATTGGAGTATCTGCGGGAGCCATTCACGGCTGCAGCTTTGTATCGGGACAGAAGGGCCGTTCCCTCCGGTGCAGCCTGAAATACTGCCGTGATCCCCGGTATATGAGTCTTAAATCCTGGATTAAAAATGGGGATATATTTGACGTTGATTTTTGCTACAGAGAGCTTCCGGAAAATCTGGAGCCCTTTGATAACGACGCATTTGAGGCCTCCGGCACTGAATTTTATGTGACCTGTACAGATGTGGAAACAGGAAAGCCGGTGTATCACCGGTGTCCCACCTTAAGGGGAGAGATGATTGACTGGATACGGGCCTCCGCCTCCATGCCTCTTGCTTCCAGGATGGTGGAGATAGAGGGGCAAAAGCTGATGGACGGAGGCGTGGGGGATTCCATTCCCGTAGGGGCCTTTCGGAGGCTGGGCTTTAAGAGAAGCGTGGTGATTCTCACCCGTCCCGAGGGCTACCGCAAGAAGCCTAACAGCTTGATGCTCCTTATGAGAAAGGTGTTTCGGGAGTACCCTGAATTTCTGGAAGCTGCCAGGTGGAGGCATCTGGAATATAACCGGGAGCTGGATGAGATCAGGCGGCAGCAGCAGGCCGGAGAAATTTTGGTTATTAAACCTAGCTGCTACATGAAAGTCAGGCGGACAGAACGCAGTCCTGAAAAGATCCGCCAGATGTATGAGCTGGGATACCGGGACGGGAAGCAAGCGATCCAGGAGGTAAAAAGGTTTCTGAGTCCTACAGTTGACCAATAAGATAGCAAAGAAATAGTTGACATATGCTTCTAATTGTGATAACTTTTTTTTGTCAACGAAAAACAACAGATGATGTTTGTAGGAAAAAGCCAGAAGGCTTGCCGAAGGAGTAACACTCTCAGGCCCCTGAGACTCAGGGAAAGACTATAAACGGATGTGACTCTGGAGAAGCCCGCGTGATGCGGGGGCCGAAGGTGCAACGTGCGGCGACGTACGAATCTCTCAGGCAAAAGGACAGAGAAAGAACCAAATGACGAGAGCCAGTATGGGTTCTTTTATTCCTTGTTATAATGTGTGAGATTGCTCCGGGTTCAAAATTGGAGCAGTCTCATTTTTTATGCTGTTTTTACGTGGACAATTCAAACAGAGAGGAATTAAGGTATGTGGCAAAGATTGAATCAAGGGCTGGAATGGATTGATAATGTTGTGTGGGGAGTTCCCCTGATGGCGCTGATCCTTTCGGGAGGTATTCTTCTTACGGCCCGTCTGGGACTTTTGCAGCTTCGCAGGCTTCCCCTGGCTTTAAAATGGATGGTAAAAAATGAGGAGGGCGGAGAGGGAGAGGTTACTTCCTTTGGCGCTCTGTGCACCGCTCTTTCTGCTACTATTGGTACAGGAAACATTGTGGGGGTAGCTACGGCGATTACCGCCGGAGGGCCGGGCGCCCTGTTCTGGATGGAGATCGCGGCGTTTTTCGGAATGGCCACCAAATATGCAGAAGGCCTTCTGGCAGTGAAATACCGGGTGGTAGACAAGGAGAATCATGCGCTGGGCGGTCCCTTTTACTATATAGAGCGGGGCATGGGAAAGGGGTTTCGGTGGATGGCCCGGATGTTCGCCTTCTTTGGCGTGTGCGTGGGGCTTTTTGGCATTGGCACATTTTCGCAGGTCAACGGTATTTCCTCAGCTGTAAACAATTTCTTCGATCCTGAAGGCAGGTGGGCGGTTGTGATTCCCGGTATCGGTACATATTCCTGGACTGTGGTTATAGCGTCCCTTATCTTAAGTGTCTGCGTAGCATTGGTGCTGATTGGAGGAATCAAGCGCATTGCCAGCGTTTCACAGGTGATAGTGCCCTTTATGGCCGTACTTTATGTGGCGCTATCCGCCGTCCTTCTTATCTGCAATGCAAGGGCTATTCCCCAGGCCATTGCGCTCATTGTAAAGGGAGCTTTTTGTCCGGAGGCAGTGACTGGAGGCGTGGTTGGAACCATGATAGTGGCAATGCAGAAGGGAATCGCAAGAGGTATTTTTTCCAATGAGGCAGGTCTTGGATCGGCTCCCATCGCGGCAGCCGCAGCCCAGACAAAGGAGCCGGTGCGCCAGGGGCTGGTGTCTATGACAGGAACCTTTATTGATACAATCCTTATCTGTACGATGACCGGTCTGTCGATCATTCTCACCGGAGCCTGGCAGATAGAGGGGCTGGAGGGTGTGCAGATTACAGCCTATGCCTTTAACTCAGGGCTTCCCATACCTGTAGCGGTGTCTTCCTTCCTTTTGATGCTGTGTCTGGTCTTTTTTGCCTTTACCACTATTTTGGGTTGGGATTATTATTCAGAGCGGTGTCTGGAATACCTTACAGGGGGTAAGATGAAGATCGTCGGAGTTTACCGGTGGCTGTATATCTTTGCCGTGTTTATAGGGCCTTATATGACGGTGAAGGCGGTCTGGACCATTGCGGATATCTTTAACGGGCTTATGGCTCTGCCGAACATGATTGCCCTGTTTGCGCTGAGCGGAGTGGTAGTCAGGGAAACCAAGCGCTTCTTTAAGGGGAGCCTGGGTTAAGGCTTGCAGTACATATGCTTGCAGCTGTACAGAGGGTTAAAAAAATCTTGACAAATCAGTTGGGTAATGATAACCTATAAACATAGTTAGCTAATGCTAATTATGTGCCTGTATGATGGGAAGCGCCAGGCTGGCAATTACTTGTTGACAAGGAAGTGACCACAGCGTTTTGGACAATAATTAAAGCAGGAGAGTCCGTATGAAGTATAGAGTAAGCGGTCAAGCGGCGGTGAAGCGTCATCTGGAGAACCTGGGTTGCCCCTGAAACCTCGTTGGAGGCAGCTTCTTTAAGGATGGCAATGTGAGCGCAGGTTTAAGGAAGCGTGTGCAGCTGTTTGTAAGCAAACGGATGATACGATACGATCAGAATACATAAAATGGAAGTGTGCCTGAGCTTCCATTTTTCAGGGTAAAAAGTTAGCAAAAACTAACAAAAGGTTAAAAGGGACAACTGAAAGGAGGAGCGCCGGATGCCGCGCAAAGACCAGATTATTAAGGAGCTGCAAAAAAATGGCAGGAGAGTAACTCAGCAGAGAAGAATCCTGTTGGATGTGATACTGAATGGAAAATGGACCTGCTGTAAGGAGATATATTATGAGGCTTCCAAGCTGGACCCTTCCATTGGCAGGGCTACTGTGTACCGAATGGTGAATACGCTGGAGGAGATGGGAGTGCTGAGAAGGAGCTACCGCTATTGCCTGCCTCCGGATCATAAGAAAGGCAGGCAGATCGGTGCCTAAGGCGTATTGTGCCCGGTACTCTGCATATAGCTGGTTTCGGAAAGGGACTGCTCGGAGGTTTGTTTTCGTATTGTCACATCCGATGACAGCTTATCTTTTATCAGAAATGCCCGTAAGATCCCTAGCTTTGGCTATGGGGATATAAGGGCTTTTCTTTTTTGAAAAAAGTTGGTATTAGACATAAATAGATGCATAATACAAGTATGAGCACAATGTATCAATCAAATCACAATGTAGTCTGTTCTTGCAAATACCATGTAGTATGGCGTATCAAATACAGATGAAGCATAGTAACAAGCGGTGGGGATCGTCAAAAATGATATTGACATGGAGAGGGGATCATCCCTTATAATAGAAGAGAAAGAAACTATATCCGAGGCTTTATGCTGGCAGGCGGCATCCAGGTTTTATAGGGAAGCTGGGAGCCAGGGTAGGAGGAAAGGAAGTTAAGATGGATCTAGACACAGCGTTACAGACAAGAAGGAGCATACGCAAATTCCGCTCAGACAGCCAGGTATGCCGGGAGCAGATAGAGGAAATGCTCAAGGCGGCTGCTTTGGCCCCATCCTGGAAAAATTCGCAGACAGCCAGATACTATGTGGTTATGTCGCCAGAGCTGGTAGAGGAGATAAGGGAAAGCTGCCTTCCGGAGTTTAACCGGAAAAACAGCGCCAACGCCCCGGTGCTCATTATCACAGCGTATGTGAAGAACCGTTCCGGCTTTGATCAGGAGGGAAGGCCCTGCAACGAGGTAGGTAATGGGTGGGGAGCCTACGATCTGGGACTGCAAGGCGGCAATCTGATTCTGAAAGGAGCAGAGCTGGGATTGGATACCCTGATTATGGGAATCCGGGATGGAGAGGAATTGAGACGGCGTCTGCACATTGATGAGAATCAGGAGATTGTGTCGGTCATAGCCGTTGGAGAGCGGGAGCTGGATTCAGATATGCCAGCAAGAAGGAGTCTGGAAGAAATTGCCAGGTTCTATTAAGATAAATGAAATCTTAAGGAAACAGGGAGTATGAGAGATGCAAAGGATATCAAAGGAATTTGTTGGCAGAACCCTTCGGGCTATAATGTTTATTGTGCTTGTCATTCTGATATGTACAGCCATAGCCGGTATCGGAAATTATCTGGCTTCAATCTGAAATGAACGCCGGGCAGCCGGAATTGCATACGCTTAAAAAGGGAACAGGCATTTATAAGGACTATGGCTATCGGGGGAGGGAAGTCTGGCGGCTGACGCCGAGGGACAGGCTTTGTAAGCCAGTGAAAGAGAGCTGGGAGGCTTGGCCTTCAGGCGGAAGCAGGATACCCGGAGGCAGAGGAACACGAACAGATAGCGCCCCGTAAAACCAGAAGCTGATTGCTGGGTATCGGCGGTTTTTGGGCAATAGATATGACAGAGAAGAAAAGAAACATAATACACACTTACAGGAGGTAAAAAATGAGTCTTACCGTATTATGCTACAAGAAATGCACCACCTGCCAGAAGGCGTTGAAGTGGCTGGATGAAAACGGAATTAAGTACACAGAGCGCCCCATAAAGGAGAAAAATCCAACGGCTGAAGAACTGAAGGAATGGTTTGAAAAAAGCGGTCTGCCCTTAAAACGCTTTTTTAACACCAGCGGCAATTTATATAAGGAGCTGGCATTAAAGGACAAGCTTCCTCATATGAGCCAGGAGGAGCAGTTCGCTCTTTTAGCTACAGATGGAATGCTGGTAAAGCGTCCTCTGGTTGTGGGCGAGGGGGTTGTGCTTACTGGGTTTAAAGAGTCAGAGTGGAAGGAGAAGCTGGGGCAGGAGAATTTGTAAACACAATCTAGTCCTTTGATTAAGGGCTGCATATTGTGTAAAGCAAACGGCCTATGGAGATAAAAAAGCGTTTCCATCAGGAAGGGGTGCGTCTATAATCAGGACACACCCCATTCCCTTAAAGTGTTATATTACCTTTCCTGTACAATGCCTCCCATAATCCACTGTCCCTTTTCGTTTACCATGTATCCATCAGGTGTGGTCACGTTCTTAAGCAGCTTTCCTTTGCTTTTATCTGGTTGTTCGCTGAAATAGTATCGTCTTAAATGACCATCTTCGTCCATAATCCATTGCCATCCTGTAGCCATTTTGCCGGAAAGTCCATGGGCGCCATTGCTTAAATAGTAGGTGTTGCCATGGGAGTCTTCCATCCAGCCCTGCTTCATTGTGCCTGTTTCATCGAAGTAATACCATCCTTTTTCGCCATTCCAATCCAGATACAGCCATTGCTCCTCTGCTTTTTCTCCAGAGGGAAGGGTTACATTCCAGCTGCCATCAGAGGCTTGCTTCCATTGACCGTCATCTACAGGCGTATGATCTACATAAGCTTCTGACCAAATTGCATCCTGCTCATCTTCATAAGAGGCGTTTGGTACTGCTTCTGGCATATGGTTGGCAGCTTTGTGTGGTTCTTCATTTGTTTGGGACTCTTCTCCT
This sequence comes from Clostridium porci, assembly GCF_009696375.1. GTDB lineage: Bacteria > Bacillota > Clostridia > Lachnospirales > Lachnospiraceae > Enterocloster > Enterocloster porci. The sequence continues at coordinate 85,804 of NZ_VUMD01000005.1, forward strand.
TCCATAACAGGATCAGAAGATATATCAACAAGATCAGAAGATATATCAACAGGATCAGAAGGTATATCGTAAGGATTGTCTGCCGGCTCAGGCTCGTGGATGGGGAGGGGGTCAAACTTGAAAACAGGATTTGATAAAAGCTCTCTTGTGGTAAATGCTACCGTACCATCTCCGTTTTCATAAAGCATGGCAACATCCCCATTATCCATTTCTGCTAAAGCCGAGTATAAAAATGGTCCCTTTTGCATTGTATACTGGTTATTCTTTTTTAGGGTTCCATCTTCCAATACTTCAAAAATAAATATTTTTCCATCATATCGATCCGGCCATTTGCCAGGCACATATCTTGTTGCACAGGATAGGATGATGACTTCATGTCCGTTAATGGTTCTGGAGTGTTTAATTGCGGATAAGTTATTATTGGAATTAATGGCAATATCGGTTACTGTTTCCTTCCAGGTTTGTGCTTTTGGATCATAGTCAACATAGCAAAGCTTTCCTGTTCCATTTCGATAGAAAATTCTCCAGATTCCGCTTTCCAATTCCACTAAAACGCTTTCGGAGCTCCATTTCTTCTGTTCTTCCCAACCCTCAGGCTCCCATTTCACGCGCTCCCAGTTCTCTCCTCCATCCTCAGAATAAATAATATTTAATCTCTGGCTATTTGAATCCAGAAGGGTGGGATCGTTTTTTCTCGCATTTGCTTGGTATGCGGTAAATACAATGGCGCCATCCTCTGTGATGTGTCCCCTTGTGGGAGCTGCGATTAAAGCTAATTCACCCTTTTCCTTTAAGTTTAGGAGCTTGGGGGCAGACCAGTTTTTGCCTCCATCTGTTGATTCTGTTAAATACAAAAAGGTAACTGGCTGTACCTGAAAGGGTGAGTTTGAGAAAAACAGGTTGGTATTCACGCCCTCTCCTGTAATGTTGAACCATTCGTCTACCTCATATCCATCTACCTCTGTTCCATTCTGATGCTTAATCACGCCATTATCTAAATAAAAATCGTATGTAGCTTCCCCGTACCGTTTTAAAAGCAGCTTTCCGTCATCTGTAAACCCGGTTTCCGCAATTAAGGGTCTTGAGCGATTTTGGGTTGATGCAGTTGCAGCTCCATATGGAAAAAGATCTACCAAAAGCCATAATGTTTCGCCGTCTGTAGCCAGTGACGGATCAATAAAGGTAGAAGATTGGTTGCTGAATTTGTTTCCATTATCTCCTAAATGATTGGCGAAGGTGTAGGTCCAGTTTTCACCGTTATCCTCGGACCATGATACCAGTGTATCCAGGCCGCCTCCGTCTCCCTTTGTTTCCCAGCGGGCGTCAATGGCTGTTACTAAAGTGCCGTTATTCAGCCGGACCATGGAAGGGATTCGGAAGAATTTGCTTCCGCCGGTGTTGGCCGGGTATGGATTTTTTTTCGTTGTGCCATTTTCAGGCTTTGCTGCTATGGTGATCTTAGGAAGGGTGTTCGCCTGTACGGTATAAACAGAAAAATGCTTTGCTTCCACCTGTATGCTTCCCTCATCCATATCCACCGTTGCGTCCAGCTTCTCCGCCTTACTTAAGCTGTCGTTAAAATGGAATACTTCGTATCCCATGGGAGTCCCGCCCCAAGCTTCTGATTCTATCTGATAAAAGATGACCTCCGCCCTGCCCCTGGAGGTATCTGGATTCAGTTCCTTTCCTGCCAAGTCACGAACTATAATATCAAAGGATATACATTCGCCTTGGCTCTGATTCTTTTCCTGCCCGTTTTCAATAACAGAGCGAATCTTTCTTGTTTTCGCGGCATCTGTTACCTTTTGGACGAACAGGCTTGCATCTTCGGGAAATACTCCCTTATCTGCTTTTACACGGATTTCTGTATTATCGATCCTAACGCTTTGATCAAATGGGGCTTCGGCAATCTCCTCTGCGTTTCTTTTTGTAGATTCACTGAATGTAGCTGTTTTTGTAATCTCTACCACAGTAGTATCTTCCTCATCCTTTGCATGACGCTCCTGTGCCTCTGACGGAGTAGCTGTTGAAACGTCCAGATTGTCATTCTCTTCCTCCGCCAGCGCATGTCCCTGAGTGGCGGCGCCTTCCTGAGACGCAAGTACCGGAGCAGATGGCATACTGGCTGCGATTGCCACTGCAAGAGCAGCTGCAGATAACCTTCTCACCGTTGTCAGCTTCCTTGTCCTCATAAAATACATTTTCTCCTTTCAATATTTATAACACTTTTACTACTATACAAACCATTCTAGGTCTGTACAGCTGTATTTGTTACAAAAGGATAGTAACATATTCTTTTTAATTTGTAAATATTATATATAAAAGAAATTTTTATTAATCATGTAATAGCGCAAAAAATTTTTTTGTTAATAAAAAAGAGCAGCTCCAATGGCTGCTCAGATGGTAGACAAGGCTGCCCTGGACGTTTTGTCCCGGACATGTGCCTGCTTTGGTAAAACGTCCCGGCCTACAGGCTTTGTTTTGCTTGCTGGCCGCCTGCTGCCGTTAGATCGTCCAGGGAGGCGAAGCGATACCCCATCTCCTCCCATTTGGTCAGAAGCTCATCTAAGATCTGCCCATTGGTTTTAGAGGTACTGTGGAGCAGAACGATAGCGCCGGGATGGATGCGGCCAAGAAGCTTTTTGAAGGCCTCTTCCTTGGTTGGCTGCTTATCCTCATACCAATCCACATAGGCCAGACTCCAGAAAAAGGTGTGATATCCCATATCCTTTGCCATCCTAAGGTTGCTTTCGCTGTATTTGCCCTGGGGAGGGCGGTAGTATTTTTTCATAGGCTGGCCGGTGGTCTGCTGATAGAGCGTTTCCAAATCATTCAATTCTTTTTCAAAGGCTTCCTTGGTGGAAATTTTTGACATATCCGGGTGATGGAAGGTGTGGTTGCCTACGGTGTGGCCTTCCTCAACCATCCGCTTAACCAAATCCGGACTGGTCTGAAGATAATTGCCTACCAGGAAGAAGGTTGCCGGCGCCTTGTGCTTTTTCAGAGCATCCAGAATGGCGGAAGTGTTGCCGTTTTCAAAGCCTGCATCGAAGGTTAGATAGATCACTGGCTCCTGAGTGTTCTGGGCATAGTAGGCATTGTACTGCTTCAAATAATCGGCGGAGGCATTTCCCACAGGCATTTGCCCCTCCTCTGGAAAGCTGAGGCCCCAGTTGCCCTCTGCTGAGATGGGTACAGCCTCCGGCCCGTGGCTGTATTCCATGGCCTGTGCAGCCAGCCGCCCTGCCAAAAAGGCCAGGATCAACAGCAGGGTAGTCTGAAGCAGGTTCTTAAAGGGGAGTTGACTAAGTCTGTTTTTCATGAAGGGAGATTCCATTTCAAAGCTGATATTACTTTAAATATATTAAGAAAGGAGCCGTATCATTCCTGAGACGGGGAACTGTATTTATATAATATATGCCTGGGAAGAGAGCCGTATTTCTGGGCTGTAGTAAGAGTTTGGTAGCCCAGCTTAAGAAAGTTATTCAGGCTGTATTTGTTTTCAGGATGAACCGTTCCAAACAGATGGCAGCAGCCTGTGGCAGATAGATATGCCTCCCCGTAGGCCATAAGACGGCATTGAAGATGACGGCCTCTGAAGGCGGGCTTTACAGCCAGAGAATCTATGTAGGCGCACTTTGAAAGAGCCTCTTGCTTTAGTCCTGCGTAATGTCCCAGATGATTGGCGTCCATTTCGGGAAGGTGAATCAGGAGAAAGGCTCCGATTTCTCCGTTCTCCACCGCCTTAAATATAGTACCCTTTAAGGGATCTTGAATATGCTCCCGTATGTAGATTTCCGTATCGACGCAGTACCATCCCTTATCTGCAAGAAGGGACTGGGCCGTTGCCATAATATTATAAATTTCACTGGTATCCTCAGGGAGGGCTTTTGTCAGTTTCATCATATTACAATCCTCTCTTTTTTCTTGGCTTTTAAGTTTAGCATAGCAAGAGATGAATTGCAATGTCCTGCGGAATAAGAGAGAAAAAGTCGTCTAAATATCTAATCGAGTTTTATTGAGGCAGGCACGCCGGGCTTACTAGCTTAAGACACGTATTTTTTCCAGATAAATCTTTCTAAACAGGATGGAGCTTAACGCCACAGAGGTAATTTCCGCGATGGGAATGGAATACCAAACCATGTTAAGCCCAAAGGTTCGTGCAAAGAAGTAGGCCAGCGGCAGGATACAGATTAGCTGCCTTGCCACGGATATAATCAGGCTGTATATGCCGTTGCCCAGAGCCTGGAAAACCGAGGCCAGGATGATACAGTAGCCTGCAAAGAGAAAGCTCAGGCTGATAATACGAAGGGCAGGAATACCGATGGAAAGCATATCGCTGTCAGCCTGGAACATGAACAAAAGCCCGGGCGTAAATACCTGGAATATAATCAAACCTATAAGCATAATTCCCATGGAAATACCGATGCTGAGCCGCACGGTTTCCATAATCCTTTTTTTGCTGCGGGAGCCGTAGTTATAGGCTACTATGGGAATCATGCCGTTGTTCAGGCCGAAGATGGGCATAAAGATAAAGCTTTGAAGCTTAAAGTACACGCCAAAAACTGCGACGGCTGTCTCTGAAAAGGAGATGAGAATTTTGTTCATTCCAAAGGTCATCACAGAGCTGATGGACTGCATGATAATGGAAGGAATTCCTACCTCGTAGATAATAGCAATGGTTCGCTTGTTAGGCTTAAAGCCCCTAAAGGCCAGGGAAACATCCTTGTTTTTTGCGTGGTTAAAGTACATAGCCAGAAACATGGCCACGATCTGTCCGAAAACGGTGGCTGCTGCTGCTCCCTGTATTCCCATTTCCGGCAGGCCAAACAGGCCGAAAATAAGAATGGGGTCTAGGATGATATTAATAATAGCTCCTGTACCCTGGGTAACCATGCAGTAAATGGTTCTGCCTGTGGACTGTAAAATGCGTTCGTACATCATTTCTCCGAAGATACCGAAGCTGAAAATACAAACGATTTGAAGATACTGAACGCCATACTGGATAATCTGGGGATTGCTGGTCTGGCTTTCAAAAAACATTCTGGCTCCGAACAGGCCGAATAGGGCAAAGGCAATGGAACTTAAAAATGCGAGAAAAATACCGTTGGTTGCCGCCAGATTGGCAGCTTTCTGATTTTTTTCCCCCAGAGAGCGGGATAGAAGGGCGTTGACGCCAACGCAGGTACCTGCGGAAACTGCAATCAGCAGGTTCTGAACAGGAAAGGCCATAGACACGGCGGTAAGAGCGGCCTGGTTAATCATGGATACAAACACGCTGTCTACAATATTATACATAGCTTGAACCAGCATAGATAGAATCATAGGCAGCGACATAGAAATAAGCAGCCGTTTCACAGGCATGGTGCCCATCTTATTCTCTTGTGACATGTAACGACATCCTTTCTCATTCGAAATATACACGAAAATTATTGTACCGTATATAATTTTGGAAGTCAATACAGATACGCTTTTTAAGTTGCTTCCGTATATTCACATGAGCCGAATCCCTGAGGGCTATGGACCATATTCAGACAGATAAGAAAGATAAGCTACGCTATTGGCAGAAAGTAAGAATATAAGAAAAAATTATGAAAATATAAGAAAAATTTGTATTGACGTAAGAACGTTGTTGGTGTATGCTTGACTACAAATGTAAATCCATGACTGACAGATGTGTGTAGTACAGATACAAGCCGAAGCCGCGGCAGCCCTATAAAGGGTGTCTGAACTCTGTAAGAAATGCCGCCTGAATATAGGGGTATGTTATCCAGGCCCGCTGCCAGCGTGAATGAAACATAAGGATTACGCCTGGGGGTTTTTGCAGCCCCAGTGCCTAGATGAAGGAGGATATTATGAAGCCATATGCGGAAATGACGAAAGAAGAGCTGCTTGCACTTCGCAAGGAGTTAAAGGCCCAATACCGGGAGCTTCAGGGAAAAGATCTGAAGCTGGATATGTCTAGAGGCAAGCCTTGTGTGGAGCAGCTGGATCTTTCTATGGGCCTTATGGATGTGCTCAGCAGCAATGACGACCTGACCTGCGAGGATGGAACCGACTGCCGTAACTATGGTGTCCTCACTGGTATTGACGAGGCAAAGGAGCTTATTGCCGATATGATGGAGGTGAACCCGTCCACAGTCATTCTTTATGGAAATTCCAGTCTGAATGTTATGTACGACACAGTGTCCAGAGCCATGACCCATGGAATTATGGGAGGTATTCCCTGGGCAAAGCTGGAAAAGGTAAAATTTCTTTGTCCTGTTCCTGGCTATGACCGCCACTTCGCCATTACGGAATATTTCGGTATCGAGATGGTGAATGTGCCTATGACTCCCCAGGGCCCGGATATGGATATGGTAGAGGAGCTGGTAGCTTCCGACGCTTCCGTCAAGGGAATCTGGTGTGTGCCCAAGTACTCCAATCCCCAGGGATATTCTTATTCAGATGAAACTGTCCGCCGTTTTGCCAGGCTGGAACCGGCAGCTTCTGATTTCCGCATCTTCTGGGATAACGCATATGGAGTTCACCACCTGTATGACCATGAGCAGGATCACCTGATTGAAATTTTGGCAGAGTGCAAGCGGGCCGGAAGTCCTGACCTGGTTTATAAATTTGCCTCCACCTCCAAGATCAGCTTTCCAGGCTCCGGTATTGCGGCCCTGGCAACCTCGCCCAATAATCTGGAGGACATCAAGACCCAGTTAAAGAATCAGACCATTGGGCACGACAAGGTAAACCAGCTTCGCCATGCCCGTTTTTTCAGGGACATTCATGGAATGGTAGAGCACATGAGAAAGCACGCCGATATCCTTCGTCCCAAGTTTGAGGCGGTGGAATCTATTCTGGACCGTGAGCTGTCAGGTCTTGGTATCGGCCAGTGGAGTACGCCAAGGGGCGGCTACTTTATCTCCTTTGACTCCTTGGAGGGCTGCGCCAAGGAGATCGTTGCCAAATGTAAAAAATCCGGCGTTGTTATGACTCCGGCAGGCGCTACCTATCCTTATGGAAGGGACCCCCATGACAGCAACATCCGTATTGCTCCTACCTATCCGCCTTTGGGAGATTTAATCACAGCAACGGAGCTGTTTGCGCTGTGCGTTAAGCTTACCAGCGTAGAAAAGCTTTTAAAGGAAATGGATTAAAAGGAAAATGATTCAAGTGTAAAAAAAATAGCTTTATCAGATAATGATAGGGAGCGGTTTGGAGTAAAAAACCGCTTCCTATCGCAGCTTGCCGGGTCTATGCCCCAAGGAGCGCAGGGGTGGTTATTTGATAAGGAGGCGGCAGGTTGTGACAGGAAGTTCTGGGAGATTTAAAGGGAAATATGATTTCTTTACTATCTATTTCATACCGGGAATCACTGTGCTGCTGGCTTCCCATGACAGTTTTACCGATACAAATCTGTCTGTTCTCGGAAATACTGCAGGCAATCAGGCTCTTTTTACGCTTTGGGGCTTTACGACCGGAACTTATTATTGCATGTACAGCTTCTATTTATTTAATATAGGAAGATACAGGAATAAGGCTGTGAAGAGCATTATATGCACAGCTGCGGCTTTTCTTTTTACAGCAGTTATCATTCCCTATATGCCGGAGCAATATCCCTTTAAGTCCCGGCTTCATGTGCTTTTGGCATTTTTCTCGCCCATTCTTTTTACATCCGGCATGATTGCGTTTCTTAGGTTTCTCAGCAATAAAAACAGGCCCCGCTTTCGCAGGGCCTGGGAAATTATGTGGATTTTAACCGCATGTGCCTGCTTGCTTTTTATCAGAGCAGGTTTTATTACGAGCCTTCTGGAGCTGTTCACAGTCATCGGGCTTTGCGGTTATCTGCGGTATATGGAGCGGCTTCTGATCAGCTGATTAGAAATCAACCTCCTCATCCCGAAAGCAGCATGTAAGCAGCCTTTCCATCTGGGCCGGAGTGATGGTTCTTGGATTGGAGCCGGTACAGGCATCGCCTACAGCCAATTCCGCTACAGAAGGAAGCTTTTCAAAAAATTCCTTTTCATCAATGATTCCGCCTTCGTATTCTCTGATGCAGGAAGGAATATCTAATGCCTGGTTCATTTCCCGGATACGTGCGATGAGAGCGTTGACAAGCTCCTCGTCAGTGGAGCCTTCCAGGTGGATAAATCTGGCAATATTTGCGTATCTTGCGGCTGCTTCAGGCTCTTTGGCATTAAATCGGATAACCTTTGGCAGATACATAGCGTTAGCACAGCCATGTACGATATGACCGCCTGAGTAAGCAGCTCCGGTCTTGTGGGCCATGGAGTGAACAATTCCCAGCAGTGCGTTGGAAAAGGCCATTCCTGCCAGACACTGTGCGTCATGCATTTTGTCTCGTGCGGCCATATCTCCATTATAGGAAGGAATCAGGTATTCATGGATCATCTCAATGGCGTGGAGGGCCAGTGGGTCGGTGTATTCGCAGTGGAGAGTGGAGACATAGGCCTCAATGGCATGGGTCATAGCGTCCATACCTGTATGTGCGGTCAGCTTTTTAGGCATGGTTTCTGCCAGAGCCGGATCTACAATAGCAATGTCCGGGGTAATATTAAAGTCAGCCAGGGGATATTTGATTCCTTTTCCATAATCTGTAATCACAGAGAAAGCAGTAACCTCTGTAGCAGTTCCGGAGGTCGATGGAATGGCGCAGAATCTGGCTTTTGTACGCAAGGTGGGGAAGCTGAAAGGTGTGATGAGATCTTCAAAGGAGGTGTGGGGATATTCGTAAAATACCCACATAGCCTTTGCCGCGTCAATGGGAGAGCCTCCCCCGATGGCCACGATCCAGTCAGGCTCGAATTCCTCCATAGCCTTTGCGCCCTTCATAACTGTCTCTACAGACGGGTCAGGCTCTACGCCTTCAAAAAGCTGAACCTCAAGGCCTGCTTCCTTCAAATATGTCTCTACCTTTTCCAGAAAGCCGAAGCGCTTCATCGAGCCTCCGCCTACTACGATCATGGCTTTCTTTCCGTCCAATGTCTTTAAAGCTTCCAGTGCGTTTTTGCCGTGGTACAAATCTCTAGGTAATGTAAATCTCATGATGAAGCCTCCTTATGTATATGTAGAAATTGAAATGTTATTTTTTTCAATATTAAATTTTACCATGATTTTCTGCTATAGGGTAGATACTAAAAAGGAATACCAGTATTCCTGGAAAGCTACTGAAGCTTTGTGAAAATGAAAAGGAGACGGAAAGCATCATCTTTCCGCCTCCTTTCGGGCAGTAAAAACAAACCGTTTATATGGAGTGTATCAACACATAAGGGGTTAAACAACAAATACGCATAATAGAAGCGGCCCTCAAATAAGGGATATACAATGCACTTGTACAACTAAGAGGTGTCAGGCCGCTTAATATGCTGTTAACTTACAAAAGCAATAATTCCTGATGGCATTTGGAATGCGCTTTTGTTAAATTTATTTTAACATAACTTGTTTTTCGGGTGTAGATACCAATTAGGCATACAGGTATTCCTATAAGGACATCCCTCTGCCATTAAGCTCCTCTGTTCAGAATGAATATTATATGATATAATTTTAATTACTATAAAAAGGAGAAAGGAGAATTGTATGAACCTGTTTATGGGAAAAGGCTTTGCGCGCTCCGATGGAAGCGAGGTCAAGGGTCAGGATACCCAGAATTTGTACAATCATGGAAACGATGGAGGAAAGGGTGTAAAACGGGTGCTTCTTTCTGTGAAGATCATCCTTGCAGTGGCAGTTCTGGCTATAGCAGCTATGGATTCCTTTTACACCTTGTCTGAGAATGAGATGGCTGTAGTTACCACCTTTGGGCATCCTTCCAGCGTTATGACCTCCGGCCCTAAGTTTAAGTACCCCTTTATTCAGAAGGTTTATAAGATGTCCAAAGAGATAAAGGGTATGGCTATTGGCTATGATAGCACCTACGACACACAGAATCCCGCCAATAGTGAGAATAATCCTGTACCGGTTTCCGCGGAATCAGAGATGATAACAAAGGATTTTAATTTTGTGAACGTGGATTTTTATATCGAATATCAGATTGTAGATCCGATTAAAGCATACATAAACAGTGAATCCTCCACGGATATTCTGAAAAACCTGGCTCAGTCCTATATCAGAGATACAGTAGGCTCCTACAGTGTGGATGAGGTTATCACTACAGGAAAGTCTGAGATTCAGAGTAAGGTAAAAACGCTGCTGTCGGAACGTCTGGAACAGGAGGATATCGGAATCGGTATCTATAACGTTACCATTCAGGACGCAGAGCCGCCGACAGAGGAGGTGAACAATGCGTTTAAGGCAGTAGAGGACGCTAAGCAGGGTATGGATACGAAGCTGAACGAGGCCAAGAAGTATCAGTCCGAACAGATCCCGGCAGCTAACGCCAGGGCGGATAAGGCTGCCAGAGATGCGGAGGCCTACCGTCAGCAGCGTATCAGCGAGGCAGAGGGACAGGTGTCCAGATTCAACGAAATGTACGGGGAGTATGTTAAATATCCTCTGATAACAAAGAAGCGTATGTTCTATGAGACGATGGAGGAGGTGCTGCCCGGCCTGAAGGTAATTATCAATGGTTCCGATGGCACTCAGACGGTGCTGCCTTTGGACTCCTTTGTCAGCAGCCCGGAACAGGGAGGTGACCAGCAATGAAATCAATGGTTAAATCAATAAAAAATGCAGCAATCGTCATCGTGGTTCTTTTGGTGATTTTGATCTGTAATCCCCTGGTAGTTACAAGAGCCAACGAATATTCTCTGATTATCCAGTTCGGAAAGGTTGTGCGGGTGGAGGATACGGCAGGGCCCTCCTTAAGAGTACCGTTTTTGCAGTCTGTCCAGAGAATACCCAAATACAGGATGATTTCCGATCTGTATCCAAGCGATGTAACTACAAAGGATAAGAAGGTTATGACAGTAGATTCCTTTGTTATTTGGGATATTAAGGACCCTGTAAAATATCTGTCCTCCTTAAATGCCAGCAAGGAAAAGGCAGAGGTGCGCCTTGGAAATGTTGTATACAATTCCATTAAAAATGTGCTTTCTTCTACAAACCAGGCAGATATTATTTCTGGAAGGGATGGTGAACTGGCCAAAACCATAACGGAGAATATCGGCAGCGCTATGGATTCCTATGGTATCCATATCTATTCGGTAGAAACAAAAAAGTTGGATTTGCCTGACTCCAATAAGGAGTCGGTGTACCAGCGTATGATTTCCGAGCGTAATAACATTGCGGCCCAGTATACGGCAGACGGCGAGTACCAGTCCTCTCTGATTAAAAATGAGACAGACAAAACAGTGAAGGAAACCATTGCCAAGGCCGAGGCCGAGGCTGAAAAGATTAGGGCTGAAGGTGAAGCGAAGTACATGCAGATTCTCAGCAGTGCATATAATGATGCGTCAAAAGCGGATTTTTATAATTTTGTCCGCTCTCTGGATGCATTAAAGGCTTCCCTGAAGGGGAATAATAAAACGATTATTCTCAATCAGGACAGCGAGCTTGCAAAGGTTCTGTCTGGAGTAGAGTAGATGGCAGCAGGAGGGGCACCGCTGCTGTGGGGGCTGTGCTCAGTCCCCTTTCAGAGAGGACAGGGTTTGGATTAAGTAGGAGAGAAAGGCTTTCTCATCTTCGGAAAGCCGGTATCCGTTTCTGTACACCAGCAAATCTTTATAGCGGTTGCCGGGACAGCTGCAGGCTCTTTGAAGCAGGCCCTGTTTGGTGAGACAATCTCCTGGCACAGGTGAAGTCCACATATAAGAGGAGGGGAGCTCCCTCAAAAGTTCAAACTGACTGCCTCTGTCATAGATGGAAATGGTTCTCCTGGAATTTCCCGCTGTGGCGGAGGCATCCTGGGCTTCAAAGGTAAAGGAAGGGGTTTGGATATCCCCCTGGACAATTTCCGTATAGCCGGCGAAATCCAGATAAGTCAGGTTTTCTTTTAATGCCAGGGGATGGTTGGGAGAGATGAGGACATTACAGGAAAATTCCCACAGCTCCTTGTGTTCCAGATTTTCATTCTGGAGCATTTTCAGATAGTATGATTCATAAAGGGTTTGGCTTCGGATAATGCCTAAGTCAAAGGTTTTGTCAGCAATGCTGCGGATTGTGTCCTTGGAGTTTGTTTCTCGATAGTGAAGGTTCACAGAGGGAGGATTGCCCAGGGCTTTCAGGTAGGATGTAAATGCATAGGAAATATAGGTGGCCCTGGGAACGCTTAGAGTCACCTCCAGAATTTGCCTGCTGTTCTTTGTGCACAGGGATTCTATCTGTTCCTCCTGAACCAGAATCGCTTTTGCATAGCGCAGAAATTCTTCCCCCCGTTTGGTGGGAACCATTCCTCTGCTGGTTCTGTCGAAGATAGGGCTTCCCAGATCTCGTTCCAGTTCCCGGATGATTTTGCTCAAATGAGGCTGGTTCATATAAAAATTTTGCGCCGCCTTGGTGATGGAGCCGGTTTTCTCCACTTCCACAGCGTATTTTAGGTAAGAAAGATTCATGGTACAACTCCGATGCATTTTATGATATACTTAGGATACTTATCTACCAGTATATAACAGGTTGGACATTTTGAAAAGCAAAACAGCAGGGGGAAAAATGGACAAAATTGATTACAAAATACTGAACATATTAAAGGAAAAGGGCCGGGAGAAAGCTTCGGACATCAGCAAGGAGATCCATCTGTCTGTGTCGGCTGTGCTGGATCGGATTAAGAAGATGGAGGAATCAGGTATCATTAAGGGCTATACGGTCATGGTGGATACAAAAGCCCTTGGAAATGACGTAACGGCTCTGATGGAAATTAGTTTAGAGCACCCCAGATTTCATGATTCATTTACAGAGATGATTATCGATCACCCCAATATTGTAGATTGCTACTATCTCACCGGGGACTATGATTTTGTGCTGAAAATAACCTGCTCCTCCTCCGACGAGTTGGAGCGCATACATAGGACGATTAAAAGCATGACCGGGGTATCGGCCACCAGGACACATTTTGTTCTAAAGGAGATTAAAAATGTATATACCGCCATCCCGGAGGAAGGAAAGAAAACAATTCATTCAAAAGCCGCACCATAGCAAGCTTTGCTTCTGTTCTGGATACTACAACAAATGTTGCAACTCCTTGATGGCAAGGGGAATGCTTTCACAAATTTGAAAGATACAAATCTTATTAGGCTCCTTCCAAATGCTTTCTGACACTATCCGCTTGAACATATCAAGCGGATAAAAGGCGCAGGTTAATTCAGGAACTAACCGCTGAGCTTGCCGGAATGTCTCCCTCCGCTTATCAATCGGGACAGTTAGATAACTGTTCAGTCTTCCTTATTTTCACTTACCATTTCAAAACCGATTTTTTGATACATTTTAACCGCATAGTTAGCCTTTTGAACGGAAAGCGAAACACGTTCATAGGAATATGCTTTTAACAAGGACAGCATTGCTTTCATCATACTGGTTCTTATCCCGTGTCCCCGATAGTCTTTATACAGAGAAATTGCAGGGGTGGGGGTGTTATTACCAATGTGCCTGTAATCATTCATAACCCGAACCTAGACGGCGCCGGCATTTTTCCTGCTACTTCTGCAACTAATCCATAGTCATCTTCTAATGTAGCGAAACAGTCAACATAAATCTACAATTTGGGAGAAGCGATAACATTCTTTGGCGGTGGCTCTATGCCGTCTGGAATGAAAATAGCTTTATTCCTTATTGCTTTGAGGCATGTAAAAGCTCTGGTTCTTTCTGGCGGATAAAGGACTCTAAAGTGTCCTTGTCAATCAAAGCAGGAGTGGTGCCCTGTCTGGTTGTGCTGAGTCCGGCAGCATAGGTAGCGATTTTGGCGGCAGTAACTATTTCATAACCATATAAAAGATAGGATACGAGGGCACTGATAAATGCGTCACCTGCGCCAGAGCTGTCTACTGAAGTAAAATTTCCTGAGGGAATTCTACATTCAAGATTTTTTTCACGTAAGTAACAGCCCTGCGCGCCCATTGTGACAATCACAGTTTTAATCCCATAGGATAGAAGCTGTCCGGCTTTTTCTTCTAAGCTTTGGCCTCCTGGACATATTTCGCCGAGTTCATCTAAGTTTGGAGAAATAATATCAATATTTTGCAGCAACTCTAAGGGCAGTGATGAACATGCGCTGGGCTTAAGAACAGTAATCAGATTATATTTCTTTGCCATATGGCTTGCCTTTATAATTGCTTCCATTGGAATTTCTGTCTGTATTAGACAATAGCTGGCATTTACGAAAAGCCGTTCGTTTTCGATAATATCCTTTGAACTTACTGCATTATTGGCTCCTGACATAATGGAAATCATAGAATCGCCGTCCTTCTGGACAAAGATATAAGCTTGCCCGGTTTTTAGACCTTTGCTTCGCCTTATACCAAAGGTGTCAACAGGATAATCCTTAATATATTCGTATAGGAAATCAGCGTCAGCGTCATCACCCACCCGTCCGATGGCTGAAACCTGGTGTCCCAGCTTTGCGATGCCAATGGCCTCGTTTATACATTTTCCTCCTGGATAAATAGATGCGGCTGGTGAGGTTACGGTTTTGCCCGTATGTGGGAGCTGATCGAAATTCATATAGTTGTCAATGTTGATGCTGCCAAGAGAAATAACTTTTTTCAAACGTGAATTATATGGGATATCAATGGATAAATGATGCTCCAGCTTGAAGGAAAGAGCTAGTTTAGGTATACCGTCTTTCTTTTCAATTATATGAATCAAATAATCAACCACATATGTTCCAAAATCATAGTATGGAATGGGCAAGGTTGAAATCGGTGGATAATCAGTTTTTATCCTTAGGCTGTCCTTTAAGGAAACCAGGGAAAGGTCATGGGGGATCGCGTAATGCAGAGTATCAATCGCTTTGTACAGCTGGATAGCTGCGGCATAATGCGATACAACGATTCCGCTAAAAATATGATTGGTGATTTTGCTGATTGGCAGTCCGTCTGTTTCGTAAAAGACAAGTCTTTCATCAAAGGCTATATTATGGTCAAACAGGCACTGACGATAGCCCTGAAAAAAGCTTTTTGTTCGGGTGCCGTTGCGTAACATACAGGCGATCTCAGAGTGCCTGGCTTTTATGAGAGCTTCGGTTGCCAAATAGCCCATTTGCTGAAAATCAATGTTTAGCGCATGTTCAATATCTGAGTTGATAATAAAATAAGGAATATTTGCGTGTCTGATATGCCTGGCAGAATCAAGGCTGTCTGGAGAGACTGGCTCCCAGATAATGCCGTCAACATGCATGTTGAGCAAAGCCAGAATATTTTTTAGCTCTTGTTCTACGGAATTATTGCTTTCCCTGGTAAGAATCGAATATCCGCAGCTGCTGGCAGCGGCAATCATGCCGGAAATAGAATTATGAACAGCTGAAGCGTTTCGGAAAATAATTCCGAGACACAGGGTTTTCCCGCTGCTGGAAGTAATGATAGAGGAGTAGGGCTTATAATTGTATTCCTTTGCGATTTTAAGCACATGCTCCCTTGTTTCGGAACGGATGCTTTGATCTTTGTTATTCATAATTTTAGAGACTGTTGAAACAGATACTCCAGCAATCTGAGCAATTTCTTTAATTGTCATAGTAAATAAATCCTTTACAAATATTTAAGCGTTCTATTGATTAATACCGCCTCTTTCTACAATTATACACTAAATGCATAAAAAGTAAACGAAAAATAGTTATGAAAAATGACGATTTAATATTGACAATCAAATGGAATTATGTTATTTTCTTATTAAGAAAAAGTTTTTGGAAATCATTTTCTTATTATAAATGCTGCAAATGGAAGGGGAGTTTTATGAGAGTATTGAATATCGGTTCACTTAATATCGATAAGACATATTCTGTAAAGGAGTTTGTCCAACCGAAAGAAACAATAAAAGCGCTCAGGTACGAAGAGTTTTGCGGGGGCAAAGGGCTTAACCAGTCAGTGGCTCTTGCAAAGGCGGGAGCGGAGGTTTATCATGCAGGTGCAGTTGGAAAGGATGGGACAATACTGACAGATATTTTAAAAACCGCTGGTGTTCATACAGATTATATTCAGGAAATGGATGTGGTAAGTGGGCATGCGGTTATTCAGGTTGATGAAAATGGGCAGAATAATATTATCATCTGTGGGGGAGCTAATGACAGTGTCAGTAAAGCGTATATTGTGTCAGTTCTGGATCGGTTTTTGGCAGGCGACATTGTTCTTTTGCAGAATGAGATTTCAAATGTCGATTTTGTAATCACAGAGGCGAAAAAACGGGGAATGACAGTCGCGTTGAATCCGTCTCCGATGAGTGCTGAATTAAAAAGCTATCATTTAAATCAGGTTGACTATTTGATTGTAAATGAGGTAGAAGGTAAAGAACTGGCAGAGGTTAATTCGGAGAAAATATCAGATATTATGGAAGGGCTTAAGATCAAATTTCCAGATGCTTTCATAGTTTTAACACTGGGAGAGAAGGGTTCCTATTTTTTTAATCAGTCAGAAACTATATATCAGGATATTTTCAAAGTGAAGGCAGTTGATACAACCGGTGCTGGGGATACGTTCTGTGGTTATTTTCTGGGAGGTCTTGCGGAGGGTCTGACTGTTCAGGAAAGCCTTAAAAATGCAAGTGCTGCCAGTGCGATTGCAGTAAGCAGAAGGGGGGCGGCGCAGAGTATACCAACAAAACAGGAAGTACAAAATTTCCAGAAGAACAAAAAGTAGCGAAGCTGTAAAATTTTAAAAGTCGAGATGAGCAAAATTCATTGAGTTAAAGATTTGTTTTGTCTGTCAGTTGAAGAAATATGAAAAATAATTTCTTGATGGTAGATAGCAATCAGCTCCTTTCTGGAATATTGATTTTGACAACTTAATTATACCAACAGGAGCTGATTGTTACTATAAATTTGGATGGCTATTAAAACAATAAGGGAGGTTATAAAATGAAGTTGAAAAAAGGATTTGCAATGGTATTGGCAACGACAATGTGTTTTGGTCTTGTGGCATGTGGTGATTCGGGTAAGGGAACAGAAGCCGCAATAACAGAAGCTTCATCAGTGGGCGGAGAAACAGCAGAGAAAGCGGGAGGAAAAGCAATTCTGATTGTAAATGGGAATCTGGGGGATTTAGGATTTTTTGATTCTGCAAACAGGGGAATGGAACGTATAAAAAGTGAACTTGGCGTTGGTATTCAGGTTATCGAGACTGGCGATGACGAAGCAAAATGGGAACCAGCTCTGGCTGATGCGGCAGATGAAGATGCTGACTGGATCATAGCGGTTTCTCCTTCTATGGTTGAGCCAATTCAGAAGCTGGCTCCAGATTATCCAGAAAAAAAGTTTCTTTTGATTGATAATACAGTTGATTTTGAAGCAGCTGATTTGAGCAATGTTTACTGCGCTACGTTTAAACAGAACGAGGGTTCTTTTCTTGCAGGGGCTGCAGCGGGCCTTCTGGCTAAGCAGGGAGGTAAGATTGGCTTTGTAGGAGGAATGGATATCCCTCCGATTAATGATTTTCTGGTAGGCTATATTGAAGGTGCGCAGAGTGTGAACCCTGATATAAAGGTAATCAGTACCTATACAGGTGACTATTATGATCCGGCCAAGGGAAAAGAGCATGGAATCGTACAGTTTAATCAAGGCGCGGAGGTTATCTTTGCAGCGGCAGGACCGGCAGGGCTTGGTGTAATTGAAGCGGCGACAGAGCAAAATAAAAAAATAATAGGAGTGGACTCGGATCAGTCGGCAGCATATGCAGAAAATGGAGATACTAAAACAGCGGATCATATTGTAACTTCAATGGTTAAAAATGTTGGGGATGTTATTTTTAGAGCGATAGAAAAAGACGTGAAGGGTGAACTGGAATGGGGAACGACGGAAAGCCTTGGAATTGCGGAGAATGGAGTAGGTCTTGCCAAAAATAATGTTTATAAAGCTGCATTTACAGAGGAACAGCAAGCGAAAATGGAAGAAATCCAAGAAAAAGTAGTGGCGGGGGAAATAAAAGTTGATTCGGCGATAGGTATGTCAACAGAGGCGCTTGATAGCATCAGAAATGCGGTTAAGCCTTGATTGATACACGATCATTGTATTGCCTGGAGGATTTCTTTCAGGCAATTCCTATTGATGGGAGGTGTAGCTGATGGAAAAGAAAAAGGATAAAATTGTTTTAAAGGCTAGGGATATTCTCAAGGTTTACCCCAATGGTGTGGTAGCCAATAAAAATGTTAATTTAGAGATATATGAAGGTGAGATTCATGCGCTGATTGGTGAAAACGGGGCTGGGAAATCAACACTAATGAAAATTCTGTTTGGGATGGAAACGCCAGAAGGCGGACACATTTTCTTAAATGGAGAAGAGGTGAAAATTGATAGCCCCAAAAAGGCTATTAGTCTGGGGATTGGTATGGTTCATCAGCACTTTATGTTGGTGGATTCTCTGACAATTGCAGAAAATATTGTACTGGGTTCAGAACCTAGTAAATATGGAATGTTGATGGATACAAAGGAAATGATTCGTATCTCCAAAGCTTGTGCGGACAAGTATAATTTTAAAATTAATGTAAACGAAAAGGTAGAAAATGCCAGTGTTGGAATAAAGCAGGAAACAGAGATTTTAAAAGCCTTGGTTCGTGGCGCTAAAATTTTAATTCTGGACGAACCGACGGCTGTTTTGACGCCGCAGGAAACAAAACTGTTATTTGAGGAATTAAACTCACTGAAGAAACAGGGACATACGATTATATTTATTTCTCATAAATTAAATGAAATTATGGAAATATGTGATAGGGTCACAATTATGCGCCATGGGACAACGATTGAAACAACGTATGTAAAGGATACGAGCCCACAGGATATTTCAAACAAAATGGTAGGCAGAGAGATTGTGCTTCATATTGATAAAAAACCTGCTGAGGTTGGGGCGGTTTGCCTTGAAGCAGAGAACCTCACTTATGTGAATTCTATCGGTAAGAAAATGCTTGATAATGTTAGCTTAAAGCTCCGTGCAGGAGAAATTTTGAGCGTTGCGGGTGTAGAAGGAAATGGGCAGTCGGAACTTGCGGAAGTTCTTACCGGGATGAAAAAGCCGATGCTGGGCCAAGTTAAAATTTCTGGTATGGAAGTGTTGGATTATTCACCAGCAGAATTTCGAAGAAAACAGGTGGTATATATTCCAGAGGATAGAATGGCAGTCGGCTGTGCTGCGGATATGACAATTTCTGAAAATATGTTTGCGGACAAGATACAGAGGTATCTGATAAGGAATATTTTTTTGGATCGGAAAAGAATGGATGCAAAAGCTAAAGAGTGGGTTAAGGATTTTAACGTGTTGTGTACATCGGCAGAGCAGGATGTTAATATGCTGTCAGGTGGCAATATACAAAAGGTGGTCGCTGCGAGAGAACTGACGGAAAATGTAGGGATTGTTGTTGCAGAACAGCCCACTAGAGGTATTGATGCAGGAGCATCTGAACTGATTCGAACGAAGCTTGTTGAGCTTAGGGACAGAGGCGTAGCTGTACTGTTGATTTCGGCAGATTTGAATGAAATACTTGAATTAAGCGATAGCTGTATTGTTATGTATAATGGAAAAATCAATGCGTATTTCAAGGATACGACAAATCTGACAGAAGAAGAACTCGGCTACTATATGCTCGGTGTTAAGAAACAGAGTGAAGAGGAAGTGAGGGCGCTCCTATGATAAAAGGCGGTAAAAAATCAAACGTTGATGTTTTTAATACATATTTTGCTATCCTGCGATTCACTATTGCGGTATTAATCGCATTCACTATTTCTTTTATTATTATGAGCTTTTCGTCAAGTAATTCGCTAGGCGCAATAAAAAACTTGTTCATTGGTCCCCTAACAACAGTAAGACGTTTCAGTACAGTTTTAGAAACGGCGATTCCTCTAACGTTTGCAGGTCTTTCGATCTGTGTCATGTTTAAGGCAAATCAATTTAATATGGCGGCAGAGGGCGGCTTTTTTTTGGGAGCGCTTGGAGCGGCAATGATTGCAATTTACATGCCAGCTCCGCCTGTAATTGTAATTTTAGCAGCAATGTTGACTGCCGGTGTAATTGGAGCATTCGTTTGTGCAATTCCAGGTTTTTTGAAAGTCAGATGGAACTGCAGTGAGCTTGTTATATCGTTGATGCTTAATTATGTGGCGCTTTATTTTGGAACCTTTATTTTTAATCAGTTTGCAAAAGATCCTAGCTCTGCATATAAAGCCTCGCTCCCATTTCAAAAAGGCGTCAGTCTCGGAACGATTATTCCAAAAACGAGGCTTCATGGTGGAGTTTTTATTGTTCTTGTGTTCGTTTTTTTGACTTATATCTTTATGTTCAAAACAAAATGGGGATATAAGCTTAGAGTGGTAGGGAGTAATTTAAAGTTTGGGCAGTACGTTGGAATAGGGACAGCCGGAGTGATAATGATGGCTCAGCTTATTGGAGGATTTATTGCCGGTGTGGGTGGAGCGACGGAAATGCTTGGGATGTATACTCGCTTTCAATGGTCAGCCCTTCCAGGATATGGATTCGATGGAGTTGTGCTGAATATTCTCGCCAAGGGAAATCCTGCGTATGTGCCAGTAGCGGCATTTGCGGTTGCCTATCTTAGAGTTGGAGCGGATTATATGTATAAGCAGTCGGATGTGGCTGCGGAGATCGTTTCAATTATTGAAGCACTTGTAATTGTATTGGTAGCAGCTAATGCATTTCTTTCTAAATATCAGCACAAGATGATTACAAAGCTTTCTACAGAAGGAGGGAACAAATAATGTCAGCGATCTTAAATTCTGTTATGACTCCATCATTTTTATACTCCATTATTCGGGTAGCGACTCCTTTAATTTTGGCTTCTCTGGGTGCTGTTATTACGTCAAATGCAGGAATTACCAATATCGGTATTGAGGGGGTCATGCTGATTTCGGCACTTGCAGGAGTATTTGCAAGCGCATTTGGCTTTGGTCCGTGGTTTGGATTATTGATTGCTATTTTGACAGGTGTTGTTTGTTCGCTTGCTATTGGGTATGTTTCAATGACCTTAAAAGCGGACAGCGTGCTGACCTGCATCGCTTTTAATACGATGGCATTAGGGGGGACCGTGTATTTTATGTATGCGGTAGTGAAAGATAAAGGGACGACGCTTGCGCTTTCCTCTGGAAAACTTCCTAGTATTCATATCCCCTTCATCCAAAATATTCCCCTCGTAGGAGATGTTATTTCGAATCATAACGTAATATCTTATGCAGCATTTGTGATGATATTTGTAGTTTATGTATTGCTATATAAAACTCCATTGGGACTACGAATCCGCTCGGCAGGAAAATCTCCAAAGGCACTGTCTTCCGTGGGAGTTAGCTTGATAAAAACACGTTATATTGCCTTGGGAATTAGCGGCATCTTAGGAGGCATGGCAGGAGCGTTTATGTCTATGGGATATGTAACCTGGTTTTCTAAAAATATGACTGCAGGACGAGGATTTATTGCATTAGCTGCTGATGCAATGGGAAATTCCACTCCTCTGGGAGCAACGCTTTCTTCCTTGCTGTTTGCGATTGCAGAAGCTTTGTCGTATTCTTTGCAGGTAACTACAATTCCGCCAGAATTAGTACAGATGTTGCCATATCTTGTAACTATAATAGGGCTGATTGTTTATTCCGTAAAGAGAAAGTCCAAGGATAGCAAGGCAAGAGAAGTGTATGCAAAGAAGAATGTGTAAATAAAGTTAGACTTTATAGAAAAGCTAGATAAGTAAGCTGTGATGTGCAAATCCACATTATGAAACAAAATGTATGAGAGGAGAAAGAATATGAAAAAAACACCTATTATAATTGATTGTGATCCGGGACATGATGATGCTATGGCCATCTTATGGGCACTTGCATCAGAGGAGCTGGAAATTAAAGCAGTGACAACAGTAGCAGGAAATCAGACCATTGAGAAGGTTACAAACAATGCGATTCGTGTTTTGACAAAAGCAAGAAAGTTAAATATTCCGGTTGCTAGGGGTGCGCAAGAACCGATGGTAAGAAAGCTGGTAGTTGGAGGAGCGCTTGTGCACGGAGATTCTGGCTTGGAAGGACCTAAGCTGCCCGAATGCGGATTTACTGTTTCAGAGCTGAGAGCACTTGAACTAATGGTAAAGGTACTGGAAGAATCTCAGGAAAAGGTAACAATTGTAGGAATTGGCCCTTTGACTAATGTTGCAGAGCTTTTAATTACCCGCCCTGATTTAAAGACTAAAATAAATGAGATTTCGATCATGGGAGGAGGGACGGTTGGAAACTGGACACCGGCAGCCGAGTACAATATTTTTGCAGATCCTGAGGCGGCAAAGGTTGTGTTTAACTGTGGACTTCCTGTCATTATGTCTGGATTAGATGTGACGCAAAAGGCTTATGTCACGAGAGAAGAGAATGAACGGCTTAGAGGACAGGGAAATGAACTGTCGGTATTTGCCGCAGAATTGATTGATTATTTCAGTAAATACCATTATGAAGTAGAGGGCTTTCCGGGATGTACGCTTCATGATCCGTGTGCGGTTGCTGTTTTGGTTCATCCGGAAATATTCGATAGTAAGCAGTGTCATGTAGATGTTGAGCTAAATGGCGAGCTGACAACTGGTATGACGGTTGTTGATACAATTGATTATCAGAAAAAACTATTCGGAAAAGAAGTAAATCACAATACAAAATTCCTATGTGGTGTAGACAGAGAAAAATTTGTGGAGTATTTCCTTGAGGCAATGAAGAAGCTAAATTAAAACTGGAGGCACATATTATTATGAAGAATCATTTGGTTAAAAGAACGTTAATCTCTCTGATAGGGTTAATTTTCTGTGGAATAGGTGTTGCGTTGTTTTTATATACCGGGCTTGGAGTAGATCCTGCCAGTGTGTTTGAGCTTGGCATTGCGAATGTATTTCATATCAGTTATGGAACCTCCTCTGCATTAATTAATGTGGTAATCCTGGTGATTGTATTTATAATTGACAAATCCTATATTAATATATCTTCTATGATTGCTATATTTGGTATTGGGTATACGGCGGATTTTGTAAAACTGCTGTTAAATTTGCTCAGGCTAGGAGAATTAAATATAATTATTAAAATGGCAATGATTTTAGCTGGTCTTTTGATTATGGCGGTTGGAATTGCTACATATATCAGAGCGGATCTTGGCGTAGGAGCAATTGATTTAATTTCGGAAATTATCAGCCGGAAAGGAAAGCTTCAGTACAGATTGGTGAGAATTGCAGGAGATATAAGTTTTGTTGTAATTGGTTTTCTCCTTGGAGGAACAGTAGGAATCGGAACGGTTGTAGCTGCCTTTATGACAGGCCCGTCTGTCCAGTTTGTGCGACCTTTCGTTCATAGGATTGTGGATAAAGTAATTGGATAGCAGGACGATAGAGGATAATTTGAATGCTGAGGTGACATATGAAAAAGAAGATCATAATGGATATAGATTCCGTAGGGGATGATATACTGGCTGTTTTATATATGGCGTTGAATGAGAGAGCGGAACTGCTTGGAATAACAACTGTAACAGGGGCGGCAGGAGATATTCAGCAGGCAGCGTGGGTTGCTAGAAATACTGTGGAACTGGCCAAACGTGAAATTTCAATATATGCAGGAGCAGATCATCCAATATCTGACATGGCGCCAGACAATTCAGGAGATCCTGTAAATTTCTATGAAGAATTAAGGTGGAAATTCGGGGATCGGCTAAGAATGTTCAATACACCTGCAAAAAAACCAAAGGGTTTAATTCAAAAGCAGCATGCGGTAGACTATTTGATTCATGCTTTTAATAAAGAGCCGGGCGAAATCACACTAATCACAACAGGACCGCTGACGAATGTAGCTCTGGCGCTTCAAAAAGATCCATCCATTGGGAAGAAAATAAAAGAGGCATATGTTCTTGGTGGAGCCTTTAAAATTTATGGAAATATTTCTCCGGTAACAGAGTATAATATATCTGCGGATCCCGAAGCGGCGAAAATGGTATTAAATTCAGATATGAAAATTACACTTGTACCATTAGATGTGTGTGAAAATAATATATTTGCTGACGGAATGTTGACAAGAGATCATCTTTCTGACATGCAGTATGGCGGAAAAGGAGAAGTGATTGATTATATTGTAAATAAATTTCCTATCTATATTGATATGTGGAGAGAATATTTTCAATTAGGTGGTTTTCCCATGGATGACGTGATTACAGCAGCCATAGCTTTGGACGAAAGCTTATGCAGATATACAGAAGAACTGCATGTTGATGTTGAGCTGGGTGGAAGGTTGACAAGAGGTCAGACGATTGCATTTGTTGGATATCAAATCAATAAATATCCGGAACGCGAACATAAAAATGTAAGGATTGCATGCTCCGTTGAGGGGAAACGCTTTATGAATCATTTTATAGAAACGATAATCAATGGATGCAGGTAAGGTTTTACAAAATCCTGAAAACTTATAAAAGTATTTTTCACAAGCAAAAAACATTCCTAGTTCTCAATAGAGACAAAACAGAAGCTTTCTATAAAGTCATAATGGCTCATACTGTCGGTTGCCCAATTCAGAGCCTGAAACTAGAAAGCTTTTAAGTGAAGCTCAGGATAAAACTGATAATGTCAAAGAAGGGGTTAAAAGTTTTCGGTTGATCTAAGCGCAGTGTATGTGACTGTGAAGGATGGTTTCGTGCATCTGGATATATGCATTAATGGGAGACTTAAAAAGTTTGGTAATTGACTTTTGCACAGCGCAGTGATAGAATGAAAGGCATGAAACGAAAAGGATTCCATACAATTATATTAGCGGTGATAATAGCAATAGGTACGGCTTGGCTGGCAGGATGCAGCAGGAAGGAAGTTGCTCCTGTCAGGCGGTCGTCTTTTTTGTTGAATACCTTTGTGACAGTCACTCTTTATGAGTACTCAGACGAAACCGCTCTGGACGGCTGCATCCAGCTTTGTGCCGATTATGAAAAGCTTCTCAGCAAAACTATGGAAAGCAGCGAAATCTATAAGATGAATCACAGAGCAAAGGGAGAGCGAACCTTTACCGTGTCTGACAAGACTGCCCAGGTGCTGGCAAAGGGGCTGGAGTATTGCCGTCTTTCGGACGGTGCTTTTGACATTACCATTGAGCCCTTAAGCTCTCTTTGGGATTTTACAGCCCAGGAGCCTCAGATACCCTCTCAAGCTGACATTGATGGGAATATTCAAAAGGTTGGTTATAAAAATGTGATCCTGGAGGGCAACACCGTTACATTTCTTAATGATGAGACAGCTATCGATTTGGGGGCCATAGCCAAAGGCTTTATCGCGGATGAGATGAAAACCTATTTGGAGGAGCGCGGTGTTACAAGCGCACTCATAAATCTGGGGGGCAATCTTTTGTGTATAGGCGGCGAGCCGGGAGGAGCACCCTTTAAGGTGGGGATTCAGAAGCCTTACGCTTCCTATGCTGATACAGCGGCTTCCCTAAAGGTGAGAGATTTGTCTGTGGTTTCCTCCGGTGTTTATGAGCGGCATTTTATTAAGGACGGAGTAAATTACCACCATATATTGGATCCAAGGACAGGCTATCCGTATGCAAACGGACTGACTCAGGTTTCCATTATTTCTGAGAAGTCGGTGGATGGAGACGGCCTCAGCACTGCATGCTTTGCTCTTGGATTGGAGAAG
Organism: Clostridium porci; assembly: GCF_009696375.1. Taxonomy (GTDB): domain Bacteria; phylum Bacillota; class Clostridia; order Lachnospirales; family Lachnospiraceae; genus Enterocloster; species Enterocloster porci. The sequence goes on from NZ_VUMD01000005.1 coordinate 111,502, forward strand.
GGCAAAAGGCTGATTGAATCTATGGACAATACTTATGGGATCTTTATCACTGAGGACGGAAAGCTGCATTTTACAGAGGGAGCGGAGTCATTTTTATATGGCAGGCCTGGGGTATGAGCCAGAGCGCTTACGTCCGTTTGCTTTTAAACGATTTCGTTTCCTAGAACTGTGCCTGTTATATGGCTGTCATGGGTGATGGTTTCCATAAATGCCCCTTGGATTTCAGATTTTTACTGTCTTTTGCTTTCTGTATTGTCAGATGTCCTGCTTTGCATTGGTATATTCCCGTATCCTTATTAATTAAATTGCTATATATACGCGCAGCTGGCGATATTTGGTCAATAAACTAGGACTGCTGACATCTCTCCAGGGCTATATCCAAAGGTTATTTAAATGACACATAATAGTCGTGGAGCATCTGGTGTTTTGTCTTTACTTTTTGGTAATGCTGTCATATAATAAAAAGGATATTGCAATTTTCAGGGAAGTCAGGAGCATAAAGTGATGCGTAAACTATGGGAAAAATGTATTAACTATGAAACCATAAGCTATCTCATATGTGGCTTTCTCACTACAGCTGTGGATTTTGGAATCTATGGACTGCTGCGGGAAACGGGGCTTAGCGTAGAACTGGCTCAGGCTATGTCCTGGCTGGGAGCGGTGCTATTTGCTTATGTGGTCAATAAGCTGGTTGTATTCCGCAATTTTAATATGCGCCCCTTGTATCTGGCAAAGGAGGCGGGAGCCTTTGTGGCAGCCAGAGTCCTTTCCGGGGCAGCCACCTGGATTCTTATGGTGGCTATGGTGAAGCTGGGCGGAGACAGAGGGTTTATCTATGAGATGTTTTGTAAATTCACAGTCTCAGTTATAAATATGGTTCTGAATTATGTGTTCAGTAAGCTGTGGATATTTAAGAAAAAGCCTGAGTAAAGAAAGGTGACTGTGTCATGGAACGTGATGAGATAAAGCGGGTTGAGCAGGAGCTGGACGCCATTTTAAAGCTTGTCCTTCCAGAGGCGCCTGCCGCAAAGGACGTTTCTGCGGATGGGCGCCCTGATGAGGCGAAGAAGGAAGGTTCAGCTGAAACTGATACTCAGGAGAAAGCATTCCGGGGGTTGGGGGCTGTAAAGGAAACAGCCGCCAGTCAGGAGCCTGGTGATGGGGAGGACGAATTGGAGGCAAAGGATGGCTTATATGAGGAAAGCAGCGCATATAGCTGCGATGATGAGGGAAAGGATGAGGCTGGGAGCTGGCCTGAACAGGAATATCTGCCTGAAGCCGAAGAGAAAGCCCGGAGATTCAGGAGAAAAGCTAAGGCTGGAGGCTTAAAGCTATTAAAGCCTTCCGATGGTCTTGCAGTAGCGTTTTTCATTCCTGTGGTGGTTCTGATTATCATATTTTCTCAGAGAGGCATATTCCCATTCGGGGAGGAAAGTTTTCTAAGGACAGATATGTACCATCAGTATGCCCCCTTCTTTTCAGAATTTCAGCATAAGCTGACGAATGGTGGGAGCCTGTTCTATAGCTGGGACATTGGAATGGGCGTAAACTTCTCGGCTCTTTATGCCTACTATCTGGCCAGCCCTATGAACTGGCTTCTGATTTTATGTCCGAAACCGTATATTATTGAATTTATGACAATCCTGATTGTCTTAAAGACGGGCCTGTCAGGGTTAAGCTTTTCCTGGTATCTGCGCAGGCATTTTAAAACCATGGATTTTGGCGTTGGATTGTTTGGAATCTTTTATGCCTTAAGCGGATATATGGCCGCCTACAGCTGGAATATCATGTGGCTTGACTGTATTCTTCTTTTTCCGGTGATACTTTTGGGCCTGGAGCGGCTGGTCAAGGAAGGAAAGGGAATGCTCTACTGTATTGCGCTGGGGATTTCCATTCTTTCTAATTACTATATTTCCATCATGATTTGCATTTTTATGATGATCTATGTGATTGCGCAAATGCTCCTGTATCCGTCTGAAGGGTTCGGAGCCTTTTTAAAGACCTGCGGCCGATTTGCTTTGTATTCCCTTCTGGCAGGGGCGCTGTCGGCTGTGGTGCTTTTGCCGGAGATATTTGCGCTTCAGGCTACAGCATCAGGAAATTTCGATTTTCCCAAGGATATAAACTCCTACTTTTCCATTTTCGATATGATAGCCAGACACATTGGAAATGTAGGAACGGAAATCGGGCTGGATCACTGGCCGAATGTATACTGCGGAGTGGCGGTTCTTATGTTCTTTCTTTTATACCTTGGAAGCAGAGGGATTGCTCTCAAGGAAAAGATTGTTTACTGCGCCATGCTGCTGCTGTTCTACGCCAGCTTTTCCACCAATGTGCTGAATTTTATATGGCATGGCTTTCATTTTCCAAACAGCTTGCCCTGCCGCCAGTCCTTTATCTATATTGCTCTCATTCTTTATATGTGCTATGAGGCTTATATAAAGCTGTTGGAAACACCGGTTAAATATGTCACCTTGGCTTTCTGGGGAGCGGTGAGCTTTGTCCTTCTGGCAGAGAAGCTGGTGGATAATCCGGAGCAGTTCCATTTTTCTGTATTTTATGTGGCGATTTTACTGTTAGCTGTCTACGGAGGGCTTATTTTGCTGTATAAAAAGAGAAAATGGAGCTTGGATGCAGTTCTCCTAACAGCTCTGGCTGTGGTTTCCATCGAATCTGCGGTGAATATGGCAGTGACCAGTATTCCGACTACCAGCCGTACCGCTTATGTTCAGGACAATCAGGAGGTAGAGGAGCTGACCAGCAAGATTCGGAGCAATACCTTTTATCGTGTGGAAAAGGTGGACAGAAAGACTAAAAATGACGGTGCGTGGATGAATTTTCCTTCCGTTTCCCTCTTTTCTTCCACAGCCGATGCGGCTCTTTCGCGTTTCTTTACGGAGCTGGGCTGCGAAAGCTCTACGAACGCATACAGCATTACAGGCAGCACGCCTCTGGTGGATAGTTTGTTTGCGGTAAAATACGGCCTTTACAGCCAGGAGCCTCCTGCCAGCAGCCTGATGGAGCTGAGCGGACGGTCAGGAGGTACGCTGCTCTATGAGAATTTATATACGCTTCCGGTGGCCTTTATGCTTCCTTCTGACGTGGAAAATAACTGGATTCTGGATTCTGGTAATCCGGCCTATGTTCAGAATGACCTCTGCGCTTTGCTGGGAACGGCACCTGTGCTTACCTCCAATGAAAGTCATTGGGAAGGAACGAAGCTTACCTTTACGCCTGAGATTTCCGGCGATTACTATGTGTATGTGACAAACAAAAGGGTAAAGGAGGTTACAGCTGTTATAGGCCAGAGGACAGAAAGCTTTGACAATGTAGACAGAGGGTTTTTCCTGGAGCTGGGGTATCTGGCCAGAGGGCAGGAGGTTTCACTGGAAGCCACAGGGGAGGATGCGCCTGTTATGAATGCAGAAGTGTGGAGGTTCAACCCGGAGGCAATGATATCCGTTTATAATAAGATGAACCAAAATCCCATTGTATTAACAAGCTGGACAGATACTGGGCTGAAGGGTACCATAACTGCGGATGAAAACGGAGTGATGTATACCAGTATTCCTTACGACAAAGGCTGGAGAATCACGGTGGATGGCAGCGAGGTGTCACCCAGAAAGTTGTTTGATACCTTTCTGGGAATTGATTTGACTGCTGGTGTTCATGAGATTGATATGTCATACGAGCCGGAAGGGCTTCGGGCGGGAGCCTGGATAACGGGAGTATCCGTAGCTGCTCTGGGAATCATAGGTCTTGCAGGTTATGGAAAAAAGAAAAAGAAAGCGAACAGTTGCTCAAAAAGGAGGAAGTGGAAGCCATGAAATTATGGGGCGGACGATTTACGAAGGAGACAAATCAGCTGGTGCACAACTTTAATGAATCCCTCACCTTTGATCAGAAATTTTATCGTCAGGACATAGAGGGCAGCATCGCCCATGTGAAAATGCTGGCTAAGCAGGGGATTCTTTCGGATAAAGATAGGGAGGATATTGTAAAGGGGCTGGAGGATATTCGAAAGGAGCTTGATAGCGGTAAATTGGTAATATCATCCGATTCTGGATATGAGGATATCCACTCCTTTGTAGAGGGAACTCTTACAGAACGTATCGGTGAAGCAGGCAAGCGTCTTCATACCGGCCGCAGCCGCAACGATCAAGTGGCGCTGGATATGAAGCTATATGCCAGGGATGAGATTGATGAGATAGAGGGGCTGGTAAAAAATCTTTTGCAGGAGCTGCTGACTATTATGGAGGCCAATACGGATACCTTTATGCCGGGCTTTACCCATTTGCAGAAGGCTCAGCCAATCACGCTGGCGCATCATATGGGGGCTTATTTTGAAATGTTCTCCAGAGATCGCTCCCGGCTGTCTGATATCCGCAGAAGGATGAATTACTGCCCTCTGGGTTCAGGTGCTTTGGCAGGAACTACGTATCCTTTGGACAGAGCGTACACGGCAGAGCTTCTGGGCTTTTCAGGGCCTACCCTGAACTCCATGGACGCTGTGTCAGACAGGGATTACCTGATCGAGCTTTTAAGCGCTTTATCTATTATCTCCATGCATCTGAGCCGGTTTTGTGAGGAAATTATTATTTGGAACACCAATGAATATCAGTTTGTGGAGCTGGATGATTCCTACAGCACGGGCAGCTCTATTATGCCTCAGAAGAAGAATCCAGACATTGCAGAACTGATTCGGGGAAAGAGCGGACGTGTATATGGAGGGCTGGTATCTTTGCTGACGACTATGAAGGGGATTCCTCTGGCTTACAATAAGGATATGCAGGAGGACAAGGAACTGACCTTTGACGTAATTGATACAGTGAAGGGCTGTCTGGCTCTGTTTACAGGAATGATTTCCTCCATGAGCTTTCGCAAGGATATGATGGAAACCAGTGCAAAGAAGGGCTTTACCAATGCAACAGACGCGGCTGATTATCTGGTAAATAAGGGTGTGGCTTTCCGGGACGCCCATGGCATTGTGGGTCAGCTAGTGCTTCTGTGCATTAAGAAGGGAATTGCGCTGGATGACCTTTCTCTGGAGGAGTATAAGAAAATCAGCCCTGTATTTGAGGAGGATGTGTACGAGGCTATCAGCATGAAGACCTGCGTGGAGAAGCGAGTGACTGTGGGCGGGCCGGGGGAGGCTGCCATGAAGTCTGTGATTGAGATTTATAGAAAGCAGCTGGAGGCTGAAAGCTTGTTGTGATTACGGCTTGACGGACAAACGATTAAATTATATAATATTCACAGCGTAAATGTTGTAAATACAACGGAAAGAGAAGCTGAATGGAAGAATTTCTGCACCTTATAAAAAAATCTCCCCTGTTTTATGGGATAAATGATGAGGAGCTCTATACCCTGCTAAAATGCTGCGGGGCTGAGCTTGTACCCTACGAGAATGGGGAGTATATCTTTCGTATGGGCGAATCGGTGAATAAGGTTATGATTTTACTGCGGGGAAGGGCGTGGGTCCTTCAGGAGAACTTCTGGGGACGCCAGGAGCAGATATACCAGATTAAAGAAGGAGAGATGTTCGGGGAGTCCTACTCCTGTGCCAGAACGCCGATACTTCCGGTGAGTGTGGTGACAGATGGAGCCTGCCAGGTATTGTTTCTTGATTACCAGAGAATGATAACCTTCTGTTCTCTGGCCTGTGATTTCCATACCCGTTTTATTCATAATATGCTCCGCCTGGTGTCTGAGCATAATGTGAAGCTGGAGAATAAGCTGGAGCATGTTTGTAAAAAGAGCACCAGGGAGAAGCTGCTTTCCTATTTGTCCAAGCATGCTTTAGCACAGGGAAGGCGGGACTTTGACATACCTCACAACCGTCAGGAGCTGGCAGAGTACCTCTGCGTGGATCGCAGCGCTATGTCTAATGAGCTCAGTAAGATGAAGGCGGAGGGGATTTTGGATTTCCAGAAGAACCATTTTATCCTCCATGACAGCTATGACGCGGCCCAGAGAGAGGGCGCTTAGGAATAATGCGATGAAACAGCATATGAGTATGTGATAGAGGCCGGTTCCTGTGGAGCCGGCGCTGTTTTGATACGATACATGAAACAGGACGGGGGCCGAGCCCTTGGGATTCTACTGTGCAGGCCCTAAAGGAGCTTCCCTGGCATCCGTTATGGGAGCTGCTTTGGCTGTCGCATCATAGTGACGGCTGTCAAAGGAGCCGGTATTGGCGACTAACCGGACGGATTTTGCCGTATCTCCTTCTATGAAGCCCAAACAAAATCCAATATGAAAAAGTATTGCCCTGTGAACTGTAAATTGCTATAATGAAAAGCAGTTAGGAACAAAATAACGGAAGAAAAATGTACAGGGTGTCTCACCAGACACCAGAACGGAGGAAACTATGAATCAGATTGATACAATGTCAGTAAATGCAATACGGGTTTTGGCGGCAGATGCTGTCCAGAAGGCCAATTCAGGACATCCGGGCCTTCCCTTAGGCTCGGCTGCTATGGCTTACGAGCTTTGGGCAAAGCATATGAACCATAATCCTAAGAACCCCCAGTGGAAGAACAGGGATCGTTTTATCCTTTCAGGAGGCCATGGTTCAACTCTGCTGTACTCGTTGCTGCATCTTTTTGGCTATGGACTTACCAAGGAGGATCTGATGAATTTCCGGCAGGAAGATTCTCTGACTCCGGGACATCCTGAGTACGGCCATACGGTAGGGGTAGAGGCAACTACAGGCCCCTTAGGAGCAGGCATGGGTATGGCTGTGGGAATGGCTATGGCGGAAGCTCACCTGGCTGCTGTATTTAATAAGGAGAATTACCCCGTCGTGGATCATTTTACCTTTGTGTTAGGCGGTGACGGCTGTATGATGGAGGGGATTTCCTCTGAGGCCTTTTCACTGGCAGGAACACTGGGGCTTGGCAAGCTTATCGTGCTCTATGACTCTAACAGGATCTCCATAGAGGGAAGCACTGATATAGCCTTTACAGAGAATGTGCAAAAGCGTATGGAGGCCTTTGGGTTTCAGCTTCTTACGGTAGAGGACGGCAATGATCTGGACGCTATCGGTAAGGCGATTGAGGCGGCCAAGGCAGATACCTCTCGACCGTCCTTTATTACGGTTAAGACTCAAATCGGCTACGGCTGCCCGGCAAAGCAGGGTAAGGCCAGCGCTCACGGCGAGCCCTTGGGAGCGGAGAATGTTACTGCTATGAAGGAAAATCTGAACTGGCCTTCTATGGAGCCTTTCTATGTGCCGGATGAGGTGTATACCAATTACAGAGCATACGGAGAGGCTGGAGCGGCAGCGGAGGAGAAGTGGAATTCCTTGTTTGCGGAATACTGTCAGAAGTATCCCGATATGAAGGAATTATGGGACAAGTTTTATAATCCGGAACTGGCTGAGTCTGTATATGACAGTGAGGAATATTGGGCTTATGATGAGAAGCCGGATGCTACCAGAAGCTTATCCGGCAAGCAGCTTCAGAAGCTTAAGAACCTTATTCCGAATCTGATTGGGGGTGCGGCTGACCTGGCTCCTTCCACCAAGACATATATGACAGATATGGGTGACTTTTCAAAAGAGAATTATAGGGGCCGTAATCTTCACTTTGGCGTGCGTGAGCTGGCAATGGCCGCTATTGGCAATGGCCTGGCTCTCCATGGAGGACTTCGTGCCTTTGTGTCCACGTTCTTTGTGTTCAGTGATTATACAAAGCCAATGGCCAGGCTTTCAGCTCTGATGGGGCTGCCTTTGACCTTTGTATTTACCCATGACAGCATTGGTGTAGGAGAGGACGGGCCAACCCATGAGCCCATTGAACAGTTGGCTATGCTCCGTTCTATGCCCAACTTTCATGTATTCCGTCCGGCCGACGCTACGGAGACCGCAGCCGCATGGTACAGTGCGGTTAGCTCTCAGAATACGCCTACGGCTTTGGTGCTGACCAGACAGAATCTGCCTCAGCTGGCAGGCTCCAGCAAAGAAGCCTTAAAAGGCGCCTATATTCTGGAGGATTCTGTAAAGGCGGTTCCTGACGCAATCATTATCGCTACCGGCTCTGAGGTGGAACTGGCAGTTGGGGCAAAGGCAGAGCTGGCAAAGGAAGGAATGGATGTGCGTGTGGTAAGCATGCCGTCTATGGATGTATTTGAGGAGCAGACAGAAGAATACAAGGAAAAGGTTCTTCCGAAGGCTGTGCGCAGGAGAGTGGCTGTGGAGGCCTTAGGTGAGTTCGGATGGGGCAAGTATGTTGGCTTAGATGGGACGACCGTGACAATGAAGGGCTTCGGAGCCAGCGCTCCGGCAGGTCTGCTGTTTAAGAAGTTTGGATTTACAGTTGAGAATGTAGTGGCTGCCGTAAAGTCGCTGTAATTATCTGTAATCAGGATAGAAATATAGGACATTTGGCCGGAACTGGCGCATGGTATGCGCTGGCTCCGGCTTTTGCGGTTTTTTCCAGCTCGCTTGAAGCCTATGTCCAGGAAGCAGCAAAAAGCGAACCCCTAAAGAAGGTGTCCGCTTTTGATTCTGCTATATTCTCATGAAACGGCTATTTCTCTGTTTCAGCGGCTTCTAATTCCGCCATCTTCATAGCCCGAACCTTTAAGGGCAGTCCGAATAGAGTGATAAAGCCGTCCGCATCGTGGTGATCGTACAGATCACCGGTTGTGAAGGAGGCCAGAGACTCGCTGTACAGGGAGTAAGGGGAGGTAGTTCCCGCCTTTATGATATTGCCTTTGTAGAGCTTGAATTTTACCTCTCCTGTCACGTATTCCTGGGTGGAATCGATAAAGGCCCCGATGGCTTCTCGCAGAGGAGTGAACCATTTTCCCTCATAAACAATCTGGGCAAGCTTGCCTGCCATATCCCTCTTAACTTCCATGGTAGCCCGGTCTAATACCAGCTCCTCCAGCTGCTGGTGTGCTTCCATTAGAATGGTTCCCCCCGGAGTTTCATATACGCCCCGGGACTTCATGCCAACCACCCGGTTCTCCACAATGTCTACGATACCGATGCCGTGCCTGCCGCCCAGCTCGTTCAGCTTACGGATCACATCGGAGACCTTCATGGCTTCTCCGTTTACACTGGTAGGAATACCTTTTTCAAAGGTCATCGTTACATATTCGCCCTCGTCGGGAGCCTTCTCAGGTCTTACACCCAGTACCAGAAGGTGATCATAGTTGGGCTCCTGAGCCGGATCTTCCAGCTCCAGTCCTTCGTGGCTGATGTGCCATAGGTTTCTGTCACGGCTGTAGCTGTTGTCAGCAGAAAAGGGGAGATGGATGCCGTGCTGCTTGCAGTATTCAATTTCATCTTCACGGGACTGCATGGTCCACACATCCGTCATGCGCCATGGAGCGATGATTTTCAAGTCCGGAGCCAGAGCCTTGATGCCCAGCTCAAAACGAATCTGGTCATTGCCTTTGCCGGTTGCTCCGTGGCAAATGGCGGTAGCCCCTTCCTTCCTTGCGATTTCCACCAGACGCTTTGCGATAGCAGGACGGGCCATGGAGGTACCCAGAAGATACTTGTTTTCATATACAGCATTAGCCTTTACACATGGCATGATGTAGTTGTCGCAGAAGTCGTCTACCAAGTCTTCAATATATAACTTGGAAGCGCCGGATAATTTGGCCCTCTCCTCAAGTCCGTCTAATTCATTGCCCTGTCCGCAGTCGATACAGCAGCATACAACATCGTAACCAAAATTTTCCTGTAGCCAGGGAATGATAGCGGTAGTATCAAGTCCGCCGGAATAAGCTAAAATAACTTTTTCTTGCATGATCATATCCTCCTGAGATTGAACTGTTTGAACTTTCATAAATATACAACATTATTTAGATAAATGCAAGTGAAAAATTAATTTTATAAAAAATATTGCATATTATTCGATAATAATGTATAATTATTAAAATGCAAATAAGGAGGGATGAGGCTGGAGGACTCTGTTTTGGAGCGGCTCTCAAAAAGGGATAAGGATTAGTCAAGGGAAGGGCCGTCTGTAGATGTAAAATCTTTAGTATTAAATGTATATGTCAAAATGAATATATGTGCGAAATAAAACATGGGAGGAGAAAATGGCTATGATTAAAGTGGGTATCATTGGTTCTACAGGATATGCAGGAGGAGAGCTGGCGAGGCTGCTTCTTCAGAGAGAGGATACGGAAATTCTGTGGTATGGATCTAAAAGCTATATTGATCAGAGCTATTCATCTATATATCCGAATATGTATAAGCTGACGGATGGCAAATGTATGGATGATAATATGAAGGAGCTGGCAGAGAAGGTAGATGTGATCTTTACCGCTACCCCCCAAGGACTTTGCGCCTCTATGGTAGATGAGGATATTTTGTCCAGAGTGAGGATCATTGACCTCAGCGCTGATTTCAGAATTAAGGATGTGTCTGTCTATGAGCAGTGGTATAAGCTTAAGCATGGAGCTTCCCAGTTGATAGAGGAGGCGGTGTATGGGATGCCGGAGATCAACAGGGAAAAGGTGAAACGGGCAAGGATGGTTGCCAATCCTGGATGCTTTCCTACCTGCTCCTTCCTGTCTGTCTACCCTTTGGTAAAGGCCGGGCTTATTGATACGGATACCCTTATTATTGATGCGAAATCGGGAGTTTCCGGAGCGGGAAGGGGGGTAAAGGCGGACAGCCTCTACTGCGAGGTAAATGAGAACATCAAAGCCTACGGAGTAGCCACGCACAGGCATACGCCGGAGATTGAGGAGCAGCTGGGGTATGTGGCAGGAAAGCCAGTGACCGTCAGCTTCACGCCTCATCTGGTACCTATGAACCGGGGGATTCTGGTGACTGGGTATGCTTCCCTGACAAGGGAGGTGACATATGGGGAGGTAAAGGCTGCCTATGAAGCATGCTATCGGGATGAGTATTTCGTGAGAGTTCTGGAGAAGGACGTGGCGCCCCAGACCCGATGGGTGGAGGGAAGTAATTTTGCGGATGTGAATTTTAAAATTGATCCCAGAACCAGGCGGATTGTGATGATGGGGGCTATTGATAATATGATTAAGGGAGCCGCAGGGCAGGCTATACAGAATATGAATATAATGTTTGGCCTGCCGGAGCAGACGGGTCTTAAGCAGATTCCTGTATTTCCATAAAAGGGCTGGCTCTTATATAGTATTTATTAATAGAAGTATCCGTGAACTTGGAAGGAAAGGATGATAGAACATGGAGGAAACAACGGATATTCTTATCCGCAAGATGGAGGCAGAGGATTACGACCAGGTTTACCGGCTTTGGACACAGATTAAGGGCTTCGGTATCAGGAGCGTGGATGATTCCAGGGAGGGAGTGGAGCGTTTTTTGAGACGTAATCCTACTACCAGCGTGGTGGCAGTTAGGAATGGACGGATTTTGGGAAACATTCTTTGCGGTCATGACGGCAGAACCGGCTGCTTTTACCATGTATGCGTAGCTGCGGACTACCGGAAGCACGGGATTGGCTGCCGGATGGCGAGGGCTGCTATGGAGGCGCTGCAAAAGGAGGGCGTCAGCAAGATAAGCCTGATTGCGTTGAAAGAAAATCAGGTAGGAAACGCTTTCTGGAAGGGAATCGGGTGGACGAAGCGGGAAGATATAAACAGCTATGAGCTTGTGTTGAATGAGGAAAACATTACGCAGTTTGTCAGATGATACAGTTAAATGGGAGGAACGGCAATATGGCTAAAGCAAAGGTAGAATTGAAGAAGATTCAAGGGGGAGTGACAGCTGCCAAAGGCTTTCAGGCAGCGGCCGCAGAAGCGGGAATCAAATATAAGGGCCGGCAGGATATGGCCTTAATCTACAGTGAAGCTCCCTGCAGGCAGGCAGGCGTTTTTACTACCAACATAGTAAAGGCTGCTCCTGTTAAATGGGATCAGAAGCAAGTCTATGGAGGAGCGCCGGCTCATGCTGTGGTTATCAATGCGGGAATTGCGAATGCATGTACCGGGCAGGAGGGTATGGACTATTGCAGACGGACGGCAGAGGCTGCTGCAAATGCTTTGGGGGTGGCGGCAGGCAGCGTCTTGGTGGCTTCTACCGGGGTGATCGGCATGCAGCTTCCAATGGAGCGGATAGAGGCAGGCGTCAGGGCGATGGCTCCTCGTTTGAACAGCAGCCTGGAGAGCGGCGCCAATGCTTCCAGGGCTATTATGACCACAGATACAAAGAATAAGGAGGTGGCTGTGGAGGTTTACCTGGGAGGTGTCCCAGTCACAATCGGCGGTATGTGTAAGGGCTCTGGCATGATTCATCCTGATATGTGCACCATGTTGAGCTTTGTAACGACGGATGCAGCTATCAGCAAGGAGCTGCTTTGTGAAGCGCTGAAAACAGACATCCAGGATACCTATCATATGATATCTGTAGACGGGGATACCTCAACCAATGATACGGTCCTTCTCCTGGCTAACGGACTGGCGGGAAATCCTGAGATTACAGAAAAGAATGAGGATTACGAAACATTTTGCAGGGCATTAAATTACGTAAATGAAACGCTGGCGAAAAAGATGGCGGGAGATGGAGAGGGCTGTACGGCTCTCTTTGAGGTGAAAATTGTAGGGGCTGAGACAAAAGAGCAGGCCAGAGTTCTGGCTAAGTCGGTCATTACATCCAACCTTACAAAGGCAGCTATCTTTGGTCACGACGCCAACTGGGGCAGAATTCTCTGCGCTATGGGGTATTCGGGCGCTCAGTTTGATCCGGAGAGGGTGGATTTGTTCTTTGAAAGCGCGGCTGGCAGGCTGCAGATTATAAAGGATGGCGTTGCCGTAGCTTACAGTGAGGAAAAGGCTACGGAGATTCTCTCCCAGCCTGAGGTTACGGCTGTGGCAAACATTAAGATGGGGGAGGCTAAGGCCACTGCCTGGGGATGTGATCTGACCTTTGATTATGTGAAGATTAATGCAGATTACCGCTCCTAAGGTGGATGGCAATATCCGGCGGTTAAGGGCCGGAAAGCGGGTAATAAAAAGCAGGGAGGAAACGAGTGAAATGAATTTAGAACCGATGCAAAAAGCGGCTGTGCTCATAGAAGCGCTGCCTTATATTCAGCGCTTTAACCGGAAGATTGTAGTTGTTAAATACGGTGGCAGCGCTATGGTGGATGAGGAACTGAAACGGAAGGTAATTCAGGATGTGGCCCTTCTTAAGCTGGTTGGATTTAAGCCTATCATTGTTCATGGAGGCGGCAAGGATATCAGTCGCTGGGCGAACAAGGCAGGTATGGAGTCCCGATTTAAAAATGGGCTGAGAGTTACAGACGAGCCTACCATGGAAATTGCCGAGATGGTTCTTAATAAGGTGAACAAAAGCTTGGTTCAGCTGGTCAACGAGCTGGGAATCCAGGCAGTAGGCATCAGTGGCAAGGACGGTATGATTTTAAAATGCCGTAAGAAATACTCAGGCGGCGAAGATATTGGCTTTGTGGGGGAAGTGTCTGAGGTAAATCCAAAGCTAATCTATGACCTGCTGGAAAAGGACTTTCTTCCGATTATCTGCCCCATTGGCTTTGACGAGGATTTCCTAAGCTACAATATCAATGCGGATGACGCTGCCTGTGCCATTGCAACAGCGGTTCAGGCAGAGAAGCTGGCTTTTCTTACAGATGTGGAGGGTGTATACAAGAACGTGGAAGATAAGGAGTCCCTTATTTCCGAGATGGATGTGGAGGAAGCTCAGTCCTTTGTTGCCAGCGGGACGCTGGGGGGAGGCATGCTTCCAAAGATTCAGAACTGTATAAACGCCATTGAAAGCGGAGTTTCCAGAGTCCATATTCTGGATGGTCGGATTCCTCACTGTCTGCTGCTGGAAATCTTTACTGATAAGGGAATCGGAACCGCAATCTATAATTCCAAGGAAGATGAGAGGTATTATCATGGCTGATTATGGATGGATAGACCGGGCTGAACATGCCTTTTATAAAACCTACAACCGGCTTCCTGTGGTGTTTGACCATGGCGAGGGAGTGAATCTTTATGATAATCAGGGCAATGAATACCTGGACTTCGGAGCAGGCATAGCAGTGATGGCGTTAGGCTATGGGGATGAGGAGTATACAAAGGCGGTGGAGAAGCAGCTTCACAAGCTGACCCATAGCTCCAACCTGTTTTATAACCAGCCGTCCATTGAAGCGGGAGAAGGGCTGCTTAAGCTGTCCGGTATGGAACGTGTCTTTTTTACAAATAGCGGAACCGAGGCGATCGAGGGAGCGCTCAAGATTGCAAGGCGGTATTATTATAACAAGAGCTGTGAAGCGGCGGGAGCTGACGGCTGTCAGGAGAAGGAGCCGGCTATGATGGGAGAAATAATCGCCATGAAGCATTCCTTTCATGGAAGAAGCCTGGGGGCCCTCTCTGTAACAGGCAATGCACAGTATCAGAGGCCCTTTCAGCCGTTGATTCCCGGTATCCGGTTTGCGGAATTTAACAATCTGGACAGCGTTAAGGAGTTGATGAATGATAAGACCTGCGCTGTGATTATGGAAACCATTCAGGGAGAAGGCGGTATCTATCCTGCGAATCCTGAGTTTATAAAGGGGGTGAGAGCCCTTTGTGACGAGGGCGATATGCTGCTGATACTGGATGAAATCCAGTGTGGGCTGGGACGTTCCGGAGAAATGTTTGCATGGCAGCATTACGGTGTAAAGCCGGATGTGATGACGGTTGCCAAGGCGTTGGGAAACGGTCTGCCTGTGGGAGCGTTTCTTGCCTGGGGAAAAGCAGCCTCGGCCATGGCTCCCGGCGACCATGGCACTACCTATGGCGGCAATCCACTGGTGACGGCGGGAGCAAAGGCAGTGCTGGATATTCTTGAGCAGCGGAAAATCACAGATCATGTGAAAGAGGTAGGAGCTTATCTGGGCCAGGAGCTGGAAAAGCTGGTTTCGGAATGTGATATTATCTGCGACTGCCGGGGAATGGGGCTGATGCAGGGACTGGAATTCACAAGGCCAGTAGCTCCTATTGTGACCAGTGCCCTGCTGGATCAGAAGCTGGTGCTAATCAGCGCGGGCGCCAATATTATACGCCTTGTACCTCCTCTGGTAATTGAGAAATGCCATGTAGATGAGATGATAAAAAGACTGAAGGCTGCAATAAACCACACCGAAAAACAGAAATAAGAAAAAAGCTCCAAAATATGGCCCCTGGAAGAGGGAGCCGTTCCGTATCTAAAGCATATTACCGATTGTTTATAAAAATGGCATGGCCGTCAGGCTGTGCCATTTGCTTTTTAGAGCAGAGGCCTACTATATGTAATGATCTCTTAAGCAATTCTTTCGTTTTCATTTATAAATTGTTAGAAAAGATATAGATGAAATATTTAAGCAAACCATCTATAATAGTCTTATGAAATGAACAATTACATAAATTTGTTTATTTTTGTTGTATCACAAGGTAATATGTGGTATGATTGTACTAATTCAAATAGTACAGTAATAGCTTTCAGGAGGATAGGATGAGTAGTGAGAGGATGACAGAAAAGATGGACGCCTTGGACGGGGCAGAGGGTGAGAGACTTGGAGCAGCTAGGGAGGAAGAGGCTCAGAGTCCGGCTCCGAACGCATGCGAGATAGATCGGAGACGCAATGAGGAGTCGGAAGAGATAGACCGCCAGATGGAAGCTCTTATGCTTGTGGAACCGTCTGAGGAAGGAACGGGTAGGAAAAAGAAGAAAAAAAGAAAGAAGAGTCCTGCCGGGGAAAAAGAGAAACCTACTGGAAAGAAGCCGGCCTTTATACAGCGCGTCAGGGGCTGGAGCAGAAAGCGCAAAATACTTACGGCTGTATGCTTTTTGGCCGTAATGGTGTTTCTGGGATTGAAGGCTTCTGGAGGGAATAAGGATATGGGAATTCCCGTAACCGTGATACCTCTGTCAAAACAGAGTATTCAGGAGAAGCTTTCCTTAAACGGCCCGGTGACAGGCACTGACAGCGTAGATGTGGTATCCAATCTCCATGCGGAAATAAAGGAAATGCATGTTAAGGAGGGTGACCAGGTTGAAAAGGGCCAGATTCTGGCAGTGCTGGATAGAACCGATTTAGAGAGAGCGGTTCAGATTGCCCAGAACGCCTATGACCTGGCAGTGAATAATAAGAAGGAGAAGGATAAGGAGGCGGCTCTGGGTTATGAAAAGGCAGTCCAGGATTTCCAGAAGGCCTCCATGGATCATAACAGAAACAGCCTTCTTTTTGCAAACGGAGATATTTCTCAGATGGATCTGGAAGCCAGCGCCAATGCCTTAAATGATGCAAAGCGCCAGATGGAAGGCTACACGGTGGTAAATGGCAGAGGCGTTGCAGACAAATCCTACGAGCTGCAGATTCAAAACGCAGCCTTCGAGCTGGAAAAGAAAAAGGAGGAGCTGGAGAACGCACAGATAAAGAGCTCCATCGACGGCACGGTAGTCCGTGTCAATTCCAAGGTAGGCCAGTTTGCCGACAAGGTGGAGGATGATAAGCCCATGTTCAGCATTGAGAATTTGGAGGAGCTGGAGCTGGAGATTAAGGTCAGTGAGTTTTCCATCGGAAAGGTGAAGGTAGGGCAGACGGCTGTTATCAGCGCCGATATTCTGGATGGGGAGACTGTGAACGGAGAGGTTGTTAAGATATCCCCTACAGGAGAAGAAAAGGGCGGCGGTTCCACAGAGCGTGTAATCCCTATTACCATACGGGTGCAGGGAGGCAATACAAAGCTCATTGCAGGTATTACAGCCAAAGCGGAGCTGCTGATACAGGAGGCGGAGGATACCTTTGTAGTTCCTTCCTCGGCACTTTTTGACGAGGGAGACGCTACATATATCGCCATTGTGCAGGATATGCAGGTGAAGCGGATTCCTGTGAAGCTGGGCGTTGAGAGCGACATAAACGCAGAGGTTATCCCTACCGATGGTACGGTTTTGGAGGAAGGTATGCAGCTGATCACCAATGCGGGTCCCCAGCTTACAGATGGGGCGGCAGTTATGGTGATGCCGAAGTAGTGGGAGGCTTTTATGAAAAAATGGACTAAGAAGCAGGACGCTGCACAAAAGGGCGGGTCAACGGCTGGCGGTCTGGGAATATCTTTGAGGGAACGCCTGCGCAGAAAAACGCCTCTTTACCAGGAGCCTTATGATGGGCCATTGATAAAACTGGAAAACCTTGTAAAAATATACGATACAGGAGCCATCAAGGTACTTGGTCTTAAGAAAATCAACCTGACCATTGAGCGGGGAGAATTTGTAGCTATTATGGGCCATTCCGGTTCTGGCAAATCCACTCTTATGAACATTCTGGGCTGCCTGGATCGGCCAACGCTGGGCCACTATTATCTGGACGGTATTGATACGGCAGATATGACGCCTGATCAGCTTTCGGACATCCGAAACCGCAAGATAGGATTTGTTTTTCAGTCATTTAACCTGATATCCAGAACCTCGGCTTTAAAAAATGTAGAGCTGCCCATGACCTATGCAAGGGTTTCCCGATCCAAACGCACGGAGCGGGCTAAGGCGCTTTTGGATCGGGTGGGTCTGGGAGGCAGGAGGGAGCATATGCCCAATGAGCTTTCCGGCGGACAAAGACAGAGAGTTGCCATAGCCAGGGCCTTGGCTAACCAACCGCCTTTGATTCTGGCAGATGAGCCTACGGGCAATCTGGATACGGCCTCTTCTGTGGAAATTATGGAGCTGTTTTCACAGCTTCACAAGGAAGGAGCTACTGTGGTAGTGGTAACTCATGAGGAGGACATTGCGGCATTTACAGACCGCGTGCTCCGGTTCAGCGACGGCCAGCTTCTAAGCGATACCCTAAACGACCACAGTCAGGGAAAGGAGACGGCAGATGCTCATTGAAAATATGTATATGGCTTTTTCGGCCATCCGTTCCAATAAGATGCGTTCAGTCCTTACCATGCTGGGTATTATCATTGGGATTGGTTCTGTTATTGCTATTGTTTCCATCGGTGATACCATGAGAAGTATGTTTGCCGATCTATATAAGGATGTGGGAATTACACAGGCATACGTCTCCATCGGCTATTGGGTGGAGGATGTGAGAGAGAGCGATTATTTTACGCTGGAAGAAATAGAGCAGGCTAAGGCCGCCTTTGGGCATGATATTGCATATATCGACAGCAATTCATATGCCAGCAGCGACGCTTCCTATAAGCGGACTAAGGTCAGCTTTGAATACCAGGGCATTGATTATAACTATCAGGATGTACAGCCGGTAAATGTGATTTACGGACGTTACATCAATAAAGGGGATATTCTGGGAAGAAAAAGAAATGTGGTAATGGACGTGGAAAGCGCGAAGCTGTTGTTTGGAGTGGAAAATGCGGTGGGAAAGACATTTCGGACGACTATCGCCGGAGCTACGGAGGATTACACGGTTGTGGGAGTGTACAGGAAGGACATAAGCCCTTTTCAGAAGCTGATGATGGGAAAAAGCCAGGATAAAGGATCTGCTTTTCTTCCCTATACGCTCCTTACCCGTCCAAATGATTCCTTTTTCAACGTCCGTGTGTTTGCGGCAGATGATATAAATCTGGATGAGTTTTTTTCTAAATTTAAAGCATATATGGCGAAGCTTCACAACAGGGAGCCAAAGGATATGCGCATCTATACAGCTATGGAGGAGATGAATTCCGTGGACTCTGTTATGGGCGCTCTTTCTATGGCGGTAGGAGGCATAGCGGCAATTTCGCTTTTGGTTGGAGGGATTGGCATTATGAACATTATGCTGGTGTCTGTAACAGAGCGAACCAGGGAGATTGGCATCCGAAAGGCCCTGGGAGCCAGAACAAAGGATGTCCTCATACAGTTTCTGACAGAGTCGGCTATTTTATCCGCCTGCGGAGGGATCATAGGAATTCTGCTGGGTGTGGGGCTGGTATCTCTGGGAGGCATGGCCTTCGGCTTATCTGTGGTGATAAAGCCGGGGGTAATATTGGTGGCGGTGACCTTTTCTGCTGTGGTGGGTATTTTTTTCGGACTGTACCCAGCCTCCAAGGCAGCTAAGGCAGATCCCATTGACGCTCTGCGCTATGAGTAAGAGAGAAAGAAGCAGGAAGAAGATAAGGCTCCTGATTAGGAGCAGAGAGTTTTAGATAACATTCAGACACAGTCAAGAGGAAGGAGGCATAAATGATAAAGCACAAGGAAAAGGGGGCAGGAGAAAAGGCCTTTTGGGATTTGGAAAGAAGATGCGGTTCTTCGGACTGCCTTAGGCGGTTTACGTTCGCCCTGTCCATAGGCCTGGCTGTCAGTACAGCTCTTTCCTGCACTGTATGGGCCGGACCGGAGTTTGCCTATTCCGCGGAGAAGTGGGAAACTCTGCGGGATAATGTAATGGAATATCATGAGCTGGCGGATCTGATTCATGAGTATAACGCAACTGTAATCAACAATCGCCTAGAGTACGATAAATACAGGGGAAAGAGCCATGATGACTTGAAAAACGCATATCAGGATATGGCCGACAGCCTTTATTCCTCCAGCGATAAGCTGGTGGATTCCGCTGTGGAGGGAGAGGCAGGCTATGATAGCGCCATGGCCTCCGCAGCCCTTGCAAGAGTTCAGGCAGAACAAAATCAGGAGCTGGCAGATGCCCAGAATGAGGATGGCTATATAAAAAAGCTGGAGTATGATCGGGCAGAGGCTGCTCTTATCCAGTCGGCTCAGACCAAGATGAATTCTTACTGGCAGAAGGAAAAGAATGTACCGTCTCTCAATGAGGCTGTTCTTTCCGCAAAGACGGAGTACGAGGTTATGGCTGTGAAAGCTGAAGGGGGAATGATTACCCAGGCGGAGCTTCTGGCAGCCAGAGAAAAGACGGAGTCGGCTCAGGCTGCTGTGGAGGCTAATCAGAAGGAGATGGACGCTCTGAAAAGGGAGCTTTGCGTCATGACCGGATGGAGCTACGATGCCCAGCCGGATATCCGGGAAATACCGATTCCCTCCTTAGATGAGGCGGATGTCATTGACCTGGAGGCTGATAAAGAGCTGGCTCTTAAGCAAAATTATACGCAAAATGCCAATGAGCGCCGGCTTAAGCACACGAATAAAGGCGCTCAGTATGATGTTCTGGAGAAAAAGGTGGAAACCGGCCGTCAGCAGATCGCCGCTGATGTAGAGTCAAAATATAAGCTTTTAAAACAGGCGCAGTCAGACTATGCGCTGGCAGACGGACAATACCAGCTGGCAGTGAAGGATCAACAGTCCGCCCAGCTCCGCTATAGCTTGGGAGCCCTTTCCCGGAATGGGCTGCTAAAAAGCCAGGGGAGTCTGGCAGGAGCTCAGTCAGCCAGGGATGTGGCGGCACTGAAGTTCGGTCAGGCTATGGAGAATTACCGTTGGGCGGTGAAGGGTCTGGCACAGGCGGAGGGGGAATAGTATGAGGCAGGGAGAACGATTCAGAAAGAGAGTCTTAAGGAAGAACGCTGTTTTGCACTGTACTGGACGAATCCTTCTGACATTGGCTCTGGCTGCCGTTACTGCCTTTTATGGGGGAGGCATGCTGAACTCCCGCGCAGAGGAGGCAGCCGGGCCAAAGCTGGTTCAGTACGCCGATCTGGAAGCTCTGGTTAAGGAGTTCTCTCCTCAGGTTCAGATGGAACGTGCTCAATTTGACAGCCGTCTGGGCAGGTATGAGAGCGCCAGGGAGGATATTATGGAAACCAGGCGCCGTTTGAAAGAAGAGGCCGATTCCTTGGAGAAAGAAGGAGATAACGAAGGAGCAGAAAGCTACCGGGCACAGGCCAAAACTCTGGAGAAAGCAGCCAAAGACATGGATAAGCAGATCCGTTCTGCAAAAGGCAGCGCCAGCTCCATGGCTTTAAGACAGATGGAGGATACCATGATCTGGACAGCCCAGAGCCTGATGGGAACCTACCACAGCCTTAAGCTGGAGCAGGTGGGAGCGGCAGCACAGGCAGAGCTAAAGCAGAGCCTGTATGAAAAGGCCCGGCGGCAGTTTGATACCGGGGGCGTTTCTTGGAGGGAGACAGAGGAGGCAGCACAGGCAGCAGCAGCTTCAGCCAGCCGTTCCCAGTCACTGCTTGATGAGATGGAGCGGGTCAAAGGAGAGCTGGCAATGCTTCTTGGATTCGAAACTGGAGCAGAGATAGAACTTGCCTCCATGCCTATGCCGGACAGTGCGCGGACGGATGATATCAAACTGGAGGTGGATAAATGGAGAGCCCTTGGCAATAACTACGAGCTGAGAGCTGAACGGGGAGCCTCCTTTAGGGGAACGAACAAAGAGCTGCACTCCAGACAGAGAAGAATTGAACAGAATGAAGAAACGATGTATGCACAGATAGAAGCATTGTACCAGTCTGTGCTGTCAAGCCGTACAGCCTGGAATGCCGCAGTCTCGGCTATGGCTGCGGCTGATGCCAAGTGGAAAGCTGACTCCCGCAAGATGGAGCTGGGTATGCTTTCAAATCAGGAATATCTGGAAGCCAGGGCTGCTTATCTGGAAGCAGTTGCAGCCAAGGGTCAGGCAGATGTGAATTTTCAGCAGGCTATGGAAACCTATGAATGGGCTGTAAAAGGATTGATACGATAGAAGCTTCCGCCAGGAGACATCCCTACTCTTCCCTCCGCAGCATCCTGTATCCCACGCCTACATGGGTCTGGATGTACTGTGGATGGGAAGGATTTTTTTCGATTTTTTTTCGGAGAGAGGCCATAAAGACACGGAGGGAAGCTACCTCTCCGTCCCAGGTCGTCCCCCATATCTCACGGACGATAAAGGAATGAGTCAGTACCTTGCCCATATTTTGGGCCAGAAGGCTCAAAAGCTTATATTCATAAGGAGTAAGGTGAAGCTCCTTGCCCTCCAGAGTGGCATAACCGGCTGCAAAATCAATGGACAGTTCTCCGTTGGTAAAGACAGGGGACTGACGCTCTGCCTGAGTCTGCATATAGCTTAACCTCCGTTGAGTAGAGCGCAGTCTGGCCAGCAGCTCATCTACAGAAAAGGGCTTGGTAAGATAGTCATCCGCACCTGCATCCAAAGCTTCGATTTTATCATTATCCTCGCTTCTGGCGCTGATTACGATAATAGGAGCGCTGGACCATGAGCGGACTTTTTTTATTACCTCCACTCCGTCCATATCAGGCAATCCCAGATCCAGAAGAATAATGTCCGGCCTTTGAGATGCCGCAGTCAGAATACCCAGCTCCCCCTTATCGCAGCAGATGTAGCGGTAGCCGTGCAATTCCAAAGTAGTTGCTATGAGATTTTTAATTGCCTTGTCATCCTCAACTACTAAAATTCCAGCTTTATTCATAGATAGAAACCTCCAGTGGATATATGGCCTGTAATAAAACATTTTTCCCTTGTTCTATAAGCAAAGTATACCATAACTAATCCAAATTCTACAGAGAATCCTCTTTATCTTTACATAATCTTTACACCTTGGCTGTTTCCGTTACACCTGTTTTATATGATTGGTGGTAAACTGTCTCTATACAGGAGGAATAAACGTATGAAATCCATAGAAAAACAATCCCCTGCCAGAATTATAGCTCTTGGCTTTCTGGCAGTTATCCTGGCTGGCTCTGTCCTGCTGATGGCGCCTTTTTGTGTGAAGCCCGGGGTAGAGCTTCATTATGTGGACGCGCTGTTTACATCTACCAGCGCAGTCTGCGTTACGGGGCTTATCGCAGTGGATACGGCAGATACATATACAGTGGCGGGGCAGACAGTGGTAGCGTTTCTGATCCAGATAGGGGGTCTGGGGGTGACCTCTGTTGGAGTAGGAGTGATACTGGCTCTGGGCCGCCGGGTGAACCTGAAAGAGCGTCTGCTGATAAAGGAAGCCATGAATCTGGACTCAGGAAAAGGCATTGTATGTTTGGTAAAGAATGTGCTTAAGACGACGCTCATATTCGAGGGAGCAGGTGCATTCCTAAGCTTCCTGGTGTTCAGCCGTGATTATCCGCCTTTAAAAGCCCTGGGAATCAGCCTGTTTCATTCAGTGGCAGCTTTTAACAACTCCGGCTTTGATATTCTGGGCGGCCTTCGCAATCTGATTCCCTACCAGGACGACGTTCTTTTGAATCTGACAACGGCAGGCCTTATCATCTTCGGAGGTCTGGGCTTTCTTGTAATTATGGATATAGCCAGAAAGCGTTCCTTTAAGAGGCTGACCTTGCACTCCAAGGCTGTAATTGTAACATCCCTTATCCTTTTGGCTTTGGGTACGGTTTTGATCCGGTTTACAGAGGATATTACCTGGCTGGGCGCGTTTTTTACCAGTGTATCCGCCAGAACGGCAGGATTTTCCACCTTCCCTCTGGGAGATTTTACAACCGCAGGCATTTTAACGGTATCTGTACTGATGTTTATCGGCGCGTCGCCAGGCTCCACCGGAGGAGGTATTAAAACTAGTACGTTGTTTACCTTGTTTCATACTATAAAGGGTGCGGCTATGAATGAGGAACCCCATGCGTTTCATTACCGGATTCCTCAGGCAGCCTTCTATAAGGCGGCTATTGTGACAGCCTTATCAGGCTTGGCAGTGTGCCTGGGAATTTTTTTAATGTGCATCCTGGAGCCTGAGCTTCCTTTTGAGGATATTTTGCTGGAGATAACCTCGGCTTTCGGCACAGTGGGCCTATCTACCGGCATTACTCCCAGCCTGTCGCCTTGGAGTAAGCTGTTGGAAATTGGGATTATGTACATTGGGAGGCTGGGGCCCTTAACGATTGCTACTCTATGGGTTTTTAAACCAGATACGTCAGTATCGTTTCCAGAAGGAAGCATCAGCATCGGATAGAGAAACGGGCTATGAGAGCTGTAAGAGGCAAAGAAACTGCAATGGCATAGGAGGAATAGAACATGACACGGAAACAGACAGAGGCAATGTCATACGGAATTATTGGTCTGGGACGCTTTGGAAGCGCCCTGGCTTCCACCCTGGCAGAGGGAGGAAAGGAGATTATGGTACTGGACTGTAATGAGGAAAAGGTCAGGAAGATGAGGCAGCTTACAGAGCACGCCTATGTGGTAAGGGATTTACAAAAGGAGACGCTGCGTGATACTGGCATTCAGAATTGTGACGTAGTAGTGGTGTGCATTGGAGATAAGGTGGACGTAAGTATTCTTACCACCTTAAATGTCATCAATCTGGGAGTGCCTCAAGTGGTATCTAAGGCCAACAGCCCGGAGCAGGGAGAAATTCTTGAAAAGATCGGAGCACAGGTCGTATATCCGGAGAGGGATATGGCGGTGCGGCTGGCCAAAGGCTTGATATCAAAGCGGGTGTTCAATCTCTTTGAGCTTAATGAAGCTGTGGATATTTCAGAGCTGAAGCTGAATGCCAGCCTATCGGGAAAGACGGTTCTGGAAGCTCAGCTCAGAAACCGGTACGGAGTGAATATTATTGCGATCAGCCGCGGGGACTGGCTGACTACGGATATTACGCCTGACTATGTGTTTCATGAGGGAGATACTCTGGTGGTGATAGGAGAGAGGGAAAAGATAAAAAGGCTTGCTGACGCGCTGGGAAGATAGCAAAATATAATTTTAATACCGCCTTTTTTCCATCACGCTATAATGCCCGGTTTTTTGCAAACTCACATCTGTAAATTATCTACAGACTGAACCGATATTCTTAAAAAAGAATATCGGTTTTTTACATTCATACTAGATAAAATCGAATGTTTTATTAAATATCCTATACAAAATATAGAAAATGCACAAAAAAATACCAATTTCATTGACATATAATTGTAAAATATGATAGACTCAATGTGTCAGAAGATGAAGCAGCTGAATAAACGTATAAGGATACAAAACTTGTATATGCTCAAAATAGGTTGGGCGTTTCTACCAACTACCGTAATAGTTGACTATAAGTTTTCACTTTTTATGCCGCTTCGGGGTTCCGGGGGCAGGCATGTGAGGCCTTGTGAACAGCGGTGGTTTTTTGTGTGCTAAGATTTTGCGCATAAAAGCTCAGGCTTGTCGCTGTCCGAGGAAATATAAAGACAGGAGGAGCATATGGAAGAAAAATTTGTGCTGAAGGGCAATATCTGTTACAGTCATAACGCCGATAGGCTGGAGTGTATGGAGCAGGGATATTTGGTTTGTGAGGACGGCAGATCGGCAGGGGTATATAAAGAGCTTCCGCAGATATATGCCGGGTTTCCATTGATGGATTATGGAGACAGAATGATTGTTCCAGGTCTTACAGACCTTCATATCCATGCCCCCCAGTATCCCTTTAGAGGTCTTGGCATGGATCTGGAGCTTCTGGACTGGCTGAACACTCGAACCTTTCCTGAAGAAGCCAGGTATAGCGACAGGGAGTATGCAGGAAAAGCATATAGGATTTTTGCAGATGACATAAAACGTGGCGGAACCACGAGAGCCTGTATTTTCGGAACCCTTCACAGGGAGGCTACGGTGAAGCTGATGGATTTAATGGAGGCTACAGGCCTTAAGACCATGGTGGGAAAGGTGAATATGGATCGGAATTGTCCTGACTTTCTGGTGGAGGAGAGTGCTGAGGCATCCATTAAGGAGACCCGGCTCTGGCTGGAGGAGATAAAGGGCAGATACAGGAATACCCGGCCTATCCTTACACCCAGATTTATTCCCACCTGCACCGATGAGCTGATGGAGAAACTAAAGGGGATTCAGGAGCAGTACGGACTTCCGGTTCAGTCCCATCTTTCAGAGAATATGGGAGAAATCGCCTGGGTGAAAGAGCTTTGTCCCTGGTCGGAATGCTACGGCGATGTCTACGATCACTTCGGTCTGTTCGGCGGTGATGTAAAAACCATCATGGCGCACTGTGTGTGGTCCGGTGAAGAGGAGACGGAGCGGCTGAGAGAGAGAGGGGTATATGTGGCTCATTGTCCCCAGTCCAACACCAACCTTTCCTCAGGGATTGCTCCCGTAAGGCGGTATCTGGATCAGGGGCTTAAGGTGGGGCTTGGGACTGATGTGGCAGGAGGAAGCAGCGCTTCTGTTTTTCGTGCCATGGCCGATGCCATTCAGGTGTCAAAGCTAAGATGGAGGCTGCAGGATGAGAGCTTAAAGCCCCTTACTTTTACGGAGGCATTTTACCTTGGTACGAAAGGAGGCGGCTCCTTCTTCGGAAAGGTGGGAAGCTTTGAGGCGGATTATGAGTTTGACGCGCTGGTGCTAAATGACAGCGGTCTTAGGCATCCCCAGCCTTTGAGCCTGCAGGAGCGTTTGGAGCGGTTCATCTACCTGGCAGACGAGCGCCATATAGAAGCCAAGTATGTGGCGGGAAAGAAGGTATTTTAAAATTGGGCAGGGAGCATGATGAAAGAGCGGTAAGGGGGGCCGGGTTCTTTCTATGCAAGTAGAAACCGTAGTATGAAACCAAGGAGGCACGAAGTATGGAGAATAAAGCAAATCAGGGATTTTTAGAGAAGATATTTCATCTGTCGGAGAACAGGACGGACGTGAGAACGGAAGTAATTGCCGGTATTACCACGTTTATGACTATGGCGTATATTCTGGCAGTAAATCCCAATATTTTAAGTGAAACTGGAATGGACAGGGGAGCGGTTTTTACAGCCACAGCCCTGGCGTCCCTAGCTGCAACCCTGCTGATGGCTGCATTAGCAAACTATCCCTTTGTTCTTGCGCCTGGTATGGGATTGAATGCTTACTTTGCATATACGGTAGTTCTTCAGATGGGCTATACATGGCAGATGGCTTTGGCAGCCGTATTTGTGGAGGGTATCGTATTCATCGCGCTTTCGCTGACCAATGTGCGTGAAGCGGTTTTCAATGCGATCCCCATGAATTTAAAGCATGCAGTGTCGGCTGGAATCGGTCTTTTTATCGCCTTTATCGGTCTTCAGAATGCGAAGATCGTAGTTGGAAGCACAACGCTGGTATCTATGTTTTCCTTTAAGGGCGCAATAGAGGCAGGGACCTTCAATTCCATAGGAATTACCGTAATATTAGCCTTGCTTGGAGTTCTGATTACTTCCATTTTAGTCGTGAAGGAGGTAAAGGGAAATATTTTGTGGGGTATCCTTATTACCTGGCTTTTAGGAATTATTTGTGAACTGACAGGACTGTATCAGCCCAATGCGGAGTTGGGAATGTTCAGTGTACTGCCTGACTTCTCAGGGGGTCTGCATATTCCAAGCATGTCTCCTACTCTCTTTAAGATGGATTTTAGCGGTCTTTTGTCCCTGGATTTTTTGATGATTATGTTTGCCTTTTTATTTGTGGATATGTTTGACACGCTGGGAACCCTGATTGGAGTTGCCTCCAAGGCAGATATGCTGGATAAGGACGGAAAGCTTCCGAAGCTTAGAGGCGCCCTGCTCTCTGATGCCATAGGAACCACGGTGGGAGCTGTATTCGGCACCTCTACGACCACAACCTTTGTAGAGAGCGCTTCCGGCGTGGCGGAAGGAGGAAGAACAGGGCTTACGGCAGTGGTAGCAGCCGTTTTGTTCGGTCTGTCCCTGTTTCTGTCGCCTATTTTCCTTGCAATTCCTTCCTTTGCGACAGCTCCAGCTTTGATCATCGTAGGCTTTCTGATGATTACGTCGATTACGAAGATTGACTTTTCAGGCCTGACGGAAGCTTTGCCATCCTATATCTGTATTATTGCAATGCCGTTTATGTACAGTATTTCCGAGGGGATCGCTATGGGAGTTATTTCTTATGTAGTGATTAATCTTCTGTCAGGGCGCGCCAAGGAGAAGAAGATAAGCCTTTTGATGTATATTCTGGCTGTACTGTTTGTGCTTAAGTATGTTCTGCTTTAATGAAAGGGCTTTGGGAAGGGGACGTTACGGGCTTAACAATTTTAGATAAGTATAGGTTTGTATATCGGATTAAATGTGAAGTATAATGATAATTGAATCTGATATTTATTATCCCAAAGAAATTAAGTGGTATTTTCTCAAATAACGTTATGAAGCAGGAAGCCTATCAAAGATTTCCTGCTTTTTGTTAATAGTTAAAGCCGTTAATGTTATATTTTTCTGGGCGGCATGTTGCCAACCGATCCGGGTCAGTATACAATCTGCATAAAATCATGTTGTTCCTGCATATTTAAGGTTTATGGTTCCTCACATACCTGGAAAATGAAGAACTTCAGATAATAGCTTTCGTCCGCAGACCAAAGGATTGGATGGTCACTGGCCTGAGTACGGTATTCGATCTGGCGAAGCCTTTTGTGCGCATTGCCGGCGGCTTCCCGAATGGTTTTCGAAAATAGATCCGGAGTTAGGAAATGGGAGCAGGAGCAGGTGGCAAGATAGCCGCCGTCCTTTACAAGCTTCATTCCCCGGCGGTTTATCTCACGGTAGCCCTTTATAGCATTTCTGACGGAATTCCGGGATTTGGTAAATGCCGGCGGATCTAATATCACTACGTCAAATGTCTCTCCCTTCTGCTCCAGACCGGGAAGGAGGTCAAAGACATCGGCGCATTGAAAATGTACCCGGTTCTGGAGATCGTTTAATGCGGCATTTTCAGCAGCCTGGTCTACAGCCAGACGGGAGGCATCTATACCTAGAACCTCCCTGGAGCCTGCCAGCCCTGCATTTAACGCAAAGGAGCCGGTGTGGGTAAAGCAGTCCAGCACCCGATCCGGACGGATGCGCCGGCAGAGATTTTGGACAGCCAGCCGGTTATACTTCTGATCTAGAAAGAAACCTGTTTTCTGACCGTCCTCCACATCTACCAGATAGCGGACGCCGTTTTCCATAATCTCCACCTTGGTTACGAAGGGCTCTCCGATAAAGCCCTTATAACGCTCCATCCCCTCCTGAAGCCGTACCTTAGCATCACTGCGTTCATACACACCCCGTATGATAACGCCGTCCTCCGCAAGAACCTTCTTCAGCTTTTCCACAATCATTTGCTTAAACCGGTCAATGCCCAGCGCCAGAGATTCCACCACCAGCACATCGGAAAACTTGTCAACGATCATGCCAGGAAGAAAATCAGCTTCTGCGAAGATAAGGCGGCAGCTGGAGGTGTCCGTCACTGCCTTTCTGTATTCCCAGGCATTGCGTACCCGCATTTCGATAAATGCCTCGTCTATTACCGCATCCTTTTTTCTGGACATCATTCGTACGGTGAGCTTTGAGCAGGTGTTAATAAAGCCTGTACCCAGAGGAAAGCCGTCATAATCTTCTATAAGTGCCAGATCTCCGTTCGTAAAAGACCCGGTGATGATATCGATTTCATTATCGTATATCCAGGCCCCTCCTGCCTTTAAGGAACGGCCCATCCCCTTTTTTATGCGAACCGTAGCTCTCTGCGACAGTTGAGTCTTAGTAGTTTGAAATTCCATTTATGTACCTCTGCCTTTCCAGCGCCCTCCTTACGGGCGTTTCATGTGGTGCTTACAGGGATAGTGCTTCTTATGCTGCCCTTGCCTGCATAGACATTTTATCACAGGTTAGGCTTACCTTCCAGTACATTAATTCCTTTTGTGATAAATACCTCGGTTAGTCCTGCCATTTCCCCAGGAGCTTCTTTTAAGCCTGATTTGAGCCAATGTTGAACCAAACCTACGCAGCCGGATACAATAAAGGAACAGAAAGCGTCAAATACAAGGGGATTGTCTGTGCGGAATATCTCCATCCAGTCGTGGATGCATTTTTCCTGAATCAGCTGTTTCAGGCGATTCACAAAATTTAAATCTCCGTTTTCCCCCAAAAGTATTTCAATGAGATCGGCATTGTTATAAACTAAGGTATAGATTTCTTCAAAGAGGACAGCCGGACGCTGCTGTAAATCCTTGGCGTCGTGCTTTTGCAAAAGCTCATAAAAATCTGTCTGGAGCTCCGTCTCTGTCTTTTCCAGCAGGTCATAGACATCCTTATAATGAAGATAAAAGGTTCCTCGGTTTAAATCTGCCATGTCAGTCAGCTCACGGACGGTTATATCCTGTACCTTCTTTTGCTTTAACAGCGATATAAGACATTCCCTAAGCTGCTTTCTGGTTTTTCGTACTCTGCGGTCTACTGCCTCTGCGCTCATCTGATGTGCCTCCTTTGTTTTTGATATAAGGCTATGGCATGCCTGAAAATTACCTCCTGCAATCTATCATTTACTTTCTGAGAACGCAAATTTCAGACAGGACATAGGGGGCCATTGGCCCGTTCATCTTATTGATTTTACATTTTTTTAATAATTATATAATAAACAAAAAAATAAAAAATGTATATTAATAATCATTTGTCGCAAAATTAATCATTGTATCTTTGGCTTTCTCTTAGTATAATCCATTATAGTCAATAAATCAACAAATGTCAATTAATAAATACGAGCAATATAAATGCACAAAATATAACTAATAGACTATAAACTGTCGGGAGATGAAAGAATGGTCAATAAAAAAATGAAAGCAATGGTAGCTGCAGTTATCCTGTCTGTCGTCGAAGGACTGGGGAATATGGAAGCTGGGGCTGCGTGGGCTGCAGAGCAGAGCGCCGGTTTTCAGCCTGGGGCTAGTGGGGTGGAAAGCAACAAACCTCAGAGGGATCAGCGGGACTTCCCTAGCTGTACTCAAAGTTTTGGCACACAGGCTTCATGTAATCCGGGCTGGCATCAAAGCAGCAGTGGCTGGTACTGGCAGGAAAGGGACGGCTCTCTTCATCATGGCTGGCTTACAGATGGCGGAAGAACCTATTACATGGATGATAACGGTTTAATGGTTACTGGGTGGAGAGAGATTGATGGAGATTGGTACTATTTTCATCAGGACGGGGCTATGAACCTGGGAGAGCTGAATCTGGATACAGGATGTTACCAATTCACGTCTGATGGCGCCCTGGCGTCTGCCTTCTGGGTGCCGAATACCGGAGGAGGCGCTTATGACGCAGGTTGCTATGACGAGACAGCTCAGGGCCTTCTGGATCGTTTGAACGAGGAAAAGAAGGAACAGTATTTCGACGCACATCCGGATGATGAGGATGAATATGATGGTGATATGCACCGCCCCTATGACCGCTATGCAGGCTTTACTATGAATATGGATCTGAACAAGCTGGCGGCTTGCCGTCTGGACGGAGCAATCCAGCAAGGATACACAGCCAATCTGATACCGGGAGAGGGAGATTTAAAGGAGTATCTTTCCGGAATCAACTCAATTTACCGCAATAGGACGTTGCTGGAGCTCTACGTCAGAGCCTGTGAGGATGAATCGGAAGCATTTGACAAGATAATGGATAAAGCTGGACGCAGGTCCGCTTCCAAAAGCAACCGTGCCTATTCATTGGAATATTACCGGCAGCTGGGAATGGCGCACAGGGAGCTGGAGGGAAAGCATTATTTTATGGTAATTCTCATGCGTTAAAGCATCTGTACAGCGTATGGGGAAAAACAGCGAATTTTAAAGAAAAGCAGCCGCATAAGGAGCATGAGATATGGGACAGAAACTCTTAAGCAAGTTAAAAGGGAGAAAAGACAGGGTAAATGAGCAGGAAGGAGTAAGGAAGGAAAAAATCTCCTGCCGCCTGGCAAGATTTATTATACATAAGAAGGGCTGGATAGAAGGTGTATTTGCGGCCGGATGCCTTTTTTCACTGTTCGCAATGCTGTTTGTCAATGTCAACTATGACCTGACGGAGTATCTGCCGGAGACGGCTCAATCCTGTATTGGTCTGGATTTAATGGAAAAGGAGTTTGGATATCCGGGTACGGCCAGAGTGATGTTAAAGGATGTAACTCTTTATGAGGCCAAGCAATATAAGGATAAGCTGGAGGCCGTAGACGGAGTGGATCAGGTTCTTTGGTGTGACAATATAGTAAATATCTACTCTGGCGAGGATTTTATCAATGAAAAGGATATTGAGGACTATTATAAGGATGGATGCGCAGTGATGGATGTCACCTTTGAGGAAGGGGATACATCGCAGAAAACATCTCAGGCTATTGACGAGATGAAAGCAATAACAGGAGACAAGGGCAGCTATGTGGGTATGGCTGTACAGAACAAGTCTCTGACAGAAAATGTGGAAAGTGAGATGCACCTGATTCTCACGGTTGCGGTTATTATGATATTTGTGGTGCTGTGCATTACCACAAACGCCTGGTCAGAGCCTGTCCTATTTCTTTTGGTTATGGGTGTGGCGATCCTTTTAAATAGGGGAACCAATATTTTTATCGGTACAGTGTCCTTTCTGACCAACAATGTGGCTATGGTTCTCCAGCTGGCTACCTCTATGGACTATTCCATTTTTTTGCTGGATGCATATTCCAGGGAAAAGCAGAAGGGGCTGCCTGACGAGGAAGCAATGGTTGGAGCGATCGACGCGGCTATAAACTCCATTTTTGCTAGCAGCCTGACTACGGTGGTGGGCTTTATGGCTCTTGTATTTATGAACTTTACCATCGGCTTTGATATGGGATTGGTGCTGGCCAAGGGAATTGTTTTCAGTCTGATTACCGTCGTGTTCTTTATGCCTGCCATGATTTTGAAATTTGAGAAATGGAACACCAAAACCCGGCACCGTCCTTTCCTGCCCAGCTTTCGCAAATTCAGTCAATGGGTTTACAGGATGCGCTATGCGTCACTGATTATCCTAGCGCTTCTGGCTCCCCCTGCCTATGTAGCTCAGGGAATGAACGATTTCCTTTTTGGAAACAGCGCAGTAGGAGCAAGCGAGGGCACCCAGGTCTATGAAGATGATGAGGCGATTGCGGAGAAATTCGGCCGCAGCAACATGCTGCTGGCGTTGTATCCTAATACTTCCCCAGTTGCAGAAAAAGCAATGTCAGAAGAGATTGATGGGCTGCCCTATGTCAAAAGCGTTACATCCCTTTCAGATACCCTTCCCCAGGGGATACCGGAAGACTTTCTTCCTTATTCCGTTACCAGCCAGCTTCACACAGAGGAATATTGCAGGATGCTGATTTACATACGAACTAAGACAGAGAGCGATCAGGCTTTCCGCTGCGCAGATGAGTTGGAAGGGATTGTAAGAAAATACTACCCGGATCAGTCCTTTCTGGTAGGGGAGACACCTTCTACCCAGGACATTAAGACGACCATTACGGCGGATAACGCCCGCGTGAATATGCTGTCTTTGGCAGGCGTATTTCTGGTAGTTATGTTCAGTTTCCGCTCCCTTATCATACCTGTGATTGTTATGATACCCATTGAGGTGGCAATTTTCCTTAATATGGCCATTCCTTATCTGATGGGGGAGACCATGGTGTTTATGGGATACATTATTGTCAGCAGCATTCAACTGGGAGCGACGGTGGATTATTCCATTTTGCTGACGAACAATTATGTGTCAAGCCGCAGGAGCCTTTCCAGAAAGGAGGCCTGCGTTCGGGCATTGATGCTGTCCTGCCCGTCCATCTTTACATCGGGCGCCATCATCATTCTGGCAGGGTATATCATTCATTTTATATCTTCTACGGCAGCTATCGGAGATCTGGGCCATTTGATTGGGAGAGGTGCGCTGCTTAGCGTGCTTCTGGTGCTGACTGTGCTTCCGGCGCTTCTGGTTCTCTTTGACCGGATGATTACCAGCAATGAGTGGGAGCGCCTGCAAAGGCATGTCAAGCGCCGGAGAGAGCGCCGCCGTGTTCTGACGCGGACAGCCAGGGAAACGATAGCAAGGAAAATGTCCGGCACAAAAACTGCAAAGGAACATAAAGAATCAGCGGAGGTGAGCAGTGATGAAATATAGATTGAGGTATAAATGGAAACGTATCATAGCAGGCAGCCTGTCAGTTCTGATGCTCTGTTCAGGAATAGGAGGAGATCTGTCTGTATACGGCGCTGAGGCGGCTGTGGATGTGGATGAAACTATGTATGTGAACCTGGACTTCTATGGAGCCGCTACAAAGGTAAATGTGGTAAAAAGCTGCAATTTCAACGGAAGGACAGAATTTATCGATTACGGAAACTACCTGGATGTAAAAAATATGACCAATGACGCAGTGCCTGTTCTGGAGGAGGGATTGGTAAAATGGACGATGCCAGAGGATCAGAGGGGACGCTTTTACTACCAGTGCACCATGGATATGGATCAGGTGGAGCTTCCCTGGAAGTTTGACGTTTCCTACAAGTTAAATGGGGTTCCCACAGATGCGGATAAGCTGGCAGGAGCCTCCGGTCTGGTGGAAATCAATATTAAGGCAAAGCCCAATGACAAGGCAAAGCCCTACTACCAAAATAATATGCTCCTGATGGCAGCCATTCCTGTGGATATGTCAAAATGCTATAGTGTGGAAGCAGATGGGTCCCAGACCCAGAATCTGGGAGCAATGACAACAGTGATATTTTCCGCCCTTCCTGGAGAGGAGGGGGACTTTACCGTTCGCATTGGAACTGACAGCTTTGAGACCACCGGTGTTATCCTGTCTATGGTTCCTGGCACCATAGAGGATCTAGAGCATATTAAGGATCTAAAGGAATCGAAGGATACCTGGAAGGAAGCAGGGGATCAGCTCTATGACAGTATGGAGCAGATGGCATTATCAGTGGAAGGAATGAGAGAGGGCGTAAACCAGGTGCAGGCAGGGATGGATTCTGCGGAACGTGCCCGTCAGAAATGGAGCGCAGGAAAGGACAGCATTCTGGCAGGTAATGACCAGGCGCTGGCGGCTCTGACTGCTATGTCCAATCAGATGGGCGCTATGGTGCCATACCTCCAGACAGCCAAGGATGCCGCCGATGTCGTTCATGAAAGTATGAACAACATCGTAAATACGCTGGGAGACATGCAGGAGCCTCTCCAGAAGCTGTATAACAGGCTCATGAATATTAAGAGCAGTTCAGAGGATATAAGCAAAACTCTGCCTGAGCTTCAGTCTGCTATGGAACAGCTGATACTGCTGGATTTTAAGCTGCGGCAGAATGAAGATCAATTTATGATGAACCTAAAATCAGCAAGAAATTCCAGCCTCCGCGCAAACAGCCTCTATTATGCTGATGAGATGGAGGATGAGGATGCAAATGAGGATGAGGAGGTATATTGGAGCGATGATTATCTGGGAATCGAGGGTAAGGCCCAGGATACTTCAAAGGGGGCTGAAGAAACCTCGGAACGGGAGACCGGCGGCGTCTCTGACGAAGCTGTAAAGAAGCAGGAGGAACCGGCAGCAGACAGCGTTAACAGCAGGGAGGAAGAAAAAGACGCACAGGAGCCGGCAAAGAGCGAGAATGAGACGGCGAATGAGAGCTCGATCAGCAGCTCGGATAGCGCTGAAAGCAATGTAGTGCCAGATACCTCCAACGAGAATGCCAGCATCCCCTCTTCGTCCCAGACGCTGGGAAAGGCCTCTCTTTCAAAAGAAAAGAGAGAGACTGTGCTGCTGGGAGCAGGCAGCGCGGCGGATATTATCAGCGGACTTACCGGTAAAGGGAAGTCTTTAGCGGTCATTGCAGGTCAAAGCAAAAAGCTGGCAGAGGCTATGTCCAGCCTTATGGCTGATACCTCCGACGCTGCCAAGTACAGCAGCCAGCTGGTAGATAACCTGGATATGCTCATTGAGGATGTTACCGCCTTAAATGACTCTTTAGACGTATATTATCCGGATTTTCAGGCCTGCTTGGACGATACAAAGGAGCTGGTCACTTGCACCACGGACGCTTTAAATAGCAGCGTCAGCACTCTGACGATTGTGCAGAATACGTTAAAGGATACCAGCAATGATTTTGATGCGGCAGCTAGAGACAGCCTGAGGGGAAGTATGGAGCTGCTGGATAAAAGTCTGAATGTTCTGGACAGCACGGCCTCCATGCGCCATGCAGGCCGTACCATGAAGGATACCATGGACAATGAGCTGGATAAATTCGACACAGAGAACCGCTTTCTTTTTATGGAACCGTCTGCGGAAAAGATTTCCTTTACATCCGAGAAGAATAGGGCGCCCAAGACACTCC
Source organism: Clostridium porci (assembly GCF_009696375.1). Lineage (GTDB taxonomy): Bacteria > Bacillota > Clostridia > Lachnospirales > Lachnospiraceae > Enterocloster > Enterocloster porci. The sequence continues at coordinate 147,343 of NZ_VUMD01000005.1, forward strand.
AGATTGTGCTGAGAACCGATGAGATCAGCCTGGATGACGATACGGCCAAGACAGCGGACGCAGAGGCTGCCAAAGCCCAGGTAAGTCCTCTCAGGCGTATGTGGAATGTGCTTGTAAAACTGTGGAGGGCAATGGTAAGCATTTTTAAAAACAGGTAGCGGCCGTCTTGAATTTTTAGTATAATGGAAGCCATAGGAAGGAAGGGATTCCATGGCAGAGATAAGCAGGCAGGAGAAAACAAAATATAGGCTGGCTGATTCTATGAAGGAGTGTATGAAGACAGAGCCGGTGGAAAAGATTACGGTGAAACAGATTGTGGAGGGCTGCGGCGTTACAAGGCAGACCTTTTACAGGAACTTTCTGGACAAATATGATTTAATCAACTGGTATTTTGACAAGCTGGTGCTCCAATCCTTTGAACAGATTGGCATGGGACATACGGTTGGAGAGAGTCTTGCTCAGAAGTTTGAATTTCTGGTGAATGAAAAGGTGTTTTTCACAGGCGCCTTTCGCTGCGACGCCCAGAACTCCTTAAAGGAGCATGATTTTGAACTGATTCTTCAGTTTTACACAGATTTGATTGCCAGAAAGACCAGCCAGCCCTTAAGCTCTGAGATCCGGTTCCTCCTTGAGATGTACTGTCAGGGTTCTGTTTACATGACAGTAAAATGGGTGCTGGGAGGTATGAGAGATTCCCCGTCAGCTATGTCAGCCAAGCTAGTGGAGGCGATGCCGCCGAAGCTGGCAGAGGTCTTTGAAGGTCTGAGGCTGCTGTGATTGTTTTGTATATAGTAAACAATTGGAATGGTGAATATTCACAAAAAATATAAAAAGTGACAGACTCAGATGTTTGTCACTTTTATTTTACCCTTATGGTTGTTATGATATTAACAAAGAAAAAACCTAAAGTACCGGCCGTCCGGGAAGATAAATAAGAAAAGGAGAGAATCGTATGGCAAACAGAATCGTATTAAATGAGACATCCTATCATGGCGCTGGGGCCATTGCCGAGATTGCGAATGAGGCAAGGGCCAGAGGCTTTAAGAAAGCCTTTGTGTGCTCCGACCCTGATTTGATCAAGTTTAACGTGACCAGTAAAGTCACAAGTGTGCTGGATGAGGCAGGGCTGGCTTATGAAATTTATTCCGACATTAAGCCGAACCCGACCATTGAGAATGTGCAGACAGGAGTAGCCGCATTTAAGGCGGCAGGCGCAGACTATATCATTGCCATCGGCGGCGGCTCTTCTATGGATACAGCCAAAGCCATCGGCATTATTATTACCAATCCCGAATTTGAAGATGTAAGAAGCCTGGAGGGAGTGGCTCCTACCAAGCATCCGTCAGTGCCTATTATCGCAGTTCCCACCACAGCAGGTACTGCTGCCGAAGTTACAATTAATTATGTAATTACGGATGTAGAGAAAAAACGTAAGTTTGTCTGTGTAGATACCCATGATATTCCGGTAGTGGCAGTGGTAGATCCGGAGATGATGGACACCATGCCCAAAGGGCTGACAGCAGCTACCGGTATGGACGCCCTTACCCACGCAATCGAAGGCTACACCACCAAGGGGGCATGGGAAATGACCGATATGTTCAACCTAAAGGCCATTGAGGTGATTGCACGCAGCCTGCGGGGGGCAGTGGAGAACGAGCCGGAGGGAAGGGAAGGCATGGCCCTGGGTCAGTATCTGACCGGTATGGGCTTTTCTAATTGTGGTCTGGGCATAGTTCACTCTATGGCTCACGGACTGGGCGCTCTTTATGATACACCTCACGGTGTGGCCAACGCAATTATTCTTCCTACTGTGATGGAATACAATGCGCCCTGCACAGGAACCAAGTTTAGGGACATTGCAGTTGCAATGGGCGTAAAAGGCGTGGAGACCATGAGCCAGGAGGAGTACCGCAGGGCAGCCGTTGAGGCAGTAAGGCAGCTGTCTGCGGATGTAGGCATCCCTGCCAATTTAAAAGAAATAGTAAAGCCCGAGGACGTGGATTTCCTGTCCCAGTCTGCAATGGATGACGCCTGCCGCCCGGGCAATCCAAAGGAGCCGTCTCTGGAGGACATCAAGAAGCTGTATCTGTCATTGATGTAAGACTTAAAGATACGTCTGATTCATATTCATCAAAGTGGGAACTCTTAGTGAGGAAAACAAAAACAGCAGGGTCGTTTGAATTTCAATACAGACGATCTTGCTGTTTTGTTTAGAATTGATTTAGAAATTTGGTATTTACTTCTTCAGCAGGCCGTTTATAAAAATTGCAATAGTATATTAGCACTTTCTAAAGGGCAAAGAACAATTAGTCATCTATATTTAATAAATCATTAATAATATTTTTATATAAGATTGCTTTTGCTCCGTATATAGCCTGAATTCCGCCTTTTACCTCTAATACGTCTATGGCGCCAAGCTGTTTTAAGGTTTGCTTGTCTACCTTGGAACTGTCTTTTACTGCTACTCTTAAGCGGGTAATACAAGCATCCACATCTTCAATGTTATCTGCTGTTCCTAATGCCTCTATAATTGTAACCGCATCCTTCTTTAATGATTCTTTTGTAGTAACTGTTTCTGCCGCTCCCTCTGCTTCCTCTCCACGTCCAGGCGTCATAATATTGAATTTTTGTATAAAGAACCGGAAGCTAACGTAGTATAGGAAAAACCAAATGATACCTATTACAGGAACGAATAGCCAATGTGTTTTATCATTTCCTGGTAAAATACCAAACAGCAGGAAATCAATTACACCGCCTGAAAAGGTATTTCCTATGGAGATATTTAAAATATCTGCCAAAAAGAAGGAAACGCCGTCTAAAAACGAATGGAAAACATACAGCAAGGGAGCTGCAAATAAAAACATAAATTCCAAAGGCTCTGTAATTCCAGTAATAAAAGAAGTGAGAGCCGCGCTTAAGAAGAGGCCTCCCAGAGCTTTTCTTTTACGTTTATCCACACTATGGTACATAGCAAGGGCCGCTCCAGGAAGTCCAAACATCATAGTTGCAAATCTGCCTGCAAAGAAACGGGTTCCTTCTGTAAACAGACCCTGGTGGGAAGGATCGGCCAGCTGCGCGAAGAATATCTTCTGGGCTCCTGAAACCATCTGCCCTGCCACTGATTCAACTCCTCCTAATTCAGTGTACCAGAACATGGGATAGATCATATGGTGGAGTCCCACTGCCCCGCACAGGCGCATTAAAAATCCGTAAAAGAAGGTGCCTATGGGGCCTGACTTTGAAATGAATTCACCGCTGGAAATCAGTAATGCCTGAAATGCCGGCCATATAAGGAAAAAGACGCCGCCTATAAAGATAGAAGCAAATGCGGTAACAATAGGAACAAACCTAGATCCTCCAAAGAAGCCCAGGGCAGAGGGAAGCTGGATATTCCGATAGCGATTATGCAAATAGACGGTGATGCATCCAACTACGATTGCGCCCACGGCGCCGGTATCGATCGCATTGCCGTCAGGCTTAAAAATACTCAGCATTGCCGCTGTTGTAGCATTCATGACTAAATAGCCTACTACGCCTGCTAAAGCCGCAGTTCCCTTGTCCTTTTTTGCCAGACCGACGCAAAGGCCGATGCATAACAGTAAAAACAAATTCGAAAAAATAATGTTGCCGGCTGCACTCATAATCTGAAATATTGCCTGCAGCCATGCTACATTTAAAATAGGATAAGCAGCGATAGTAGTTGGATTGGACAGGGAGCCTCCGATTCCAAGTAGCAGGCCTGCCGCAGGCAGGATTGCGATGGGAAGCATAAATGCTTTCCCAAGTTTTTGTAATTGTTTAAACATATTTTTTCTTCTCCTTTTTATATTTTTTTAGAATTCGCTTCTAGTACCCTATGGATGTGTACAACTAAAAAGGCGAATTCATCATTTCCCAGCACATATGAAAAATCCTGTTTTATATATTTGCCTATTTTTTTGGCTGTTTTTGCTTCCCTCTGGTATTTGCGGACTACTATTTTATATAGAAAATCATCTCCGTTTAAGGTCTTGTTTGAAAGAATCCTTTCCGCAAAAAACATTAAATGCCTTATAAACCTTTGATAGTCCAATGAATCCTCATCATATTCTATAGAAAAGTCCTTCTTTACAATATTCAGACAATTTTGGACGATCTGCGCAATATGAATGATGCCTTCAATATCAGTATTCATCTGTGCATTGGCTAAATGAATTGCGATTGAGGCCGCTTCTGTCTCAGGAAGTGAAAGATTTAGCTTTTGTTGGATAAGCTTTAGGGCTCTGCAGCCAATTTCATATTCTTTTTTATAAAGTCTTTTTACCTCCCAGTATAGTGGATTCTGGATAGGCAAATTTTGACGGTAACGTATAACGGCAAAATGAATATGATCGGCTATGGCCAGATAAACGCTAGCGCACAAATCAGTATTAAGAGCTTCCTTTGCTATATCAATGATTTCATAGGTTACTTCAATGATATCAATAGGTATTTCCGCTAAAATCTGGTCCATTTTCTTAGCGGATACAGACTTGTCGGGTCTGAATATCTTCTCCACATGTCCAGGCTCAATCTCGCTGCCAGGCTTAACGTTCCACCCAATTCCTTTTCCGATCAATATTAATTCTTCGTTTAACTCGTTTAGGGCTGATACTATGTTATTATTCCAGATTTTTTCTACCCTCATATTATACCCCGCTAAAATAAAAAATACCAAAAAACTCCTTATTACTAAGAAGCTTCTTGGTATTGCCTGACTCAACAGTAACATGCCAAAAGAAATGTTAATTTATATTATTTATATCACAAAAGAGCGTTATATGCAATAGGAAATAAATAATTCCTAACATGCAAGAAGAATATAATAATTCTATAAACTACTTTACGCAGGCATCCGTTCAGTGTTACAATATGAGTCAGCAAAGCTGTTGTGTAAAAACAGCTCTGTCTAAAAGGTTTATATATAAAGAGGAGTCATAACAATGAAAAAATGGATGTGCGTATGTGCGTCAGCATTGGCATTGGCTATGCTGGCCGGCTGCCAGAGCAAAGGGGAAACAAAGACACCGGCAGCTGAAACCAAGATTCAGTCAGAGGATAAGACCCAGGCTGACGGGACAGCGGCAGCAGAGAAAACAAATGTGGAGAAAGCAGCAGAGGATACAGCGGCAGATGATTCAGAGGCTCTAAAGGCGGCAGCCGGAAAGCACTATGTAACGATCAATATAAAGGACTACGGAACCATACAGGTTGAGCTGGATGGAGATGCAGCGCCCATAACGGTAGCCAATTTTTTAAAGCTTGCAAAAGAAGGCTTCTATGACGGACTTACCTTTCACCGGATTATAAACGGTTTTATGATTCAGGGAGGAGATCCAACAGGTACAGGCATGGGAGGCTCAGGTGAGGAGATTAAGGGAGAATTTGCCAATAACGGTGTGGACAATCCTCTGTCCCATACAAGAGGAGCCATCTCTATGGCTCGCTCTGCATTAATGGACAGCGCCAGCTCCCAGTTCTTTATTGTTCATCAGGACAGCGCCTTTCTGGATGGAGATTATGCATGCTTTGGCTATGTAACCGATGGGATGGAGGTCGTGGACGCGATTTGTGAGGCCGTCCAGACAGAGGACGGAAACGGCACGGTGGCAAAGGAGAACCAGCCGGTAATCGAAAGCATAACGGTAGTAGATGAATAAGGAGATTTTAATGATATTAAAAAGCAGTGTAAAAGATCGGACAATGGATAAAATAGCGAAGCTAGCCGTAATAGCGGCGGCTTGTATCGTGCTTTCAGCTATGACGGTACTTGCGGCTCAGACAGCAGATGCCTCCCGTTTTGTTTCTGGCACAAAGGTGAACGGAGTGAGAATCGGAGTTCTTACGGTAGCAGAGGCTAGGGAGAGGATTGAAGGCTTTTACGCAGGTGAATATACACTTACAATCAAGGAACGAGGGGGAGCCGTAGAAACCATTAAAGGAACGGATATTGCTTACCGTGTGGGAATTTCTCCAGAAGGATTGCAGGCCATTTTAGACGCTCAGAACGCCGCAGGGCGTAACGCAGGCCCTAACGAGGATAATGAACATACCATGGCTCTGACGACAGCCTTCAGCCAGGAAGCATTGCTGGAAAGAATTGGAAGACTTACACTCATCGGCGGTTCCGGCATTGTTACAACCAGGGACGCCTTCATATCTGCCTATGAGGAAGGGAAGCCTTATACAATCATTCCCGCTGTTCAGGGTAACAGCGTAGATGTGGAGAAAACAACCTCTCTGATCCTTGAAGCAGTTCATGCAGGGCAGACTTCTGTGGATGTGGATGAGGCAGGCTGCTATACTCAGGTCAGTTTGTGGGAGAACGATCCGTCCCTGGCAGCCTTATGCGACAGAATGAACCAGTACCGTCAGATGGAGATTCACTACAGCTTCGGCGGGGAGACAGAGACGGTTACAGGAGAAACTATATGTTCCTGGCTCAGAGGAACGGTCAATGGGATGACAGAGGTGGATAAAGACGCAGTGGCTGCCTTTGTAAGCGGGCTGGCGGCCAGATATGATACGGTAGGTACAGTCAGGAACTTTCTGACTGCCACAGGTACTGAAGTAGCCCTGACAGGTCCTTATGGCTGGAAAATTGACGTAGCTGGAGAAACCGCGGCTCTTATCTCTTTGCTTCAGGCTGGCCCGGCTGCAGAGCCTGTAGAGCGGGAGCCGGTTTATGCAGCCACTGCTGCAAGCCGAACAGCCCCTGATTGGGGAACAACCTATGTGGAGGTGGATCTGACAGGACAGCATGTTTATATGTTCAAGGAAGGGAAGCTAGTGTGGGAAGCTCCCTGTGTAACCGGAAATGCTTCCAAGAATTACACGACTCCAGCCGGTATCTACAGCCTTGCCTATAAGGAGAAGGATCGGGTTCTGCGAGGAAAAAAGCTGGCGGACGGCAGCTATGAATATGAAAGCCCTGTGTCCTACTGGATGCCTTTTAACGGAGGCATCGGCCTTCATGACGCCAGCTGGCGGGGAAAATTCGGCGGAGTCATTTATCAGAAAAGCGGAAGCCACGGCTGCATCAATCTTCCTCCCGCATCGGTTCCGGCTCTTTACGAGATGGTTTATAAGGGGATTCCGGTTATCTGTCATGGAGCGTAAACGGATTAACAGGCCTTATGTCCTGTGTAGGGCAATCAGACTAAAAGAAGCAGCTTCAAATACAGGAACGTCCCCTCTACCTGTTTGACAGGAGTGAGGGGACATTTTGCTAAGATGAACGCTTCCTGGGAAGCACAGGCTGCAGGGAATAGTTAACCATGAGATCCTTCCGGTTATAAAGCTTTCGGAAGCTGACGCAAATCCGGTTCAGCACCGTTTCTGCCTGCTCGGATGTGATGGTGGGAAGAAGAATAAGATACTGGCATACACTGTAGCGGGTATAAGCGTCGCTGCATCGCAGGGAGGTGCTGACAGCCGTGTTCAAATGCTTCATAGCCTTGGTAAGGAAGGGAAGCTTGGGCGTGGCTTTTTCCGTATCAGTTATTGTCAGAAGGCATAGATAGATGGAGTCCCCGGTGCGTTCAATCGCTCTGCGCCCCAGCTGGAACAGGTCATGGAACACTGAATATTCACAATAAAATGCACCCTTTGAGCCTTCCTCCTGAAGGGCGTCCTGAATGGAGTCCAGATTAATATTGATACCTTGAGCCTCGTTCCAGATGATCCGGTAAAGGTTTTTAAAATCGTTGGATGGGGAGATGGAAAATTCATTGTAAAACAGGTTCATGGTGTGCTTGTACTCTTCCAGTGCCTGACTGGTATGCCCATCCTTAAAAAGAGAATGAACCAGGTGGTAACGGAGGGTTTCATCAAAAGGCTCGATTCTCACTGCACCTTCACAGATAGAGGTGATTTTAGCATAGGCCTGCTTTTTGACCAAAAGCTCAATGGTTTTATGTACCAGCTTCTGATACTGGGAGTGATAATAAGCGGCAATCGGAATAACCCATGGTTCATATTCAGATTTTGGAAGAAAGTCGCCCTTATAGAGGGACAATCCCTGGTAACACAAGGAAAGGGCCTCCTCGTCCTCCAAAGGCTGGCCTAAGACTTTATTGCAAATATCCTCGAATTCGTCGATGTCTATGACAGTGGTGTATTCCTGGGTCCAGGCATAAGAGCCCCCCTTCTGAACTAACAGCTTCTGAGGAGAAATTCCTAATGGACCCAGCAGCTTTCTGGTACGGAATATCAGCGTTTTTAAAGAGCTGTTGGGATTTATTCCTGGGTCATCAGCCCATATAATGCGAATCAGTTCGCTTGGGCTGATAGGTTTCTTCTGGAAAATCACAAGATATTCCAGAAGGAGCCAGGGCTTTTTAGATTGGTTGCTGCTATCTGTAATTGCTCTGGTCCCGGCCTTGATAGTAAACCCTCCTAAGGTTCTCACGTAGATAACATGCTTTTCTCCCATTGCATCCATGCTTTGCCTCCTTTGCAAACTGTAATGATACAAATTAGTATACTAATTTAGAGGGAGATTGTCCAGAAAAAGAGGATGCTTTAAAAGGGATTCCTGATTGACTGGAAGAATTGTAATCAGATTGTAATGCTGTGATATAATTGGTTGAAAACAGAACGTAACTATAAAGTCAGTGGGAAAGCAGGTATAGGGATGGCGATTTCAACAAGAGGAGCTTTAATAAATTCATACAAACATTTTTTTATAGCTGTGGACAGCTTTGAGAATCGGTTGCTAAAGGGAAGGATGTTTCATGAAAGTATGGAGGAAGCAGCAGCTTTTAGCTGCCTTACAGAGCTGGTAGTGACGTTGGAGCGCCTGTTTGATAAGCTGCAGTATCCCATGAAAAGTGTTCAGCAGAGAAGCTTTAACAGAAAGCTTACCGAAGCTTTTCCAGGTGAAATACCCCACGAGATCAGGAATACAGGTAAGGACAGAAAAGGAACCTTGAGTAATTTCCTTCTTCAGGTGAAATACCGGTTTTACGCAAGCTGGCAGGGGGAGGTTACAGATCTGAGCGATGGATCTGGCATCTCCTTTGCAAGCTTAATTGAATTAATGGATTATCTGGGCGAAAGGCTGGGTGGAATTGACAGGGAGAGAGGGGCAGGCTGCGGCAGGCAGGTGGGCTCTTCGTCCGGTCTGTGCGATGGCAGGTATGTTATAGAGGGGAACCCAGCCAGTCCGGCAGTGGAGGGCCTCCCTGTTTTTGTAAATGGATATCAGATTAAGGAAGTGATAGAGAGCATGGCTATGCCTTTTTTAAAAGGAGAGATGAATCATATGATACCCATTACACTCCAGGTGGCAGCAGAAGGCGTGGAATTTGAAACCTTTATAGTTCGAGTACTGTTTAAGCGCAATGGAACCTGGCAGGGAACCATCGGCTGGAGGGAGAAGCGCATTCAGGTAAGCTTTCGGAGTTTTCTGGAAATACTGCTCCTGATACATGAGGCAGTGAATCAGAGGGAACTGTGTTTTGGGATAGAAGCTGATCAATCAAACTCAGAGATTTGATCCCGTCATAAGAATTGATATAGTTTCTATCCATTGACAATAGGGTTCTTTGGTAGTAGTCAGATCGGATACCATGCGCAGCATCCTTAGTTCTCGCTCACGAGTTTCTGGCGGCATGAATCAATATACATCCGGCAACACAATATTGGTGTATTTGTGGCTGTTTTTACAGTGATTTACACTGTTTTTTCGCATAAAAAAACATAAATAGGTATTGGAAAACAGAATAACTTATGCTATACTTACGACGTTAAGCGCATGTTTCAGGAAAATGAAGCGCGCCGCAGGATAGAGGGCAGAGCCCAGCTGTTTAAGATAGTGAGGCATCAGATGACAATAAGTCATACCTGTGTGATAGGTGTGGCTTTTTTCTTAAATGGTCAGGCTGGAATAAGTATGTTTAAGGGAGAGATTATTATGAAAATGAACACGAAAAAAGTTTTAGGTTTGGGCCTGGCGGCTGTACTTGCAGTTGGTTCACTGACTGCCTGCAGCGGCAGCGGGGACACTTCTTCGGCTGCTGTCACAGCAGACAGCTCTGCGGCCGGCGGGGAGAGGAAGACCCTGCGTGTTGCTATGGAGTGCGCATATGCGCCTTATAATTGGACGCAGCCTGATGACGCCAATGGGGCGGTTCCCATTGCGGACAGCAATGAGTTTGCCTATGGATATGATGTTATGATGGCAAAGAAGATTGCTGATACCTTAGGGTATGACCTGGAGATTGTGCGTCTGGACTGGGATTCCCTGATTCCTGCTGTTACAACCGGACAGGTTGACTGCGTGATTGCGGGACAGTCCATTACTGCTGAGCGCCTTCAAGCAGTAGATTTTACAGAGCCTTATTACTATGCAACGATTGTCACCCTGGTTAAGGAAGGAAGCAAGTATGAACATGCTGCCAGCGTGGCTGATCTTGCAGGAGCTACCTGCACTTCTCAGCAGAGTACGATCTGGTACAATACCTGTTTGCCCCAGATAGAGGGGGCCAATATTCTGGCGGCTACTGCCAGCGCGCCAGACATGCTGATGTCACTTAATGCAGGAAAGTGTGATTTGGTTGTAACAGACCAGCCTACAGGAAAGGGAGCTTTGGTTGCCTATCCTAATTTCAAGATGCTTGAGTTTGAGGGCGAGGGCGCCTTTCAGGTAACAGATGAGGATGTTAATATCGGAATTTCTTTAAAGAAGGGGAATACTGAATTAAAGGATGCCATCAACAGCGTTCTTACAACTATGACGAAGGACGATTTCTCCGCCATGATGGACGAGGCAATTTCTGTTCAGCCTATGGCAAACTAACAGGATTTACAAAAACCGCAGCAGCCGGCAGCAGGACATGGATTGTTCGCCGGGCTGGCTGCCTGGGGAATTAAGTACGTATGGAAAAGTAAGGAGAAGGGATATGCCAACAGATTTTTTCAGCCGTGTAATGCTTGTATTTAACCGGTATGGTATGTCAATGCTGCAGGGCGCAGGCACCAGCCTTAAGATTGCCCTGGTGGGAACCCTGGCAGGATGCGTCATCGGTTTTGCAGCAGGTATTGTTCAGACGATACCTGCACAGCGGGGTGATAATCCGGCAAAGAGAGGGCTGCTATGGATCGTTAAGGCAGTTTTAAACGCTTATGTGGAGTTTTTCAGAGGCACTCCAATGATGGCTCAGGCCATGTTTATTTATTACGGGCTTCTGCCTCTGTTGAAGATTAATATGACCAGCATACAGGCGGCCTATTTTATTTTGTCCATCAATACCGGGGCATATATGGCGGAAACAGTCCGGGGCGGTATACTTTCCATTGATTCCGGTCAGACTGAGGGAGCCAAGGCCATTGGTATGACCCATGTTCAGACCATGATGTATGTAATCCTGCCTCAGGCCCTGAGAAATATTATGCCTCAGATCGGCAACAACCTGATTATCAATATTAAGGACAGCTGCGTCCTTTCTGTAATCGGTGTGGTGGAGCTGCTTTATAAAACAAAAGCGGCGGCAGGGGCCTTGTATATGAACTTTGAGACCTACACCATTACTATGATTATGTACTTCATTATGACCTTTACCTGCTCGAGGATTCTTCGCTGGTGGGAGGATCGTATGGACGGAGCGGACAATTTTGATTTGGCTACTACGGATACTCTGGCTCATACCAGCGGCATGTACAGCTACCAGGCAGATAAGTCTGCGAAGGAGGAAGGAAGATGAAGGGAGATAGGATATTAGAAATCCGTCATTTGAGCAAAACCTTTGGTACAAATCTGGTGCTTAAGGATATTGATTTTTCAGTAAGCAGTCAGGATGTTACCTGTATTATCGGCGCGTCAGGCTCCGGAAAGTCTACCCTTCTTAGATGCCTGAACCTTTTGGAGACCCCTACTACCGGTGAGATTATGTACCATGGCACAGACATTGCGGACAGAAAGGTGAATGCTCCCCAGTACCGTTCCAGAGTGGGCATGGTGTTTCAGAGCTTTAACCTGTTTAACAATATGACAGTTTTGGAAAACTGTATGATTGGACAGATCCGTGTTCTCAAGAAAAATAAGGGAGCGGCTCAGAAAAATGCCATGTACTATTTGGAAAAGGTGGGAATGGCCCCTTATATCAATGCAAAGCCGAGACAGCTTTCGGGAGGTCAGAAGCAGAGAGTTGCGATTGCAAGAGCCCTGGCTATGGAGCCTGAGGTATTGCTGTTTGACGAGCCTACCTCAGCTCTGGATCCGCAGATGGTCGGCGAGGTTTTGGAGGTTATGAGAAAGCTGGCTGAGGAAGGGCTGACTATGATTATCGTTACCCATGAGATGGCATTTGCAAGGGATGTTTCCAGTCATGTAGTTTTTATGGCCGGGGGAGTCATTGTAGAGGAAGGCCCTCCGAAGTCTATCTTCGGTTCGCCCAGGGAAAGGCAGACTCAGGAGTTCCTCAGCAGATTTATGCATGGATGAGGTGTGCGGGGAATGGCTGAAGGAGGGATTGGCTTGTACGGCTGAAGCTTTGCCGGTTCATGAAAAAGAGCAGAGATTAGCACTCTCTGCTCTTTTTGCGCCGGGATTCAGCCCTGGCATTTATCGCCTGTGTTCGCTTTGGTAATATAGGGATATAGATCCTCATAGGCTTCCAGCTCTTCCTTTGATTGGGGGAGAGAAGGAATCAGCCCGGTGCAGTCAGTAGCGGAACAGGATTGGATATCAATATCGAAGGGGTCATTGTGATGATCTGGTTCCATAATAAATTCACCTCCATTTGCTGTTGTGTGTCATAGTTAGTGTGTGTGAAGGTGAATTTTTTTATACTTAGTTCGTATTCATTGCCGCCTCAATAAATCCTCGGAACAGAGGATGGGGACGGTTGGGACGTGATTTCAATTCAGGATGGGCCTGGGTAGCTAAAAACCAGGGGTGATCCGGAAGCTCTATCATCTCTATAATACGACCGTCGGGAGAGATGCCAGATAGCTTCATGCCGTGCTCTGTCAGGCTGCTGCGATAGTCATTATTTACCTCGTAGCGGTGCCTGTGGCGTTCGTGGATGGTTTCCTGCCCATAGATCTCATAGGCCCTGGAGGACTTGTCCAGCACGCAGGGATAAGAGCCGAGCCTTAAGGTGCCTCCGATATCCTCGATACCGTCCTGCTCAGGCATCAGATGTATGACAGGATGGGTAGTAGATGGGTTTAATTCTACGCTGTGAGCGTCATGGAGGCCGATGACATTTCTGGCGAATTCCACAATGGAAAGCTGCATGCCCAGGCAGAGGCCCAGGAATGGAATTTTGTTTTCCCGGGCATACTGGATGGCATATACCTTTCCGCCAATGCCACGGTCTCCGAAGCCGCCGGGAACCAGAATACCTGTTACGTCTGAGAAAATCTCAGATACATTTTCAGGAGTTACAGTTTCGGAATCTACCCACTTGATGTGTACTCGGGCGTGATTTGCTACTCCGCCGTGCTTTAAAGCTTCTACTACAGAGATATAAGCGTCGTGAAGCTGTATATACTTGCCTACCAGGGCTACGGTGACTTCTCTTTTAGGATGCTTCCAGGTATCAATCATGCTGGCCCAGCCGGTGAGATCTGGTTCCGGACAGGGAAGATTGAGACATTCGCAGGCGGACTGAGCCAGACGCTCCTGTTCCATTACCAGAGGAACCTCATAGAGCACTTCTACATCCAGATTTTGGAGCACATGGCTGGGAGAGACATTACAAAATTGGGCAATTTTGTTCTTAATGCTTTCATCCAGCGGCTTTTCGGAGCGGCATACAAGAATATCAGGCTGGATTCCCATACCTTGAAGATCCTTTACGCTGGCTTGGGTCGGCTTTGTTTTAAGCTCCTGAGAAGCCTTCAGATAGGGAATGAGGGTTACGTGGATAATACAGGTGTTTCCTGGTCCGGCATCGTGCTGGAATTGGCGGATAGCCTCCAGGAAGGGCTGGCTTTCAATGTCGCCCACAGTGCCTCCTACTTCGATGATGGCGATTTCTGTTTCCGAATCTGAGAAATTGCGGTGAAAGCGGCTTTTGATTTCGTTGGTAATGTGGGGAATTACCTGAACGGTGCCGCCTCCGAAGCCGCCCCGGCGCTCCTTTTGAAGGACGCTCCAGTAGACCTTGCCGGTGGTGACATTGGAATTGCGTGTAAGACTTTCATCAATGAAGCGCTCGTAGTGGCCCAGATCCAGGTCCGTCTCAGCGCCGTCATCGGTCACGAATACCTCTCCGTGCTGCACCGGGTTCATAGTTCCGGGGTCAATGTTGATGTAAGGGTCAAATTTCTGCATGGTTATCTTATAGCCTCTGGCTTTTAAAAGCCGGCCAAGGCTTGCCGCAGTAATTCCTTTGCCAAGACCGGATACAACGCCTCCGGTTACAAAAACGTATTTGACTGGCATGGTGGGGATAACCTCCGTTTCTGTAGTGTGTGATATACTGTATAGAGTGTCTGAAAAATAACTGATACATTATACATCCAGACTAAAAATAAATCCAGAGGTTTTTTGCAAAAATTTAAGAAAATTAACTGTTCTTTTCTTGATTTATGGGGAGACTGACACTATAATGGTAGAGAATGGGTTTTTGTTGGAATGTATTAATGACTCATTCAGAGGGAGAATTTGTACAATATGGATAATAATAACAAGCAAGATCCAAACAGCAGAAGTAATTGGCAAACCATCGCGATGCTGGTGATTGCGGCCATACTTACATTCAGCGTAGTCAGCGGCATGAATTCCTATCTGAATTCCAAACGGCGCCATGAATTATCCTACAATGAATTCGTGAAGATGATAGACGCAGGTGAGGTGGAGGCTATCAGTATAGGAAATACAGAGATCAAGGTCACTCCGAAAAAAGGAAATACCAAATATTCTCAGGATTTGGATTATTATGTAGTGCGTTTGGAGGGAGATTACAAGTTTGTGGACCGCGTCCTGGAGAATGGCGTAGTTACCAACCGGGAAAATAAGGATCCAAGCACCATACTGCTGATACTTGCAAACTATGCGCTTCCCTTTTTGTTCTTTCTGCTCCTTATGAACTTTACCATGAAGCGAATGGGCGGCAGCGGAATCATGGGTGTAGGTAAGAGCAATGCCAAGATGTACGTCCAGAAGGAGACGGGCATTACCTTTAAAGATGTAGCAGGAGAGGATGAGGCTAAGGAATCCCTGACGGAGATTGTGGATTTCCTCCACAACCCAGGCAAGTATACTAAAATAGGAGCTAAGCTTCCTAAGGGAGCTCTGCTGGTAGGTCCTCCGGGAACCGGTAAAACACTTCTTGCAAAGGCAGTGGCGGGAGAGGCCCATGTGCCCTTTTATTCTCTGTCAGGCTCAGACTTTGTAGAGATGTTTGTGGGAGTAGGCGCGTCCCGTGTACGTGATTTGTTCAAAAATGCTACAGAGAACGCTCCCTGCATTATTTTCATTGACGAGATCGACGCCATCGGCCGTAGCCGTGACAGCCGCATGGGGGGGAATGACGAGCGGGAGCAGACCTTAAACCAGCTTTTAAGTGAGATGGATGGCTTTGACTCTACCAAGGGACTTCTGGTTCTAGGCGCTACCAACCGGCCTGAGATTCTAGATCCGGCTCTTCTCCGTCCAGGACGTTTTGACCGTCGTGTAATCGTGGATAAGCCCGATCTAAATGGCCGTATTAATATTCTGAAGGTACATTCAAAGGATGTGCTGCTGGATGATTCAGTGGACTTTAAGGAGATAGCTCTGGCCACCTCCGGTGCAGTGGGTGCGGATCTTGCCAATATGATGAATGAGGCAGCTATAACTGCGGTAAAGCATGGACGCGGCGCTGTGTCCCAGAAGGATCTGTTTGAGGCAGTGGAAGTGGTGCTTGTGGGCAAGGAGAAAAAGGATCGGATTATGAGCAAGGAGGAGCGCCGCATTGTATCCTATCACGAGGTGGGACATGCGCTGGTGAGCGCTCTGCAAAAGCATTCCGAACCTGTGCAGAAGATCACGATTGTGCCAAGAACCATGGGGGCCTTGGGCTATGTGATGAATGTTCCTGAGGAGGAGAAGTACCTGAATACCAAGAAGGAGCTGGAGGCCAGGCTTGTAGAGATGATGGGAGGCCGTGCGGCTGAGGAGATAGTTTTTGATACTGTAACCACAGGTGCGGCTAACGACATACAGCAGGCTACCAACCTGGCCAGAGCCATGGTCACCCAATACGGTATGTCTGAGAAGTTTGGCCTTATGGGGCTGGAATCCAAGGAGAATCAGTATCTGAGCGGCCGGTCGGTCTTAAACTGCGGAGATGCGACTGCGGCTGAGATCGATCAGGAGGTAATGAAAATACTAAAGGATTCCTATGATGAGGCTATCCGTCTTTTGAAGGATAACCGTGACGCTATGGATCAGATCGCAGATTTCCTCATTGAGAAGGAGACCATCACAGGTAAGGAGTTTATGCAGATTTTCCGCCAAGTGAAGGGATTGCCTGAGCCCGAGGCCAAACAGGAAGAGGGCGGGGAAGGGCCTGAGAGCCTTGAGACGGGGAAACAGGCGGAGCTGACGGCTGCAAAAGATGCCGCCGGGGCGCCTTCCTGGTCCCAGCAGGAAGCGGGCAAAAGCCAGAGTAATCAGGATTGAAAGCAGTAAGATCAGTTAGTAAGGAAAGGACAGAACATCCCGCAAGAGATGAAAAAGCCCGGAATCCCCGATGCATGGGTACTCCGGGCTTTTTTGCCCTGCTTATTAGTCGTTCTTAATAGAATAACGATAGCCGTGCCATAAGGGGAGTAGGGAAGAATCAACCGTTAAAAAAGGCTTTGGTTGGTTCCGCTTCTGTGATAGAGAGCTCCTCTTTCTTCATGAATTTCTGGCGTTTAGGAAGATAACCAAAATGCTGCTTGTAGGCTCTGAGAAATGTGGAATAGTTATTAAAACCGCAGATATAGCAGGCTTCAGTGGCTTTAGTCCCTCCCTCCAGAAGCTCTCTGGCCTTGAGCAGGCGTTTTTCTGTGATATAGCTTCCAATGGTGCGTCCTGTTTCTTCCTTAAAGGTGCGCATCATATGGTAGGGGCTCATGGAAATAAGAGAGGACAGGCGATCTATTTTCAGCTCTTCCTCCAAATGCTCATTGATATAGGAGATAAGTCCTGAGACCCGGTAATCCAGAGTGCTGGTAGGCAGATACTGGGCATTGGAATCCGAGGAAAACCGGTTTAGCTGGATCAAAAATTCCAGGCATAGAATACGGCTGTAAAGAGAGCCGGCAAATTCCTGATCCTGCCAGTTTTGGGAGTGCTCCAGTCTTTTAAGAAGGGACAGGAGAGCGTGTTTGGCATCCTCCTTTAGGCGCAGCACCTGGGAATGGCGGTAGGAGGCGGCCTTAAAGCAATGGTCTAATGCTGCTCCTTCCTGGCTGAATCGGTTTAAGAAAGCTGGCGATAAATATAGTAATATCCTTTCATAGGGAAGGGTATCCTCCACCTCTGGCCGATGGATCTGCCCCCGATTGACAAGTACTATGTCATAAGGGCAAAGCTGATAGGAGCGGCCCTCCACTACATAGCTTACGTTTCCCTCCAGAAGAAGAGTTATTTTCAGAAAGTCGTGATAGTGAGGTTCGTAAATGCGTTTCTTCTTGTCCTTTAAATGGAAGAGGCGGAAATCTTCCTTTAGGTATCCCTGCTTTTTACAGACAGGGTCAGATCCTTCTGCCGAGGGTCTGCCTGTAACAGGTACGCTCTCCTGCTTCATAATTTTTCGTTCCTTCCTCAAGCTTTTATATATGTAGCATATTATAAAATATAATAGCATTATTTGCAATAAATTATAGCATAAATTTGATTTTATTTTAAAATAATGCCTGATAAAATCATAAATAAAGAATAACCAAAGGGGACGGAGGTATAAGATTGTGAGATTGGTGGTAGAAAAATATCATGGTTTAGGCAATGACTATCTGGTTTACGATCCGAATAAAAACAAAATGAAGCTGAATCCGGCCAATGTTCAGCTAATGTGTAATCGCAATTTCGGAATAGGCTCAGACGGTATTCTGGAGGGCCCTGTCATGGAACATGACCGAATAGCCATGATTGTCTGGAATCCAGATGGAAGCATTGCTCAAAAAAGCGGTAATGGAGTTCGTATATTTGCTAAATATTTAAAGGATGCAGGATATGTTCAGAAGAAGGATTTTACTATCACCTCCCAGGGGGGAGAGTCTGCCATTCACTATCTGAACGAGGAGGGAACCAGGCTTAAGGCCTCAATGGGAAAGGCTACCTTCTGGAGTGATGCGGTACCGGTGGAGGGGCCCCGCCGTGAAATTATCAACGAAACTATGGTATTCGGCAGGATTCCCTACCCTGTAACCTGTCTTTCTGTGGGTAATCCTCATTGCGTAATCCTCATGGATGAGATTTCAAAGGATCTGGTATGCCGTATCGGGAAGTATTCTGAGAGCGCAAAGCAATTCCCGGAGAAAATCAATACCCAGATTATCAAGGTGCTGGACAGGACACATATCCAGACTGAGGTATACGAGCGGGGAGCAGGCTATACCCTGGCCTCCGGCAGCGGCTGCTGTGCGGCCGGTGCGGCGGCTTACCGTCTGGGACTGACAGATCCCAAGATGGAGGTTCGGATGCCAGGAGGCGCTTTGGAGGTGGAGATTGCCGAGGACGGTGTTGTTCATATGACAGGAGATGTGGGCTATGTGGGAACCATTAAGCTGGGAACCCATTTCACCCAACAGCTTCGCACATTGAAGTGATTCAATCTATAAAATGATTCTTACGCATTGACAAAGGAAAAATGTTTGTGCTATATTTTGGGTAGCTTCAAGCACTTGGAGCCTGTCTCGTAGGCTCTGACGCGGGATGTGCGAACGATAGTTAACGGGGTCTTATCGGGCCTGCTATTTTCAAATTGAAGCGGGAGCGTCGCGAAACGTCCCCGCTTTTTAGCATTTACCTGTAAAATAAAGCTATTTCCAAGAGAGGAGGCTGCATATGAGAAAATACAGTAAAGATGATATAATGCGTATGGCAGAGGAGGAGGATGTAGAATTTATACGCCTCCAGTTTACGGATATCTTCGGCATGCTTAAGAATGTGGCTGTCACCTCCAGCCAGCTGGACAGGGCGCTGGATAACCGCTGTATGTTTGATGGCTCTGCCATAGAGGGCTTTGTGAGGATTGATGAGTCTGACATGTACCTGTTTCCAGATTTGGATACCTTTGAAATTCTGCCATGGAGACCCCAGCAGGGAAAGGTGGCAAGGCTGATCTGTGACGTACACAACCCGGACGGCACTCAGTTTTTAGGTGATCCTAGGTATGTTTTAAAGCGTGCTGTAAAAAAAGCTGCTGACAGAGGCTATGTGTTCAATGTAGGGCCGGAGTGCGAATTTTTCCTGTTTCATACAGATGAGGAAGGTAGACCCACCACCAGAACTCATGAGATGGCCGGGTATTTTGATGTTTCTCCGATTGATCTGGCAGAGAATGTACGCAGGGATATTGTGATGAATCTGGAGGAAATGGGCCTTGAGGTGGAGGCCAGTCACCATGAACTGGCCCCTGCTCAGCATGAAATTGATTTCCGTTATACAGACGCCCTGAAGGCGGCCGATAATATTATGACCTTTAAGATGGCAGCCAAGACCATTGCAAAGCGCCACGGCCTTCATGCTACATTTATGCCAAAGCCCAAGGAGGGCGTTAACGGCTCAGGCATGCATATCAATATGTCTCTCTCAGACAGAAAGGGCAGAAATTTGTTTGCGAAGGAGAGTGATCCGTTGAAGCTGAGCCAGGAGGCGTACTGGTTTATGGCGGGTATTCTTCACCATATGAAGGCCATGACCATACTTACAAATCCTCTGGTTAATTCCTATAAACGCCTGGTACCGGGCTATGACGCGCCTATCTACATTGCATGGTCCTCTACCTCCAACCGCAGCTCCTTGATCCGAATCCCTTCTCCAAGGGGGGAAAATACAAGAATTGAGCTGCGCTGCCCGGACTCTGCCATGAATCCCTATTTGGCGCTGGCCGCCTGTCTTAATGCAGGTCTGGACGGAATTGAGAAGAGGATGGCGCTGCCTGCCTGCGTGGAGGGCAATATGTTTGCTATGGAGCTGGAGGAGTTAAGGAGAAGGAATATAGAGCGTATACCAGAAACCTTAGGTGAGGCCGTTGAGGCTTATGAGGGAAGTGAATTTATAGTTGAAGTGTTGGGGGAGCATATTTACACCAAGTATCTGGAGGCCAAGAAAAAGGAATGGAGGGCTTTCAAGGCTCAGATAACAGATTGGGAAGTAAGTGAGTATCTGTATAAATACTAGAGCTGCAATACAGAGGCTTACTGGGAGGTGAGATATGTGGCGAATATTATTGTTGCGTTTTCCAGGCCCGAGGACGGCAGGAATATAAAGGGGATTCTGGTGAGAAATGGTTTTCAGGTAGCTGCTGTCTGCACGTCAGGAGCTCAGACAATTACGGCTGCAGAAGGCTTAAGCAGCGGTATTGTAGTCAGCGGCTACCGGTTTGAGGATATGCTTTATAACGAGCTGCGCCAGTATTTGCCGTCGGTATTCGGTATGCTTTTGATTTCCTCTCCCGGCAGGTGGGGCGGCCAGGCTATGAGCGATGTAATCTGCCTGCCCATGCCCCTGAAGGTAAACGATCTGGTAAGCACCCTGGAGATGATGGTTCAGCGTCAGATTCGTATCCGCAGAAAGCTGCGATGCGGACCAAGAAAACGAAGCCTTAAGGAGCAGGATTTAATCGAACAGGCAAAGGCGCTTCTCATGGAGCGCAACAATATGACAGAGCCGGAAGCCCACCGGTATATACAAAAGTGCAGTATGGACAGCGGAACGAACCTGGTGGAGACGGCTCAGATGGTAATTAGCTTGATACATGTGTGAGGTGTCTATGAAATTTACGAAAATGCAAGGAATCGGCAACGATTATGTATATGTGAACTGCTTTGAAGAAACCGTAAGGGAGCCTGGAAGGGTGGCCCGGTTTGTTAGCAACCGTCATTTCGGTATCGGCTCTGACGGATTGATACTGATTTGCCCGTCGGATGCGGCTGACTGCCGGATGGAGATGTACAATGCGGACGGCTCTCAGGGAATTATGTGCGGCAACGGAGTCCGCTGTGTGGGAAAATATGTCTATGACCATGGACTGGTGCCTGGAGACAGACGCCAGGTTACAGTGGAAACGTTGGGAGGAATTAAAACTCTGGATTTGGAAATCCAAGAGGGAAAGGTTGTGTCCGTCACAGTGGACATGGGAGAGGCTGCGCTTACCTCCGGGCTTCCAGAGGATATACAGGTTAATGGACAGGATTATCAATTCGTTGGTATCAGCGTGGGAAATCCCCATGCAGTCTATTTTATGGAAGAAATTGACAGCCTGGATCTGGAACGGATAGGCCCCGGCTTTGAGCTCCATGAACGGTTTTGTCCGGAGCGTGTGAACACGGAGTTCATCCAGGTGCTGGACAGGCGACATCTAAGGATGCGGGTTTGGGAGAGGGGAAGCGGAGAAACGCTGGCCTGCGGTACAGGAGCGGCAGCCAGTGTCATGGCATCCATTCTCATGGGATATGTGGAGGATGAGGTAAAGGTGTTTCTCAGAGGCGGAAGCCTTCGTATCCGCCTGGATAGGGCCACAGGCCATCTCTTTATGACAGGGCCTGGGGTAGAGGTTTATAGTGGAGCTATTGACATCCCGGAAGAAATATACTATGATTGACACATTAAAAATTCTGCGTCAATCTACAGCAGACTTAATAAAATAAGGCAAACAAACACTCTCAGGGAGCAGGAAGCACGAAGATGTGCAGGGTTCCCTGGGAGCGTTTACGTTTAAGGCGGCTTTGCATATGGCAGGGCCGCAAAAAGAGGAGGAATCGTACATGGTTAAAATTAATGAGAACTACCTGAAGCTGCCCGGAAGCTATCTTTTCTCTACGATAGCAAAAAAGATAGCCGCATACCAGGAGGCTAACCCGGACAAGGCAGAAGACATGATACGCTTGGGAATTGGGGATGTGACCCTCCCCATTGCTCCGGCGATTGTAGAGGCCATCCATAAGGCAGCGGATGATATGGGACGTGCAGAAACCTTTCACGGCTATGCGCCGGATATGGGCTATGCCTTCTTGCGGGAAACCATAGCACAGCGGGATTATAAAGATCGGGGATGCCGGATTGAGGCAGATGAGATATTTGTATCTGACGGCTCTAAGAGCGACTGTGGAAATATACAGGAGATATTCAGTCATGACAACCGGATCGCGGTGTGCGACCCTGTGTATCCCGTTTACGTGGATTCTAATGTTATGGCAGGACGTACCGGGGAGTACGATACAGAGGCCGGAATATGGAGCAATGTGATTTACATGCCCTGTACAGCTGATAACTGCTTTGTGCCGGAGCTTCCAAAGGAGACTCCGGACTTGATTTACCTGTGCATTCCTAATAATCCCACTGGAACTACTCTGACCAGAAAGCAGCTTAAAGTGTGGGTGGATTACGCCAACCGGGTGGGAGCCGTCATTCTCTATGACGGAGCTTACGAGGCTTATATATCCGAGGAGGATGTGCCTCATTCTATTTACGAGATTGAGGGGGCCAGAACCTGTGCCATTGAATTTCGTTCCTTTTCCAAGAAAGCCGGCTTTACCGGCGTACGCCTGGGCTTTACCGTGGTGCCTAAGGATTTGAAATGTGGGAATGTAATGCTTCATGCACTGTGGGCCCGCCGTCACGGTACCAAGTTTAACGGCGCTCCTTACATTGAGCAGAGGGCAGCAGAAGCAGTATATTCACAGGAGGGTCACAAGCAGGTAATGGAGCAGGTAGCCTATTATAAGAAAAATACAAGGGTTATCTATGACGGGCTGAAGGAGGCTGGCTACACCGTATTTGGAGGGGTGAATTCCCCTTACGTATGGCTGAAAACAGATGACGGGATGAACAGCTGGGAATTTTTCGATTATCTTCTGGAGAACGCCCGCGTGGTGGGAACTCCAGGAAGCGGTTTTGGCCCCAGCGGAGAGGGATATTTCCGCCTTACAGGTTTTGGAACCTATGAGAACACGGTGAAGGCTGTGATGCGTATGAAAGCTCTGAAGCGAAAGAAATAGTCCCAGATTGACGTCTCAGAGCGCCATAGGGGCGGAGCCGTCTGCAGGATAATCTCAAAGGTGTCAGCCAGGGCAGCGCAGAGGATAAGAAGGGCGGATATGGACGAAAGTTAAGGATACAAAATGGAAACTTTCTCCTTTTCTATACATATGGTATAAGGTAGAGACATATGTAAAGGAGGGTCTGATATGGCAGACCTTAAACGAGTAATCATAGATGCCGGACATGGCGGTGACGAACCTGGGGCTATGTTTGATGGACGCCGGGAGAAAGATGATACGCTGCGTCTGGCCCTTGCAGTGGGACAGATATTGGAAAATAACGGGGTAGACGTAGCTTACACAAGAACCACCGATGTGTTTGATACGCCTGTTGAAAAGGCCCAGATAGCTAACCAGTCGGGGGCGGATTATTTTGTGTCAATTCATCGCAACGCTATGCCCATACCAGGTACAGGAAGCGGAGCGACCACCCTGGTATATGAGAATACGGGCGTTTCGGCCATGCTGGCAGAGAATATACAGAGAAATCTGGCGAATGTGGGATTCGCGGATCTAGGGATACAGGAACGTCCTGGGCTGATTGTCCTGCGGAGAACTCAGATGCCTGCTGTGCTGGTAGAGGCAGGGTTTATTGACAATCCGGCAGACAACCGTTTTTTTGACCAGAACTTCCAGGCCATCGCCCAGGCTATCGCGGAGGGAGTTCTCACTACGATACGCCAGCAGGAAGCACAGCGTCCGGCGTACTATCAGGTACAGGTAGGAGCCTTCCGAAACAGGATGCCTGCCGATCGGCTGTTAAATGAGCTTCAGGCCAAGGGCCTGCCTGCATTTATCGTTTATGACGACGGTCTGTATAAAGTTCGGGTAGGAGCATTTTTAAATATGGATAATGGTATTCAGATGGAACGGACTCTGCGCAATCTGGGATATCCTACGGTTTTAGTCCGGGAGCCGGCTATTTATTAAGAAAGAAACAGGCTTTGCTTAGGGAATAAAGGGGACGTTCTCAGGAAATTGGCAGAATAAGCAAAAAGCTTAATGGAAGACGGCTAAACGGGGTTATGAGTAAAATAAACGAAAAGGGACACCTGTTATGGAACGGTGTTCTTTTTTTTCGCTCATAATATTTAATCAATGCATATTCTGCCAGCGTCTTGCGCGTTTAAGGCGTATTTGTTGCTTGTGACTACTTTGCAATACAATACTTTATCATGTATTTTTTTATTGCAAACCACTACATTTAGTGGTAAAATCCTATATTAGTGCACAAGCAACAGTATTTTCTTGTTTTTATGATATGCTTAAAGCGGGTATATTAATTAAATAAACAAACATATATAGAAGGAGAATGCGGGTAATGAGAATTATTAAGAGAAATGGTGCGGAGGAAGCCTTTGACATCCAGAAAATCATAGTTGCCGTATCTAAGGCAAACCAGGCGGCTGACAAGAATAAGCTGACCTTAGAGCAGATTCAGGAGATTGCGGATTATGTGGAGTATAAGTGCGACAAATTAAAGAGGGCTGTATCCGTGGAGGAAATTCAGGATATGGTAGAGAATCAGATTATGGCGACAGGAGCCTTTGAGCTGGCAAAGGATTATGTACGCTACCGTTACCAGCGTTCTCTGGTTCGCAAGGCAAATACTACAGACAACCGTATTCTTTCGCTGATTGAGTGCAACAATGAGGATGTAAAGCAGGAGAATTCCAACAAGAATCCTACGGTGAATAGTGTGCAGCGCGACTATATGGCAGGAGAGGTGAGCAAGGATTTGACTAAGCGTCTTTTGCTGCCGCAGGATATAGTGGAGGCGGATCGTGAGGGCATCATTCATTTCCATGACTCCGATTACTATGCCCAGCATATGCATAACTGTGATTTGGTTAATCTGGAGGATATGCTGCAAAATGGGACGGTTATCAGCGAAACCAGAATTGAAAAGCCCCACAGCTTTTCCACGGCCTGCAACATTGCCACCCAGATCATTGCTCAGGTGGCCAGTAACCAATACGGAGGACAGAGCATCAGCCTGGCTCATCTGGCTCCCTTTGTGGAGGTGTCCAGAAAAAAAATCCGGGGTGAGGTGCTGGAGGAAATTAAGGCATTTGGCTGTACTCCTTCCCAGGAGATAATCAACCAGGTAGTGGAAAACAGGCTGCGCAAGGAGGTTATTAAGGGCGTTCAAACCATTCAGTATCAGGTGATTACCCTGATGACCACCAATGGACAGGCTCCCTTCCTCACAGTATTTATGTACCTCAATGAGGCAAAGAACCAGCAGGAGAAAAGGGATCTGGCCATGATTGTGGAGGAAACCTTAAAGCAGCGTTACCAGGGAGTGAAAAATGAAGCGGGAGTGTGGATTACACCGGCATTTCCAAAGCTCATTTATGTGCTGGAGGAGGACAACATAGATGAGGGTACAGAGTATTATTATTTGACGGAGTTGGCTGCTAAGTGTACGGCCAAACGTCTGGTTCCCGATTATATTTCCGAGAAAAAGATGAAGGAGCTGAAGGAGGGGAATTGCTTTCCTGTAATGGGATGCCGCAGCGCTTTGAGTCCGTGGAAGGATGAGAACGGAACCTATAAGTTTTATGGCCGGTTTAACCAGGGTGTGGTTACAATCAACCTGGTGGATGTGGCTTTATCCTCCGGTGGAGATAAGGACACCTTCTGGAAGATATTTGACGAGCGTCTGGAGCTGTGCTACAGAGCTCTGATGTGCAGGCATAACCGCCTTCTGGGAACGCTCTCCGACGCTGCGCCGATTCTCTGGCAGAACGGTGCATTGGCACGGCTTAAGAAGGGAGAAACCATCGATAAGCTTCTTTATGGAGGATACTCCACCATTTCTCTGGGATATGCGGGGCTTTATGAGTGCGTGAAATACATGACGGGCAGCTCCCATACAGATCCGAAAGCAACTCCCTTTGCGCTGGAGGTGATGGAGTATATGAACAAGGCATGCAACCGGTGGAAGGAGGAGACAAATATTGGATTTAGTATCTACGGTTCACCCATCGAAAGCACTACCTACAAGTTTGCGAAATGCCTTCAGAAGCGGTTTGGAATTATCAAGGGCGTGACAGACAGAAGCTATATTACAAACAGTTATCATGTGAATGTATCGGAGGAAATAGACGCCTTCACTAAGCTGAAATTTGAGTCCCAGTTCCAGGCTCTGTCCACAGGCGGCGCCATCAGCTATGTGGAGGTGCCGAATATGCAGGGAAATCTGCCTGCGGTGCTACAGATTATCCGGTATATCTACGACAACATTATGTATGCGGAACTGAATACAAAAAGCGACTACTGTCAGGAGTGCGGCTTTGACGGAGAAATTAAGATTGTAACCGGCGAAGGCGGCAAGCTGGTATGGGAGTGCCCCAAGTGCGGCAACAGGGATGAGAACAAGCTGAATGTGGCCCGCCGGACCTGCGGCTACATCGGGACTCAGTTCTGGAATCAGGGCAGAACCCAGGAGATTAAGGAAAGGGTGCTTCATTTATAAAATGAATTACGGGGCGATTAAGAAATATGATATTGCAAACGGCGAGGGCATAAGGGTCTCCCTGTTTGTGTCAGGCTGTACCCACAGGTGCAGGAACTGCTTTAATCAGGAGGCCTGGGATTTCGGATATGGACTGCCTTTTACAAAGGAGACGGAGGAGGAAATTCTCCAGGCCTTGGCCCCGGACTTTATTAGCGGCCTCTCCCTTTTGGGAGGGGAGCCCTTTGAACCGGAAAATCAGAAGGAATTGGTAAAGCTTGTAAGACGGGTGAAGGAGCGGTATCCCGGAAAGGATATATGGTGCTATACGGGATATACGTTGGAGCGTCTTTTGGAGAAAAGCAGAGCCAGATGCCAGGTGACGGATGAGCTTTTGGCTAGGATCGATGTGCTGGTAGATGGGAAGTTCGTAGAGGAGCTTAAAGACATAAGCCTTCCCTTCCGAGGCTCATCCAATCAGAGAGTGATTGATGTGAAAGCGTCTCTGGCCGCAGGGCAGGCGGTGTCCAGGAAGCTTTATGAATAGACGGAGCATATAGTTTTTTGATTGGACTGACATAGAAAGGAGGAACAGGGATTATATTATTAGTGATAAGAAAATATGAGGTATCATATGGCAACTAATCCAGAACGGACATCCAGTGGACTGCTGCAGATAAATGTAATCAACATACAGAACAACTTCCCCATTGAAAATGCCAGAATTACAATTAGCTATAAGGGAGAACCTACAAGGCCCATCGAGCAGGTACAGACGAACAGCTCAGGGCAGACGCAACAGGTAACCTTGCCGGCTCCTCCGGTAGAGTACAGCCTGGAACCAAGTGTCATTCAGCCGTATTCAGAGTATAATCTGACTGTTGAGGCAGAGGGCTTTCAGCCTATGGAGATATCGGGAACAGAGATACTGGCGGACTCTACGGCCATCCAGCCGGTAGCCATGACACCTGAGGGGGGCGGACGGCCGGTAGAAGACCCTGTGGTGATTCCGGATCACACGCTTTATGGAAATTATCCGCCAAAGATTGCTGAGTCCGAGATTAAGCCGGTAAATGAAAGCGGTGAGATTGTCCTCAGCCGTGTGGTTGTGCCTCAAACCGTGGTGGTTCACGACGGCGCACCTACCGACCGGACTGCCAATGATTACTATGTGCCCTATAGAGATTACATTAAAAATGTGGCCTCCAGTGAAATTTACTCTACCTGGCCCCGATCCTCTATCACAGCCAATGTGCTGGCGATCATGTCTTTTACTCTGAACCGGGTTTATACGGAGTGGTACAGGAATCAAGGGTATGATTTCACCATTACCTCATCCACTGCCTTTGATCATAAGTGGATTTATGGGCGAAATATATATGAGAGTATTTCACAGGTGGTAGATGAGATATTTGATAATTACTTGTCCCGCCCCGGCGTCCGCCAGCCGATTCTGACTCAGTACTGCGATGGCAGGCAGGTGCAGTGCCCAAACTGGATGACTCAGTGGGGCTCCTGCAATCTAGGAGAGCAGGGCTACAGCCCCATTGAAATCCTCCGCAATTTCTATGGGGACAGTATTTATGTAAATACGGCAGAACAAATATCTGGTATTCCCGCTTCCTGGCCTGGCAACGATCTGACGGTGGGAAGCACCGGGGACAAAGTCCGGCAGATGCAGGAGCAGCTGGATATGATTGCTACGGTTTATACTGCGATTCCAAGGGTGACTCCTGATGGAATCTACGGGCAGCGGACAGCCGATGCAGTAAGAGAATTTCAGTCTATTTTTGGCCTGCCTCAGACCGGAGTGGTGGATTTTGCTACATGGTATAAAATTTCCCATATTTATGTGGGAATTTCCAGGATTGCGGAATTAGTATAACAGGATCAACCAGAAAAAACATATATGCTTTTCCAGAGAAGAGGTATGTGCTTGAAATTATGTCACAGCTCACCCCCCCTCCCCAATGATGCTGGGGGAGGGAGCTTTTTAGCTTAAAGGACTCCTGTGGCTTGTGAAAAAATGCTTGTAAAAAGAAACGGCTGCTCCGATTAAAAAAGAGAAGCGACATATTAAAAAAAATTAGAATAAAACAAAAATATTTAGTTACTAAAGCTATTGAATAATAAGGTGAAATAAAGTATAATCTTTACAATTTGGGCTGAAATCTGTAGGTTAGATTTAAGACAGCAAGACGCCCCATGGATCATACATGAGAAAGGACAGGTACCCCCACATGAAAGCATACCTCATACTGGAAGATGGAACTGTATTCACCGGGACAAGCATAGGCTCAGAGCGTGAAGTAGTCAGTGAAATCGTGTTTAACACATCAATGACCGGTTATCTGGAAGTGTTGACCGACCCCTCCTATGCGGGACAGGCAGTTGTGATGACATATCCCCTTATCGGCAACTATGGAATCTGCCATGAGGATATGGAATCTGCAAAGCCCTGGCCCGACGGCTATATTGTCAGAGAATTATCAAGAATCCCCAGCAACTTCCGCAGCGAGGATACCATCCAGAACTTCTTAAAAAAGCACAACATTCCCGGTATCTGTGGTATCGATACAAGAGCCCTGACTAAAATTTTAAGAGAAAAAGGCACCATGAACGGTATGATTACCACGAGGGAATATACAGATTTGAGGGAGCCTGTGAACCGTATGAAATCCTACTCTGTGGCAGGAGTTGTATTAAGGACAACCACAAAGAAGAAATTTGTACTGCCAGGAGCAGGCAAAAGAGTGGCTCTTATGGATTACGGAGCAAAAATGAATATTGCCCGTTCCTTAAATGAAAGAGGCTGCCAGGTTACTGTATATCCAGCTGACACCCCGGCAGAGGAGGTGCTGGCCGGGAAGCCGGACGGGATTATGCTCAGCAACGGACCCGGAGATCCTAAGGAGAACACAGCTATTATAGAAGAAATCAAAAAACTCTATGCTTCTGATGTCCCTATTTTTGCAATCTGTCTGGGCCATCAGCTGATGGCTCTGGCTAACGGCATGGATACATACAAGTTAAAATATGGACATAGAGGCGGCAACCATCCGGTGAAGGATCTGGAAACCGGAAGGGTGTATATTACCTCCCAGAACCATGGCTATGTGGTAGATATGGCCAAAGTAGATCCAGAAATTGCAGAGCCTGCTTTTGTCAATGTGAATGATGGCACCAACGAGGGGCTTAAATATAAAGGAAAGAACATTTTCACTGTGCAGTACCACCCTGAGTCCTGTCCGGGGCCCCAGGATTCCAGATACCTGTTTGACCGTTTTCTGAAAATGATGGAGGTGAATGACTGATGCCAAAATATCCTGATATTAAGAAAGTGCTGGTGCTTGGCTCCGGCCCAATCGTCATTGGACAAGCTGCCGAGTTTGACTATGCAGGCACTCAAGCCTGTCGTTCCTTAAAGGAGGAAGGGGTTGAGGTGGTTCTCCTAAACTCCAATCCCGCCACTATTATGACGGATAAGGATATAGCGGACAGAGTATATATCGAGCCTCTGACTGTAGAGGTGGTCAAGCAGCTGATTCTAAAAGAAAAGCCGGACAGCGTGCTGCCTACTCTGGGGGGACAGGCCGGACTTAATCTGGCTATGGAGCTGGAGGACGCAGGCTTTTTGCAGGAGCACGAAGTGCGCCTGATCGGTACAACCGCTCTGACCATCAAGAAGGCAGAGGATCGGGAGCTGTTTAAGGAAACCATGGAGAAAATCGGCGAGCCGGTGGCTCCCTCCGATATTGTGGAGGCTGTAGAGCATGGTCTTGAGATTGCAGATAAAATTGGCTATCCTGTGGTTCTCCGGCCTGCCTACACATTGGGCGGTTCCGGCGGAGGGATTGCCCGAAATCCCCAGGAGTGTGCTGAGATTCTGGAGAACGGCCTGCGTCTTTCCCGTGTGGGGCAGGTGCTGGTAGAACGGTGTATCGCGGGCTGGAAAGAAATCGAGTATGAGGTTATGCGGGACGGGGCGGGAAATGTTATAACCGTATGCAATATGGAAAACATTGACCCGGTAGGCGTTCACACAGGAGACAGTATTGTAGTGGCTCCCTCCCAGACCCTGGGAGACAAGGAGTATCAGATGCTGCGCACCTCTGCGCTGAATATCATCAGCGAGCTGGGCATTACCGGCGGCTGCAATGTACAGTATGCCCTGCACCCGGAGAGCTTTGAGTACTGCGTTATAGAGGTGAATCCCCGTGTAAGCCGTTCCTCAGCCCTTGCCTCCAAGGCGACAGGCTACCCAATCGCCAAGGTTGCGGCCAAGATTGCCCTGGGCTACACCTTGGATGAAATTAAGAATGCAGTAACAAAGAAAACATACGCAAGCTTTGAACCTATGCTTGATTATTGTGTGGTTAAGATGCCAAGGCTTCCCTTTGATAAATTTATCAGTGCTAAGCGAACTCTTGGAACTCAGATGAAGGCTACAGGCGAGGTTATGAGCATTTGCACTAATTTTGAGGGCGGTCTGATGAAGGCCATCCGTTCCCTGGAGCAGCATGTGGACTGCCTTATGTCTTATGATTTTACATACCTGTCCGACAGCCAGCTTATGGAGCAGCTGGAACAAGTGGATGATATGAGAATTTGGAGAATCGCAGAGGCCCTTCGCCGTGGAATTTCCTATGAGCTTATTCATAAGATTACCCTTATTGACCGCTGGTTTATCGACAAGCTGGCAATTCTGGTAGAGATGGAGGGTGAGCTGAAGGCAGTGGGAGAGGGCAAGGCTGCGTTGACTCCGGAGCTCCTGGCTGAGGCTAAGAGAATTGAGTTCCCGGACAATGTAATTGCAAGGCTTACAGGAATACCACAGGCAGAGGTGAAAAAGCTGCGCTGGGCGCATAACATCCGGGCAGCCTATAAAATGGTGGATACCTGTGCGGCGGAATTTGAAGCGGAGACTCCCTACTACTACTCCTGCTTTGGA
The DNA here is from genome assembly GCF_009696375.1 of Clostridium porci. Taxonomy (GTDB): domain Bacteria; phylum Bacillota; class Clostridia; order Lachnospirales; family Lachnospiraceae; genus Enterocloster; species Enterocloster porci. The sequence continues at coordinate 178,962 of NZ_VUMD01000005.1, forward strand.
AGCTCCAATGAGGCAGTTAAGACCAGTGGGAGAAAAAAGGTGCTGGTGCTTGGCTCTGGCCCTATCCGTATCGGGCAGGGAATTGAGTTTGACTTCTGCTCTGTGCACAGCACATGGGCATTCCGTAGGGAAGGCTACGAAACCATCATCGTTAATAATAACCCGGAAACTGTAAGTACGGATTTTGATATAGCAGATAAATTGTATTTTGAACCATTGACCCCTGAGGATGTGGAAAGCATTGTGGATGTGGAGAAGCCTGACGGGGCTGTGGTGCAGTTTGGTGGACAGACAGCCATCAAGCTGACAGAGTCCCTGATGAAGATGGGGGTTCCGATTCTGGGAACAGCAGCAGAGGATGTGGACGCGGCAGAGGACAGGCAGCGCTTTGACGCAATTTTGGAGGCGTGCAGGATTCCCAGACCGGCTGGACTCACGGTATTCACCGCGGAGGAAGCCAAGGAGGCTGCCAGGAATTTAGGTTATCCGGTGCTTGTAAGACCTTCCTATGTATTAGGGGGACAGGGAATGCAGATAGCAATCTGCGACGAGGATATTGATGAATTTATAGGAATCATTAACCAGATTGCCCAGGAGCATCCGATCCTTGTGGATAAATATATTATGGGCAAGGAGCTTGAGGTAGACGCTATCTGTGACGGCAGCGATATTTTGATTCCCGGCATTATGCAGCATATTGAGCGCACCGGAATCCATTCAGGGGACAGCATTTCCATATATCCGGCCCAGGATATTACTCAGAGCAATATTGATACCATTGTGGAATACACAGAGAAGCTGGCAAGGGCGCTTCATGTAAAGGGTATGCTCAATATCCAGTTTATTGTAGATGGGAATGACGTGTATATTATCGAGGTGAATCCGAGATCCTCGCGTACGGTGCCCTATATCAGCAAGGTAACAGGCATTCCTATTGTACCTCTGGCTACCCAGATCATCTGCGGCCACACTATCCGGGAGCTAGGGTATCAGCCGGGGCTACAGCCTGCGGCTGACTACATTGCTGTTAAGATGCCGGTATTTTCCTTTGAGAAAATCCTTGGAGCAGATATAAGCCTTGGCCCTGAGATGAAGTCTACCGGAGAGTGCCTGGGAATTGCGAAAACCTTTAATGAAGCCCTCTACAAAGCATTTGAGGGAGCCGGTGTCCGGCTTCCGAAGTATAAGAAGATGATTATGACCATCCGCCACAGCGACCAGGAGGAGGCGGTGGATATTGCCCGCAGGTTTGCGGCAGTAGGATACCAGATATTCGCAACAAGAGGTACTGCAAGGACGCTGAATCATAACGGTGTAAAGGCATACGAAATCCGTAAGCTTGAGCAGGAATCTCCCAACATTCTGGATTTGGTCCTTGGTCATCAGATCGACTTGATCATCGATATTCCAGCTCAGGGCGCGGAGCACAGCCATGATGGCTTTGTTATCCGAAGAAATGCCATAGAGACCGGCGTACATGTGCTCACCTCCCTGGATACAGCCAAAGCCCTGGTGACCAGTCTGGAGAACCGGGCAAGAGAACTGACGCTCATTGATGTGGCAACGGTAAAAAACGCATAAAAAAAGAAAACGCCTGAGCTTTTTGGGTCATCCAATGCCTTTAAGACTCTGGCGTTTTTGTGTCACAGTAAAAACAGCTTTTTAAAATAGCGAAAATGTTAGATGTCGTGCAATATCAGCTTATCTCCGATGATGGAAACGCGAATTTTTTGATATAGCTGGCCTTATCCCTTGGTATTCCCAGAGATAAAATAGTGGAATATATTATAAAACGGGTAATGGAACAGAGTGAAAGGGTTAACAGGAGCGCTTCCTTAGTACGTCCATCGGAAACGGACTGTAAAAGGGAGGGCCTTTGTTGCATTCCCTTTTACAGTTATGCTCCGCTTATTCAATAATGGTTCCTCCATTGCCCTTTAAACTGTCTTTGGCCCTGTCTAGGGTGGTGATAATGGCCTGCCGTCCCTTGCCGTTTTCCAGAAAATCAATGGATGCAGAAATCTTAGGCAGCATGGAGGCGAACTCAAATTGTCCCTGTTTAATATAATCTTTGGCCTGGCTGATGGTCATGCGTTTGATAGGCTGCTCATAAGGCGTTCCGTAGTTGAGAGTTACATTTTCCACGCTGGTGAGAATCATCATTACATCTGCGTCGATCTCCTTGGCTAGAAGTCCGGTAGCCAAGTCTTTTTCAATAATAGCGCTGGCGCCGCGCAGGTTATAGCCCTGCTCCATTACAGGAATACCTCCCCCCCCGCAGGCAATCACAATCTGGTCTGCGTTCAGCAATGCCTTGATGGCATCGATCTCAACGATGGCTACTGGATGGGGAGCTGCTACGATCCTCCGGTATCCTCCGTCAACCTCTTTTACGTGATTCCCTCTGGCCTCCTCCTCGTCAGCCTCCTCTCTGGTCATGACACGGCCGATGATCTTCACAGGGGTATAAAACGCCTCGTCATATGGATCTACAGTTACCTGTGTAAGAATCGTACTCACAGGTTTGTAAATGCCTCGTTTAATCAGTTCGGCCCGGATGCCGTTCTGTAAATCGTAACCGATATAGCCTTGGCTCATAGCGGAGCAGACAGACATGGGGGCATGACTGTAGCCGTCATGCTGTTTTCCAAATTCATTCATGGCAGTGTGAATCATGCCAACCTGGGGAGCATTACTGTGTACAATGGCTACCTGCCAGCCCTCCTGGATAAAATCGGAAATTACCTTGGCAGTTTTTACAACCGCCGCTTTCTGTTCTGGAAGATTGGTTCCCATATCCTTATGGCCCACGGCCATGACAATGCGTTTTTTCGCCATAATCCATACCTCGCTCGTTTTTATAATTCTTCTGGAACGTGTCCATTAAATTAAGCTTATTATAGGGTAAATTGGAAGAAATTGCAATGGAAAGAGAAAAAAGGTAGTGGTAAAAGCTTTCCTGTCATGCTATACTGTCAATAGAATAAAAGGGCCTGCAAAACATATGTTCAAGGTTCAGAGACACACAAAAGTGAGGGCGGCTGTTGATATGAAGAGTGGTAAGAAGCTGCTTCCAGAGGGGTGGCTGCCGCGTGTGCTGGTAATAGCAGGAGCAGCCTTGGCAGGAAATCTTCTTTTGAGAGTGGTTCCCTGGCCGGATTGGATACGCACCTCTTATGAAAGCGCTGCTGCTATGGATCAGGCGGAGGAGGGCCGGTATCTGTTTATGACCCTTTTGCTGGCTCCTGCAGTGGAGGAAGGGGTATTCCGGCTGTTTTTGTTTGGATGGCTTTTTAGAGAACGGCTGGGCTTTTGGGGGGCGGCTGTTTTGTCATCTCTGTCCTTCGGACTTTATCATGGGAACTGGATTCAGGGTGTGTATGGTTTCTTCCTGGGGGTTATACTGGCCTGGGGCTATGAGTCCAGCGCGTATGGTAAGTACCGGATGGCGGTTATTATGCATGGAGCGGCAAATCTGGCCGTGTTGGTTATATTTGGATAAGAGCTGCTTTGCTGAGATTGAACGGCTGGACTCCGCGGAGCGCTTTGATTGCAAAGAAGGGGCTTTAAGTACTCACAGCGAGGAGGATAAATAATGAAGCTATTATCAGTGGCAATTCCCTGCTACAATTCAGAGGCATATATGGAGCATTGCATACAGACTCTTCTGTCCGGCGGGGAGGAGATGGAGATTATCATTGTAGACGACGGTTCTGTCAAGGACAGGACACCGGAGATTGCAGATGAGTACGCCAGGCGGTATCCAACGATCTGCAAGGCTGTGCATCAGGAAAATGGGGGCCATGGGGAAGCGGTGAATACAGGACTTAGAAATGCCTCCGGAATTTTTTTTAAAGTGGTGGACAGCGACGACTGGGTGAATGAGGACGCCTTGCTTAAGGTGCTGGAAACGCTGCGCAGGTTTGTTTATGGCAAGGAAACTCTGGATATGCTGGTAAGCAACTTTGTTTATGAGAAGGAAGGAGCCAGGCGCAAGAAGGTGATGAAATATCACACGGCCTTTCCAAAGGACAGAGTGTTTGGATGGGATGATGTAAAATTTTTTATGACAGGCCAGTATCTTCTGATGCATTCCGTGATTTACCGCACAGAGCTGCTGCGCCAGTGCGGGCTGGAGCTGCCCAAGCATACCTTTTATGTGGACAACATTTTCGTGTTCCAGCCTCTCCCTTATGTAAAAAACATTTACTATCTGGATGTGAATTTCTATCGTTATTACATAGGCAGGGAGGATCAGTCGGTGAATGAGGCTGTGATGATTGGGCGTATTGATCAGCAGCTGAGAGTGACAAAGCTGATGCTGGGGTATTATGATGTGACCAAAATCAGCAGCAGAAAGCTACGCAGCTATATGACCCAGTATTTGGAAATTATGATGACGGTCAGCTCTGTTCTCGCTATAAAATCGGAAACTAAGGAAAACTTGGAGAAGAAGGCAGAGCTGTGGCAGTATTTAAAAAAGCTGAATCTGCGTCTGTACCTGAAGCTCCGGCTGGGCTTTTTGGGCCAGGGCTGTAATCTTCCGGGAAAAGGGGGAAGAAAGCTGCTGCTGCTGGGCTACAAGATAACTCAGAAGTTCTATGGCTTTAATTAAAAAATCAAAGGGATGTAATAACTGGCCTTCACGAAAATGCGCATGAAAAAACACGGTTCCAGAAGCTATAAAAGCCACTTAAGAACCGTGCTTTTTTGTTTTAGAGAGGTTGGTTTCTATCTTATTTGCTATAGCGTTTCTGTTTTGCAATATCTCCGGCCATTCGGAATCCTGTACTAGCCCAGAGCCTTTTCCGTAACCTTTTTATCCTGGGCGGACCAGTTGTAACCGTACACAACACCGTATATTACATAGGACATGATGACAGCGCCAATCACGTCAATGACGGAGTGCTGCTTCAGGAAAACGGTAGCAAGACAGATGGAAACCATCAGGACTGCAGAGCCAATTCGGACGCCGGTATGTTTCCTCAAAGCTTCACTTTTCATAATCGCAATGTGGGTTCCGATGGAATTGTACACATGGATGCTGGGAAACACGTTGGTTGGGGTGTCGGTCTTATAGAGAGCCGCTACCATACCGGTAAATATATTTTTACCCGGATCGAGGACAGGGCGGAAATCTGTGCCGTTGCGGAAAAATGTACATACAATCAGGCTGATGGTCATGCCTGAAAACAGGAAAATGCACAGCTTGTAATAGTCCTCCCTGGAGGTAAACATAAAATAGAAGATCGCCCCTGCTACGTATAAAAACCAGAGCATATAGGGAATAATAAAATATTCATTGAAGGGAATGTAGTCGTCCAGCGCTACGTGCATAACGTGGTAGTTACGGGTGACAGTTTTTTCAAGGTAACAGAACCATGGAAGGTAAATAAAGCCATAGGACAGCACCCACATATGTTTATATTTACGGAAAAACGATAATATTTGCCTCATAGTATCAGCCTCTTTCTCGACTCCATGAACGTATTACCAAATGTAAATAAAATGTTAAGAATTTGTTAGCGTTTTGAGATTATAGCATAGTTAAATTGGAAATTCAAGGGGGATAAGGAAAAGTTAATAAAGTTTCATAAACCGTTATAATATATGATAAAAAACAACTTTTTTATTAATATCTTAACGCATTTTAAAGCAAAGTACACTGGGAAGCTTTTAGGATGGAGCACAAGGCGGCAGTGATGGATGTGACGGTAGGAGAACTGGCCTGGCCGGTAAAATGCCTAAGATAATAAAAGAAAATGTTCATGAAAGGAAAAATGAGGATATATGATTTACACAGTAACCTTTAATCCAGCGCTGGACTATGTAATAGCTGTAAATCAGTTCACACTGGGGATGGTCAACCGAACGGTCAGGGAAAACATCTTCTATGGGGGAAAGGGCATCAATGTTTCGGCGATGCTGGCCAACCTAGGGCATGAAAGCACGGCGCTGGGGTTTGTGGCAGGCTTTACGGGAGATGAGATTGAGCGGGGAGTAAGAACCTTGGGCTTTCATTCCGATTTTATTAAGGTAGAAAAGGGTATATCCCGAATTAATGTAAAATTGAAATCCGACCAGGAGAGTGAAATTAACGGGATAGGACCGGAGATTACAGAGAAAGACTTAGAGAAGCTGTTTCATAGGCTTTCAGGGCTGAAGCCGGGCGATGTGCTGGTGCTTTCCGGCAGTATTCCAGCTATGATTCAGAATGATATCTATGAGAGGATCATGGAGAGGCTGGATAAAAAGGAGATACGGATTGCTGTGGATGCTGAGAAGGAGCTGCTTTTAAACGTGCTGCAGTACCATCCCTTCCTAATTAAGCCCAATAAACACGAGCTGGGCCAGATGTTCGGAGTTAAGCTGGATGGAGAGGAGGAAATTGTCGCCTATGCCGTAACACTTCAGAAGAGGGGGGCTTTGAATGTTCTGGTATCGATGGCAGGGGACGGTGCGATACTGATAGCAGAGGACGGCAGGGTTTATAAGCAGAAGGCTGCAAAGGGGATTGTTAAAAATTCCGTAGGATCAGGAGACTCCATGGTAGCCGGCTTTCTGGCTGGTTATCTGGAAAAGGGAGACTATGGATATGCCTTAAAGCTGGGGGCAGCCTGCGGATGCGCTACGGCATTTTCAGAGGGTATTGGAACTAGAGAAGAAGTCCTCAGGTTATTTAAAACCTTTTAAAAGATGGCGTGAGATTAGGAGGGGTGAAGGTGATGCGGATCACAGAGCTATTAAAAAAAGAAAGCATTGAGCTGGGAGCAGCAGTTACCTCTAAGAAGGAGGCCATCGACCGGCTTGTTTCTCTGATGGCAGCTGGAGGACGTTTAAAGGACAAAGAAGGGTATAAGGAGGAAATTTTCGCAAGAGAAGCCCTGGGTAGCACTGCTATTGGAGAGGGCATTGCAATTCCTCATGCTAAGACGGAGGCTGTACGAGAGCCTGGACTGGCGGCTATGGTAGCTCCTGAAGGAGTAGACTATGAGGCCTTCGACGGCTCCCGGGCAAGACTGCTGTTTATGATAGCAGCGCCCTCAGAGGGAGGAGATGTTCATTTGGAGACATTGTCCCGCCTGTCTGCTCTGCTTATGAATCCAGGCTTTCGGGAGGCTCTTATAGCTGCTCAGTCCAAGGCTGAGTTTCTGAAACGAATCGATGAGGCAGAGACCGCACGTTTTGGAGCTGCTATAGAAGGAAGCAAAGAAGAAGGGGCAGATACAGAGGGTACAGAGAATGTAAGCTCTGGGGGGAAGATGACCGGTCAGTCCGGCTACCGAGTACTGGCAGTGACGGCCTGCCCCACAGGCATCGCCCATACTTACATGGCGGCTGAGAATTTGGTAAATACCGGAAGGAAGCTGGAAATCCCCCTGAAGGCAGAGACGAACGGCTCCTCAGGAGCCCAGAATGTCCTTACAAAAGATGAGATTGAGCAGGCAGATGCCATTATCATAGCGGCAGATAAAAATGTGGAGATGGCAAGGTTCGACGGGAAGCCGGTTATAATGGCTTCTGTATCTGACGGAATCCACAAGGCAGAGGAGTTGGTCAACCTGGCTGTCAGCGGAGAGGTTCCTGTATATCGCCATACAGGAGGCAGTGGGGAAGCCGCCTCCAGCCAGGGAAACGACAGCATAGGACGGACGATCTACAGGCACCTTATGAACGGTGTCTCCCACATGCTGCCCTTTGTAATCGGCGGCGGTATTCTGATTGCATTGGCATTTCTCTTGGATGATTATACCATAGACCCTTCCAACTTTGGTAAGAATACACCTCTGGCAGCCTATCTGAAAACCATTGGTGAACAGGCCTTTGGCATGATGCTTCCCATACTGGCAGGATTTATTGCCATGAGTATAGCGGATCGCCCCGGACTGGCAGCCGGACTGGTGGCCGGATTGATAGCAAAGATGGGCTCTACGTTCGGGAATCCGGCGGGAGGGGATGTAAACGCAGGATTTTTAGGAGCCTTATTTGCCGGTTTTGTGGGAGGCTATATTGTAGAGGGGCTGCGCAGGCTGTTTTCTAGGCTGCCCAAAGCTCTCGAGGGGATTAAACCGGTGCTTTTGTACCCTGTTGCAGGTATTTTTCTGGCGGCAGCGGCAACCACCTTTATTAACCCCTATATAGGAATGATTAACGATGGCCTGACCGATTCTCTAAATGGTATGGGTGGGATAAGCAGGGTGGCGCTGGGGATGGTTCTGGGAGGAATGATGTCCATTGATATGGGCGGCCCCTTTAACAAGGCTGCTTATGTATTCGGAACAGCCCAGCTTGCAGAGGGTAACTTTGAGGTGATGGCAGCTGTGATGGCCGGAGGTATGGTTCCCCCCATCGCAATCGCGCTGTGCACCACATTTTTTAAAAAGAAATTTACGAGGAAGGAGCGCCAGTCCGGTATTGTAAACTATGTTATGGGATTATCCTTTATAACAGAGGGAGCCATTCCCTTTGCGGCTCAGGACCCCCTGCGTGTGCTGCCTTCCTGTATCATAGGCTCCGCATTGGCAGGGGGGCTCTCCATGGCTTTTGGCTGCACGCTCCGTGCGCCACACGGAGGCATCTTTGTACTGCCTACCATCGGAAATCCGCTTATGTTTCTGGCAGCCGTGATTGCCGGAGCAGTGGCAGGCTGCGTAATATTGGGATTTCTCAAGAAAACGGAGAAGGCTTCGTCTATGGTTAAATAGACTTACCTAATGCGGGGTACAAGTCACCCTGAAAAGTCATTGAGAATCAACAGCATTTAGAAAGGACGCCTACGAAACGGCGTCCTTTTTAGCATCCGTTTCTTTACAGTCTTTCTTTAAAATTTTATAGTAAGGGTTTTGCTTTCTTCCCCTAATTTTTTTAGTTTGTTGTTGTAACAACATATTTCTTATTGTATTTATCGTATACTAGGCTCGTGAAACAAATAAATTCAGGTATGGCAAATGGGAATTTGATTTACAAGGAACAGAAGATATCGAACAGAAAGAGGAGGAGAAACGAATGGAAAATAAAATGTTCTGCTTTCAATGTCAAGAAACTGCGGGTTGTACCGGCTGCACTCAGGTAGGTGTATGTGGGAAAAAGCCGGATGTGGCCGCAATGCAGGATCTCCTGGTTTATGTGACCAAGGGGTTGTCTGCTGTGACTACTCAGCTTCGTGGGGAAGGGGAAGAAGCTGACGCTGAGGTAAATCACCTGATAATACTGAACCTGTTTACAACCATTACCAACGCAAATTTCGATAAAGACGCCATCGCAGCTCTTATCAAAGCAACGCTAGATGTTAAAAGAAATTTAGCTGCAAAGGTAAAGCGGCCTGAAGCTCTGCCGGAAGCGGCTCTCTGGGACGGCGGGGAAGCGGATTATGAGGCTAAGGCGGCCGTGGTAGGAGTCCTGTCAACGAAAAACGAGGATATCCGGTCTTTGCGGGAACTCATTACCTATGGGCTCAAGGGGCTGTCTGCTTACTCTAAGCATGCCAACGCTTTGCTGCAGGAGGACGGAGAACTGGACGCCTTCCTTCAGCGTGCTCTTGCCGCTACGCTTGACGAAAGTCTGACTGTAGACGACCTTGTGGCTCTGACGCTGGAGACCGGCAAATACGGAGTTGCCGGAATGGCGCTTTTGGACAAGGCCAATACCGGAGCCTATGGCAATCCTGAAGTGACCAAGGTAAACATTGGCGTAAGGGAGAATCCCGGCATTTTGGTTTCCGGCCATGACCTGCGTGATTTGGAAATGCTTCTGGAGCAGACCCAGGGCACAGGCGTGGACGTTTATACGCATTCGGAAATGCTTCCTGCCCATTACTACCCTGCTTTTAAGAAGTATCCTAATTTTGTGGGCAACTATGGCAACGCCTGGTGGAAGCAGAAGGAGGAGTTCCAGTCCTTCCATGGACCGATCCTGATGACTACGAATTGCATCGTGCCTCCCAAGGACAGCTACAAGGATCGCCTGTACACAACAGGAGCCGCAGGCTTTCCGGGCTGCAGACATATTCCCGGCGGTATTGGGGAGAAGAAGGATTTCTCTGAAATCATCGAGCATGCGAAACGCTGCGCTGCGCCTGCAGAGATCGAGACAGGAACGATTATAGGCGGCTTTGCCCATGAACAGGTATTTGCTTTGGCAGACAAGGTTGTAGATGCGGTGAAATCCGGGGCAATCAAGAAATTTGTGGTGATGGCCGGCTGTGACGGACGGGCAAAGAGCCGTGATTACTATACGGAATTTGCGAAGGCTCTGCCAAAGGATACGGTTATCCTTACTGCGGGCTGTGCTAAATATAAGTACAATAAGCTGGAGCTGGGTGATATTGGGGGGATTCCCCGCGTACTGGACGCAGGCCAGTGCAACGACTCCTACTCCCTTGCGGTTATTGCTCTTAAGCTCAAGGAAATATTTGGGCTGGAGGATGTAAACGACCTGCCCATTGTTTACAATATTGCCTGGTACGAGCAGAAGGCGGTTATTGTGCTGCTGGCTCTGCTGCATTTAGGTGTGAAAAATATCCATCTGGGTCCTACGCTTCCTGCTTTCCTCAGCCCGAATGTGGCTAAGGTGTTGGTTGAAAGCTTTGGAATTGCCGGAATCGGAACAGTAGAGGACGACATGAGGCTGTTCTTTGGAGAGGAAAAAACTAAGCCAGCTGTCACAGGAGAGATGCTTGTTGGAGAAATCCTCAGGAAGCACCCGGAGGCTGCCTCTGTCCTGATGGAATGCGGCATGCACTGTCTGGGCTGCCCTTCCTCCCAGATGGAGTCTCTGGAAGACGCCTGCATGGTTCATGGACTAAAGGTAGAAGATGTGCTGAAGGCTGTCAACCATAAGCTAGAGGGATAACCAAATGAATGGGGCCATAGAGCGGGAAAGGGAAAGCTCCATGGCCCCACTTTACTTAAGATTAAGAAAGGAAATAATCAATGAGTGCATGTTTAGGTCCTATACATTATTGGCTCTATCACAAGATCCAGCTTCAGGAGAGTCTGACAGGGGCGCTTATAGCTGTGCTGCCGTCAGAGAAAGAAAAAGCCCTTACCGCACGCCTGGCGGATACCTGCGGGGCTGTGGAGAACCGCCCTCTGGAGGAGGTCATTGACTCCGGTAATATCCATGGCTGGCTGCAGGGCCAAATCGCCGTAGCAGAAGCACGGTTTGCTATAGCTGTTACAGAGCTGCAAAGAGACAGCTTATGCCAGCTGGAGGCTTTGAAGCAGAAGGCCAGGCAGATTGGTCAGAGAGCCCCCCTGGCTGATGTTAAAAGCCCCCAGGAAGCGTACCAAAAGCTGAACGATGTGCTGCTGGATGGGATGCCCTGCGACCGCGTCAATGAGGTGCTGGAGCAGGATGACAGCCATATCCTTTGGAGGCAAAGAACGGATCTTCATAAATCCTATTGGGAGCAGGCAGGAGGAGACGCTAAAAATTATTATGTTCTGAGAGATGAGTGGATCTCTGGCATGCTGGAGGGCAGCGGACTTGTGTTTGAACGATCCGGAGAGCAGTTTTCTATTAGAGGAAGGAGAAAAGGCAATGAGCGGTATTGATTTGATGGTGCAGGAGCATGAGCATATTTTAAAATTTGTGGACATTATACGAAGCGCCTGCTGTCGGGTTCTGGATGGCTTTCCCGTAGATGCGGATGATTTTCAAAGGATGCTTACCTTCGCCCGAACTTATGCAGATCACCATCACCATGGGAAGGAAGAGCAGATATTATTTCGGGAGATGAGGGCCCGGCTGGGGCAGACGGCCGAACATCTGATTCAGCACGGCATGCTGGTGGAGCACGATATGGGAAGATTCCATATTGCTGAGCTGGAAAGTGCGCTGGAGCGGTACAAGGCAACCGGAAGCACCATGGATAAGCTGGAAATTCTGACGCATGCTGCCGGCTGGGCAAATCTGCTGCAGCGTCATATAGAGAAAGAAAACAATGCTGTGTACACCTTTGCCAAGCGCATGCTGCCTTCGGATGTACTTAAGCAAATCGATGCAGAGTCTGAGGCATTTGAAGAAGCAGAGAGGGCAAATACGGCTCAGGCGCTGACATTGCTGGAGCAGCTTTCCGAAACATATTTGTAAATGAAAGGAAACCCTTATGCCTGTTTATAAAGCTCTTTCCATGTTCGTAGTGTCTTAAATTCTGCTGAAAAACGGGTTTTACAGAGAAGGTGGTATTTATAGTTGACAAGGGAATGGAAGTTTCCGGCGATGGATGGTATAATGTAGGGAGCATGAGAAAATAAAGGTGGTATAAAAGGGATGGAAGAAAAAACGAATGTTATGCGGGCGTTGGATAAGGGGAAAGTATGCTATCAGGCCCATACTTATGGAGATACGGGAGCTGTAAGTGGATTGGAAGTAGCCAGGGTTTTGAAGGAGAATCCAGATACGGTTTTTAAAACGCTGGTTACAGTGGGAAAATCCTCGGCTCACTATGTATTTATGGTTCCTGTAAGCAAGGAGCTGGATTTGAAGAAGGCAGCCAAAAGCGTGGGAGAAAAGAGGGTGGATATGGTGGCCTCCAGGGAGCTTTTGCCTCTTACCGGCTATATACATGGAGGCTGCTCCCCTATTGGCATGAAAAAACAGCTCAGGACGGTGATTGATTCCAGCGCAGAGCAGCATGATAGGATATTCTTCAGCGCCGGAAAGATTGGGTATCAGATAGAAACTACTTTAAAGGAATTGAATAAGGCGCTGCAATTTGAACTCCACGACGTAAGCGAATAGAGGGGGATTTTTGAATTGCATCAATATTAAGTATGAGAATCAATACAAACAAAACAGCACCTGGACTTGAAGTCCAGACACTGCCTGCTTGTCTGAGGTCTTGCCTATACAAAACCTTTAAAGTAGCGGAAAAAGGACTTGAACCTTCGACACCGCGGGTATGAACCGCGTGCTCTAGCCAGCTGAGCTATTCCGCCATAGTATAATATTGAAAGGTAGTGGGGCCTACAGGGCTCGAACCTGTGACCCTCTGCTTGTAAGGCAGATGCTCTCCCAGCTGAGCTAAGACCCCACATTTTCCTGCTGCCGAAGCTGCTTTACCGCGACTGCCTGTACAGTATATGATAAATTGTGGTAATTGTCAAGACTTTTTATATTAATTTTTTATAGAAATTTTCTTAGTGTTTTATATAGGAATATGGTATAATATCGCCAGATATTATACTGCGCTGGTTGGGTAACACGCAAAGGAGGGGCAAAGCGCCAAACCGAGCCATGCGCTTTCAGGTAATTAATTATAAATCCACAGAAAGGATCAAGTGCGCTAGCATGTACAGCTTCATCGTAAACCCATACGCCGGATGCGGAAAAGGCATGAAGATTTGGAAAGCCATAGCTCGCTATCTGGTGAGTCACAGCATAGAATACGAAGTGGTTCTCACAGAGGGCCCCGGAGACGCAAAGCGGGCGGCAGCCAGGCTGACAGAGGCCGTGGGGGAGCCGGGATATATCATTACGGTAGGCGGCGACGGCACCATGAACGAAGTCCTGGATGGGGTATCGTTCCACGCGCCCTTAAGCCTGGGCTATATCCCGGCTGGCTCCGGCAACGATCTGGCCAGAGGACTTGGATTGCCCAAAAGCGCCGTCAAATGCCTGAAAAAGCAGCTAACTCCCGGGCATTTTACCATGATAGATTATGGAGTCCTTTCCTATGGAGCCCAGGAGCCCTGCCACCGGCGCTTTTTAGTCAGCGCCGGTATTGGATATGACGCAGCCGTCTGTCAGGAGGCCCTTACCTCCCGGTGCCGCAGCCGTTTAAGCCGTCTGGGATTGGGCAGGCTTTCCTATATGGCGCTGGGTATACGCCAGTTTTTCAAACTAAGCTCCTCCAAGGGATATATCCTGCTGGACGGAGTTAAAAAAGTAGAATTTAACAATATTCTGTTCATTTCCTGCCACATACAGCCTTCAGAAGGGGGAGGTTTCCATTTTGCCCCCAGAGCGGATGGAAGTGACGGGAAGCTGAATATCTGCGTAGTAAGCCATAGAGCCAGAATCAAGCTGATTCCCATTCTGCTTTCGGCCTTTACAGGCCGCAGGGGGAGCAGGACAAGAGGAATCCGCAGCTATGAGTGCAGAGAGATCTCCATTCATACGGAGGCAGCTCTTCCTGTCCATACAGATGGAGAAAGCTGTGGCCTTCAGAATGATATTCAGGTAGGCTGTGTTGCCAGAAAGGTGCGTATGATGGTGTGACTGTGCCGTAAAGACAAACTACAATATATAAGGAGTTACTATGAGAATCGGACAAGGGTATGATGTGCATAAATTAGCAGAAAATCGACCGCTGGTTTTGGGGGGTGTGGCCATCCCTTATGAAAAAGGGCTTCTGGGCCATTCTGACGCGGACGTGCTGGTTCATGCGGTGATGGACGCTCTTTTGGGAGCTGCGGCTTTAGGAGACATCGGGCAGCATTTTCCGGATGCGGACCCTGCATATAAAGGAATTTCCAGCATAGAGCTGTTAAAGAAGGTTGGGGGGCTTTTAGACGAAAGGGGATATATAATCGAAAATATAGATTCAACTGTCGTTGCCCAGCATCCCAGGCTGGCTCCCTATCGGGTTCAAATGGCAGGGAACATAGCCTTAGCCCTGGGACTGGACAGCTCCAGAGTCAGCGTCAAGGCCACTACAGAGGAGGGGCTTGGCTTTACAGGACGGGGAGAGGGAATTTCCGCCCAGGCAATTACCTTATTGACGGAAGCCGCTGATTACTGCTATGATAATAAAATAATGGGGGGAGGCTGTCAGGGCTGTTCTGGCTGTGGACGGGGATAAAGAAAGCTTCGAATCAGCATGAGGCAGCCGCAGAAAATTAATTTCATTTAGGAGAATGAGAGTATGAAGATATTTAATACATTGAGCAGGAAAAAAGAGGAATTTGTGCCGCTGACGCCGGGAGAGGTTAAAATGTATGTCTGCGGTCCCACTGTATACAACCTGATTCACATCGGCAATGCCAGACCGATGATTGTGTTCGATACGGTACGCCGTTATTTTGAGTATAAGGGTTTTCATGTGAAGTATGTATCCAACTTCACAGATGTAGATGACAAGATAATCAAAAAAGCCATTGAGGAGGGCGTGGATGCGGATACGGTTTCCCGGCGTTACATTGATGAATGTAAAAAGGATATGGAAGCCATGAATGTAAAGGCTGCTACCGTACATCCCCAGGCAACCCAGGAGATCAGCGGCATGCTGGAAATGATTCAGACCCTTATCGACAGCGGCCACGCTTATGCGGCCAAGGACGGCACCGTATATTTCAGAACCTCCTCCTTTAAGGAGTATGGTAAGCTGTCCCATAAAAACCTGGAGAATCTGCAGTCCGGTTTCCGGGAGCTTAAGGTTACAGGGGAAGAGGGAAAAGAGGAGCCGGAGGATTTCGTTCTTTGGAAGCCTAAGAAGGAGGGGGAGCCTTACTGGGAGTCTCCATGGTGCGATGGCCGTCCCGGCTGGCACATTGAGTGCTCGGTTATGTCAAAGCGCTACCTTGGGGATCAGATTGATATCCATGCAGGCGGCGAGGATTTAATCTTTCCTCACCATGAAAACGAGATCGCCCAGAGTGAATGTGCCAATGGCAAACATTTTGCTACCTACTGGATGCACAATGGATTTTTAAATATTGACAACAGGAAAATGTCAAAATCCCTGGGGAACTTCTTTACAGTTCGGGAAATCAGCGAAGTATATGATTTGCAGGTACTGCGGTTCTTTATGCTCAGCGCTCATTACCGCAGTCCCTTAAATTTCAGCGCAGATCTGATGGAGGCTTCCAAGAACGGTTTGGAGCGTATTCTCACCTGTGTGGATAAATTAAAGGATCTGGAGGCTAAGGCTCCCGCGGGGGCTCCAGATGAGGCAGCCTGCCGCAATCTTAAGGAGGCGGAAAAGCTCAGGGGTAAGTTCGAGGCGGCTATGGAGGATGATTTCAATACGGCGGATGCCATTGCCGCAGTATTTGAGCTGGTGAAGCTGGCAAATTCCACAGCGGACGGAGCAAGCGTAAAAACCTATGTGGTTTCCTTAAAAAGGGCCATTGAGGAGCTCTGCGATGTACTGGGCATCATTACTGAAAAGCAGGCAGAGGCTCTGGAAAAGGATGTGGAGGAAATGATTGAAGCCAGACAGCGGGCCAGGAAGGATAAGAATTTCGCTCTGGCAGATGAAATTCGAGGTAAGCTTCTGGATATGGGAATTGTACTGGAGGATACCAGAGAGGGTGTAAAGTGGAAACGAGTGTAACGATCAGTGAATTTCTTGCATATTACAGACAATGCATGAGGCTTAAGCCGGTTGACGCAGGGATTTACTCTCCCTTAGTGCTGGCTTATGTTGGGGATGCGGTTTATGAGATCATCATACGTACCAGGATGATTAACCATGGATCTCTCCAGGTCAGCAAGCTTCACAGGCGCAGCTCAGAGCTGGTAAGGGCAGGTTCCCAGGCCAGGCTTATAAGGCTGATTGAGGGGATGCTTACGCAGGAGGAGCATGCGGTTTATAAACGGGGCCGCAACGCCAAATCCGGCACCTCAGCAAAAAATGCGTCTATGATAGATTACCGCAGGGCCACCGGTCTGGAGGCCCTGGTGGGCTGGCTGTTTCTCCGGGAGGAGTATGGCAGGCTGGTGGATCTGGTAAGTCAGGGTCTGGAGAGGATGGGGGTATTTCAGGAGGCGGAGAAGCTGGGCAATGATTCTGGCCTGCCTGAGAGCCGATCCGAAGCCGCACAGCAGGGGAACCCGGCAGTTATGATGAATGATTGGAAAAAGCAGGAGAACAGCCATGAGATATGAAGAACTGACCATTGAAGGCCGTAACGCGGTTCTGGAAGCATTTCGTTCCGGCAGGACTATAGACAAGCTGTTCGTGCTGGACGGCTGTCAGGACGGTCCGGTGCGAACCATTATCAGGGAGGCCAGAAAATACGATACCATTATAAGCTATGTAACCAGGGAGCGTCTGGATCAGCTGTCTATCACCGGTAAGCATCAGGGAGTGATTGCCTATGGGGCTGCTTACGAGTATGCAGAGGTGGAGGATATGCTGGCCGCCGCCAGGGAGAAGGGGGAGGCACCGTTTCTGATTCTGCTGGATGGTATTGAGGATCCATACAATCTGGGCGCTATTATCCGTACAGCTAACCTGGCAGGGGCTCATGGAGTTATTATCCCTAAGCGCAGAGCGGCTGGCCTGACAGCTGCTGTGGCAAGAACCTCTGCGGGAGCCTTAAATTACACGCCTGTAGCCAAGGTGACCAATCTGGTGGCGGCTATAGAAAGCTTAAAGAAACAGGGAATGTGGTTTGTCTGCGGGGATATGGGTGCAGAGGTAATGTATAAGGTAAATTTAAAGGGCTCCATCGGGCTTGTAATCGGCAACGAGGGAGAGGGAGTCAGTAAGCTTGTTCGGGAGCATTGCGATATGATTGCATCTATTCCCATGAAGGGAGAAATTGGCTCTTTGAATGCGTCAGTAGCGGCCGGTGTTCTGGCTTATGAAATTGTGCGGCAGAGAATGGAGGGATAAGCAGGCTATGGAACTGGGGATGGTATCCAGACACCGGTTTTGCTTTGAAGGAATAGGGAGATGGGATTTCTGATATACTAAGGTCAGGCATTTTGACGCCGGACATAACATGTTCAGGAAAGGAGCAGGCTTTATGAAGATAGATAAGCGCAAGGTTGTCATTGTGGGAACAGGAATGGTGGGAATGAGCTACGCCTACAGCCTGCTGAATCAGTCGGTGTGTGATGAGCTGGTTCTGATTGATGTGAATAAGAAGCGGGCAGAAGGGGAGGCCATGGATTTAAACCACGGGCTGGCCTTTGCTAATTCTAGTATGACCATCTATGGAGGGGAGTACGGGGACTGCACAGATGCTGATATTGTGGTTATCTGCGCAGGTGTGGCGCAGAAGCCGGGAGAAACCAGGCTGGATTTGCTTAAGCGCAATGCGGAGGTATTCCGCTCTATTATAGAGCCTGTAACATCCTCTGGCTTTAACGGGATTTTCCTGGTAGCGACTAACCCGGTAGATATTATGACACGGATTACCTGCACCCTTTCAGGCTTTAACCCAAGGAGGGTGCTGGGAAGCGGAACGGCTCTGGATACAGCCAGGCTCCGCTATCTGCTGGGAGAATATTTAAAGGCAGATCCGAGAAATGTTCATGCCTACGTGATGGGGGAGCACGGGGACAGCGAATTTGTACCCTGGAGTCAGGCCCTGCTGGCTACCAAGCCAATTCTGGAGCTTTGCGGCGAGTCCTTAGACACCCAGTGCCGTGAACGGTTCCAGGAGATTGAGGAAGAGGTAAGAACAGCTGCCTATAAGATTATTGAGGCGAAGAATGCCACCTACTATGGGATTGGTATGGCTCTTACCAGAATAACCAAGGCGATTTTGGGGGATGAGCACAGCGTACTGACTGTGTCGGCAATGCTTCGGGGTGATTATGGGCAGAGAGATGTGTTTGTAGGTGTTCCCTGTATTATCAACCAGAATGGGATTCAGAGAGTTTTACCTTTGTCACTGACAGAGGAAGAACTGGAAAAGCTGGGAAAATCCTGTGATACTCTAAGGGAGAGCTTTGAAGGGATTTTCTAAGGGGATCACAGGCGCTAAGCCGTGGGCGCGAGGATGAAACAGATGGAACGGGGAAGGAACCGCTTCGGAAAGGGATGTTTCCGGGGCGGTTTTTTGTATGGATGAAGCCTTGCTCCAGTGGATGGGTTTCCCAGGATTCACAGTATGTTCAAAAAAATTAAAGGTTGATTAAAGGTTTCTCTTATATGATTATTTTATAAAGGAGATGGAAGCATTTGGTGCATCTTCAATAAAAATGCTATAGCTATGGAAAAAGGAGGAAATTATGGAGGATGTAGTAGCGATTAGGGGAAACCGTACAGTGAAAAGACTGGGGGCTCTAATAGCCCTTGGCGCAGCGGCTTTTCTGATGCTTATGAAGGCACATACAGCCTACGGGGCCGGAGGCTTGGCTCTGAATACGGATTATCCGGGAATATCGGTTAAGCCGGGGGATAATCTGAACATTCCTGTGATGCTGGAGAACGGTACAGGAAGCAGTCTGAATGCTGATGTGAAGGTCTCCTCCATGCCTGAAGGCTGGGAAGGGTATCTCCAGGGAGGAAGCTATCAGATAAGCCGTATTCATGTGAAGAACGGCAACGAGGGGGGAGAGATGACCCTTCATGTTACAGTCCCCAAGGAACTGACAGAGGGAAGCTATACTGTGGAGGTGAGCGCCTTTGCAGGTGAAGGGATTGCAGATACCCTGCCCATTACCTTTATGGTGAATGAAGCCAATGCAGGAAAGGGAAGCTTTACCTCAGAATATCCCCAGCAGGAGGGAACGGCAGGTACTAATTTCAGCTTTAGTGCCACATTGATTAACAATGGGCTTAAACAAGCCTCTTATAGCCTTTCGTCCAATGCCCCTGCAGGCTGGAGTGTGAGCTTTACGCCAACCGGTGAAAGTACAAAGGTAGCGGCCATAGAGGTGGAATCGGGAGTCAGTAAAGGCATGACTGTGTCGGTGACACCGCCGGAGGGCGTACCCGCAGGGGAATACAATATTTCCTGCAGCGCTGTTTCGGCTGAGGAAACTCTGAGCACCGATCTTAAGGTAGTGATTACAGGCAGCTACGGGCTTACAGTGGGAACCCCTGACGATCGTCTCAGCTTTGACGCTTATGCAGGCCGTACCTCTGATGTGACCCTAACTGTGAAGAACACGGGAAATGTGGATTTGGAAAACATTACCTTAAATTCTTCTTTGCCTGCCGGATGGACTGTAAGCTACAATATGGAGAATAATCTGATTCCTTCTATTCCTGCCGGAGGAAGCGTAGATGTGGTTGCCCATGTGAAGCCTGGTTCAGAGTCCATTACTGGAGACTATGTGAATTCATTTACAGCCCAGTGTGATCAGACCCAGGGCAGTGCAGATTTCCGGGTTTCTGTAAAGACAAAGACTGTCTGGGGTATCGTGGCAGTGGTGATTATTCTGTGCACTGCGGGAGGACTGGGTTATGTGTTCCGCAAATATGGCAGAAGGTAGCTATATCATATGATGCCGGAAAGGGGGAATTGCCATGGAGCAGAAAATGGATGATGATGTGATAATAAAGATAGAAAATCTGACAAAAAGCTACGGCAAAAAACGGGCGGTTTCCGATTTGACTTTATCCATAGGCTGCGGCGAGGTCTTTGGCCTTCTGGGCCCCAATGGAGCCGGGAAAACGACCACCACCCTGATGCTTTTGGGCTTGACGGAGCCGGACAGCGGCAAGGCTTGGATCAACGGGAAAGACTGTACGAGAAATGCCATAGAGGTAAAGCGGATAGTAGGTTATCTGCCGGATAACGTGGGCTTCTACTCTGATATGACAGGAAGGGAGAATCTGCGCTTTACAGGACAGCTCAATGGCCTTCCCGGCGATATAATCGAGTCCCGGATAGAAGCGCTTCTGGAAAAGGTAGGATTGTCAGGTGCAGGAGATCAAAAGACAGGCACTTACTCCAGAGGAATGCGGCAGAGATTGGGGGTTGCTGATGTGCTGATGAAGGAACCCAAGGTGGTGATTATGGATGAGCCGACGCTGGGAATCGATCCGGAAGGGATGAGAGAGCTGATGGTTCTGATTCGCAGCCTGGCAGAGAAGGATAAAAGAACCATCCTTATTTCCTCCCATCAGCTATACCAGATTCAGCAGGTATGCGATCGTGTAGGACTGTTCGTGGAAGGAAGGCTTATGGCCTGCGGAAGGATCGAGGAGCTGGCAGCTCAGCTTCGCCAGGAAGGGCATTATGTGCTGGAGGCCGGGGCGGCGCCTGATGATGGCGGCTTTGAAGCCCTGTTAAGAAGCCTTGGAAATGTAGACAGGGTGGAGCGCAAGGGTGAGCATTATGTGGTATATTCTCGTTCAGATCTGTGCAGGGAGCTGAATCGGAAGGCCCTGGACAGGGGATATACACTCTGTCACTTAAGGCAGAAGGAAAATGATCTGGATGAAATCTACCGCAGATATTTTGAGAAAGGGGAGCAGGGAGATGGCAGCCTTACAGATAGAAAAAATAAAGGCTTTCTTTCCTTCAAAAGGGGATAAGGAACAGGCAGGAAGCTGCACTTGGCAGGGAATGGGAGGCTTGGAGGCGTTATACCGGAAGGAAATGTCAGATCAGATTCACAGCAAGCGGTTTTTGATTGTGCTGGGGCTTATCCTTTTGACAAGCTGCGCCAGTATTTATGGGGCCTTATCCAGCCTTTCAGACTCAGTGGCTTCCGATCCGGGCTATGTGTTCCTGAAGCTTTTTACTCTGGGAGGCAGTTCTATCCCTTCCTTTACCACCTTTATTGCCCTGCTTGGACCCTTTGTGGGCCTTACACTGGGGTTTGACGCAATTAACAGTGAACGTTTAGAAGGAACCCTTAACCGGCTGGTAGCCCAGCCTATTTACAGAGATACGGTCATCAACGGCAAATTCCTTGCAGGCGCTTCTATCATCTTCATTATGGTATTTGCTATGGGTCTTATGGCCGGGGCCGCAGGACTTTTGGCGGCGGGGATACCCCCAGAGAGCCAGGAGGTAGGACGGATCTTTGTATTTTTGCTCTTTACCTCTGTGTATATATGCTTCTGGCTGGCGCTTTCCATTTTGTTTTCTGTTCTGTGCCGCCATGCAGCCACCTCAGCTATGCTTGGAATTGCTTTGTGGATTTTCTTTTCTCTGTTTATGACGCTGGTTGTCAGTATTGTGGCAAATACGGTCTGCCCTGTGGGCCGGATGTCTACAGCCAAGGAGCTCATGGACAATTATAACTGCCAGCTGAGCTTAAACAGGCTCTCGCCTTATTATCTGTACAGCGAGGCAGTGTCAACCATCATGAATCCCTCTGTGCGTTCCACGAATATCGTATTGCCCCAACAGCTTTCCGGGGCTGTAAACGGATATCTGTCTCTGGGGCAGAGCTTGCTGCTGGTCTGGCCCCACCTTACAGGGCTTTTGGCTCTGACGGCTGTGGTGTTTGCGGTTTCTTATATCAGCTTTATGAGACGAGAGATACGGAGCAAATAAAGGGAGAGACAATGCAGCCGTAAGGGGGAGTGAATCCTTTTGTGAATTAAGTGTTAAATCCACCTGACTTCTCTTGCGTTTCCTGGGGAATTGAGAGAGAATACAGGTGGATTATTTGTTTGCAGGCAATGACAGAGGGGAGAAGGGGAACATGCGGGTTTTGATCGTGGAAGACAACAGACGGCTGGCAGAATCCATTCGTGATATATTGAAGCACCGGTATGATTGCGATATCTGCGGGGATGGAGATACCGGCTGCTGCCTGCTGGCAGAGGGCAGCTACGATGCAGCGGTTCTGGATTTGATGCTGCCGGGAATGGATGGGATCACCCTTTTGAAGGCAGTACGAAGAAAGGGTTGTTCCGTTCCGGTAGTGATTCTGACGGCAAAGAGCGAGATCGAGGATCGTGTTTTGGGGCTGGAGAGCGGTGCTGACTATTATCTTACAAAGCCATTTGACATGCAGGAGCTGCTGGCAGTGATGAAGACCATTATCAGGCGCAGAGGAGCGATTCTTCCTGACTGTCTGGAGTTTGGAAATCTGTCCCTGAATCAAGGGGATTATACCCTTAGAGGGCCGGAAAAGAGCATCCAGCTTGGGAAGAAGGAATATGATATTATGCGGATTCTTATGATTAACCGGGATATGGTGGTATCTAAGGAAACTCTTTTGTCAAAGGTCTGGGGAAATGATGGGGAGGCAGTGGAGAATAATGTGGAAATTTACATTTCCTTTCTGAGAAAAAAACTGGAGTTTCTCAAAGTGGATGTATCGATTCTCACCATACGCAAGCTGGGATACCGCATGGTGGAAGGGAATGGAGGAGGTGAGCGGGGATGCGGGAAATAAGCAGGCTTAGACTTAAATTTATACTGTACAACATGCTGGTGGTGACGGCAGTCATTGCTCTTACCTTTTGTGTCGTAACATTTGTGGTAAAGCACAAAATCAGCAGACAGAGCAGTCTTGCTCTGTCTCAGGTAGCTGCCGGGAAGGAACGTCCGATGATATTTGGAACGCTGACTCCGTCGCAGCTTCCCTATTTTTCTATTATAGTAGGTAAGGACGGAATGGTTACGGCTAAGGAGGTGGAGTACGCCTCCTATCTGGGACAAGAGTTTCTGGAGCGAATGGCTGCTCTGGGTATGGCCAGGGAAGAGGCTATGGGAATTCTGGACGGCTATCATTTGCGGTATCTGCGGATCACACAGCCTGGAGGGCATATAATTGCCTTTGCCGACACCTCTTATGAGGATGCTCTTAGCAGCGGGGTAATAACCTGCGGCGGTTTGGCCTGCGCAGTTATCTGGCTGGGCTTCTTTGCCCTGTCCTATGTTTTCTCCGGGTGGGCTGTAAAGCCGGTGGAGGAGTCCATACGCATGCAGAAGCAGTTTGTAGCAGATGCCTCTCATGAGCTGAAAACACCTCTTACCATCATCACAGCCAATGCAGAGCTGCTGCAGGAGCAGTACGCCGGTATATCCTCGGAGGCAGATAAATGGCTGGAGCATGTGAACCAGGAGTGCAGAGAGATGCGTACTCTGGTGGAAAGTCTTCTTCTGCTGGCGAAGAACGATGCTGGTATCTCAAAAAAGAAGGATTTCAGGCGTTTCAGCTTCAGCGATCTGGTTATGGAGAGGCTCCTGATCTTTGAACCGGTTTTTTATCAGGAAGAAAAGGGGCTGGAATACAGGATCGAGGAGGGTGTGGAAATAATGGGAAACCCCGATCAGATGGGACAGATGCTGAAGGCACTGATTGACAATGCAGTGAAATATTCTGTGCCCAGAGGCAGAACAGAGGTAAAGCTGGAGCTGATAGGACGGCGCAGAGCCAGATTGTGGATAAACAGCCAGGGAGAGCCCATTCCTGAGGATAAACGCCGTATGATCTTCCGCCGGTTCTATCGGGATGACAGCGCCAGAAGCCGCAGCAGCGGCTACGGACTGGGATTGGCCATTGCCGCTGAAGCCGCCCGCAGCCACAAGGCTAGGATTGGAGTGGAGTACCGGGACGGGATGAATTGCTTTTGGGTAATTATGAAAATCCTAACCTAGAGTCTTGTTTTGGGCCTGGACTGCATGTTTAAAATTTTCGTAATAGCTTCAGTGGCTTTTTCATAAATCAAAAAATATTTTGACAAAAGGGCGGGGATTATCATAGCCTTGGCCATTTTATATATAAGAAGGAAAACCATAAGGGCATTAAACGAGTTTATTACGCTGATCATTCTATTTGCGGTCTTTATTTCAGCAGGCTGCTATGCTCTCGTTTCAGAATACAAAGTATGTAAGATATTTTTATGCGATTGCGCGGATTTCAGAGAAACAAAGATGTAAATTATCGCTTATAAACCATGGAATATTAAAGAAACCGTTGAGAAGGGGGTAAAGCAGTATAATAAGATGAATGGCACCCCCAACAGATTCACTCTATGGCTGTACTATAATTAGGAGGATACTGAATCATTTGCTTTCAGTATCCTTAGATGCGCAAAGAGCTTGATGGGCGGAAATTGTAGCCAAAGTATCGCCTAATTGCATAAAGATGGAGCTTACAAGAGCAATTTCCTCAGAACTTTTTCCGTCAGCGATACAGCATGCCAGTGTAGATATGGAAATGGCTAATTCACAGGATTGCATAGGGTTTACCTCACATAATAATAATTTGGATTGTTTCATGCAGAAGCTTACCAAACGGTAATAATTTAATCGTATCGTGACAATTCTTCCTGTGGCGGAATCCTGTTAAGACCGTCCATAAGCAGATGATACGCGCCGGAAGTCATTATTGTCTTGTTTCCTTTAGTCAGAATTGCAAGGGCTGCCCTGACTCCTCTGGGATAGAAATATATCATGCAGGGGTCAGAGCCATAATCAAAGCCATAGCGTTTTCTGAAGGCTTCATTGTCACATTTCCAGCCCCAGCCGTTATAATCGAAACCTCTTTTAAAATAATCTCTATGGTAAAATAATTTGTGTTTCTTAATATTAACGCCTGTTATCGCGATAAAATCACGCTCCAAAAGAATATAGCTGCCTTGGAACCGGCGAATGAACCATGGCAAAGCAGGCTCTTGATTTTGGTATAAAAGACAATCCTGTACCTGGTGGCAATAGTCAATATACCTGAAGGTAAAAATAGAGCCCTTTATTCCGTTGAGCTTATGAGCTATAAATTCACAGCCTTTCTTAGTGATTTGATAACATGGACAGGCTGCTCCTCTGCTGTCTTGGTAGGAGCTTTCCAGAAAAAAGCCGTCAGGTGAAAGATTGCTCTCTTTGAACTGCTGGATGTATCTTCGGATATCCTCCAATAATGCACTGTGCGGTTTTTCTACTATGTTAGCTACTTCACGGCTATCCAGAACTTGACTGACTGTTTTTAGTTCTCTCATAATGCAATCCTTTCCCGCACGATTAACCGCAAAAGAAATAGCCTTATGGATGACACGCTTGCTTAGATGTTTACTTTTATACTGCTGCAATTTATGATTGCGTCATTATCTGTAAATCGTGTTATCAACTGAACAGGCAGCTTGGTTAATCGCGCTGTTTCTTTTACGTTAATTCTTTATATTATAGCACTGTGAGATATAAATAAAATGAAAGTTAAACGGTCGAAGCGTTAGGTGTGAGCCCCTGACAGAAGGTGATTTAAGGTGGTTTGGGGTGGGACGCTTGGGGTGAAGGTGCCGTACAGTACCAGCAGGAGTTTGCCGGATAGCGCACCTGCAAAGGGCCGGCCGTTTGGAAGAAGTGCCCTCGAAGTTGCTTAGCTGACTGCTTTCAGGGGGCTGGGTAAAACATCCGAAGCGGCAAAGGGGCCTTCTGGGTGTAAGAGTTATCGTTATAATAGCATATGCCAATCAAACAGGATCTGTGAATGGCAGGATAAGCCTATGCATGGATCAGGGATGTGATTGCATGGATGCCTGCAAAGCCCGATAATCACTTTGCGGGGTAAGCAAAAAACCTTGCAAACACGCTGCGGTTATGCGTATCTACAAGGTTTTTAAAATCCAGCTGCTGACGGGAATCGGACCCGTGACCTCCGCACTACCAATGCGACGCTCTACCGACTGAGCCACAGCAGCCTATCTGTTGTGTCCACTTGCGCGAACCTTGTATATATTATCACAGGCATATGGGTTTGTCAATCATTATTTACGAAAGTTTTATGGATCTCTTTTCCGAAACAGGTAGGATAGGGATTAGTCTCTACTGTCCTTATAGTGTGTAACGACATCTTCAATTTCACAATCCAGAATATTACAGAGGTTATCAAGCGTATTCATGCTGACGCTTTCGTTCTTCCTCATCCGGTGAAGCAGGGATTTGCTGATATTGTGATCCACAGTCAACCGGTACTTTGTAATGCCCTTCTTTTCCATGGTTTCCCATAGCTTATTATAATTGAACATTTTTTCACCTTCTGCTTGTAATGATTACATTATAGGGGTAGAATTAGTGTAACCAAAGGTTCTATTTTTAGAACCTAAATAAGAAGGTGGTACAGATGAAAAAAAAATATTTACAAGACATATTTAGTCAAATCAGGTTACTAAAAGAATATGAGTTAGCACAGAAAACGGTAAGAGATGAGGTGGTTCAGCCGCCGCCGCCCGATGAACTGGAGAAGATTGTCCGAAGAATCGAAGAGGAAGATTAAAATGCCTTGCAGGGCGGCGTTTTTTATTTACATGAAAGGGAAAATGAGCTGCCTGGTAATGCCGGCTTTATACCTGATCAGAAAACGGCCTGTACCAAAAGCATATAAAATAAAGTTCCAAAAGCAATGCTGAACAGGATATTGCCCCTCCAAAGATGGAGGCCTGCCACAATAGCTACAGATAGCAGCTCAGGTAGGCCGTGAGGATAAGCAAAAAGTGTGATTCCCTTCAGACAGTAGACGACCAGAACAGCCATAATAGCGGTGGGCAGGACAGAGCCAAGATACCGGATGAGTCTGGGAACCTCCTTTTTTCTTCCAAATAAGAGAAAGGGAAGCCATCGGGTAACCTGGGTGCAAAGCACGCAGATTAAAATTGTGATTAGTCTATATGTATTCTGTTCCATGGGTTAGCTCTCCTCCATATATGCTTCGATGGGACTGCGCAAAAATAAAAGGACAGCGGTTGTGGCTGCCAGAGCAGGCAGAATAAAGCCAGAGGAACGGATAAGGGCCAGAAATACAATGGCGCATACAAATCCTATTACAGCTGGAATATGAGTTTTGGAAGCTTTCCACTGGTCTGTACAGATAACTATAAACAGAGCTGTCATGGCAAAATCAATGCCCTCGGCGCTGAATGGGATCAGCTGGCCTATCAGCGCTCCCAGCACAGAACCTATGACCCAATAGCATTGATCAAAGAAGGCTACAAAAAAGGTTGTAAGCTTCCATTCTTTTTCTGAAAACTCCTTGGGTTTCGCCATAGAGCATAGCAGGGAGAAGGTTTCATCTGTAAGGGAAGCTACCATATAGGGATAAAATAGCTTCATTTCCTTGAATCGCCTGATAAAGGTTAGGCCGTAAAACGCATGCCTGCTGTTAATGAATAAAGTCATCACCCCAGTCGTTACAAAGCTCAGCCCTCCGGTCAGTATTCCCACCAGCGCAAACTGCATGGAACCGGCATAGACAAGAGAACTGATGAGAAATGCCCAGAGGGCTCCCAGTCCGGACTTCTGCAAAAGAAGCCCAAAGGCAACTCCCAGGAATAGATATCCCAGTAAAATGGGAATGGTTTTGATAAATGCATATTCAGCCGCTTTTTTCATTTTTAAGCCTCCTTTTCGCTGCGGTGCTGCGGTAATTTGCGCAGGGCTTTGTGCCTAGTTCGTATAAGTATAGCAAACTTTTACCCCAAATTCTAGATTTGGCAATTCTACGGGAGAAAATTATTCCCGTTTCCCCTTTCGCAGATGAAAGATATGTGCTATATTACTTATAAGTCAGAAAAGTAACAATCACGGAGGAACAATTATGGCAGAGAAGGATACCGTAATGGAAACTGAGGAAAAGGAGTCAGTCTCCCGGAACTTTATTGAACAGGAGATTGACAGGGATCTGGCAGAAGGCGTGTACAAGCATGTCCAGACCCGTTTTCCACCTGAGCCAAACGGTTATTTGCACATTGGACATGCCAAGTCCATTTTGCTGAACTATGGACTTGCACAGAAGTATGGCGGCAAGTTCAACCTGCGCTTTGACGATACAAACCCTACTAAAGAAAGGACTGAATTTGTAGAGTCTATAATAGAAGATGTAAAATGGCTTGGGGCAGATTATGAGGACAGGCTTTTTTTTGCTTCCAATTATTTTGAGAAAATGTATGAGTGCGCTATATTCCTGATAAAAAAGGGAAAAGCCTTCGTCTGTGATTTATCGGCAGAGGAGATTCGGGAATACAGAGGAGACTTTACCACTCCTGGGAGGGTAAGTCCCTACCGGAATCGAACGGTTGAGGAGAATTTAAAGCTTTTTGAGGAAATGAAGGAAGGCAAGTATCAGGACGGCGAGAAGGTGCTCAGAGCCAAGATCGATATGGCTTCCCCCAATATCAATATGAGAGATCCGGTAATCTACCGGGTTGCCCGCATGTCCCATCACAATACAGGCGACAAATGGTGTATTTATCCTATGTATGATTTTGCCCATCCTATTGAGGATGCCATTGAACATATTACTCATTCTATTTGTACCCTGGAGTTTGAGGATCACAGGCCTCTGTATGACTGGGTGGTTCAGGAGTGCGAGTTTCAGAATCCGCCCCGTCAAATTGAGTTTGCAAAGCTTTACCTGACCAATGTCATCACTGGCAAGCGCTATATTAAGAAGCTGGTGGAGGACGGTATTGTGGACGGCTGGGATGATCCTCGCCTGGTATCCATTGCAGCCCTAAGAAGGCGGGGCTATACTCCTGAATCCATACGGATGTTCGTAGAGCTGGTGGGGGTGTCAAAGGCCAACAGTTCAGTGGACTACGCTATGCTGGAATACTGCATCCGGGAGGACTTAAAGCTTAAGAAGTCCCGCATGATGGCTGTTCTGGAGCCGGTTAAGCTGGTGATTGATAATTATCCCGAGGGCAAGACAGAGCTTCTTGATGTGCCGAATAATCTGGAAAATCCAGAGCTGGGAGAAAGAAAGGTGCCTTTTGGAAGAGAGCTTTACATTGAGAGAGGGGATTTTATGGAGGAGCCTCCCAGGAAATATTTCCGTATGTTCCCTGGCAATGAAGTACGTCTCATGGGAGCCTATTTTGTAACCTGTACTGGCTGTGAGAAGGATGCCGGCGGCAATGTGACTGTGGTGCACGGTGTTTATGACCCGGAAACGAAAAGCGGTTCCGGCTTTGATGGACGTAAGGTAAAGGGAACCATCCATTGGGTGTCTGTTCCGACTGCAAAAAAGGTGGAGTGCCGGCTGTACGAAAATATTGTGGACGAGGAGAAGGGGAAGCTGAAGGAGGATGGCAGCCTGAATTTGAATCCCAATTCTCTGACAATCCTCAAGGATTGCTATGTGGAGCCGGCATTGGCAGAGGGACATGCCTATGACAGCTATCAGTTTGTACGAAACGGATTCTTCTGTGTTGACTGCAAGGACAGCACTCCTGAGAAGCCGGTCTTTAACAGGATTGTGTCTCTTAAGAGCTCCTTCCGGCTGCTTAAATAGTCTGGAAAAGAGAGAGCGGATTGAACATTGTGCAGGGCGATCCTTCTTCCATTAAAGAAATGCGATAGCAGCTTGAATAAAATTAGGCTTTTCAGAAGGGAAAACACGGTACCCAGTGGCTTCAATGGCAATGTGGAACCGTGTTTTTTATGTGCAGTATTTTCCTAAAGACCGGTTTTTGAGTCAGGCGCTTTTTTGTCGTTCTATGCTTTTTCCATAAAGCAGGCAGTTGACAGTGCCGGAGTAAATTGGTATGATTAAAACTGATATTTACACACAATAAAACAATGCCAGTTACAGGTGGAAAGGATGACTTATGGAACTTTTAGTACCTCTTGACAGCCAGTCTCCCAGTCCTCTTTATGAGCAGATCTACCAGCATATAAAAGAGGAGGTACAGGAGGGAGGGCTGGCAGCCGGAAGCAGGCTGCCTTCTACCCGAGTGTTGGCTCAGAATCTAAAGGTGAGCCGCAGCACGACGCAGATGGCTTACGACCAGCTTCAGTCGGAAGGCTATATTGAGGCCCTTCCCTGTAAGGGCTACTATGTGTGCGAGACTGCGGCGCTGATAAAGCTGCGCCGGGTGCTTCCGGAGACTGCGGCAAAGGAGCGGCAGGAAGTGGACAGGGACTATAAAGTGGATTTTTCACCCAGAGGCATTGACCTGGAACGTTTTCCCTTTAATACCTGGAGGAAGCTGAGCCGAAATACTCTGGTAAATGACAATAAGGAAATGTTTGCAGGAGGTCATCCCCAGGGAGAGGAGGGGCTGCGGCGGGCCATTGGAGATTATCTTCATTCTGCCAGAGGAGTGAACTGTAGCCCGGAGCAGATTATCATCGGAGCAGGAAGCGAGTATTTGCTGATGCTCTTGTCTCAGATTCTAGGAAATGATACGAAGCTTGCCATGGAAAATCCTACCTACAAGCAGGCTTATCTGGTACTGAGGGGGGGAGGACACCAAATTCTCCCTGTGGAAATGGATGGATACGGCATGGATGTGAAGCAGCTTTCAGGTATCCAGGCAGATGTGGCTTATGTAATGCCTTCCCATCAGTATCCTACAGGGATTGTGATGCCGGTGAAGCGGCGTCAGGAGCTTTTGTCCTGGGCCTACAGGCAGCCCCGCCGGTATCTGATTGAAGATGATTACGATAGTGAATTCCGCTATAAAGGCAAGCCCATTCCAGCCCTTCAGGGTATGGATCAGGGTGGACGAGTGATTTACATGGGAACCTTTTCTAAGTCCATTGCGCCGGCCATCCGTGTGGGGTTTATGGTGCTCCCGGAGCAGCTTTTGGGAATTTACAGGGAAAAGGCCGGGTTTTACGCCTCCACTGTATCCAGAATCGATCAGAATATTCTTTGCCAGTTTATAAACCAGGGCTTTTATGAACGTCATCTGAACCGGATGAGAGGTATTTATAAGAGCAAGCATGACGTGCTTCTGACTGGGCTTAGGGCTTTGGAGGATCGATTTGATATAAGAGGGGAGTATGCCGGGCTTCATGTGCTCCTGACTCACAAAAAGGGGGCCAAGGAGGTGCTTTTGGTGGAGCAGGCGGCAAGGGCCGGGGTGAAAGTGTATGGTATATCTGATGCATTTATCCATCCCAGCCAACATATATTTCCCTCCACTGTGATGCTGGGCTATGCCAATCTGAATGAAAAAGGTATTGAACAGGGAGCCAGGCTCTTAAATGAAGCCTGGCGGTAAATGCTAAAAGAAGCTACTGCGGGCCTGACAATGGAAATAAAACAAGGAAGGAGAGAAGGGGCATGAAGGATAAAAGGATCGATTGGACAGCAGCGGCAGTCTTTGCTCTGGTACTGGCGCTTAGCAGCTGGTGGGGAGCGCATGAGCGGGCGGCTACAGCAAAAGAAAAAGCCGCGGATCTTCAGGCAAAGGCTCAGGCTGAGGAAAGGGATTTGATACAGCAGAGTAAACTGCCTGTTTTAAATGAGAAGGAGGCGGCTGTATTAAGGGAGCTATTCTCTGCTTTGGAGAATAGAAAGCTAAAGGAGGCTGCCATAGTAATGAACAGGGAGGAGGAACTTTTTGTGGAACTGTTCTACGAAAAAATGGATGGCCGGCGCTACCTCTTTGACGGCCAGAACTTGAAGGAGGAGATCGACGGAGAGGGGATGGTGCTTACTAAGGCCGGAACTGTATTCTATGGCTCCTTTCAGGGAGGAAGGCCTCATGGACTGTGCCTGGCCCTCCAGGTGGTGGATCTGGAGGCTCCCAGGTATGATTATGCCGATGGCCTGTGGCAGAATGGAGTGATGGAGGGAGAAGGAAGCACAGGATATTGCTATTACCAGGGAGGTCCTATGGAGGAGGCCAGGGCTGTGTGCAGGAAAGGACAGTTTTCCGGGAATCTTATGGAGGGGCAGATTACTTACAGAACCACAAATGATAAAAAGGAAGCTACTGTTTGGAATATAACCGTCAAGGATGGGGGGGTGGTTTTGGATGATCGTTGGACGTATTTGGAGGATCGGAGGGGGTATCAGCTTATGGCTACAGATAATGACAGCCATGCCTATGTATTAGGGGAAGATCAGGCATGGCAGCCCATGTGGGCAAATATATTGCAGTGGGAAGAATAAAACGGATGTGTAAGGCCTAGCTTTAAAGTAGATGAATGATGGATCACCGGACTTTTTTGAGCTTGAGGAGACAGAAATATAGAAAAGGGCTGTTGCGAAATAGCACTTTTTGGAAATGCTGCATAAAAAACACGGTTTCAGCAGCTAAAATAGATGCCTGGAACCGTATTTTTTATTTGGGAAGTTGACTTTTATTTAATTTGCTATTGCATTTTTAGTTTGTAACAGTTCTGTCAATCATAGTTTAGTTATCCCGGATATTCAGAGAAAAGCCTTTGCCTGCTCCAGTTTCTCAGGCTTTTTGTAGACGTATGGCGCATTAGATTTCTGGCTCTGATACTTTGGCAGCCCTGAGGATTCTGATTTCGCCAGCAGAAAGGCTGCGTTTCTATTCTAAGGTATCTTCTTCGATAACGGCTGTTAAGGCTTCGGAATCCGCCTTTTTAGGCGTATGTCCGGTCGTTTCCGAGGGGTTATCCGGCTCATGTTCATCGTAGTCCTCTTGGAACCGGGAATCATGGGACGTGTTGATGGGGCTGTAATCATAGAGCTCATCCTCGTCCACATAATCGTCGTCCAGAAAGCCCTCGTCCTCGAAGATATCCTCATCTTTTTCCTCGTCTCTGGCCCGGCCTTCCATGAAGTCTGCTTTTTTCGCTTTCATACTATGGAGGGCCATGTGGGCGGTATCCACAGCAGCGGATACTGCTTCATGAGCCGTATCGGTCAGGATGCTGCCGGCATCCTTTAAAACATGCTTCGTGGCGTGAGCAATGTCCTTGGCAGCTACTTTAAATTCATCCTTGCTGGAAGACAGGGCAATATAATTGCGGTTTGAGGAACGGGGATCGATGGTGTGATCCTGGGGAGTCTCGGAATCGTCCTCTCCATCTTCAAACTCCCGGAAATCCTTTTCAAGCTCGTTATGATATGTCTTGTACTGAAGTACATAAGAAATGCCGGCGGCCACGGCGCCTGTTACAGCAGCAAATACTGCCAATCTGCCCCAATGCTTCTTAGCCATGTTAAAAACCCCTTTCCTTTACAGTTCTTCAGGCACAATACCTGTTACCAACAGTATGCCTTATTGCTACTATTGTAATACGAATGGTAAAAAAAAGAAACAGCAAATTGTAAAAAAATTATAAAATTAAAATAAGCTAGCACTCAACTATTGACAGTGCTAATAACTGGTGATATAACATAGTATGTGAGCAAACGAAAGAACCAGTAAAAAATTCAAGAAAGAAAAAACAGAACAGGTTGTAAGGAGGAATTAATATGAAGTTAGCACCATTATTTGACAAGGTAGTATTGAAGCAGTTAGTAGCAGAGGAAACTACAAAGTCTGGTATCGTTCTTCCAGGCGCGGCAAAGGAAAAGCCTCAGCAGGCAGAGGTTATTGCCGTAGGCCCCGGCGGCGTGGTGGACGGCAAGGAAATCATCATGCAGGTGAAAGAAGGCGACAACGTTATCTACTCCAAGTACTCTGGCACAGAGGTGGAGATTGAAGACGAGAAGTATGTGATTGTTAAGCAGAGTGATATTTTAGCAGTTGTAAAATAAAGTTGTAATTAAAAAAATTATAGAATATAAACTTGGAGGTTGATTATCATGGCAAAGCAGATTAAATATGGCGTGGATGCCCGCAAGGCATTGGAAGCAGGTGTAAACCAGTTGGCGGATACTGTACGTGTAACATTAGGACCTAAGGGTCGCAACGTAGTTCTGGATAAATCCTTTGGAGCGCCTTTAATTACCAATGATGGCGTTACCATCGCAAAGGAGATCGAGCTTCAGGATCCATATGAGAACATGGGAGCTCAGTTAATTAAGGAGGTTGCCTCAAAAACCAACGATGTAGCCGGCGACGGTACCACAACCGCAACCGTTTTAGCACAGGCTATGGTAAATGAAGGAATGAAAAACCTGGCTGCTGGGGCTAACCCAATCGTTTTGAGAAAGGGTATGAAGAAGGCTACAGATATTGCTGTGGACGCAATTAAAGCTATGTCAAAGCCTATTAACGGTAAATCCCAGATTGCAAGAGTAGCCGCAATTTCTGCTTCCGATGACGAAGTTGGAACAATGGTAGCAGACGCTATGGAGAAGGTTTCCAAGGACGGCGTTATCACGATAGAGGAATCCAAGACTATGCTTACCGAGCTTGATTTGGTAGAAGGTATGCAGTTTGACAGAGGCTATCTGTCCGCTTATATGTGTACAGATATGGATAAAATGGAGGCTAATCTGGATGATCCGTATGTGCTCATCACAGATAAGAAGATTTCCAATATTCAGGATCTCCTTCCTCTCTTAGAGCAGGTTGTCAAGATGGGCGCCAGACTGCTCATTATTGCTGAGGACGTAGAGGGAGAGGCTCTTACCACTTTGATTGTAAACAAGCTGAGAGGAACCTTCAATGTAGTAGCTGTCAAGGCTCCGGGCTACGGCGACAGAAGAAAAGAAATGCTTCAGGATATTGCTATTCTTACAGGCGGAACCGTCATCTCCGAGGAGGTTGGACTTGATCTGAAGGATGCGACACTTGAGCAGTTAGGACGCGCCAAATCTGTAAAGGTTCAGAAGGAAAATACCATTATTGTTGATGGTATGGGAGATAAGGATACCATTGCGGCAAGAGTTGCTCAGATCCGCAAGCAGATCGAGGAAACTACATCTGACTTCGACAGAGAGAAATTGCAGGAGCGTCTGGCTAAGCTGGCAGGCGGAGTAGCCGTTATCCGTGTAGGCGCTGCTACTGAGACTGAGATGAAAGAGGCAAAGCTTCGCATGGAGGATGCCTTGAATGCTACCAGAGCAGCTGTTGAGGAAGGTATCATTGCAGGGGGTGGTTCCGCCTATGTACACGCTGCCAGCAAGGTACAGTCAGTTGTTGACAGCCTGGAAGGTGATGAAAAGACTGGAGCTAAGATTATCTTGAAGGCATTGGAGGCTCCTCTGTTCCATATCGTTGCAAATGCAGGTCTGGAGGGTTCTGTAATTGTTAACAAGGTAAAGGAATCCAGCGTTGGAGTTGGCTATGATGCCTATAAGGAAGAATATGTAGACATGATTGAGGCGGGAATCCTCGACCCAGTTAAAGTTACCAGAAGCGCTTTGCAAAACGCAACCAGCGTTGCGTCCACCCTTCTGACAACTGAGTCTGTAGTTGCCAGCATTAAGGAGCCTGCTCCGGCTATGCCTGCAACACCTGATATGGGCGGTATGTACTAATTCCCCCCAATATAACTGTATGTAAGAATGATAGAAAAGGGCGGTTTCCCGGCAGGGGCCGCCCTTTTTCAGATAGACTGTGGATATTCCCGGGGATAGAACGAATGTCCCTGTGATAATTTGCAAAAGCAGCATTAGGAAATGGGAGATATAAGAACTGCAAAAGGATAGCTGTAAAAAGGTACTTCATATTATCAAACGCGCTGCACAGGTAAAGGCAAAGCAGATGATAATTCCGCAGATAGTAGGAACTAAAAAGGATATAACCGTCCACTTTAAACTGCCTGACTCTTTCCTGATGGTTAGAAGCGTGGTTGTACAGGGCCAGTGCATCAGGGAAAAGAGCATGGTGCTGACAGCGGTTATCCAGGTCCACCCGTTGTTTATAAGCAGTTCCTTTAGCTGGGGAAGGCTTTCAAGCTCTACAAGGCTTCCCTGTGCCATATAAGCCATAATAACGATAGGGATTACAATCTCATTGGCAGGGAGGCCGAGGATGAAGGCCATAAGAATAACGCCGTCCATGCCCAGAAGCTTTCCCAATGGATTTAAAAAGCTAGAGCAATGGGCAAGCAGCGTAATCCCTTCCACTTGGATATTTGCCATAGACCAGATTAGAAGTCCGGCAGGAGCGGCTACCACAACGGCTCTTCCCAGCACAAACAGAGTGCGGTCAAAGATGGAACGTAGGATTACCTTTCCGATCTGGGGACGGCGGTAGGGAGGAAGCTCCAGCGTAAAGGAGGAGGGCATGCCCTTTAATACAGTCAGAGACAAAAGTCTCGATACCAAGAAAGTCATACACACTCCAAGGACAATAAAAGCAGTCAATAGGAGAGATGACATGATGGAATGAAGGGGGCCTTTGGCCGCTCCTACAAAGAACATGGAAATGATGGCAATTAGAGTGGGAAAACGTCCATTACATGGTACAAAATTATTGGTTATCATTGCAATCAGCTGTTCTCTGGGTGAGTCAATGATGCGGCAGCCTACGATGCCGGCCGCATTGCATCCAAATCCCATACACATAGTTAAGGCCTGCTTACCGCAGGCGTGGCAGCATTTAAAGGGTTTATCCAGATTGTAAGCAATTCGGGGCAGGTAGCCGGAGTCCTCCAACAGGGTAAACAAGGGGAAGAAAATAGCCATTGGCGGCAGCATAACGGATACCACCCAGGCCAAAACCCGGTAGACGCCCAGAACCACCATGCCGTGCAGCCACGGAGGCGCTCCTGCTGCTGTGAATGCAGCTGTCAGTATATCCTGGAACTGAAACAGAAGTTGGGAGAGGATCTGGGAGGGATAGTTGGCTCCTGTAATGGTAATCCAGAACACCAGGGCCAGCATGCCAACCATCACCGGATATCCGGTAAAACGGCTGGTCAGGAACCGATCCAGCTTTCTGTCTCCTTCATTGTACCCGGCTTTGGAGAAATGTACCGTATCCCTGCACAGCGTTTCGGCAGAAGAGACTAATGCGGCAACTACCTGATCCTTAAGCTGCTCTTCTGGCAGCCCCTGCTCCTCCAGATAGGCTTTGGCATCATCTAGTGAGCGGGCTACATCAGGAGCTTCCAGGATGTCCTCACCCAGGTATTCTACCAGTTCTTTTATGAGAGAGGGATCTCCTTCCAAAAGCTTTAAGGTAAGCCATCTAGAGCTGATACGATCCTCCACCTTATGAGCGATGGCAGGCTCTGCCATAGCGATGGCAGACTCGATGAGAGGGGGATATTTTACCTGATAGGAGACGGAAGGGACAGGGGTGTCTGTGAGCGTATCTAACTCATCTAGGAAATGGGTCAGGCTTTTCCTGCTCCGGGCAACTGTTCCTACAACAGGAACCCCCAGCCTTTCCGACAACTGCTTTAGATTGATGGTAATGTTCTTCCGGCCGGCCTCGTCCAGAAGGTTTATACATACCAGAACGCGGCTGGAGATTTCCATAGTTTGAAGAACCAGATTTAAATTTCGCTCCAGGCAGGTGGCGTCGCAGACTACCACCACTCCGTCGCTTTTACCGAAGCAGATAAAGTTGCGGGCAACCTCCTCTTCCGCAGAGTGGGCCATCAGGGAGTAGGTGCCTGGAATATCTACCAGCACGTAACTATGCTGTTTCGTTTTACAATATCCCTGAGCGTTGGTCACGGTTTTTCCAGGCCAGTTTCCTGTGTGCTGATTCATGCCTGTCAGGTTGTTGAACAGGGTGCTTTTTCCTACATTGGGATTTCCTGCGATAGCAATCACTTTATCCTGAGGTGTTAATTTTTTTATTTCCAGCCCGGAATCGACAGCGCCCATTCCTACTGATTGTTTTGTCAGGCCCATATACTGCTCCTTTTTCAGATGATTTTCCTGCATTGCTTCCTTCCGAGGGATTATTCATATACCAGGATGCCCTGGCAATCCTCGGAACGTATGGCGATAACGGCTCCCCGGATCAGATAAGCCTTGGGATCTCCCATAGGGCTTTTTCCAAGGCATACCACCTCCGTGTTTTCTACCAGACCAATGTCCAGCAGGCGGCGGCGCATGCTGCCGTTGGAGGTGAGCTTTTTTATCCGGGCTTTCTGCCCCGGTTCTATATCGCATAGACAGCGGATTTCATTCATAAAGCCTGCTCCTTACTGCAATTCCTGTTACAGGAATCTTTTGTTCTTATTGATATTGTATTGCGACAGCCGGTGAAAGGTGCCAGGCAGGCCTGTATAAATTAATGATGTAGAAAAATAAAGGGAATTGTGTTATAGTTATAAAGGTATAGATTGGTATAATTAAGGATGATGGGAACAGGAGAAAAGCAATGGGTGAAAGTAATTATGTAGAATGGCTTGTTAAGCGGAAGGAACCGGCCTATGGTTTTTTTGTTAAGATAGGCATGCTTTGTTTAAGCATGCTATCAGTTGTGGCGGCATTTACCGGTTTTTTAGGAATGTTTGGGATTATAATTGTGATTCTGGTATTTGGAGCTACTTATTATTTGTTTTTGAATCTGAATGTGGAGTACGAGTACCTCTTTGCAGACGGAGGATTGTCTGTGGATCGCATTTTGGGGAAGGCCAGAAGGAAAAAGGTGCTGGAATGTGAAAGGGAGGAGGTAATGGTGGTAGCTCCTGCTGATTCCTATAGCCTTAAGGATTATGAAAAAGCTGGCATGAAGGTAGTAAATTGCTCCTCCTGCCGGCCGGGAAGCAGGCCATACGCCCTTATTTTTCAAAAAGGTCCGGATACTACTAAGGTAATATTGGAGCCCAACGAGAAGATGCTTGGGGCTATGAAACGGAGCCTTCCCCGGAAGGTTTTGAGCCAGTAAAGAAAGTACCCTCACTATTAGGAGAGCTGATAAACGCCATAAGTAAATACAATGAATATTTCCGTTTAAATTGATTTGACAAGCAAGTTAAAATTTGCTAGTATAAGATACTAATAAGAATCAGAAAGTCTGATTCCTGTCTTATATATTCGTATTTTATAGTATATGTTTATCGAACCAATCACAGGCAGACACGCAGAAAGAGAGGAAATATTGATGGGTACAATTATCGGCGAAGGAATTACCTTTGATGATGTGCTTTTGGTGCCAGCTTATTCGGAAGTGATTCCGAATCAGGTGGATCTTACCACGAACCTTACCAAGAAAATTAAGCTTAATATTCCGCTGATGAGCGCAGGTATGGATACGGTTACTGAGCATCGCATGGCTATCGCTATGGCAAGGCAGGGGGGGATTGGCATTATCCATAAGAATATGTCCATTGAAGCCCAGGCAGAGGAGGTGGACAGGGTAAAGCGCTCTGAGAACGGTGTGATTACAGACCCCTTTTTCCTTTCACCGGAGCACACCCTTAAGGATGCGAATGAGCTGATGTCAAAGTTCCGTATCTCCGGTGTACCTATTACAGAAGGTAAGAGGCTGGTTGGCATCATCACAAACCGCGATTTGAAGTTTGAGGAGGATTTTGACAGGCCAATTAAAGAGTGTATGACCACCAGGAATCTGGTTACTGCCAAGGAGGGGGTTACCCTTAAGGAGGCGAAGGCGATTCTGGCAAAGGCCAGGGTTGAGAAGCTGCCTATAGTAGATAACGATTTTAACCTGAAAGGACTCATTACCATCAAGGATATTGAGAAGCAGATTAAGTACCCGCTGTCCGCAAAGGACGGACAGGGAAGACTGCTCTGCGGCGCGGCCGTGGGTATCACAGCCAATGTGCTGGAGCGTGTGGCGGCTCTGGTAAAGGCCAAGGTGGATGTGATTGTCCTGGATTCCGCCCATGGTCATTCTGAGAATGTGATCCGCTGCGTAAGAATGATTAAGGAAGCATTTCCGGAGGTGCAGGTGGTAGCGGGAAATGTAGCTACTGCCGAAGCTACCAGGGCTTTGATTGAGGCTGGCGCTGATTCGGTCAAGGTTGGTATCGGACCTGGTTCCATCTGCACTACCCGTGTGGTTGCTGGTATCGGTGTTCCCCAGATATCCGCAGTTATGGACTGCTATAAGGTGGCAAAGGAGTATGGAGTGCCGATTATAGCGGATGGCGGCATTAAGTATTCCGGTGATGTGACCAAGGCTATCGCGGCAGGCGGAAGCGTGTGTATGATGGGAAGCATTTTTGCGGGATGCGACGAGAGCCCAGGTACATTTGAGCTGTACCAGGGACGGAAGTATAAGGTCTACCGCGGCATGGGTTCCATCTCAGCTATGGAGAACGGAAGCAAGGATCGCTATTTCCAGACGGATGCGAAGAAGCTGGTTCCGGAAGGCGTAGAGGGCCGGGTAGCTTACAAGGGCATGGTGGAGGATACCGTATTTCAGTTCCTGGGGGGACTCCGTTCCGGTATGGGATACTGCGGAGCTAAGGATATACCCACTCTTCAGGAAACCGGGCGGTTTGTAAAGATTTCGGCTGCATCTTTGAAGGAGAGCCATCCCCATGATATTCATATTACAAAGGAGGCCCCCAACTATTCAATTGAAGAATAAGAGCAAATGATTTATAATAGTACCCGCAGAACGATAGGTTTAGCGGGTATTTTTAGATGATTACGGCAAGGACAAATAGGTTTTAAAAAGCGTTTGCCAGGTTGTGCAGATAGGTTTAGGACAGACGCTGTAAATCCAAAGGAGGGACAGCGGTATGGGAGAAAGGAAGCGGGAAATATGGAAAAGAAGCATTGTATGACTACCCTCTGCTACATAGAGAAGGAGGGAGCTTATCTGATGCTCCATCGGATCAGCAAGGAGATGGATGTGAATAAGGACAAATGGATCGGAATAGGAGGGCATTTTGAGGAAAATGAAAGCCCTGAGGATTGTCTTCTACGGGAGGTAAAGGAGGAGACGGGGCTTACACTGACCTCCTGGAGGTTCCGGGGATTGATTACCTTTATGTGCCAGGGCTGGAATACAGAGTATATGTGTCTGTATACTGCGGACCAATATGAAGGAGAGCTGATTCCCTGCAATGAGGGCGTGCTGGAATGGGTGAAGAAGGAGGATGTGCTGAAATTGAATCTCTGGGAGGGGGACAAGATTTTTTTCCGGCTGATGAATGAGGAGGTTCCTTTTTTCTCATTGAAGCTGTCCTATCAGGGCGACAGACTGTTAGAGGCGGTTCTGGAGGGAAGGACTATGGAGCTTTTGGATATCCGAGATGAAACGGGGGAAATTACCGGAAGGGTGAGAGAACGGGGGATGGTTCATATGGATGGAGATACCCATGGAACAGCTCACATCTGGATTGTACGGGAGAGGGAAGATGGAACCTATGATCTTCTCCTTCAAAAACGGGCATCCTGTAAGGATGCGTATCCGGGCTGCTATGATATATCCGCAGCAGGACATGTCCAGGCAGGAGAGGATTTTCTGCCTACAGCCTTAAGAGAGCTGGAGGAGGAGCTTGGAATCATTGCTTCAGAGAAGGAGCTGGAGTATGTAGGAGTACACAAAGGCTATATGGAAGAAGCATTTAACGGCAGAATGTTTAAGAACAGTGAGTACAGCAGGGTTTATGTATACCGTAAGCCGGTGGATATTCAGAAGCTTTTACTACAGACGGAGGAGGTGGAGGCTGTCAGATGGATGGGGCTTGAGGACTGCATGGATGCAGTAGAGGAGGGGACTCTGCCTAACTGTCTGTATGTAGATGAGCTGGAGCTGGTGAAAGGCTATTTGCAAGAAAAGGGAAGGGGGATTTAGGAGAAAAGAAAGAGAGAATTTATAAAAATTGTAAGATGTTTGCTGAGGGGTTATGTGTTATACTTATACTGCTTATGCAGCCGGTTGAATTGTGCTGCAGCTTATGAGGATATATATATGAGAACATAAGAATAAGGGCAGGAGAAATTATAGTATGAGATTGAGAATATGGAAATCATTTCTTTGTATATGTACCAGCAGCGTTCTTGCGTTAAATACCATTGCTTATGGTCAACCAATCACGATTACTCCCCTGGATGAGAGCAAAGTAGCATCCTTTCAGCCGGGAAGCTCTAATTTTACTGAAGCAGAGCGCTCCCAAGGCCCCGGAAGCTCTAAAAATACAGTCCCCGGTTCAAAGGTTTCACAGACGCCTTCTGGAGACGGGATGTACCAGAAGGATCAGGGAAGTACAGTCAGTCGATATACCAATACAGCTGAAAGAGGTGTATCTGTCAATCTGGACGCAGGTGTATCTGTTCAAAAGCCTGTTGTTATGTCGGAGGGGGCTGTTCTCATGGAGGCTTCCACAGGGACTGTCCTTTTTTCAAAAAACGGGGACAAGCAGTTTTACCCTGCCAGCATTACTAAGCTGATGACAGCCCTTCTGGTGGCAGAACGTTTAAATCTGGATTCCAGCGTGACCTTTTCCGCTGAGGCTACTACGAACCTGGAGGCAGGAGCAGTCTCTATTAATATGACAGCGGGAGATGAGCTGACTGTGCGCCAATGCCTTTATGCGCTGCTGCTGAAATCTGCCAATGAGGTAGGAAACGCTTTGGCAGAGGCTGTGGCAGGAAGCAACCAGGCCTTTGCCCAGCTGATGAATGAGAAGGCGGCCTCTTTGGGATGCACCAATACCCATTTCACAAATCCTCACGGCCTTAACGATGCCAACCATTATACAACCCCACGGGATATGGCGTTAATTGCCAGGGCGGCTTTTAATAATGATATTGTAAGAACCATAGCCTCCACCCAGAGCTACACCTTACCTAAAACCATCAAAAATCCATCTGGACTTACGGTAACTATGAGCCACAAAATGCTCAATCCTAAGGATTCCAGGTATTACGAGGGAGCCATAGGCGGTAAAACCGGATATACCTCCAAGGCAGGAAATACATTGGTGACTGTGGCGGAGAGGGACGGAGTGAGGTTGATAGCAGTGGTGATGAAGAGCAAATCCACCCACTACACAGACACAAAAGCGCTGTTGGATTATGGATATGAGCTGGTAAGGGCAGGAGCGATCAAGGCAGAAGGCTCCCTTGGTTCCGCTTCCTTAGGTGCTTTAGGCAATATAGGGCCAGGAGCAGCTGCCCATCAGGGCTGGGTACAGGACAGCTATGGATGGTATTACATAAAGGAAAACGGAGAGAAAGCAGCGAATGAGTGGCAGACCATAGACGGCATCAGTTACTGGTTTGACTCCAATGCCTACATGGCGAAAGGCTGGCGTCAAATAGACGGAATATGGTATTTTCTGCGCTCCAATGGAGCCATGGCAAGAAACCAGTGGGAGCAGGTGGAGCAGACTGGAAAATGGTTTTACCTGGGAGCGGACGGAGCCATGCTTGTGAATACAACTACGCCTGACGGTTATAGAGTGGATGAGAACGGGGTATGCCAGTAAATTATAAATAAGCCTTGCGGCAAGCCCCTTGGCTTTGAGGTTTGGGCAGCTCTTTGCTGTACATTTGCTTATGGCAGATGCTGCCTGGACAGAGGGAGTTGATCTTCTAAGTAGCTCAGGGCTTCTTCTGGAGAAGGAAGCTGCCCGTCAGTGCTGATAGAATTCCATTTTTCCCGCACTGCAGGGTCCGGATTATCCATTCCGGCCTTCAGCGCCAGCTCGATTTCGCGGCGTACTTCAGATACGGTGACACCGTTTTGAGCTGCAATTTTTTTAAGAATTCTGTCAGCTTTGCTTTTTTTCATGGTTCTTTGCCTCCCTGAATATTTTTAGAGTTCTTTATGTCCGGTAAAACTACCTGATTGATGTACTTTGGTATCTGGATCGGTTTATCATCAAAAAGCCACGGAAAATAGACACAAAAGCTGATTGCAAGACATTCCTCATTTTTTTGAGTATCCATGGTATAATTCAATTCGCATCCAAATGAGGTTTTTTCTGACTGGCAAAGATCCGGATCATTTAATATTCGTTCACTTTCCACACTAATTGTGCCAATTACAGGATATTCGCCGTAATACATAATTCGCTGCGCAAAAGGGTCTATTTCAATCACGGATATATTCTGGACTTTTTTCGGATCAATCCCTA
Source organism: Clostridium porci (assembly GCF_009696375.1). Lineage (GTDB taxonomy): Bacteria > Bacillota > Clostridia > Lachnospirales > Lachnospiraceae > Enterocloster > Enterocloster porci. Next base: position 223,124 of record NZ_VUMD01000005.1, read on the forward strand.
AGGGCTTAAAATACTCTTCAAAAAGAGCGTGCTGCCTCAGGAGGTTTTTTCTAAAATTAAGAAGCCCCGCTTCCTCACTTTCTTTTGCCACATAGGAGCTGTATAAATCTCTTGTTGCTATGTCATCGATCACTGCCTCTATTCCGGCGATGGTATGCGTTTTCAACGCGATTTCTCCCTCCATTATATAACTGTATAAACGCCTATTTTGAAGTTACAAATACTTACTTTGATTATAAAATAAACAGCGTTCCATTTGCCTCTCCACAACGTTCCTTAATCGTTCCATAAGGAATTTTTCGGATAGGAGGTAGAAAAATTTATATATGGAGAAAGGAGTGCTGCATTACTATGCAGCACTCCCTTGTTTTGCGGCAGACTTATTGACATGTTTTTAATTCAGAAAGCATTAATTCTCCCCAACTATAATTGAGCATATACACTCCATTAAATAAATGGGCATACTCTGGCTTCCCGGACAGATAATTATACAAATCACAATGCGCCATGCCGGTATTGAGCCGTCTCAACCCCTTTTTGGACTCGATTAAATCCTCAAGGTTATACTCGCTAAGGGCATTTCGTAAAAGCATAATGACTTTACGGCACCGAGCCAGCGTAACCTTATTCACTGGTTCATTTTCCCACAGGCAGGAGATGATGTCTCCAGGAGACACAAAGCCGCCGCGCCGATCCACCAACAGAGCGAGCAGCTCTTTGGCCTTTACATTTTGAATAGGTATCGCCTCTCCGTTGAGGAAAACCTCAAAATAGCCGAAGGTGCGAATGTATACCCCTGTATTTGGTGAAATAGCTTCATCAATCGGGGTAATCATTGTGCTGCCGTCTATCTTTTGCATACTGTTGTTGTATATTACATATTTGTTGCGTCCAGTCAGCTTTGCATGGTACAGAGCAATATCCGCTTTTTCATACAGAGTTTCAAAATTGTTTCCGTCACAAGGACAGAATGCGACACCAGCGCTGATAGAAACCTTAATTCCTGTTTTCAGTTCTCTGTATACGGCGGCAAGGATGATTCTCAGCCGCTCTTTAGCGGCGTCGAGATCGGAAAAATCATTGACATAGATAACAAATTCATCTCCCCCGATGCGGGCAACAAGATCTTCAGGAGCAATGACCAGCTTGAGTGTCTGGGCAATATCTTTTAGAACACTGTCTCCGTAAGCATGGCCAAGAATATCATTTACCCGGCCAAAGCCATCTACATCCAGCATCACGATTGCCCAGCTCATTTCTCTGATAGAAGCCTCAGGCCGGTTCATCACTCGTTCCATCAGGGCCGCGCGGTTGGAAATTCCGGTAACTTCATCAATTCTTGCCATTTCTACCAGCTTGAGCTCTGTCTGCTTTTCTGCCTGAATGTCCCGGCAGGAAATCCAGATGTTCATAAAAGAAGTAAGCGGGTCTTTTAAAATCTGATAAAGTACACGTATCCAGACGGGTTCTCCTCCAAAGGTTATCATAAATTCGTTTACTTCATAATTGATTCCTTTCTCAAACCGTTCCAGGAGATTGTCAAGAAGAAAACAGCTTCGGAACCGGTTTCTGTATTTAGGAAGGACGTCCTGGCTCATCCGTTCAAAGGCCTCTGTGTAGGATTTGGTAAATGCGTCTGCATAACAGCTGGGAATTGCTCCATGGCTTCGTTCGAAGGTATCCAATGTTAAATTATATTCCAGATTAATAACAATTTTTCGGGTTCCGACCTTCATATAATCAAAGAAGCGCCGGGATGCAAGTTCGTTTTCGTGTATAGTTGTGATATTTTCGCAAAAAATTATAGAGTACACAGGCAGATAGTTAATATCAAAGACGGTTGTATAGGCGCAGTGATACCATTGCCACAGGCCCTGGGCGCTCAGCACTCTAATATTCATTTCCCCTTTGGGAATTCCACGGCTCATCTGGTCTAACAGGACATGCATTTTTTTCATGCTTTCTGAGGAGATCATGTTCGATTCCATAAGTCTATTTAGAGTCAGCGGGCCAGGTAATTTTGAAAAAAATTCTTTGGAAGAGCTTCCAACCGGTATAAACCGATCTTCTTTAAAATCGTACTTTGCAATGATCTTATTGGTACTCCCAACAACAATTTGAAACAGTTGAACCGCTTCTTTTAATACAGACATGCAGTCTAAAGGATTTTCTTTCGTATTCCGGGAAGCCTGGAGGCCTCCCAGCATACTGCTCATAATGGTCTCCAGTTCTTCACGTAAGACGGCAAATGCTTTTTCTTCGTCTTGCTGCTGCTTAACAGATTGGGAAATGTTGATACAAAAGCAGGTTGCAAATTCTTTATTATAATCGACAGAAAGAGAGGCGACGATTTCAAACCATAGAAATTCACCGCTTTTGCTGCGCAGCCGGCATGTGCAGCTGTTTTTATGGCGGAGCTTTCTTAAGGATGTGAGATAGCTCTGGAAAAAATTTACATCTTCCGGGTGAATACAGGAAAGGAATGAGCCTCCTGTAGAGCAGGTTAAATCATGCCAGCTCTCATACCCCAATTCAGAAATAAGGTAATCGTTGAGAAATAGTGCCTGGCAGGCTTCATCAAGAATCATATGCAGGATACCCATGGATATGGATAGTTCGTTCAGTCGGGGCAGACGGGCCGTTGTCTCATCCAAGGGAGGAGCTGCTGCAGTGTCATTTATGATTGGCCTATTCATCGGTAATCCTCCTTTATGCCCGGTAGTTCTTAAGTATCCAGCTATAGCTGGGGCACACAGAACAGGCGCTTGTCTGGAAGATGCGTTCCTCAAACCGGCTTTATGCGTTCCTGGCCCTGGCTTTATTATACCCGAAATACCGTGTAAATACCATACTATTTTCTTAATATTTCCGAGGAGGCTCTGGTAGCTGGAAGCTTCGGCAAAGGACTGATTGGATAGGCTTTTATGTATGCAAAATTGAGCGCAGATCGCTTGGGGAAAACAGAATTAGCTCACAAAGAATCTGAAGGAATTTCTAACAATCAGCAGGAACAAAGCCGCTATTTTTGATATAACCTTGCCCCATCTCCCGTGAATGTATTCTTAGCTTATCACAGCACAGGAAAAGGTCATGGATATTAATCTTAGGTCTGGCGCCTATGCTGCGTACTGTCTGTGCTTCCAAAATGCAGATATTTATTTATGTTTCTTGCCGTCCTTTCCTTTTTTGCTTTCCTTGGCAGCTTTTTTATTATTTTTCTTGGATTTGGAGGCTTTCTTGGACTTGCTGTCTTTGGAGGAGACATTTTTTTTCTGCTTGGAAGGAGCCTCGTCTGATCCCTTAGAGAGCTTTTTGCCGGGAAGCTCCTCTGCCTCGGTAAGGCCCTCAGGGATGTATTCGAGGATGTCACTGATGCCGCATCCCAGAATGGAGCACAGAGTGTCCAGGGTGTGGGTAGAGACATGCATGTTCTTTTTCAGACGTCCAATCTGGCCGGCGCTGAAGTTGTATTTCTTAATTAAACGGTATTGGGTCAGGCCCTTGGCTGCCATCGTAGCCCATAGGCGGTCGTAGCGGATCATGAGCGGTTTCCTCCTTTGTTATAAGTGTCCTCATTATCAATAACTGGATTATAGCATGAGAGGCTTGGAAATACAAGAAAGAATGGGAACAATGGGAATAAAAGAAACCATTCCAGGGAATAGTAAAATAGAATATGAATTGAAATCTCAAGGAGGAGCTGCTATGATAGATTTTAAGACAAGCGAGACAGCAAAAAATTTGATGCGTGCCTTTGCGGGAGAAAGCCAGGCAAGGAACCGCTATACCTTTGCGGCAGGGCTGGCACACAAGCAGAAAATGCCTGCCCTGGAGCAGATTTTCAAGTATACGGCTGATCAGGAGAAGGAGCATGCTGAGATATTCTATGATTTTTTAAAATCCCTGGATAAGGAAACCATATTCATAGACGGAGGTTATCCGGTGGACTTGGAGGAAAATACGCTGGCGCAGTTAAGGGCTGCTGCCCACAACGAGTATGAGGAGGCTGATGTGGTGTATCAATCCTTCGGGGATGTAGCAGAGAAGGAAGGCTTCCCTAAAATAGCGGCGGCTTTTCGTATGATCGCAGAGATTGAAAAGACCCATGGAAACCGCTTTAAGCATCTGGCAGATTTGCTGGGGGACGGAAAGCTTTATGCCCGTGAGCAGAAAACGGTCTGGATTTGCACAAACTGCGGTTATATATATGAAGGGAAGTCTGCTCCTCAGTTTTGTCCTGTATGCCATCATGACCAGGGAAATTTTGCAAGTTCTGAGCTGGCTCCCTGGCACTTGAAAGCGCAGTAAGGGCATTAGGGTTTATACAGGACCGTATGCCTAAAGAACTGGAAGCGCCGGACTGATTTACAAAAGCTCAGGCACATGGTACAATGTTTAGGCAGGAGATAGACCATGTGCGTCCTCCGAACGGATGCCGTGGACAGAGGATACGGTATGGCCGGCAGGATGCGAAGGAGACAGATGGCGTGGGTAAAAAAGTGAAGGCAGTTATCTTTGACCAGGATGGTCTGATGTTTGATACGGAGCGTTTGGCCCTGGAGGGCTGGAAAGCAGCGGGAGAGCCATACGGAATAAGGCCAGATGCGGCATTTTTAAGGGAGCTTAGAGGTAAGAAGGCAGACAGGGTGAGAGCCGCGTTTGAGGAGCGCTTTGGGCCTGTGGATCAGTTTCCGGGCTTTTTTGAGAAGAAAAGGCAGTATTCCTATGACTGGATTTCCAGAAACGGGGTGCCTGTAAAGCCGGGGCTTAAGGAGCTTTTGGTTTACCTGAAGGCCCATGGCTGCAAGCTGGCAGTCGCAACTGCCAGCAGCCGCCAGTGGACGCAGGGAAATGTAAAGGGAGCCGGAGTTGATGGGTATTTTGACGCCTATGCATATGGAGATATGGTGGAGGAGGCAAAGCCAAACCCGGCTATCTTTTGTCTGGCCGCTGGTATGCTGGATACGGAGCCAAGGGCCTGTATGGTGCTGGAGGACAGCTTTAATGGAATCCGGGCAGCCTATAAGGGAGGATTTATTCCTGTTATGATCCCTGATCAGGATGAGCCTACCCAGGAGATTCAGGAGCTTCTCACAGCCAGCTGCAAAAGCCTTTTGGATGTAATCCAGCTGTTTGAGGGCGGAAGCCTGGAATTTGCGCAGGAAAGCAGATGAGGAATATAAAACATATGTGGAAGGAAGCGGTTATATTAACGGCAGCGGCAGGATGCGCCTGTTTGGCCCGCTCTGAATATGAGAGAAAGCATTTCTCAGTGGAGTCGGTTCAGATGGCTTCTGGGAAGCTGATTCAGGACAGATGCCTGGTTTTTTTGTCGGATTTACATAATAATGAATTTGGGTCTGAAAATGGTAAGCTGGTGGAGACAATCTTCCGGCTTAAGCCAGATGCGGTTCTGGTAGGCGGGGACATGATTGTGACAAAGGGAAAGGGACAGGGAGATACAAGAGTTGCCCTGTCCCTTATGAAAGCGCTTTCCTCCCGGATTCCCGTTTTTTATGGAAATGGAAATCATGAGAATCGTATGGTCTGGCAGCGCCATGTATATGGAACCCAGTATGAGGAGTTTAAAGCTGCCCTGGAGGCTATGGGTATTGTATGCCTAGAGAATGAAACAGCGGCTTTGGGAGAGGATATCCTGATAACTGGCGTAGATTTAGAGCCCCGTTTCTACAGAAAGGCTTTTTTTCAGAAAGCGCCGGCTATGGAGGAGGATTATCTGTACAAGAAGCTGGGAAGAACAGACAGGAGAAAGTTTCATATTCTTCTGGCACATTCTCCCCTGTATTTTAAGAATTATGCTGCTTGGGGTGCCGATCTGACGTTGTCCGGACATTTTCACGGAGGGACGGTTCGGCTTCCTGTGCTGGGAGGAGTTATGACTCCTCAATACCAGTTTTTTCTGCCCTGGTGTGCCGGGGACTTTCAAATGAAGGGCAGCCGGATGATTGTCAGCAGAGGACTGGGAACCCATTCCATTAACATACGGTTCAACAATAAGCCTCAGCTTGTGGTAATACAGCTTAAAAAGAAGTAGAAATAGGCAGAAAACTGTGATAAGATGAAAGGCAATGCAGATTGCCTCTTGCAGAAGTAAAGGCAGAGGCCTAGCCTGGGATGGAATATAAAGTACTCCAGGCATGCTATGATCGGTGGAACTATGGAACGGATTTCTTACAAGCTGGAGCATTTTGAAGGACCCTTGGATCTTCTGCTCCATCTGATTGACAAAAACAAAATAAATATATATGACATCCCAATCGTGGAAATCACAGCTCAATATCTGGAGTATGTTCGGAATATGGAACGGGAGGACTTGAATCTGGTCAGTGAATTTCTGGTTATGGCTGCCACGCTTCTGGATATTAAGGCCAAAATGCTCCTTCCTAGGGAAGTGGATGAGGAAGGGGAGGAGATTGACCCAAGAGCGGAGCTGGTGAGGCGGCTTCTGGAATATAAGAAGTTCAAGCTGATGGGAGAGGAGCTGGCAGAACGTGAGGACGGAGCCATCAAGCATCTCTATAAGCCGTCCACACTGCCTCCGGAGGTGGCAGGCTATGTGCCTCCGGTGGATTTGGACAGCCTGTTGGACGGTCTGACTTTGGCTAAGCTTCAGCGGATTTTTGAGCAGGTGATGAAGCGTAAGGAAGATAAAATTGACCCGATCCGGAGCAATTTTGGAACCATTAAGCGGGAGCCTGTAAGTTTGGAGCAGAGAATTGGAACCGTCATGCTCTATGCCAGACAAAGGCGGAAATTCAGCTTTCGCCAGCTTCTGGAGGGGCAGGCCGACAGGCTGGAAGTAGTGGTTACGTTTTTGGCCGTGCTGGAGCTTATGAAGATAGGTAAAATCCGCCTTAGCCAGGAGGAAATCTTTGGGGATATGGATATAGAGACTCTGGAGCCGGAGGGACAGGAGGAAGCCCTGGATCTGGAAGGGCTGGAGGATTTTGAAGGGTAGTGATAACAGGATATGAGTGTGAAGGAACAAGTAAAAGAGCTGGAGGAAGGTACAGACAGCAAAGCATTGGCAGCGGTAAAGGATAGGGAAAACGGCGGAAGGAAACAGGAGACAGCCCTGCAGATTGAGCTTACCTTTCCTCCTACGGAGGATGAGAGGGAGCAGGAGGCCATTATCGAGGCGGTTCTCTTTACTATGGGCCATTCCGTTGAGCTGCGGCAGCTGGCTGTTTCCATAGGCCAAAGCCAAGAGGTAGCGAAAAAGGCAGTGGAGCGTCTTATGAAACGGTACAGGACATATGGGGGAGGTATGGAGATTACCCAGCTTGAGGAATGTTACCAGATGTGCACCAGGGCTGAGTATTATGAAAATTTAATCCGGGTGGCAGCTACGCCTAAAAAGCAGATGCTTACGGAAGTGGCGCTGGAGACACTATCCATTATCGCCTATAAGCAGCCTGTGACTAAGCTGGAGATAGAGAAAATCCGCGGCGTGAAATCGGATCACGCAGTAAACCGTCTGGTGGAATATAATCTGGTGTATGAGGTGGGCCGTCTGGACGCGCCTGGCCGGCCGGCCCTTTTTGCAACTACAGAAGAATTTTTGCGCAGGTTCGGAGTAGGCTCTGTAGGAGAACTGCCGGATATAAAACCGGAGCAGGAAGAGGAGATTAAATCTCAGGTGGAGAAAGAACTACAGTTGAAGCTGGAGGAGCTGCAGGCAGAAGGAAAGGGAGAGAGTGGGGCTCCAAACCCTGATAAGGGAGGGACAGAGCTGGATCTGGCCGATGCAGAAGCGGCAGCTTCTCTCCAGACAGATTGATTCCCAAACATGGCTAAGGGGAATATACTAAAATAAAAAGAATAAGATAGAACCATGCTTGGAAGCTTAGTTTTAGTATTAGCCCTGTGTACGGACGCTTTTGTAGCAAGCCTGGCTTACGGCGCCAACCGGGTTTTTGTGACCTGGGGAAAGGTGCTGCTGTTAAACGGTATTTGCAGCGGATGTCTGGCTTTGACATTAGGAGTGGGAAGCATAATACGGGCTCTGGCGCCTGCGGAGCTGACCAGGATCGTATGTTTTGTGAGTTTATTTCTTCTGGGGTTTGTAAAACTTCTGGATTATGGTATGAAAGCATATATTAACCGTCACTGCAGGCTGCGAAGAAATCTCAGCTTTTCTCTTTCCGGTCTGAAGGTGATTATCAGTATTTACGCAGACCCTATGGCTGCTGATGCGGACGGTTCCCAGTCATTGGGGTGGAGGGAGACGATATTTCTGGCTCTGGCTATGTCCATCGACAGTCTGGCAGCGGGAACGATGGCTGCATTTCTGGAAATCCCATTCGCAGCTACCCTTATACTGTCCTTTGCTGTGGGTGTTTGCATGATGTATGCAGGCTTATGGATAGGGCGAAAGGCAGCAGACAGGTTGAGCTGTGATTTGTCTTGGATCAGCGGTGCGCTGCTGATGGCTCTGGCTTTGATGAAGGCTGTGAATGGAAACTGGTGAAGGAACATAAAAAGCCGTTGGGGAGATGCTCCCCAGCGGCTTTGCTCAGTCTGTTATATTATGTTTGATCCGCCGGGCCTTTGGCCGATAGTCCTTCCATATAAGCCTCAGCCCTAAGCTTGCTGGTCTGATCCAGATGGTCATATAGCTCCAGCATGCGGCGCTGTTGGGGATTCAGCGTTATCTGCTCGCCGTCGGTGCTGTAAAACTGAGCCATTGTAATCCCCATAACCTCACAAATGCGCCGTATGGTAGGGATACTGGGGACGGTCGTGCGCCGGAACAGATTGCCTATGTTGTTTGGGGAAGTGTCCATCTCCCTGGCAAGGCGGTAGTGGCTCCAGCCCCGTTCCCTGCATAGCTCTTCAATGCGTTCCAACTCATAGCTCATAGTTTCACCACCTATCCGAGTTTTCGATACCTTCTGTATTATTGTATCCCAGAGGCAGAAAAAACATTAGGCTGAAAAACAATGTTGCAAGTATGCACTAAAAGATGAATATCCATATACACAATAGCTAACCTATATGAGGTGGAGCTGACATTTGGCTCAATTATCAAAGCCTAACAGCTGATTTGGCGTAACATGAAAGAATTCGCAGAGAATTTTTAATTCGATGTCTGTGACCAGACGGATTCCTTTTTCTATCCGCAGAATTGTAAGCTCGCTGAAGTCGTATCCCAGAATTTGAAGCTTGGCGGCCATTGCCCTCTGAGAGAGCTGCTGCTTCTTGCGCAGCCGGTATATATCCTGACCGATAAGGTTTTTTCTTGGTTCTGAGTTGTATGAGATTTTCATAAATTCACCTCTGATGGTCTTATTATATTTCTAAAAATGAAGCTGCATTAATTGTAATGAAAGCAAGGGGTTCTAAGGTTTCTAATAATGAAAGAACGAAAAATAAAGTGGAAAAATCCATGGGATTGTGATAGACTGATTAGGATCTATAAAGCTGTTTTTCAAAAGGAGACAGACTGATGAGATAATAATAGTATGGCAATAAGCGGGAGAAAACTATGCAGAAAATCGCAAAATTCTATAAAGTGACGTTAAACCAGTTTACAAAGGACTGGATGGATACATTTCCTGACAGCAGCCGATCTGAGGCAGAAGAAATTTATGAGAGCATTAAAATTCCTGCAAGGGCTACGGCAGGCTCTGCAGGCTATGACTTTTTCACTCCGGTTTCATTTGTGTTAAAGCCAGGTGAATCGATTAAGATGCCTACGGGAATCCGGGCGGAGATGGCGGAGGGCTGGGTGCTTCAGATATTTCCCAGAAGCAGTCTGGGCTTTAAGTTCCGTCTGCAGATGAATAATACGGTAGGTATCATTGACAGTGATTATTTCTACTCTGATAATGAAGGTCATATGTTTATCAAGGTAATCAATGACACTAGGGAAGGCAAGGTAGTGGAACTGGCGGCAGGTACCGGCTTTGCTCAGGGAATTTTCGTCCCCTTTGGCATTACAACAGACGATGAGTGCACCAATTCACGCAACGGTGGATTTGGCAGCACAGATGCGAGGTAAGCAATGACTGGCAGTGGACAGAGAGGATACGATGGAGGACGCAGATTTTATGGGGGGAGGCCGGGAAGCGGCGGAGCGTACAGAGGAGCAGGTGGAAAGAGAAGCAGCGCCGGGCGCAGAAGGCGCAGAAAAAAGAGGGTGATAAAGGCTGTAATCGCCTGGGCTGTGTGTGTAGTGGCGTTGGTGGTTGTAGCGGCAGTGACCTTCCATCTGGCTGGTTATCTTACTACGTCTAAGATACGCCAGTACCGGGCCAGCGGTCTGGAGAAGCTGGAGAGGGGAAATTACAGCGAAGCCATTGAAGACCTTGATTTGGCTTTGGAAAAGGCAGGAAAACGGACGGGGTTTAAGGTGGACGTGCTAAGCTACCGGGCAGAGGCTGAATACAGGCTTCAGGATTATGATGCCGCTGTTTATTCCTATGAGCTGCTTTTGGAGATGGAACCAAGAGCGCCGGAGTACAGGTATCTTCAAAGTCTGTGCTATTCCCAAATGGGAAAAACGGATCAGGCCATAGATGCCTACCAAAAGGGCGTGTTGCTGGAAGCGAAGGGAGAACTTGCCCCAGGGAAGGAGCAGGCGCTGATGGCAGCAGGAGGCGCCTGTGTGGACAACCAAGAATATGATAAAGCGATGAAATTTTATAGTGAAGCAATAAAGGATGGTATGGGAGATGGGCAGATTTATAACCAGATGGGCCTTTGCCAGGTGGCTGAAGCAGATTACGAAGGTGCTCTTGATTCGTTTAACCAGGGGTACGAGATCTTAGTTACAGATTATAACCTGGGCTCCGGAGTCCTGCCCAGCCAGGCAGCCCAGGCTTTGAAGGAGGAGTCTGACGCGGATTACAGCCTTTTAAAGGAGCTGACGTATAACCGGGCCGTAGCCTACGAATACTTACATCAGTACGATAAGGCCCTGGCGCTGCTTGAGGAATATGTAAGCGTCTTTGGAAAGGATGAGGACGCGCAGCATGAGATAGGCTTTTTGCGTTCCAGGTAAAAGGAGGACACCCTTTTGCTGTAGGGGAAAGAGGCAGAATAGGATGGCTGATTTGATCGATTTAAGGGAATTAGAAGAACGGGTTATTTTAATTGCGGTAAGCACCAGAGATGGAGACGATACCTTGGCTTCTCTGGACGAGCTTTCCCAGCTGGCTTCCACAGCGGGGGCTGTGACAGTGGGCCGGGTGATACAGAGCAGAGAAAAGGTTCATCCCGGCACTTATCTGGGTAAGGGAAAGTTGGAAGAGGTTAGGAATTTGATATGGGAGCTGGATGCAACAGGGGTTATCTGCGATGATGAGCTTTCGCCGGCTCAGCTGAGAAATCTGGAGGATGCTCTGGAAACCAAGGTGATGGATCGCACCATGGTTATTCTGGATATTTTTGCCTCCAGAGCCAGCACCAGAGAGGGGAAGATTCAGGTGGAGCTGGCACAGCTTAGATACAGGGCTGTCCGGCTGGCGGGCATAGGAAATTCTCTTTCTCGGCTGGGCGGTGGGATTGGAACCAGAGGGCCAGGCGAAAAAAAGCTGGAGATGGATCGTCGTCTGATCCATCAGAGAATTTCACAGTTAAAGGGTGAACTGGAGGATGTAAAACGCCACAGGGAGCTTACCAGACAGCAGAGGGGGAAGGATTTTGCCCTTTCAGGGGCGATTGTGGGCTATACTAATGCAGGAAAGTCCACCCTTTTAAACCGTCTTACAGATGCTGGGATACTGGCAGAGGATAAGCTGTTTGCTACCCTAGATCCAACCACCAGAAGCTATATCATGGAGGATGGACAGCAGATTCTTCTGACGGATACCGTAGGATTTATCAGGAAGCTGCCCCATCATCTGATTGAGGCCTTTAAAAGTACGCTGGAGGAAGCCAGGTACAGTGATATTATACTTCATGTGGCAGACTGCTCGAATCCGCAAATGGATATGCAGATGCATGTGGTGAAGGAGACCTTAAAGGATCTGGGGATTGTGGATAAAACCATGATTACCGTATTTAATAAGGTAGATCGCATGGAGGATCCGGACAGGGCAGGAGAGGAGCATCTGATTCAACTGCCAAGAGATTTTGGGGCAGATTATCAAGTGCGGATATCTGCAAAGACCGGAGAGGGAATTGGAGCGCTTGAGAGGATTCTTCAAACCATTATTCGGAACCGGAGAGTTTACCTGAAAAAGATTTTCCCTTATACTCAGTCTGGACGCATCCAGACGATACGAAGGTACGGGCAGCTTCTTAAGGAAGAGTACCGGGAGGATGGGGTGGCTGTGGAGGCCTATGTGCCGGCAGAGCTGTTTGCCAGTCTGTACAAGGATTGACGGTATTGATAGAACTTGTAGTAGCAGAGAGGATAAAGCACAATATCTAGTTTATCATATAATATGATGCATAGATATTGTGTTTTCTTTTTCATCCTGCTATAATAATGAGGTAGCTCCTTTTTATATTCCCCGGTGAAAGCTATGGGTGAGGTAAGAGGGAGCCAGGCAGGTTCTTAGAGCTCTGCCGTGCAGGAAGCTATGATAATTTAGCGTGAAATGGGTTGAAAGGAGCAAGCGGTATGATTCAGGTAGTAAAAAGGGACGGGGAGAATGCGGAATTTAACCTTAACAAAATTACAGAGGCGATTAAGAAAGCATTCAAGGCTACAAAGAAGGATTACAATAATGAGATTCTGGAGCTTCTGTCCCTGAGAGTAACTGCGGATTTTCAGGGAAAGATGAAGGATGGCTGTATTTCCGTAGAGGAAATTCAGGACAGCGTAGAGCACGTATTAGAGCAGACTGGCTATACAGATGTGGCTAAGGCTTATATTTTATATAGAAAACAGAGAGAGAAAATCCGCAATATGAAAAACACTATCCTGGATTATAAAGATGTGGTGAACAGCTACGTTAAGGTGGAGGACTGGCGTGTTAAGGAGAATTCGACCGTTACCTATTCAGTAGGGGGGCTTATTCTAAGTAATTCCGGCGCGGTTACTGCCAATTACTGGCTCAGCGAGATTTACGACCAGGAGATTGCAGACGCCCACCGCAATGCGGACATACATATTCATGATCTTTCCATGCTCACCGGATATTGTGCAGGCTGGTCTTTAAAGCAGCTTTTGCTTGAAGGGCTGGGGGGTATCCCTGGAAAAATCACCTCCTCTCCAGCAAAGCATCTGTCCGTGCTCTGCAACCAGATGGTGAACTTTTTAGGAATTATGCAAAATGAGTGGGCGGGAGCTCAAGCATTTTCATCTTTTGACACCTATCTTGCCCCCTTTGTGAAGGCGGATCAGTTATCCTATCCTGAGGTTAAAAAGTGCATTGAATCTTTTATATACGGAGTGAATACTCCCAGCCGCTGGGGTACCCAGGCGCCATTTTCTAATATTACTCTGGACTGGACGGTTCCTGATGATATGGCGGAGCTGAATGCCATCGTAGGCGGAAAAGAGATGGATTTTAAGTATAAGGATTGCAAGACGGAAATGGATATGATCAACAAAGCCTTTATCGAGACGATGATCGAGGGTGATGCCAATGGAAGAGGCTTTCAGTATCCGATACCTACCTATTCGATTACAAGGGAGTTTGACTGGTCTGAGACAGAGAATAATAAATTGCTATTTGAGATGACTGCCAAATATGGCACACCTTATTTTTCTAATTTTATTAACAGCGATATGCAGCCCAGTGATGTGCGGAGCATGTGCTGCCGTCTCCGCCTGGATCTGCGTGAGCTGAGAAAAAAGACCGGAGGCTTTTTCGGTTCAGGGGAGAGCACCGGTTCGGTAGGTGTTGTCACCATCAATATGCCCAGGATCGCGTATCTGTCTAAGAATGAGACGGATTTTTATGAGAGGCTGGATCGGATGATGGACATTTCCGCCCGTTCCTTAAAGACTAAGCGGGAGGTTATCACAAAGCTTTTGGAGCAAGGCCTATATCCTTACACAAAGAGATACCTTGGAACCTTTGAGAACCATTTCTCCACTATAGGGCTGATCGGCATGAATGAGGCAGGATTGAATGCGAGATGGGTGAGAAAGGATATGACCCATAAGGAGTGCCAGAATTTCACAAGGGATGTGTTAAACCACATGCGGGAACGGTTGTCAGACTATCAGGAAGCGTATGGGGATTTGTATAATCTGGAGGCTACTCCTGCTGAGTCCACCACCTACCGTCTGGCAAAGCATGACAAGAAGGCCTACCCGGATATTATTACTGCCGGTGCCCAGGGGGATACTCCTTATTATACAAACAGCTCCCATCTGCCGGTGGATTACACAGAGGACGTCTTTGACGCCCTGGATATTCAGGACCCCCTTCAGACTTTATACACCTCAGGTACAGTCTTTCATGCGTTTTTGGGGGAAAAGCTGCCTGACTGGAGGTCTGCCGCCCATTTGGTGAGAACCATTGCTGAGAATTACAAGCTTCCCTACTATACACTGTCTCCTACCTATTCTATCTGCAGAAGCCATGGATACCTGACGGGCGAGCATTTTACCTGTCCGGTGTGCGGTGAGGCGGCTGAGGTTTACAGCCGGATTACGGGCTACTACCGTCCGGTGCAGAACTGGAACGAGGGCAAGACACAGGAGTATAAGAACCGCACGAATTATGATGTCGGGCATTCTGTGTTAAAGCATGGAACCTCTGAAATTAAGGCTCAGGGCTGCTGCAAACATGATACCTGGGTGGAGAGCAAGGCTTTGGAAGGCCAAAACAGCCAGAGAGAGGTGCAGAAAACGACTTCCTCTCCTCTGCTGTATCTCTTTACCACCAGAACCTGCCCTAACTGCAATTCGGCCAAGGAAGTTCTAAAAGGGTTGAATTATCAGGTGATTGATGCAGAGGAACAGCCGGAGCTGGCTGAACGGTTCGGCATTTTGCAGGCGCCTACTCTGGTCATTGTCAGGGACGGCATAGTTCAGAAATTCTCCAATGCTTCCAATATCCGCAGGTTTGTGGAGCAGGGGAGAGCAGAACAGATAAAGGGATAGGGACTAGGGCATGGATGTGTTATATTTGCTGATGGGCGGTATTTGCCTGGCTGAGGCGGCGGCGCTGTTTGCAGGCCGCGATTTCCTCATATTTACAGGTAATATTAAAAAGGATAATTATGATTTAGAGAAGGTGTACTCGGTTGAACGGTGTCTTTTTATAGTAGACGCTGTCTGCTGCCTTGGCATAGGAAGCGGATTCTTGACTGCCAGAACGAAATGGATATTGCTGGCGCTGATCGGGGCTACTCTCTTTGTCCATGGATATGTATTTAAAAGTAGAAAATTCCGTAAGAACCAGTGACAGTAAAAGAGGGCTGCTGCCCCAGAAGTTTTTGGGGCGGCAGCTTTTTCTGATTTTTAAAAAGGACGTTGCTGCTGCGGCTCCCTATTGCGTCCACTTCTGGGAACCCAGCAAATCAGGCTAATTCACGTCTGCTTTATCTAGAGCTGTGTTGATGGCTTTAAGAAGCGCACTGGAGGTGTAGCGGGACGCACTGGGATATGTAAGGTTTTCCGTTGATTGAGCGCTTATAATCTGGCTGGCTAGATCATCCAGTGTGGGCTGCATCAGCGGATACATCGTGGTGACGGCTTCGCTTAAGGGTACTAGTTCAATGGATCTGATCCGGTTTGCGTCCACCGTTACCTCCACGTTGACATTTTCATTGCCCAGAGTCAGGGCCGCGCTGTATACGCCCGGTACATAGCCGGCAGGCTTTCCGGAGGCGGCAGCAGCATCTTTCTTAGGACGAAACATGATAAAGCATAGAATGATTAGCAGGACGGCAAGACCCAGGAAGATCGCGGTGTAGATAATTTCTTTCATCCGCAAGACCACAATTTTGGTTTTAGAGCTCATTGTCAGGACCTCTAAGGTAGTTTGTTAAAGCTTATGTGAGAAGCGATGTAAATATGAGAGGTTTTCATCTGTCCTGCAGATCGGGCGGTATAAAAGGAGAGATAAAGGTGGCATTACAGTTCATACTTGGAGGAGCAGGCTCCGGGAAAACGAGATATCTTTATGATCAGGTGATAAAGGAGTCTATGGCTCATCCGGAGCTGTCCTATCTGGTGATAGCGCCGGAGCAATTTACTATGCAGACCCAGAAGGAGATCATACGTCTTCATCCAAGGCATGGGGTGATGAATATTGATATTCTCAGCTTTAAGAGGCTAGCCTATCGCGTCTTTGAGGATGTGGGAGTCAGGCTTCCCGTTATACTTGATGATATGGGCAAATCCATGGTTTTGCGGAAGGTAGCCGGAATGAAGAAGGGGCAGCTGGGGATGTTTAAGAGGCATCTGGAGCAGGCTGGATTTATTAGCCAGCTGAAATCCCAGATATCAGAGCTGTACCAGTACGGTATTACACCAGATATGCTGGGGAATGTGACACGGGAGGTAAAGGAGCCTTTGTTAAGTCAAAAGCTTCTGGATTTGGAGGTGATCTACAGGAGCTTTGGGGAATACATTCAGGAGCGCTACGTGACGGCAGAGGAGCTTTTGGATATTCTCTGCAGGGAGCTGCCAAGGTGGGAGAAATTAAAGGACAGCGTGATTCTTTTGGATGGGTTTACGGGGTTTACTCCGGTACAGTACAGACTGGTAGAGCTGTTTATGATATATGCCAGGGATGTGCTGTGCTCGGTGACAGTGGATACCAGGGTAAATCCCTATAGGGAAAGCGGAATCCAGCACCTTTTTTACATGAGCAAGCATACAGTCTGCAGACTGTCAGAGCTGGGAAGACGCCAAGGTGTTGAGAAAAAAGAGGATGTGGTCTGCGACAGCCGGCCTGCCTGGAGATTCAGGGAAAGCCCGGAGCTGGACTTTTTAGAGCAGAATCTGTACCGGTATGGAAGGGCTGTGTGGGAAAAACCGTCAGCCAGTGTGCAGGTTTACAAGGGAAGGAGGCCCTCTGAAGAGGCTGACTATGTATGCAGCCAGATTCAGAAAATGGTGCGGGAGGAAGGCCTGCGTTATCGAGACGCGGCTGTCATTACCGGAGACCTTTTGGTTTATGGACGGGAGCTGGCCCATGCCTTTGATCAGGCAGAGATTCCTTATTTTCTGGATGATAAAAAAAGTATTTTGGAAAATCCTTTGGTGGAGCTTATTAGAGCGGCCTTGGAGGCAGTGAGGGATATGTCTTATGAAGGCGTATTCCGGTATCTGAAAACCGGTTTGGTTTATGACCGGAAAGACAGGACAGATCAATGGGATAATATCAGGGCAAACACAGAGGGCTTTGGTGATTCTGATGTTTTGGGAGCGTCAGCGCACAAGGAGCCTGTTTTTGACGGCTCCAGGGAGCAGGTGGAGCAGATGACTAATCGGATGGAGAATTATATCAGAGCCTTGGGCATACGAGGGTGGAAAAACTGGGACTGCACCTGGGAGCGGCGGTGCAGGGGAAGTGAGAGGCTGAATCTGAAGGAGCTCAATGGATACCGTCAGTGGGTCATGGAGCCTTTAAGAACATTGAGAATGGCATTTAAGGCCGAGGGAGCAACGGTGGCTTCCGTGACAAAGGCGCTCAGAACGTACCTGGAGGAGCTGTCTCTTAAGGAAAAGATGGAAGATTATAAGGAATATTTTCTCCAACGTAAAGAGCCGGGGGACGAAAATCTGGCAAAGGAGTACGGTCAGGTGTATGATCGGGTGATGGAACTTTTTGAACGTTTGGAGGGGCTTTTGGGTGATGAAAAGACGGATATGAAGAACTATGCTCAGATTCTGGACGCAGGCTTTGAGGAAATTAAGGTGGGAGTGATCCCGGCTACTATCGACCAAGTCATGGTAGGAGATATTACAAGGAGCCGGCTGGAGGCAGTCAAGGTGCTGTTTTTTGTTGGCGTTAACGAGGGAATGGTGCCTCAGAGAAAGAGTAAAGGCAGCTTGCTCACAGACAGGGATCGGGCTGTTTTCAAGTCCATGAATCTGGAACTGGCTCCTACGGCCAAAGAGGACGGCTGCATTCAAAAGTTCTATCTGTATCTTATGATGGCAAAGCCCTCTCATCGTTTGATTCTTACCTATGCAGCCATGACCTGTGACGGAAAGAGCCAGAGGCCTTCCAGTCTTCTGGGAGAGATCCATAAGCTGTTCCCCCAGATGGAAACCTTGGATGAGACAAAGGTGGAGCGGCCAGTGAGAACGCTTAGAGACGGAGTGGAGCTGCTAATAAGAGAGCTTCACCATATGAGGGAGAGCAGAGAAAAGACAGATAAAGCCCGACCTAAGGC
The DNA here is from genome assembly GCF_009696375.1 of Clostridium porci. Classification (GTDB taxonomy): domain Bacteria; phylum Bacillota; class Clostridia; order Lachnospirales; family Lachnospiraceae; genus Enterocloster; species Enterocloster porci. The sequence continues at coordinate 241,403 of NZ_VUMD01000005.1, forward strand.
AGCTCTTTCCGAGCCGGCCTTTTTAGAGCTGTGTCGTTACTTCTTAAGCCATGAGTCCTGTAAGGAGAAGGGGAGAATGTTGGTGGAGGGGGCGTTTTATTCCTATGAAGAGAGGGGAATTGGCCGGGCTGCTGCCAGGGCCCTCTACGGGCAGAACCTTCAGGGCAGCGTGACTCGTCTGGAGCAGTTTGCCTCCTGCGCTTATGCACATTTTCTGAAATACGGGCTGGAGCTTTTGGAGCGGCAGGAATACGAGCTGGAGGCGGTGGACATGGGAAATTTGTTTCACCAGTCCATTGACAGGTGCTTCGCTGTGATGAAGGAGGAGGGCCGGGATTGGAGAGAGCTGAGTCAGGAAACCAGAAGAAAGTTGGTGAGGGACTGCGTTACTCAGGTAACAGAAGAATATGGCAACACTATTATGGGAAGCTCTGCCAGGAACAGCTATCTGTCAGGCCGTGTAGAGCGTATTACGGACAGAACCATATGGGCCCTTTCAGAGCAGGTGAAGAAGGGGGACTTTGTACCTGCGGAATTTGAACTATCCTTTTCTGCCATTGATAACCTGAAGGCCATGGGTATCCGGCTGTCGGAGGATGAGGCTTTGTGGCTTAAGGGACGTATTGATCGTCTGGATCTCTTCGAGGATGAAGGCCATGTGTATGTGAAGATTATTGACTATAAATCAGGAACCACCACCTTTGATATAGGGGCTCTCTACTATGGGCTTCAGCTTCAGCTGGTAGTGTATATGGATGCGGCTATGGAGATAGAAGCAAAGAAGCATCCTGAAAAGGAAGTGGTGCCTGCGGGAATATTCTATTATCATATTCAGGACCCGGTGGCAGAGGGTCAGGAAGGCATCACCCCTGAGGACATTGAGAAGCAGATATTAAAACGGCTCAGGATGAATGGATTGGTAAACAGTGGGTTGGATATTATCCACCATTTGGATCGGGAGATTGAGAGGGAATCGGATGTGATTCCTGTGGCTGTAAAGGATGGATATGTGCAGGAAAGCCGATCTTCTGTAGCAAGCACCAGGCAGTTTGAGGCTCTGCGGAAATTTGTGAAAAGGAAGCTGCGCAGCGCAGGACAGGAGATTCTAAAGGGGACGATGGGGACTAAGCCTTATAAGCAGGGAAACCAGACAGCCTGCGATTTCTGTCCTTACCATGCAGTATGCGGCTTTGATTCCAGAACAGCCGGCTATGGCTATCGCAGATTAAAGGGGATGAAGCCGGAGGAAATCTGGGCGGAGATCGATCAGGAAAGGGAAGATGAGACAGATGGCAGTGACATGGACTGAGCGGCAGCTTAAGGTGATTGAGAGCAGAAACAGAAATCTTTTGGTATCGGCAGCAGCTGGCAGCGGAAAGACGGCCGTACTGGTGGAACGTATCATTCGAATGATAAGCGAGGGAGATCATCCCCTGGATATTGACCAGTTGTTGATAATGACCTTCACCAATGCGGCTGCTGCGGAGATGCGTGAGCGAATTGGGGAGGCGGTGGAAGAAAAGCTTAAGGAGCACCCGGAGGATGAGCATCTGTGGCTTCAGACAGCCCTGATTCCCCAGGCTCAGATTACCACCATTGACAGCTTTTGCCTCAATCTTATACGGAGCCATTATAACGGCTTGGATATTGATCCGGCTTTTCGTATCGGCGATGAAGGTGAGCTGTCTCTCCTGCGCAATGATGTGATGGCAACGATGCTGGAGGCCTGTTATGAGTCAAATAAGCCGGAGTTTATCCGATTTGTGGAACAATTTGGCAGAGGAAAATCGGATCAGGGAATTGAGGATGTGATCGTTCAGCTATGGGAATTTTCCCAGAGCCATCCATGGCCTGGGGAGTGGCTTATGGAATGCCGCAGAGAGCTGGATAGGGAAGAACTGGGAGAACTGGATGGAACCCCCTGGATGAAATTCCTTTTGAAGGATGTAGAGGCTCAGATGGAGGAGCTGACGAGGCAGGTGGAGGAAGCCTTGGAGGTGTGCCGTGAGGAGAATGGTCCTCTGGCCTACGAGCCTATGCTGCTGAGTGATAAGGGAATGCTTGAAGCCATAAGGAGTGGGGCCAGATCGGGCTGCTTTCGTGCTTTGTATGACAGTTTTCAGGGGCTGGCCTTTGATAGGCTGGCGGCGATCCGCAGTAAGGAAGTGGAAGGGGAGAAGAAGGCCTATGTGAGCAGCTGCAGAGACCGGGTGAAAAAGACAGTGGGAAAATGCAGAGATCTGTACGGGCTCCAGAGCCCGGAGACGGCGGCTAAGAGCCTTAAGGGAGCCAGAGAGGTAATCGGGACGCTGCTGGACTTGGCGGAGCGGTTTCATGAAGCATATGGGGCAGCAAAGAGAGAGAGGAATGTACTGGATTTCAATGATTTGGAGCATTTGGCTTTGGAGGTGCTGCTGGAAGAAGAGAAAGAACCGGAAGGAGGGCTTTCCAGAAGGAGGCCTTCAGCAGTAGCTGATGAGCTTAGCCGTCAGTATGAGGAAATTCTGGTGGATGAGTATCAGGACAGCAACTATGTTCAGGAAGCCTTGATTACCAGCATTTCCAGGGAGAGGGCAGGGAGCCCTAATGTGTTTATGGTGGGGGATGTAAAGCAGAGCATCTACCGGTTCCGTCAGGCAAGGCCTGAGTTATTTATGGAAAAGTATGAGAATTACTCAAGGAAGGATAGCCTTTATCAGATGATAGAGCTTCAGCAGAACTTCCGCAGCAGGGATACAGTGCTTTCAGGGATCAATGATGTGTTTTACCAAATTATGACTAAGGGTCTGGGCGGCATTCGCTATACAGAGGAGACAGCCCTGTATCCAGGCGCATGCTTTAAGGAGGTAACTGGAGAGACTGTTTGTGGAATCGACCTTAAGAGGGAAGGAATTTCACTGGAGGCAGGCTCTCCTATGGAGCTGCTTGTGGCTGACACAGGAGGGGAGGCCTTAAGGCAGCTGGATGAGGAAGCGCTGGATTATACAGCCAGAGAGCTGGAGGCTAAAATGATAGCAGGGCGTATCCGGGAGCTGGTCAGTGAGGACAAGGGACTGCTGGTGTGGGACAAGGGACTGGGCAAGTACCGGAGAGCGCGGCTAGGGGATATGGTAATCCTCCTGCGCAGCATGTCAGGATGGTCTGAGGTCTTTGTAAATGTGCTGATGAATGAAGGAATTTCTGCAAGAGCACAGACGAGAACCGGGTACTTTAATACAGTTGAGGTAGAGACAATCTTAAGCCTTTTATCTGTGCTTGACAATCCTATGCAGGATATCCCCCTGACTGCAGTCTTACATTCGCCCATTGTGGGAATGAATGACGAGGAAATGGCCTGGATGATGGCAGTCTTTAAGCGCAGCGGAAGAAAGAGGCAGGACAGAGGTGTGTACGGGGCCTGGATGCTGTGGAAAGAGGCAGGTCAGGAATTGCCTGGCAAGTCTGAAATCCCGGCTGAGATAGCGGCTTCCATCATAGAGAAGCTTAAGAAGTGGGATAGGCTCTGGACAGCCCTTCGCATGGAGGCCCGGCGTCTGCCTATCCATGAGCTTTTGTATCTTATATACAGAGAGACGGGATTTTATGACTTCGCGGCGGCGATGCCGGCTGGTGAGACGCGGCGGGGTAACCTGGATATGCTGGTAGAAAAAGCGGTGGCCTATGAGGCCACCAGCTATAAGGGATTATTCCATTTTGTAAGGTATATTGAAAAGCTGAAGAAGTTTGATACGGACTTTGGAGAGGCCAGTGTGGCAGGAGATCAGGAGAATACGGTGCGGATTATGAGTATTCATAAGAGCAAGGGTCTGGAGTTTCCAGTGGTATTTCTGGCAGGACTTGGAAAGCGCATGAATAAGCAGGATGCTTATGGGCAAATTCTTATGGATGGGGAACTGGGAGTGGCGGCAGATTATCTGGATTCACAGCTACGGGTAAAAGTGGCCACTCTTAAAAAACAGGCTCTGAAGCGGCGTCTGGAGGTAGAGACGCTGGGGGAGGAGCTGAGAGTTCTTTATGTGGCTATGACCCGTGCTAAGGAGAAGCTGATTATGACGGCAACAGATAAATCTCTGGAGAAGAAGCTGGAGAAGTGGGGTACAGTTCCCCTGGTTGATGGCCAGATTCCCTGTACGATTCTCAATTCGGCAGGCTCCTGTCTGGATTGGCTTTTGATGGCAGCTTCGGCTATTCCTAAAGACCACATAAAGCTGTGCCAGATTCAGGTCAGGGATCTGATTGGGCAGGAGGTTTCTCGTCAGATGCTCAGGCAGATGACAAAGGAGGATTTGCTGAAGCTGGATGTGAAAAGGGTATATGATCAGAAATTTCACAGCGATTTAGAAAAGGCTTTCCAGTATGTCTACCGTTATCAGTGGGAAACGGGGCTTTATGCCATGGTATCTGTTTCGGAGCTTAAGAAGCAGAGCCAGATTGGGCTGGAGGAGGAAGCCCTTGGAACCGAGGCAGAACGCTTTGAAGGAGCTGGGCCGGAGGCGCTTTGGAAGCTGGGCCGTGAGGGGTACAAAGACGCGGATGCTAAAACGTCTGAAAGTCAGGAACCAAGCCGCGGTGCGCTAAGAGGCACAGCCTATCACGCAGCCTTGGAGAGGCTTTTTTTCCCGGATATTCACAGCCAGGAGGATACGATACAGGCTATTAGGCAGCTTTTGGAAGCAGGGTTTCTGGATCAGAAGGCTTATGAGCTTATAAATCCATCTGATATCTGGACCTTTTTATCGGGGCCTCTGGGAAGGAGGATGGCAAAGGCTCAGGCGGAAGGAAGATGCCGCAGGGAGCAGCAGTTTATTATGGGTGTTCCGGCCAGGGAGGTGGGAAAGGGAGATTCGGAGGAGCTGGTACTGATTCAGGGCATCATAGACGCTTACCTGGAGGAGCCGGAGGGCCTTGTACTGATTGATTACAAAACGGATCATGTTCCTGCTGGCCTACCTAGGGGAGCTAAGCTGCTGGCAGACCGGTATCGGATTCAGCTGGATTACTATGCCCGTGCTTTGACCCAGCTTACAGGGAAGAAGGTAAAGGAACGGATTATCTACTCTATGGCATTGCAGCAGAGCATAGAAGTGTAAGGGCTCTGCTTTAAGAGGCGTTTGCGCTTATGCTTAACTGTACAGCGGCAGGAAGAGATATGCCATAATTCATGGTGACGAGTTCAGTTGCCTTGAATAACCGATGAACAGGGTCACGATCAACTGGATTCGGAGAAAATCGAATACAGGAGGTCGCTATGGAGAAATTGAAAAAATATATCCACGATGACAGCAACGGTCTGGACTATGTTTTGGTCGGGGACTACTACATACCAGACTTACATCTACCAGAGGAAAGCTGCCCAATCGGGCGGTGGGGACGGATGCACAGGGAATATCTGCAAGAGCATTGTCCCGGTCAGTATAATGACCTGCTCCTGTCTGGCAAGCTGTGGACATATCTTGCTGATCTGGACGAACAGGCGCAGTTGCGATTTGATACCATTGTTAGCCAGATGCAGGAAGCCGAAAGAATTACCGAGGACTTGAAGTGCCGGAACTGGCTCTGTTGGGTACAGTCTATGAACAGCATACGCTACCGGGCGGAGGAAATCATTCTCTCGGAACTGGTGTACGGAAAGGAGTTGCCATGAGATACTGTATTGAACGCTTAGATGGTCAGCATTGTCTTTTTGTTGATGGTCGCAAAGAACTTCTTATTTATCTAAAGCAGGCATCATCAGAAACCATTACAGATATTCGCAAAGTTTACCGAAACGGGGTTAGCGATTCTGTGCTGGAAATCTATCTGCCATATAGGAAGCAGTAAGATGTCTGCAATGCAAAAACCATATATCTGTTTTGAACCACTCTTATCGGGTGGTTCTTTTATTCTGGCTTTAGCCAGTTGAGTGCGTCACCGTTCCTGAGGCCAGGAACGGTGACGTGCGAAACAGAAAACCACCTGCTTTGCGGGTGGTGTAGCAAGTGCTTATAGCACAAAAATCACCTTTCCGTTAGAATAGAATTGTTCAAGCTACTATCTAAGAAAGGAAAGGTGATTTTAATGGCACACAAGAAACATGATATGGCACATACAAAGTGGATGTGCAAATACCACATTGTGTTCACTCCTAAGTATAGACGAAAAATGATTTATAATCAATATAAAGAAAGCATACGAGATATATTAAAACGTTATGCGGATATAAGGGAGTGGAAATCATGGAGGGTCACTTAATGCCAGATCCTATTCATATGCTGGTAAGTATTTCACCGAAATACAGTATATCCAGCTTTATGGGATACTTAAAGGGAAAACGTGCGCTGATGATATTTGATAAGCACGCAAATCTAAAGTATAAATACGGAAATCGTCACTTCTGGGCAGAAGGTTATTATGTCAGTACAGCAGGTCTAAATGAGGCAACAGTCAGGAAGTACATTCAGGAACAGGAGAAGTATGATATAGCAATGGATAAACTGAGTGTAAAGGAATATGAGGACCCCTTTAAGGGGTAGCCGGTATTACAAACGCCCTTTAAAGGGCGGCGACGAGTCAAGGGCATAGTGGCTTGAACAGAGTGAAAGCCAGCGTCTTTAGGCACTGGCCGGTAACTGCCACCTTATAGGGGCGAGCAAACCACCCGTTTGACGGGTGGTCTTGATTATGATTTTTGGAAATGTATTCAAAATTCCTCAATTAAGTGCGATTCTGCGGTGTACATAAAGTTTTCTCTTGAATAGGTTGTTTACAGATTCATTTTTCTCACAAGAGAGATTCCGTCTTTTAAAATCGTAGTAAGCCTAACTTGTTCTTCGCCAGTGAATTGTGGGGTGTAAATACGAGTAGATGTATTAATTGTGGGAAGATTATTACCATAGAACAATTTGTCATAAATGCTGTTTGTTAGATTGTCCTTTTTATTACCCTCATAGGGGATACCTATGCTATTTGATAAATCACCTACTATATTCCAGAAATCAAGTACAATGTGCGAATCAAAAGGAATTGTCCGCATAACGATTTGGACTATCTTATTTGCATTGTATGTTGTAGTTTTGATTATTTTTTTGTACGAAGAAAAAGATTTCAAAAAAGTTAGAGCAGCATCTTTAGATTGAAATACCTTTAATATTGAGCCATCAAGTAAAAATCCATCCGTTTTATCATCGCTAAACCATATACAATAAAACTCAGATTCATCAATTATAAAACATATGACTTCAAGACAATCAAATTGAGTATCAACTTGTTGCAGATGCGACATAATATATGACCTCCTTTTAGTTTATAAATATATTGAAAAAATCAACTGTTATTATCCCTGCCTTTTCAAAGACAGGGATAATAAATAAACATAGATCCGTTGATAATAGATACTTTGATTAACATTATTTTATTGAGTAATTGTTTTAATTACTCAAATCCACGCTCTCCCCATTTTTTGATTTTATTGTATTCAGAACCAGGGCCTTTATCATAATTTCCAGGACCATATCGCTCATCACAAAGCCTTTTTGCAAACTTTTTCCCATCTTCGTTTTTCTTCGGACGCTTTCCCTTGGCCCAACTTGGTACATCTGTTGCCTTATCTTTGCCGCTCCCGGATTTTGGTTTCTTATATCCATCATTACCTTTGTCCTTTGATTTCACTACCTTTTTAACGGCATTAAGGATATTTGAAAAAGTTTGAGATGCACTATCAATAACTTTCCCACCGACTGAAATTGCAACAGGAGTAATTATTATTGTGCCAATAGCAGGTATAACCCATTTTCCGATGGCCCATGCAGGAATAGCTACTGCCGGAGCAACACGAGGAGTTACCGTTGGCGTGCCATCTTCTAAAGGTTCAATATATGTCAGCAATTCTTGGAACTCGGCATCTGTGTAGTAAACATCATTAACTATAATTCCCGAATTGCTGTTATCTTTGTGTTCTGCGGCAAAAGCAGGAACGGTCATACTAGATACTAATGAAAGTACCAGTGCATAGCATACTCCTTTAGAAATTAATTTTTTCATAATTGTCCCCTTTCACATACTGATATTCAGGATAATGTTGTGGTATCAGATTTTCTAATTTTATTTCGGCCGAAAGTATAATTTGATATGAGGACAGTATAAATCTTATTTCTTATTTTCCCCTATATAAAATTCTTAACAATTCTTATTTTTGAATCCAGAACAGAAGGTAATTGATATTAAATATCATTTTCATGCTCGAATGATGTCAAAACTGGAAGAAAAATTTCAATGGAAAATATTGTGGAGTTCTGCTCTATGTTCACCAAACCTCCATTCTGTTCTACTAATGTTTGAACAGTCATTAACCCGATTTTATGACTTACGTTTTTAGAAGGATATTTACTTTTATGGTTTTTAATTATGACACAAAGTTGATTATGTTGTTCATTTTCTGTAATAACAATCGGAAATTCTAGATCTGCATATTTCCGCAAATTAGAAAAAATATTGTCAAATACTCTGCGAATATCCCCAATATGTAAGCGACAAGAATATCCAGAATGAAACATAGGGAGCTGTTTTACCAGAAAACCATCGTCCTCCAGTTCGCTACACTCTTCGTACAGTATCTGGTTCAGGAATTCTCCACCATCAATAAATTCTTGTGGATATTCAGATGTGTTTTCTGTCTCTATCACAAATTTTTGAAACAATGTGTCTGTCAAAACTTTCATCTGATTAGCCTTCTCAGCGGCTCTGGCAAGATAGATTTCATATTCAATTTCTGTCAAGTCCTTTTTATGAATTAATATTTCCAAATATCCGGTAAGTTTAGTAAGAGGAGTCCGAAGATCGTGAGAGAGTGATGCAACCATTCGTTCACTTTCAATTCTTATTTTCTTCTCGTTTTTCAATAAGGACAGTAACGATATTCTCATAGACTCAATCTCGTTTCCTAGTTTTGCAATCTCATCTCTGCCACCAATTTCAATACTGCTGCTCCTACCAGACTGGGAAGAAAGTACTACTTGCTGATAGAGCTTATTGATACGGTGTACGGTGTAAGCATTAAAAGGTATAGTAATCCCTAGAAACAACAGAATCCCAAACAGCAGACCAACAACATCCCACCAAAAGAAGTAAGTATTTCCTGGCAAATAGGATGTGGCGTAGATAAAACCATCTGGACAATATATTGCTTCGTATTTGTCCACATCATTAAAATCTGAGGATGCCTTTTTTTCTTCATACAGGAATGCTGGTTCTGTGAATAGAATAATGTTTGAGTTTTGTTTGTTCCATACTGTATCTGTCAATGCATCTTGTGTAGAAAGGTTATGATCTGTTACATACATCTGAAAAGACTGTACCGCATCATCACTTTTAGATTCCCAATATGTATCAAATCTTGGATCATAGAAAAACCATTCTGCAACTACATCAGATAGTAAATAATGCCCTAACCAAGCACAGGCAAGGGCAAAAACTGCTACAACGAATAATTTTACCCCTAACTTCTGGGAAAATTGTTTGAATTTCCTATTCAATACGATACCCCTTTCCCCATACGGTTACAAGGTTGATAGGATGTTGGGGATTATCCTCAATTTTATCTCTTAATTTACGGATAAATACCATGACAGTATTGCTATCAGTAGAAAAAAATGGTTCTTCCCAGACACTTTCATAGATATTCTGAATTGAAAATATCTGTCCTGGATGAGCCAATAATAATCGCAGTATGCGATATTCTGTTGAGGTAAGTTCTAACTCCTTGCCACATTTCCATACCATGTTACGACAGCAATCGACACGTAAACCATTCCATTCAATATATTCTGATTTTCGTTTTGGGATTTGTTTCCCTTGGTAAACAGTATATCTCCGTAACAGTCCCTTAACTCTTGCAACCAATTCTGGATAAGAAAAGGGTTTTGCTAAATAGTCATCTCCGCCAGAAGAATATCCCAGTAAAAGGTCAGAATTTTGAGTTCTTGCGGTTAAAAATAAAATTGGCACATTCGAGCGTTCACGAATTATTCTGCTTGTCTGATAGCCGGACAGCCCTGGCATCATAACATCCAAAATAATCAAATCCATATTTGCAGTCAGTAATTTCAGTGCATCCTCTTCAGATTCCGCTTCAATAACATTAAACTCTTCATTTGATAATAAAATTGAGATAACTTCCCTGATTTCCTGATCGTCATCTACCACCATGATTTTTGTTTTTTCTTCTATCATATTGTTCATAACCTCCTTCTGTGTTGTCATCAAAACCATTCCGACAATTCAAGCTACAGATTCTCTATCTCTTACCCATCTGCTTTTGCTCTAATTTTAATAAAATTATATTTAAAAAGCGGAGCGTTATCAAGATGTTTTTTGTTAATAATTACTATCTTGTATTTTTACAAAAATTTAGGTTGTCTTAAACGAGATAAGTGTTTTTTAGCTTTTCTACACACTCATATAGACTGACACAAATTGTCCAAAAATTACATAGGCATTGATATGAATCGGTTTGGAACAATCAAAGCGGTGATTAATGTAATGCATCTCAGAAACAATTAAATAGAATAGGCAAGCAATGTACAAAGATAGATTTCTCAATGTTGCTTGCTTTTTTTGAATTCATCACTTGACTTTGTGGCAAAGAGGATCAAAGCTTTTGTATTTTGCAGTGTTGCATTTTTTCGGAATGCCATCTATAATGGTAAGCGGAATTTTTAAACAGCAATAAAGGAGTTAGGATGATTATATTAGAAAGAACCAGTGTTATGAACCTGGAAAATGCCGTAAGAGGAGCCAGAAACCCTATGAATAGCTGGGGACGCATGGACAGCGGCTATAACGAGAACCATGAATACATTCTTGGCCCCAATGATTTGGATCTGGCAAAACGGCTAAGAAAAGCGGGAAGTGACCACAGAAAATTTATTCGCCAGATATTTGTCTCAGTGGATATTACCGCGCCTCTGTACTGGTGGAAGGAATATGATACCTATAAAGTGGCGACTGTGGCAAATTCTACTAGTACTATGCATAAGATTCACAGCAGACCGTTTTCCATGGATGATTTCAGCCATGATCATCTGACGGAGGACGGGTATGCGTTTATGGAAACAATCGTAAATAAATTAGAGGAAATTCGTTTGCGCTATGTGGAGCAGGGCAAGAAGAAGGAGGACTGGTATAATTTGATTCAGCTTCTTCCATCCAGCTATAATCAGATGCGGACCTGTACCTTAAATTATGAAACGCTAATCCATATTTATTATGCCAGAAGAAACCACAAGCTTGCAGAATGGCATACCTTCTGTGATTGGATTTCTGCCCTTCCTTATGGAAAGGAACTGATTATAGCGGCAGAGGAAAGCAGGGAAGAGGCATGAATCTGATCGCGGCAGTGGATAAGCGATGGGCCATTGGGAAGGATGGAAGGCTTCTTGTGACAATACCTGCGGATCAGCAGATGTTTCTGAGAGAAACGACCGGGAAGGTTGTGGTAATGGGCCGGAAAACCCTGGAGAGCCTTCCTGGGGGGCAGCCCCTGGGAAACCGCGTAAATCTGGTTCTGACAAGGGACAGGAGTTATAAAAAAAGGGGAGCTGCAAGCTGCCATTCCATGGAGGAGGCTTTGGAAATGCTTCGGGAATATGATCCTGAGGATGTATATATTATCGGTGGACAGAGCATTTATGAGCAGTTTCTGCCCTACTGCAGAACAGCCCGTGTGACTGTAATTGATTATACCTACGATGCAGACACATTTTTCCCAAATCTGGACAAGGATGAGGCATGGGCTCTGGCTGACGAGGGGGAGGAGCAGACCTATTTTAATCTTTGCTATGTCTTTCGTAAGTATGTGCGGATAAAGCCATAAAATATGTAAGGCATAAAAATTAAAAACTTTCAGAACAATGTAATAAACCAGTTGTAACATAGTAGAGAAAATGATAATATAAAGTTTATGCGGTAGATAGTTTGTAAAAACAGAGCGTGGCCGCAAGCGCTCCAAAGCCAATACTATAATCGTACGGAGAGATTGGGGGAACAGCCTATGAAGCAAGATGGAACGTTGTTTACGCTGGAAAATGATGAGCTGCTAGTTACCGTTGCTCGTCATGGTGCAGAGCTGACCAGAATTTATGATAAGAAGGCAGGAAGAGACGTGCTGTGGGATGCGAATCCTGCTGTGTGGAACCGCCATTCGCCTGTTCTGTTTCCTTTTATTGGGAAATGTTATGAAGGAAAATATTTACATAATGAAACAGAATATGAAATGCCCATACATGGGTTTGCAAGGGATATGGAATTTCAGCCGGTTCTCTGTGATATAGATGAGTGCTGGTTCAGCCTAAAGGATACAGACGAGACTTTTAAGAATTATCCCTTTCACTTTGAGGTAGAGATTGGACACAGGCTGGAGGGACGTACCATTACCGTTATGTGGAAGGTTACGAATCCTGACTCCCAAGAGCTGCTGTTTATGATGGGGGGGCATCCTGCCTTTGTAGTGCCGGAAGGCAGAAGCATCTATGACTATACCTTTGAGTTCAACAGAGAGGGCGGAAAGAAGGGGCAGTACCAGGATGGACTCCATTATCTTGCGCCTAATGATAAAGGCTATGAGGCGAGAGAGCTTCAGGGAACCCTGAAGCTGACAGAAGGCCGGGCGCCTTTGACTAAGGGGTTTTTTGACACAGTTCTCACCTATATGTTTGATGGGTTCCAGGTGAGCAGCGTCAGCCTGTTGCTGGACGGGAAGCCTTATGTAACTGTAGGATGTGAGGAGTTCCCCTATCTGGGAATGTGGTCTGAGGAGGCAACCCATCCCTTTGTCTGTTTGGAGCCATGGTCCGGCCTTTGCGCGCCTGAGGGCTATATAGGAGAGCTGAAAGACAGACCCGGGGTGGTTGCTCTGGGACCTTGGAAGTCATGGGATAAGAGCTATACCATACATGTGGGATAACGTATTATTTTTTACAAGCAGCGATTGCGCTGGATTTGTGAGGAGCTTGCGAAGCTACAGTGATATGTATCGTACGTAAGAAACCGGCGCACGATTTCTGAGCGCTTATAACGAGGAGGAGAGCCATGTATAAGATTGTTAAGGCGGAATGTCTGGCAGACAAGATTTACCTGATGGATGTGGAAGCGCCCAGGGTTGCCAGGGCCTGCCAGCCAGGAGAATTTGTAATTGTAAAAATGGATGAGGCGGGAGAGCGGATTCCCCTGACCATCTGCGATTATGACAGGGAAAAGGGGCTGGTTACTATCGTATTTCAGATCGTAGGCGCTTCTACCGAGCGTATGGCAGGACTAAAGGAGGGAGATTATTTCCAGGATTTTGTGGGTCCTCTGGGGAAGCCCTCCGAGTTTGTAGAGGATGATTTGGAAGAAGTAAAAAAGCGCCGTTACCTCTTTGTAGCAGGCGGCGTTGGATCTGCTCCAGTATATCCACAGGTTAAATGGATGAAAGCCCACGGTGTGGAGGTGGATGTGATTGAAGGCTCTAAGACGAAGGATCTGCTGATTCTGGAAGAGGAATTAAAGGCTGCTGCCCAAAATCTGTATGTGACCACTGATGATGGCTCCTATGGCCGTAAAGGCATGGTAACAGAGGTTATTAAGGATCTGGTTGTAAATGAGGGGAAGAAGTATGATGTCTGTGTAGCCATCGGCCCTATGATTATGATGAAATTTGTCTGCAAGCTTACAAAGGAGCTGGGGCTGCCTACGATTGTCAGCTTAAATCCGATTATGGTGGATGGCACCGGTATGTGCGGCGCCTGCCGTGTAAGCGTGGGAGGCCAGATAAAGTTCGCATGCGTGGATGGGCCTGAGTTTGACGGCCATCAGGTAGATTTTGACCAGGCTATGAAGCGTCAGCTGATGTATAAGACAGAAGAAGGCCGTGCTTTTTTGAAGCTTAAGGAAGGTAATACCCACCACGGAGGATGCGGAAATTGCGGAGGTGAGGAATAATGGACGTATTAAAGAAGATTCCAGTAAAAGAGCAGGAGCCGAAGGTGAGAGCAACTAACTTTAAGGAGGTTTGCCTGGGGTACAGTCAGGAGGAAGCTCAGGCGGAAGCCGCTCGCTGCATTAACTGTAAAAATGCGAAGTGTATCCAGGGATGTCCGGTATCCATCAATATCCCCAAGTTTATCGAGGAAGTAAAAAATGGTGAATTTGAGGCGGCAGCAGGTACCATTGCGGAATCCAGCGCACTTCCGGCAGTCTGCGGCCGTGTATGCCCTCAGGAGAACCAGTGCGAGGGGAAGTGTATCCGGGGTATTAAGGGAGAGCCTATTTCTATCGGTAAGCTGGAGCGCTTCGTAGCAGATTGGTCCCGTGAGAACGGGATTGTGCCTGCAAAGCCTGAAAATACCAACGGAATTAAGGTGGCAGTGATTGGCTCCGGCCCGGCGGGACTTACCTGTGCAGGGGATTTGGCTAAAATGGGCTATGTGGTGACTATTTTTGAGGCCCTCCATGAGCCGGGCGGCGTTCTTACTTACGGCATTCCAGAGTTCCGGCTCCCAAAGGATGGCGTTGTGCGTCCTGAGATTGAGAACGTGAGGAAGCTGGGGGTTATAATTGAGACAAATGTGATTGTTGGAAAATCGATTACCATTGACGAGCTTATGGATGAGGAAGGCTTTAAGGCTGTATTTATTGGTTCCGGCGCAGGGCTTCCTAAGTTTATGGGCATTCCGGGGGAAAATGCTAACGGCGTATTTTCTGCCAATGAATATCTTACAAGAAGCAACCTTATGAAAGCCTTCCGGGATGACTATGACACGCCTATATTTCTTGGCAAAAAGGTTGCGGTAATAGGCGGAGGAAATGTTGCTATGGATGCAGCAAGAACTGCGTTGCGTCTGGGCGCCGAGGTGCATATCGTATACAGAAGAAGCGAGGCAGAACTTCCCGCCCGTGCGGAGGAGATTCATCACGCCAAGGAAGAGGGCATCATCTTCGATTTGCTGACCAATCCAGTGGAAATTCTTACGGATGATAAGGATTGGGTAACAGGTATGGTAGTCCGCAAGATGGAGCTGGGAGAGCCTGATGCCTCCGGAAGAAGAAGACCAGTGGAGGTTCCCGGTTCCGACTACACCATTGATGTGGATACGGTCATCATGTCTTTGGGAACTTCTCCCAATCCGTTGATTTCCTCTACTACAGAAGGCCTGGAGACGAATAAGTGGAAATGTATTGTTGCGGATGAAAGCGATGGAAAGACAACGAAGGAAGGTGTGTATGCAGGCGGAGATGCCGTGACAGGGGCAGCCACTGTTATACTTGCTATGGAAGCAGGACGTGCGGGAGCCAGAGGCATCGATCAATTTTTAAGGGGAAATAGGTAAGAGGGATTTATAATTTTTAGGATCATATGGATAGGGAAAGCCGGTTTTCGAATGCTATGGAAAGCATGGGAGACCGGTTTTTTCTTGCAGCGGAAATAGCGTTTTATTTTGTTTTTGTTATTTAAAAGGTTTTAAAAAGTATAAAAAAATTATTGACTTCTTGGTAATAGGTATGATATGCTTTCGTTATCGCACAGAGATCGAAGTGCAGATTTTTACAATTTGCTTGTTCGGCAGCATTGAATTGACTGAATCAGCCGCTTATCCAGTTTGTTTGTTGTTTGGAGAATAAAGAATATTGCTTTTGGGAGCGTGTTGATGAGTTTTTAATGATAAATGTCTAGTATTTCAGGTTTTTCATGATAGGTCTGTTGATCAGATTTCAGTTCGAAGAAAGTCAAAAGATTAAAAAAAGCTTTGCACCTTGAAAATCGAATAGTACAATGCCATAGTGAAGAAAATGTGTTTAAAATGACAGTGGGGATAAAGTTTTTAATAAAAGGCTGTGATTTTTAACATTTTGGATGCAAAAGTACAGAAATATGCTATGATATAACAGAGGGGGGTGTTAAAAAAAGTAGAGGATGGAGATCTGGATGGGAAAAGGGTTAATACATATTTGAAAATAAATAGGAGGAGAGTGTATGCTTAAAAGATTAGCAGCGGCAGCAGCGGCAGTAACGATAGCAGTGTCAACCCCTGCCTATGCCGGGCAGTGGGTGCAGGATGGTGTTGGCTGGCGGTGGCAGCTTGATGATGGGAGTTATCTTAAGGGGCATTGTTGGGTCTGGATTGACGGGAACCATGACGGGATAGCTGAAAGTTATAGTTTTGATTATAAAACTGGCTATATAACATATGATGTAGCCGATCAAGGCGTAACTGTAAATGAAAACGGTGCCTTGCTCCATAATGGAGTAGTCGCTACGGATGTGATTCCTGGCGGTTCTGATTACTTGCCCGGTATGGCAGGAGATGATGGAAAAATATTTCATTTAGTATTCACCCCAGATGAATCTGTCCATGAGCTAAATGCAAAGATTCAGGCCGAAAAGGAGCAAAAGGAAGCCGAAAAGGAACAAAAGGAAGCCGAGAAGGAGCGGAAGAAGGCCGAAGAAGCTGCCTGGATTGAATCGATTGATGTGGATAAGGTGGCTTATCGTATTGCCGAAATGGTAAATGAGGAACGAGTTTCAAAAGGTTATTACGAATTAGTCATCAATGATGAGTTAATGGAAAATGCGGCGGTTCGGGCGGAAGAAGGGGATGAGCTTTATGCTCATAGACGACCGGACGGCAGCAATATAGAAACAGCAGTGACAGTAGAGAACAGAGGAGTAGCTGAGAATCTTGCTTCAGTACCGATTCTTATGGGGGAAACAGAGGAGGAACTAGCACAGCTATTTATGGATGCATGGTTAAATTCTGCCGGACACAGGCACAACATATTTACTTCAAGAGGTGATGAGATAGGAGTTGGGGTTTATAAATCTGGCAATTCTCTTGTTGGGTGTCAGTTATTTATTCAAAATTAAATCAAATAAGTGTAATTAAAGGAGCTATGGCATTACCTGAAATCAGGAATAATGTCATAGCTCTTTTGTTTGTTGGGAAAGGAGTAATATCTTGAATATTTTGCAAAAAATAAAAAGGCCGCTTTCTTTGTTTATGGCGTTGGTGCTGCTGCTGTCGTCTATGCCATTTTCCACTGCGGCAAACCAACCCATAGAGGAAGGGGAAACGAACTTTGATAAATTTAGGGTTGTATTCAGTGGGCGCAGCCTGTATGTATTCGGAAAAAACCATAACTCAATGAACTTTTACAAGGCGGGGCCTGGAAGCGAGGCCGCCCCAACCTTCTGTATCGCGCCCGGAAAGAAGCTTCCGGGAGGAACGGCCACCAGGTATAAAAAATATGAGGCGAAACCCGGAGAAACCGTTCCGGTGATCGGCTCCTTTGAGCGGTATCTGCCTATGACCATTGCCTATGAGTGGATGATCCGCGAGGGGGATTATAACGATAAAGTCCGGTATGCGGTTGTCCAGGTGTATTACTGGGGCTGCGTGGCTGGCCATGAAACGGACTGGGCGGCCCAGGAGGCGGCCATGAAAAAGCTGGCAGGGGTTCCTGAAACAAGACAGGCAATGGCTTACTACCAGGAAATGAAGGAATACATCCTGAAGGGGATGGAGGAATATTACAGCGGGGCAAACAGCGGCCTTCCTGAATGGAACGGGAAGCAGCTCATCATGGAAGCCAATGAGGGGAGCTATACCTTAACCCTGGATATCAGCCAGTACCCGCAGCTGAAGGAAACAGCCTGGAGCTTTCCAGATGGGAACTGGTCTTACCAGCTGTCCCCGGATGGAAGCAAGATCCTGTTTAAATACAATGGCGCGTCTAAGCCAAGCGGAACCGTGACTTCCGGGGAGCTGTCTGGAGTGGAGCAGCGGTTTTATGCCTATATTTTCACCCCCGGAGGGGGATATCAGGAACAGATGGGGAGGCCGGACGCCTCCCATGAACCGGCATCGGTATCCTTTTCTGTCATTGTCAATGGGATTACTCGTATTCCTCATGAATTTCAACCGAAGCTTTACCGCCACAGTGAAACCTTCCGCAGCCATTACAACCTAGAGATGGAAAAGTACGACGCGGAAACCAACCAGCCTTTGGAGGGAACCGTGTTCTATGTATGGGAGGACTTTGACGCCGGTCAGGTCAACCACAATGACTATGAGGAAGGGAGCCCGGACGGTAAGACGGGGCAGGTCTATGTAAACCGTATGTCCCCAAAGCCCCAGGCAAGCCATATCGCGGGGGAGATTACAACGGATCAGGCGGGGCGTGGAGCTTACCGCACGGAACGGCTGTACCATTACAGCAAAACCTACTGTATGGGGCATCCGGCTCCCGATTTTCTGGAAGTCCCTGAACCGGCTTATAACGAGCAGTCCGGGGAGCAGACGAATGCGGATGAAATCCAGGCGGTTGAGGCGGAGAATGAACGCCTGCGCCGCCAGTGGATCGCGGAGCAGGAGCTTTGCGCCGCCACCTGCGATTTCCATATAGGGAATGAGGATGAAAGGAACCAGAGCGAAAGCATGGAAGCCTTAGAAGCTATGCTTCGGGATCGGGATGAAACCTACGAGGCCTTTATCGCTCTGGAGTATAGCTACCAGCTGGAGGAAAAAACGGCCAGAACCGGCTATGTTGTCCATGGGGGCCACAAGAAAGACGCGGGCATAGAATCCGTGTTAGTGGTAGCGGCACAAGCCGGAGGGACGGCCAGGGCTTCAAATCCGATTGTAAGGGAGGGCGGAAGGCTGTCATACGAGGCAGCCTTCGCGGAGCCGTTGAGGGCGGCGGCCAGGGCAGCCTATACCTACGCGCTTCCCAATGAGGAGGATACAGAGCTGGAGGAACGAAGAAGCGTAGTGGCGGTGACGGAGGATACCGGGCGCACCCTGCGCAGGAGGCGGAGCCTTCCAAACGCCACGGAAAGTGAAGCCGGGGAAGCATTCCTTTCTACCGCTTCGGAAGCCAGGAAAGCATTTAAAACGGTTTCTTCCAACGCGACCCCTTCCAATGGCTCGCCCAAAGGGAGCCGGATAGAGGATTTGGCTCAGGAGCAGCCCATAGAGGCTTATAGTTCCTATGAGTATTCGGTCAGGAGCGCGGGGAAAGCGGCCCTGGAGGCGGAGCTTGAGCCCATTACAATGATGCCGGAAGCCTTGGAGGCGGAGGCGGGGGAGGAACCGGCTGGAGCCGCGGGCAAGCCCCGATCCCGCCGGCCCCGTT
The DNA here is from genome assembly GCF_009696375.1 of Clostridium porci. Lineage (GTDB taxonomy): Bacteria > Bacillota > Clostridia > Lachnospirales > Lachnospiraceae > Enterocloster > Enterocloster porci. The sequence goes on from NZ_VUMD01000005.1 coordinate 260,546, forward strand.
CCGCTGACGAGGGGGACGGGGATCGCATTGCCATTTCCCTTCCTGATTTTATGGACGATTCCGAGGAGCCCATATCCACGGACGATTATGGGGACGCCGGCCGGCTCCTTTACACGTTTAAGGTGTGGAACCACCGGACAGAGGGGAGGCTCCACATCAATAAGAGGGATTTGGAGCGTTACCAGGAGGATCCGGATCAAAGCTACGGATTAACCCAGGGGGACGCGACGCTGGAAGGGGCGGTATACGGCCTGTTTGCGGCCCAGGATATCCAGCACCCGGACGGGAAAACCGGTGTGGTTTACCGCAAGGACGATTTGGCAGCCATTGCCACCACGGATAAACGGGGGGACGCATCCTTTTTAACCTTTACCGAAGCGCCGGGAACCCGGCTTAACCCTGATGGAACCATAAAAGATCCGCAAGGGGATGCCTTCCCGGCCAGCCTTTACCAGGGGGGGACCATAGAATCAGCCCCGCTGGGCTTTGGAACCATTGCTTATCCGGATTTGGCAGGTGAGAATGGGAGCCCATGGATTGGCCGCCCCCTTTTGCTGGGAAGCTACTACATAATGGAAATCAGCCGTTCCGAGGGCTACGAGCTGTCAGTGAAGGGGATCAACCTGGCCGGCAGCAACCGGACGGAAGGGGGCGGGGCCTTTGCCATGCCGGGGGCCGGATGGGCCCAGGCAGCGGGAGGGCTTTCCGATTACAACAACATGAATGCAGACGGCTCCTGGAATGATTTTATGGTGGAATACTTTGGCACGGAGCGGGGCTATGATGTGACGGTGACAGGCTATCCCAAGGGGACAAGGTTTTACCGGGTGGAGCTTACAACGAAAAAGAGGACTGTCCGGGAGGTGACGGGAAGCAGCCTAAAGCCTAAAAGGGATGAGAAGGGCCAGCCTGTCTACCAGAAGGCAAAGGGCGGGGAATATAAAAAGGACGCCCAGGGGAATCCCATGGTGGCGGCAGGCGCGGGGACGGTGCCTTATGGGGAAACCCTGCCGTACCGGTTCCGGGCAGCTGGCTTCCCCGGAGGAACCGCAGCCCCAGAGGATATGAGCAAATGGGGGGAAGCGATTGCCCCGGATTACCTGAAAGCCCAGGCAAACGGTATGCTAAAGCAGCTGGGCTACCGGGAAATATCCCCTTCCTCCCCATGGAAGGAGGTAAGGCTGACGAAAGCCGTCAACGGGGAAGCGGCCCAGGAAATCCTGGACTGGCTGACGGAGCGCCCATTCTTTGACTGCGCCGTTGTGGAGGCCGTTTACCCCAAAGACGGGGGCTGCGCAGCCCGGATACGGTATGACTATTCGGCGGCACAGGCGGACTATCCGGCGGTGTACGATCCGGCCAGCGGAGCCTTATACGTGAGGAAAACCGTCAGGGTAACGAACGGGCCATCGGATGAGGCAGGCTATTGGATCCGCTATGAGAAGGGCGGGTATCGCCTGGACGCCAGAACCGCGGCCATCAAAGAAAAGAAAGAGATTGACGGTCCAATCCCATTCCCAAAGGCCATAGAGCCAATGATTCAAACCCGATACCAGCCGGTGTATGAAACCTACGCGCCAGGGGAAATCCTGTTAGACAACCAGGGAAAGCCGATCCCGGAGCTGGAGCGCGTCTACAAATACGCGCAGCGGGAGGAGGAAGCAGAGGAAGAACGGCTGGTTCCCATTACGGCGTCCTATGATGAGGAAAGGGGGCTGTATATCTTCCATGAGGAGGACGGCACGGACTGGACAGCGGCCACAGAGCCCAAGCAAAGGACATACCGGGCCGTGACCCAGGAGAAAGCCATAACCCATGAGGGGCAGGAAATGCCCTATAACCAGTACCTGACCGAGATCCAAGGGGCCGGAGTGAGCGCTTATGCAGCCCACCCGAAGCGAGAGGCGGGAAGCTACATCAAGGAGGCAGTCCTTTTGTACCCAGGGCAACGGGAGGCGTCACAGGACGGGGGAACAAAGGAGCGGCCGATCACGGTGCTGCAGCGGGCCATCAAGCAGTCAATCAGGATCACAAAGGACATATCCCAGGCGTCCTATGATGGAGTGAACACCTATGGAGCCCTGCATAACGATCCGGCAACGGCTTTGTTAAAGCTGTTTACCGGAGGGAGCCAGACCCAGGGGACGAAGCTGTTAAACCAGTTTAAGTTTAAGCTGTACCTGAAAGCCAACCTTGAAAATATCTACGTGGACGATACGGGGGCCATCGTTTCCCCGAGGGCGGATGAGAAAGGGGCTTTTGGGGAAGCCAGGCCCATTTACCTTCCCTCCGAACCGGAAGGGGCGAGGCGGCTGCTGGAGACAAAGCCGGATGGGACTTATGATTACGAAACGTTCTTCGCGGCCATGTACGCGGCAGCTGCCCCGGACAGCAATGCGGGCCAGGCTGGGGAGAATCCGGCGGCCCGCCAGTTCGCCCTGGACTATTATGATATAAAGGCGTACAAGGAAGAGCTGTTAAGGGCCGACCCGGATCTAAATCCGGATCTTGCCTATGAAACAGCGGTTGAGAGAGCCACAGGGGAGGCAGCCAGTTATTTAAGGCCTTTTAAAGGTTTAGACGAGCTGCTGGCGATCCGCTGGGATCGGGACGTGGATGGCGGGGCGGACAAAGACGCCACAACGTTGCAGTGCAACACCCGGCAGGGACAGGATGATTATTTTAACCATTCGATCCCACTCCCCTATGGAACCTATGTGATCGTGGAGCAGTTCCCAGGGAACAACGCAAAGGAGCTGGCGAATCGCCATTACCGCTCCGATTATCCCAAAGAGATCACCCTCCCCTTTGTGCCGGAGATCCATACCGGCGGGAATACGGGGGCAAAAGAGGTTCATGACGGGATGGGAAGCGCCTATTACCGGTATGACAGTACGGATACGCCGGACGAGATAATGCGCAAGTACCATATCCGCTTCAATGAGGAAACCCATGTCATCAAGGCGCACAATGAGGATGGGGATTTCGAGGTGTATAAATTCGGCCTGGCAAAAAAGGAGCGTCCGGGGCGGAGCCTGACCACAGCGCAGCCCTATAAGGAAGCCTACATGGATGGGGCAAAGGAAGGAGTGAAGGGGTATTACCCAGGCTACGCCTCCCAGAGTGAAGGAGGGGAGAGCCGGGACGGCGTGCTGTATGAAGGCTATGAGACGGACAGCGGCCAGATCGAGGTGAGGGACAACGTCCCTGCCATGGCAGGCGTACGGACAGCCGTTGAAGGGAAATTTGCCCCTATGCTGGTGCCGTGGAGCGTCCGGGAGCCGGAAGGGGGCCTTACCCCCAAGGGGGCCGGAGCGGATTTTAATTTCCGCGCCTTCGCACAGGCGGATTTTGAAAACAAGTATTACAGCTCGAAGCTTAGGATTGAAAAACTGGATGCGGAAACAGGGGAAACCATCCTTCAGGATGGGGCAATCTTCAAGCTATACGCAGCCAAACGGGATGTACAAAAGAACGGGACAGGAAGCGCGGCCGGAAGCGGGGCGGTTCTGTTTGGGGAGGCGGTGGATGAAGCCGGCAATCCGGTGGCGGACGCCAATGGAACCCCTGTGCTGTATCCGAGGGTGGGCCAGGACAACGCAGGCCGATCCGACCTTCCGATCCGGCTGGATAAGGACGGGCTCCCCTTGTATGACGAAAGCCAGCGGATCATCCAGGAGGACAGGGAAGGGAACGAGACGGGCATATTCAAAGCCTATTCCACCGTCCGGGAGGTGGTTAAAGACGGCCAGGTAAAGCAGGAGATGGTGGGCTACATTGAAACCTATAAGCCTCTGGGAGCCGGGGCCTATGTCCTGGTAGAGGTGAAAGCCCCCGAAGGGTATACAAAGAGCCGGCCTGTGGCTTTTGAGGTCTATTCCGATGCTGTCACCTACTATGAGGACAAGAGGGGAACAGACGGGACTACAGCCGGATGGAAGCCAGTAACAGCGGCCAGATACCAGTACGCAGTCCCTGTAAGCGGAGAGACGAATAAGTTCCAAACAGAGACAGTCAGCCAGATCAAGGTGCAGGATTACCCTTCCCGGATCGAGATCCATAAGGTGGAGGACGGGGATTCCCTGGTGGGCAACCGCAACGGTCTTAAGAAGGTGGATACCCAGGGAGAGGTTGAGTTAAGCGGCGGCTTTGATGGAACGATCCTTGTGAATGATACGGGAGATTTACTGACCTATAAGGTACACGGACGGAAAGAAAGGCTGGAGGCACGGGGAGATGTGAGAGGCATTGCCTACAACCCTAAGACAAAAGACTGGTACGGCTATACAACAAAGCGTTTGGAAGAATACTCGGAACGGATTGTAGAAGGGACAGAAAAAGCCTTAAAAGCTATGCCAAATGTGAAACTCCTTTATAAGCGGGACGGAACCTTTACCGGCAAGGGGATTGATTTTACCGTATCAGTGTCCAATGCCCGGCTGTCTCTGTATAAAGCCATTGAGCTTGAAAAGACAGGGGAGAACCAGTACAAAGGGGTGACGGCCTATTGGGAGAATGGAAAGGTAACAAGCATCACTGACACTCATACAGGAACCCACAAGGAAATCGTAAAGACTGGCAAGGATTCTGCTCCAGGCGGGCTGGATATATGGGATGTCCAGGAGACAGACAATGCCCCTGTAAACCTGTTCTTCTATGATTTGGAGACGGTGGACACCCAAAAAGATCCAGACACCGGCGAACTGTTTGTGCTGGACGGGCGTGGAAACAAGCTTTGCTATGCGGATTCTAAAACCGGCATGGCTTACGTGTATGACGATTACAAGCGTATGCTGGCCTATACGGTGGATGAGACAGGGAAGAAGGAGCTGGCGCGCTCGATCCAGGTGTTGGAGGATGGGACGGCAGCTGCCATCTACGAGAACAAAACAACCGTTGACGATGAAAACGGCCTGCCAATTTACTATACTGGAGGAAATGTGGTCACAAAAGAGGAAACCTGGATTACAAACAGCAGTACGGATTCCTATGGGAAACCGGAAACCTCTGGAGGCGTCCACGCCATCACAAGGCTTCCTATTGGGGCCTATATCCTTCAGGAAGAAACGGTTCCTTATGACCAGGGTTACATACAGGCTGAGTATCTGGGCCTGGTATTGAAGGATACAGAGGAGGTGCAGAAATATTTCCTTCAAAATGAGTTTACCAAGACTGAAATCGCAAAGGTAGATGTGAGAACCCAGAAGGAGATTGAGGGAGCAACGCTGACGCTCTATAAAGCAAAACTGGATGGAAAGGGGCTCCCCCTTGCCGATGATAAAGGAGCATACCTTAAGGGGGATGTTTATACATCCTGGATCAGCGGCTATCAATACGATGATAACGGAAACTTAAAGCTGGATGGTGATGGAACGGCCATTCCCACTGTAAAACCCCATTGGATTGACCATATACCAGTTGGTTATTATGTGCTGGAGGAAACCAAGGTTCCCTTTGAAAAAGGATATGTAACCTCCCCGGATGTCAATGTTAAGGTAAAGGAAACCGGAGACGTGCAAAGCTTTACCATGGAGGATGATTTTACTGCCCTGGATATATGGAAGTATGACGCAAACACCAAGGAACCCCTTTGTAATGACAGTGAGGCTTACTTAACGCTGTATCATGCCAAACTGGATCAAACCGGCTCCCCGACTCTGGTGGACGGAGTCCCCCAATATGATGAATCAGGGAAAATATTCTCCTTCCGCGCCGCAACCTATAAAGACGGCCAGGAGGTAGCGGCAACTGGACGGATGGAAACGGATGCCGGAGGGGACACCCCCATCATGAAGTATGATTATGATATTAAGGACATTCCGAACACGTACCAGGGCAGGTATTACTATACGGAGAAGGGAACCACCCGTTTGGAATATTTACCAGTAGGAAGCTATGTGCTGGTGGAAACAAAAACCCCGAAGGGCTATGCAA
>NZ_VUMD01000050.1 GCF_009696375.1 Clostridium porci
TATTCCGCTGTTTCGCCCGTATCGTACAGGGAGGCCGCAGCCACGTTGTCCACGTACTGGGAAAACGACCCAGGATCGCTCAGATCCGGATAGGCATAGAAGCGGAACACGTCCCTTTCATCCTGGTAGTACACTCTGGAATAGAACGCCCCGATCACTGTATAAGCGCCGCCCTCTTGTAAAGTATCAAAGGTAATAGTAGGATGCTCCTTCCAAAACTCCGCGTCCTTATAGTTCAGCAGGGCATGGAACATGGTACCGTTTTTCATGTTGTGGCCGTAGATAAGATAGTGGTTCCCTCCCTCGGTGTAGTTCCCGTCCAGGAACGGGACGCCGCTGATGGAATCGCTCTTGTCAAAGGCCCGGCTCAGATAGTATTCCGGCTCCTGGGGCGTATACATCACCGGATAGTCCACCTTGGTTCCCGCGATCTTCACCCAGCCAAAGAGGTCGCCGTTTTCCTCGTTCAAAGCCCCATAGGGGGATGGGGAGTCAGTGGCCTCCTGGGGAGAAGGGGCGGCCTGGGCGGTGGTTGGCTTGGGGCGCTTTCTCTCTTCTTTCACGCGGACGGCTAAGGTTTCAAAGGCCGCCTGGGATTTTGCCAGCCCCAGCAGGGAGGAACCCAGCATGAACAGGGACACGAACAGCAGCACGCCGCTGGACAGCACCCCCAGCCTCACATACCACCGCTGTTTCCTGCGCCGCCTGGAGTAAGCCCGCCGGGGACGGGCGGCATCTCTGGGGTCAGGCGCCCGCTCCATTGACCTTCTCCTTCAGGCGCTTACCAGCCTTGAATACCGGGGATTTCCTGGCCGCCACATCAATAGGCTGCTTCCTACTGGAATGATAGCCCTTATGGACCGGGGTCTCCTCCAGAGCAAAGGCCCCCGCCCACCCTAAGCTGGATCGCCTCTCCCGCGGCCAGTGCATCTGTCAAGACTCCACAAAAGGTGTACAGAAACGTTCTGGCTGCCTCCCGGCTGCTGCCGGTTCTCTGTGCGATTTGTACGGCAAGTTTGTTTTTGTTTAGCATAGGCATATTCTCCTTTGCATGATTGAAATAGGAATGAGGAATGGGGCTCATGCCGAAGCATAAACCCCATCCGCAAAACGATTGGTTTTGTTCCCTGCGTCAGCTCTGATGCTCCTTGCCCTGGGAGCTGGCTTTCCTCATCTTATTCCCTGCAAGAAGCACGGTAAGGCTAAGGAAAGAGGCTGCCGCCAAAATGCCCCAGAGGGCAAGACCACTGCTGTCCTCGGTCTTTGGAACCTTGTCCAGCGCACGGGCCGTTGCGACGGCAGGAGCGATCTGCTCCGGTACAGGCACAGCCGGTTTCGTGGTATTGGCAAAGGCCGGTACGCCCTGGTACGCCTGTCCATCCTTCTCATAGGCCACGCTGGCCTCATAGTCATAGGGACAGGTCACGGTGACGGTTACCTTGTAGGAAGCCGTATCATAGTTGATATTCTTGTCATTGCCCGTCTGCTCCGTAAGGTAGTAGACGTAGGCGCCGGTCTGGTTAAAGGTCAGGGCATCAAAGGTAACGGCGCCATCCTGATTGTTCTTCGCCTGTAACTGCTGGCCGTTGGCATCATGCAGGAAGAATGTAAAGCTGCTTCCCGCAGGCGCTGCGCCGTTAAGGGCTTTCGCAGCAATCAAGGTCACGCTGGCAGGCTTGGGGGTGTGGCTGCTGCTTCCACCGCCGCCACCGCCGCCGCCTCCATTACCGCCGGAGGGTGCGGGCGTTTCCAGCGCATAGTAATAGTTCACGGCCTTGGTCGCGCCGGAAACGACGGTTCCAGCTTCCGCATCTCCGTCTGTGACAGGGTGTGGGTTGGAGGCGGTAACCAGCCGCCAGATACGCCCCTGAGCGTCCCGGATGGTGGCGGGCTTAAACGTCCTGGTGTGATACTCTGTCCCGGATTGGGCATCCTTTGTCACGTATTCCGTGGTGGATACGGCGGTTTTGTCAATGCCGGTGGTGGCGCCAGACAGTGGATCGAGGACGTTCCCGTGTTCGTCCACTCCAAAGTAGTTCACTTTTACATTCCCGGCTTTTTCATAGACATAGGTTAAGTGGATTTCCGTTGCCGCCCTGACCTCGCCCGTTTCCGACGTGGTTTCGGTAATCAGCTTGTTGTTGGTCACGGTATCTGTGGCTAAGGCGGTCTTAACGCCCGCGTCATTGGCCTGGATCTGCTTTTGGGCGGGTTTTTGCACTAAATAATACGTTTCCCCATTGAATTTGATGGAGGTATCCTTATGGTCTGTCGTATTATAGCCGGAGCCCGTAACTCCATGGGCGGTATCGGTTACAGGGTTTTGAATCACATTTCCTTCGGTATCCTCATAGTGAACCATGACACTGCCTTTTTCAACATAGTAATAATAGGCGTCTGAACGTGGATTATTATCATTTTGAAGACGGAAGGCCTGTCCCCCAGAAAAATTTTTTCCTGTGCCTGCATCATCTATAGCTGGGAAATGAATTCCTCCAGTTGCCACCTTCCATACCGGTGTTATCCTCACACGCTTATTGTTTTCCTTATCATTAATCTTCAACCCAGCTTTTTTAACCCAGTCTTCTTCCCAGTTCCACTCAAATGCCGTTGGATTCCATTCGCCATTTTTAAGAACGGGTGTCTCAAATATCTTTTTATATTTATCCGTTTGAATTTGTGCATCGCCTATTTCTTGTTCTGCATTATATTCCTTAACATTTACTTTATCAGGGTCTAAAATCCACATCTCGACAACAGCGTCGCCATTTTCGTTAACAACCCTTTGGAGACGTTTTGCATATCGTACTACTCCTGTTCGAGTGACAGTATCTGGTACATACTTCTTTGCGAGGATTCCCTCTGCTGTCTTGTTTTTATCAGCTGATTCAACTAATTCATACTTGTCATATTC
>NZ_VUMD01000051.1 GCF_009696375.1 Clostridium porci
TATAGTGATAGGTAAGCCCCTGATATCATCTCAGGCTTTTCCCCCACTTCACACCGTGCATGCGACTTTCACCGCACACGGCGTTCCATCGGTTAGTAGATTTCGTTGTCTAAACAATCAAACCTGTCATAGAAATACTGTGTTGTGTTGATTAGTGAGAGATTAGATTAACGGCAGAGACGCCAACTCACGGAGCGTATTTACCTTTTTGAGCTGGCTCTTGTCAAGCTGTAGGAGTTCCAAATATTTTGCGATTGTATCTGCATTGATGGCATGAATCAACTTGTGTACAGAATCCTTCACTAAAATAAGATTCCCATAGGAATCATCGCCTCCAAGATACCGGGGCAGTTTGTGATGACAGTGAATCTCATGTGTACTTGAGAATTCTTCACCGGTAACAGCACATTTTCCCCATTGAGCAGAGAATAGTGATATTCTGTTATCTGCATATTCCGCGCTATAGCCATAGGGTGGCTTCCGCATAAGCGAGAGCAGAATGGCCATATTGATTCGTAGGTTATTGTGAATGCCTTCCCGCCCCTCTGGAGTGTAGTAATTCCATGTTTTTTTACGGAATAAAGGATTCTTGTGTTGCGTGTAGCCAATAGGATATACTGGCTCATTTGTGCCTGCAACATATCGCATCATTTTGGATTTTCCAAATCGGCTTCTTTCAAACTCAGTCAATTCCCGTCCGGTTTTAACCAATCGATTCCCGTTACGGGTACTAAGCCTATTTGTGAGCAGTGTCATAACTGCACGATTTAGTATTGCGCAATCATGGTTGATATGGGTGGCAATGCAGTAATAATTCTGCATTCCTGTGACCATACTGTTATAGAGCCTGATTTCACCCTGTTCTCCATAGATTTTTCGGGGATGGACAATCCGTTTTGCCTGTGTTTTCAGCTTCTGGCGCTTGTGGTCAAAATTCTTATCAGCGATGTATGAAATTACCACCAGCTTGTTGCCTTTCCTGTGAACTTTCATCTTGAACCCAAGGAAGTCTGAGTAATGATTTCTGACATTGATAATCCTTGTTTTCTTTTCTGAGATTTCCAGTTTCAGCCTTTCTCTTAACCACTGTATAACTGCGTGCATTGTCCGTTCAGCAGTATCTTTCGTTCTACAGTAAATCCGAAAGTCGTCCGCATATCGAACAATGAACATCTCTTTGAGGTTGGACTTTTTCGCCTGTCTGTACCCGTTTTCAGGTCTGACATTTCTTTTGCATATCGGACTCCATTGCCATTGGCTTTCAACCCAGTGGTCGAGTTCGTTAAGAACGATGTTTGCAAGGAGTGGAGAAATGATTCCACCCTGTGGTGTTCCCTTATCAGGCGTAATAAATGTTCCGTCCTCAAGTTTTATCTGTGCTGTCAGTATTCTCCGAAGCACAAATATAAGCGCCTTATCGTGAATCCCCATTGCCCAAATCTGCCGAATCAGCTTTGCATGGTTCACATTGTCAAAAAATCCTTTAATATCGAATTCAATGACATAGTGCAGGTTTGCTTGCTGTAACAGTTTATAACTTCTGGCAATAGCGTTTTCTACGGAATGGTTCGGTCTAAAGCCATAGCTGTTCTCACTGAACTTAGCTTCACATACCGGCTCCATTACCTGCTTAATACATTGTTGGATTAACCTGTCCCAGATGCATGGAATGCCTAAGGGTCTTGTCTTGCTCGGGTCGTATGGCTTCGGTATCTCCTTTCGCCTGACTGGCTTAGGACGATAACCATGCTCACTTCCGTTTACAATAAATCTCACTTTTTCAACTACTTCATCAGGGGAGCACTTTCCAATGTCCCTGATTGTGAGTTTATCTGTTCCACACGTTTTACTTCCTGTGTTTTTCTTGATATTTCTGTATGCCAGCAGAATGTTTTCCCTTTGAAGGACGATAGACATGAGGTCTGTAAACACCTCACCATTCTTACTGGCAGCATATAGATTATCGAAGGTATCTTGCATTCCGTAATACTCGTTATGTCGCAGATTTTCCTCACATAGCAGTTGTTTCTTTTTTCTGGTCATAAGGCATCACTCTCCTTTCGCGGGAAAGTGTCCCTTTTTGTCTTACTCGTAATCCTTATACGATTGAATGACAACAATAGTTTCTAACCGACTAAAGCCCATTCCTCAAGCCCGCCTTTTTCGTTGGGCTGTCATAGGTTCGAGCTTCGCTTTTCAGCACAGATTAAGCGGCTTATATGATTCGTCCGCAGATTGCTTATGAGCAACTCTGTACCTTTCCACGTTCCGATAACCCTATCTGTACATATATCCTTAGGTGTCCGCTATAGTCCTGTCAGCTTGATTGTGCCTGCAACACAATACGGAATTTCATATTTTCGATTTTTACTTTACCGCACTGACCCACATTTAAGTGTCCGTACATTTCTATACGGTAAACATCTAGACCCGTACATTCGCGGTTTTCGTCAGTCCGTCGTAGACATTCTCACCATAGATATTTTATAGACTCCCGGCGTGTCATCTGCATACAGTACCTCTACTGCACTTTCGTCAGCCGTGTTGCCACGCTGTTACGACAAACTTCCGCCGACTTTATCGAGCTCCAGACTCCAGCCATTACAGCCGAAGCCGGTCGAAGTATCAGAGTAGGCATTTCAGGGCGTTACTCCTTCATTCTACCTATCGGGTTATCAGTTGTTGCTCATCCCTGCCGAGATAAGCCCGACGCTTTTAGCATCACATGGCCATAAGTCTATGAAGTATTACCCTCATAGCGTGATGTTTGTGCGTCAACGTGTCGCACC
>NZ_VUMD01000052.1 GCF_009696375.1 Clostridium porci
TACTTCCTAAAACTCCGGCTTCCCAGCTCCCGACTTCAAAAGAGTCCATTGCGGAATCGAAAGAAGAAAAAGAAGAAGTAGCGGAATCAACAGAAAAGACGGAACCGGAATCCGAAACTGAGGAAACGCATAATTATAATGCAAACAACATCGTCTCAAATGTTTTATGCATGTAATAGCGATAAAGCCGCTGTATGAATCTCTCCATATTGGAATGTAAAGAAAAACTTCATGAAAATAACCCATTTTTCTTTATCCGCAAACTTTTCGGTTTGCAAGATCGTCGCTTCTGCGGTACAATGTAGTCAGATTTAAAAGAAACAAAAAAATATCAAAAAAGGAGAGTATCATTATGAAAAAGAGACTTTTGTTAGCGGCGACTGCAGTGATGAGTATGGCAATGAGCATGACCGCATTCGCGGGGATGGGATCCTGGCAGCAGAACGCAACTGGATGGTGGTGGCAGCGAACAGATAATAGTTATCCGGCAAGCGAGTGGAAGTGGATTGACGGGAACGGTGACGGCACTGTGGAAAGTTACTACTTCGATGGGAACGGTTACTTGATTACAAATACGACCACGCCGGACGGCTATACCGTGAATGCAGACGGCGCCTGGGTGCAGGACGGGGTGGTACAGAAACGACAGGTTATGCTGGACCTTGGAGATGAGGTACTGACTACTCAGACTGCTACGCAGACAAACACAACAACTGGAAATCCAGTCATGGATGGAAAGAGTATTGAGAAGATTGTGGTAAATCCGGAAATTATGGGGATGATGGGAGCAGGTGGAGTGGATCGACTGCCGAACAAAACAGAAATTGGACAGGGAATCTGGGGACCTACTTATAATGTCGATTACAATGGCGTAACTTTAAAGGTTGAAACAGATAATAGAGAAAATTGGGTAAGTTCATTTTATGGACCCGCTAAAGTGCTCTTTAATAACATTCCATCTCAAGGCATAGAACTGAATGCGTTTTATGATAATTCTGGTTATGAATCTTTATCTGCTGGTAGACAACCAATGGCATCCACAGGTAATTCAGATACGGTTTTCGGACTTCCAACTGGTAGTTATCGTATGGCATGGGGAAGTGTACAAGGACGTGGTTTTAGTATTTTGCTAACACCAGGTTTAAATGATACATGGTATATTTACCCTGATAGTCCTACATTTTTATATAACTAAGCAAAACACAGAACCTTTCCTAGGGGAGAGGTTCTTTTTTCTTTTTCCAATTTTCTCCGTAATTTTCTCATAATTAAAAAAAAGAAATGGAGGATTTTGTAGATGAAGAAACATAAGCGAGCTATAGCTGCTTTATTAGCTGTTGCATTAGCTACCAATCCAGTAATCAGCCATTATATAGTGGATTCGTATGCAGTACGATATGATCCACATGAGAAGGATACGGGACTCAAGCTAATGTGGAGCGAAATTCCAACAACGGATGGTTCTGCGTTCGGCTGGCCCAGAAAAACCTACTTTGAGGGCGGAACGGGCGAGTTTAAGGATATGAACGGGCGATATACATTCTGTGTAGCAAACCATACTGGCCAACCGCCAATGGGAACCGAAGCGTGGGTTAAACAATCTTTAACAGTCAATGAATATGAAGATTTTAGTGGTAATGAGCATGTAAGAAATCTTTATGGTTCTCAATCAGAAATCATGAAAAAATTCACTTTCTGTCTTGCTGCAGCTGCCGCTATCGCTCCAGGTCAGCAATCTCTTTCAGATTGCCGCAGTATGTACTCCACCACGGAACTGCAAATTATGTCACAATCTGTATTACTGGCAATCGAAGGACGAATGTCAAGAACAGCCAATTATGAAGCAACAATTTTAAGTATGGATCGGGCCGCTGCTTACCAGGCATACTGTAATGCGATGCAGTACGAGTATCATTTAACACCTGAGACATGGGAAGGCAAAACTACCCAATTGGATTCATCCATCGCAGAAAAGTTAAGAGAAAAAAGAGAAAAATTTTTCTACGATTGCTGGGACGCTGCCATTGTCATGTACAATGCAATCCAGAATACAGAATCCGGTGTAGCAGCAAACAAAATTGCAGCCGTTCAGAATCCAGCTAATCCCAACCAGTACATTGCAACATTACCATGCCAAGGACTATCCAGTGTATGGGAGTCTTACTACAAAAATATCAAATTGGATGGAAAAGATGTAGGACCTGGTGGCTGGAGTATTGTAAAAAACGAATATAATGCGGCGACAGGAAATACCGAAATCATTTTTGAAGGACCTGCAGGAGCAGATTTTGCTACTGCCAACCTGACACTTCAGTTTGAAAAACAGGGATATTTAACCGATTTGTCCCAGCCAGTATTATACGAAATGGATTTTTGTACACATAGTTCTAATTCAACCGCACAACAAAATGGGCGTGACCATGGTGGCTTCCAGACCATGTTCTGTGCCATGCAGAAAGACATGTCCTTAACTACCGATGGCGGAGACGGCGGCGGTGGTGGCGGAGGCGGCGGTGAAGGCGGCGAAGGTTCCATCGCTCTGGAAGTACACCGCTACAAGCACAGCGAAGACTGGCAGACCACCTACAACGTGGATCTCCGGAAACTGGATTCCG
>NZ_VUMD01000053.1 GCF_009696375.1 Clostridium porci
CCTGGAAATGGCTTAAAATTGTGCTTTTTGGCCGTAACAATGCAGGAAACCAGCATAAAGTTTTTGGAGAATCCGCAAAAAGGTATTCAAAAAACAGGGGTATCCAGCATAACAATTTTGCGGCTCCGTCACCCGGAGCAGTTCTCCTTTTATGGGTGAATTGTTCACCGTGGGTGGCAGAATACCGGAAATGAAAAAAGCTGGGTGCCACCAAGCCGCCCAGAAGAAAATTTTTCGACCCTGAGAGGAATGTCGGCAGTAAGGATATGGTAAGAAATATGCAAGGAAAAAGAAATTGATTTCCAAGACGGTTCCATGGTAAAATGGCGCACACCAGGGGGGTTAAGGGGGAGGAAACACAGCGGAATCTTCATAAGAAAAATAGACAGCAAATACACAGAGAAAACAGGAACCACACACCGCCATTCTCCAAGAGGAGCGGCGGCGTGTGCGGTTCCTGTTTTAAAGACTGTTGATTAATTTCATGGCACGAATACCGTCCTTAACACCGCAGGTGTAAAGATAAGAGGTTTCTTTTACATGGCGTTCTGTGCTCAGATCGAAGAACCGGTTGATGGTTTTTCTCTCTTTTTTTGTCAACCGTTTGAGGATTGCCTCAAACTGGTCTAAAGTCCGTCCTTCTTCCCGCCTGTCATCTGCTTTGGAACGGTACAGTTCCTGCCAGTGCAGTTCCATCCGTTCGTAGATGAAATCTTTCATCCATTCTTTCTCGCTCATAGCGTTCACCTCCCTTCGTACCACAGAGGATACCGGAACTCTTGATGGAAGTCGATACCACAATACACCAAACCAGAGGACGGATTTTAAAGCACCTTGCACAAATCGGAAAATCCATCAGAAAAAGACTTGAATCTGCTTGCCGACAGAGGTAACATACGACACACCTCGGAAGAGGAAATAACCTGTGGAAACCTTTGGTTATGGGAGCGGATAGGCTTTTCCCCCCTTGCGATGGCCGTAGCTTTTGCGCGTAAATCGGCATATAACGCTTATCAGTTGAGGTTGCCGGCGATATCTGTGGCTAGAGATGGAGACAGGAAGTGAAGGAAGGATGGTAGTTGAGAAAAGAGAACATTATTTATGTGGGGATAGATCTGCATAAGGAAACCCACACAGCGGTCATGCTGGACTGCTGGAACCACAAGCTGGGAGAGATCACGATTGAGAACAAACCAGCACAATTTCATAAGCTGACGAGAAAAGTCAGCCGGTTTGTAACAGAGGAAAAGACAGCCGTTTACGGCTTGGAGAACGCTTACGGCTATGGCCGCGCACTGGCAGTATGGCTGTTTGAAAAAGGATTCGTTGTCAAAGATGTAAATACGGCATTGTCCTATGCCCAGAGAAAAAGCGTCCCAATGTACCAGAAAAGTGATAGCTACGATGCGGAAGCGGTGGCGCTGGTGCTGATTAACATGTTGGACAGACTGCCGGATGCAATTCCGGATGATAAATACTGGACGCTGAGCCAACTCGTGAACCGGAGGGATAACATCAATATCCATCAGCAGAGATTAAAGAACCAGCTGCATGAACAGCTCTGCATGGCATATCCAAGCTATAAGAAATTCTTCCAGGACATTGGTCGCCCAACTGCTTTATATTTTTTTCATGAGTATCCATCACCGGTCCATCTGCGAGGAAAGACCGCAGAGGAACTGGCGGGAGAACTGCGCCCGGTAAGCCACAATAACTGTTCTGTCAAACGAGCGGAAAAGATACTGGAACTGGTAAAATCAGATGGAGGAACCTGCCGTGACTGTCAGGAAAGCCGAGACATTATCACCAGAAGTCTGGCAAATGATTTGGAACACTACCGGAAACAGATGGAGGAAGTGGAGGCGGCAATCGAAGCCATGCTCCCTGAATTTGGCTGTACCCTTATGACCATGCCAGGAATCGACACCATTACAGCGGCGAATATCCTTGCGGAGATAGGAAACATTGACCGTTTTCCCAACGCAAAGAAACTGGCGAAGTTCGCCGGAATCGCACCCATCAATTTTTCCTCAGCAGGAAAAGGGAAGGATGTGTGCCCAAAACAGGGAAACCGGAGATTACAGGCCATCTTTTATTTTCTTGCAATCCAGATGGTGCAGGTAGCCCCTAGCGGAACGCCGAGGAATGCGGTATTCCGTGAATATTTCCTGAAAAAGCTGGAGGAAGGCAAGAATAAACCCCAGGCATTAATCTGCATCGCCAGACGCTTGGTAAATATCGTATACGGAATGTTAAAGAACCACACGGAATACCGGGAGCCGGAGAGCAAAACAGGGGACGAAACTGTTTGAAAGAGGCCATAGGAACGCTTATAATGGAGAGAAGAACAGCAGAAGAAGGAATCCCCCTTGTTCTTTTTCTGCTTTAGTATTTAAAGATTTAGAACTGCCAGATCCTTAAGGACAGTCCGCTTTTTCCAAAGAAGGGATGGAAAAGGCGCAAAAAGCATAAGGGTTGAGTGTCTATGCCAAGGGGGG
>NZ_VUMD01000054.1 GCF_009696375.1 Clostridium porci
ATCTAACTCCGAAGCAGTATGACCGTCTTTGCAGGTATATGGAATTTTGTGATTGCTATTCTACCCCGGCTGAAATGGCAACAAGGCTTGTCCAGGTCGGCTTGGCCGAAGCAATCAAGCGTGGTGCAATACAGGAGGAATAAGGATGAATAAGGATCAGAAAACAAATATTCGTTCTTTCCGCTACTCTGACCGGGTGGCATCCATTCTGGAATCCATGGAAGGTGCGAATTTAAATGCTAAGTTTGAAAATCTCGTTCTTTTCTGTAATGATAAATTTCCAGAGGTTGAAAAGCGTTATCGTACATACCAGTCCATGGCCGCCCGTGCGTTTGATGATTACATGAAATTATCTGACCTTCGTCATAGTATTCAGCGCGAACTTACAAGTATTGATAATCGTCTCCGTTCCCTGGATGAGTTATTGGAGCATGTGGAAGCCCAGTGTAGAAAGGTCAAGGAATATAAAAAGTAACACATAGCACGCTAGCTGCGGAGCTGATCAGGAATCACCTGCAGGTGGAAATGTGTTACATAGTATAAAATATCCCCGGCATAGAGCCGGGGTTTTTGTTGTTATTGGGCTTTGGGAAGTAAGTTCCTACCCTCTAGTATGGTCATGATGGTTTCGTCATTTTGTTTTAATTCTCTGATTCCCTTTCGGGTCTCATATTCCAGGTTTGCAACTCTGTTGTCTAGGTTGCTTATTTGATTTTTGATGTTCATTAATTCAATCTGTAGTGGTTCTAATAGTGTTCTTATTGTCTCAATCGTTTCTTTATCCATTTTAATATCCTCCTTGATATTATTCCGATAAAAATTGATTCTTATTAATTCTGGTGCGTTATAGGGGATTATTTATCCTTTTTATGTTTACTGTTATTCTACTTTTGGTAAGATTCCTTTTGCTTCTAATACTCCTATCAGTGTTTCCATTTCATCATTTAGGAAATGTATATCTTTTCTTATGGAGCGTTCAGATGTTTTCATTTCTAGTCTCATTGTATCGATTTTAATTGTTAAGTCCTCTAGTTGGTTTTGCATTGGTTTTAATAGCTGTCTTATTGCTTCAACCGTTTCTCTGTCCATTTTAATATCCTCCTTGATAGATTTTGCCTTTGGTCTTTAGAATTGGTTCTCGTTCATTCTGGTGCGTTACAGTCTTATTTCATGTTGATGTCTTCATGTGTGTTTCCGGCCACAATGCCCTTATTATGATTTACCTGGATTCCGGTGGTGCCTTGCATATCATTTTCTATTAGGTCTTTAATATATCCGCTTATTTTTGTATAGCCTTTATTCTTCATATGTTCTATTATAGCCGGATAGTCTTCTTCTCGAATATACACTTTGACTGTTTTATACGTATCTTTTATATATTCTCTTCTGTATTCTTTTAATTCTTTTTCATTCATTGCCATTTTATTGTATCCCTTCTTATAGGACTATAAAAAAATACCAATTTTATAGGACTATAATTGTGACAAATGTCAATTTACTAGGCCTATAAAATTTGCTATACTATTAATGTAAAGATAAGTAACAGTTAAGCGCTTATTTGGTATCTATTTTACCACAAATTTAGTTAGTCTACAAGAATGTTTTACTTAGTTGATTAAGGAGGGTTTTTATTATGACAGTTTCCGATGTTTTTGATTTATTGTTTGTTGATGATAATACACGTTTTATCATTCGTGATTCTGATTCTTGTGTGCTTGCGTTTGGTTATTGTTTTGATGATGATGTTATAAGCTATTTACATTATGAGGTTTTTTCTTTTACTTGCAAATTTCGTTCTAATAGGGCTTGTGTTTTTGTTGATTTGGAGGAATTAAGATGATGGATAAAAAGCATGTTAGAGAGACGTTAAATAGTATTATTGATTCCTGTTGTTCAGATGATTTTTTGTATAAAGTAGATGTATCATGGATTCGTGGGAACATAGCTTTTGCCTATATGATTGGAGCTATTACCACATTTGAGAAAGAGGAATTGCTTAAGCGTGTGTCTGAATCAAAGGAGGTTCTTTAAATGAGAAGGCTTTCCAAAGCTCTTATAGAGCAGGAACAAAGTGAAACCAGTGTTGCTATCTGCCGGGCCATGGCCTTGCATGACCAGTGCCGTGTGGATATGCTTCAATACCATTTTGTTCGTCTGGAGCATATTTTGGCTTACATCAATGAAAAGGCAGGTTCCATTCCGCCTATATCAGATGAGTATATGTATTTTGGGTAGCCCCCAGGGCATCCCCTCGCGGCTCTGCCCTGGTCTATATAAATAATTCATTAGTTGATTTGAGAAAGAGAGGTTTTTGATTATGGTATACGAGATTTTAGGCATTGAAAGATTTGAGGGAA
>NZ_VUMD01000055.1 GCF_009696375.1 Clostridium porci
GGAGACGTTTTGCATATCGTACTACTCCTGTTCGAGTGACAGTATCTGGTACATACTTCTTTGCGAGGATTCCCTCTGCTGTCTTGTTTTTATCAGCTGATTCAACTAATTCATACTTGTCATATTCAGCAGTGCCCGCTGCATGGAACTTTTGACCTTCATACCCCCTTTGGACATAGACGCTGAGATCGTTTTCATTACCAGTCCGTTGTGAATAATACGTTCCCTTACCGGTTAGATAGTTTTTATATTGATTGTAATCCACAACTTCATAGTAGGTGTTCTGATCTATCTCGTTTGGAACAATAATATTGATTGAATTAACCACTGTACCTTGGATAGACGGCTCTATGGTCATTTTTACATAAGTCGATACCGCATTTCCATTTTCGACTGTGCTTCTAATATTTCTAGTTACGATTCCGTTTTGATTAGTCGTCTCTGAATAAGTAAAAGGGTATAAATAATCTTTATCCTTCTCCTCCTGACCAACAAGCTTTTGGATGTTATCAAAAATAATCTCATTACTATTAGGAATAATTTCCTGTGTTTCAAGAACCTGATCTGTGTTTGCATCAACTAAGTTAACATTGACATTCATATTGCTTCTATCCTTTGGCAGAGAGAAGGTAAAATACCATTTTTTATTATATTTCTTATTAAAGCTTTCTTTTGATTGGCCGTCCAGTTTATCCAAGACCATGATCGCAAAGGTGTACCTTCCTTCATCTGGATCTGGTTTGTATTTTTTTACATCAACTTTTTTGCCATTCGGCATTCTTAGCATATCTGCGAACGACGGATTCTCAATCACCGCTTCGTTTTCTATGTCCGATTGGTTTGCCGGTACTTTTTCAAGAACGATCCACTCTTTACTTACACTGGCTACTGCTTCGCTGGCTGTCGCTACATTACGAGTTGCTTCGCTGGCTGTCGCCTCCGAATCCTCGGCTTCTTCGGCTGGCTCTTCGGCTGCCCCGGCAGTTCTTTCCGCATCGGATGGAGTTCCCCGATCCATCTCGTCCTCTGTGACTTCATTTCCCATTTCTTCTGTCGTGATGACTGGCTGTTCCGTTTCTTCTGCATAGACAGGCATCATATTGCCAAGCAGCGTCACGGCTATCAGCAGGCTCAGAACAAACGATAGTGCGCGTTTTTTCATATTTGTCCTTACTCCTTTTTTTATTATTTGGAGGAATCACACATCCAGTACCATCATACATAGGTTGTATCGGTTTGTCTTTCCCAAGAGGGACAGTGGGCACCGCTGGGCCATGACACCAGATGTTCCAGCAAGGCTTCTTTCGCATTGGATACATCCGCTTTCGGTGGAAGTCCCGTCAGATACGCCAGGGCGTCATTCCACATCTTCAGCGGAAATGTCTCTGCTGGAACTTTCGCGATCTCTCTGGATAAACGCATTTGCTCCCATGGGCTGAGATAGCGCAAATCGGAAAGATACGCGCAGCCGACCCGCTGGGCTAAATACTCCAACAGTTCCACCGCCCAGACTGTCCCCACCCCTTTCACCCCCCTGTCTTTTTTTGCAAGAACGCTCCACATCGTAGCCGTTCCATTGCCACCAGATGACCTTACCCCAGAATGTTGATTCTGTGGTAATCGTTTCGGATTCTGAGGGCTGAATGATTCCTTTGGATGGATAAAATCGTTCTGACAGGCATAAAAATCAAACCTGCGCAAATGTTTTGTCGTGCAGGTCTATATTTCGTGGCTGATTCTCTTAAAATTTATGTAATAAATAGTTGAAATTTGGGCTTTATATCCGTATAATTAAATTACTCCGTTCCCTATGTGGCGGAGTGTGGAATCATAAAACCACAGAATCAACATTCGGAGGTTCTATGAAATCAGGCGCATTCTCTGTAAGGTTCGCTCATGTTCCCGTGTGCCCATGGCTACATAAATCCGTGTGGTTTCTACGGAAGCATGCCCTAAGATGTCCGCCAGATACGCCAGGTTCTTTTTG
>NZ_VUMD01000056.1 GCF_009696375.1 Clostridium porci
ATCTAACTCCGAAGCAGTATGACCGTCTTTGCAGGTATATGGAATTTTGTGATTGCTATTCTACCCCGGCTGAAATGGCAACAAGGCTTGTCCAGGTCGGCTTGGCCGAAGCAATCAAGCGTGGTGCGATTAAAGAAGAGTAACACATAGTATAAAAATATCCCCGGCATAGAGCCGGGGTTTTTGTTGTTATTGGGCTTTGGGAAGTATGCCTTTGGCTTCCAGGACTTCTACTATTGTTTCTATATCTTGTCTGGTTTCTCGGAATCCCTTTTTCATTTGGTATTCCAGATTATCAATCCTATTGTTTAGATTACTGATGCGGTTGTCCAGATTTCCTATGTCGTTTTCTACGTTTCCTAATCGATTGTTGATTTTCTCTAATTTTAGGTTTATTGGCTCCAGCATTTGTTTCATTGCTTCTAAGATTTCTGTGTCTGTCATTTTTCCCTCCTTGATTATTATGCTTAAATCGATAAAGATTGATTTTTGTTGTTACAGTGCTTTTGGCAGAAGGTTCCTTGCTTCTAATATTGTCATGATAGTCTCTGTGTCCTGTTTTATTTCTCTGTAGTGTTTTTGGTTTTCATATTCCATTGTTTTCATATCCAGCTTAAGTGAATCTATTTGGATTTTCATTTCTGATATTTTTAAATCCATACTATCTAGTTTATTATTGATTGGTGTTAATAGTTGTCTTATAGTCTCGATTGTCTCATTATCCATTTTAATTATCCTCCTTGAATATTCTATGCTTAAACCGATAAAAATCGATTTTCGTTAATTCTGGTGCGTTACAGCCCTATTTTATACTGACGTCTCCATGGATGTTTCCGGCCACAATACCCTTGTTATGATTTACCTGGATTCCAGGTGTTCCTTGCATGTCCCTGTCTATTAGGTCATTTACATATGCGTTAAGGCTTTTGTATCCTTTGCTTTTCCAGTGTTTTTCTATGGTTGATTTTTTGCCTTTTGGTACATTAAATATACAGCGGTCATATTTTTCTTTTTGAAATTGTTGTATATATTTTGCTTGGTTAAAGTTACTCATATTTATATTCCCTTTCATTCATTGTGTCACTAATGTACAAAAATATATTTACATTGTGTCACTAATGCTTTATAATTAAGGCATAGATTAAATAATCATTAAGTAATAATTAAGTGCTTATTTGGTATCTATTTTACCACAAATTTAGTTAGTCTACAAGAATGTTTTAGTTAATTGATTAAGGAGGGTTTTTATTATGACAGTTTCCGATGTTTTTGATTTACTGTTTGTTGATGATAATACACGTTTTATCATTCGTGATTCTGATTCTTGTGTACTTGCGTTTGGTTATTGTTTTGATGATGATGTTATAAGCTATTTACATTATGAGGTTCTTTCTTTTACTTGCAAATTTCGTTCTAATAGGGCTTATGTTTTTGTTGATTTGGAGGTATTAGAATGATGGATAAAGAGTGTGTTAGAGAGATGTTAAATAATATTGTTGATTCTTGGTTATTAGGCAAATGCGTTAGTCTGTCATGGATTCGTGGGCAAATATTTTTCGCCTATATGATTGGAGCTATTACCACATTTGAGAAAGAGGAATTGCTTAAGCGTGTGTCTGAATCAAAGGAGGTTCTTTAAATGAGAAGGCTTTCTAAAGCTCTTATAGAGCAGGAACAAAGTGAAACCAGTGTTGCTATCTGCCGGGCCATGGCCTTGCATGACCAGTGCCGTGTGGATATGCTTCAATACCATTTTGTCCGTCTGGAGCATATTTTGGCTTACATCAATGAAAAGGCAGGTTCCATTCCGCCTATATCGGATGATGTTCATATATCTTAGGTAGCCCCCAGGGCATCCCCTCGCGGCTCTGCCCTGGTCTATATAAATAATTCATTAGTTGATTTGAGAAAGAGAGGTTTTTGATTATGGTATACGAGATTTTAGGCATTGAAAGATTTGAGGGAA
>NZ_VUMD01000057.1 GCF_009696375.1 Clostridium porci
GGAGACGTTTTGCATATCGTACTACTCCTGTTCGAGTGACAGTATCTGGTACATACTTCTTTGCGAGGATTCCCTCTGCTGTCTTGTTTTTATCAGCTGATTCAACTAATTCATACTTGTCATATTCGGCGGTACCAGATGCACGGAACTTCTGACCTGTATTCCCTTCTATCACATAGATGCTAAGGTCTTTTTCATTGCCAGTCCGTTGTGAATGATAGGTTTTTCCATTCGTTAAATATTCTTTGTATTGATCGTAGCCCACAACCTTGTAGTAGCTGTAGCTGCTATCAACATTAGGAACAATCAAGTTTACTATATTTACCTGTTTTCCTTGAAGAGTTGGTTCTATTGCTGTAAAGACAAAGGTACTCCCCTCCGTATAAGAACTTCTAATATTTCTTGTTACAGTTCCATTCTTATCAGCAGATTCTGAATAAGCAAGCGAATATTGATACCCTACCTCTTGGAGTTTATCAAAGCTAATTTTGCTACCATTCAGAGTAAGCTCTTTCTCTTCTAGAACACGATTAGATGCTGCGTCAACCAAGCTAACTTTAACATTGGCACTGCTTTTATCGTTTGGAGCAGAGAAGGTGAGATACCAGTCTTTACCATATTTTTTGTTAAACGTATTTTTGTTGTTTGAAACTAAATCCTCTAGCGTTACAATCGCAAACGTATAGCGGCTGTCATCTGGATCAGCCTTATATTTTTCAATATTAAACTTCTTATTTGAAACTGTTATCTCCTTTGGTACTTCCGGATTCCAAACCGCTGCTTCGGATTCTACGTCTGGTTTATTAGTAGGCGTTTCCTCCAAAACGCTCCACCTGTTGCCTGCACCGGCCGCTGCTTCACTGGGAGTAGCTTCGCTGGGGGTAGCTTCACTTGGGGTAGCTTCGCTGGCTGTCGCCTCCGAATCCTCGGCTTCTTCGTCTGGTTCTTCGGCTGCCCTGGCAGTTCTTTCCGCATCGGATGGAGTTCCCCGATCCACCTCGTCCTCTGTGACTTCGTTTCCCGTTTCTTCTGTCGTGATGGCCGGCTGTTCTGCTATTTGTGCATAGACGGGTATCCCATTGCCAAGCAGCGTCACGGCCATCATCAGGCACAGAACAAACGATATTGCTCTCTTTTTCATGAGCTTTTCCTTCCTTTCTCTTATGATTGGATCACCATGGATGAATAGACCGCCCGTTCCGCTAAAGGTATTCCTGGCTCGGATGACGGTGCAAAATGCTGGAATGTTCCGATAGCTGCCAAATCAATCTTTCTTTTGCATCGGATGCAGTCGCTTCCGGGGAAAGGCCAGCCAGATAAGCCAAGGCGTCATTCCAGGATTTCAGCGAAAATGCTGCCGCAGGAATATGCACCAGTTCCATCGTCAGATGGAATTGCTCCCATGGGCTGAGATACCGCAAATCGGAAAGATACCCACATCCGGCTTTTGGGCCAAGCGCTCCAACAATTCTACCGGCCATCTTTCTTTCACTCCATTCACCTCCTGCCGTTTCAACGGGAATCTGAACCGCCTATCCTTTGTGCTGAATGGCTTTCATTACCCCAGAATAATGATTCTGTGGTAATGATTTCAGGTTCTGAGAGCTGAATACTCCTTTGAATGGATGAAAGAAGTTTTAACCGGCATAAAAACCAGACCTGTGCACATTTATCAGGGTGCAGGTCTATTTTTCGCATTTATTTTTACATTTGATATGTAATAAATGGTTGAAAATCAGGGCTAAACTATCTATAATAAAAGCTAATCAGTTCTATTTATAACTGAGCAAGGATGCCATGGAACCACAGAATCATTATTCTGAGGTACTATGAAATCAGGCGCATTCTCTGTAAGGTTCGCTCATGTTCCCGTGTGCCCATGGCTACATAAATCCGTGTGGTTTCTACGGAAGCATGCCCTAAGATGTCCGCCAGATACGCCAGGTTCTTTTTG
>NZ_VUMD01000058.1 GCF_009696375.1 Clostridium porci
CCGCTGGAGCGTTTCTCCTTCAAGCGGCCTTTTTCATCATACTGGTACTCATAGGAATGGCCGTCGCTGACCGCCTGCATAAGACGACCGATGCTGTCATAGCGGTAGGTCCGGATGCATGGATGCTCCCCCTTCTCATCTACCGCCCGCTCATACACCAGATTCCCCAGGGCGTTGTAGCTTCTGTGCACCTGCTTTCCGTCACGGTCGATATAAAGCGCCAGGTTCCCTTCCGCGTCATACTGGAACTGTTCTGTTCCTCCCAGCTGATCCCTTCGTTCCCGCACCTTCCCAAGGCTGTTATAGCGGTACTGCACCAGGTTCCCCTTTCCGTCTGTGCTGGTTTTGATCTGTCCTGCCGGCGTATAGGCATAGGTCTCCCTTACGCCGTCTGCAAAGCCGATCCCCGTTATCCGTCCCCAGGCATCCGTATCATAGGTAACGGTCTGGCTGTTTCCATCCGTGATCCCTAGTATCCGGCCTCTGGCGTCATACCGGCAGCTCTGGATGGCCTTCCCCTTCTCTCCCTGGCGGAGCGCTCTGGCCCTTCCATCCAGCGTATAGGAAATCTCTGTTTCATTTCCAAGGCCGTCCTTCTGGCGGATGACATTGTCCTGAAGATCGTAGCCCCATTCCTGCACCGTCTGTCCCAGCCCGTTTACCTGGCGGACCCGGTTGCCCCGGCTGTCATACTCATAAGCCGTGACAGTCGCAAAGCCTTCCCTTTCGTTCTCTCCATATGCCTGGAGCTCTTTGATTAAATTATCATTCTGGTCATAAACATAACTCCTGGAAGCGCCGGAGGGAGCGGCCCGGCGGGTCAGCCGGTCCTTCCGGTCATACTGGTAGCTGCTTGTCAGAATGGTTCCGTCCGCCCCTTCCACTGTCTCCTGAACCAGATTCCCCGCCGCGTCATAGGCGTAGCGCACCGTCCGGTCGATCCCGTTTGCCTTGTCCCGGATTCTCTCACTTACCAGGCGGTCATCCTTATCATAGCTTCTCCGGATCTCATGGCCCTTTGGCGTGGTGATGGATGTCAGGTTCCCGTTCTCATCGTATCCATAGGACGTCACTGCCAGACCGATCCCCCCGTTCCCCTGGATCTCCTCTGTCTTTTGGACCCTCCAGCCGTTTTTGTTATAACGGAAGCGGATGGTTCGTTTGACCCCTTCCTCTATGGCCTGTTCCTCCAGGGTGCGGTTGCCCAGGCAGTCATAATCATACTGTACCCTTGCCCCAAAGTCATCCTCCACCCGGATCAGGCGGTTATTCGTATCATAGGTGAAGCGGATCCGCTGCCACTGGCTGGGGCTTTCGCCCTCCGCCGCCTCCGTTTCCCCATACAGCTCCTCGGTCTTATTGCCCTGAAGGTCATACCGGTATGCCTTAACACGGTAATAGGCCGCTCCCTTCTCCCGGCGGATGCTGGTCCGTTCCTCTATCTTCTGTCCCAGGCTGTCATAGGCAAAAAGCGTCTCGTTTCCTTCCCCGTCCGCTTCCCGCAGTACCTGTGCATGTCCGTTGTAGGCATACTGGCGCAGCAGCTTCCCATCCGGGTCCGTCACCCTTGTCAGCCTTCCCATCCGGTCATAGGCATAGGTATACCCCGGTCCCTGATCCGCCTGCTGGTCGTAGTGTTCCGGCAGGATCTGGCGCAGCATATGTCCGTCCGCATCGTAAAAGCGGCGTTCGACGCCGCCGTCTGCATAATAGATCCGGATGGCGTTTCCGTCCTTGTCATACTCATACCGGGTCCCTTCTCCCAGGCTCCCTTTTTCTGCATAGCCCTCCGGATGGATCCGCCGGGTGATCCCTCCCTCGAAATTCCGGAATACACGCTGATGCTCCTGCTCCGGGCTTATGGTATCCACCACCCGCTCTAAGAAGTCATAGCGGTATTCATA
>NZ_VUMD01000059.1 GCF_009696375.1 Clostridium porci
TTGACACTCCGCACGACTAAAGTCGTGGGATTCTTGCTTCAGCGACCACTACATTGCTACGAAAGCTTTAGTTTTACACGGTCTCCACAAGCGTAAATTCCCGTATGTCCTACGGTACTGATATGTTTTAGGCTACTGAAAGCCCTTTCTTTAGGATATTTATGCTTGCATTGGTGTCCCTGTCGTGCGTTGTATGGCACACCGGACACTCCCATTTACGGATTGCAAGATTTCTTACCAATGGGTTCCTGTATCCACAACAAGAACAGGTCTGACTGCTTGGGTACATAGTCGGTACTTTAACGATGTCATTTCCATACCATGCAGCCTTGTATTCAAGCATTGTAAAGAACTTTGACCATGATACGCTTGCTATGGATTTCGCAAGTTTATGATTACGAACCATGCCTTTTACATTCAAGTCCTCTATGCAGATAGTTTGGTTTTCACTAACAAGCATAGTTGACTGTTTCTGCAAAAAGTCATTCCGCTGGTTTGTAATCTTCTCATGTACCTTGGCAACTTTGATACGCTGTTTATTGCGGTTATTTGAGCCTTTTTGCTTACGGGATAGCCTGCGTTGCTCACGGATGAGCTTACGCTGCGACTTCTCCAGATACTTAGGATTGTTTACAGTATTCCCGTTGCTGTCGGAGTAAAATTCCTTGATGCCTACATCAATGCCGACCATACATCCGGCATTCGGACGAAACTCCGGCTCAAAGTCAACATTCAGGACAACAAAGTATTTGCCTGTCGGAGTACGTTCTACCGTGACATTATTGATATGCCCAACTTCCATAGACTGCTTGATTTTGACATATCCAAGTTTCGGGAGCTTGATATATTTACTAACAATGCGGATGTTATCGCCTTGGTTGAGGGTTCTGTATGACTGATGGTTATTGTGCTTGCTCTTGAACTGCGGATGCCTTGCGCGCTTTTCAAAGAAGTTTTTAAAGCCACGGTCTAAATCCCTTAATGACTGTTGAAGCGCAATAGAATCAACGTCTTTCAGAAAAGCAAAGCCATCCTGCTTTTTAAGGTCTGTAAGCATTGCAGAGGTCTGGTTATAGCCGATTTTCTGACCTCTGCCGAATGCATCGCTGCGCATGGCAAGACCTTTGTTGTAGATGAATCTGCAACATCCAAGCGTCTGATTTATTAAGTTTTGTTGCTGTTTATTGGGATATGCCCTAAACTTAATACCTTTTTGCATACTGTCACCTACGGTCTTGTTTTTTGGGTATCAACGTACCATTGGATGGTTTCAGAGCTTACATTGCCCGCCGTGCTGACAAAATAGCTTCGTGTCCAGAGACTTGGCATGGCTTTAAGCCGTGGAAACTCTTCCCTTAGTTTTAGGGATGTGGCGCCCTTGATTTGCTTCATGATGTTTGGAATGCTCATAGTTGGTAATACGCTAACAAAAATATGAACATGGTCTATATGGCATTCTAAAGCAAGAATTTCAATACCGCATTTATCACATTCGGCTATGGTCAGTTCCTTAAACCGTTGTTCTACTCCCGGAATATTGAATATTTTTCTCCTGTACCGTGGGCAGAATACAAAATGATAGTTAATCAGCGATACTGTTGTTTTAGTGTGCTTATATTCGTTTTTCATGAGTATATGGTATCACATTTGTAGATGATAGTCAAATTTATATCTACAATTAAAGAGGGCGCGGGCTATCATCCTCACGGTTGAAACCGTGGGTTTTCCCGCCCGCAATGGGTTATAA
>NZ_VUMD01000006.1 GCF_009696375.1 Clostridium porci
CGGAATCCAGTTTCCGGAGATCCACGTTGTAGGTGGTCTGCCAGTCTTCGCTGTGCTTGTAGCGGTGTACTTCCAGAGCGATGGAACCTTCGCCGCCTTCACCGCCGCCTCCGCCACCACCGCCGCCAGGTCCACCGCCAACGATAATGGTAGGTTCTTTCTGCATGGCACAGAACATGGTCTGGAAGCCACCGTGCTGTAAAGTTCCATCTGGACCGATGGTACAGAAGTCAAACTCGTAAAGAACGGGTTGTGAAAGATCAGTTAAAAATCCAGGGTTATCGAATTTGAATTTCAATCCATCTTTATTTAGATCGATCCCAGCTGAGCCCTTGAAAACAATGGTGCCATATCCGGTTGCTGGATCATACTGGGATGATTCCGTTGACCAGCCAGGTGATTCCGTAATGGATATTTTTGAATAGTAATTATCCCATACACTCTGCAGGTTATAACAGTTAATTTTTACGATATACTTACTTGGATCGTTCGGATCCACTTCTGCAGACATGTGGTTTGCCTGGATACCGGCTGCGTTATTTTGAATCGCATTATACATGACAAGTGCCGCATCCCATGCGTCATTAAAGAATTTTTCCCTGTTTGCTAAAACTTCAGATGCGATTTGGGGATGAAGCTGAGTTACCTTTCCTTCCCATTCGTATGGATCCAAATGGTATTCATACTGCATGGCGTTACAATATGCCTGATAAGCAGCAGCTCTATCCATAGTAGTGATTCTTGCACCAAGGCCCATTCGTCCTTCGATTGCTAGTAATACAGACTGAGCCATAATGTCTAAGTATGTAGTGGAATATTCACTTTTCAAGTCACTGGTTGACTGCTTTCCCGGAGCAATGGTTGCAGCTGCCGCCAGACAAAAGGTAAATTTTTTCATAGTTTCCATTTGACTTCCATAATCCATGCTTTCATTACCTTTGAATTCCATATATTTATCTAACGTCAGACGATTTCCAACCATGGCCTCCGCTCCCTGCCCTGGCTGACCAGTATGGTTTGCTACGCAGTACACATACATTCCATTCATGTCCTTCCATTCACCAGTTCCACCTGTAAAATATGTTTTTCTTGGCCATCCGAACGCAGTACCGTCTGATGTTGGGATATCGGTCCAGTAAAGATGGAGTCCGGTCCATTCGTGGGATTTGTCACAGGATTCCAAGGCATAGGCGGTTGCCATGTAATGAAGAACGGTTGGGATGCACAACGACATTGCCAGAAAAGCTGCTAGAATCCGCCTGGTCTTTCGCTTTAATTTCATAAATTTCCTCCTTTTCGCAAAAAATGTAATTAGCTATCAGGTTAATTATGGGAAATTTATAGAGAAAATTGGTTTTCATTAAATTTGGATGTGTATATAATTTCTTTACAAAAAAAAAGACGAAGTGCTAATGATCACACTTCGTCACGCAGTATCAATTTAGTTAATGAAGGTTGGACTATCTGGATAGATATACCAATTTCCATCAGATCCTGCAGTTAACAGGATCTCGAAATGATGTTTGTCAACATTTCCCCATGCCATACGGTAAGAACCACCAGGAAGACCAAAAATCTCGTCGCTTCTTCCAGTTGAAGCCATCACTTGACGTTTGGCGGAATAACTTTCATATCCGCAGTTATCATAAAAAGCATCTAACTCAATTCCTGTAGCCGGAATATTGTTAAAAATTGTACCAGCAGGTCCATAAAATGAACTTACCCAATTTTCTCTTGTATCTGTCTCTACTCGTAAGACTGCACTATTATAATCGACATTATAGGTAGGCCCCCAGGTTCCCTGTCCAATTTCTGTTTTGTTCGGCAGCCGGTCTACTCCTCCTGCTCCCATCATCCCCATAATTTCCGGATTTACCACAATCTGCTCAATACTCTTCCCATCCATGACCGGATTTCCTGTATTTGTCTGCGTAGTAGTCTGAGCGGCCAGCACCTCGTCCCCAAGGTCGAGTGCCGCCGGTCTGGTCTGCACCACTCCGTCCTGCACCCAAGCACCGTCCGCATTTACCGTGTAGCCGTCCACAGCGGTATTGGTTGCCAGATAGCCATTTTGATCAAAATAGTAGCTCTCTGCAGTTCCGTCACCGTTCCCGTCAATCCATTTCCACTCGTTTGTCGGATAGCTTCTGTCCGTTCTCTGCCACCACCAGCCGGTTTCATTCTGCTGCCAGGATCCCATTGCCGCGAATGTAGTCATGCTCATCATCATACTCATTGCTGCTGCCGCAGCCGCTACTAAAAATCTCTTTTTCATAATAAAAATCTCCTTTATCTAATTTTTGAATCTGACTACATTGTACCGCAGAAATCAAGTTCCTGCAAACCGAAAAGTTTGCGGATAAAGAAAAATGGGTTATTTTCATGAAGTTTTTCTTTACATTCCAATATGGAGAGATTCATACAGCGGCTTTATCGCTATTACATGCATAAAACATTTGAGACGATGTTGTTTGCATTATAATTATGCGTTTCCTTGGTTTCTGATTCCGATTCTGTCTTTTCCGTTGATTCCGCTACTTCTTCTCTTTCTTCTTCTTTTTCTTCTTCCGATTCCGTAACGGACTCTTTTGAAGTCAGAAGCTGGGAAGCTGGTGTTTTAGGGAGTAAAACTTCCAGTTCTTTTTTTGCCTCGGATTCGGTTGCCAGATCGCCGTTTAAATCCTCTCCTGTTGTAAGTTCTGTTTCACTTTGCTCTAAAACAGCAGCATTGGAGGACGCTCCGCTTTTTCAGAAAGATATTCGCTGGAATGAATCACGACACGTTCCACTGGAATATCGTCTGTGTGATTACCATGCAGAATATAACCGTCTCTCGCAGCGATTTCTTCTGCGCTGTAATCGTAAGTCAGGCTGATAAAGTCATCATAAAACTGGTCACGGTCTGCAATCAGCTCGTTTTTCGCTGCATCCGAAATACTTTCTTCGGCTGTATGGAAAAATCCACCTTCGGCTGCCAGCTGCTCGCAGTAATCAACCTGCTTCTGCCAGGCTTCTTCAGCAAGCCTGGCAAGCTCCGCGTTCAGTTCATCGCAGTCACAGTCCTCACCCCCCTCATGATTGCATTCATAATATTCGATAATCGGTTTTGGATGTCCGGTGCAATAGCCTTTCGTATAAGTATAATCATAAGTATCAGAATGCGCCTTCGTGGATGTCGGATTCCCGACCGTATTGGTTTCGTACAGATAACCATCTGCTCCCGTTACATTATCATCTCGGTTACAGGCATCCTCATCTTCCCAACGGGTGAACTGAGTGCCGCTATCATTGGCCCAGTTGTACTTGACGCCGATGGTGGAGGCTTCATCTTTTGGGTGATCCAGATAGGTACTTCCCAACTGTGTGCCGGCATCACCCCAGTCTCCTAATGTGTCGTACTCTAAAATGTCCCAGTGGGAACCCTTCAGGGGTTTGCCCGTTTCGGAATCCAGTTTCCGAAGATCTACGTTGTAGGTGGTCTGCCAGTCTTCACTGTGTTTGTAGCGGTGTACTTCCAGGGTGATAGAACCTTCGCCGCCTTCTCCACCACCACCGCCGCCTCCGCCGGGATTGCCTGGGGTAAGGGACATATCTTTCTGCATGGCGCAGAACATGGTCTGAAAACCCATTTTTTGGTCATTTGTTGTAAAGTCCATCTCGTACAGCACTGGCTGAGACAAGTCAGTAAGAAATCCTTGATTGTCAAACTGAATGGTAAAATCAGCTTTTGTAAAATCAGCACCTGCCGGTCCTTCAAAAATAATTTCTGCATTTCCCGTTGTCGCATTATATTCGTTTTTCACGATTCTCCAGCCACCCGGTCCTATGTCTTTTCCACCCAGTTTGATATTTTTATAATAGGATTCCCACACGCTTTGCAAGTTGTAGCATGGCAGTGTAGCGATATACTGATTTGGGTTTGCCGGATTCTGGGTTGCCGCAATACGATTTGCTGCTACACCTGCTTCGGTGTTCTGGATCGCATTGTACATGACAATGGCGGCGTCCCAGCAGTCATTGAAAAATTTTTCTCTTTTTGCTAACAACTTTTCTGTAATCGATGAATTAAGTTGGGTAGTTGTTCCTTCCCATGTTTCAGGTGTTAAATGATATTCATACTGCATAGCGTTACAGTATGCTTTATAAGCAGCGGCTCTATCCATAGTTAAAACCGTTGCTTCATGATCGGCAGTTCTCGACATACGCCCTTCGATTGCCAGTAGTACAGATTGCGCCATAATTTGTAGCTCTGTGGTGGAATACATACTGCGGCAGTCTGAAAGGGATTGTTGCCCTGGAGCTACTGCGGCAGCTGCGGCGAGGCAGAAGGCAAATTTATCCATAGTGTCTTTTTGGTTACCATCATAATTTACGTTTTCATTGCCACTAAAATTCATATAATCGGTAATTGTAAGTGCTTGGCTTACCCACGCCTCCGTTCCCTTTGGTGGCTGACCAGTGTGGTTTGCCACACAGAAGGTGTACCGCCCGTTCATGTCTTTAAACTCACCTGTACCGCCTTCAAAATAAGTCTTGCGTGGCCAGCCAAAACCTTGTCCGTCCGTTGTTGGAATTTCGCTCCACATCAACTTGAGTCCTGTTTTCTTCTCATTTGGATCGTAACGCACTGCGTACGAATCCACAACAAAACGACCGATCACCGGACTGGCAGCCAGTGTGACAACTAACAAAGCGGCCATGGCTCTTTTGTGTTTTCTCATTGACTTTCACTCCTCCGTTTCTTTTTCTTTTAATTATGAAAAAATTACGAAGAAAATTGGTAAAACATAAAAGAAAAAGAAGCTTTCCTGTACGTCGAAAACTTCTTCATTCTGATAATCTTTATTATAAAATATTAGTTCATAAATACCGGACTGTCAGGATAAATATACCACTGACCATCGTTTCCTGCTGTCAGTAAAATTTCAAAATGTCTTTTTCCAGCATTCCCCCATCCCATGCGGTAACTACCGGTAGGAAGCCCGAAAATAGAATCACTTCTTCCAGTTGATGCCATAACATTGCGTGCTGTTGAAACAGACTCATATCCAGTATTGTCGTAAAAAGCATTCAGTTCGATGCCAGTCTCTGGAATGTTATTAAGGAGCACTTTAGCTGGACCATATATTGAGTTCACCCAATTGTCTGTGCCGCTTTCAATTCGTAGAGTTGCGTTATTATACTGAACAGAATATGTTGGTCCCCATGTTCCTTGCTCAATAATCGTTTTATTTGAAAAATAATCCGTACCACCAGCAGCCATAGTATTGACAAGTTCCGGATTAACCACAATCTGCTCTACGCTCTTCCCGTCCATGACTGCACCATCAGTTGCCGTCTGCATCTGAGTCTGTGCAGCCATCACCTCATCACCTAAATCTAACGCAACCGGTCTAGTCTGTACTACACCGTCCACCGTCCAAGCACCGTCCGCATTTACGGAATATCCGTCCACGGCAGTGTTGGTCGCCAGATAGCCGTTGACATCGAAGTAGTAACTCTCTGCAGTGCCATCACCATTCCCATCAATCCATTTCCACTCATTAGCTGGATAGCTGCCGTTGTTACGCTGCCACCACCAACCAGTGTCATTGTTCTGCCAATTTCCAAACGGTGCCGCCAGTGCAGTCATGCTCATCATCATAGTCATTGCTGCCGCAGTAGCCACCATCAAAAATCTCTTTTTCATGCTATCATTCTCCTTTTTTTGATAAATTTTTTTGTCTCTTTTGGATCTGACTACATTGTACCGCAGAAACAGGGTTCTTGCAAACGTTAAATCCTGCGGATAAGGAAATTTGATGTATTTTCATGCTTTTTGTTTTGTATGTGATTATTTACTGTAAATAGAGTCATCTTCTTTACATTCCAACATAGAGAGATTCATACAGGTATTGAGGAGGTACATACTTTACATTCCAACATGGAGAATTTCTTGTTTTTATCCCAAAAAGACTGGTATCACTTTATTTTCTCCTATGTTTATCGGCAGCCTATCCAACAGTACCGTAGCACCTTCACAGATTTCCGTTCCGCGTCCGGCGAATTTAACAGTCACAATTTCGGTCCACTTTCTAATGTTTTTCTTTGTGACTTCGAATTGTTTTGTTAATTTATAGGAGGTGCCAATGGCTGCTGTATCCGATTCTTCCTGCCACTGCTTTTCAAGGGTTTCTGGTATCCATGCGGAAGCCTTTAGTTCGATGGGGTCTTCCAAGCAAGTTTCTGTCAGTTCCGTAATCTGTACTTCACGAATGACCGCTAAATCCTTCATATTCATTGATTGTTAACGTTTGTGCGACCCATGCTTCCGTTCCTTGAGGTGGCTGTCCGGTGTGGTTGGCTACACAGAAAGTATACCGTCCGTTCATGTCCTTGAACTCGCCTGTTCCACCTTCAAAGTAGGTTTTACGTGGCCAACCAAAGTCTTTACCGTTTGACGTGGGGATGTCCGTCCACTGCAACCTCAGCCCCGTGGCTTTCATTGGAGTGTGCAGCTGTGCCTGTGTGTAAACATAATTGTGCGACAGAATGCCTCCTGCCCCAATTGCGACGGCCAGCCCAAGGGCGAGCCATTGTTTCAGTTTTCTTTTTCGCATTGTGTTCCTCCGTTCTTGGTCATCTTTTTTCATAAACAGAATGTTTCGTGTTCTATCCTTACAATTATGAGAAATATTCCAGGAAAATTGGTACGCACGCCTATGTTCACATTGTCATAAATAGCAACTCTAAAACTTTGCATAAAAAAAAGAAACTTTGTTGTATCACAAAGTTTCTTCAAGTCGAATGATTAACCTAAGGTTGCTGCATTGTCAGGATAAATATACCATCGTCCATCAGTTCCAGCGGTTAAGAGAATCGTAACCACTCTTTTCCCTATATCCATACGTGTCATGCGGTATGACCCAGTGGGCAAGCCAAACTCCATATCACTTAAACCAGTGGACGCAACTGCTCGTCGTCCGCCATCACTATTTTTAAAACCAGTGTTTTCATAAAATGCATCCAATTCAATGCCCTGGGCAGGAATGGTCAAAAACTGTCCTGCGGTTCCAGAGTATCCAGTGACCATGGTTTTTCCTGCAATATTCAATGTTTTTCCTTTGTATTCCGTTACAGTTGGAGACAAAGGATGTGATCCCTGTGTGCGATTTGGAAAATATTCCATGCTTCCTTCTGTACGAATCAAGTCCGCGAGTTCTGTATTCAATACGATCGGGGCGATGCTCTTTCCGTCTATCACAGCTCCGTCAGTCACCACGGGACTGCCGGCTGTTTCAGCTGCAAGAATTTCATCCCCAAGATCTGCGGCAACAGTTCGTCTCTGTACCACTCCGTCCTGGACCCAAGCCCCGTCTACATTTACAGTGTAGCCGTCAGATGTGGTTGAATCAGCGACCATGTAGCCGACTGCATCGAAGTAGTAGCATTCGGCTGTGCCGTCCGCATTTCCATCGATCCATACCCAGGAATTTGCCGGGTAGCTTCCGTCCTCACGCTGCCACCACCATCCGTTTTCATTCTGCTGCCAACTTCCAAACGGTGCCGCCATAGCGGTCATCGCCATTGCTGCAGTCATGGCCGCAGCCGCCATCATCGTTACAATTTTCTTCATCTTCATGATTGTTGTTCTCCTTTATGAAAAATTTTCTGTTTTAGAATCTGTCAATATTGTACCGCAGAACCTGCGTTCTTGCAAACCCATTTTCTTGCGGATAACAAAAATTGACTTAATTTGTCTGTTTTTTGTGTCTGCCATGTTTTTGATAAAAAATCAGAGCCATCGTTGGCTTTATAAAACCTCGATGACTCTGCAGACAGGGTAATTATGAGTGGGGGTGTTGTGAGAAACCCACCGCGGGTGCGGGGAATACTGCTCCATAATAACTGGATCACTCGTACCCCAAGGAACACCCCCGCGGGTGCGGGGAAAACAATCACTTTCCTTTGCTAGAAGCCTTATTTTAAGCCATTTCCATTCTAGCGAAAGCGCATTTTCATTTAACTGCCACAGCGCTCATCTGCCACGCTGCACCAGTATTACGTTCCCATGTGGTTCATTGTCATGCACTCTAATTATGGGCGGAATATTTGGATTTTTGGTAAAAGCCAAGTCTAGCATATGCACGCACGCTAAAACCGCCCAGGATTTCTCCCAGGCGGTCTTTCTTTAGTTGTCGTAGTCGATGTCGTCCATCAGGTTCCCTGTGTATCGCACAGCAGACACCTTCTGGTACATGTCGCCATCCACGTAATACTGTGTCTTGTCCGAGTAGACCTCGTAGGCCACTGGCTTACTGCGTGCGTAGCCGTTCGGAGCCTTTAACTCCAAAAGCACGTACACGCCAGCTCCCACAGGCTGCGGAGTGACGATGTATCCGGTGTTCTGGTTTGCGTAAACCTTGTCGGCCGCATTCTCCTCGCCGGCTACCTTCACGTCGTTGTTTGTGGTGTAGACCGTCATCTGGCCGGTGCGGTTACCGAACTGGTCGCCCAGCATGATGCGTTCGCTCTCCACACATACCGGTGTTCCCTTCGGTACAATACCGGTACAGATCTCGCCGATGGCCACACCGGCTGCCGGAATGTCGCTGCTCTTCTGGATCGGGGTAATGTCCCTTGCTCCCATACCCATCAGGTACTCACGGGTTCCGCTGATCTGTGCGTCCTTGAGATAGAACTTCGCATCGCCCGGCTTGAACTGATTCAGGAACATCTCGCGCTCCGTTGCGTCTGCAATCAGCTTTGCGTCTTTTTCAATCTCATCAAAACTCTGGTAGCGGCTTCCTGCGTACAATCCGAAGATCGCATCGTCATGCAGGATGTACTCTCCTGTCTCAGAGTCGGTCTTGTTGATACGAAGGAACGTAGTGTAGAATCCGTCACGCTCATTGACGTCCGCATAGCCGGAGAAGTTCTCGGAGCTGTACTCATGCAGGTCAGCCGGCGCCGTTACCGTCCACGGTACCAGCATGGCGGCGTATTTGTCAGCGTACGCTGTCAGCTCGCCGGTCATGGAAATGACGTCGTCTTTCCACTGCATGCCGGATGGATTGTTGTCGTCCGTGGTGCCGCCCTTAAACATCACGTTGTCCGCCAGACCTCTGTCCTCGGAGATGCCTGCGTAGAAGTAGCGATTCTCAATGGCGGTGCCATTGTAGGTGGATCCGTTTGCTGTGCCGACGCCGTTGGTCTTGTCGGCTCCCATGTAGCCTGCCGCATCATTGCCGCCTTCCTCAGCCGGTGTTGTCTCGGCTCCGTCCTTGCCACGGTGTTCCGTGTTGTAGGTGTCTTTCAGAGGATCGAATTCTTCCTGGGCCTGTTTCCAGCCGGCGTAGGCAAATCCATCAGAGATGCCGTTGCTATAGCGGTTTTCTGTGCTGTTGATCAGGTCAACGTCCAGACCGTACTTGTAAACTTCGAAGTCTCCGTCGTAACCATGGGCACGAATGACGTACTGTCTTTCGTCCTGGCCGGCATTTGGAGCCTCGTCGGACCACTCCTCTCCGAAACGAATGAGGTAGTTCTCGGCCTTTGCCTGATCCTCCGTGGTCATCTTTGGATCGTAGTTGTAATGCGTATCGTAGTTGTCGGTGGTGTCGTTTGACTGGGTATCGTCATACACACTCGGAAGTACGACTTCCTTCGGTTTTTCGATGGTGTAGCTGCGGTTATCCCAATCATTCACAGCATCGTCACGACGCATCGGCTGCTGTTCCACAACCACGTACACGCCGTATGGCAGGTACGCAGATACGTTGTAGGTTTTCTCAGCGTCGTCCAAGTCCACAGAAAGTGTGGTGTAGTCCTGATCGGCGCCGCCGTTTGCTGCACTGTCCCACTCCACGCTGTAGATGGTGTCTAAGTCGTAGAAGTAGAACGGCTTTAAGTAGTTGTAGGTCTTGGCGATTGCGTTGAACAGGGCCTCGTCGTAGATGGCTTCGTCATAAACGATCTCACCATCGGCGTTCTTTGCAATGTCCTCGCCCACGCCATTGTTCTTCATGAGCTTGGCAGCCTCCTGCTCCAAGTACCACTTGGTAGCAAACTGTCTGACTGCGTCGGATGCCTCGGCGTTTGCTTTTGCAAACTCAGAGGTACTCATGGAAGTCTCCGTGTTCTCGCCGTTGTGTTCGGCCGGGTACTTCTCGTAATCACTGCGGTCACCGAAGACGTTCTCACGGATCCATCGGAACGGCTTAAAGGACGTGTCCCTGTCGCCGCCGGCCGTGTTGTCCTTGTCGGCTCCGTCGATGTTCTCCATGGTGTGGTCCGGATCTGCGTCATCACGCTGATACTTCTCATAGAAGGTCTCAAACCAGTACTGGCCCGGGTAGTTCTTCATGGAAGTTCCAGTGAAACTGGAGTGCATGTCGTCATCCCAGATGTCCAGGTTGGCCGCATGGATTGCATCGAAGAACTTCTCGTAGTTGTAAAGCTCCACCTCACGGGTAGCCCCAGCGCCGTCCTCCATGGTCTTCTGGGTGGTCTCCAGCAGACGCACGTATTCGGTGTTTGGCTGGTCGTTCAGCTTGTCTGACTGTGCCACATCCTCATTGGTGCCGGAATAGCTGTACAGTGCGTCACTGCTGCGGATCGCAAGTCCGGACGCATCGCCGTTGTTTCCGCTGCCGCCCACTCTCTCAGAGGTGGAATAACCGATCTTTTCGGCAACCTCGTTGGTCTGGTTAGTTCCAGGAGTCAGGTATGTGGACCATACGTTGTTGGCTCTCTGGGACGTAGTGTCGGAGTCAGTGTTATGTTCTACTTTGGTGTAGATCTTCTGGACGTTGGCAGACTGCAGTGTGCCGTCGTCGGCCACGCGGTCCTTTTCCGGCCAGTCCACGCTCTTACCCTCGTAGGCATCCTGGTACTTCCAGGTGAAGGTGTCGTAGTTGCCGTCGCCGTTGGTGTCGGAATACTGCGGCGTCATGACGTTGCCGTTTCGGTCAAGCCATACAATCTCGCCGTCCGGATTGCGGTACAGACGCTCCAGGTTGGACTTTAAGTATGCCTTAAATCTAAACTCCGGCACGTCCTTTGCGGACTGGTCTTTGACGCCACCATTCAGCAGCTGCGTCAGCCAGTCGAGAACGCCACCCTTGTCGCCGCTGGCCTCCTTGTTCTCAGCATGGACTGCGGAATAGGTGTCATGTGCGTAGCGGATCGTCTTTGTTTCTTCGGTGGTCCGTGCCGTCTGACAGTAACCACAGGCACTGCTGCCGTCTGTGTTCTCAAATCCACAGTTTAGGCAGTACCAGACTACCTTTGGTTCCGGAAGCGTCTGAATGTCCTTGGCTACCTTGATCTTCTGACGGATCGGACGCTCCTGCACCTTGGTCGGTGCATTGATTGTGCCGGCATCCTGAGTTGTGATGGCGGAACCTGGGTAAGCCAGCTGCACGTCTTCAATGTAACTTCCGGCTTTCTGCGGTGCAATGTAGTAACTGATGATTGCATTATTTTTCGCATAGACTGCGTTTGCAATGCCGTTTGTGCTTTCTTCTGTATAACGAATACGGAGCTCATGTTCTCCATTTTCAAAATGAATCGTATAAGTACCGGTAGATGCGTCATAGCGAACCAGTGATGAATCTACTGGTGTTTCTACTGCAAATTCTTCCAGGACAGTCACTATTTCGGTAAATTCCTGAATTTCTTCGTGGGTAGCCGGTGTACCATCATCGTTATACATCTGCTCTCCA
The DNA here is from genome assembly GCF_009696375.1 of Clostridium porci. Lineage (GTDB taxonomy): Bacteria > Bacillota > Clostridia > Lachnospirales > Lachnospiraceae > Enterocloster > Enterocloster porci. The sequence goes on from NZ_VUMD01000006.1 coordinate 11,706, forward strand.
TCTGCATATGTCCAGTATGTTTTTCCTGGGTTGTCAGTAAAGGTAATCTGAGACAGATCTTCATATTTCGTCAATTCCGTTTTACTTGGAATCTGGTCATTGATGATAAATCTTCCATTTTGCATCGGCAGTGTTGCTGCATCATATTTTGCATACAGTACACTTGCTGCACCATCTACAGTTACATCTTTCTTCACCCAGACGATCTGGTTTGTCATGTCATACAGACATTCCGGTTTACTTGGGTGAGCATACTGCACAATGTATGCTGATGCAGTTTCTGCAGTAATGCGTACAGCTCTGAATGCGGCAAATTCGGTCAAACGATTCGTACAGTTGATAAAGTCAGTCTGTTCTGAACCAGTCTTTGGTACTAAGATCCATGGATCATTCGGGCCTGGAACGGTAAACCTTTTCTTTTCCAATGCGTGATTGTACTTTTCCATAAAGGAATTGCCAGTCGCTGCATTATAATCATCTGCGGACGGAAGGAAATATGCTGTGGTTTTTTGTGGTGCATAAAGTTTATCGCCAGATTCCCAAACAGTATTTCGAATTGGCAATCTTGTGCCATCCGGCAATGTGTATTCTGTCTGGCCTTTGGACACTTCCACATTTTTGCCATTTAAGATTACCATTTGGTCTTTTTGTGCAATCGTTGGTACGACTACAGGCCTTTTTACAGTAATCTCTTTTTCTACTTCTCGTGTTTCTTTTTTTACCGTAAAGAACTCTGCAATATCCTTAAATGACGTTAAGTTCTTCAAGGAAACATCAAAGCCATTTTGGGTATCGACGCCGGAAATCTTAATATCGTTATAGGAAGTGATCTGATCTCCACTTCCCTCCTGTACGATATTCATCTTTCCAATGGCTACGGAACCATCGACCGTCAAATCGCCGCCAGTTGCAAAAGCCTCTCTGTTGGTAAGAGTCATGTCTTTACCATATACAGAAAGTTCATAACCTTCTGAACGTGAAAGCTCTTTGATGTAGTAGTTAGCTGCGTGTTTTCCCGAAACGATAAGTGGTCTTCCGATCCAGCAATTTCCATTGTTATCTTCATTGTTGGAAATCGGATAGGTGATACCGTCATTCTGTCCGACGCCCTTATTAAGGCCCTGATTACTGGAATGCTTCTCGTAATGGTCGCCAACGTGTTTGTCATCGCCATTCTCCGAGTCGGTTAATGTCACTTTGGAAGAACCTGAAACATTCCAGCCAACAAATTTCTCGTTATCCTTTACTGCTACATCTGCTTTTACCTGTTCGGTGTGCAGGTTTCCAGGTCCGTCCCAGGCAGCATCTGTGCGTTTTATGATTTTGCCCTGCTCGTAATCATACGTCATACCAGGTGCTTCCGTAATGGTCATAAAGGACGCATCGCCATTTCGGTCTGTGGTTGTGACGGCAATCAGGTCACCGGCTTTATATACAATACCGGTGTCTTTCTCATTTTCTGCAGTTTGTTCTGAGTCTGGATGCATGATGTCTGTCATTGCAAATAGTCCGTACATTGCACCTTCCAGGGTACCGTCGCCGTTTTCTCTACTGTAGGTATCAAAGTCAGTTTTATTGTTGTTAAGATCCAGATCTCGCTTGTTAAAATGGATCTCTCCTTCGGTACGGTGATCGTAAACGATGAATGTCCAGCACTCAATATCGCTCTTACCCTGTGATTTTGCTGTGACATCAGAGTTTTCAAAGTTTATGGCGCCAATATACTCTACGCCCTCTGTCTTTGGAGGTTCGCTGTCAGTGCGTGCGTTGCCGCCCTCTTTTTCTTCTTTTGCAAGACCGAACAGAGACTTCACTTTCTGGATAAACCGGTCAAAAGCGGAAGGACGTTCGTTCACATCGTCATCTGTGATGGCATCGGATTTGGTTGCCAGATTATCTTCTGCATCAATCTCATAATCCATATCCGGATCATCGATGACATCATTTGCATTTGACTCTGTCGCTTTCTTAGATGATTCTGGTTTTGATGGAACAATGCTGTCTTCATCCTCGACTTTGCTACCACCCTCATCTTCTGCAAAGATGTCCACGTCAAGAACTTCCTTTTTTGTATTCTTTTTAGCAGTATTTGCTTTTTCTCTTCCGGAAGAGGAAACAGAAATGGTTGTCACTTCTTTCGGAACTACAGCTTTTTCAGCTTCAGACATCGTTGCTTCTACATCCTTTTCTTCCGCTTCTGCTTTTGAAGGAAGCTCGGTGTCACTTTCCGATACGACTGCTGTGCGGCTATTTCCTCCGGCAATTTCATCCAGATACTCGCTGGAATGAACGACTACGCGTTCTACCGGAATGTCATCGGTGTGTGTTCCATGCAGACTATAACCGTTTCTGGCAGCGATTTCCTTTGCGCTGTACTCGTATGTCAGACTGATAAAGTCATTGTAGAATTCATCACGATCAGATTCCATTTTCTGCTTTGCACTTTCGGAGATTGCCTCTTCTGCGGTATGGAAGAAGCCGCCTTCGGATGCCAGGGTTTCACAGTAATCTACCTGCTCCTGCCATGCCTCTTCGGCCAACGCATCCAATTCTGCGTTCAGTTCTTCACAGTCACAATCATCTTCCGGCTCATGTGTGCATTCATAATATTCCACGATCGGCTTCGGGTGACCGGTACAATAGCCTTTTGTATAGGTGTACTGATAACTATCGGAATGCGCCTTATCTCTTGTGATGGCGCCGACGGTATTTGTTTCATACAGGTATCCGTCTTCTCCAGTAATCTGATTGTCCTGAATACATGGATCTTGTTCTGCATCATCCCATCGCGTAAACTGTGTGCCATCATCATTGGCCCAGTTATATTTTGTTCCAATCGTACTTGCTTCGCTCTCCGGATGGTCCAAATAGGTATCGCCGAGCTGCGTTCCGACACGGTTGTACTCTCCTAAGGTGTCGTATTCCAATACATCCCATCTGGAATCCTTTAACGGTTTTCCGGTTTCAGAATCCAGTTTGATTAAATCAACGTTATAGGTTGTCCGCCAGTTTTCAGAGTGTTTGTAGCGATGAATCTCCAGAGTGACTTTTCCTTCTCCTGGGGGTACGGGGTTGTCTGAAGGGCCGGTTGAAACATGAATATCTGGCTCTTTCTGCATCGCACAGAACATGGTCTGATAACCACCTTTTTTGGCTTCCGTTATAAAGTCGAATTCATAAAGAAGCGGCTGTGAAAGATCTGTTAAGTACAATGGGTCGTTAAACTTAAAACTCAGCGTACTGAGATCTGTATCTGCAGCTCCCTGGAAGATAATCGTTGCAATACCTGTGGCTTCATCATAAGAGGAAGACTCCATTCTCCACCCAGGTCCGCCTGTGCAGTAGATTTTGGAGTAATACCGCTCATAGACGTCTTTGTTTCCGAAGCAGTCTGCGGTTACGATAATCTTCGTCGGGTCATTTGGATCTACCTGAGCTGACATTGACATGGTGTCGCCGCCGTTTTGCATGGCGTTATACAGAACTGTTGCAGCTGCCCAGACGTCATCGAAGAACTTGCTTCTGCGGTCAAGAACCTGCTGGCGGATTGTTGGCTCCAGCTGCAGGGTCTCACCTTCGTTTGGGTTTCCTGACGGCACAGTCCATGGTTCAATATAGAACTCTCGGTCCATGGCGGTAAAGTATGCCTTCTTTGACGCTTCTTTATTTCTGATGTCAAGGATCATTGCTTCTTTCTCCGGAAGCATCGACATACGTCCCTCAATCGCCAAATGTATGGACTGGGACAGGATATAGTCCACCGTTGTGGAGATTTTATCCCTCAGAGCTGAGTCAGTCTGCTTTCCCGGTGCGACGGTTGCGGCCGCAGCAAGGCAGAAGGTGAACTGTTTTAACGGGTCCTCATTTTCTTTCGGAAATCCCATTGGATACTGCGCATTTGCAGTTCCGCTAAAACTTTGCCATTCTGATAACCGCAGATCCTGTGTCAAATACGCTTCGCTTCCCATATCCGGCTGCCCAGAGTGGTTAGCTACGCAATACACGTACCAATTATCCATATCCTTGAATTCACTGTTCCCGCCATCAAAGTAGGTTTTACGTGGCCAACCAAAATCTTTACCGTTTGATGTTGGAATGTCCGTCCACTGCAGCCTCAATCCCGTGGCTTTCATAGGGGCGTACGGTTGGGCTTTCGTATCTATGTACGTGTGCGTCAATATGCCGCCTGTGCCGACCACAACAGCCATCGCAAGCGCCATCGCTCGTTTTTTCCAGTGTTTTTTCATCTTCTTTTCTGGCCTCCTTGTTTTTGAATTGCGAAAATCGTTTGTTTTTACAATTATGGACAGAAAAATCAAAGAATTGGTTAAGACACAAAAAAGCAAGGTCTAATGCAACCTTGCTTTCGTTTTCAATGTTACCTTAATGTAACCACACTTTGCTATTCGGGTAGATATACCACTGTCCATCATTACCCGCTGTTAAAAGAATATCGAAATTACAGTATTTGTCTACGCTTCCACAAGCTAGCCGATAACTTCCGGTCGGCAACTGGAACACCATATCTGTACTTCCGGAACTCGCAATAACACGTCGCTGCCATGCGTGGCTTTCATAACCACAGTTGTCATAAAATGCATTTAACTCAATGCCAGCTTTCGGAAAGTTGTTGAAAATCTGGTCAGCTGTACCGAGATAATCCTGCACCCAATACTGTCCATCCACCATTCCACCATGAATTAGGATAGGCTGATTTTTGTATTCATATTTGTACTGGAACGCAGCATGATTTTCCAGATTTGTTTTGTTTGGGAACAAATCAATGGCTCCTGCTTTGCCAAGCGTATTCACAAGATTCATGTTTATTGTCATCTGCTCCACGCTCTTTCCATCCATTACAACGCCTTCTGCAGCTGGTGCCGTCACACCACCAGCCATAGCAGTTTCATATCCGCCTAAGTCGGCATTCACAGCTTTCGCCTGAACTACACCGTTTGCTACCCAAGCTCCGTCTGTGTTTACAGTGTAGCCATCAGATGTGATTGAATCGGCGACCATGTAGCCGGATGCATCGAAGTAGTAGCACTCGGCCACGCCGTCTGCGTTTCCGTCGATCCACACCCAGGAATTTGCCGGGTAGCTTCCGTCCTCACGCTGCCACCACCATCCGTTTTCATTCTGCTGCCAACTTCCAAACGGTGCCGCCATAGCGGTCATCGCCATTGCTGCAGTCATGGCCGCAGCCGCCATCATCGTTACAATTTTCTTCATCTTCATGATTGTTGTTCTCCTTTATGAAAAATTTTCTGTTTTAGAATCTGTCAATATTGTACCGCAGAACCTGCGTTCTTGCAAACCCATTTTCTTGCGGATAACAAAAATTGACTTAATTTGTCTGTTTTTTGTGTCTGCCATGTTTTTGATAAAAAATCAGAGCCATCGTTGGCTTTATAAAACCTCGATGACTCTGCAGACAGGGTAATTATGAGTGGGGGTGTTGTGAGAAACCCACCGCGGGTGCGGGGAATACTGCTCCATGATAACTGGATCACTCGTACCCCAAGGAACACCCCCGCGGGTGCGGGGAATACAATCACTTTCCTTTGCTAGAAGCCTTATTTTAAGCCATTTCCATTCTGGAGAATACCCATTTTCATTTAACTGCTTCAACATACTTCTCGTACTATTTCTACCCAGAATTACCATCCCATGTAGACCACACTGTCTATTCTAATTATGGACTCAATTCTTAGATTTTTGGTAAGGCTTTTATCTAAATTCAAAAGAGCCATGAAGGATTTATCCATCACAGCTCAATCATTCTAAATTTTATTCAAATACAATCTTAAGTCCCTGTTCTTCTACATGATGTTGATAAAACTTCTCCAATTCCTCTTGCATCAACGCGTTTGCTCCGCCGCCAGCACTTGGGTGTCCGACAATTGTATGAATTTTTCGAACGTCTTTTGCGTAATATACTGCAATTTTGAGTAAGGCTGTGGCGTATCCCTTTTTTCTATATGCATCTTTTGTATGTAATCCTTTGATGCGTATTTTTTCTGCAATCCTTCCATTATACTCTGTTGTAATTTGGATACGAGACAACCACTCTACTTCATTATTGATGGAAATAAACAGAGTATCACATTGATCTTCCAGTCGAATATCGTACTGTGGAAAGTTCTCCTGAATATATTTTTGCAATTTATCAAAATAGCATTCGTGCTCCAATTTGTTACTCCTTATCTTTTCTATGTATTGTCCTATGATTGTATTTCTCTATAATCATTTCAAGCGCTCATCTTTCCCTTTCGTGCCAAATGATTCCTATTTCTTTTGTGCTTGCAGTTGTTCGGAATATTCCTTTTGCAATGTTGAATTCAGGCTGTCTAATAATTCTTCGTGTCCTTGAAAGACATTCAGTGCATCAGACATATATACAACTTCTCCAAAGTTTGGTTCGTAAGATTGTTTCGCAAATATTGCTAAAACCTTTTTTGTTGATGTTGCGTTGAGCGAATTACTCGCCTTTCTCATACTCCGAGCTTTATGAGCATCTGATGCGAAAGCAACACACATATTTAAAAGAGGATTTTTAATTGCAACGGGAAAAGTATAGGTATGTGTTTCTAATTCATTCAGTAACACTGTTTTCTCAGTATCAGAAGACAAAAGATCATACAATCTCTCTACATCCTGACCTTTACGTTTTAATGTTTGCCATTCATATTTTTGCATAGTCTCAATGTTCCCTTTATCTAAAGTACCATTGACACAATTATTATAAAATTCTTCATCGCCTAAATTACTATATAGCCCTGTCAGATGTTTGAAGTCTGCACTAAAGAAACGTACATCTTCCGTAGTATGATCTTCGCAAATAACTCGAAATACCTTGTTTGATAAGCGAGTTTTAAAATTTTGAGCCCCGCTAATCGCAAGCGTTCGTAATCTTTCTTTGTGATTATCTGATAATGTATATGGTGTAGCCATCATTGTCCTCTTTGACATTCATGTATTAGAAAAGCGGGAAACCTAACGTTTCCCGCTCCTGCAGTTTCCTGTTGGTTGTCAACCTCACACACCCTATAGGTGTGTAAATACGGATCTAGGTTTGAAGACTCCCAGCTGTCTACGACATTCCTGCTTGTCGCCAGCCTCGTACACTCTATAAGTGTACAATTTCGGACCTGGAGTTTTACCGGCTTCCAGTTGCCCACAACTTAAGATGCTGCAACATCACAAGCATTACTGTTTGTATAATTAGTATATGCGTTTTTATAAAAATTGTCAATGCTTCTATCGCATTTTTATATATGTATACAGGCGAAACATCCCGCAGGTGCGGGAATATAAGCAATCACCTGTGATGATAAGGTCAACAGAAGGAACCCCCCCGGATGCGGGGAAAACTACAATGGCGGTTTGGGAATTACAAAGAATCGTAGGATCACCCCGCGGATACGGGGAAACCGGTGCGTTTCTGCATCCACCTCGGAAAACAGAGGATCGCCCCCGCTTACGCAGGAAAAACCGGACCCATACTCGAATCGGTACATCGCCGCCAGGATCACCCCGCTCATGCGGGGAATACCTCTGCGAGGCTTGGCAGGCTTAAAGCCCCAGGGAACACCCCCGTGGGTGCGGGGAATACACTTAAAAAACTCTGATTTTAAGCCATTTCTAATTTGCAAAAAGCCCATTTTCATTTAACTGCAAATCTACTGTTTCCGATTGAAATGGGGATTGACAACAACGGTGTTCGACTTACGCCACAAACGTTCCCTTCTTCCTCATGGCTCTTTTCTGCTTGTCGTTGATCTGCTCGAATCGCAGTTTGTAGTAATACAGCTCGTCACGATCCGCCGGCGGCAGGGAGTAATGCAAAAAGTCAATCGGGAACTCATAGAGGTCTCTGGCTGCACTGTTTAACTTATAGTTGCTCAGTACCTTTCTGCCTTCCGTGCTGGCAAACAGATCATACACCTCATGAATGTTCTTAAACGGCCCGATCATCTGCAGCATTCTCTGGAAGCAGATGCCAGCTCGATATGCACCCTTCTCCTCTGTGAAAAAGCCCTTTTTGAATCGCTTGATCTCCTTGTCAAGCACACGATCATAGTAGGTCTCGATTGCCTGCTTTTCATTGTAGGAATATCGGTCCGGGAACAGGCGATGTACCAGGTACTGCATATTGTCCATGGGATCCAGCTCTACGGGGAAACGAATTCTCTGCTTTACGATACCGTCGAGCCTCATTCGCTTTAACTCGTGTGCATTTAAGTTGTAACGGAACTGCTCCGGCTCCCAGCCGCGGTAATAAGTAAACGCGTAACGCACCAATTTGAGTACGATCTCTTCATCAGCCGGATTGTACTCTTTCTTGCCGTTCACCGTTGACTCAAACAGTTCCTTGCCGCAAGTGGCCTTATTTCCCATCAAGACATCATCATACAGAGCGAAAACGCTATCCATTCTTCTTTCCTCCATTTTTCTTCTTTGCCGGCGGAAACGTTGGTTCTACCTTTTCAATCGTTACCTCGGTCCGTGGATTTTCTTTATCATAATAAACTCGGCTGCCATCCGTCGATACAATGACCCTGCAGTGATCCTCTGTCAACAGTCCATGGGTAACCAGGACGTCATGTAGGGCTTCATTGAGATTGGTCAGATCTACAATTCGTAAGGTATCGACGTAATACAGTGCTTTGACATTGACAGGATCATCAATCTGCAGAGGTTTGATAAAAATTCCACAGTCTTTTGCGTATTGTAAATATTGCGGTGAAGGAGATACGAATGGTACCTTTTTATTCGCCCCTGTTTCTGTCGCCTTGTTCCTGTAAAAAATTTGCTGGTGATTTTTCTTCGTGTAGGGTTTTATGGGGATCATCACATGGACGGCCCCATCTTTTTCAACGTGTGTTCCGACTTTCATCTCCAATGGACTCACCCCTTTCTCGACTCACCCCCGCTTATGCGGGGAATACAGGTGCCATCCGCACCGGTCACAAATTACCTGCCATCCGTAAATTTCAACTCTTCATTGACCTGCTGTTTTACCGTAATCAGGCGGGAAGCAGCATCATATGTAGCTTTCATGATACCGGCAAAATGCTGAAAGATTTCTTCTCTTGAAAGGGCATCTTCGCATTCCTTTTTATCCGCACCCTCTCGCTTTAACTGGCGTTTTCGCAGTTTTGCAATCATGGCCATGGTGGACAGATAGGAATATTCCGAAGCGCTCTGGCTTAACAGCTGTCCGATGACCTGCATATCCTCAACCGTTTCTACCGTTGGCGGGATTTTTAATTGACATCGTGCCTGAACAAGATAGATCAGTTCCTCTGGCGGTGTCACAAGAATCTGTGCAATCGTTAAATCTTCAATTTTCGGTTCCTGTTCCATATTTGTACTCCTTTTAGAAAAACGGAAGCAGCTCAAACAAAATGAGTCTGGATTCCGGATTTAACCATGTTGCAATGCCGACAAAGACCAGGAATGTAATGAGGCAGGACAAAAGTCCGCGCAGGATGGCGATCAAATAGTCTTTTGCTCCTTTTTCCTTGACGTAAAAATCATCATCGGCAATACCGGCCTGTTCCTTTAGGTCTTCCTGCTTTTGCTGTCTTTTCTCTTCTTCTTCGACCTTTTCCATCAGGCTTTTGTTAAACTTCCCCATTGCCTTCCCCTCCTTGAATGATACGGACTGCATTGTCCATCACAGTCATAAAACAGTCATGAGCCAGGTACACGGTATCTGCATCCTGCTTTCCGGTTGCAAGTGTGAACGGATCCGGAGAAAACGGCATAAAAGCGGTCATAGAAGCCTTATCCTGCATCAGTGCCAGAATGTCCTTTTCATCTTTTCCCGGAATGAAATTAAACACGTAAATGGCTTTCCTAAGCGCCTCGTCTTTTAACGCAAGCTCGGTGTGGAAAATCTCATTGGGCTTCATGCCGGAAACCAGGACATTGGCTCCGCAGTTTAAGAATTCCTTTTTATCAAATGCTTTTGCCGTGATACTGCCATAATCGCAGATCAGATAGTTATAATGTGTTCCGCCCTCCACCAGCTCCGGCAGTCTTGATTTTGAGTACATGTCGATGCCATTGTATGTGATCTTGCCTGGCAGTTTGTCCTTTACACAGTCTGCATAAAGTGACGTGCAGCCCCAGATGTAATCCTGAGCATTTGCTTCCACGTAGGCCGCTTCATAGCCCATCTGTTTTAACCAGTTGACCAGCGACAATGCTACGGTCGTGGTTCCGATACGCGGCATGACACCGGCAATATGTATAATTCCGTCCATGATGTTCTCCTTATCACATTTTTATTTGTTCGCGGGACTTTTGTCCTCGTATTCCATTAGCCAGTTTTCCATATACTTCTGGAATTCCGTTGTTGTAGTTGGCTTGATTCTTTGATAGAACTCTTTCACTTTATTCATGTCGCTGTCGCACACTGGAAGAGTATGTTCAATCAATGTGCGTACATCTTTTTCCGTTACCATCTCGTTTTCTGTGTTTGTGTATTCCGATGGAAAAAGCGGAAATTGATCCAATATAGTATCTGCTTGATGACGAACAAACCGTTTGCACGACATACCTAGCGGCATCTGTGGGAGACGCATCAATTTTGTTACATAAAAGAGTGCTACGCTTGGTTGCGAATTACACCCACAGGATCGTAATTCATTTACTGTGCGAGGCAAGATCTGGATATGTCTCACATCGTTTACCGTTTTATATACATCTTTTATCATGTCACATATAGTGATGCAGAGTATTACACCAAGAAGTTCGAGGAGGAGTCCAAGCGTGGAGTATATAACGATCTCTATGGTTGGCCACCGATCAAAACGTTTCAAAAAATAAAAATTGAGATACAGTAATATGATACCGCCGATGATTTCCATGATTGTATAGATTGTTTCTGAATACAGCTCATAGAACGTTTTAAGAAAACTGCGTTTTTTCATTTGAGATTTATTCCTTTCCTTTTGAATTGTATGTTTTAAGCCAATGATCCATATACTGCTGAAACGTTTCCGTTGTAGTCGGCTTAATGATTTGATAAAATTTTTCACATGGGCCTTCGTTTGGCATTTGAGATTTATCATCCCATGATTCTTCCATCCAGCTAAGAAAACGCCGAGAAACTCCACCGGTTTTAATTTCATCCCATAGCATTGCATTCGCTGGATACAGAAATGAAAATTCAAGACATAGAGCGTCAATTTGTGTGCGCATCCATTGACGGCATTTTCGGCTAACACATTTACGCTTAGAAATCATCGATTTTGTTGCATAAAAGAGTGCCACCGTCTGCCATGAATTGCAGCCCAAAGCTCGCAGTTCTTCTGCCGTTCTTGGCAATTTAGAAAGATATCGAATCACCATAATCGATTGACATATATGGATGCCCGTAGTCAAAAATTTACCGATAGTAAAAACCAAAGAAGTGTTAGTAACAAATTGGCTTGTTCAGAGAATGGATCAATATAATGAAACTCCTGCACTGTAACGCGCATAAAGATAATGGCTACTATCCAGTACAAAACAATAGGGAGAATAAATGTAGTGTTATCTGGATATATCTCATTCCATGTTTGTCGAAATCCATGCGTTGTCATCGCTATTCTCCTTTCATTTATCTGTGTTCGGTGCTACATTTTTCACAACCGTTCTTCTTCCCTCTTCAATAATAAAAGTTCTCATATCCGGCTGTGCAAATGCCTTTTCGAGGAATGTTGGATGGACAGTGTTTACATGCTTCGTAGAATTTAAGCGCCGGTTGTCTGGTGGTGCTTCGTCCCATACTATGCACTCCCTTCGTTTTTCTACTATTATATGGAAAGCGCTTTCTGGCATCAAAATTCAAATGTTGCGGATATGAAAAATGTGTCTTTTTTAGAAGCAATTTCAAATAAAAGAAAAAGAGCCTCTTGCACAGAAGCTCTTTTGTTGGGATGGGTGTGTTACTTCTCTTACATGAGTGACTGACGCTGCAGGTTTGCCGTCCACTCGGAGTATGCTGACTGGTTCAGAATATTGTCTCCTGCCCTCATCAAACATACCGGTGTGCCGTCTTTCCTGCGCAGCCCAGCAAAGTCCTGAGAAACAGGATCTTTTCTGAGGATTGTCATAAGTGCTTTTCGCATACAGCCTACGATTCCTGGTTTGTCATGTCCAAACTGCGAATAGTAGTGCCGTGCTGCTAAAATGTCATTGCTTGTGTAGTACATCATCATTTCCCTCCTGAATAAAACGTTTTTTCACATCTATATCATCAGGAGTACCCATAAGTGCCCCTGTTGTTTTCACAGGGACACGTCCCAAAATATGTTCTCAAATGCCTCTAAGGACATAGAAGAATTATGGGTTGTGATACCGCATATTTCGTATAAAAGCGTTCGTTATGAGATTCGGCCCAGCAGCCAATCCTTTAATCCGCAGTTTCTTCGGCTTCTGGTGGCCGCCGCCAAATATGCGTCCAGTACCTCCGGCACCGCAATCAGTCTGACTTTCTTTTTTGCTCTTGTGATTGCTGTGTAAAGCAGTTCTCTGGATGCCATCATGGCGCTTTCTGATGGCAGCAAAATTAACACCTCGTCCGCTTCTGCTCCCTGGGATTTATGGAAGGTGAGTGCATAGGCAAGCGTCATACCATCCGTGTTACCGACGGACAAATGCAGCGTTTTGTCCGAAAACACAATGGTAAAGCTGCCGTAATTGATCTGCGTGATCTGACCAACATCTCCATTCATATAGCCACACTCATAGTTGTTCCGGTTCATGATCGCCAGATCTCCCTCGTGGAACTTTCTGCCGTCGATGAAGAATCCCGGATCCTGGAATGCAAACTTTTCCTGCACGATGTTATTGACTGCCCATGTGCCAGCCTGTCCTTTTTTGATCGGAATGAGGATCTGCGGAAGTTTCTCCGTACTGAGTTTCTTAACCGCCTGCAAGATCGCATTATCATTCTCCACATACTGTACTTCAAAATCATCTCCGTTTTCCGGCCTCTGCCCGTTTAACACTCCCAGTGCATTTGTCACAATGCGGCTTCCTGCTTTCTGGCGAATGGTTTCCGTCAGGCGGTACACCGTGAAGCATTCGCTTTCCACCAGATCCCGCAATACCTGACCAGGACCGACGCTCGGAATCTGGTTGTAATCCCCGGCCAACAAAAGCGTTGTGCCACTGACCACTGCCTTTAAGAAAATAGATAACAGTTCCGTATCTGCCATGCTCAATTCATCTACGATAATGAGTTTGTATGGAAGCGCGTCTGCTTCAGTGCCATGGTTGTACCATTTCAGGTTCATGCTTTTGTGCATAGTCATGGCCTTATGGCGGCTGATCTCGCTCATACGAGAGGCCGCTCTTCCGGTCGGGGCACACAATAGCACCGCTTCTCCCGGATATTGGTCCAAATATGCCTGAATGATTCCGTTGATCGTTGTGGTTTTACCAGTTCCAGGATCACCGATTAAAAAGGCAACGCCGCCGTCCCTTAAAATACCAAAGGACTCTCTCTGTTCCTTGTTATAGGAGATGCCGTACCGTTTCTCCATTTTCCGGATTGCAGATTCAATGTCCGCAATGCTGGATTTGCCGGACTGTGCGATGCGTGTCATGTTCTTGGCAATGGTTCTTTCGTGCAGGTACATATCAAACGGCGCAACGTATGTCGTATTTTCGACACGGTACAACTTAATATGTTTGGAGTCATAAAGCAGCAACTCGATAAGGTCAATCGGCAGTGCCTGTGCATGACATCCCTTGGCATACGCATACCCGGAGACCGCCTTCAAAAACGCCGGCAGTTCCATGCGGGTATCCCCTCGGTTCTTCATTCGTTTCGTCACTGCATCAATCAGTGCATGGATTCTGCGAAAATCCCATGGATCCACACCGTATCTCGCGGCAATTTTATCGCAAGGCTCAAACGGGGCGTCATGACGTAAGAGAATATATGGATTCTCCTCGATTTTGCTCATCGTGCCGCCGTCTTCCATATAAGAGGCGATAGCCACATAGGGCACTTCATGAGCAGATAAAAAAAGGAAGAGTTCGTTTTCTTCTGCATCTTCCCTTAAAAAATTCCTGACCGCCTTGCCGCGCTCCTCTCCGACTCCGGGAATGGACAAAAGCTGCGTGAGCAAATCCTTCTCTCCTGCCTTTGCAAAAATGTCCGGACCAAGCAACTTCACAATCTCTGCAGCAATCGCTTCTGAAATACCGCTTACCTTTGCTGACAGGATCTTTACAGACTCTTCGGCACTTCCGGAGGTTCTTCGAATCTTTCCGAAGCGGAAAACGCCGACAGAGTCATAGTCTCCATCTAACAGATATTTTTTCTTTTCTGAGACAGTGGAGACGGCGCCCATAGCAGTAAACTTCTCCTGCGTTGCCAGATCAAGCAGCTGCAGCGTTACAATGCCGGTCTTTTTATCTCTGTTTTCAATACTTACACAAATTCCTGTAATCGTCATGGCAAACCTCCTGATTCATTACTTTCAGTGTAGAAGAATCTCCGTTTTGGAACAAATTTGATTCCTTACGGATATGAAAATTCCTGCTTTTTGACATAAAAAATTCCCCGCATACACGAGGGATTCCAATGTTTTACAGCTTCATGCCAGGCCCCTGATTGAACATGGCATCCTCATCCGCCTGCACGCCGTATTTGGATGCACCCTCCAGGGCTCCGTTTGCTTCCACCTTTCGGCCGTCCGGTGCCTTGCCGGTCGTCTGCAGTGTTCCATCGGCGCCAAAGTAATAATCCTTGCCGCCCCAGCTTGCATAGTTGTTTGTCACCATCCAACCGTCTGCGTCAAAGAAATACCAGTTCCCGTTCTCATTTAACCAGTTGGTCTGAATATAGGAAGCATCCTGGTTTCTGTACCAGTATTTGCCGTTTTCTGCCTGCTGCCAGCCAAGGTTTTTATATTCCAGATGGCTGTTTCCAGGCTCGCGCAGATCCCTTCATAGATTCGCTCATACTTCACTTCAAATGCTGCCTTGTTTGCGGCCGCCATTTCTTCGGAGACCTCAATGCTTCCGCCGCTTACCCACTCACCGGTCTTTCCGTCCTGGCCTACCGGGCGTACCTCGTAGCTATAAGATCCCGCCTTCTGCATAAACGGTCTGCAGTCATAGCGGATGCCGCCGGTCTCCACGCGCTTTAATTTGTCGTCGCTGTCCCGGAGTGCAATCTTATAGGAAGCTGCACCAATGGCCGGATCCCACTGGGCCATCCCGTTCTCTCCCCAACGTGCTTCCTGAATCTCTCCTAAAAATACATCGAGTCGCATCAGTTTCACGGTAACGATGAGGGTGGAGCCGTTGTCTTTTCTGGAAGCCTTCACAAATTCGGCTCCGGCGCCGTTTAAGTGGATCTTATTGGACTTGGTGATATTAAAGTAGTAATCGTCATCCGCAGAAAGCTCCACGACATAGGTCTGCATATCACCCTCATACAGACTTTCGTTCTTCTCGTCTCCGGAATAATACTCCGATGCCAGAGAAACACTGCCGGCGTCGTAGTTGTCACCCTTCACTTTAATCTCAATGTCCGGAATACCGTCCTCATCAAAGCTCTCGGCATCAAAGGAAACCGATACGCTGTTGATTGCCTTTGCCGCCTGTGCAGATAATGGCATTGCACACATCATTGCTGCAGTCATACACAGTAACCATTTCTTTTTCATCATTCGCTCCTCCAATTCTCCTGCTCATGCAGGACTTGATTAATTTTAATGTCACAGCAATTATGCACAGGTTCTTGACAATATCAGTTTCAATGAAAAAAGAGGCCTTCGCAGTGAAAGCCTCTTATCGTCAGGAATTATTTTTTTGTAATGCGGCGGCAGATAGACCATACAGTATTCTTTGGTTTCGTCACACCACTGCCAACCGAGTTTCTGATAAAATTTACCAATTTCATCAAAAAGCAAAGTTAAAAAGATTGGTAACTCCTCCTGCGGATCCTCCAATGTTCTTGCGATTGACACCAACATCGTTCCGAGCCCCTGGCCCTGATAGTCATCCTGGATAAACACATCGCCAAGAAGCAAAGATTTTCCGCTCCAATGCTCATGTTTTTCGATCATATCCGGGCAGTCATCCGCCCCTCCAATTGTACAGTACCCGATTAAGTGCTCCCCTAAAAAGACACCATAGGCGTAACTTGCTTCGTTCGGATTAATCACATCTGGATCCATCATGTCAGCTACACAAAATGTGGATTCTTCGTCCATCGCTGTGACCTGTTCCATGTCTGTACCAAGTAACACACGAACGGTCGGGATCTCCACCTTGGCTCCAAGGTATTTCTCCCTCACTGCCTCCACCTGCCTGTTATAGCACGGGATACACTCAAAGCACGTCTTTTCATCGAACGTAATGTCGGTGATGTGGCCATATTCATCTGTGTAAATGCCACCTCTGGTAGCACCCGGTACGCGAAATGCATAAACATGGCCAGGTTTTCCATCAGCTTCCATGCGATCACCGCAATCGTACAGGTAGGTTGGGTGTCGCTCTACAAAGTCTTCATCTTCCAGGCGATAGGCGTCCATGTCTTTGGTCAGTTCAGAACGCAATCGTTTGTCTGCGCCAACGAAATATCGCATGTCAGGAACAAAAATTACTCTTTCCACTTTTTCCATTCTTTTTCTCTCCTTATCCTTTGTACGGCTGCATCATTGCACCGTAGTTTTCTTCAGTCTTTTCTAAAAGCTCCTGCAGTGCCAGGTAACGCTCGCTTGTGGGCTCCAGTCCATTTTGCATTCCGATAATATGGGACAAAATGCTGTCTCTGGCATATGCCGCTCCTTGATTGAACTCACTTTGCATCTCTTCCCTCCTTTGTGCCTTTAAGAAAGGTGGGTAGAAACTGATACAAAATCATTGATTTCCTTCCTTTCTCATTGACTATGTTATTTCAGAGTAATTATGGATTTCGATAAAAGAAAAAGAGCTACCCTTTCGGATAACTCTTTCGTGGAAAGTCTGGTCCTTACATCTGATCCTTAACAGTCTTTCCGAACTTAAACTTCGGTACGCGGGACGCCTGGATTTCCATAGGCTCTCCGATCCTCGGGTTTTTGCCGGTGCGTGCTGGCTTGTCCTTCACCTCAAATGTTCCGAAGCCCAACCAGCTGGATCTTTTCACCCTGCTTTAAGGTTTCGGTAACTGTATCGGTCAGGGCATTCAGAACGGCCTCGGCGTCCTTCTTGCTGACATCAGCCTTGCTTGCTAACTGTTCGATCAACTCTTTCTTGTTCATTGGTTCTGTTTCCTTTCGATTTTTCGTCGTGTAGACTTTATTGTTTACGTGCCTATTATATGAAAAAGATTGTCTGAACACAAGCGTTAGAATGTTGCGGATATGAGAAAAAGCACTATTTTTAGTAAATACCTTGCATCATATGCAAATCTGATCATTTTCTGTCTTTCTTTAACCGCTCCTCTGTCTCAACGACCTGCCGGTAGAATTCCCCTAAGTCTGCCAGCATCCCGCAGTTTTCCATGCCTGTGTTGAACTGGGTCACGAACCTGCGGCACCGCATCCTTTCAAACCACCCACCGGTGCAGTAGGCAATTCCCCTTACGTTGTGCCCACAAAGCCAGCGGACCAGGTCACTCACTCGGAAACCGTCATTGTTTTGCAAAAATATCTTTAGCTGCTCCGGCATGCCTGGTACTTCATATAAAAACCCAAGGGACCAGCCCTTTGTTGGATGGTTAAACATCATGTACATACCTGCTCCTCCGTTTCTGCCAGTATACCATATTTGTCACGGAAAGAACACTGCCCAGTGTTCACCACTGCAACAAATCTATATAAATTTACTGGCTTTTACAATTTCCGCTCGTTTCACATCTAATTTCACTGCTTCATGTGTAATTTCGCCGCAGCTTTCCACTCACCCCCTATTTCATAAACGGTGTAATATCGCTTTTGGAGGCATATTTTAACCCTCGCCGTTTCGGATATGTAAAATTTTCTGACAGACTTTCAAACCGCCGTTAAGGTGTATCAGGACGAAAAATATTGACTGAAAATTCCCTCTGTTTTCGCAATACTGATTCACACATGAAACGAGAGGTCAGTTTCCCAAAAAGCCATTTATATTCACACATGAAACGGGGCTTTGACAAAATCTTGTCAATTAAATTCACACCGTTAACGAGACCGTCCCGTTTTTGCAGCCAGCGTTTGGCCCCCTAACCAAATGCAACCGCTGGGGTTCGTTGATTTTCTCAGAGTGTTCGCATACAATAAAAATATGGCAGACATAAGAAAATGTCAGTGCCACAGATGCTCGGAAGGGCATCGCGCCCACACCGGGGAGACACGGTGGGTCCGGTCGGGGACCATAAGCGCCGACACCTTAAAACAAAAGGGGCAGCGTTTGCTGTCCCTTTTCACTTGTGTTTGTGCCCTCGTTTCAGATGTAATTTAAACGAAAACGCCGTGTGCTCTCCGCTCCGTTAAGTGTGCAATCAGGATTGCAGATTGCAAAAACAGGTATTTTTGAACCGCTCGTTTCGGATCTAATCTGTCGTTAAGGATACGAATATAAATTAACAGATGTATTTAATTTGACAATCTGGGAACCAAAATTTCCTTAGTCGTTCGGGTTGGTGGTCATCAAATCGTATAATTTTGAGTTGCGTGGGAAGTGGTTGATAAACGGCACGATCGCCCGTCCCGTATAGATCAGGCCCTGTCCGGAATCCGCATTCTTAATATAATCCAGCTGTGCTTCTGAAATATGCAGCATTGCTCCAATTTCTCTTCGGTCATCCGAAGACTGATTGAGCATCAGGATAAAAGGAGAGTTGTTGATCAGGGCACGGGACTCACGGTTCGTCAAAAGGTCCTCTACGTTCTGGGTGATTCCTGTTGGGATTCCGCCGTACTTTCGGAACTGCTTCCACATATACATGAGCATTCTGGCCGATAACTCCGACTGTGTCAGCACGTACAACTCATCAATGTAAATCCAGGTACGTTTTCCTCTGGTTAAATTGGTGATGGTACGGTTCCAGATATCGTTTAGGCAAATCTGCATACCCATCTCCTGCATACCGGTCTTAATGTCACGAATATCATAGACAACAAAGCGATTATTGGTATCCACGTTTGTTTTGTATGAAAAGGTATCATAAGATCCGATACAATATTTCTCCAGTGCCACTCGCAAATACTCTGCCTCTGGTTCCGGCTGCCGGCTTAACAGGTTATAGAAATCCTTAAACGTCGGACAAGCTGCCCTGTCACAAGTAACAGAGCTTCCGCTCTGCTTTAAGGCATCCATATGCTCCAGATACGGCTCGTAAAGCATACGGACGCATCGGTCAATGACGGATGTTTGAATTGGGTTTAATCCCATGTGGCCTCCAATGGCACTGGCACAAATGGAGCAGATCTGGTCAGATTTTATCGTGACCGGATCATCGCCGCCCTTTTTGTCTGTTGTAATATCCAGGTCAAATGGATTGATATGGGTATCAGAGCCGGGCGCAATACGGATAACCTGTCCACCCAGCGATTCACATAAGGGACGATACTCGGTCTGCGGGTCTACAACCAGAATTTCATTTTCCTCATTCGACAAGAAGACCTGCGTCATCTCTTGCTTTGCGGAAAAGGATTTTCCGGAACCCGACATTCCAAGTATAAGTCCGTTTGAGTTCTGTCCCCGAAGTCTGTTGATCATGATCAGATTTCTACTTGTGGCGTTGACTCCGTAGTAGATGCCTCCCGGCTGCACAAGTTCTTGAGACTCAAACGGGATAAAAAGGGCGGCGGACTCCGTATTCATCAGACGATTCGCCCAAATTCTGTTGTTACCTAATGGCAGACAGGATGCAAACCCTCTCTCCTGCTGGGAGTTCAGCTTCAGAAGCGTACACAGGTGTTTCTCCGCATTGTTCTGAGCAATCTTTGTGTATTTGTCAAGGTCATCCATGTCATCTGCAAAGATGGTCATGATCACGGTCATCAGAATGGTTTTCTGATCTCGTACCGTAATGTCGTCATAAGCCTTGTCCGCATCTCTTTTTGCCTGAGTCAGATCCGGTGAAACCATATCCGGTGTCAAACCACTCTTCGCTGCTCTCTTTGCTGCCTCCGCCATATTTCGGTTGATCTCAAGCATCTGGTTACGCACCAGCTTAATACCTTCATCCTGCCTCATCGGTGCAAAATGTACGCTGGTAATTGCATTACACGGAATATCCGCAATGTCTGCCAATACCTCAGCGGAAAGCTGTGTCGGAAGATTTTTGATATACAGGGCTCTTGCGTATTTGTCACCCACGCGGAAGCTGTCGCTCTTCTGGAAGGATAAGGAACTTGGTCCGATAATATCCTTTGTGGTAAGGCCCAGATAATGCATCCACTCTAAGCTGAAGGTACGCGATTCCATGCCGTCAATGTTCATTTTCTTAAAGAACGGCATATCCGTATCCTGATTGTAGATGTTATATAAAAGCTCTAACCGCTCCTGCAGTGTCATTGGGATCGTGGAGACAGAGTTGATTTTCTTCAAATAGGCCGATACCTCTCTATCCACACGAGCAAAGGTTCCGTTTGCCAGCTCGATATTGTCCGCTTTTACTGTGACAACCAAATATTTCTCCTGTACAATGTTGTTCTGGCCTTCGCTGATCTTGGACATCAGCACTCCATTCATATCTTTACGAAGATGGTTGTAGTCATCCTCTCTTTCTACAAGCAATGTATCTTCTGCAAACTGTTCCCTGTCAATGCTGCGGTTGAAGATTACAAACTGCGGGCGTACATCGGGAGAAAAATAGTTTAACAGGTCTCCGTAAGCGAAGTACATCTCCTCCTGAGCCTCCTGAGTTGCCGTACGGAAATTGGCATCCGTCAGCTTATAACACTTAGTAAACAGGCCCGTCTCTGGTTCAATAATACCGTTTACATACACCGTCTTATAAGGAATAGACTGCTGCACGGTCTTTGGTACCTCAATCGCTTTGATTCTGGCCGCTTTGGATTTGGATTTCTTTGCCAACTTTCCGGATTTCTTCTGTGGTTCATGCTTTTTTTCCAATTTTATGGAGCCGACGTCACCGGAGAAATCCTGAATCTGTTTCTCAATATCCACGCCATGTTTTTTCGACACGGGTGTTTTTCCGATCTCTGTTACATCTGCATTGGACTGTAGGATCTTTTTTCTTCCAAACATAATAACAAGTTCTCCTTTCGAAATGATTTGCTACAATTATGAAAAAAAGTTGCATGAATGTCGCAAAAAAGCGGAGCATTTCGCTCCGCTTCTTGATTATTGGATCCCCTTCATATCTGGATTGGCTTCCAGATACTTTTTGAGTCTCTTTTGGTTTGCTTTCGTTTTCTGTTTCATCTGTTTGACGGAGTATTCCGTGTCGTCTCCATCGAAATACTCATATGTGATCCGGTTCTGCTGTGCCAGGTTTTGGAAGGTGTTCTCCGTGGCGTATGGCCGGTCGGCCGGCGCCAGAACCTTTGTTGTCACGACATCCTTAAAATACACCCATGCTGGCATACCATAGAAATCCACCAACCCACACATCAGGATTGGGGCATCAATGAGCGCAACGCATGCTACCACCGCATCATCGGTTAACCCGAGAGGTTTGATGAGTTTTGCCACCAGCAGGCCCAGTACGGCTGCCGGCACAATGGAAAAGAATTGCCGTTTGGTAAACGGTCCGATAAACTTTGCTTCGATATTTCGAATGTCTCTTGGTACTGGTTGGATAATCATTGTGTTCCTCCTTTAATGCACACCGATGATGTCGTTTGCGACTGATCTCGATTTTGCAAACATTCCGATCATGGTTAGATTGATCGCTGTATTGGTAATCGGGTCAAACGTATTCACGGATTTCTTTATGATGTTGATCACAAAAATAATCATAAAAATGACGGCGCCCTGCATGGAACATGCAAAGAGCTTCTTTAACCACATCCATCCATTACTTCTAAAGCGTTCGCTGTACAAATCCGCGATGGCGATCGGTGTAAAGATATAACGAATGCCGATTTCCGCTGCTACCGCATAAATCACTAACGAAGAAGCTAACTGAATGATGCCACTTCCAAAAAAGCCTACGAAAGAACCAAATACATTGGAAAAAGATGCAGCAATACCGGCTCCAACATTTCCTATTCCGGTTGTGATATTGGAAATCCAGGAGAGTCCCTCTGGATTTTCTTCTGCGACCTCAGCCAGGCTTTGCCAAAGCGCATTGGTTACCTGCTGCACACGGATACTTTCAATTCCTTCTGTTCCAATGCCTAATACCTGTTCTACCACAAGGGTACCAAGGCGGATGACTAAAAGTGCAAAGAACTTAAAGTTCATAATGAACCAGACACCAAGAAGCAGTTTCAAAAATTCTCTTTGTAAGGCCTCTGTACTCATTTGCCGATCTGAAATCATGGTAAGCATTGTAGCTCCTCCAAAAACGATTGTCAGTGCAATCGCAATGCCTTGAATCCAGGACGTAAACGATGTGGCATCGTCAAAACCTTTCAACATCTCCATGATGACACCCTGATCTTTTTCCTTCAAATCTTTGGTGTTATTCCAGGTCAAAATGTTGACTTTGACCGTGGCATCGTTTAGTTCATCCGTTTCCACATTTTCTGATTCGATTGGATTTCCAAGTGAGTCATATTTGGTCATGCTCCCCATTTCTACGCCGGATTGTTCAGCGATCTTTCGGAATCTGCTTTTCCATGCCGTTTTCATGACGTTGATATTGTTACTATACTCTGTAAACAACTTGGCGCCAATTTCATCTATGATTTCATAGCCTCCGCGGATCGTGGTTTTTTCCAAAATGTCGGCGTCCTCTAAAGCTGTTTTGATATCGAGATAAAATTTGGCATTGTCTTCATTACCAAGTTTGGTTTGGTCACCCGCTACCTGATCGATAATGCCCTTGTAATTTTCAATATTTTTTTCAAGTTTGTCGTCTGCTGCAAAGGCAATCGTAGGGATGCATAACGAAAGCAGCATACAAAAAAGACACAAATATGCCCCAAATTTCTTTTTGATTTTCATTGGTTCCTCCTTTATTTGATCCCAATCACGCCTATTTCTGACAAAAGCCATGGTAACCCTAAAAGGCAGCCGCCAAAAATCAACTTTACCATCGCCTGATTGATTTCATCTGCATTTCCATCTTTTTTGGCAATCAGATACCCATGAATGCCCCAAATCAACACCACGGCACCAACCAGTCTTAAGAGATAGAATATGATCCATAACAAGGTTCCCTCAACGGTGGTTCCGGTCATTCGGTTAAAATCATCCACGCTAATATTAGGTGTAATTTTCAAACCGGCAAATGCGGTCATACATGATGTGAATGCAGTGATGCTGCCAGCGGCCAACTGGATCCATGGTAAGTGTTTGATCTTCTGCATAATATCCTCCATTCTTGAAACCAAAGGCCGACGCCCGCTATAGGCACCGGCCCCTGGGCCTTTGTGGCAAAGATTTTTGAATGCTTGTCTCACATTTAGATAATGCCAAGTTCGGTCAGGATAAATGGCATTGCGATCAAAGCACCGCCGGAAACCAGCTTACCAATCGCACCATTCATGGATTCTGCCTCACCATCTTTTCTTGCGGTCAGATAACCGTAAATACCCCAGATCAGCATGGAAATTCCCATCAGACGGCTTGCCCAGAATGCCAGCGCCAAAATGATTCCCTCTGGGTTGAAGTCAGAGGTATCCTTGATCTGATACTTATTCGGATCCAATCCGCTGATAGCGAATGCATTCATCTGGTACATGGCATAGGTGCCAAAGACAGCTGCTGCATTCATGAGGTTCTTCACACTCTTCTTTGCCTTGCAAATCCTCTTCTTCGGAGAAATGCTTACTGCGTTGTTCTTGTACATTGGTTTTTCCTCCTTGCGTTTTTTCAAAACAGCATGCATTTCACAATCTGTTTCGTTGACACAATTATGGAATTGTTTTTCTTCAACAACGCGAAAATAGAACGTTGGCATATCAAAAAATGGAGTTTATCTTTCATTCTTCATTTATGTCAAAGCAAACATGAAGAATCATACCGCAACCTTCTGGTTCTGGCATGGCTTTCGCTTCTTTACTTTTTTTCTTTTTGGGATTTATTCGATGAACTTTTTTTGAAATGATTATCTTATAAGAAACTTAATGATCTGTAATCTGTGTACATTGAGTCAGTGTATTCTGCAGCAGCGCATAAACTGCTTCCTGTTCTTCTGTAAGTGTAAGGTTCGGGTTTGATTCCAGGATCCATATCATAAACTCATAGTTTTCGATTGGATTTGCAATGATAATCTTTGCATCTTCCATGGTTGGAAACCACCCGCTGATTGGATGTCCGTTGTCCATGATACGTTCTAACATGGCATCAAACTTCTCAGACGATATTCTTTTTACTGCGTCTTCCATAGCTGTTTTTTCCTATCAGGTACTCACCAAGGTCTACCTCCTTTCTCTGCTCTTTCGCAGGTTTTACACCTAAATTATGAGTGCATTCCGTGATTTATTGGTTTTCATAGATGTGATTGCCACTGCTGCGATTGTCCCGGTTTTTAGCCTCAAAGTCATGATTTTCTGCGGATATGAAAAAACGAACTTTTTTCAATCAGCAGCTTCTTTTCGGGATTTTACACCCCAAAACGCAAAAATACAGCAGGCTATGATGCCTGCTGTATGAGAATGTTGACGAGTTCGTCCACGTTTTCTGCGTGTCTGGCCAAAAATTTGTATGACGGAAGTGCGTGTTCGATCCGTTTTGCAAATCCAGCCACACCATAAGGGTTTTTGCGGATAAATTCATCCGGATCCTTGTGAGGCTTAAAATCCAGGACCTTGACAATCAATCCCGCCTTTTCCAAAACCGCAATCGACTTTTTTGCCGCATAAATGCCGGCGCCGTCGCTGTCCATGGAAAGATAGACCTCTTTGTAATCTGCGGCAATCAGTTTTGCGTGCTCCTCTGTCAGTGCTGTTCCAAGCACGGCCGCACAGTCTGTGAATCCCGCACTGTGTACGGCGATATAGTCCATATATCCTTCACAGATAATAAGCCCACGCTTACGGCTCGTTGCCTCGTATGGATACCCGTACAGACAGTTGCGTTTACTGAACAATGTGCTTTCTGCGGAGTTGATGTACTTTGGTTTGGAATCATCCATCACTCTTCCGCCAAAGGCAATCACATCACCCTCTCGGTCCATTATCGGAAACATCACACGATTCCGGAAGAAATCGTATGGAGATCCATTCTGACTGATCTTGAACAGTCCGGAGCGCATCAGATCTTCTTTCGGATATTGCCTGATCAGCATATTGTAGAGGTTCGCAAATGCATCCGGTGCGTATCCAAGGCCATATTCCGCCATGTCATTTTTGCTAATGCCTCGTTTCAGCAGATACTGCCTGCCGACATTGTCTGCACGTGTCAGCTGTTCATAATAGTAATAGGCAGCTTCTTCGTAAATCTGTGTCAGCACGGGATCCTTCTGTTTTGCTTCTATCGGCACGGATACCTCTTTCATCCGAATCATAAAATCCCTTCTCGTTCCACCGGTGCCACATCCGTAACAGAAAAAAGTGCCAATTTTGTTATCCGTAGAAAATGTTGCCGTCTCTCCATGGCAGAACGGGCATTTGCCAAGATGCTTTCCGGATACCGTATCATAATACAGCTTCGTGTATTTGGAAGCGATCTCCGACATTGGTTTGTATGACTGGTGCATACTCGACTTCTCCTTTCTCCATTTCTTCTTCACTTTTCAGCTTAATTATGGAAGTCGAACACAGACAATGAGAAACGCTGCCGGCACATTCCTTTTTTAGATACCAAAAACCCTCCCGGTTTCCCGGGAGGGCCAAAGGCTTAGCCTGTCAGTGGCTTTGGGGTTTCACTCACTGCATTACTGCTGAGGTCTCAGATCTTTTGTGATCACGTGTCCGTTTTCAACCCACTGTCCCTTTTCGTTGACAGCGAATCCGTCCGGAGTTGTGGTGCTCTTATAGAGGCGTCCACGGCGTCCGTCAGACAGTTCCTGGAAGTAATAGCACTCCGCAAATCCGTCGCCGTTGTCATCGATCCACTTCCAGCCAGTGTACATGTGGCCGTAAGTGTTGTCGTGTACGTTGTGCAGATAGAAGGTATCTCCGTTCTTATCTGTATACCAGCCAACGGTCATCGCAGAATCTGCTCCGAAATGGAACCAGTCAAACAGAGGCTGTCCCTTCTTCGGATCTGCGTACGGGTTCTGAACAGCTGCCCACTCATCGGTAAAGGTGCGTCCGTTGGTGTAGAACCACTGATCCATGGCATTCTTCGTCCAAGTACCGCCCTTAATGACGTAATTTGGCAGGTTCGTTACCATATGGGAAGTAGATCCGCCCGGAGTAAATCCGCTGGAAGAACTTCCACCGCCACCGCCGGAAGAAGAACCGCCGCCGCCACCTCCGCCGGAGCTGTAGGTGTTATCGACGAACTTGATGTTCAGCTTCACATTACACTGATCCGCCATGCGGCCGTCCTCAGATGCTGCGGTAATCACAATACCCTTGGAAGAGATGTAACGCTGACCGTCGCGGTCGATGAACTTGTGCTTCAGTGCTTCCTGGATGAATGCATGGGCATTCTTAGAGAATGTGCTTCCCTGTGCCTGAACAAGATTTCCCTTGGAATCCTTGACCATCGGCAGTACCAGAGACAGCTTACCGTTCTGGTCAACGCTCAGAAGACCATTGTCTCCGGAAGAATATACAACTTTCTTCTCGTCCGGATTTACGGAATTCAGTACCGCAGATACCTTACCAGTTGTTGCACCGGTAACTGCATAGGTCGGGTTGGATCTGTTTCCGCTTGCAGTGATGACTACGTCCAGAGTCTGGGCGTTTTTGTCCATCTCTACATTCTCGTACTGGAAGTTTACGGTTACGTTGGTGCTGTCCTTAATGGACTTGGTGTCGTTGGTTACATTGATTGCAACCTTTTTCTGGCCAGAGAATCGATGCTGTGCAATGATCTCTTTCTGCCAGTCTGCATCAATCACAGGCTGAATATTTCCGGCCTCATCGACCTTGACAATACCTGCATCATCAGATGCCCAGAACGGATTGTTGTTAAGGCCCGGCTCAACGAAGATTTTTGCATTCAGCTTACGCAGGTCGTTGCCGCTCCACTTTGCAGACGGGTTATTCGTGCGGGAAGTCTGAGTCAGTACAAGGTTATAAACCTCCTCAGTCTTGTCCACGATTGCCTTATCATAGCGGAAGTTGACAGTCACCAGACAGGTATCTGCGGTTGCACCGGTTGTCGGATGCTTTGCAGTAACGGTTACGGTCTTTGTACCGCTGTGAGTATTCTCGTCGAATGACTGTGCCTTGTCAATGATATCCTTCATCCAGGTCTCTTTGTTGACATAGACACGTCCGTCCTGGTCTACCGTTACGATAGACGGATCAGAGGACTCCCATACAGGTGTGACATTGTTACCGCTCTCGTCAGAGATCTGTGCCTTTAACTGAATATAAGCGTCTCCGCTCCAGTGGGACTTCTCACTGTTGGTTCTGGAGTCGTGTGTGTAAACCACATCAAAGGTCTCCTCGTGGGAATCCAGTACAGCCTTGTCGTAACGGAAATTGATGGTTACCTTGTAGCTGTCGGATGTGGTCTTTCCGTCCATTTCCTTCTTTGCAGTTACGATACCGCTTACGGCACCCTTGGTCTGTCCGGAAGAAATTAACGCCTCCCAGTTACCCTTGATCGGTACCAGGTATCCGTTCGCATCTACCTTACAGTAATCCTTGATGTCGCCGCTCAGCTCGTAAACAGCGTCATTCTCCTGAACACCCTGGCTGGAATAGGTTGTATTCTCCAGCTTCACAATACCGTAGGACCACTTTCTGGTACCCGGATTGTTTACGCTGTAGTTACCCTGGGTAGCCACAACATCCATGGTGATCTGACGATCTTTTACCTTCGCCTTGTCAACGTCGTAGGTGTCTTCCGGTGTCGCGGATACAATCACATCCGGGGATGCCTCGTAGCCTTCCGGAAGCTCTGTGATGGTATTTGCGGTCATATCTGTTCCATCATAACGGAAGTTGACTGCTACCGGGATCTCTATGGTTGCCGTACCGTTATTGGTCTGGGCTTTTACCACAACCTGCTCGCTGCCGGTATTGCCGCTCTTACGGTTCTTCACGATGTCCTTGATCCACTGAGCATCGGTATTGACGGTCACAAACTTATCGGTTGTAATGGATCTGCCGAGAGAATCGCGGAGTCTGATGACATCCTTGTTGCCCTCTACGGTAAAGATCGGAGCCTCAGAAGTACCCGTGCTGGTTGCGCTGATCTTCTGCGCATCGATACCGTCCCAGGTTTCCTTCGCCTGCACATCGGTATCTGCAAGGCTGCTTGCTACATCCTTCGTGAGAACGACATCGAACTTCACCGGCTCCTCAGTGCCCGGAGACATGGTCTCTGCCTTAAAGGTGATGCTGATATCCTCAAAGTCTTCCAGCTTACCGTTCTCTGTTCTTGCAATCGCACGCACCTTCACAGTCGTTCCGTCCAGCTTGTGCTCTGCAATCAAGCTCTGTACCCACGGAGAATATCCGAGGTTTTCAGACTCTGCACTGTTGTTGTATCCGCGGACGGTGATCTGACCAGTCTGGGAATCGATATAAAGAATGTCGTTTACATCGAGATCCGGGAAATCTGGGTGGTTTCCGAGAGACCAAACAACACCATTTTTGTACGGATAGTGTACAGAGTTATTATACACCGGACTTACCGTTGCACTTAACGTGTCACCGACACCGTTTTCCAGCTTCGTGGTCGCTGCATCGTCCATCGTAATGGTTCTTGCAGTGATCTCGGACTGATTGTCGCCGGCAAATTTGTATGCGATGTTGTAGTTGTGGATATTGCCCTTATCATTGATCTCAATCTTGGTAGGCTGGATCTCCGTCTGATCCTCGGTGTGGAAGTTGATGGTTACCTTACAGGTATCGGTAGCGCTGTTGTTAGTCTTATCCGCTGCAGTGACTTTCACATACTTGGTGTAGGTTTCAACATCAGCCGGAACCTGAAGCATCTGCTTCGTGTAGTCCCTATCCTGGTCTACTACCCAACCCTTGATGGTTGCGTTCGTGCATTCTGTATCGGTAACACCTTCCAGATTGATGATGGCATTACGATATGCCTTATCGCCAGTTCCACTTCTCTTTACAGAGATGGTGCCATCGGTATCGGTATTATGGTCTGCCGGTACATCGACTGGACGGTCATCCTGCAGATTTCCGCGATCTTCGGAAAGATACCAGTGTACCTGATCGTTTGAGAAGTAGTCCGGGTTAAAGGTCGCCGTCAGACTTGCGCCCATCGCTCCCTGGTCTCCACCCTTTACCGTATATTTTACGGTCGGATTGGTACGGTCTCCGGACAGGGTACGAACCACATCATAGGTGATCTCGTTTCTGTTAAGAGCGGCCTTCTTGACTGCTACTTCGGTCTTATCCTTGATGTGCAGACGCACCTTGATGTCAGCGTAGCCGATTGGCGGGTTGTCCTTATCGGTTGCATCCTCACGCGTTGCCTTTGCAGAAATCATGGAATGGAAGTATTTCGGAGTGACGGAAGTCAGGCTGTCTTTGTAGCCGCCCTGCTTCTGACGCTCTTCCTCTTCCTTTACATACTGCATCAGAGCGTTGTCACTGTCCTTAGACACGTCTAACATAAAGGAAGCACTCTGGCCGGCCTCTAAGTTGTCAGAGACAGTCAGATTCTTCAAGATATTGTTCCGCTCATCCTGGATCGCCCACTGTAAGTTGAATTTCTGGTTGTCAATTCCGTTGACCTTAGAGCCTAACAGGAAAGCATCCGCTTTTTCTGTCTCTTGGCCCTTATCATCCACAGTCATAATCAGGACATTTTCCCACTTCTTGCCGCTCTTGTCCGTCAGAATCTGAGCGTTAGCGTTCTGGGCCGGGTCACTGTCATATGCAGTTACCTTATAGGTTACGGTCGGATTCTCACGGTTTCCGGTACGCTCCTGCACCAAATCAAAGACGATCTGAGTCGGATCGATTTCAACGCCTTCAGACACAGCCTTGTATTTTGCTCCGAGAGTCACATCAGATGTCGGCATCTCAAAGGAGAAACCATTACCGATTTTCAGAGCTGCGGTTTCGATGTCCTCCGAGAACACGTTAAACAGATCTTTTTCATGGTACTTGTAGTACGGGTTCTGCGGCTGATCATTGTCCATCTGGAAGTACACGTTACCGTTCTTGCACGGCTTAAAGGTCACGTAAACCACATCGCCCGGGGCGAAAGCTCCGATATTATCTGCAGTCACGTGCGGCTTATGGGTGCCGTCGATAAAGGCAGTTACATCTGCCGCCTTAATACTATCCACCATCGGAGTCTCGATTGCCAACATATAGCCGCGAGTCGGACGACCGCTATGGTTTGCGGTAAAGTGGTTGATGGTCTCGACGTTCTTTGCGTCATCATCATTGCGAATGACCTTGATGCCGTCCTCTAACTCCTTGTAGAAATACTCGTCGGAATGATCGACATTATTTCCGGAAATCAGAGTGAAATACACATCATCAGCATGCCAATAGCCGATATGAGCATCGGTGTCAAACTGGCCATCATCCTCAATTCTGGATCCGCAAATGCCAGTATCCGCCTTCTCCTTGCTGTCCGTAAACAGGTAACCGATATTAGCATCTTCGCCATAGGAGAAACTTGCACCACGCACTCTGGTTCCGATAAATGCTGCGGAGTAATGATTGGTGGAATTTGGTGTCATGGCATCGCCATTAAATCTGGCTACCTTGACATTTCCTCCGCCAAATCCACCTAAGATACCGCCGACCGCAAAGTCATTGCTGGAACCAATCTCGCCCTGCTTTACTTCACTGTTGTAAATATCAGAATCAAGGATCACACCTGCAACACCGCCGACATAAGCGTTGTTTCCGTAGATATGGCCGCCACTTCCATCATAAGTTTTCACTGTGGTGTCAATGATGGATGTGTTTTCCGCAAGACCAACGATACCGCCGACACAAGCGTGTCCATCCAGAAAATCATTGCTGTCAACTGTTTCTACCGTATAGGCTGCTACGCCGTCAGCCACACAGTCTTCGATTACTGTGGTGCGGGCGTTGCTGTCACCTGTGCTGTCATCGTGGGCATAACCCACCAGACCACCGACGTATCCGGTGCCCTTTACATAACCCATTACGGTACATTTCTTAATGGTTGCGCCCTGAACCTCTCCGGCGAGAATACCAGCATAGTGATTGCCGTCAAGGGTATTCTGTTTGGTGTCGATGTTCAGTCCGGTTACGGTTGCGCCTTCGCCGATGATACCAAAGAATCCAACCGCTTCCTGCTCAGAAATCTTCTGTGCCAGACCTGCATCAATATTCAGGGTACTGTTTGCCTTGAATCCGAGATTGATGATATGTACACCTTCCTCGGCAGCCATGTGACCACGGAACGCGGAGGATACTCCGCCGTCATTGCACGGGAATCCAATCGGGATCCAAGAACCCTGCAGGTCATAAGTACCTTTCTTGATTAAGTAATAGGTGTCTTCATTCTTTGTGGACGTGGTTTTTGCAATTTCCGCAGCCACTGCACGCAGATCCTGTACGGAATCAATCACATACGGATGTTCTTTCGTACCAGTACCTGTGCTGAATACGTTGCCGTTCTGTCCGTAATTCGCCGGCCACAGATCGCCTAACGCAGACAGAGGCATTGCCTCGCTCTGTCTCATTTCGTTAAAGGCAAGCAGGAACTGCATCACATCTTCCACCGTTGCGTTTTTGATCCACTGCAGGATCACATCGTTTTTGTAACCGACAACATTGTCGTCCTCATCCATGGAAATCGCATGCTTGCGGAACCATTCCATGAAATCAGAATCAGTATCCATGCTAAATGCCGGATAACTGTCGTCAGCCACGTCTGCTGCGATTGTCTCATGCCACTCCTGCAGCTTTTCAAGCAGCATCTCCTGCTCCGCATCGGTCAGCTCAACGGTTGCGTCAGCGTCCTCGCCGCAAATCTCAGCCACAAGTCCATCAAACCACTTCCAGAACGCAGAGGTACCAAAGGTCGGGTACTTCTTTTTCTGTGGCTCGGATGCAGTAGCTTCCTCTTCCTCGTCGATGACGACGTCCTTGATTTCCTCATCGGTTACCGGCAGGTCCTGGTTATCATCCTCATTCTTATCCGGTACAGATGGTGTTGCTTTGTCTGCATCCTTCATATCACCGGAAGAGATCTCTGTGAGTTCCTCCGCAAAGACCGGAATTGCCGGTGCGATAGACGGTGCTACCATAGATGCACTCAATGCTGCAATCGTGGCACGGTTAAGTGTCTTTTTCTTCTTTCTCATTTTTTCAATGCTCCTTTCTGAAACTTAAAGCCTGACAGTCTAAGCACTTCTTTTGTGCTGTTTTAATTATGCAAAGATTTTTGAAAAATAGTTTTTTCAGTTGGGAACCAAAATCACCACTCTTTGCGACGAGTTAATTATGGAACGAATTTTGCAAAAACCAGAAAAATAGGAGCCAGCGTGAAAATGCCAGCTCCTATTGTGCGTTTATGAACCGCTCTGCTCTACGACATACATCGGACGGATACCAGTATTACTTACCTGATTTCCTTCTGTTGCCTTGACAGATTTTGGTTCAATCGCTCCCGTACGCAGGTTTACGGTGTAAACCATGTCGTCTGTTCCATGCACCGGTGTTCTTAACCAGTAGGAAGCACGGTAATTGTTGATGATTTCTGATGCATTGTTCTTGTCTGAACCATGAAACTTCCAAAGATAATCTTTCATGGCCAGTGCCTCTTCCAGTGACGGGATAAAGAAGTTACTGTACATCACCTGCGGTGTGCTTCGTGTGTACTTCGTAAAGTCTCTCACATCCACGGTCTGGTAAGCGCCGTTTTTGGACTTTCCGGTGTACTCATTTGCAATACCAATGTTGGTCATCACCAGATTTCCTGTTTTGGACTTATAATCATTCAACCACTGATTGATGGTAGAATCCTTGTAGTTATTGTTCTTTCCAAAGAATCGAGTGGACTGCGTCTCGTCCGCTTCATCAAAGCCCAGGCCCTCATTGGATGGGATCACGGTATCACAGACAAACAGCGCCATGCTCTTATCGGTATTAGATTTATCCTGGTAGTTCGCGTTTACGCAGCGGAACAGGTACAGCTTATCACCGACTTCTCGTACCTGCATATCGCCTACCTTCCAAACACCATCCTGGATTCCTTCTCCGATTTCTGAACGGTTTAACAGAATCGTTGGGTGAATGTTGTAATTGGAAGCATCTTCCTTGGAAACGGTACTGCCATCGGTTAAGATCACGTGATCCATTTCATTGGACTTTGTCAGATATGTGCCTGCTGGGAATCGGTACTGGTTTTCCGCCGCTGCCCTGTACTGATCATACTCTTCTTTGGTCAGCATGGAAACTGCATCTCCCTCAATCGGCTGCAGGCCGGAACTTACACTTAATCCATCTGCAAAACGATCATCAAGGAACATTCTGACGGAAGAAGACAGATAATCTGCTTCTGCGGAATCGGTGTAGGTACCATAAATCTCAGAGCCAATGCCATCCTTTGATACATATAACATCTTGCCGCTTCCCTGGTAATCGGTATCCACACAGACAAAGTCGTAGGTCTTTACGCCAATGGATACATCTTTCGGATTCCATGTAACGGAAATAGTGTCGCCCAGCGTCTGGGATAAACGCTCCTGGCATTCATCACAGAAGGAATCGTAGTTTTCATCGACATGGCCAACAGCCGGCTTGTAGACGATATGTTCCTTGCCGCACTTCTCGCAGCGTACGGTCACTTCGGCTGATACCAGGCAGTTTCCATAGACATCCTCCACAATTTCCCAGACGTGTGTGCAGCTTGCCTGATCCCACTTGCGGTAGTAGCTTACGCGGGATACCGTATAAGACACGCCGTTTAACTCAAAACGGTCCACCACTTCGTTACTGTAGCCCGCCAGGTTGTTTCGATACAGAGTGTCGCTGACCTCAGCTCTTGCGGTGTCATAATCTCTTCCGATCATATAAAGGTCATGTCTGTCCCTGTCATATGTATAGGAAGCGAACTCATTGAGAATTCGGTTAAAATCCGCATTGCTTTCGACAATGAACTGCTCTTTTTCGTTTTCATAAACCTGGTGATAGGCAATGTCTCTGCGATTGCCGTTTAAGGTCAGGTTGTCAAGCACCACATCTTTCGGGGATTCTTCATCTGCTTCCCAGCGATTTCCCTCTGCGTCATAGAAGACATTCGGGTAATACACTCTGAAATCAATGGAAGAGTTACCCTTCTTAAAGGCAACGCTGCCCTTATATGGTGCAAACAGATCGTTCCCTTCCTCATCTACTGCATGGATTTCATATCCCTGTTTCAGATATCCAGTAGAGGTACCTCCGTTTGGTCTTTCGTACTGCGTCACAACCACTTTGCCATTTTGGTCGAGTGTAAAATCTCCCAGGTTTTCTTCTGGGATATGCCAACCCGGCATATCTTTTGCCTCAATCTGAATGGTGCTGTCTTTGTGTGCCATACCCATGACCAATCCGATGTCATTCCAGGAGTTTTTCTCACGGTATGCTACATAATAGTTGTACGGAGTTGTGCCATAGAACCCGTCTTTCTTCTCCTGTGCCTTATTCTTCCAAGACTCCAGCTTTTCTTCCGACGGTTCTCCGGTCACATACTGAATGATGATCTGTTTGTAAACCGTACGGTTCATATCCTCAATATAAGGAGACTTCTCTACCGCTCGATAGGTCACTCCGTCTGCCTCAATGACATTCGGGTAATCGATATAAAGGCGATCGCCCTTGACGGAGAAGCCACTCACATTCGGTAACAGCGGTGTTCCGTTGCTGTCTACGAATACGGCCAGCCAAGCACAGCCGTCATACAGTCCGGTATGGTCATTTTTATCCGGCGGTGTTCCGCCCTTTCTCTCCAAAATCACGTCAACGATATTGTCGCCGTCTTTCTGAATGGCATAAGAGTTATCCGCCGGATTGGCAAATCCATACTGATAGAACGTGTTTCTGAACGGAATCTTCTCTCCTACTTTTCCAAAACCAGTCATGATTCCAAGAGTACCTTCGGTGTCCTTCGCAAGATAGCGGATGGAATACGGACAAGTCAGGTCCTCTGCTTCCGGCGCATCTTTTACCTTTTTGTAGTAAATGGTAAACTGATTTCGCTCCACGTCTTTGATTCGGAAGGTTCTCGGACTTTCATCAATCGCCTCATAGATATTTCCTTCCTGGTCCGTCAGTTCCTTATGAAAATAAATCGGAAGCAGTTCTCCCACCGTCCAGGTACCGACAAGGTCGCCGCTTAACACGTTGCTTTCATTCCCTTTTTCTCGGAATCGTACCGTGAAGTTTGCTTCCTTTTCTACATCCGGGATCTCACGGATCTCTCTAAAGTAGAGTTTGACATAGTTGTTGGCCGGCACATCGGAAATGATACCGTCTTCTGGAATGCCATCGACACGCTCAAATCCATCCGGACAAATGTCACTGAGATCCAGTGTGTCGCCCACATTTCCATAAAGCGTCATACGTTCAATCTCGTCTCCGCTTACGATGTCCATGCAAAGCACGGCAAAGGACATATCCTTGATGCGTTCATAGACAATCGTGAAGGCATTGTTTCCGGTTTTGGAAACGGTGAACGTATTATCACTGACACGCTCATAACCGTCCAATTCGATCTCCGGAGTAATGATCACATCTTCATCTCCGACGGACACGGTTCCTTCCATTACTTTTAAGACCGTGTCGTCTTCATCGACGCAGGTAACCGTGTATGGCACCGATACGATGTCTTCCTCTTCCTTGGTGCTTACCAGATAAACCGTGAATACTTCCTTGTCTTTCGTTAAGGTAAAGCTATAATCGCCTGCATATTCATAATCTTCAAAGACCATGTCCGGTACGATTTCATCGTCCTCTTTTCCGCTTCCCTTTTCGGTCGCAAGCGGTTCGTTGGTATCGCGGTCGATATAACGGATCGTATACTGCCAAAGCTCTTTCTCCGGTTCAGAATCTGTTGCCTCTTCATCGGTATCGTCTTTGGTATATAAGACCTCGACCACTTTTTTGTCGGTGTCAAGGACAAAGTCGTCTACGCCGATCTCATCTGCGGTGTAACCCTCAAATTCTTTCTGCGGAATGGCTACCACGCTGTCCTTTTTAGCAGTGCCGTTGATTTCTGCAAGAACGGTGTCATCATCTGCCACGTATCGGATCTTATAGGAATACTCCTGTACTTTTTCTGT
Source organism: Clostridium porci (assembly GCF_009696375.1). GTDB lineage: Bacteria > Bacillota > Clostridia > Lachnospirales > Lachnospiraceae > Enterocloster > Enterocloster porci. Next base: position 48,124 of record NZ_VUMD01000006.1, read on the forward strand.
AAAATACAGCGTTTTTTCCAGGTTGTCCTCGGTCAGGATAAAGGAATACTCATTTCCGGCCACTTCCTGATAACCAGAGAGCGGTTTTACCGTTACGGTTGTACCTTTTTCACCGGTGCCCGTAATGGTTTTTAAGATCTCGCCGGTCTCTTGATTGATGTACGTTACCGTATAAGAAAAGACTTCTTTCTCATCCGGTTTTTCCTCCGGCTTCTCTTCTGCTTCCTTTTGATACCTTACCACAAAGGTCATGTTGTTTTTGGTCAGTTTTTGTGAACCGTCCTGCCCGCTTACATACTGGAACCCTGCGAATTCTTTTCTGGCGATTGTTACAAACGAATTCTTTCGCGCTTCTCCGGACGTGGAAGCCAGGACATTTCCTGCCTCATCGACATACTGTACTGTATACGCGTAATAGACCTTCTGGGAAGAGCTGCTGCCGCCGCCACCGCCGCCTGAACTACCGCCACCGCCGGAGTTTCCGCCGCTTCCACCACCCGGAGAGCTGTTTTTGTGGCCTGCAAATGGACCACTCGGGCCAACTGCCGTATTGGTTTTCGTCTGAATACCCTTTCCCTGTACAAAGACAGGTACGCCATTTTCCAGCCACTGTCCATCTGCGTTGACCGTAAAGCCGTCCGGGGTTACGGTGTTTGCATACATTTTTCCATCCGGTCCGAACAGGTAGCAATATCCGTCGATCCACTGCCAGCCATTGGCTGCCATGCTGCCAAAGGTTCCGTCATGCACGGGGTTAAAAAAGTACCATACATTGTCAATGTACTTCCAGCCGTAGGTCATGACGCCCTGCTCATCTAAGTAGTACCACTTACCGTCTGCCGGATCCAAAAACCAACCGTTCTGCAAAAAGGTCCCGTCGTCATTCTGATAACGCCACACTTCTGCAGAAGAATTAACCCAGCTTCCGCCAAACGCTGTCACGCACTGACTGGCTACCAAAACAGCAATCAGCGGTTTTGCTAACTTCTTCTTTATACGCATGTTGTATTTCCTCCTCTCGTTGATATGCCAATTATGGAATGATTTCTCTAAAAAAACAGTTTTGTGTTATACGTGTACCCAGATTTCCATCAAAAATGTTTTGACCAGAATGACAAACGCATGCTGAAGATCCGGGTGAATCAGGGTAATGGCGCCGGTCAATGCCAGAAATGCACAAAGAATGTTCTTTGCCCATTCCAGGATCATCAAGAACACCTGTACCGGCCGTCTTTCCACTTTGACTTCTGTTTTTCTTTCCTCTTCAAATTGCTCTCTGAGGCTCATGCCGGTTTTTTCCAGTTCTTCGTTTGCTTCCTGCCGCATTAACCTCGGTGTGAATTTTGTTCCTGCCATCTTATGACTCCTTTCGAATAATCGTATCTTTTAATTTACCAATGACAAACAGGCGCCCGTCTTTCCTGGTGTATTCGCAGGTTGCCAACGTTAACAGACGATCTCCCCATGCAAATTCATCCATGAAAACGCCTTGATGGTTCGCAATATAATTCTGCAGGTTTTCCATCTCCTCTTTGGTGTACGGGATAAGATTTTTGATCAGGTCCTGATCTGCCGCAGAGGCTAAAAATACCGCACACACGTCATAACATTCGATGCGGTCATCCGTAATGTAGCGGATCTCTTTGTGTTCCTCTCTGTATGCCGCATCCATATAATGCCTGAGGGTACCAAACATTTTCCCAGATTTCATGTTATGTCCGTAAAGCACAGTGTTTGCTCCGTTTTCATAGCAGGCATTATCCATATAGATACTGCCATAAATCGAACGCTTTTTATCAAAGCCTCGCCGGATATAATAATCTGCCTCTTCGGATTTCATGACCGGATAAGAAACAATGGTGCCTGGAATTTCAACGAATCCGACGACGTCTGCATTTTCGGTTTTTAAGCCATTGATATCCATAAAACTTTCCATTTCAAGTTCTGTTTGGCTGTTCAGGGAAACCGCCGGTTCATGAACTGTGTATTCCGCAGCGATTTCTGCCACTTGTTTGAGTTTTGTATTTTCTGAGTGGTACTGAAAGATCCGGCCTCCGATGCACAAAACCGGAATGAGCACCATGGCCGCAAATATTGCGGATATGAAATTTTTCATTATTTTCATCTTTTACTCCCTAATCACCATATAGGTGGTCTTACTATTGACTCTGACATCTTAATTATGTTTGTCTTTTTACCAAAATAGGATTTTTTGCAATGCAAAAGAGGGAGCTGTTTGCTCCCTCCATGGATTAGTCATTATCGTCCAAAAATTCTGATGCAAAGTCTGACATCATGTCTTCATTGGAAATCGTACGATCCATCGGAACCGTCGCTTTCATTACCCTGCCGGTTGCACTGGCCTGTCTGTCTTTTGGCTTTGCACTGGATACCGATACGATGCCGCCGCGGACACTCTTAATTGTTGCACCGTTTTTAAGCTCTGCTTCGCGGTCAAAGGACATATCCGTAACTCGGTCTGCCAGCTGCTTCGCAATCTCCTTCTCTTCCTCTGGCGTCATCTTTTTGGTCGAAGGAATGAGCGATCCGGCTACATATGGCTTTGCCTCCGGACGCATGGAAGCCGCTCCACGTTTAATTGCATTGTCCTGCTGCACTCTTCTTTTCTTTTCCAGTTTTTGCAGATCCTCTGACTTTGCGTTGCAGTAATCAAAGACATAAAGCCCGAGGCCTTCACCGAGGTCACCCAGGAATTTGGCATTCGGATGCTCTGGAGTGATGTATTTCTCATCATAAAACGGCTGTTCACCCTTGATGACAATAATACAGTAGCCCTTTTTCAAACGTCTGATTTCGTCAACCGTCAGAAGTTCACGCTTCGTCCACTTAAATGACCTGGAGTCAGATCCGCCCTTACCGCTTCTGGAGTGAGAACTATCTCTGACACGAATGGTTTGACTACCCAGCTTCTTTGAAAGGTCTTCCATGGACGACAACTCGTTACCGCCAAGATACACCATGGTATCACAGGCGCCCATCAATGTTTCCCAGTCATCTTTATAAAGGGTTTTGATCTGACCAACTGCCTGGATAAAGATCATACAGGCAAGTCCATATTTTCTCATGGTTGTCAGTTTTACCTGGAAGTCAGGAATCACACCGATGTTCGCGAACTCATCCAGGATGAAATGCACGTCATGCTTCAGTCTCAATCCTTCGCAGTCTGTGGCCGCATGGTAATACAAGGTATCAAACATCTGAGAATACAGCATATTGACCAAGAACGCATACGGGTTATTACCCTGTGGCACGATAATATACGTGATGATTTTCTTATCACCAATGGTTCGTAAATCCATGTCGTCAGAGGACGTCAGGTTTTCAACAGTGTTGATATTGAACGGTGCCAGTCGCACGGCCGCAGTAATAAGAATGGACTGTGCTGTTTTTTCAGAAGCCTGCTTAAAAATGTCGTACTGTTTGATACAGATATCATTTTCATCATACCGACGTACCTCATCGAAAATCTCATCCAACTGAGATTTTGCTTTCTGGGGATCGGCTTTTGCCTGTCGTAACAGTTTGGAAACCATTGCGAAGTTCTGCATTTCCTTTTTCTGATACCGGATCAGATAGAAAATGATTGCCTCCAATAAGGCTGTCTCCGCCTTTTCCCAGAACGGGTCTCCGCCGCCCTTATTTTGCCCTTCCGTATTTTTGATCAAACAGGTGATCAGCGTCAGTACGTCTTCCTCCCCTCGCAGATAGCAAAATGGATTGTAACAATGGGAATGTGCCATGTCTGTTAGGTTAAACACACGAATGTCATATCCCTGATCTTCAAAGAACTTTCCCGTTGTTGCAAGCAGCTCGCCAGAAGGATCGGTCACCACGTACGAACAATATGCGTTGAGCAGGTTCGGTCGTACAATGTTGTAGGATTTACCGGAACCAGGACCACCAATGATCATCGCATTGTTATTTAAGTTCGTACGTCTGGTATTCATGGTCAGCTGACAGTGTTTGGAATAGATGATGTTTTCATCTCCATCCGCATACGGCTTTCCATAGGGGGCGTTAAACTTTCGGTTGAACATCTGGATCGTTTTCGGCGTTTGCCACGCTGCGGTACCACTCTGTTCGCCGTCTTTGTAGTGACGGTTCATAATTCTTTTGTCAAAAGCTACCCAGACTGCTAACGCTGCCAAAATACCCATCGTACCAAAGGTTTCCCAAAACTCTTGACCAAAATACAGTGCAAAAGGCTCCTCTCCAATACGACTTAAGACCAGAAAAAATGCCTCAAACATCAGCATTTCTGGATTGTCTACCTGGTACCTCGCACTTCTGGCACAAAGGTACATAAGGAGCAAGATACCTGCGATGCCCATGATGATTTGCAATCGTTTCTCTTTGGCATTTCGTTTTGTGTCGATAAAACCATTTGCCATACTTTCATGCTCTCCTTTCATTTTTTCTGAGCGAATTATGGGAAGAATGAGTGGAAAAGACGCAAAAAGAAAACTCATCCCAGGACGGAATGAGTTTGCTTCTTACAATCCTTTCATCTGTGTGAATGGCCAATAGCGGAACAACGCCTTTCCGGCAATATTGTCCTCATACACAATTTTATGTTCCCAGTACCGGGCGTCATAGGAATCGTTTCGGTTATCTCCCATAACGAAGTAGCCTTCCTCCGGCAGTGTGATGGAAAAATCCTCTTCTGGAATCATCGGTTCTTTTAAGTAGGCTTCTGTCAGCTGCATACCGTTGACGGATACCACACCATTTTCAATGGTTACCGTTTCTCCTGGTAATCCGATCACTCTTTTTATGAGGTAAAAATCTCCGCCATCTGGGTCCTTAAAAATCACAATATCTCCGCGATCAAACTCACGAAGAAACCGTACGCCAAATACTCTGTCTCCGGTCATGATGGTGTTTTCCATGGAGCCTGACGGAATATATGCGTTAATAAAAACGAAATTCATTAAAAATATCATTACCAAAATGGTGATGATAACATCCTTACATGATTTTAGTGCTTTTACCATGATATTTGAAAAGCCCCGACGGTACCATATCGTCAGGGCTTATACTCCTTTCTCTGGTATCAATTTATCTCTCTTGATCCATATCATCTGACTTATCGTATTCCTGATCGCTCAGTTCCATCTGGATACGATTGTCTTTTTCAATGTCCTGAATAAGTTCCTGAGGACTTACTTCCTGCAGCGTATAGTCAATCATCTTTGCTTCTCTTACGCTGTCTTCGATCTCATTGATGACCGCCATTTTGACGGTCTGGTCTTCCGCCGCCAAATCCTGGAATGTCGGTGTGTTAAATGCCTGTTCAATCATAGACATTCTGGCAATCTGATCTTCCATCACGCGGTAACCTAAGGTTTGCAGGCAGAACTCTTTGATAAAATCAGCGCCGTTTAAATCCGACAAATCAATGCTGCGTTCTCCGATGTAACCACTGATTGCTCTGCGGTTTGCTGACTGATCTCCATAGAGATCGTTAAGCAGTTCTCCTTCCCCTTCACGCAATGCCTTATTGATTGCGTTTCCGAAGCGGTGTTCATCATCTTTCATGCGGCTGATAGCTCCCATGTCTTTTAAGGATTCATCGTTCGCATAACGGAAATTGATCTGTTCTACCATTTCCCGTTTATAACGCTCCACTTTATCCTGTAAGCCAAGTTCTTTTTCATAAGGCTTGCTGTGCTGGATATCCTGGGCAATCTTTTCTTTGATGACTTCCGGTTTTCTTTCGGAGTCGATTTCCACGGTACCATATCCCTTTAAGATGTTATACACACGACTCTCCCAGCCTTGACTCATACGGCTGATCTGCTCCTCGTGTTTACCGATACCATAGTAGATACCATTGGAGTCCGTGCGAATGTAATGACTTGGCTCATCTTTGTCATAGATACGGCAAACTGTATGCGTATCCCCTACCATGGAAAGTGCTTTTTCCATGATGCTTTCCCGTTCTTTGCTGATGCCCATCATATATCTTCTGGTCTCTGCGGAACAGATCAGGGTTGCCTTCTTTACTGCCTCATGTGCCAGTTCGCTGTCGGTTTTTGCGACATACATTCTTAAATTTCCATAACCATCCGGTACTATGCAGTATCGGAAATTGATGTCTCCCATGCGTTCCAGATATGCGACCTTTTCTTCCTCAACGCTCAGACAGGCAATCGGAATATTTCTGCTTTGGCAGTCCGCTGCAAACTCTTTCGCATCTGTCTGTCGAATGGTTTCCAGCGAGTTCAAACGGTCAATGATATTCTGGGCCTTCTCTTTGTCAATGCGTTCCACTGCAAAGTAGCAGACATTCATCAGTTTTCCATCGCTTCTCTTTATCGTATCTTCGTACTGCACACGATTGATCTTCGCATTTCTGAATTCCGTAATGAGCTTGTCTTTCATAAATGCCCCGCAATACGCAATCAGGCCGCAGTTACGGATCAGGGCTTGTTCATCCACTCTGCCACTGGCGTCTTTGGAACGCTCTACAAAATCGCTGCCTCCCACTCTTTCGAGCTGGTCGTCATAGGAAATATTGGAATAGTTGATGGATTCCCGATCGATCGCATTGTTTACAATGTCCAAAAGCACTTTCAGCGTGCCGGCCATATATGTACTGACGTGATTCATTTCAGCCATTTCTTTTTACCTCCTCTTATTTTTTCGTTCCAATTATGGATTGCGGATACCAATTATTAGAAAAAAGCAGGATACACCCATTTTGCAAAATATTTTTATCCGCAAATCTTTTCATACTCTTGAAATTTTTGAAAAAACAGCATTTTTCCATATCCGCAAGGTTTTCCTTGCGAAAAAAGCAACCCATAATTATAATAGAAGAAAAAGCATATCCGCAACATTTTGACATAGACAAATAAAGGAGAACATTATGACAATGCATGAATATTTCGCAGAACGTGGTTTTGAAAACGTTTCTAAATTAAAACAGTATGATGCTTACGATAAACCGATCCCGATTGGATATACCAAGGGCTGCACCAGACATCTGGTAAAGGCCCTCAGCAAGCCAGAGGTAAAAATGCAGCCGGAGTTTGGGCACATCTATGCCCTTCCCCAGTACGAAGCGTTAGTCAGAGGCTGCGTGGAAACTTACCAGGCCATCTTAGCACATGACCTTTTATACAGTGTGTTTGAAAATGATGCACCGGCACTGTTAGAGGGAGCGGATCTGGATCATATTTCGCCTGAGTTGGCACATGAGATCTTAACCCGTTTTTATCCATCGGATTACCACTGGCTTCATGACCGGGAGGGTGCAATTCCGGCAGAATCCGGTTATGTCACTCCCGTGCAGCATTCATCTTACATGGATGGGTTACTACACGATGCAGAGTATAGAAAAGAAGCCTTTGGTATCAATTGTGCCGAATCTATGACCGATGATTCGGCGGAATATACGACCGAAGCTACCACTGAAGATGCTGAGCGTGTCGATGAGTATGCTTCACCTATTGATGCAGATGACGATGAAGCGTGGATGTAAATAAGTGCAATAAAAAAGTCGGGGCGACAATGCGTCCCGGCTTTTTTCATGTGTTGGGATTACTGAAGCACAGATACGTTTCTGGCTACAGTACGGCCGGCCTCATCCTGGCCTACCTCAAACTCTACCTGCTCGTCCTGGCGGAGCTTCTTGAAGCCCTCCTCCTGCAGGATGCTGGAAAAATGAACAAAATAGTCATTGCCATCCTCTCCGGTAATAAAACCGAATCCCTTACGGGCATCAAACCACTTTACTATTCCTTTCATTGTTGTGTTACTCCTTTCAAATGTAAAAATGTTACGGTCTCTTCCGTACAAAATAATTATGGAATGAATTTTGAAAAAATTGGTTTTTTACGCTGCTTTATTCGATAATATTCTCATTTACGATTTCCCGGTAAAGGTCCGGATATTCGGATAACAGCTTTTTTACGTCCTTCTCTTCCATAACCATCAGTTCATCGGCCCGTCCCATCATGACTGTCATGGAAAAATATTTTTTGCCTGGTGTCACATAGTAATATATCTTTCTTCTGCCTTTATCCATTGTCTTATCCAACGCCAGATACATTTTGGCTGTCTTAGTATCATACAGAATATCATTACGGATTGCCTGATAAACAGGGATATGACTGCTCAAATAGTGTTCCTCTTTGTGTTCCTTCTTCCGCTTCTTTGGTACGAAACAGCAATACCACAGTGGATACCATACACTGTGTTCTAACATCCAGTCCATCCATTCATTTGTCACCCTGCGTTTACCATTCTTCGTTTCAAACATGACAGGTTTCTGCACACACTCTGCCGCATCTGGATTTTCAGCTGGCGTGCTTGTTTCCTTTACAGGCTCCGGTGCAGCCTCTGGTTCCTTCTCGTCCTTTTCTTTTCCCTTTTCTGTAGACTCCGATGGCTGATCCGTTTTTGAATCTTCTTTCGATTTCTCCGCTTCTTTTACTTCTGCTGTCTTTGTCTCAGACTTAGGTTCTGTCGTTACTTCTGGACCTTCGATTTCTTTGGGTTCTTCGGAGTGTTCCTCTGCCTCTGGTTGTTCTGCTGTATCATCGACGATGACGATCTCTGCAGAATCTTCGATTTCCCGCGGCCTACTCTTAAAATACTCACATACCTTCGTCCAGAAAGAACGTTTCCCTCTGATTGGGTCTTCGTGCTCCGGATCGGAATCGTTTTTTGGCTCGATGTCTTCTTCTCCAATGATTGCGATTCCCACTTGGTCCTCCGTCACTTCCTCCGGAGGCGTGTCGTTCTCCCAGAATTGCACCATACAGGTACCGAGTTTTTCATATCCGCAGCAGCCGCAGTGGTACATCAGTGCTTTTGCATGGTAATCAAATGGCCCGCAGGTAAACACCCGCATTTCTTCGTCAGCGGTCATCGGATGGCCACAAATTTCGCAAACCATATCCTCCCGTTTTTCTGTCAATGTTATTCCCTCCTTTATGCTCTACTCACAAAAAAGGCAGCGGGCATTGCCCGCCGCCCCAGTGAATACGCGGTTAGTCGATTTTCACAAGCTCGTAACCTGTGCCGTCTGACTTTTTCTGCACTCTCCATCTGACATCATTGTCATCACGAATCGTACCGGAAGTCTTGATCTTACCGTACTCATTTACGACATAAGACTTACCACCGACAACGACAACTTCCCAATCACCGCTGGCAGATTCCACCAGTTCGCCGTCTCGGTACAGGTAGTTATTCTTGACACCGGTGAAGTCAGATCCCTTTGTACCGATTGCACCGCTGGTGTTAAAGTACATGGTCTGTCCTTCGTAATCATACAGGTCATCATACTCTACCGTTACACGACCGGTCTTCATGGCGCCGTCTTCCGGAGCACCGAAGTAATAGAGTGTACCGTCGGAACCCTTTACGATTCCGTACTGCATGGTACCAACCTCGTCAAAACAATAATATTTATTGTTGATCTTGGCGATTCCAAGAGTATCGGAAATCTTCGTGGTTCTGTAATCTGCCGTATACGGGCGGCCAGACTTTAAGAAATACCAGCCTTCCGGGTGCTCCACGCTTGCCTCAAAGGAATCCTCGCCATCGTGGTAGATCCAGCCGTCCATACGGTCTCCGTTTCCGAGACGGTAGTATTTGCAGATGGTCTCATCATCCACAAACTCTACCCAGCCGTCACACATCAGGCCGTTGTCATTGAACACGTAGTATTCATTGCCGATCTTCTTTTCCTGACTTTTTAAGATTTTACCCTTTGTGTCGGTGTAGTACCAACCCGGCTCGTAATCATTGTCGCCACCGTCCAGAATGTAATGCCAGCCCGGCTTGTAAAGTTCGTTGCCTTCACCGAAGTAATAGGTATTGCCGTCATCTCCGTCGTTCCAGCCGGTGTCCATGTGATAGTCGGTAAAGTGATACTTTACGCCATCAATGGTCAGGTAACCACTTTCCTTTGCTTTACCATTGGAAGTAAAGTAATACCAGTATGTCTCATCGTCGTACTCGTCCTGCAGCTCTTTCCAGCAGTCCTTCACGCGTTTTCCGGTGCTGTCTACATAATAAAGGCCGCTTCCGGTATCGATGAGTGCATTGGTTACCATGACGCCGTCGTCACCCAGATAGAACATATCGTTCCCGGATGATCTCCATGCGTCAGTCACATATTCCCCGTTACTATCTGTGTAGTACCAGGTATTGCCGTTCTTTACCCAGCCGGCTGCAAATGCAGGCACCGCCATAGACAAAGACATAGCTGCTACTGTCATCATCAATATCTTTTGTTTCATAAAAATAATCTCCTCTCGTTTCATTTGCGGACCTTTTGATCCGCTTTATCGTGATTACATGTTAATTATGGGATGATATTTACTCTGTTTTTGCAAAAACGGATCCTAAGCGGTATTATTGGGTATACTCCCGCAGCTTCCTGCTCCGCTTCGGATTCCTAAGTTTTCGCAATGCTTTCACCTCAATCTGTCGGATGCGCTCTCTGGTGACGCCGTAGATCGCCCCCACTTCTTCCAGTGTTTTTGGCCGGTCGCCTCCAAGACCAAAACGATGGGAAATAACCTCGCTCTCTCGCTGGTTTAAGCAATCCGCCATCGTATCGCGCAAATCTTCTGCCAGGGCGTTCTGCATGGCTCTGTCTTCCGGTGTTTCGCTGTCCGCGGCAATGACATCACCCAATACGGTGTCCTGATCTTCACCGATTGGCGTATCCAGCGATACCATAGACTGTGTCAAAGCACGTAAATGCAAGATCTTTGCCATGGTAAAGCCGGTTTCTTTCATGATCACTTCCATTTCGTCTGTGTCTGGCATTTGTGCGGCTGCACGCTCGGCCTTTTTGACACTCTGCATATCTTCCAGCAAATGAACCGGAATACGAATGGTACGGCCCTGATCCATGATTGCTCTCTGAATCGACTGCTTAATCCACCATGTTGCATATGTAGTAAAACGCCAGCCAAGATCCGGATCGTATTTGTCCGCGGCTTTCATCAGACCAATAAATCCTTCCTGTACAATGTCGTCATACAGAAGTCCTTTGCCCTGGAAACGATTTGCAATCGACAGAACGTATCTCATGTTGTGTTCGATTAACTTGTTTTTGGCTTCCTTAGCTTCCTCTTCGGAGCCATATTTTGCTGCCATACCGTATTCAAGTTCTTTCTCTTTGCTTAAAAGCGGGATGTGCGTAATATACCCTTGATAGAAGTCGGTTGGTACAACGCCTTCCATGACCGTCTCCTGGTCATCCGTTTCTTCTGTGTTATCCTCTATATCCTGATCAAAAAAAGAGTCCATGACCTCGTCATTCAGCTCTGGCTCTCTTAAGAAATCGTCTCGTTTCTTCTTTTTATCCATATTCTCTAATCCTCAACTTTCTATGCTGCCTTAATTATGGATTCCTCGATACTCTCTTTGGTTCTTTCCCTCTTATTGTATTGATTTTTACGTCTTTTTACAAAATTTGAATGTTGCGGATATGAAAAAATATCTTATTACACCCCAAAACAAGGGAGGATCTGTATTTGACAACATGCATTTTTCTGTTTCACATTTTGTATGGAGGGTATCGTGTTTTTGTCTGATACAATTATGAGGAGTTCATACGCAAAAAATGCAAAAAGAGAGTTCTGCAATAGAACTCTCTTAAAGGATGATTGTTTTCCTGTTCACTTTGGGCTTATTCTGGATACGTGAGCCATACTTCGACGCCGGCAAAGAAGTATCTGCCGTTCTCCTGCTCCAACTCCTGATCTCCCAAAATCTTTGCAAAATGCTCTTTGAACCTTTCCAGTTCACCGCTTTCTTCCCACTCCGCGTACAGATCGCTTTCGATTAAGAATGTGGCGGAAGACTGTCCATTCGGCTCATCGATCCGCACGACATCCATATAGAATCCCGCAAATCTCTGAAGCAGGCTCTCCATATCTTCCTTCGTAATACCCTCTTCTCCAGGATACTGGATTCCGCAGACTCTTGCTGTTTCTTTTTCGTTTTTTTCTGTGTTCATCTTTTATCTCCTTTACAGTACCAATGCCAACAACTTTGGAATGAAGTCTTCCAAGGTCTCTTCTGAAAGCAGCTCCGGCCGCTTCACAACGTCAACGGTCTCATAGTTGTCACTGCAACAATCTTCGTCTTGCTTCTGTCCGATTATGTCCGTGACGGTTCCGTCTTCGACCAGAATCGTATGACACTGTCTTCCATCGCTGATATAGGCCAGAACACGACCGTATTCCAGATTTTTATAGTCCTGTCTTAACGCTTCGTATTCCTGGTCATCCTGCAGATGTAGTGTAATGTTAATCATACTCTCCCTCCTTATAGAGTTTCCCCTTATGTTTTGGATCTTTGTACCTCTGATCCGTATGCACTCGGGTTCCGGTATTCATTCCGGCAATCGGACCGCGTTTCTTCTGATTGTACTCTTTTAACGCTTTCTTTCCGCCCTTTTTCAGCAAACTGATTTTTAAGTTTTTATCCATCAAACTTCCTCCTCATCTTAGACAGCGCAACTGGCTTCCATGGCGTTCTGGACACAACTTTTCAACAGACCTCGAATGGCAGGGTTTCGGAATTCCAGCCAATGAACAATTTCCAAACTGTTTTTCGATGGCTTTCCTGTGTCTGCGAAATATTCGTTTCTGTATGTGTCTACCGGTACTCCATAGACGTTACGCATCCGAGTATATGCATGATGCAGCACGCTATTGTGCAAGGCATTCGGGATACCTTCCAATACATCTTCGCGGAACGCCTGAACGCTGCGTGGATTTACTCGATAAACCGGATCTTTTTCTCCGCGTTTTAACTTCAGAGACATCCCCAGATTCTTCTCTTCTATTTTTTCCGTCTTTTCCGGCAGGTGAACCACCTGTTTTCCTGTTAAGACATCTTTGCGTTTCTGATTCTCCGCCATCATTTTCTGGATTGCGGACATGGAATCAGCAATTCGACTTAATGCGGCTGCCTGTTCCTTCATGATTTCCATCTGATACAGCATGATCTTTCCCATTTGAGTCAGTGCGTCCTCGTTGACCGTACTCTTTGTGCTGGACGGTGTCTCCTTCTTTTCTGGCTCTGCCGTTTTTCCTGGATACAGGGCTTCCTTCACTTCTTCCTTGTGAAAAACACATTTGACAATCAGGAAGTAGTGTTTCTGTGCGCTTTCCGGTAAACGCATTCCGATTTGCTCGCATCCTTTTTCGGTATACATTCGAATTCCCAGGTTTGGATTCCCAAAAATCTTCACTCCCATTGCCTGAGCCTCTTCCTCGCTGAGTTTGACTGTTTCAGAAGCCGGAATCAGTCGGCTGAAATTTTTGAAGTACGGAGCACAGGAAGGACATAATGTTTTAAGCTGTGAAACTGAAATCACTTTTCCAGCTGTTGTATGCTGGCAAGGCTCCGTTTCTTTGCACAGTTCAAAAATCTCCTTTGTTACATCCTGGACCGTTATGTTTCTGACTTTTTCTTTCTTGTTCCCCTTTTGCATGCTTTTGTCTCCTTCACTCTATGACTTTTTATGTTTCATGTCAATTATGGATATCGAAAGAAAAAGAAGCCGCAAAATGCAGCTCCTTTTTGAAATGAAAACGATACTTCAATTACATGCAGACGCTTTCGCAAAATCGCTCTGCGTCACTTCCCAGCATGCATACGCCAAAATAAAGTTCTCTCGGTGTGGTTGTTTCGACGATCTGATAGGAACGTGGCTTTTTGAGAACGCACCAGCTATGCTGTCTCCAGACGCCGTCATCCGACATGGCATACCCGGTTGCAACGCCGAAGATGCCAGCATTGTAATAACGATTTGCCTGCCACAGATATGCAGAATTTTGGTGGCAACGACTTGCCTCGCCCCGCTTCATCCGCACCTTTTTCTGGACTACCCAGATCTGTCCATATTCCATGAGATGATCAAGGTCCGGATCCTGTATCGGCAGACAAGCCTCTTCTCCGCCGATGGCCAACAGGGTGTCACGCAGCTTTAACATAGGCACTGCACGCGGCTCCAGTTCCCCTGTATAACCGGTGCCCCACCAGACTCCGTTCATCCACCGCTTCCAGTCTTCCTTGATTAGTCGGCAGTTTTCATGATACTGGACACCCTTTGACTTTTTTAAGAATGCCACCAGATCCTTTTTTGAGCGCACAGGCGTTTTCCCCATGCCCATCTGCATCATGGCCTCTCTCAGGGTATCATGCATGGTTCTGCTCCTTTATCTCATCATACTCACAGACACAGATCTCAATGTCGGTCTCTCCGAAGACCTTTTTCAGAATCAGTTCCACATCTTCCCACTCACATCGGTCTCGGCCGCAGCCGATCTTGGAGATGGCCAGTTTCTGTTCGCCATGTTTCATCATCTCCTGACAAACCACTTCCAGGGACTGCTGCATATTCTCTAAGTATCTCTGCGTAGTAATGCCGCGGCCTGCGTGCATCCATACCATTTTCTTGGTGAACATGTTGTAAATGACCTTTCCATTATGTACAACACGATACGGCCGCAGGCTGCCATTGCGGGTCTGATACTGCAATCGCTCTTCCTGTGAACCTGCATGGGCTGTCATCGCCTTCTGCACGCCGGATACATAGGCTTTACACATTTCCTTTAATCCTGGGAACAGCTTTCGGTAGGCAATCACCACGCCGCTTCCCATCACGCAGTCCTCAGAAATACACTGAGCCTGCACATACTCCGAGTACTTTTTTGTCACGTCCCCATATTCAAAGAATAACTTCATTCTTTTTCCTCCTACCGTTGATTAAATTTGTTCAGACTAAGATTCATTGATGTCATGCTATCTATTTCTTCCCAACGATTCTGAAAGGCATGCGGGAATTGTTCCGGCGCCTTCCCTTTTAACTGCTCGATGATCGAAAGCATGGCTGGTACTGTCATCTCTTGCGTGTAGTTTAATTCCGGATGATCTGGAAACAACAGATTTCTTGCAAAGAATCTGCCATCCTCCTCCATACGAATCTGCAGTGTGGTCACGTCATTGTCTACCTTGACGCAATGGTCCGGATCCATATACAGATACTGCAAAAGCGTTTGAATATTTTCGAACGCAAACAAGGTCTCTTTGGTACGCATCTCGTTTCCTCCCTGCATTTACATGACGATGTTATTGTAGTCTGCGCGGTACACTCTTGCGTCCAGACCAAACACTCTTTCTGACATCGTGCCGGGCTCTAACTTGGTTTCCTCGTTTTCAAACTGCCACATTCTTGCATCGATCAAATCGATCTCATGCAGAAGCATTGCTTCCTTCATCGCCGGTACTACCGGAGAACTATACTCCAGCTTTCCGTGGTGAGCCAAAATACAATGCTTGAGCATGCGAATGTTTTCCATGGTATCCGGATCGAAACCACATGAGACTGCTGCCTTATTGATCATCTCAATTCCCATGACCAGGTGGCCATACAGAGCGCAGTCCGGAGTTACGGAAATGGCGCCAACTTCGCTCATTTCATACTCCTTGATTTTTGCCAGATCATGAAGGATCACGGCCGCAAACAAAATGTCGTTATTGACCGGATATACCTTCGCCAATGCCTGGGCAGACTGAAGCATACGGTAGGTGTGATACAAAAGGCCCTTAAAGTAGTTATGGTGCATGCCGGAAGCAGCTGTCCAAGTTAGGAACTTTTCCAGATTATCATCGATGAGCTTTTTGGTCAGCTTTTTGATAACCGGATCCTTCATTGCTGCAATGGTCTGGAAGATCAGTTCCTCCGCCTCTTTCGTCTCAATCGGAGCGTGCGGCAGCAAATCTGCAATGGCAGCGTTGCTCGGTGTCCACTGCTTGAGTAAATAAGACTCCTGTTCGTTATAGATGCTTTTTTCAATTACGGCATCTAAAACTTCACCTGCCTGAAACGGCAGATTGTCCGGATTTTCCCACATTCTGGCTTCGATGGTCTGTGTGCCATCGCCAAGCGTTAAGAGGGCATACACCTTTTTATTTTTCGCTTCCTTTGCTTCCACTTTCATCACTGCAACTAACACATTGTTGTTACCTAAAATCATTTCGTTAAACTTCATATGTTTTTCCTTTCTTCACTCTATTTTTTACGAATTCTTCATTGATTACGCCTATTGTGCTTGTTCAACCGACGGTCGGGCCGGTATCAGACGCGGAAGCATACACTTCATACGTTTCATAAACCATTTCAGCCCTGCCTGTGGGTATTTGCAATACTCGCGCGTCAATACGTGTTTGAAGAAATCGCATCCTCTGTCGGAATACATATACATCCATTCCTCCGGCCGCTGCATCCCCAGAAGGATTGCGTTTTCAAACGCATCCTGAGGATGTTCGCGGATTTTTAAGGCTCCAAAAACCGAATTGTGGTTTGGTGCCTGGTATTTGATTGTTTTCATCCAATTTCCTCCGTTTTCTTATTATATTTCATAAAAATTATGGATATGGATTGCCACGCATTACGCGTATCATGAAAGGAGCAGTCTACGCTTCTCACCAAAAAAAGAAGTGCCACAATATGCAGCACCTCTTTGGATTCTATAAGCATGTATTTTTATTATTCAATTTCGAAAAAATCCGACACTTTTCTGTGACCAATCTCTTCCGTGATGGTTGGGAAATGTACCGTGAATCCCTGTTTGGCCAGAATTTCCGCTGCCATATCTGCAATTGGTCCAAGATATGCCATATCCCATGGAAGGTCTGTGTCTTTTGTCAGAGCCCGGCAATATTCCAGTGTCTTCTCATACACTTCATCGACTCTTTCTACCTGCGTCTGAGACAACTCTGCGTCAGCTTCCACGTACAATACGCTGTCAGGATCACACTGGTTTTCCTTACAGAATGCTTCCCAGCACTCCTTAAGTTCTGCAGCTGGGTTGTTCTTCACATCGAACTGTGTCTCATCTTCGTTACCTTCTGCATTCAGAAAGCCAATATTGTAGCAGGAATGCGGTGTTAAATTTTTTGTCATAGTTTCTAATCTCATATCGTTCTCCTTAAATCTCTCCAAGTTCCATGGCTTCTACCGGGAAGCCAAAACCCTCATGCGCTTTCTTTAAGATTTCAGCATCATCCACACCGTCCATTACACCTAAAAACAATTTTGGCCAGCCATTGATTGCCAATTCGATGTCGCTTATCTGCCACCACAGTTCACCTGGCTCGTATTTATCATAATCCACATCTCCGTTTTCATCCAAGGGAATTGGATTATCATCCGAATCATGGAAGCGCATGATCTCCAAATTTTTGACATACTTCCATTTTAAAAATACGATTTTCTTGATCTGCTTTTGCATATTCTTTACTCCTTCTTTGCCACAACAGAACGCAGTATCCTGCCGTCAAACATATATACATTGTCGGAAAGACGATCCTCCGGGCTCACCACCTCGCGATTAGCCTCCTGTACAATGTTCAGCCATGCTTCAGCATTAAGCCCATATGTTTGCACGTTCAATGGCGCAACCAATACTTCGTGTACCGAAGACGGCAGCACATAAAAACCATCATGAAACTGTTCATACACTGTTTTTAAGGCTTCTGGACACCCGATCAGTGCGGTGCCACTTACGCCAGATTTTGTTGTTAATACAGAAAATATCGTATCGACCAGTGATGGGCAAGGCATCATTTCTTCCAGCTTCATGAAGACCATTTCCTTCATCATGTTCTGCTCTGCAATCTGAAATGCTTCTGTGACATCCAAATTCATTGTTTTACAAATGTCTTCCGTCACATGCAAATGCACCACTGTGTCATCCGTTTGCTGCTCCCGGCAGGTCATAAACAAAGCCAAATCTTCCATACGTTTGTGCGGAATCCGGTCTAGCCATTCTTTCTGAGATTCATACTCGACTACCCGTAGGGACAAATTCTGTGGTTTCATCATTTCATGAAATAGTATCATATGTTTATCCTTTCTCAAATTGTGATGTACCCGTTGCTTTTCCATTAAAGCTCAATGTTTAATACCTCTTTGAGTGCGTCCCCGTAGGAGAAGTCCTCGTCACAGTCGTACTCTTCCACGTTCTTCTGATAGAACGTCCACAGCCTGTCCATTAAGCCTTCATCGGTAAGAAGCGCTTCCTTTTTGATTCCAGCAGCTTCAAACACTGCGTCATCCGTTTCCCTGATGCGGTCCTTTAATTCATCCAAGTAATACCTCTTTAAAAGCATTTACTCCTCCTTTGGCGCTTTCACTGGTGCATACTTCTGTACGACTTGATCCTTGAAAAACAAGCCGCCGTATGCAAAGCCACCTTTTACTCTTTTTGCAACGATTGGTTCCGAAAGTTGTTCGGTTAAGATCCAGTAAAACTGATCCCCTGTACATGGTTTTCCATCTTTCATCGGAATCCATCTAGGACCAATGTCATATCGCGTCACAATGTCAAGAAGTGCATGCCTGCAATCCTCACTCATCTGGTCAGACGCTTCCATTACAGTGTCAAAGACCAGTTGCTTAAAGGTCTCTGGGAACACACGCATGGTCTCGCTCTTCCTTGTCTTACTCATTTGTCCTCCTTTTCACCTGCATCTGCAGTTTTCGTATTACGCGACTGCCCAAACACCCTCTGCCACATGTCTAAAGCATGTGTTCTTCTGCAAAGTCTGGCGGATCTTTTCTCTCCAGTGCTGGTTTGATGCACATTTCTTATGCCCGTCTACTCTTTGATAGATTTCTTTTAAGGCAAGCGGCTTGTGTGCTTCTTCCAGAATCGCCGCAACCAGGTCTCTCCAGGTGCCGGACACACAGTCTCTGACATCCATCTCTGTCTTCCGCGTCATTGCCACCGGAATAATCATTGCGGCGTCCTTTCTGACTACCATGACATATTCGTGGCTGATTGGGACAAAGTTCATGTTGGAATAGCTGCGGGAATCAGACACACAGTTGTGTTCCATCTTAATGATGATCTGCTCCAAAGTTCCCGGCTTTGCAATATCACAAAGCATGGAATAGAGTTTGCCTTTCTGTTTCCAATCACCCATCAAAACAAACATGCGGCCGCCCTTTTCCAAAGCAGAAAACTGCTTTAACATACAGTAGTTCATCTTTTTGACAAAATCATCCCAATCCTTTGCTCTCGATAAGTCATTGACTCTCGGATCAAAACCGTACTGGTTAATGATGTCCTGCGCCTTATACATCTTGTCGCTGTAAATAATCATGCCACCGTAAGGTGGATGCCAGAAGATGTTTTCTGCTCTTTCCGGAATATCCATGGTCATCATGTCAAACCCACGGTTCAAATCCAGAAATGTACCAGGAATCTGCTTGGCCCTGCAAACATCTTCTGTCGTTCCTCCTCCGACCATGTAATCGGATAAAAAGACTGGATTTTATACTGGGCAATCAGATCCTAGATCAGTCTGCCTGAACAGTTGCCACGGTAACGGTTGTTGCCGTATTGGCCGCGTTCTGGGTAACTTACTACACTTTTCATTTATGCTCTCTCCTCTCATATACCTTTTATTTACTTCATGTCAATTATGCTTTTGGATCCTTCACGAAAAAAAGCCCGTTCATTTCTGAACGAGCTTTTGAGGAGCCTTTCTATCTGGTGTTTTCGTACGATGGACGATCAAGCAGCTCATAGCCGGCTGCAGCTAATTCTTCGCCGGACAATGAAATTTCCGGGTTATTCGGGTCTGCCCAAGCCAATGTTTTTTCTTCGCATACCGGGCATACATCTGTGTTGATGTCCACAAGCATCAGGCGGCCGCAATTCATATACTGCACAAAATCGCCTACTTCCAGAGACTGATTTTGTGATGTAGTGGCATCTAAGACCGGAGTCTTCTGCTCTTCTGTCTCGCTGTTTACCTCCTGATTGTGATTTAATTTTGTCTCCAGTAAGTTCACAAATGCCTGGATGCCATTCTCACTCAGCATGGTCTCAACATCGTCACTGGAGCAATTCTCCACTGTGAACATGTACACAGCAAGAATGCAGTTCTTTTTTGACAGCCAGTATGCTGTTTTGTGGTTAAAGGCATTTTTAATTGGTGTTGCCACATAGTCCCCGTGAATGACCTGTTTACATTCTCTCATTTTTGGTTTCCTCCTACTCAACTATGTCTATGTATTCCGCTATAATTATGCTTTTCCATCGTCTGTTTTAATGGAGGCAGTATAGTGTGTATTTGTAGAAAAATGACTATTTCTTCTATCCGCAATTTTTTATCCACTAAAAAAAGAGCCCGAAGGCTCTTTTTCTTGAGGGTATTTGGTTATCCAATCCATGTTTTTCTTGCCAATCTTTTGTGTCTTGCTTCCGCCTTTTCCCATGCTTTCTTTAACCGAATATCTGTCCAAAGATCTTCCGGAGATTTGCCAAGATACCGCAAAACCTCCTCTTTGTCGCCAGTGTAAAAATATTCAACATCGCACATGGTCTTATACACAAGGTCTGCAAGTTTTCTGTCATTTTTCATGAACAGGGAGCGTTCTTTATTATGCCGGTCCAACATACCTAAGAACTTTTCGCTGTCGGATTTTTTAATCACGCCGCCTCCATAAACAGATACGCATTCGTGAAGGCTTTCCGCACCGATTGGCTTTAGACATTCTTTGATTTCCTCATCTGTTTTCTGACCAAAATACCGAATTAACGGAATATTCAAGGATGGCTCCCCTCCACTGAAAGTCACGGCGCCGATGCTGTCGCAGTGTTCCAGAATCTGGTCTACTACTTCCGTAGACATATCCATATTCTGTGCATCACCACGCAGGCAATGTTCGCACGCCATATTACAACGTCTGGTTACTTCTAAGATTAAATCCTGAACATACATGGTTCTTTTCCTCCATTAAGCGGTTATCGCCAGTTCTTTTGTGTGCTGTCCCTTGCCGAATGCTTCGTCGGCCAGTTCCATGAGCGGATCATTGGTGGCAGGATAATAGCCATAACAAGAATCACTTTCCTCCCATTCTCCATTTTCATCCAATGTCTCCACAATATAACCATACACCTCGCCGGTCAGATACTGATCATACATGTGTACCTCGGCCTTCAGAGTATCTTTTGCAAAGCTCTCCAGAGTTTCTTCTCCAGTAGGCATGATACCGGTTTCTTTCACTTTCTCAAGCGTCGTCCAAATCATACCGACATAACTGGTATCCCATGGATCCGAATTTCTTACGGTACTGATCGTGACTCCGCTGTGGTCATAGATATACAGCGGTGACGCAATGATCTTTCCCTGAGACAGCATGACGATCTCTTTTAAGGAGATTTCCTCCAAAATATCGTCATCCAGGATCTCTTTGTCCTGGTCCTCCAAAAGAAGTTCCTCTGTATTGTCATTCAGCTTTCGATAAAGCTGCCACAGACATTCTTCTCGCTGGTAGATCAACCGGATATGCTTTGCGTCCTTCTGGGCATACTGATGCAGTGTTTCCATCGTAATGCCGGCGCTCTGCATCATATCTTTTTTAAGTCCTCTAAGGTACGATACCCAGGTTCATCGCTGTAACCAGCATAACGTCCAAAACAGGACATGGTGCCAATATACCCATCAAGGTCAGCGCGTGGGTTACATGGATAGGTATCCATCTCTACATGCAAGCGTCTTACACAATTATTGCTTACGCAATATCTGTATTCATTCATGGTGTTTCCCTCTCTTTCCTCGTATGTCTTTATTTTTCAAGGAAATTATGGGATTGGATTTCCTTACACAAAAAGCTGCCGGGATTTCCGACAGCTCTTCGCTTTGATAGGCTTAAAAGATATGGTCCAAAACTTACATCTCATCTACAACATCCATGGCTACCGAAACGGCCGTGTCTGCGTTATCGGTTCCTTCCGGAATACCGGAAACGGTGACATTCTTCGTTACCTTGGCGTCATAGGTGTTGGCTCTCATGACCTCCGTCAGATCCAGTCCAGTGGTTTCTTTCATGGATTCAATGGTTTTCGCTAACACAGCCGGTACATATCCGCCCATGGATGCGACACCACCATTTCCGTTACCGGAGTCGATGATGGTTACCTTACCGATGGCGGAAAGCGGCTCTGCGATTGCCTTTGCCATTTCAGGCAGTTTCTCTACAATCATCTCCATCATAGCAGCCTGGCCATACTTCTTCATAGCCTCAGCCTTTTTCTCCATTGCTTCCGCCTCTGCAATACCGGTTGCCTGGATCGCTTCTGCCTGTGCCTTACCTTCTGCGGCAATACCGGCAGCCTTCTGCTCCATCGCATAACGCTCTGCCTCTGCAAGTGCTCTCGTCGCCTTTGCTTCCTGCTCCTGCTCATAGCGTTTTGCTTCCGCTTCCTTCTGACGCTTGGTTAATTCCGCCTCGGCGGCCTGTGCGATTGCATAGCGCTCGGCATCGGCTTTCTTATTGATCTCTGCTTCCAGTCTCTGCTGCTCAACAGCTACCTGCTGACGGTTCAGTTCTGCGTCACGCTCTGCCTTTGCAATCTGTGCATTTACAGTACGGATCTGAATTTCCTTTTCCTGCTCCTGCGCCTGAATATGGTACGCAGCATCTGCCTCTGCCTTCTTGGTATCAGAAACAATCTTTAACTCTGCTTTCTGAATTTCCAGCTCATTGTTCTTTCGAGCCATCTCGGTTTCAGCCAGCACTCTGGCATCATTGGCTTCCTTCTCAGCCTGAGCAACTGCAATCGCTACGTCACGATCCGCCTGCGCTTTCGCAATGGAAGCACTCTTCTGAATCTGGGACATGTTATCCTGACCAAGCGCGACAATAAGTCCCTTCTCGTCATCGATTTTCTGGATATTACAGGAAATGATTTCAATTCCAAGGTTGTTCATATCAACCTGGGCCTTTTCCTGCACCTGATCACCAAACTGTTTCCGGTCTGTACACAGTTCCTGCAATTTCTGGGTGCCGATAATCTCTCGCATATTACCCTGTAAAGAATCGGTCAATGCCTGACAAATCTCAGGCTCTGTCATATTCAGGAAGTTTCGCATAGCCAGTTTGATGCCCTCTTCGTCTGTACGAACACGCACCTTTGCAATCGCATCAATATCAACGCCGATGAAATCCTGTGTGGGAATGTAACCGTTGGTTTTAATGTCGATTGAGATCTGTTTTAACAAAAGTTCATCTTTTCGTTCCAAATACGGAATTTTGATGCCCGCTTGTCCAATAAGGATCTTTGGATTTTTTGTGAGGCCGGAAATGATGAAAGCCATGTCGGTAGGTGCTTTGACGTAGCCGCTGGCTAAAATCGCCACCACTGCGATTACCACTAAAGCAATCAGGATTTTGGGAAGTAACTGCATGATCATAATGATCCTCCTTTTCTTCTGCGTCAGCAGAAATGCGTTTTTATTGTTGAGTTAATTATGAAAAGGTTTTTCAAATTATTGGTTTTTCGTTAAGCATCAGTGTCCCATTCATCATTTTCTGATGCGTCCCCATACAGTTCCCGTACACCCACTCGTTTTTGCTGCCTTTGTTCCTCTACTTTGTCAGATAGCAGTTTCCACACTTCTTCCGGTTTTCGAACATTTTGGTTCAGAAAGTTCCCCATGGACATATCGCTACTGGATACCAAAATGGTTCCAATCCCAAAGACACGCTGCAGGAATGTGCATTTCACACTCACATCTTTGATGCGATACAAACGGATCTCATCATTGGTTACCGTCAAGAATCCTCTTTTTACAAAAAGTTTTTCATTCTCCAGACGATAATGCGTAAATGTCCATGGAAGACCACACCACAGTCTTTTTCTGTCTTGCCAGAGAATCTCTTTTTCTTCTGTATTCATTTTTTCTCTCCTTTCTTATTGAACCATCGCCAGATTTGGGCGTCCTACCATGACAACCGAGCTTAATGACACAGGCCTTGTAGCCACCTTCTGTTTGCTGTACGAAGCCTCGATCTGTCTTCCATCGCCGACATACATGGACACATGGGAGATATTGCGGTATCGTCCATTCTTTTTATAGGAATAAAAAATCAGGTCTCCAGGTTCCCATGCACTAACGCTGATTTCACTGCCGTCTGCCGCCAGCCCTCTTGCCATTTCCGCTGCCGTTGTAGCTCCTCCATGGGACAGATCAAGGCCGGCATCTTTGTAGCTGTAGTAAATTAAAGAGGAGCAATCATATGCTTTTCCACTGTCCCTGCGTTCCATGGAATATGGATAACCCAGCTTTGACATTGCAAAATCGATTGCCTCCTCCGAGGTGTCATTCGCTGCTGTACCGTCAGCATTTAAGAGCACTGTTTCTGTGGTCCATTCTGCTGTTTCATATTCCTGCGCAAATGCCGTGCCGGCCGACAGGGTGGCAAACAGTGCTGCAATGATTAACATTTTTCGTTTCATCGTTGGTTCTCCTTTTCATGTTTTCTTGGTCTAATTATGACAAAATTGTTACAAATATTGGTTTTTGCCTCTGTCAGTAAAAAGAAAGATCCTTGCATCTGTAGCTTTTGCACAAAAAAAAGACGCCGCTTTCGACGGCATCTTTTTGTATTAAACCTTATTTCTTTGTCTGTAATGAACACAGGATTTACAGGTTTCTGCGGTGTGCTTTTTGTATGGACACTTAATCTCCTTATTGTACACACAGCGGTTCTTGATCTTCTTGGTCATTAGAAAGGCCAGGATTCCAGCCAGAAGCACCATGAATAAAGCAGACGCAACCGGGTGTTCCTGCACCGCTTCTACGATTGCCTCGTAGGTTGCCGTGATGAATCCCACGATTTTTTCCAGAAAACTCTGTTCCTCTACAACGGCGGCGCCGCTTTCCTTTTCATAGGTGGCAGTCACCGCCATCGTGTAGATGACACTCTCCTCTGCCGGGATGTCTTCCTGGTAAACGTAGCTCCAGCTTTTACCAACGATTGCTGGCATGCTGACTTCTCCGCTATAGGTTGCTTCAATATCACGTACGCGTTTGCTGCCTGTACCACGGGCATTTCGCATCACGGTACCATCTGCGCCGGTATAGGCCTCTCCATCCCAGTTAATGCTGCTGACCTTATAAGACTCCGGATCCAATTTTAGATACGCCAGAAAATCATCTGCGTACGGCGTCAGATCTTCGGTTTTCGGAATTTCCTTTCCATTCAACACAAATACATCCGCATCATAGCCGCTGATCGTGATCGGGAAGGAAAACTCATCCTTCCACTGCTCACTTAAAGTTTTAGTGTCTTTCAAATCCAGGACCGCTTTTACAGTTTGCTTGGTATCAACGTCTTCAAATTCGGTTTCTTTTTTGTCCGGAATCTGCACGCCAGCCTCAACGCCCTTATAGGTCATCTTGACTTCCTTATATTCCGTGCGTTCTTCCGCTTCCTTTTCGTTTAACGTCTTCGACACCAACACATAGGATCGTCCATCTTCACCGATCATGGAATCTGCCGGCTCATACTCCGACTCATCCCCGGTAAATACCTCGCTGTTATAAGAAAGTGTGGATGGTACCACATCCTCTTTGTTGACCAGAGAGACATTTTTGGTTGCAGACAGCACATACGTTTCACCATGGACTGTGATCGTTTCCGGCAGATACTCTTTGGCATCACCGTTCTGATCATAGGTTTCATAAGTCAGCTTTTTATCAAAGCTGCCCGCTCCCGGTTCCACATCGTCGGTTTTGACTGTGACTTCCTTAAGGCCTCTTTGGGTTTCTGCAGCTGTTTCTGTCACTTCAGTCTGGCTGCTTTCTGTTTCTTCCTGTGCCACTGATGTTTCCTGGGATACGTCAGGCAGATTCGCTGACGCAAAGGCCGGACCGGCCTGGCACCCTAAAATAAGGGCGCCAGCCAGGAGAATGGCTACGGTTTTTCTCTTACGCATTTTCTTCTCCTTTCTTTTTCCGGCGTACGACTGCCAATCCCACAAGTCCGCAAGTCATAAGACCTGCAAGCATCAGGAACGGGAAGAAGTCTCCGGTCTTTGACGGGTTTGCAAATGGATGCCAGTTACCGTCGCGGTCAAACCAGCCCTTGCCGTAAGCATCAGATCCATTGTCGTACTTAGCATCAATGAAGCCTTTCTTGCCAGGATCCGGATCTCTCGGCTTATCCGGCGGGGTTTCTTTCTTGTGGTTATAGAAGGTTGTTTCACCCTCTACGCCACCCTTCTTCACGGTAAAGGTGATATATCCATCAGACAGCTCATATACGTTCGGCACCTTGGTCTCCCGTACAGCGTAATGTCCGTACTGGTCAGGCTTAAAGGTAATGAGCCCATAGGAATCTGTCGTACCGGTATACACAACCTTGCCCTCTTCGTTTGCAATCTCAAAACGCACACCCTCAACCGGCTCTCCGGTATCGTAATCTGCCTTTTTGATGATAACCTCTGGCGGGGTCTCGTAGTTTGCCACATTCTCAGACAGATGTGAGGTCTTATTGATCACAAACTCATACAGGGTTTCGTCAAGCTCATAACCATCCGGCGCCTTGGTCTCCCGATAAGAATACTTACCAGGTGTTGTGAATGTTACATAAGCCTTACCATTCTGATCTGTGACAACTTTCTTGTACACATTGCCCTTTTCGTCATAAATCGTGAATTCAGCACCCGGCAGTCCCTTCATAGTCATACCGTCATACTTGTTGAATTCAATGGACGGCGGCTCTGGTGTACTTCCGCCACCACCTCCACCCGGCTTTTTGTCTTCCATCACAACAACGAGCAAGGTGTCTGGCTTTGTCATTGACATGGTAAATTCCACATCCGCGGCCTTAAGGTAGCCAGCCGGCGGTGTGATCTCGTGGAAGAGGTAGGTTTCGCCCGCTTCCAGTTTTCCGGTTAAGATAATCTCGCCATTCAGCTCAAATTCTGGAACAATGACTGCCTTGTCGGACTTTCGTAAGATTGAGAACTTACCACCGCTCAGCTTTTCATCCGTTCCCTTCTTAACCTTCACGAGTTTTACTTCTGTCTGCTCATCGGTCATCTTCACTGTCTGTACTTTTTCAGTATTTTCTACAGTAAAGCGAACCGGTTCTGCTTTGTAGTAACCTGCCGGAGCCTCTTCCTCATACAAGGTATAAGTCTTGCCGGCGACGAGTTTGCCAGTGATGTTTCTGGCCTTGCCGTCAGTTACCCAGGCATCCATCACATCTCCATTTTCAGCACGTACCACCAGTTTTGCTCCGATGACTGCTTTGTCGTTTTCATCTACCTTGATGATCTCCATCTTGGTCGGTGCGTTCTTCATCGCAGCCTTAATCGGTGTCTTCTGGTTCAAATACGGAATCTTAAAGGAAACGCTGTTGCCAGTCACATAGCCATCCGGGGCTTCAAGCTCCTTTAACAGATAGCTCTGTCCGGAAATCAACTGGCCAGTGATGTTTACGCCGTTCGGATCTGCTGCAAAGATCAGTTCCTTACCTCTTTCAAAGAGTTCGGATTCCATGATCGCTTTCACAGCGGTTCCATCCGGGTTGACGATCTGATAGCGTCCGCCAGACAGCGGGTTGCCATCCATGTCAGTCTTGACAAAGAGTAACTTGGTTGGTGCATCTTTCATGCGAACCACATTGTTCGTTACCGAAATGCTCTTTGCTACACCCTCAGCATGAATTTCGCCGTTTTCATCCACGGCATTGCCGTTTTCGTCAATGGTGATCTTCTTGCCGTCGTTTGTATAAGTGCCGTCCGGATGCGCCACGATTGTGGTCGGGTAGCCGTCCTTGTCATAAAGGATCGTCTCACCTGCATTGTTGATGTAATGTGCTTCGGTAATTGTACCGTCTGCACCGATGGTAAACTCGATGTCCTCAGAGTAGCCGTAACCCTCCGGCGCCAGCTCCTCGTGATAACGATAGGTTGTATTGGTGTTTAATGCACCCTCGAAGACCTTGTTCTCTGTTCCGGATACCCATTTTGCAATGTGTTTCGTGGAACCATCTGGCAGTACCTCTAAGAGTTCACAATTTGCACCAACAACTTCCTCTCCTGCAAAGTCTTCCTTGGTAAAGGAAATCTTTGTCGGGGTATCTTTCATTGGTACCTGTACCGGATGTTTCTGGTTCAGATACGGGATATGGAATGTTTCATCTGCTCCAACAATATGACCAGTCGGAGCTTCTAACTCACGCAGGATAAAATCTTCTCCTGCCTTTAACTGGCCCGTGATATTGGTGCCAGCCAGTTCGGCAGCAAACATGATGCGCTCGCCCGCAGCAATGTTGCCGGTATGCTCTGTGGACGGGATATTGGTATCACGCACTGCGCGTACTTCTTTTCCGTCCGCTGTCAGGATCTGGAACTTACCGCCGGAAAGAACCTTGCCGTTCAGATCCGTTTTCTGGATAAACGCATCAGTTGGTGCATCTTTCATGCGGAACGTGTTATCCTCGATCACCAGCTCTTTCATTACGCCCTCAGCGTGAATCTCGCCGTTTTCGTCCACAGCATTGCCGTTTTCGTCAATGGTGATCTTCTTGCCGTCGTTTGTATAGGTGCCGTCCGGATGCGCCACGATTGTGGTCGGGTAGCCGTCCTTATCATAAAGGATCGTCTCACCTGCATCGCTGATGTAGTGCGCTTCGGTAATTGTACCGTCTGCACCGATAGTAAACTCGATGTCCTCAGAGTAGCCGTAACCCTCCGGTGCCAGCTCCTCGTGATAACGATAGGTTGTCTCGATTTCCCACTGTCCGTCAAAGGACTTCGGTACATCCGTTGATACCCATCTTCCAAGGCTTTCTGTGGTTCCATCTGGATTTACTTTCAGAAGCTCACAGGTAGCTCCAAACACTTCCTTGCCAGCGAAGTCTTCCTTCGTAAACTGGTAATCCGGAATGCGTTTGTTGGACACGATTGCCTCAATGGATTCTCCATAGTGACCAACGGTAAACTTCACATCTTCCTCTGCCTTTGTATATCCAGGCGGAGGTGTAACCTCGTGCAGATAGTAGGTCTTATCGGCCTGTAATACCGTCTGCCATTCTTTCCAGTCAAATCCGATGCCGAATCCGTTTTCATCGGTATCCGTGATTTCGAGGACGACGTTGCCGTCTTCATCGAGTACCTGGAAGGTACCGCCCGGTAAGATATGGGCCGGATCATCTACGCTGTTCTTTAACAACCAGATAATCGGATATTCCGTCTCATTTGGTCCCGGCGGATTCTCCTCTGGCTCTTCGTCCGGTGTCTGTACTGGGGTATTCGCGTCATCTTCCTTGTCTGGAATTTCCGGGAACTCCTCAACACCGCCTTCAGTGCCGTCCGGTTTTTCCGCTTTTACACTGTGTGTACGAGCCACATTTAAGTAACCGTTTCCGTCGTCCGGTGATGTAAATGCCAGTCTTTCCGGTGCATTTTCACTGACTCTTGCCGTATATGTTACCACAACTTCATTGCCAGGCTCCACGCGAACACGAGCGGTCTTGTAACCGATACCCATGCCGTCGCCGGAAATATCCTCACCGTCAATCTTGGTGATTTTCAGGTCTTCAAAGTAGCTGCGGATGCCGTAATCAAACTCATCCGATACATACATTTTCAGAGCCATGTCTCCGGTATTGCGGATGCGAACTTCGTAAGTGACTGTATCTCCACGCTTAAATCCGTAACGATCCTCGTTCTCTTTTTCCGGAGCCGGAGTCGGTCTGGATTTTGACATGGTATATCGCGGTGTGTCCTCTTCCGGCTTCTGGACCGGAGTATTTGCATCGTCTTCCTTATCTTCCAGGTTCGGATGATCGTGAATTTCGACTTCTGTCTTTTCGTCACCCTTACCATCTCCGTCATGGTCTTCTCCACTGTACTCATAGTATTTTCCGACCACGTCATAGGTTCTGGCGGTATTGACATAGCCCTTGCCGTCATCCGGTGCGGAATCGGATAAGTTTTCCGGTGCTGTTTCTAAGACTTCTGCCTCATATGTGACAACCGCATAGCCACCCTGTTCAATGGTAATATTTGCCACAGAACCGTTGATGCTGTGGGTTGTACCCATCTTGCTGCTCAGGCGGTCGTTGGCACGTGCATAGTATTTGACTGCCACAACAAGCGGCTGGCTGAAATAGGACTCATTTTCAAATGCGTCGCTGACATTCATGGTCAGTCTCGTGCTTCCGGTATTGGTAATGGTCACATCGTAGGTCACAATGTCGCCTGCGAAGAAACCATATTTACCAGTCTCGCCCTTTTCCGGAGCTTCCGTGACACGTTCCTTTTCCATTTCATAATTCGGCTCTTTACCCTCTGGGTCTGGAGTCGGATCCGGCAATTCATCCGGTGGAACCTCTACGATAATGCGTCGGTTCTGCATCTCAACTACCTGCTCTTTTCCATCGCTGTTTACCACAAACTCGATGTCATAGCTGTAATAGTAGCCGTCAACCGTTCTGGACTCTCTTAAGGTATAAGTAGCACCAGGAATGAGTTTTCCGTCAAAGCGGAACTCGCCGGTTTCGTCTGTTACCCATTCTGCAACCTTGTCAGCCGGGTCATACTCTGCATAAGGCTCTTTCTTCGGACACTTATAAAGTTCCAAAGTAGCACCTGCAAGGCTGGTGCCTGTCTTCTGGTCGGTTTTTCTAAACACAACCTTGGTCGGAGCATCTTTCATACGGATCACGTTTCCAGTTACCGGAATCTGCTCTTTTACACCCTTTGCATGAATATTGCCCTCTGCATCTACAGCATTGCCGTTTTTGTCAATCGTAATGGTAACACCATTGTCGGTATAGGTGCCGTCCTGGTGCTTCACGATTGTGGTTGTAAATCCATCTGCGTCATAGAGAATGGTCTCTCTGTTTTTATTGACATAATGCGCGTCTGTGACCTTGCCGTCCTCATCCAGGGTAAACTGAATGTCTTCGCTGACTAAGTAACCATCCGGTGCCTTGACCTCATGGTAAAGGTATGTGGTATCACCCGTCAGTTTTCCGGCCAACTCATGCGGTTTTGTACCGGATACCCAGGATTCAATAGTTGTAGTTGTGCCGTTTGAATTGATCTTCTTCAGTTCAAGGGACGCACCTGGCACTTCCTTGCCGCCAAAATCCTCTTTGGTAAAGGAAATGGCTGTCGGCTTATCCTGCATGATAACCTTGTCTACCACGCCGTCTTCCGATACGGTAAAGATAACGTCTGCGGAATAACCATAACCCTCAGGCGCCAGTTCCTCGTGATAACGATAGGTCTTTCCTGCTTCCAGAACGCCAACAAACTTTCTCGGCTCCTTGGTAGATACCCACTCCATCTTATTGCCGAGAGCATCTGTTAAGACGTTTCCTCTCTCGTCCATCAGCTGGCAGAGTGCCCCTTCCACTTCTTCGGAGGTTGCCCAGTCTGTTTTTGTAAACCAAACCTCGGTCGGTTTGTTGAACATCGTAATGTCTTTGATTTCACATTTCTCACCGAACGCAAAACCAAATTTGTTTAACACAAGCTCGGAGTCATCGGTAAAGTTCAGATGCTCAGTCAGAACA
Source organism: Clostridium porci (assembly GCF_009696375.1). GTDB lineage: Bacteria > Bacillota > Clostridia > Lachnospirales > Lachnospiraceae > Enterocloster > Enterocloster porci. The sequence continues at coordinate 79,529 of NZ_VUMD01000006.1, forward strand.
TAGTCCGTGTTTTTCTCAAAGGGCGTGCGTTCGCTGTTTTCATTACGTGTATTGGTAAACAGCACGTTGGATACGGCGGTGTTGGATGTCTTTCCGTCCGGCTTGGTGTTGCTGACCACAAACTGATAGTCTTCCGGTACGACCTGGACCACACTGTACTTGGTGTTATACGGCAGGTCATGGATCACAACAAAGTCATTTCCGTAAAGTGTGACTGTAAACTCCGTTTCTTTCTCAGTGGCTGCGAATCGGCCGCTGTTGCTGGCGTTCTTTGTCACATAGCCATAGATGCCCGTAAGCGGTGCTCCGCTTTCATCTGTCAGCTTGATCTTAAAGACAAAAGCGGCGTTTTTGTTATCCAGATGTGTGCCTTCCACCGCACTGGACACCACAAGTTTTGAACTATCTTCAAATGAGCCGCTTCCCTGGTTGACTGCAATCGGATTGATATACTGATACATACGATCTCCGATGTTTACCTGCTGATCAATATAACCAGCTTTTCCTGTTACGGTCGCAATCACGGTATAGGTGCCGGATTCTTCTGTTGTGGTTGCACGGAAGTTTCCATCCTCGTCTTTTTCAAAGCCCTTTGTACTGAAATAGTTCAGATGCTTATCCGCGAACAGAACAATCTCCTGTCCTGCTCCTGTATAAGAAATCTCATACTGGATACGGTCTTTTTTCTGAACCGCAGCGTGGTTTGCACCTACTTTTTTCACAACCGTCAGGCTATTTGGATCTGACACAAGCGGATTAGCTACTGTGTAGCTTCCATTGTTATCCGGCGTAAAGTGTAAGATAGCCTTGTCGTTGGAGTCTGTGATGTCCACGGTTAAATCTCTGACTGCATGGTGCAGATCCAGGACCATTTCTCCATTATACAGCTTTCCAATGAATGTTGTGGTACTTAAGCGATCCACATTTCCGTCTGAATACTGCACGTATTCATTCATGCGATAGGTGTGTCCGTCCGTGATGTTTTTGGAGGTCAGAGTCACAGTACCATCTTCCAACATGCCGATGTTTTCGATTGCACCCTCTACGTCCAGATCCTCTAAGGTAATGGTGGAGGCCTCTACCTTTCTGGTTGTAAATGTGACGCTTTCAACTGCATCCGTGCTGTCGGTCTTAAATTCGATGTTGATGACTTCTTTATCATCATACCAAATCTTATCGATGGAACGACCGGTACTGGATACACGGAAGAAAATATCGTCAGCCTTGGTGTATCCGGCCGGGACTCTCTCTTCTCGCAGGACATATGCCTGTCCGGCGGTCAGTCCGGAAATGCTGTGAGTCCTTTCGTTTTTCTTTACTTCCCAGGTCCAGGTATCGTTAAGAGAAACGCCGTTGCTCTTCCATGTCCCGTCTTCCTGTACGGCTTCGTATACCTTTAACACAGTGCCAGGTACGGCTCCGCCATTTTGGAAGTCTTTCTTGGAGATGGTTAATTCAGATGGCTCATTGGTAACGGTTAATACGCCATTTTTGATGCTGGCGTCTTTTGGATTTACCATAATGGTAACATGACCGCTTCCATTCTGAGCTGCAGTGAATTCATGTACGGTCGGGTCTAGCTGATATCCAGCCGGAGCACTTGTCTCTTCGATGGTAAAGGTATATGGCTCAATCTGTCCCCCTGCGGTAAAACGACCAAGATCCTTTACGTTTAAGGTGCCATAACCATCATTTCCTGTGATGATGGTACCAACCTCGACTCCACCAAGCGTCTTGTTCTTAATGGAGAAGATTGCTCCGGAAAGCGGTGCGTGCTCATCCGTTGCCGTGATCTTATGTACCTTAACTTCCAGAATCTGCGGCATATTGATCACTGTCATGCCGGTCAGCTGATCTGCAGTTGTCAGGTCTGTGACCTGAATCTCTTCTGGCTCAATTGGTGCATAATAGGCAGGAACCTTGGTCTCTGTCAGATAGTAGAATCCGTTCTGCAGATTGAACACCGTATGCGGCTTGTAATCGCCGATCTGATCTTCTCTGATCTTTTCAGCGCGGAAGTCCGCTTCGGTGTATTTGCCATCATTGCCGGACACAAAACGATCTGCCAAAGTCACACCAGCCGGTACATTGCCGTTCGCAAACGCTTCCTTATAGTTCGCGACCGGTGTGCTGCTGTAGTACAAGGATAACTCTGCTCCCGGAATGACTGCAGCTTTTGCAATATCCGGATCGGTCACTGCTGTGTTATCTTTGTTTCCGGCATAGAACACATTGTCTTTCTGTGCCAGCTTTGCAACAACTAGCTGTTTTTTCTTATTCTCAAGTGTGTAACGCTGCACGTCGCCGTGTTTGTCTACTGTGATACGCTTGTCCTCTGCTGCCACAAATCCCTCCGGCACACGAGTCTCCTTTAAGATATAATCCTTTTCCGGGATATAGTCGAATCGGTGTCTGCCGTCAATGGTATCGTAGCTGACCATTCTTGCATATTCGCCGGAATAATCATTGCGGTAGTTAAATCCAAAGGATACGCCATATGCCTGGCGTCCTGCGTGGTTGGTTTCGTTCATCGGATAGATGCTAATGTGCATCTTGGATCCGTTGCTCACGTTCCAGATCTGGTCAGAGAGCGTTCTCGATGCAGCCTCATCCTTGGTCGCTGTCATCGTAATGGTGTAAGTGAAGGAGTTTTCTTCCGGATTTCTTCCGTCGTATGCTTCCTTGAAGCCTTCCGGCGCCTGATCCGGTGCTGTGTTTTTATAGCAGGTCACGCGGGATCCGTCAGATAAAATCCATACTTCGTTGTCTTCTGTGGAGCCAGATGCCATTACTGCTTCACGCAGTACCTTCCAGGACATCTGATTAAAATCTGTTTTGCCATTCTTCACCTGTTCGGTGAATGCTTCAACGAAACTGGTCGGTCTTTCTTCTCTTCCAAACAAACCTGTGAATTTCTGCCACAGTGTTTTTGTCTGCTTGTCAGCGATCTCATTGGTGTAATCGGAAATATCATCGGTATTCCAAGATGCCACCAATGCACCGTTTGCGTCTGTCAGAGACAGTTCCGCTCTATAAGCGTTCGGAAGATGTTTCTTGTTTTCTCCGTCTTTATAGTATTTCTCAATTTCGAGTTTGGTGTGGTCATCCGCCATGGCAAAGAAATGTACGGAATCAGATTCAGTAATGGTAATGTTCTTGTCAGGCATCTGTACCATTCCTGCCGGTGTTTTTTCCTCGGAAATCACATAGTTTCCAGCCGGAATACCCTCTAAGAACAGCGGAACATCTGAGGAGAATGTGATGTAATACACACCGTTTTCCTGCTGCTTTTCGATACCGCTGTGGGCAGTAACTTTCACCCAGTCGCTAAAAGCACTCTTAGTCTTTTCGTCCCTTCCTCTTAAAGCCATGGTCGCTCCTTTGACATGAACAAAGGAATACTGACCTTTGGTTTCTTTGACGGTCACATTCTGACCGTTACTGTTCTTTTGCAGTACGCCATCAATATAGAGGTTCTTATCATAGGACTCCGTTGCGTCTACTTTGACAAACTCTGCCTTGATGGTGGTATCAGTCATTTCCGCATACTGTACATTCGTATGCTCGTTCATGGTTACTCCAACCGGCAATGCTTTTACAAAGCCGTCCGGCGCCTGAAGCTCTTCCATAATATAATGACCGGCATTGACACGTTTTAACATATCTGCCTGGCCGCCGGATGTCGTATGATCGGAATAGACATCGTTACCGGTCTTTCCGTCTGCACTGATCGTATTGTTTCCGTCGGCGGTATTGCCTACGGTATCCACGTTCTGCACATCAAGCGGATCATTTGGTGTGTTTTCACCAGTCGTCCAGATATTCTCAATCAGGAATGCGTCGCCCAGACGACGATACAGAATATTGTCTGTGGAATGAATGTCACCAGAACCATGTCTAAACTCACCGCCATTTGCATCAAAAGTCACGGTAAGAGTCTTTGTAGTTCCAGTGGCTTCCTGCTCAGAATACCACTGATTTCTCTCATCATCCGGCATACCGCTGCCGTTTTTGTTCTGCCACTCAGCCTTTGCGACCAGTCCATTTGCTTCCAAACGGTCCGGTTCTACCAGCCAGCCGCCAAACACATAGCCCGGGCGTACCGGAGTCGGAACGGTGTTTTTGCCATTTACAATGTAGTTGCCATTCAGGTCTACCATGACCTTGACTTCCAGCTTGCTGCCGTACTGGTAATGCGTGCTCTGATCAAACGGATCATCCTTGTCTCCATTATAGAGTGTGTCGTGATCATTGATGGTGTACGCGTTTTCGTTATCATCGTCTAAGGAATCCTTATAGACATAGCCGAGATACTCATCCCCGTCATAGTCAAAACGATCCTCACCCTTTACATACGTTTCATCAGACTGTCTGTAGTACACCGGATGACCGTATTGATCAAGCACCGGATTCATTTTCTTTTCAAAGCGATTGGACTCGCTGTCATAGGTTCCGGTTGTGTGCTCGTTGGCAGTATATGCGTTAAAGGTTGCCACACGTGTGGTCATAATCTTCTGAAAGGTTCTGGAACCTTTCTCATTTCCTGCGCTGGCTCCGGAACCGTCATAAAAGACATTTACTGGCCACACAAAAATCTTGGCGTCCTTTGTGGAATCCGTGTCGTTTCCGCCATGGATGTTGTCATGGCCCTCTTTCGGCTCGATTGCCTCTTCGATATAGGCAATACCTGTCTGCGGATCCACCATGGAGTCTCTGTTTCCATCCTTATCCAGATGGTAGATGACGGTATCTTTTCCGACCTTAATTCTCTTTTCATGTTCGTTATAACGAATCTTAGAGAAGTCGCCGCCGACAAATTCATATACCGGAGTGCTGGAATTTGACGGGAATGCAAAGATTGAGAAATCTCTCTCATTCCACTGGGTAATGTCAACCACATTCCCTTCCTTATCAAATCCGTACACGATTTTTCCTTTGTTCGGACGCTCTGCCCCAAAGACATCGTCTACTTTTTTGCCGTCTTCATAGACGTCATTGGTTGTAATTTCCAGGTCGTCCATGCTGTAGAACAAGATCGGGGTATCGCCACGCTGTACGGTCTGAGCGATCCAAACACCATCGCCGGCATCGTTGATTTCATCCTGATAGTCATAGTTGTGATTAATCACATTGCCCTGACCATCCATTTCTACCTTTGAACCGTCATTTTTCTGCAGCACATACATGACCTTGTTGCCTGCATAACCCTTCTGAACATATGCGCTGGCCACGTTATTGGATCCATCCATACGCTCAATGGTTACGCCGCGGAAACGCTCGTCCTCTCCATAATCCTCCCCATCATTTGTGATGGAGGGATCGCGGAAAATCTCAACCGCATCATAAAGTGCCATTTTGGCACCTGCAACGTATCGGTTTACATCTTCTGCAGTTTCCAGCTTTCTGGTTACATAGGCGTATCCCTCAAAAACGCCGTTGGCATTATAAAGGATCTGGATCTCTTCATCCAGATTCTGCGCCTGACGGTTTAACAGATACTCCAGGGTGCCTTTTAGCCAGCCGTATCCCAGATAAACGCCGTTATTTCCATACGCAAGCTCGACCTTGTCTGCTCCGTATTTCTGCAACAGCTCGGTTGCCGTGCCATTGACACGTCCGGAAATCTGATAGGTAATCGTGTTTTCCTGCGTGGCATCAGTGGCATCTGGAGCAATACCTTCGTGTCCGCCCTGTTCGGTTTTTACCTTCGATACCTGAAGTCTGAGCGGGGTATCATTGATGTACGTTCCTTCCGTGCGAATCTCGTCCTGCGGTTTGTTTCCATTGGGAATCGTCCCGTCCGGATTCATTGGCGGGTTTGGCCCCACTGCGTATGCGGTCATGGCACCAGCGGTATTACTCAGCAGCATGGCCGCTGAAAGCACAGAACAAATCATTCGCTTTGCCTTCGTTTTCAAAAGCATAATTGGCTCCTCCTTTGCTTTTTTCAGTGGAACTGCTGCAGGTGTGACCCTGCAGCCATCTCATTTGCAGAAATTATGGGGCTATTTTTTTCGAAATAGGTTTTTCTTCCTTTTTTCGCCTTCCTACTATGAGATTTAATTTTCGATCCGCGAAATATCTGTTTTTTGATGATCGCGATATTGAAACAATGACATTAGTCTATTGCAAAACCCTTCAAATGGCCAAAAACAAACTTTGCGGATATGAAAAAATATGGTTTGTTAAAATGATTGCCTGGTTATACGAACCGGAAAGCAGAATTCTCGATATTGGTAGCGTCGTACATATTCAGATACATGGCATATAGATCAAAAGCCAGCCATGCACTGATTGGATCGGAGTCTAAGACCGTCGGATCCAAGTATCGCCATACCTCTTTTTCCCGATCCCACGCTTTGATCCAAACATGAAGCTGGGATTTATCCGCTGACAAATGGCCGGTGATATACTCCGCTGGAATGCCTGCCGCTTCCAGTGCTTCCTTGGCCAAGCGGGCATAATGATAACAAACACCTTTCCCTGCCTGCAAGGCTTCCGTCATATTGGCGCTCTGATAAGCACTGTCATACTCAAACGTTCCGGATACCAGTTCCATCGCCGCTCTGATTTTTTCCTCCTCAGTCACTTTCATCGAAATCTGTGTTGCCAATGAAGCGATGGTATCATGGTAGATGGGATTTTCCTGTGATGCCGCCGGCAGAAAATTTGCCTTCGGAATAACAACCTTTCCATGATCGGTATCCTGGCGCCAAATTTCCAAACCTTGTCTATCGCAGATTTCCAGCTGATGCCAGATCGTAAAAAGCGCAGCTTCTGTCTCGTTATCAAAAACAAGATTGCCACCCTCAGGTGTGGCTTCAAAAATCGGACGATACTTCTCTCCAATATAGGACAGGGAATTGATCTGACGCCCTTCCTCATCATAGATAAACTGATCATCTGCAGCACCATTTGCGAACAGATTGCCGCTTCCATCTGCTAAAAAGATGTCTCCGTGGTCATTGATCACATAATACCCCATGGTTTCCTCTGCTGCTTTTTCATACTTGCCGTTCACAATATCTGTTACCAGGCCGGTATTTCGGCTTTTTGCCGCCGTTTCCGTCATCGTGGGCATTTCGATTTTTGTAGCATCCTGCAATGCAAATGGGTGAACGGAACATGCCGCAAATAAGATTGCTGCGGCTACAATAGAACGCTGTTTTCTCATGTCTTTCCTCTCCTTTTTCAAAACTAGAAGAATTATGCACGAATCCAGAGTGTCTTTGGCAAAATCCCATGACTCTATCTGAGCTTCTTACACACAAAAAAGAGCCGCCGAAGCGACTCTCTTTTTATCATGCCGATACCTGGGTATCATATACCTCCAGGTTGTTTACAGACACCTCATACGTGGTCTCTGATTTACGTTTGATCAAACGGCTCTGAATGCGGCCGTTGACCTTGACCTGTGTGTTTACCGGAAGCTGCGCGACAAGCGCTGCATTCTGATTCCATGCCATACACGGAATCACATCCGGATGCTTGCTGTCACGCGGAACGGATAAAGGAAACTGCGTCAGCTGTCTGGTCTGACGCTCCTTAAATTTTGGCTCCTTATAGATTGAACCAAACAGGCACACATCGTTTACGTCTGCCGTCTCTTCCTTTGCCGACATACAGTTCTGCACCAACACTGCCATACCCATATGGGACTTTTCATTCTTCTGAATGTTATAGCAGCGTACGGTGCCAACGACATCGACACGTGTCATCTGCTCCATCTCCGTCTTTACCTTCTCCGAAATCGTCAGAGGGATATAATCTTTGGCTCCGCTCTTTCTCTTGGTTACGATCGTAACCGTATAAAAACGCTGGCCAAACACCGCATGACTAAATGCGATAGGTCCCTCCAATGTTCCGATTAGATGGGCCTTATTCATGTAGCCAATAAATCTCATCTTGTTTCTTCTCCTTACTCATTTGCTGCTTTTTTCTGGTAAATGTCGTATGTTCTACGACCTTTGCTGGCAACGTATGCCTCTTCCGTGAAGATATCCCAAACACAAGTCTTCTCGGAATACTTGCCGCGGCCGACTTTCTTAAAGTCCATAAACTCGCAATAGCCGGAACGTACGGTCCAGTCCATAAAGGAAATGATGCTTTCAAAGCCATTTTTCTCCTTCGGAATTGCACGGAAGACTCCAAGGATGCGATTGATGTCATCGTAATCCTCTGCTGACCAGAACTCTACGTTCTGAAGCGTGATCTTCGGGCCATTCTTTCTAACTCTCATGCGAGAGTTCGGATGGAAATTCTTTGACATGGCATCGTCGATAAACTCTCTTAGAGTAATCGGCTGATCGATCATGTCCTTATAATTGCGGGTTACATAACCCCACTTGCTGTACAAGCGGGTCTTGGACATACCGTGGCTTCTGCCATTTCTCGGACGGAAGCTAAAGTAGCAATTCGTCGGCGTATACGGTTTTGTGATGTCCAAACGATTCAGGTACGGTCCCATTTCACCCTTTTCAATCTGTTTCTGAACCCATGCACAGAAATCACGATAGTTCCATTTCTCCGGATCCAGTTCTCTCAAACTTACCAGAGTCTTGTACTTGTTCTGTACATTAAATTTAAACGGAACGGCCATCTCGATAACGCTCTGGATAAACGGGTCTTCCTCAACCTGCTCCTTGGCCTTGTTGCTTAAGCGACAGTTCTCCGGGCCAATCGGCTGTGTTTTGTCGATAGCGTCAATCTTGTTGCCCTTCTGTGTCTGCATAGTCTGCAGAACCCATGTAAAGAATTTGTCCGGATTTTCTCTCCACTCTTCTACCATGCGATCCGCATAGCGCTGATGCAGCATGGACGGGAAGCAGCTGAAACGATCCAGAATCTGTTTGGTCATTCCTGTATCCGGGATCGGCGCGATGGTCATTAACGGCACCGATGGCTTCTGTTTCAGTTCTGCCTTACGGGCTCTCTTTTCCTCTTCGGTGCCTACGCACTCAATCAAAAATGTCAGATACGCTTCGGTGTTGTTGGTATCAATCCCTCTTAAAGAGGCAATGTATAACGGGTCTACACCGTATCTTTTGCAATACTTTTTCTCAAAAGTATCCATATCAAACTTGACTGCGTTGTTCTTATTCTGTCTGTTATCTTTCATGATTCGTTCTCCTGTTTCTGGTGTGAATTTCATTCTTTATGCAGTTGTAAGTTCTATTCAGTTGTAATAACGATGCGTATCACATTTGTGATTGTGGCGTATTTCCTCCTTTATTTTTTGAATTTTTGCACACATCGTTCGTTGGCATGATGTTGTTTCTCATAATGCCTTTATCTTTCGTTGTAATGATGGGTTGGGATATCATGCGGTAAAATAAAAAAGACATCTGCGGTAATCGCAGACATCCTTTTGCTACAGGATGATGACAGGTACTGCTACCTGTGTTTGTTTGTTGCAGGCAATGCCGATTTCGGCTGCCTCGATTGCAACATTACACTCTTCTGATGCCCAGATACATTTCTCTAAAGCATCGATAGCCTCTTCGGTATAATCCGGCATCAGCTCTTTTAATTGCTCAAAAAACTTTGCGCCTGACTGAATGTGTGGCAAATACTCGTTGACGAAGCTAACATCATATCCACCAAGGGCCGAGAAATCAGTAGAAAAAATGTTATCCGCAAGGTTTCGTTTGCCGGCAAATCCAAATTGATCACCATGCTCCATGAGAAACTTTGCCTTTGTGTGCATAGCTGCTTCCTGCCATTCCGGAAGCATTTGCTTTAACAACAGACCATTCTCTCCGCGCTCCCACCAAGAAGGGACTTCTGATGGAATGGTGAAGGAAAGGGACGGAATGCAGAGTTGATAGGGCAACCACTCATTGACACGTTCCCTAAGACAGCGGTCAGCCGCACAAACAGGTTGTCGTTTTCTTTTCTGCAAGTCGCTGTCTGTGATGGGAAACAATCGGTACAGATTGATGAAACGGGGATCCTGTGGTGCATAGCACAAATTTTCTACAGTTTTTGGTGTAATAATATAGTCGTCGAAACCGGAAGCAAAATGAGACAACAATGCTGCTGTATGCTGATACCGATGCATACGGCCAAACAGGTGGCGTGGCAAATGATGCAGGGATAGAATGCAATCGTCCAAATTTATTCGATAATTTGGAATTGCCCTTTGGTTCATCCATTGCGTCAATGCCACCATCTGCATATTGTGATCCTTCGTTTTGTCGAATGCCGGTTTTAATCCTTCTGGGAGAAGTGTTGGATTGATCACCTCCCAGGATGTAACAATGATATCCGCCGGATTACTCAGTATGGTCATTTCCATGACCGGTTCATCATGATACAACATTCGAAGGTTCATCCGCGTTCCTCCAGATCCTCGTGTCCAAATGACCACATTTTTTCTTTTTCCGCCAGCATTTGATAGCCTTTATCTACATCCATGCATGCAATTTCATACTGCTTCTCAGGAATTCCAAACACTTCATAGGTATCTGCCACCACGGCTTTTAAATAGTTTGGATCCGGAAGATTGCACGGCAGCTTCTGCACAAGCTCCAGTTGCTTTTCTCGCTGCTGAATGAACGGTTTCATCTCCCCTGTGTCCATTACATTCGGACTATAATTCCAACCAAGGCATGAACCGGAATCAAATAAAGGCGCAAAACGTACCGGTTCCAATGTGGTTGCATTGCGAATGAATCCAAAGTTCTTTTCATGTCGATCAGTGTTATGCAGAATATGGTCAAACACGATCATTTTATCCAGATCCTGCTGGTATCCCATTTGGCTGAATTGATGATACAACTCTCTTCCAAAACTACGGGTTTCGTTTGCAATCTGTAACCCGTTCACAAAGTCATGTTCGCCATCCTCGATAAAACAGTGAGAGCCGCAGATCATTTGCTGCGTTCCCTCCACTTGCACTGGAAAATAGTTAACATGGTCAATATCCATACTCGCAGCAATTTTCCCGGCGACCACTTCATTCGCACTCAAAAGATTTTTACCATGAGCATTGATGCCAAGCTCTCCAAATTTTAGCAATGTTGGGATTGAATCAATCGTGATCCATCCTTTCTGCAGTACACCGTCCGTTGTGTAATCCGGTGAATTAAACTGAATGACTGGTATCTCTTTTTCAAACACTGCCACATCAGCAAAATCCGTTGCAAACCCATTTTTATGAAAATTAACATCTTCCCACGTCAATGGTGTACGCTCGTCCTTAAACCAATAGGTATCTGTTAGGCTGACACGCATGCTTTTCAATTTTGCATCTGATATTCCTCCTGGTAGAGCTTTGAGAATGCGATTTATATTTTGACGTTCGGATGGTATCGAACGCATTCGTTCCCAATTTTGCAAGGATAACATCATGGTCGCCTGATGTTTTGAAATTCCAACCGGCATATGTTTCTCGTTTACGATGGACCGAATGCCTATAAAATGCTCACCCGCCATTTGCAACTGTGCAACTTTTTGACCCATGTGCATTAAATACATCGTTATCCCTCCTCCACTGCTTCGATTGGCTTGTATGTTTTTGCCCCCATATCATACCAATATGCATTCATCCAGTCCGTGTTATATGGCATCATGTGATATTCGCTCGGCTTCAATCGGTTATAAGCAAGAAAACATTCCTTTTCATCATCCGCCGGTTCCTGACTGATCGTAAACAAAATGGATTCTACTTTTCTGCCATTTTTCTTTTCCTGCCATTCCACATGGATGTCGGTCATGGCATTGATGGCTTCAATGGCTGGCAGCAGATGCTTGCTTTTCAGCTTTTTATATTCATAGGACTCATTTTGCGTAATGAGTTTTGCCAGTTCTGTCACTTTATAACTGAATGTCTGCATTTTCTGGTATCTGCAGAAAAACGGATAAAGCAGAACGCCTGCTGTCGTGTCCAGACGATTCAAATATTTCAGTCGTACAACCGTGAAGTTTTCTTTGAGATCCTGTCCAAAGTGATCCACCAACACATTGCTAAACTGTGCCTTGATGGTATCCTCGTTAAAATCCGCTTCCACATATTGCAGCAGTGCGTATGCCATGTACTTGTTTGCTTCCGCGTCATGGATCTGCAGTGGTTTTGCCATAATGTCCTTTAAGGCCTGACAGATATATTTGGCGCGGTGTGAAAAGTTCCGGTGCTCGTCCGGCTGATACCCGAGTGCATTGGTCATTTCTGTTACGGACAGCGATACCGTGTCAAACACCCCTGGAGTCATTACATTGCATTTCCAGATCAGGTACATGAGTGCTTTATAAGAGATCGGGCCAAGCAGCGAGCCAGTGGCATAGCAAAGTCCGAATTTTGCTACATCATTTGCTTCGAACAGTTTATACTCTTTTTCTGTGTGATTTGTGGATTTCGTGTTTTTGGATGTTGAATGTCTGGACATAAAATTTTCCTCCGTAGTTCTTATGCAGCAATTATGTGACGCTTTTGGTGAATATTTGTATTTTAGTATGATGCGGCCGCCGTTCACAAAAATTGTATGCTGCGGATATGAAATTGCCGTCGATTTTCAAAAAGCGGTCATCGAATCAACAACAGCTTGCTGTTTGTTCTGTGTCATGGGATGATACTGCTCTGATGAAACTATACCGTTCTAAGATGTGATAACCTCAAACAACACTCTCTGTTTCCATCGGGATTTTGACTTTGAGATAACTGTACTGGCTACCACACAGATTATGGTTGGTTACTCCCAGTTCTCACAAATAACCTGCGGTAATTTTTTTCACACAGATTACTGCCGCTCTGAACTCTTTTTCTTATTTTTTGATGCGGCACTTTTTGCAAAAAAAGTTTCGCACTTTATATATACTGTTTATAAATACTGTTTACAGTGAATTTTTGAAAGTGCAAAAAAGCCTGTAACCATGCGGGTTTGAGGGCTGTCAAAAAATTGCGAACGGTCCCCATTTTGACGCCAACGGTCCCCATTTTAACGCCAACGGTCCCCATTTTGACGCCAAAACACCATTTATGGCTGTTTATTTTATGGCCAAAAACGGACCAAAACAGCTCTTATTTCTTCCGTTATTATCCTCAAAATATTGTCTTTTCTCATATCCGCAAACTCTTGCCTTCGTTAGTGATTTTTTGCGGATAAGGAAATCTTATGTTTTTGCAAGAAAAAAGAGCCTCTGATTTAGAAGCTCTTTTGTGTGTGATTGATCATTGCCAACAGCAAAATCATGTACACCTGCGTCATTGGAACGGAAATGTTGACTACCGAAACAACTGTGTAAACAAAGACCGCCACTGCAGCTGGTATAACCACAGGGTTCCCCATTCTATGTTTCAGTGCCAGTACGCAGCTTCCAAAAATGAAACCGTAATATGCCACAAAACCAAGGACACCTGTTGTAAATAAATACTGCAGCCCTTCATTATGCGGGGAATCAAAGATCTGCCCAGTGATGGCTTTCATCTCATCGTATCGCAATTCCCTTATAATCAGTCCAAAGGTTTCTGGGCCCGTGCCAATCGTCATATTTTTCAGCGAACCTTTCATAAACTCTTCGATTGCAGCTCGCCAAATATAGCCTCTGTGGCTGCCCCAGGAATCGGAAAATTGTAAAAATGGACCAATCGGACTGTTGGTCAGCAAAGGATGCTCTCGAAACAGAATCAGGGCCAATATCCCTGTGCTTATGCCAAGGATGAGTATAAAAGCCCACCATGTCTTTACCTTGTATGTTTCTTTTTTCTTTGCTAAGATAGCGGTTACCATTACCCATAATACCCCGAACAGACAGAGTGCCATCATGACGAAATTGTTGTTGCACAGCTTTAATAAAATCCCGTCACTTGCGTTGATATATGGATTCTCCGTGATCTCTGACAAATAGGCGGACATCGCCATGGCACAGAGGAACCCTGCACACAAATGGGAATACCGATGGACATCTCTTCCACTGTTCCATGTAAAAAATGGAACGATGACAAAAAAGGCTAAAATGGCCAATGCGGCATTGTCGGACCGGCCGGTGATCAGGGCAACACATAAAAGAAAAAAGGACACCAGATACCAGGGATTTCGTAACCGCACGCTGGCCTCTGTTTGGTTTCCTTTTGGCTCCATCATATAAAGCGATCCGGCAATCGCCATGAAGATGCTCATGGCTGCCGTGTAGGTATTGATGTTTCCGTATGAGGAGACAAAGATCCCTCGCTGCTCTTCTTTGATGAACTCATGCCAACAAAATGGATCCAGACCAAGGTAATTGGCAATTCCCCAGAGCGCTGAAGCGACTCCGCCGGCCAAAAACACATAGATCAATCTCATGTCCGGTTTCCAATAACGACTGACGCATACATAGGTAATGCCATATAAAAGCCACATACATAATCCTTGGTAGCGGCCGGCGCCTCCCCAAAACGCTTGAACGGGGTATTCGGAGCAAATCGTAGACAGTGCCATGATGCATAGGAAGCACAACAATCCACGATCCGCCATCGTCAGACGCGGCATTTTTAGTTTTTGGTCCGCTTTGAGTACCTGAAGGAGTGTGCAGGGTCCACCGCCCTCCTGGATACATTCCCATAGCAATGTCGTGAGCAATTTCACATAAATGGCTCCCATAAAAAGTGTCATGAAAGCAGTTGCCACCACAAAAAAGAGCGTCCGATCTCTTAAAATCCGGAAATATTGATCGGTTGCAAAAAATGGGAATACGAACACAATGACCGCAAGATACCATGAGGTGATTGCGGAAATTTTCGTGTTTGCGGAAACATAGAGGAGATCTCTGGCTTCCTTAGTAAAACACCTGGGGGTTCTGTTCATCACGATTCCACCTTTCGCATTTCCTCGGTACCATCGATGCTGTTACCCACAATCGTGAGACTGCAGCTGCCATCCTGATGAAACCAGGAGTCAAGAGGCCTGTATTTTTCTTTGTCGATACAATCTTCTTTCCCCACATATAATCCGTACCATCCACTGTCATGCCAGACAATTTCTACCAGAGCATTTTCTGCTTCTGATTTGCACAAATCGTGTTCGAAAATCCTTTTGTGCTTCGTGTCCTGTCTTCCGGTGTACTGACAAAGCGTCTCCGGGACAATATCCATTTTGTAGTGCGGCATCGGAAGGCCCCAGTCACAGCATCCGGAAAACAAGAGGTAATGATGCCCATTTTTCTTTCTCTCCGCTTCGCTTGCGATGCAAAGGAGTGTGTCCTGGCAAAACCAATAATAGCCGGTCTGCCACCCTTC
This sequence comes from Clostridium porci, assembly GCF_009696375.1. GTDB lineage: Bacteria > Bacillota > Clostridia > Lachnospirales > Lachnospiraceae > Enterocloster > Enterocloster porci. The sequence goes on from NZ_VUMD01000006.1 coordinate 94,743, forward strand.
TCCATCTCTGCCCTTCGCTTTGTATAATGCTCGATCTGCTGTCTCCATGCTCCCGCTCCTTTCTCTGTTTGGTTTTTCTCGTGCAGAAATTAAGGACTTCAGCGCAGCTACTTTTTGCTGCAGTTGAACTTTTCGTTCTTTCGTTTCTTTTTCCTGTTCGTCTTCCTCAATTTCCAGTACACTAAAAGCGGCCCAATCGTCCAGATCCCTTTCGATATCGTCTGCAATCTCTTTTGCAAAGTTCGCAATGCATTCTTTTGCAAAATATGGTGTGTTTTTTGACAGAGAAATGAAATTTGGAATATCGCTGTTTGTTGCGGTGTCGAAGAAAAAGAAATCCTCTCCAACTTCTGCAAATCCAACATCCCATCCTTCTGCATCCATGACAACATTCAAGGAGCATTTGTTATTTGGTGAGAAATATTCCAAAAGAGCATCCAGCAAAATCACGGGTACGTCACTGATGTCACTCGCACGTCCCAAGTGTCTTCCATTGCTCTCAAAATGTGTCCAACCATGCTGTGGTTTTGTTAACATTTTTGCACTTCCTTTCCGTTATACACTTGAGCATGCAACGATTTCTGCACCGCTTCTCATCAGAAGTCTGGTCTGCGGTGTTCCGTATTTGAGACGTTCAAATGCACGAAGCAACACGCTCATCCATAGCATCTCTGCTTCAATGCGATATTCCATTTCGTTTTTATTGTTATCCATCGTAATTTCCTCCAATTCGATTTCTTACCCACATTCTACCAATGCGACGCCGGCAGCTCAATTTTCGAAATTTGCGGATATGAAAAATATCGGTTTTTCCGCACAGAAAAAGAGCCCGAATGTTCGGACTCCTTTTATGATGTTTATCGCAGAAAGCTATTTGCGCTATGGGCACACAATGCCGCAGTCATCCCAACCAAATGGTTGAGCGCCTGCCGTGCCTCTTTCTTATTTTTCTCTTTGTTCCTTCTTAATTCCTCTTTGATTTCATCCCACTGTTCCTTGGGATATTGTCCGATGGTTTTGTACCACCAGATCCAGTTATACATATATTGGTTTTTATGCCGATACTTATATACTTTCCAAAATGCCATACAAACCGCTCCTTTGATTAAGGTTTCGGATCTTCACTCAGAAACCCGTTGTCCAACAATGTTTTTTCGAAATCCTGAGATAGCTTAAGCCAATCAACCTGCTCTCGTGCGGGACCCATAGTGAGATTGATGAAATTTCCATCGCGCTTCCAGAGCCAGGAGTCTAAGTCAAGGGCCTGATAGATCTGATCGTACACTGCCGTTTTTCTGATGTACTCTACATCTGGGGTTTCGTCAGAATCATTGTTGTCTTGAACCATCCGTTTGGTTAACTCTTCTTCTGCCACCGCCTGAATCTCTTCACAGATGCGCTCAAAGAGCCCAATGCCGGCCCATGTTGTGTACTCATAATCACGATCAGTGCTATTTTGAAAATACACGGAAACGGGTTTTCGCTCCAGTGGCGGCATCTCAATGCCAACGATGCCAAGGAGACCATACTGCTCCCAATAGAGAAATTCTACCTGGAAGAGCTGCTTTAACCAAAATCGATCTGCCTCTTTCCATGGGCTTTTTCTGTACTGATTGACCGTTACATCCTGCATGCAAAAATTCCTAACGGGCGGTGCATACATGCAGTTCTCCTCGATCACCTGCTGTTTGTTTTTGAAATGTTCGTTGACGATTTCTGTACAAACGGCCATGACCTCATCCTGTGGTACTTCCAAAAACGATATTGTAAATGCGTAGCTCATACGCCCTCCTTTTACAACAGAAACCCTTCTTTTACTTCTCCGCTATCCTTCATGCAGGAAAATACGACGCTTTCCAGGTCATAGGCTTCATTTTCTACCGGCGTCTCTTCCAATTCCTCCTCGGACATTTCCGGCACCGTGGTCTCAGAAACAACGGCATACGTGCTTTCTGTACCTTGCTTTACATATTCCAGAGCTTCCTGGATTGCCTGCTCTTTGGATGACTTGTAATACTGATTTTCATCGAAGAAACCATGTTTTTTATCATAGGCGGTTGCATACGCACCGTATTCTTCGCTCTCTTTTGACAGCAATACACCAACATCAACCAGATATGCTTGCATCTTTCAAATCCTCCTTCATCTTCGTTTCAAAACCTTCGATATCTTCCATAGTCAGCCATTCTGGTTTCTCTCCTTCTTTGAAGTGAGTCCAAATAGCCTTCATGTACAGAATCTGGGCATCTGGGTTTCCAGCCCACAAATACTTGTTATGCCGGCCGCCAAATGACAGATAGTACGCACAATCCTGACGCATACGATCAAGCAGCTGATACAGAAACGTGTTGTCATGCGTTTCCAGCAATGTATGAATTTCCTCGCTGATCGTTGCATTATCTTTGACTGCGCAGTGCTTTTCATCGCAACCGGTATTCTTCAAACAACACAGCGGACCATACGGTGTGTCAGACACATGGATACAATCGTTCATATTTTTCCTCCTTTGGGCGGGGCAAAAACCCCGCCCTGTCAGTTAATTCCCAAGCACAAGGTTCTTGAATTCCACTTCGCTTACGATTGGGACTCCAAGTTCTTTGGCTTTCTTGTTCTTTGATGAGTCGCTAAAGACATCGTTATTGACGAGATACGAAGTCTTTTTGCTGACAGAACCAGCAACCTTACCGCCATTTGCTTCCACAAACGCGATGAACTCATCACGGTTTTTGAATGTTTCCAAGGTACCGGTAATGACAACCGTCTTTCCCGCTAAAACATCCGAGATGTTTTCAGTCTGTGTAAACTCCATGAGAGCCACAAGGTCTGCGAAATCTTCCATAAAGTGGTGATTCTGCTTCCATTCGTACACAGAGGCCACAATGACTTCGCCCACGTCTTCTGCTCCTCGAAATACGTCTTCTCCGAATTTGAGCTTTTCGATAAAGCCGTTCATGGTTCCTCCGCAAAACCGCATGATCTTTTTGGATACATCGCGGCCCACGTTTGGAATACTCATGGCATACAAAAATCGCCATGGTTCTACGTGTTTGGAGTTTTCGATGGACTTTAACAGGTTGTCTGTGGATTTCTTTCCAAATCCTTCCATCGCTTCCATTTCCGCCTGATGCTCATGCAGCCGGTACAGATCGGAAAGTCGTGAAAGCCATCCCTTGTCGATGAATTTTTTCAGCGTCTCATCCGACAGACCTACAATGTTCATGGCGTCTCGGCACACAAATCGTTGGAATCGCCCCAGCTGTTTTGCAGGACATGCTGCATTTGGGCAATGCAGTGTCTTTACTTCTCTTCCGGACCTTTCGCTTACATGCACCGTGGTCGCTGAACCACAGACCGGGCAGGTTTCCGGGACCGGTATCGGCCCACTCTGCGTCAGATTCTTCGCAATCTGCGGAATGATCATGTTCGCCTTGTAGACGGTCACAGTATCGCCTTTGCCAAGTTTTAAGTTCTCCATATAGGAAACATTAAACAACGAAGCGCGGCTTACATTGGTACCGTCAATTTCTACCGGCTGAAAGACTGCTACCGGGTTAATCAAGCCACTTCTTGATGCCTGCCATTCCACATCTTCCAACGTGGTTTCAAATTCCTCGTCCTGCCACTTAAATGCCATGGATCCACGCGGAAACTTCCCGGTCGAGCCGAGGCTGTCCGCATATACGCTGTCATTGTAAGTGAGTACCAGGCCATCACTTGGAAATGCATTGTCTGCGACTTTTTCTTCCATTTCACGGACAGCATTTTCAAGTCCAACCGGAGTGACCAGACGATGTTCCACCACCTTAAAGCCCCATGCGGCCAGCTGTTTCAACTGCTGTGTCACATATTTTGGCATTCCTTCCATCTCCACGCACTGAAATACAATGGCTTCAATGGTGCGTTTGTCTTCTCCATTGATGCGTCGTACTGTGCCGGCGGCCAGGTTGCGTGGGGTTTTGTAGTGTTCCTCATCTTCTCCCATGTTGTCCAGAATCCGGTTAAATTCCTGATAAGTCATAATGGCCTCTGCACGCACGATGAGTTTCCCTTTATATGGGATCTCAGCCGGCAGTCCAACAAAATTGACTGCATTATCAGTCACATCTTCGCCGATGATTCCGTTGCCTCTTGTGACTGCCTGGACCATACGTCCATTCTGGTAGCTAACCACAATCGTGAGACCATCCATTTTCCAGGAAAGGACACCGACATTCTGCCCAAGCCATGCGAGCAATTCATTGACGTCCTTCGTCTTATCCAAGGACAGTGCCGGTTTTTCGTGTGTGACCCGCTTGCGGTTTCCGGATACTTTTGCTCCCACAGTGAGACCAAGCTCACTGTCTGATGTGCCATATTTCTGTTGTAACGCATGCAGTTCCGCTTCCAGGGCATCATATTCCTTGTCTGACATGATTGATTCTCCATCATTGTAGTAGGCATCTTTTGCCTCTTGAATGATTGCCGCCAATTCTTTCATACGTTTTTCCATCATGTTTCCTCCTAAGATTACTTTATGTGTTTCACAGCAATTATGGAGTGCGATCATCGAGTTGTACGTTGGTACCCTGTTATATCGTTTTTGTTATATCATGAAAACAATTCTGTTTTTATTATCCGCAGTTTTCTGTTTTTGTCTTCGCACACCTATATTGTTATACTTGATATATCACTATCACTTCTTTATTTCATTTCTACTTCTATTGCATTTCTGTTTTATATTTTACGGAACCGTCAACTTGTCTACACGAAAGGGGTGCGTGTTGTGACTATTTTATTACCTGAAATGGATCTGAATCGCATGGAATTAAGAAAACACTGTATGGTAACTACTATTTTTACTCCAAAAATGCTTGCATTATTTGATGTGTTTCGTTGTTCCGGTGAGCGTGATGCAAACATGCTTCGCTGTTCTGAAAATTTAATAACCGTTTGTAATGATTGTCTTTCGCAGTCCAACGTCAATGCTGCCAGCATTTCCAGCTTACCTGTATTTGTATTTCATCGCACTGCGCAGTTATATGCTCTTAAAGATGCTGTACTCTTGTCGGCGAGTATTCAAGAAAAGACTCTGTTATGGAAGTTATCTTTGGCAGAAGCATACCAGGAATATTTGCATCATGCTTCAGAAAAGATTCTTTCTTTTAACGGCATCCGCCAAGTCCCACATCAGGCGGAAGTAGCCATTTTGACTGATGCGCAAATCATCAATGAACTTTTTGATTATGCTGATGAGATTGAAGCATGGCTGGATGTAGAATTCGCAGAAGAATATGATGATTACCTCGAACAACCTGAATTTGATGATGTGGTTCGCATTTTGGCAGAACTTCATATTTTAATTTCCTATCTTGAAGATTAACAGCTGCATTCTCGTGACTTTGAAAATAGCAGGGACCTAAGCCCCTGCTATTATTTTTCCATTTTTTCTGCTATGATCGCCCTTTCCGTATGAAGGATCCAGGCTTCCTCTGTGAGTTCCACTGGTAGTTTTGCTGTTTGGAGAAACTCCGCCGGATATTGTGTTTTTGCTTTACCGGCAATAATTGACAATAGGCGAATCACCGGCAAAGATAATTTCAGGCACTCTCCTGCATGTAAAAATTCTGTGTCTGATAACGTCCGTTTCCCATATAGCTCTGCCAGTTGTTCATCTGTGCATATCACATACTGACGCTTTCGCTTTAAGATCTGGTACGCTTCTTCCAATAGCTCTGCAAGTTTGCATAGCGTGACCTGAGCATTGATTGTCAACAGCGCTCTGACATCTTTGATCAGCGGTTCAGGAATTAAAAGTTGTTTCGATTCGCGAGATGGATCGCATAAGAACAAGTTGTCCTCTTTTCCTGTGATGATATTTTCAGGTATCTGACAAAACTCTTTTGTTTGCAGCGGAATGCTTCGCATAAAATGTATATACGCCAACAAAATTGCTGCCTCTGAAAAGGCATTCTCGCTTTCCAAAACTTCTAATTCCTTTTCCAAACGAAACATGGATTGATAATGAATGCGTAACAATCCAAGATTTGGGAAGAGTCTCCTTTCCATGTATTCCACAAGCCTGTCTATGATCGCAGCATGCTGATACGGTTTAAAAATCAGAAAGAAATCCATAAGTTCCGGACACATTCTTGGCTGCATCAGTGTTTCATCCTGAAAAATCCCTTCTGGATGATTGCCAAAATATGTCAAACGCAGCACCTTTTTGGTTCTAATCAGAATGTCCTCCAGTTCTCTCGTGCCGTATTTTTCCATGCTAAGGATCGCAAACAGACGCATATCTTCCTGAAGTTGTTTCGACTCTTTTTGTCCAGCGTAACGCTCACATTCTTTGTTCGTAAAATCAAAGCTCACCCATGCAACCCGTTTTTCTCCTAAAATCTTCCATTTCTTGTCATGCCATTGGCAATGTCCAATATACCCTTTCTTTTGGTAGCGTGTAAATTTTGCTCTGAGTTCCTTTTCCGATACTCCATCTAAAATTCTGGAATGATCGTCCGGCCAAATCACCCGTAAATTTTTGTAAAAATTGTACTCTTCCATCGCATTGTCCTCCGATGTTTGTGCATTGCATAGGTTCAAAAGAGAAAAATGGACTGTAGTTTTTCTCCACAATCCATTTACTTTATTATACAAAATTTAGGGGTAAAAGGCAACAATTTTTCTGCGGATATGAAAAAACGCAATAAAACACGCCGGATTCACATGAGAATCCGACGTTTATTTTATCACCTCTTTGGAGCATCCAATTACTCTTCCAATGACAAATCACCCTGTATATCACGTTCCTGCATAATATTTTCCTCTAATGGGTAAAAGGAAAACAACTCTGCATTGGTGCCAATCGCTCGTACCATTTCCAAAAACACACGTTTTGCTTCGTCCTCATCACAATATTTGGCAACTGCAAAAGAGGTGCCGCGGTTATCAATTTCCTGATAAGCACGTACAACAAAAAGCTGCCCCTTTGTTGCAGGGTGTTCTCTTTTCCACTCCTGGGTTTCGTCTACCAGAGAGATTCTTATAAAATCCTCTGTTTTGATGGTATGTTCACCACTCTGATCCAATACATACATCTCTATTCCTCCTCTGTCATCGGCACTGTTTCTGTGCTGGATACGTTTCCTGGTTCGGTTTCGACCACCTCCACTCCCGGTCCAATTTCCATATTAGAGGGAGTTTCCTTCTCCGCAAACGCTTCCGTCTGCTTGTCATTGACCTGATATTCCGGGCCGTAATGCTCGGGGCGTTCTTCGGCGATAACCGCTTCTGTGTTTTCTGAAATCTGCTCTGAGGTTGATTCCGGCACTACATTCGCTGCTTCTGTTTCAAAAGCGCTTGCTTCGATTACCAGGGTTTCCTCTGTGCTTTCTTCTGGAAGCGATGGGGCTTCTGTTGTTTCTTCCTTTGTTTCTTCCTTCGTTTCTTCCTTCGTTTCCTTTTCAATTATGGAATTTGACGGTGTCTGTTTGATGGTTTTCTCACCTTTGCCAGAGTTCTTTTCGCTTTTCTTTTGCACGGCAGCGCCAATCTGCCTCACCTGCTTCGATGGCTGATAATCCTCCGAATTATATAAAAACATATGCAATGCGGATACATTGGCTGCCAGATCGTCCGGGAACACATAAGACGCTCCTTCTACAGTCTTTACAAATCGCTCTGATGGAAATCCAGTCGTTACGGCAATATGAAGTTTTGTAATGTTTTTCGCAATCGCATACAGATCCTCCGTTTCGATGGAAGATGCCACCTGCGGCAGAATCGTCACAATCAGCTGATTAAGTGTTGCAAAATCGGCCTTGATCGCTTTTTGAAGAACCAGATTTAAGACCTTTTGCTGTCGTTCTGCACGTTTGAAATCGTCATCCATCAGGCGTAGTCTGCAATATGCCACCGCCTGCACGCCATCCAGATGGTTTGGTCCTGCTTTCTTTAAGTGTACCGACGGAATGCCGGTAGATTCTACGGTTTCCGTAATAAAGCTGTTCAGATAGAGAAATTCTGCATCTGTCACTTCCAGGTCCACGCCGCCCAAAATGTTGATGGCATCGGCGACGCTTTTCCAGTTGACCGCCACATAATCGTCAATTTTCAGATCCAGATTTTCATTGAGCATGGCGACGGCCTGCTTAGGGCCACCTGCAGCATACGCGGCATTTGCCTTCTTGTGCGTGTTCTTTCCGGTTTTTAAGCAGGTATCCCTGTAGACGCTGGCTAATTTGATCGCTCCTGTTTTACCATCTAAGGTCATCAGCATGATTACGTCGGAATTACCAGTCTTGAGCGATTTATTGTTTCTGGAATCTAAGCCAAAGGCTGCCACAGTCCAGTTATCCCGCAGTTTTACGATGGTCTCCTCTGACAAGTTCTCATTTGTCATATCTTTAATCTCTTCCCGGTCAATCGGCTGTACCAGGTCGATTGTTTGATCCACAGTCTTTTTTAAATGCGTAATACCAAATCCCGTTATGGTTGCCGCTACGCCAAGCATCACAACCATAACGCAACACATCCGTTTCCAATTTCGCTTTTTACGAGACATGTTGATTTCCTCCTTTTTTTGTTAAAGAATATCGCAGGGTGCATCCTTTTGCATGAAAGGAGTCCCTGCGGATATGGAAAAAGTGCATTTTTTACAGTAAACTTACCAGCCAGGTAGTCATGGCATCCGCCAGGGCAACAAAGGTACCCATACCGGCCATAGCAACGATCACTGTTGTTGTGTTTTTGAGGACCTTATCCCTGCTTGGCATCGTCAGGCCTAATCCTTTCCACGGATTTTTTAAGGCGGTCCTTGTAGATTCGGTGTTCTTTCTCATGTTTTTTCTCCTTATACGGCAATGCGGTTGCCAGCTAACAAAAATGTTCTTGCTTTCTTCATGCGCAGCGACAAATTAGATTCGATCTTTTTCTTTTCCTCTAACACAACATTCACACAGATAAAGCATGATGTCCCGGCAATGGAAAGTGTACCAAGCCCACTTACGCTGCACACACAGTACATGAACAAAATAATTCCTGTCATGATCGTATTTCCAAGAAGTGCTACTCTGGTACTGATGTTGCGGATACGCTCTTCCGTTGGTTTACCAGGTCTTAAACCAGGGATGACCGCTCCGGATTTCTTTAAGTTCTCCGCAATCTCGGTTGCATTAAAGCCAATCTCCAGATAGAAATAGGTGAATGCGGTTGTCAAAAGCGCATATACAATTGCTCCGACGGAATACAGTGGCATCGCCGGATCAAACCACGCAGAGGTATTCATCGTACGAATGATGTGACCAGCCACTCCGCTTTGCAGAGTTGGTACAAACTGTGCAATCAAAATCGGCATACTCATAATGGATCCAGCAAAAATCACTGGCATTACAGAACAAGTCATTAACGGAATTGGGAAGGTACTTTTTGCAGATCCAGTCAATTTTCTTGTCTGTACAACCGGAAGCTGTTTTAAGGTACCGGAACATACGACGCATGCCGCAATTACGCCAAGGATGATCAGTGCAAAGGCAATGATTTTCGTTGCCTGAACAACTGCCGGCCCACTCACGGTGAATACTTCGTAAATACTGCGAATATCGGACGGAATCGAGGCCACGATATTACAGAACAAAATCATGGAAATACCGCTTCCGAGTTCCAGCTTGTCTAAAAACTCGCCGAGGAAAATGATAAATACGCCACCCGCTGTCCAGATAAGCGTTGCTCCAAGGACGGTCACAGGATTATAAGGGGTCAGTAGGCCCTGGGAACCCAAGCCAATCGCCATGCCGGCCGCCTGTAAAAGCGCCAGTGCCACGCCGGTGGCCTGAGTGATCTTTTTGTATTTATCCATACCGGTCTTTCCGTCTTTACGCATTTCGTCCAATGTCGGAGACACTACGGTCATCAACTGAATGATAATGGATGCTGTGATATACGGGCTGACAGACAAAGCAAAAAATGACATCTGCAGCATGGATCCGCCAGTGATCGCATTCAGGAACCCAAGTCCCTCTACATCAAGCAACGCCTGAATGTATTCTCGGTTAACGAATGGAAGCGGAATATTGGATCCGATTCTCACAATCGCCAAAGCTGCCAGAATAATGGTTACCTTCATCCATAAACTCAGCTCATTAAGTCTCGTCGTCATTGTTTTGTAACTGTACTGCATTTTGTTTCTCCCTTCTTACTTGCTGCATCTTACTTGCACGCAGCCTCATTTCTTCTCTTTGTTCTTCGGTCATATTTCTTTCCACAATGGCGCCGCGGAATGACGATGCTAACTTTTTGTGTGTCTGATAGCATTTTCCAACGATTTCACCATCTCTGGATCTTTGGATTTCTACTAATTTCCAATCCGGGCAGTTTGGGTTTTTCACCAGCTTATCCAGTCTGGTCATCACTGTAGTATCTGATGTATAGATGTGGGCAATATCCGAATCCCTGTAAAAGGAAATCGTAGTTTCCTGTTCATATAAGGCAACTGACATGATTTTTCCTCCTTCATATCTTTTCTTAATTATGAAAGGGAAGTCCGAAAAATTGGTTTTGCAAAAGCCGCCCCTTTTCCGGAAGCGGCTTGTCATCTCACTGGATTACGCCGGAATATCGGCGACTTCGATGCACACATACGGGTCGGTTGGTCGGTTCTTTACCTTGTAAACATCCTGGTCAGCAAGTTTGCTTTCGTTTAACCACTCGTTCTTGGTCTTCACTTGGACCTTGCCTTCCTTTGTGTACACCTGGATTTTCTTACGTCCGTTCAAAATGGACAATACGTCGTAAAATTTCATTTTACTTCCTCCTCTTTTTCTTTGACTGTCCTTTGATGTATTTATTGTAGGCGATTTGTGAACTTCCCTCAAACTATGAAGTTTGCGGATATGAAAAAGCACTCCTTATTGCACAAAACTTGGTGTAGCTTCGCTTGGCGTTGCTGTTTCTTCTTTTTCATACAGAACTCTGGTTGCTGCGGGCACCGTCGTAATCTGTGTGGTGAATGGGTTTCCATTCCACTCTACCCCTCCGCCGTATGAAATGGTGGAATCGATGGTCACATATCCGTAAAGCAGGTCCAGAGCTATCTGCGGTTCTGCGTGCCGATACCTTGCACTGGTACCTTTCTTTTTGCTCCCCACCTTTTGGGCCGCAAGCGTTGTATTTCGTACTTCGTAAATTTTTCGGATCATGGCCTCATCTGACATCTCTGGGGACATGGCTGCGATAAACTTATCTGCCTGAGCTCCGCAATTGACATTGACGGACAAAAAAGCGGCTTGTACCGCAATCGGTCGTGCATTCAGATCAAATCCTGCGTTATTCATTTGTTTCTGAAACGAATCCCAGTACCGTATACGCACGAACTCCAATTGATCCGTCATACAGGTTTCATAATCCACATCCATGGCAGACAAAAATGCTTTGCCGATGTTTGTGTTGTTTCTGAGACGTTCGTCCCCATTTTCATACTGCAGGTATTTTTCAAATCCTGGCCACAGATCCGGATGTTTTTTATAAGCAAAACGCATGAAATCTACCAGATCATAGCGATAGTCAAATTGGCAGGCGCCGTATGCTCTTCCACTATCTCCGCTGATTGGTGCATTCGCATTGGACATCCCACTGGTTTCTCCGGCAATGGATAACATGAAAAATTCTGCTGGCATCCCTGCAATTTCCAATCCGCTGATCTGACCTGTCCCTGCACTTCTATCCTTGTTCCAGGAAAATCCGTCTCCCGCCTGTTTCTGTCCGAATTCATCGACATACTTACCGGTTTCATCCACGTAATAGCCGTCGGGCGTCACATAGTCAGACATCATTTTTCCGGTCGCATCAAAGAAATACCAGTCCGTGGTGTCTGGGATTTGGAGCCAACCGGTGACACACTTACCATTCAAAAGGTAGTAAGATATGTCTTTGTCTGTAATCCATCCTTCTTTGCTTCTGCCTTCCTGATCAAAAAAGTAAGTCTTTCCGCCTTCATCCTGAAGCCAACCAGTTGTTCGTTTTCCTTCTTTATCAAAATGATAGAGGTTCCCTTCTTTTACCAGAAACGTATTTTTTAATTTCTGTCCATGATCCAGATAATACCAGTCATCACCTTCCTGTGTAAAACCAGTATCAAACGGTTTTGATGGTACCTTATTTGGCGTGGCCACCTTCTCCTGTTTCTTCATTTCTGTTTTTTTGGTATCCGCAACTTTTTCCGGCTCGGATGCAGTCGCTTCCACTGTTTGATTGGCATATGGTACTTGGGCCATGATTGGCACACCGCCTAATGCCAACGCAAACATGAGTGCAGAAAGCGTTGCTGTACGTTTACGTTGTAGCATTTGAAGCTCCTTTATCGTTTAGTTCTTTGCTTAATTATGGAAGCATTTTCCAAGACATTGGATTTTCTGCACAAAAAGAAGACCCTCCATAAGGAAGGTCTGTCTTCTGTGTTCTGTACATTGTACTGTCAGTGGTTAACCCCACCACTCACCGTTTGAATTAACCTGATAGCCGTCCGGCGTCATGGTATCATGCAGCATGGCTCCCTCTGGATATCCGGCTACATTGCCGGGATTCAGATAGTACCAGGCACTGCCCGGTGCGGTACGGATCCATCCGGTCATCATTGCGCCGAACGGGCCGCTGTTTCCGGAAGCATTGGTATTTAAGTAATACCAGAAGTCGCCGACTTTCTGCCAGCCAGTCAACATTCTCGCTTCTGCATCAAACAGATACCAGCCACTTGCAGTGTGCAGCCAGCTATTGGTAACGGCATAGTTTCGGTTCTCCGGATTAAAATAATACCAGTTTCCGTTGATCAACTGCCAGCCAGTTACATACTGCTCGCCGTCATAAAAACGCTTATGCTCACCGGATCCCTGAAATTCGCCATAAGCCGTAGAATCCGCATCCAGGGACACGCCCTCTTCGTCAAAGTGGACCCACTCAGACTCCATGATATAACGTGTCTTTCCCTGCGGAGCCGTAGCACGAATGGATACGGTAATCACCTCGTCGTCTGTTGCGTACTCAGAAATATCTACGCTGGTCTCAGTTTTGCCCTCTAAACGCAGTGTTTTATAGTATCTGTCGTCTTTTTCGAGTCTGACTTCGTAACCGCCGGCATACGGAACCTTTTCCCATGCTACCGTATAATCATCCTCATAGTGGATGTCTTCCGGTGTCTGCAGAGTCACCTTCGGAATATAGTTGATGCGAACACGCAGCGTTTTGCTGGACGTTCTTGTCACGCCAGCCTCCTCACCATTGGAGATCCAGGCAGACGTATTTTTGTCAAATGTCTTCTCTTTAGATTCCAATTCCACCGTCAGGGTGACCTTTTTACCTGGTGTCCAGTTCTCATAGTCCGAGGACCAATCGTAACCTGTCAACTCATACTGAGAGTTATTGACGGTTGGCACTGCCTCCCATACCACTCCCGGATCCGTTCGTACCTCATCGATACGAATCGATACCCCCGTAATCTTTGCATCTGCTGAGAACGCCGTCATGGAAAATACCAGTACGAACAGGCAAGACAATGCCGTTAAAAGTTTTGTTTTCATAGAACACAACCTCCTCATAATTTCTTTATTTTTGATTCCTTAAAATTATGGGAGAGGAAATCGGATAGGGGAGATTTTAACCTCCCCTTCCACACCACGTAGCGTACCGTTCGGTACTACGCGGTTCAATAGTTTACTCGGACTTTCAGATAGTGGGCAGTCATATCGGGATAACCAAGTCTGTCCACTATGATTCTTTTGGTGAGTGCCGAGTTGAGCATTCCCGCCGCTCTCCACACTCCCTTTCGGCAGTTCGCCATCTCATGCACCTTCCACTCTGGTAAATGTAACGCCCGCAACATTTTATATCTTGTGCGTACCTTCTTCCATTGTTTCCAGTACACCGCTCGGATTCTGTGGCGCAGCCACTCATCCGTCTGTTCCATCAGGCTTTTCATGTCTGCATATCGATAATAGTTAATCCATCCCCTTGCATAGCTTCGGAGTTTTTCTTCCCTCTCCTGATTGCTCCATTTGTTCCCTCTGGTTGTCAGCTCCCGTATCCGGTTCTTCATTTTTGCCACCGACTTCGGGTGTATCCTCATGCGGCATTTCCCTTTATGCCGGTAAAAGCCGTAGCCCAGGTATTTTATCTTGCTGACGTGGCTCACTGTCGTTTTCTGAAGATTGACTTTCAGAAACAGTTTTCCTGTGATGAATGGCACAATGTTTTCCATCGTCCTCTCTGCGCTTTTCCTGCTTTTGCACAGAATCAGGCAGTCATCCGCATACCTCACATACTTGTGTCCCCTGCGCTCCAGTTCCTTGTCCAACTCATTCAGCATGACATTTCCACACAAGGGACTTAACGGGCCTCCCTGCGGCACGCCCTCGGTCGTTGCGTGAAATCCTCCGTCCTCCATTACTCCGGCTTTCAGGTACTTGTGTATCAGCGAGATTACCCTCCCGTCCTTCACCGTCCTCGACAGCACCTCTATCAGCTTGCTGTGGTTCACCGTGTCAAAGTAGGATTGTAAATCCATGCTGACCACGTAGACATATCCTTCGTTGATATATTTCCTACATCTTTCCAGTGCGTCATGCGCCCCTCTGCCGGGACGGAATCCGAAGCTGTTGTCAGAAAACTGTTCTTCATATAAGGGAGTCAGTTCCTGTGCGATTGCCTGTTGGATTACCCTGTCTACCACTGTGGATATCCCCAGTTTCCTTGTTTTTCCTTTCTCCTCTTTGGGTATTTCTACCCTTCGGACTGGGTTTGGCTTGTATTTGCCTTCCCTCACCTGCTCGACCAATTCGGACTGGTGTTCTCTCAGGTAGGGTAGAAGTTCATCCACCTGCATTCCGTCAATCCCACCAACGCCTTTGTTCGTTTTGACCTTCTTATAGGCGGCATTTAGATTGTCGCTTCTAAGAATCGTATCTAGCAGGTTGTCCGTCCGAAAGTCCGTGTTGGTGTCGGGGTTCCCGGTAATCCTTTCATGGGCGTACTCTCCTGTTTCCCTTCCCTGTTCCGCAGGTATCTCTCGCAGGTAGTCCTCAATATGAAGTTGTCTGTACTTAATTCCATGTCCGGTTTCCATTTGGTAACGACACCTCCTACTGTTCAGTCCTTCCCGGTGCGTTTGCGACCGCCCGGTACTATGACCTCTGCTGACTTCTCACGGCAAGCTTTACTCCGTGACAGCGAATGTTTTATCGCCACTTTCACGTCCGTGAGACCTCCCCGGGTACTCACACGTTCTTTCCCACTTATACCTGCCCCGTTTACTGCTGGCGTTCCGTGCAGTTATTGGACTTTAGTTTGTTAGGCAACCTCATCCACGCTTCACAGCCTATCCGGACAACTTTTACAGGCCAGTGGTTTGCCTCCGGCTTCCTTCAGACCCCACCTCACGATGACGCCCTTGCCATTGGCTGCACCCTTCCCACTGCCGGGCGGGTCAGGGACTTTCACCCGTTAGAACGTGCGCCCGCCGGGCGCACCTATAAAGACTCCCGTCCAAAACAGAACGGGAGTCATGAAATGTATTATTTAAACTGCTTTCTCATATGCTGTTCGAATACCTTCACCGCACCTTTGCGGTTTCCTTCAATGGTTTTGTTTAAGCGTTTTAACACCAGGCGTTCTCCTTCCTTTTTATCAAAAATATCCTCCGGATGGCACACCATTGTTGCAACCACTTTATCGGGACAATGGAATCTTCGCTTTTCCATCAACCACTGCGGGCAAACCCATGGGTATTTCTTCAGAATGGCATCGATACCGTCGAATCGATGTCCGTACTGGAAGGCCGTCATCATTCCATTCTGCTCTTCATCCGGTTCTTTGACAGTGATGACAGTTTTTGTGAACCAGCCTAAAATACCCCTCTCTTCAACGTACTCAACAAAGGCTTCGTACTGTTCATCATCCATATCACGCACATCGTTAAGTACCTTCTGCTGCATCTCGTATTCCTCTTCGCAGGTTTTTGCACGCAGCACACGCATATATTTGCGGAATGCCTCTTCACTCATTTCTCTGACTACCTCGCACTCCTGAAGCAGCAACTCGATATTTTCCTGGTTTTTCTTTGCTTTTGCCATTTGGTCTGTTTCCTTTCCTGATTGAATTTTATTGTGTTGTGATATGATGATTGTATGATATCGACGTGATTCTCTCCAATTTCAAACCCTGCGGATATGGAAAATGGCCGTTTATTTTGAATTTATGAAATGAAAAAATCCGCACAGTTCATCTGAACGATACGGATTCTCTTTTCTTATTGATTTTGAATTTTTTCATACAACGTCTGTCCATATTCGCCGGCCAGTGCGGTACATATCTTAGCACGCTCTGCAATGATGGGAGGCATCACATGCGCTTTGGCGTCTGCCGCTTCTAAGAGCATCAGTTTTTGGAATGAGTGAAAGGATTTCCACTTTACGTCCATTGACTGCCTCAGCAGTTTTTGCAGTTTTCAGTAGCTCACACAATTCCCGCAGCTTCATATCGTCTCCTTCCTGTGCTTGTGCATTATGTGGCGGCCGTCAATTGTTTTACATACTGTGCGGTCCTTTTTCTGATCTCCTCTTTTTCATCCGGATCTGCATTTTCGAGATCATGTCCTCGTTTGCTTTCGTGCAACACATCTAAGACAATTTCTTCCTTTAAGGTATCCAGCAAAATTTCCGGGGTATGCATGATTTCCGTCCCTCTGATCTCTTTTGCACGATCCAAATGCAAAATCACATACCCCCATTTACTTTGGACCACATCCACGCATGGATTTTCGTGTATATATTGATGAAAGGCATTCAGCACATCTTCAAACGTCATATCAGTCCCTCCTATGTTTTGTCACCAATATACTACACAATCACCCATGCGTCTACTCTCATTCTTTACACAGCTTGTTCACGATCTAAGATTTCCTGGAACTCCTGTCCTATAATCGATTCGTGTTCCAGCAGGTGTTCGGTCAGTTTGTGGTGCAAAGTGCTATTCTGTTTTAAGATTGCCACCGCCTTATCATATGCCGTTTCCAACAGATCTGCAATTTGCTGGTCCGCCAAATACATCGTCTGAGGCGAACAGGTATATGTGGTCTCAGCCCGCAAATACATATTCTGCATCTTTGCAATGGTAGTAAGATCCTGGCCAAATCCAAATCTCGTCACCATATCCCTGGCGATTCCTGTGGCTTTCTCTAAATCATTCGCATCTCCGGTTGTAATTTCATTGAAGAATACCTCTTCTGCCGCTCGTCCAGCAAGCAGTACCGCCATTTCGTTTTCCAGTTCTGCTTTTGACCGAAGATACGTCTCCTCCGTCGGCGCCTGCATGACAAAACCGAGGGCACCCATGGTTCTTGGTACAATCGAGATTTTTTGAACCGGCTTACTGCCCGTCAGTTTTACGGCTGCCAGAGCGTGCCCGATCTCATGGCAGGCCACGATCTTCTTTTCTTTTTCATTCAAAAGTCTGGTCTTTTTCTCTTTTCCAACCAGTACGCTTTCAATGCTGGCAATCAGATCTTTTTGCGAAACGAACAGGCGGCCATCTTTTACTGCTGCAATGGCGGCCTCGTTCATAATACCGGCCAAATCAGCGCCGGATACGCCTGCAGTCTGTAAAGCCAGTTCTTTTAAGTTGACAGTCTCGTCGAATTTCAGTCCACGTGAATGAACGGCCAAAATCGCTTCTCGGCCCATCACATCCGGTAATTCCACGACAATGCGTCGGTCAAAGCGTCCTGGTCTTAAAATAGCTGGATCCAATGACTCTGGCCGATTTGTGGCGCCAAGCACAACAATGCCGGCGTCCGTGGCAAAGCCGTCCATCTCCGTCAGCAGCTGGTTTAAGGTTTGTTCTCGTTCTGAGTTACCGCTTGAGGTGCGTGCTCCCGCAATCGCATCGATCTCATCAATGAAAATGATACAGGGCGCATCTTTTTTGGCAGCTTCAAAGAGTGATCGCACCCTGGAGGCCCCCATACCAACAAACATCTCAACGAAATCGGAGCCTGACATGGAGTAAAATGGTACCTCTGCTTCTCCGGCCACTGCTTTTGCCAGTAGGGTTTTACCCGTACCAGGCGGGCCAACGAGCAATGCACCCTTGGGAAGTTTTGCTCCTACTGCAGCGTATTTTTCCTTGTTCTGCAGGAAATCCACAATCTCTAACAGGGAGTCTTTTGCCTCATCCTGTCCTGCCACATCTGCGAATTTGACGGTCGCCTTTTCTTTATCAAACTTTTTGATTTTATTGGATTTGCCCAGTACGCCGCCGCGGTGCATCATGCGGTACAGGTAATAAATCATAAATGCTGTCAACGTAAGATTCGCCACCATGCCGATCTGTTTCATCGTGTCTCCGGCGCTACTGCTTGTGATATCGACATTTCCGGCAAGCAGCCTTTCTGTGAGCTTCTCGTCTTCCACGCGGTCTACAAAGTAGAGCATTCCGTCCTTTGTTTCTCCGGTAATGGCACTCTCACTGATTTCCGCCGTTTTGATCTTCTCATCGGCAACGTGCTGCATAAATTCTGTATAGCTATAGGTACAGCTCATATCCATATATCGCTGACGCATCACTTTTACAGATAACTGCATCATCACAATGACCAATGCAATGCAAATGCAAAAGATCATGATGTCGCCTCTTGGACGCTTTGGTGTATTAGGGGTGTTTGGTGTCTGATCGACCATGGAAGTCCTCCTCATTTGTATTTTCTTTTGATTGTATCGTTTTTCTTTCATGATCCGCAAAAACCAAAGATTGCGGATATGGAAAATTTGAGTTTTTCATAAAAAATACTCCGGTGTTACCCGGAGTATTGCTGGAATGTATTATCGGTTCCTTGCCTTTTCTTTGACATACTGTTTGATCGTCTGAAGTGCCTTCGCACATTCATACTCTGCTTCTGACAGTTCTCTTTCTGATACGACCTGATAGGAAGGAGAACCGTGATAGCTCTTATCTTCCAGTCGGACCAGTTTGGCTGCTGTCTTTTTCTCTGGGTCGGCTGCGATCAATTTACTGTAACTATCATGATCTGAAACTACAACGCCGAAAAAGCCAAGTTCCTTTGCTAAAGCCTCTAAAAGTTCCTTGTCGGTTGCCTCAATTTCGACTCTCGCAGTTAATGTTCCGTTAATTTTTGCCATTTTTTTCCTCCTTAAAAATCTGCACCTTACACCAAACCAGGGACAACACCTATGGTTTCGTTTGCAAACTGCAGCAGTTTATTCTTTACAATCGATTTTATAAAACTTGCAATCGCGTACGTCACGCCATTGCCAAGCTGTTGCTGTTTGTCATTCAGGCTTCCGAAGAAGCGAAACTTTTTGGATAGCCCCATCAGAGCGGCCACCTCTGATACGCTTAAAATACGGTTCCCTTCCGGCGGCATCATATTGACTTTTCTCCAGTTTACAATGGTTGGGGCTGGTTCGTCCCATGCCAAGCGGCGATAGGTATCGCTATGCCGGTCCAGATCCCGCATTTCCGGAATATCTTTGTAGTTGTGCCCCGGGCGTACGAAGCTCATTTTTCGCACGGTATCGGCGCCGGGTTTTGTGATGTCTCCTGCATTAAACCAGGTATCATCCACTCGGATCAGTGCTTCCTTCGCCGTACGTGTGTGACTCAGTTCCAAATCTGGAATGACGATTTTTCCGATTCTGCTTCCAAGGAGAATCATACGTTTCCGTTTGGTAAAACCGCCCACGGCCAGGTCCGATACAATCTGATACGTGATCTGATATTCCGGCAGACCGGTTAACACACGCTCCAGGTATTTGCCCTGCTCCTTTGTCAGAAACTGTGGGACATTTTCAATCACGAAAATATATGGACGTTTTGCTTTTACAATACGCACATAGTCATCTACCAGGCTTCGCTTTGCTTCTGCTTCTGCTGAGGCCAGGTTATGTCTGTTCGCATTGGAGTACCCCTGGCAGCACGGCCCTCCTATGATCAAGTCCGGCGTTTTGCAGTTTAACATATCGGGCTCTACATCCCGCATATCCATGCAAAGAATGTGATCGCCAATATTGTTGCGATAGGTTTCACAAGCGGCCTTATCAAAGTCTACGGCAGCTCGAATCTCAAAATCCGGATCTCTAAAAAATGGATAATCCAAAAGACCGGCTCCGGAAAACAGGCTGATCACGTCAAAGACGTATGAAATATCCTGTCTGACTTTTGGAGAAAAGAGTCCTGCGGCCTCCAACATCTTATACATGACCGGCGACTGTGCCGTGAATAATTCCTTGTCCAGCGTAATGGTCGGAACATCCTCTTTTTTATCAAGCAGCTGACACAGTTCCACTTCCGAGAGGTTCTCGTTGATTTGCACTGAGGGCTTCATTGCTGCAACAACAATGTGCCCTTTTTCAAAGGAAACCTCCAGATATGCGGCATCTTCAATAAAATCCCGGACGTCTTTTGCTCGTAAATCCACCAACGGTTTCTGATTTGGGCCTTTTTTGCTGACGATATGATTGCCGCCTGCGTCCGGAAGGATCAATACCTCGTTGGCAGCCACATCAATGACATAGCGATATTTGGACCCTACTGTAAAGGTTTCATTGGCTGTAAAGGAAAATGTCAATCCTCGTTTACTGGTTTTTATTCTCATGGCTTTACACTCCTAATCTCAATTTCTTTATGGAATCAGAAGAATTATGCACCAGGGTTTTTATGTACAAAAAAAACAAGGTACCGCAGTACCCTGTTTTCATCATTGTCCCACTGTTTCTTTCGCCAAATGCTCTACCAATGTCATGTATTTTTTACTGCTTGATGACTTGACCTCAGTGAAATTGATCTTGATATGTCTTCCGCTTTCTTGCATGAGTTTTTTGTACCGAGCGGTTCCTGGTTTGGTAGCTTTCCAAGCGCCGGTTACCCAATTTGCAATCCCTGCATACTTATAATACAGTGTAATTTCTCCATATCCCAGTGCATGCGCTTCTCTGACTGCTCGCATCGCGCCTTCCAATTCCCCTGCAACATTCCGCATGGATCCTAAAGTTGCATCATTCCCTGAGCCTGAAAATGTATATTCTGTTTTTCCAAAGATTAACACGACACCATATCCATACATCCCAGTGTTGGCATTAAAACTGCCATCGACATAGGCTCGACAACTCTTTCCTGAGGCGTTTCGTACATCATGGGAGAACCATTTCTCTGCCGTTTCTTTGTCTGGGAATTTTCGGTACTCTGGATTCGAAAACCCATCAATTTGCTGTTTACAGCCCTCCCAGGAATCATATACACCAGGAATGTGTCCCTGCCGCACCGCATAGTAATGCTTCCCTTTTGTATATGCCTGATCGGAAGACAGGTATGTTTCCGCATCTTCTCTTGTTGCGAAGCCTTTGTATTTCGCATTCGGGAAATTCTCCACCTGTTCCTTACATTCCTCCCATGACAGGAAGATTCCTGGTTTTCGTCCGCATTTGACTGCATAGTATTTTCCTTTTGCCATTTGAACCTCTTTTCTTATGCCAATATCCACGTTGTTACCAGCCACAAAAGCAGCATATGTACTGGGTAAAACCCGTAAAACATATACTTATGAATACCTGTGCCGCGTTTCCCGTTATATAAATCTAATAGTTTTACAAAGCAGAAACATGGTGCTATTGCCAGAATTCCTCCCAAAGCAGGATTTCCAAATAACCGGAAGGACATCCAAGTGATAAAAAGCACACCGCTTATTTTTTGTATGCGTCGATCCTTGGCTGTCATGATATACAACAGACCAACGCCCATCCAGTGATAATCGGTCTGAAGATACCATGCCAGAGCTGCCGCTACTATGGCCAATGGGGCGGCCGGCAGTTTTGTTTTCTGTGCAACGGTCATTGCACTTAAAAACAAGGTAAACGTCCAAAATACATTCTGTGTTTCCGGCGCCAATATCCTTCCTTCACACATAAGATTAAACGGAAGTTCTGAAATCAGTGCAAATATCAGCATACGCAAGGTGTATTTGCTTAAATTATGAGTGTGGGTTATTCCTTCCGCAATCAAAAAGCAAAATAACGGGAAGGCAAGTCGTCCTATGAGCCTTAAGATATAATATACCTCAAGACCTTCTGCACTGGCGGCAGATTGGTTGTATAAAGTAATCACAATGGTAGCGCCAATGTGATCCAGGAGCATAAACAACATCGCCATGAGTTTCAGCTGTGTGTTAGTCAGTTCTTTTTTCATGTCTTTTCCTTATATTTTATAATTTATGGTCTATTTGGTCGAATTTTGAAGTTTACGGATATGAAAAATTGGCATTTTTCTTGAGTTTCCAAGGATTTCATGGTACACTGGCAACAGTATGTTTCTGGAGATCCTTTGTATGGAAACGCACAAAAATGAGCGATTAGTATCTGTGATGGAAGCGAAAGGTATCCGTCAATCCGCCTTATCTAAAATGACTAAAATCCCACCTATGACTTTAATACGTATCATCAACGGACATATTTTACGAGTGAAGATGTCACACAAACAAGCGATTGCCCAAGCACTTGGAGTGAGCATACATGCAATTTTTGATGCACCGACTGATGTGCCCTCTGCCGCTCCGATTCGTTCGGAAGAAGCTGGCTTTACCATTGTGAAACAATTAACCGCTGACGAATCGATGTTGCTGTATTGGTACCAAAATATGGATATTGCAGCCCGGTTTGAACTTTATGACCAAGCACGAGTCTCTTATATTCATACACAAGCAGAAGTATTGGCGCGTGCAAGCAATGTGGCAATTTCCACTGACGAGCCACAGCAGTATGAACAATTAAGTTTTGACGTTTAGCATGAAACAGAGATGCCTCTTGAGACACCTCTGTTTTTTCATGCTACCGCGCGGCAACTTCTGCTCGCATTTGTCGTTTCAAGGTTTGGCCGTAAATCTGCTCTACCAACGCAGATGCTCCTGCAGTATCTCCTGCAGCCAGCAATTCTCTTGCACGGTCTGCAAGTGCATGATCTTCTCTATAATTTTTCACCGTGTATCCACTGGAAAGAACTTCTGAATCAGCACGCCCTGGCAGATATTGTTCTGCAGATGCTGTCGGCGCTTCCACGTCTTCCTCCGACACTTCAGCCCTTTCAAACCGTTTTGGATCCAAACCATTTACAGCTTCCTTCATGGCCCGTTTCCAAATGGTTGCCGGATATGTGGCTCCGTACAGGCTGGAAAGTTCCCTCGGCTGATCGTATCCCACCCATACCGCTAAGGTATAATATGGCGTCATTCCACAAAACCAGCCATCTTTACTGTTATTAGTCGTTCCGGTCTTGCCGGCGGCTTCAATTCTGTTATCCCATCTCATGGAACTCGCAGTTCCCCTCGTGATAACGCCCTTCATCATATCCAGTAGGGTATCGGCTGTACGTTCATCAAAAATTTGCTCTTCTGTCTGTGGTTTATATACTTCGTTTCCATTTCGATCTACCATTTTGATAATACAGGTTGGGGCCGTGTAAGATCCATGGTTTTCGATCATTCGATAGGCAGCCGCCATTTCCTCTGTTGTTGTTCCGTTGGTGAAACCGCCCAGGCAGGCCGACATGCCATAATCAGCCGGATCCAGCTTATGAAACCGCATTTTTGTCAGGTATTCCATGGCTTTTTGCGGTGTAATGCGTGCATAAAGCCAATATGCGCACCCATTTCTGCTTCGCTCCAAAGCCTGACGCATGGTGGAGGCGCTGCCTGTCATAGACAGAATGTCTGCTCCCTGCTTTTTCGCTTCGCCGACATTGATATTTTCCACGATGGAATTCGGAGTGAATCCTGCCTCCAAGGCCGGTCCATATACCAAAAGTGGCTTTGCGGTACTGCCTGGCTGCCTAAAGCCCTGATAAGCACGGTTAAAGGTTGGAATATTGGTTTCCTGTGTTCTTCCACCAACAACAGCCTCCACTTTTCCGGTTTTGTTATCAATTAAAGTCGCACTGCCCTGTAACGCAAAGATACCGTCTCCGGTGGTTTCGGCATCAAACTGCAGGGATTCATTGACGGCTGTCTGTAGGATCCGTTGTTTTTCTGCATCCAGAGACGTATAAATGGTATATCCGCCCTGATACAGCTTTTCCTTTGCCTTGTCATATGCTTCATAATAGCTTTCATTGTATGCGTCCAGCATAGCTGCATCGGAAAGCCCGTACTGAAATTCAAACCCATCCAGCATCATCAGCTCACGAACCGCACACTCAATCGCATAAGAGGTTTCGTAGTTGTAAAATGGGTATTCTGGTTTCTCAATCACGATTTCTTCTTGTGTGGCGGCCTGATATTCCTCCTCGCCAATAAATCCACACTCCAACATATCGCCAAGGATTTTGTCCCGGCGTTTTAAGGCATTTTCCGGATGAGTGTAAGGATTGTAATAGGTCGGAGAATTAGGGATCGCGCACAGATACGCAATTTGAGAAAGTGTTAACTCTGATACTGGCTTTGAAAAATACGCTTTTGCTGCGGACTGAATACCGTAATATGTATTGGCGAAACTGACTGTGTTGATATAAAATTCAGCAATCTGTTCTTTGGAGTATTTTTTTGTCAACTCCATCGCTACCAAAATTTCCTTTGCTTTTCTGGTGATCGACACTTCTCTTGTCAGGAATTCCCCTCTTGCCAACTGCTGGGTAATGGTACTGGCTCCGTGTTTTTCCTCTCCTTTGGTACGGATAAAATTGATTCCGACACGAAGGATACCCTTCAGATCATATCCTGGATTTTCCCAGAAGGAACGGTCTTCGACTGCCACAAAAGCGTCAACGACATACGCTGGAAGTTCCTCATAGGAGAGATATTCTGAATCTTCATCGCCGCACAGGCGTGCCAGTAAATTGCCGTCTTTATCATAAATATAACTGGCTTCTCCCTTTTGAAAGGTTTCTGCGGCGCTTTTGTTTACGATATCTTGTGCGTATGCATGATATTCTTTGTATTTGGGGTATACCCATACACTTCCTACGATAGCTGCCGCAATCAGCGCCAGCACACACAAAATAAAGATGCTCTTAAAACAAAACGACAACAGTTTTCCCACTCCTTTACAGACGGCTTTGATACCGGCAAATACCGGATTTTTTCTTGTAGTTTGATTGTTTTCGTGTTGGCCCACGTCTTTCGCCTTCTTTCTGAACTTTCTTTAATTATTGCATGAAAAGGACCAAAATTGGTTTTAAGCCCTGCTTCTTACTCTCTGCAATGCTCTCCGGGATTTTCCCCATAATTATCCAAAACCAAAGAAGTTTTATATGATGGAGGATTTTTTATGACGTTAGAAACAAAAGCAGATCTGCTCTTAATGCAGCTTTTAGATTATGACATTGAAACCGGAGAACATTCTATGCGTGTGGCGGAATTGGCTGCCAAAATCGGCAAGGCTCTTCATCTGTCTGGAGATGCCATATGTACGCTCAAAACCGCCGCTCTGTTACATGATATCGGAAAGCTCTGCATTCCGGATTCTATTTTGCAAAAACCCGGACGCTTAACCGATGAGGAATACGAAACAATGAAACAGCATACGAGTAAAGGCTTTTGCCTTTTGGCACAGTTGGGATTCCCCAGAGAGATCTGTATGGTTGCTCTGGATCATCACGAACGTTTGGATGGCAATGGTTATGGAAAGAAACGGGATTTTTCCAATTTTTCCAAAATTGTATATGTTGCCGACTGCTTCGATGTCATGAGTCATGGGTGCATGTACCAGTCGCCTCGTACTGTGGATCAGATTCGTTCCGAACTTCAGCGCTGTTCCGGCACACAATTCGATCCTGAAATTGCCGAAGTGTGTTCTGTGCTCTTTTTATAATATATGGATGATTGAATCGAAAAACGGACAGACCATCATGGGCTGTCCGTCTCTGTTTAGGATACAAAAGAAAAACTGTTTTTCGTTTTTTATCCCCTGTTTAGGGTTTGTTGGAAAACTTCGTTCCTTTCCTCCACCCTCTTGTTTAGGATACAAAAGGAAAACTTTTTACCCTTGTTTAGGATACAAAAGGAATGTTTAGGAAATTAAAGGAAAGAAACATTAGTAATAGCAGTATTTGTGATACTTGGTACTAACATAGGTTCCGCTTCCTTGTCTTGCCTTGCTCTGATACACGACGTTCGCCGGCAAGATGCTGCCATTCTCCAAAAGCCATTTTGCATTTCTGTAATTGGCTTCTGTCGGCTGTCTGTAATAATTGCCGTCCCAGGTACATGCATACTGACCTTTCTGGAAGACGACTCCTCGAATCGTGTTCGGGTATGCACGATGCTTAACGCGGTTTAATACAACTGATCCGACATAACGCTGCTCTTCGTCTGGGTAGGTATGGGCCTCACCACATAAAACATGTGCTAAGACTTCCAAGTCATCCTGAGAATAAGACTGCGTCTGTGCCGGTGCCGGCGCAGGTTCGGGTGCAGGTGC
Organism: Clostridium porci; assembly: GCF_009696375.1. GTDB lineage: Bacteria > Bacillota > Clostridia > Lachnospirales > Lachnospiraceae > Enterocloster > Enterocloster porci. The sequence goes on from NZ_VUMD01000006.1 coordinate 121,178, forward strand.
CGCTTGCTCTTCTGCGACCGCTTCTGCCTGTTCTGCTACCTGGGTTTCATCGGTACGAAATCCATCAACAATCCCATCAAACTCTTCCTCATAAACGGTGGAAACACCGGCTTCATCCAATTCTGCTACCGGTACGATTTCCTTTGCCGGCATGCCTCCAGGGCCTTCTGAGGCAAACGCAGAGCATGTCATGATCACCAGCATTGCGACAGTAGTTCCAGTTACTTTCCATAAACGTGTTTTCATTTCATTTCTTCCTTTCAATTTTTTGCCTGTTTAGGCTGTTGTTTGATTGTGCAAAAAACGCACGGGGCAATTATGGAACCAGATTCACGATTTTTGCACAAAAAAACTGTCACGCATTTCACGCAACAGCTTTTTTATGGATATTGAGATAGTCGAATTTTAATTTTCTTCTACCGCATACAGATACATATTGGAATTTTTGGACATCAGTTCCATAGCCTTCTCCAAATTGTCTCCCTTCACATTCATATGTGTCTTGAGGAATTGAAGGGCCGCTTCTTCATCTTCCAGCCATGCATCGATGAGATTTTCCTGATGCTCACCTTGTGTTCCCCATATGCGAAAACGATGTGGAAAAAATCGTCCATCGCTGTCATTTGTAGAAGCAATGTGCTCTTGCGGTTCGTCTTCTCGATACACGAAATTGATCTCCGGGTCATCCTGCAACAAGGCGCTTATGACATCCGGGCTGGCTCTCCAGCAATCTTGTACCTCAACCTTAAAATATGGGCCATGGCTATCTTCTTGCAGCTCTGAGAGATCCACAACGAATCCACGCCCAGTTGTGCGACGCCCTTCTGGTATGCCAAGTTCTCGTTGTAACACCTCATAATCACATTCTCCACTCTCAGATGGAATTCTGCGATTTTGCACGCCTTTCAGCACTTCCTCTAATATCTCTCGAAATTGTGCTAAACTCTCCCTGTTCTCCGCGAAAAACACATAATCGGTACAACATACGTTTGCCATTTCCTTCTCCTTTACATCATTTCCATACCGGCACAAATCGTTTCTTGACTCAACAAATCGCCGATCTCCACGGAAAATTTATCTGCATCATCCGGCAAAAGGTCCTGCACTGCCTCTGCCGCCTTCTCGACACCTTCATCGAGCGAATCAGCTGCGACAGTGATTTTTCCTTTGCCGTTATAACCATATTCGAACGTATACTCACATTTTTTTCATTGACTCCTCCTTTTGGGACAACTTTCTTATGATCCACCATAGACCTGTTACTGTCCGTCCTTTCTTCTTTTGTTTCTGTTTTACACAATTTTTCTTCACATTCCAGACAGTCCAGATATAACACTGGACTGCCTGTGATTGGGCATTTTCTTGCCATGGTTGACTCCTGTCTTTCCTCCATGAATGTGGATGCGAAAAGGCGACATCGCCTCATCTGCACACTTTGACACAGTGTTTTGGGATTTTGACGATATGTTTATCTCGGCTGATCAACATCGCTTTGTCCACTGATTCTCGCATCGGCACAAAATGGAAAGGTTCGTCACTGATCGGTGGTTCTAAACAACCCTTTCCTTTTGAAATGGTCGCAGAGATCCTAAACGTTTCTGTGATCGCCCTATCAAGCATCTCTTTCGAGTGATTGATTAGCAGATGTTCCTGATCTGTGTGTTCCATAGAACCTCCTTCTCTTCATCCGGTCATAGCGTGTTAGTTGTAATGTACGTTGATTATTACATACTCTTCCGGATGCTCATGAATGTCTTTCAGTGTTTCTTTGGAGATTAACACCTGAAAATCATCGCAGTTATCATCATCGCATACCAATTTCGGACAGCCATAGTATGGCATCCCCTGCAGTACAGTCAGTGCTTTGTAGCACTCATACAGACAGTTTGAAAAGCTCTGACCGGCTGCAATGTCATCTTTTATCTGCTGGTCCATCGAAACCATATTGCCAAAGAATGTGGCAAGATTATTCCAACCACTGTCGTGTGACACATGCTCGGCCGTCAGGAAACTTTCTGTGATCTGTTTGATGAACTGGGTGTTCCACGTATCTGCTTCCTTTCGAATCACATCCGGCTGCTCTTCGCCTGAGATGAAATCCTGCGTTGCATCTGTATCCGGCTTTTCTTTGATGTAATCAAACAGTGTGTGTCGATGCTGTTCCAGTTTTTCAGACGCATATACATACACTGTCTTGTGGTTGATCTTCTCGTATGATTTTAATTCTGTGACCTTCATTAAAATACGAAATGTACTCATCAATTTTTCTCCTTTGCTTTTATGGTCCTTATGTTTATCCGACATTTTACTGCCTTTAACAGCCCAGAACCGGTATTACATGCACGTCTATTCCTGCATCCTTTGCAATATCGATCATGTTTCTGGTGCCGCGGCTCTTACCATCCCAGAATGCCAACAAAACACCGATTGCTTCCCTGGCGTAGTTAAGCATCTGACGATTGCGAATGGGGCCGGCATGATTTCCATATTTCTGCCAATCAGCCGGAAAACGCACCAGTTTGTATTTGTGCGATCTGGCAAACCGTTCCCCTAACAGATCTGCCCCTCTGGCGCCGCCAGAAACAATGGTAATGGTGCAGTCTGGATGCTGGGATTTCAGCCAGTCCACCAGGGCCGCCGCTTCTGTTTCCAGAAGCTCATAACGGTTAAAATCTCTGGTGCCAGCAATGATGACTCTAATTTCCTGCATAGCCTTCTATCTCCTTTCGAAACGCTTCTCGCAGCTGCATCAGACTTCTGCCAAGCATATTCTGTCCCTGATTCTTACATTTCGCACAGTGACAGCTTCCCCAGTAGTTATCGTGCCAGGTATTTCCCTCTATCAGCACTTTGTCTCCTGTGTCCAGCAGCTTCTTTAAAAACTCCGGATTCTGTTGGAACTTTGCCTGAAGGATGCCAATCATTTCAACGACTTTAATATCCTCCCAGTTGTTGCGAAGGTTTACTCGTCTTCCCAGACGTTTGGCTTCGGCCGGGGCTAAGATTGCGAACTCCTTACTTCGTGCTGGATCCTTTTGGGCCTGGAACGCCGCCTCTGCATTGTGAAACGTTACTCCGTTATAGCGGATTTTTACAGGGTAAAAGTTACTGAGAAAATCAAATTCATCTCGGAACGCTGCAATGCTTGCCTTTTCCTGCTGATCCTGTAAATACTCCTCAAATTCTTTTGCGGTCAACAACCGCCGCATATACGGAATATCCAGGTATTCACTTTCCAGAAATTCATCAAAGCACGCCCAAAGTTCTCCATCAAATCCAGCTTTTTCAAAATCTGCAAATGCTGTTTTTGGTGAACACCATTCTCTTGTTTCATCATCTTCCCACCAGCCCTGCATGCAATCCATGAGATCGTCTAACGATTTTCCATGACTCAGCATCCAGTCCAGCTGATATTTTTGATACGCTTTTGCTTTAATATCCATCGTAACCTCCTATACCTTTTCTTTTTCACGCTAATTATGGAACTGTATGGTCTGTGCAAAAAAGAAAACCGGGGCCTTTGGGCTTCCCGGTTTCTTAAAAAGATTAGTCTCTATCCACATACGCATCGTATGGTACAATGCGATTGGTCATCTCCTTGAAGTGGTCGTAATCGCCCTGCAGGCTGTCGTAAATGCAAAGCACATCCTCGACGTTGCAGACAGTTGCATTCAGACGGTCATATAAGGACTCCACATCTTCTGAAGTCTGCAGTGCAGTCAGAACATATGGTGCCATAGCGATTGTTACGCCATGCTGATCCAGCTCTCGTTTGAACTGTAAATACTGCGGATCGTCAATGACGTCCGGGAACTTTAAGGCATTGGTACGGTCGGTCTGATCATAGGTGATCGCCGCTTCAACTTTCTCTGCCATTCCTGCTTCCTCGGTCTCCTCTACAGGTGCTGCCTCAAGAACGGGATCTTCCACATCCTCAGAGACATCAGAATCCATTTCCTCGGCGGATTCATTGGCATTTTCTGTCTCAGCAGCCGGATCCTCCGGCGGGTTCATGCCGAATTCCTGAGACATCGCCTCAGCATCTTCGCCGCCCGGGACGTTCACCTTCTCTTCTTCACCGGCATCTGCCGGTTTTGCCTGAACCTTCTCGGCCTTTTTGGTGCCTCGTTTACCGGCAGCCTTTTTGGTGTTCTTTTTGTAGATCTCTAATGCTTCCTTTAAGGAAGATACGACATACAGGGTGTATTTGTCGTTATGGATCTCTGTTTTCTGAAGCTGCTTGACCTCATTTTCTTCGAGGATCAAAATGCCATCCTCATTTCTCCACATCAGGTTTCCGATGGTCACACCAACGTCGATGGCCGGCTCTCCAATTGTCATGATCTCCATATAGCCATCTTTGAGCGCGGATGCGTTCAGAAGAATGTGCTCCTTTACAGACATGGTGTCGGTCTCGTTATAGAGTACGCACAGAGGAATGTCGGCCAGCTTCTTAAACTCGCCCTGCTCCTCCAACAGTTTACGCACTTTCATTGCAATGTACATAGGCTTCTCCTTTTCTTTCTCTTTGATACCTTTATTTGGTTCTCTGTAATTATGAGTTCTGATTTCCCTTTATAACACATGGTCCATTTTTGTGATGCGATTGCTGCAAAATATCTGTTTTTTCTTATCCGCAAGGTTTTCATGTAGCCGTATCTTTTCAACAAGAAAAAAAGAAGGCGTAACCCTCCTCTTTTCACGGATCTTAACAGTAACACTCCTGGTACAGCTGTGCAACGTCGTTTCTTACCAGCGTAGACATATGGTAACGGTGCGGCAGGACTGTCATATCCAAAAGCATCTTGCCTTCCTTCATCAAGTCTACATGCATACGGCCCGCCTTCTTTGTTGCTCGAATGACACCGCACTCAAAGACCTGTTTGGATTTCACAATCTCATTTAACTCCTTTGCGGAGTGGATGGTGTGGGTAGAGCCGCCGCCGCGCCAAAGAATACTGACCTGTGCCGGGTACACCATTGTTTCGTCTTCCGCCATCTGCTGTAAAAAGTATTTTGCCGGTACAATGACCTGTTTCGTTGTCCATTCTTTTTTGTTATTCTGCATTTGTTTCTCCTCCATTTTATGCAGCAAGCTGTGCTGCCAGTTCTCCGATCTGCTCCCAGGCACCAAAATGATTGCCTCCACCGCTCCAGTCTATTTCATGCGCCATTCTGCGGTACAACGTTTTACGTGCCCACTCGTCCTGCCAGTGTCTGACATCCGAAATGCTGACATACACGAATTTTTCAGTTGTCGGATTCTTTAAGACAGCGCTGAATTCGTAATGGTTCTTATTGAACCGGACCACTTCAAGCCCCAATGCTTTCGCCTGTTTCTTTAAGTCCGCACGCATTTCACGCTGAAACTGCACGTAATCACCGCCAACGCTCCCACCAGAACTAAACTGATACCCAAGCCATTTTTTTAATGTCTTATTCATGATTTCCCTCCGTTTCTCTATACCTTTTCATTGTTCGGGTTAATTATGGATATGGATTGCTTGGGATCACAAAAAGAAATCCCCAGTCTCCTGAGGATTTTTTCTGATGACGTTTGGGGATTATGCGTCTGCTATGAGGGCGACGTCCACTTTCCGGTTGGACTCCTCAAAGTCTTCGATCTGGCTAATGGATACTTCCCAGGTCATATGCCAAGGTCCTGGTGTGCCATCTGCATTCTTTTTTCGGAATTTTCGGCTCTGCAGGCGGCCGATAATGGCGACCTTATCACCTACCTCCAGTTCTGATGCATACTTTGCGTTTCTTCCCCAGACAATGCACGGAATGTAATCGCTCTTTCCATAAGCACGATTGACTGCCAGCATCAGATCTGTAATGCTGGTATCTTCCGTCGGTTTTCTGAACACCGGCTGTCTGCAAATGAAGCCCTGTAAGACAATGTTGTTATTGTCGTGCAAAGAAGCCGTACGTTCTACCTCTTCAACGTCTGTCGCAAAAAGCACGTAGCGGATCTTTCCAAGCTGAAAACAGGTACCCGCTGCTTCGCCTTCTTCCACGTGGATTTTCATTGCGTCGTTCCCTTCGCGTTCCGCAAAGGTGCGAAGCTGCCCATGTACCTGCATGACCATTCCGGTGTAGTCTTTTGTCACATCCACGAGCCGGTCTGATACCAACACAAATAGCTTATCTACTTCCTCGCTTAAACGCATCACATTCAAGATCGTCAGATAAAATTTCTCTCCAAATGCCTCATGATGAAAGACAAACGGTGAGGCTACCACGCCTTTCACCATTGCCTTATTGTTGTCCTTATGATAAAGGGGCTTGTTCATACCTTCATCCTCCTAATTTTTTATTTTAATTATGAGACAACTCTGACAGTTATTGGTTTTGGCGGGTGAATTCTTTGTCATACAGAAAAAAGAGCCTGTTTCCAAGCTCTTTTTAGGGATTATAGTGGTGCCTCTACTGTTTTGATGTCCAGACGTTTCATCCAGTCATTGAAGACCGCTGAATCCATCATTACCGTTGGACAATCTTCCATATTTTCGATAATGGGCACATCTCGCCGAATAGTCGCCAGATTTTTGGATAACAGAGCGATGTCTTTCTGCTCTTTCAAGGTTTTTAACGGGCTTCGGCTGATTCCCAGCTTTTCTTTCCAGAAGGCTGACAATTCCTTCTCTTCTTTTGGTGTCTTTGCATCCTCGATTGCTTGATAAAGCCCCTCCATACTCTGGTATTCCATGAGAAGCGGCGCTGCAGCGCTGGATACGCCACGCACTCCTGGAATATTGTCAGATGCGTCTCCTTCGATTCCTTTTAAGTCTGGAATCAAATTTGGGGTGACACCTTTTTCGCCATATACGGACGCCCCCGTAAACTCCATCACCGATTTTAAGGAACGTGGCAGCTCCACCGCATCTCCACCAAAGCAGTTTCCATATGCGTTTCGGAAGGTATCCGCTTTCTCTTTTTCTGCAGTGATCCAACATCTGACGTCGTACTCATCTTCCACCAACTGCAGATAATCCCTGTCCTTCGTCAGCAAACGTACACGGGCTTTCTGCTTACTGCGTTCGACCAATGTGGCGGCCAAATCATCGGCCTCATAGGAGTCGTGTACCAACACCCGAATGCCGGACTCTCGTAAAATCTGCTGCATCAACACGAACTGTTCTTTTAACGGCGCCGGCGTTTCTTTGCGTTGCCCTTTGTAATCCGGATACAATTCCCTTCGGAACGTGTTTCTGGTCTTATCAAAGACAACTGCCATATAGTCTGGCTTCAAATCCTTTAAAAGCTGTACCAATGTACCGGACATACCATAAATGCCATTGGTATACGTGCCATCCGTCGCATGCATCAGTTTATCATACAACGGTTTTCTTTCCTCTTCTGTCTTTTTTGTTTTGATCTCAAACGGTAATAACGCATAATAGTTGGTTGACAGCAGCGATGAACCGTCGATGATCAAAAATAATGGACGCGTTTGCATATTCTTTCCCTTTCTTTGTAAACAGGAGCTGTTTCCAGCTCCCGTTGTGAGATTTTCTACTACAATTATGCAGATACAAATGCTTTTCTTTTAATCTTCCACCCCACAGTATAATCAACGCTTGTGGACACTGTGTAAGCCATTGCCATGCCATTAGCATGCGTCAATGCAGTAGTGGTAGAAGCAAGAATCCTATTGCTTTAGCTATGGGAGTGTCAAGTTTCCGGTAAATACTCCAGCTCCCACTCTTCACGAAATCCGTTACCGTCCTCAATGCAGCCGACGGCTGTTGTCGGATCCTGATCGGCCGGCCAGCCATTTTCTACCGCTTTCAGCGCTACCTGATAAGCCTCCTTCATCGTTTTTGCTTCCGATTCCGGCACCCACAACGTAGAATGTGTTGTCTGCTGGATGTACACCAGATGCCCGGGTTCTTTATGAGCCCTGGCTTCCGCTTCATGAAAGGCTCTGGCAGCCACCGGATACGTGGAACGAATCGCCAGTGTGTGTTCGTGAATTTTGAATTTTCCCGTATATCCTCTCTCCTCCAGCACCTCCGGCAGCATCTCCACTGCGCCTTGAGACAGGCGGCTGATATCGTAGTGGTTCCATTTTTCATTTGCCATATTTAATCTCCCTTCTCGCATACCTAATATAATTCCGTATCAATTATGGACCTCGAAGGTTTATACAAAAAAAGAGTCTCCGCTAAGCAGAGACTCTGGCAAGAAAAATATTGTGCTACTCTTCCATTGTTCAGTTAGAACCATCGGCGATGTTTACAATTACCAGCAATGCGACGGATTGTGCAGCTCCTCGCATTCTCTTAGAGCTGCGTCATCCATTTCAACAAGAAGTGGATGATCCCAATGGCACCCATCCCAGCCATTCTGAGATGCCAAGCATTCAATTTCTCGGCATACTTTTGGTGGGAAAATCGCAAATACCTTTGTAATTGCCGGACTACCATCGTTGTACGCATTGTAGTCCTCTTCGTATGTTCCGTACGGCAGGAATGTTCTGCCGCTTTCAAGGTACGTTTTCGCCATTTTTTTAATCAGACGCTTGTTCATAATCATTTTCTCCTCTACATAATTTAATCTCATTGTTCTTCTAAGACAAAACCATGAAAATCAGCCACCGGGCTCATAACTTTATAGTATTGAATTCCGCCAATGGCAAAAACATTCCACTACCTTTCAGTAACGTACAAAGCATGAAGCCGCATGCTTTACCTTTCTAATATTTACCTTATGTTTCTCCTTTCCTGGTTCACTTAGAACCATTATCATTTCCTTCATGTGATGCTTACAGAATGCGTCCCAAAACGCCTTCCTTCTGCGCTTTTTCGAGAAGCTCACTTGCCTCGATAACACTGTATTTGCAGAGAAAATCTGACAGTGATCGTTCCCCAATCTGCTGTTTCAACCAACCAACCGGAACTAAAAAGTATGTGATCATTCCCAAACTGTCTTTTTCGTATTCTACAAAGGCAAGCTGAACCAGATCCTCATCTGTTCTTTCTGGAAGAATGGTTACCACATATTCATCCTCATCTCTTATATTACGATTCGGCTGATAGGTCAGTACCCAGACGGCCGGTGTACCGTTTGTCGGGCCGAAATCAGTACATGGTTCTGTACATCCACATTCGCTTCCGTTCTTAAACAGAACGGCTTCGGTCCATGGTGTGTTATCACCACCTTCTTCATATTGAACGCCGCAGCATTTGATGTCCATTTCGAACCCATTGGCAAACTGTACGGTTACAGAAATTGTTTCCTCTTCTCCCATACAGGTTGACTCATCGTTTGGTACAGTTCGCAGAAGTCTTTCAACAGTCTCCAGTAGCTCTCTCTCCAAAACAATTTGTTTTTCATATCTCATTTGATTTTTCCTCCTTTAGATTTCTACCGTGAGGCCATCATCTTCTCCGCACTCCATGATGTGAAACTCATACTCATCTTCCAGTTCCTCCATAGTTCTTTCACCCATTTCTTCGCTGTATTTTCTGCGGATCATTTCTTTCGCTTCATCTTCCGTCTGGCCATATCCTGCCCAAACAAATCCTTCACTTACCAAAACAGCAACATATTCTGCTTTGGCGCTCATGCGCACATGATTATTGTTCATTGCTTTTTTCTCCTTCATGTCTTTTGTTTGATCTATTGAAATTATGGGTGTAGATTCCATAGACAAAAAAGAACCCTCCAGTTTTGGAAGGTCCTTTTGGAAAGTTCGTTCGTATTTAGTTTTTAATCTCTAAAAGCAGATCTCTGGTAAACTGTGCGTGAGCCTTATTTAACAGGTCTGCACACTTCTCTGCACATTCCTTTACTTCCGGATTAGCGCCGCCGAATTGTCCACGCTCCTTATAGACATGGGCAAATTCACAAAGATTGATGCGGAAAATGAAGTCGGACGGAATGCTCAGCATATACAGGCCACGTTTTGCATCCTGCACATTCGCCATATCTTCTCTGATATAGCCATTGGTGGCTTTGACATACGCGACGCCATCCTTTTCGATACGATCCGGAGTCTGAATGCCAAGAACTGCAAGGCCCTGATCCGTGGTCATGATTTTGTCCTTGTAGTAGTCGGACATCTCATCGCCAAAAGCCGCCAGTCTTGTGGATGAGCGGATAATGCGGTTATTAAATCGGCACGCATGGCTGTCCCAATCATCCTGGCCGCCGCGGTGCAGTCCATATACCATGAAGCTGAGGTCGATGAAACGCAGGAGCGTCGTATGTTTCTTACCCCACTTACACAGCTTCTCCATGAACGCATCAAACACCTCTGCTTCTTTGTTCTCTACACCGTTTTCCGGCAGTTTTCTTGTACCATCCAGATTTAAGCGGTGTCTGGTCAGTTCTCTGATCGCCAGTTCGGTCTCTCGGTCCATATGTCTTTTGCTGATATGCATTGCTACGATTGCATCGTCAATGCCACTGATACTGTTTAAAAATACTTTCATTTGTTTCTCCTTTATGTGTTTATAGGTGCAGTTTATCACTGCTTTTTGTAATTTGAAAATTTGGAATGTTGCGGATATGAAAAATCTGTTTTTTACATTCTCTTGCAAGCATCTAATTCGCGTAGCAATAGACGCAGCCATTTTTACATTGGTGATAGCTGCCAATATCTACACCACTACAACAGCCACATGCCTGTCTCTGTGATAGGTCTTTTGTGACATTGAGTGTTTTATCGGTGATCTGCTCAATCAGCTTCGCATCAATGCAATGTGTCGGATGAATGTTGTATGCGGAAAGATCAATACGTTCCGCACAACTTTCCACCTGCATACCATGTTTTGCCGCTGTTTCACTAATGAACGCTGCAAGCTCCATGATTTCTCCGATATTGGGTTCCCGAATCTGCAAGGATGTCAGCCTCTCCTTTAACTTCCCATAAATATCTACAAAGGAAATGACGCATCTGTCAGTATATCCGCCCAATGCTTCCGCAATTTGTCGGAATGCCTTTTTGTGGTATTCCACGGAATAGGCCGGGGACAGGAAAATCGGGTCATATCTCCAGATTACCTGCTGTCGTGATGTCATTTGAGACAATCGCTGAAAGACTTCGATCATGTGATGTTTGTCCGGTACACCCGGTTCGATTCTTTTAGAATACCCAGTGAGCGTGAATTGGAAATAATACGCATAGCCTTCCAATTCGTTTAATCTTGACATCATCGGTTCTGGATTCTTTGTCCAAAATACAATGCAGTCTACATTTTCTGGAGTTATTACAATCCGCTTATTAAGAAACGGCGTATGCTTTACAACCATCGTTCTCTTTTTCAGTTCATTAAAAAACCAGGCGCTGTGATAATTTGGAATATCGCAGCGACGACTTGCACTAATTATCATTCTCCTTCTCTCCATTCATACTACTGGGAGCATTGGCCCCAATCGATTAAGATCCTTTCATCTTCGTCCTGAACCTGGCAATCGTACTCGATATCCCTCTCTTCATTGGGATCATCGATTGCTTGGCGCATTTCGTCCCAGTTGGGTACCTCTCCATTTTTGATTGCCTCCATTTCGGTATCCGTCACGTCAAACTCCTTGGAAACACGAGTCGTCCGTTCCATGGTCATGAAAATCTTTGGCATGTTTTCCTCCTTATGGCTGCGAATAGATATAGTTTCCATATCGTACTCTATCGGCATTTTTCTTCCAAAATCCCTGTTTGACCATACCACGTACACTACCTGTGCGATGAATGCATGAACAATTGGTTGTAAATTTCCTTCCAGTACGTTTTTCGTATTGAGACGGGCTGCTAAAATATGCCATGTGATACTTCATTCCTTTCTTGTCAGAGTTTATGCAAAAAAACATTAGATGAACGGACAGCGATGCCAATCTGGACCATATGTTTTCCGCATCATCTCAAGCATGGTTGTGTGCTGCACACTGCCGGTCTCCAAAAGATCCAGATACTGAAACACCAGGCTGGAAAAGCTCTGCTTTAATGTTTTGTGCATCTGACGCAGGTTATGCCCATCTCCAAAACCGTCCTTGCTGTTTCCATAGATCGTCAGTTTGGCAATTTTGGTGAACTCGTCTTCCTTCTCCAACTCTTCCTGAATGTAATAGCTATCCACCAGCTCATTGCTGAGTTTTGCGGATGCTTCGTCGCGGCCGTCATAACAGTGACTTACATACTCTTTGGCTCGTGACTCAATCCAGCATACTGCCAGCTCCAAGAAACGTTCTCTGGCTTCTTGGTCTTCCTGAATCTCTTTTGCGATTGTCATAAACGGGCTCCCAAAGCGATTCATCTCCAATGAAATGGCGTCTGTCAGCATAATCGCTACCTCATGATCTGGTGCCTGCGTTTTTAATGCTTCATAAATTTTATTCATTTTTTAACCTTCCTTTCTCTTATACCTTTGGTTTTCAAATGAATTATGCAGTGAGACTCCTCTGTTTTCCAAAAGAAAAAACTCCGAATTACTCCGGAGTTTTAAAAAGCTGATGTATGATGGTCGAGCTTCTGTTAGGTATCTCACAGTATCCTTGCGAGGCCCACAGCTATTCCTGCACAGATGATGGCAACCCCAATCATCAAAAACACCCTTCCCAGGAATCGCATGTAGCCATCTGGACAATGGTGTTCTTCTGCTTTTGCAGGATTCACCATCAGTGTGACTGTGGTTCCGATTGCACGCTGCGGTCTGCTGTACCCAAGAGTAGAACGTCTTCTAATCATACGGCCATTTACTGTATATTCGTAGACTGGGTGCCACCTGGTACTATGTCCCCTATCAATATGATAGGTTGTGTCTTCTATCCAGTCTACGATAGTTGCGTTCACGGGCAATGTACATACTTTGTCTTTGTGCGCCGCCGATCGTAAGAGTGCAAGACCGATACAGAAAAACACCATACCAAGGAATAGGAACCCAAGGCAAATCCATGTGAATACATCGTTTTCAGACATGTGCGCTCCTTTCAGCAGCCGTATGGTGTCTTTCAGTTACCTGCTGCTTCTAAATCTGGGCCATTTCTCATCCAAAGCGGGATGACCGGTTCCCATTTTTCCGGCTCTTCTTCCGGATGTGCCGCATAATATTCATCCATCATCGCCTGCTGCACTTCCTTAAACATATTCTGTTCTTCCGGTGACTGATTATATCCGCCGTCATTGATGAAGCTCGCATACTCATCTGCAAAGGTTTCTGCCAGCGACACGTCTCCTACAACATAGTTTTTGAAACGATCATGCATTCCCTGCAGAACTGCTTTCTGCTCTTCTGTCATTTTTGCATTACTGTAAATAAAATGACCGATTTCATGCGTGAAATAGTACGGCATCATATGCGGGAATCCGTCTCTGACGGTTCTTAAGGACAAAGCGATCTGATTTTTCTTATCACCATCCGCCCAATACATACCGTGTGCCTCTGTGTCGTTTTTAAACAAACTGGATTTGATGTGAATGCTGCCGCCCTCTTCTGCGAAGATTTTCAGAATGGTGTCTGGGAGCTTACGCATACAATGGGAATCCTCCATCAGCGTCTGAATCTCTGCTGTCATCCCATATGTGTCTACTCCGCTCAGCGTGGCTGCCTGTGCATGCATAGGCACCATCATGCAGACTGCCGCCGCCATGATTGCGACCTGTTTGTGAAGCTGTTTTGCTCTCATTTGAAATAACCTCCTCTTTGGTTGATATTGATATATTGATTATGGAATGAATACGTTGAAAATTTGTATTTTCATTTGGGTGTATTGGAAATTCCTCATCTTTTTCTTATTCGCAAGGTTTTATTATTTTTACTACAAAAAAAACAGGGCTGCATATTTTTATGCAACCCCGTCTTTTCACTCAATATTCAGTTGTAGATGCCCCGCGTGTGTGCGGAAACACTTTTTGTTATTTTTTTGCCGCTTTAGTTGAACGGCAGGCCATCCTCGTCGCCGTACTGGAAGCCATCCATGAACTCATCGCCGCCATACTCGCCAGCCATGTTTGCACCGCCTGCGTTATAGCCGTTCGGATCCTGGTTTGCTGCGCCGTAGTTCTGGTTATTGCCCCCTGCATTGTTACCGGCATTCTTGCTGTCTGCAAATTCCTGCTCCTCGACAACGATATCGGTCGTGTGAACCTTCTGACCATCCTTGTTGGTGTAAGAACCGGTCTGGATTCGGCCCGCGATAAGGACTCTCATGCCCTGACGGAAATACTTCTCAGCAAACTCACCAGCCCTCTGGAATGCAACGCAGTTGATGAAATCAACGTTCTGCTCACCATTATTCTGGCCTCTACGGTTTCTGCGATCTACCGCAAGCGTGTATCTGGCAATCGCCATAGAATTCTCGCCCTGAGAATAACGTACTTCCGGATCTCTTGTCAGTCTGCCCATCAAAATTACTTTGTTCATCTTTTCTCTCCTTCTGAGTGATTTCAACTCAAATAACTTTATTGTGTTTCAGGTTAATTATGGAGGGCGATCTTTTCAAATAAGAAAAAAAAGATGCCGACAAACGACATCTTTTTGAAAGTTTTTTTTATTTTTCCAAAGACAAACGAATTACTTCTCGGGCGACTGCAATGTCTTTAATCTCCGCCAACAATTCCATGCGCTCAATGTAATCGTTCGTTTGCTGCAGCTTTTTCCAATGTGCCTTAGCCTCATTGGCAATTCTTAATTTTTCTTTGAAATCGATCATACGTTCCACTTCCCTTGCTCATATTTCATTAGATTTGTTTCAATTATGGCTTTGGTTTTTTTTGTGAAAGGTCAAACGGTGATTTGGTATGTGATTATCTTACTCATTGTAACAATTGGATATAGGTCCTGATGAAGTCGTTCGGTCCGATCATCAAAAGGATATTGATATACACACAGACCCATATCGCAATATGGCCAATCCATTTCGACATCGTTGCAATCATTCTCATCTCTTTGATGTCATAGACGAGATATTCTACAAATCCAAAGATCATGCCGATCAGTAATGTTCCTACCACCTGATATTCCGCTGATGTCGTATCAGATAAATCCGGAATTCCACCGAAAAAGAAAATAGACACAAACGCTATCAAACATAGGATGGCAGTCCATTTATATAGCAGACGTATTGGACTGACTTTTCCATTCTTACTCACTATGTTGCACTGGTGGCAATAATACTGCTCCTGATTCGGTTCTTTTAAGCACAACAAAGTCAGCTCTTCTTCCCCTGTGCAGCTGAATGATGAGCCCATTTTGATCGTCATATTGTTATATGTAATGATGCCCTGCACCTCTTCAGTATGTACCGGGAAATAGTTCGACTGAAGCGATTTATGAAACGTATAGGTACCTGGTAAGAGATGTAGTGTTACAAAATTACCTTCCTGATATTTTGGGCTGAAGCGTACATACAAACTACTAAAAATGCCAATTCCGCTTAAAAGTGTAATCGGAATCAGCGCCTGTGCTTCAAATGCTGTTTGGTCAATGAGTTTCCATCCATCAAACACACTGCGTTCAACATAAGTGGGGAATTGAATCAGACACGCCAACACCGCAATCGCAGAAATGACTCCGGCGACATAGGTCTTTCTTTTGTACAGTTTGAAATCGCACGGCTTCCAAATTGCAATCACACACTGCACTACATTTAATAAGAAAAGCACTCTCCAAAACATACTGTTTCCTCCTTGACTGTGGTTGTTTTTCTAATTATGGGGAGTTGAATGAAAAAAAGAGCGAATTCGATTTTGGGGCGAACTCACTCTTTCTGATGTTAATGTTTTTCGGTTGGAAGGCCAATGCGCATATGGAATAGGGTATGTAATGTGTCCATCTTGATGTTTTCCATCATCTCAAAAAACATCTGGTATCCCTCCTGTTTATACGCAATCACCGGATCTGTCTGACCATAAACTGCCAATCCGATTCCTTCCTTTAATTTTTCCATGTTGTCCAGGTGCATCGTCCATTTACTGTCGATGGTTCGAAGCAGAATCATTCGCATCAGGCGTTCCATGGACTCTTTCCCACCCAGCGTCTCTTTGAGCATTTCGTATTTTTTGTAAACGCGAGCTTTTAAGTCGGCATATAAGGTTGCTTTAGTCATGTTTTGCAGTTTTTCCTCTGTCAGGTCCGTAAGGCAGTCCGGTACAACCGGCGTAACCTTTTCCATCAAAATGTCTACGGTCCACTGTTTGCGATTAGGGCCAATCTGCTTCACCACCTGCTCCAGCCATGCATCGACGTAGGAAAGAATCGTCTCTTCCATCTCTGCGCCGTCCAGAATTGCCTGGCGCTCCCGGTAAATCATTTCTCTCTGCTCATTATTGACTCTGTCATATTTTAAGAGCTGCTCTCTGGCTCCAAAGTGGTTGCCTTCGATTTTCTGCTGAGCATTTGCAATCGCCTTTGTCAGTAGCCCGTGCTTAATTTCCTCTCCGTCTTCGATTCCTACCTGCTCAAACAGGTTCATCAGATTCTCAGATCCAAACATCTTGAGCAGATTGTCTTCCAATGACAGATAGAACTTCGACTCTCCCGGATCTCCCTGGCGGCCAGAACGTCCAATCAGCTGGTTATCGATACGTCTGGACTCATGGCGTTCGGTTCCGATGACCATCAGGCCGCCGGCGGCCTTCGCTTGATCGTCCAGCTTAATATCGGTGCCTCGTCCAGCCATATTTGTTGCAATCGTTACCTGTCCATGCTGACCGGCTTTTGCAACGATTTCTGCCTCCAAGTCATGATACTTTGCATTCAGGACCTGATGATCAATTCCGGCCTGTTTGAGCATTGTGCTTAATAACTCTGAGGTTTCGACGCTCGTTGTACCCGCCAAGACAGGCTGACCTGTCTCATGTACTTTTTTGACCTCTTCCACAACTGCTCTATATTTTTCTCTGGCTGTTTTATAAACAGCATCTTCATGATCCACACGAATCACTGGCCGGTTGGTTGGAATATTGATGACATCCATGCCGTAAATATTGCGGAATTCCCTCTTTTCCGTCATCGCCGTTCCGGTCATGCCGGCTTTGCGCTCAAATTTGTTGAAAAAGTTCTGGAAGGTTACGGTTGCCAGGGTGCGGCTCTCCTGCTTGACATCTACGCGTTCCTTTGCCTCAATCGCCTGATGCAGACCGTCGGAATAGCGTCTGCCCTGCATGATGCGGCCGGTAAACTCATCCACAATCATGATCTCTCCATCTTTGACCACGTAATCCTTGTCCTTTTTCATTAAGGCATTTGCTTTTAATGCCAGAATCACGTTATGCTGCAACGCAATATTTTCCGGAGACGACAGATCCTTAATATGGAAGAACTTCTCTACCTTTTCGATGCCCTGGCTGGTCAGCATGACGTTCTTTTCCTTTTCATCAACCAGAAAGTCGCCTGACTCCTCTCGTTCTTCGCCTGCCAGCAAATCGACCGTGGACAGCTTTTTATAGGTTCCACGTTCCATCATATTGGCTAACACATCGCAGACCTCATAGATTTTGGTGGATTGGCCATCCTGACCAGAAATAATCAGTGGCGTTCTGGCTTCATCAATCAACACGGAGTCCGCCTCGTCGATAATCGCATAGGTTAAACCACGCAGCACAGCCTGCTCCTTATTGGTAACCATGTTATCACGAAGGTAATCAAACCCAAGTTCATTGTTGGTCACGTAGGTAATATCACAGGCATATGCTGCCTTACGTTCTGCCTGAGTCATATCATGCAACACGCAGCCTACGGATAATCCGAGGAACTCGTGAATGCGTCCAATCTCTTCTGCGTCTCTTTTGGCCAAATAGTCATTGACGGTTACAACGTGAACACCCTTTCCGGTCAGTGCATTTAAGTATGCCGGGGCTGCACATACCAGTGTTTTACCTTCACCGGTTCTCATCTCCGCCACTTTCCCATAATGTAACGCAATACCACCCATCAGCTGCACGGGGAACTGTCTCATCTTTAATACACGCCAGGACGCTTCTCTGACGGTTGCGAATGCTTCCGGTAAGATCGTATCCAGCTTCTCACCATTTGCCAAACGCTTTTTAAATGCCTCTGTCTGAGCCCGCAGCTCATCATCTGTGAAGTTTTGAATTTTCTCTCCATTTTTCTCAATCTGTTTTAAGATCGGAGCCATCTTCTTTAATGCCTTTTGATTCTTTGTCTGAAACATATTTTTTCCTCTTTTTCTTGGTGTTTTGTTTTCTCTCAGAATTATGGAGGCTATTGGGTGAATATTGGTTTTTCATCTGTATCATTGGGGCAAAAAAATCACCTCGGATACATGATCTGAGATGATTTTCTGTGTGTAGGCTTAATTCTTACGAAATTATTAAATTTTCAATTTCCTCCTTATTTTGCAAAAATCCTACGCGTAATACATATTACACCCATTTTTTTGCTTATCGAAGGTCATATTTTTATATCATTTTTTCGGAAACTTTTCGGAAAACTAAAATTAGGCATCCCAAACATAAAAACAAGACCTCCGGAGAATACGTCCAAAGGCCTTGATTTTACTACGTTCCACGTCTCTCGTTGTTGCGTTCCACTATTAGTCCTCAACCTTAACAATCTCTTTCTTGTTGTAAGAACCGCAAGCCTTGCAAACTCTGTGAGGCATCATTAACTCGCCGCACTTACTGCACTTTACCAGATTCGGAGCGCTCATCTTCCAGTTTGCTCTACGGCTATCTCTTCTAGCTTTAGAAGATTTATTCTTAGGACAGATAGACATGGTTTACACCTCCTTCAACTCTTTAAAAATATCCTGGATAACTGACATTCTTGGGTCAAGCGACCTTTTATCGCAGTCACAAGTCCCTCGGTTGAGATTTGTGCCACATCTATTACAGATTCCCTTACAGTCTTCGCTGCAAAGAATCTTCATAGGCAGGTTCAAGGTTAACTCATTACCAACCAGTTGGTCTACATCCAGATTGTAACCACTAACATAGAACTGTTCGTCCAGCTCTGCTATCCGTTCTTCCTCTGTCTGCTTCATATCCAGCTTTTGGTCAATCTCCAGCCGGAAGGGCAGCCTTACCGGTTCCAGGCATCTGTCGCATGGAATTACCAGACTTAATACAGCCTTTCCCTCCACAGCCAGAACCTTGTCCCCCTGATTGGTAATCGTCAGGCACACAGGTTCCTTTTCTTGAATTTCGCAGACACTGCCTGCAATATGAAGCCGGTCTATCTCCAAAGGTACCGTATAGGTTTTAGCTTTTCCTTCAATAGAAAACAGTTCTGATAAATTTATCAGCATATTAACCTCCTAATACGCATCTGTTACATTATACCTATGGTTTCCAGCTTTGTCAACTGATAATCTGATTTTTTACAGCTTTTCTGTCATTTCTGCTTCGCACTTCTTTCTTGTATTCTTTGACAGTCATTTTCTCATATTTTTTAAATACTTTGCTGAAATAGCTGCTTTCATTATATCCCAGCCGAAAGGCTACCTCGGCAATGCTATCTTCTGTAAAATAAAAATAGCCCTTTGCCAGATGCATTTTTTTCAGATGTAGGTATTCCGTCACGCTTACGTGAAACTGTTCTCTGAAAATCCTGCTCAAATATCCCTGGCTGATTGCACAGTTTTCGATAATGCTGTTTAAGGTGATATCCTCTTTGATATGATTTTCAATATACAGGAATATATTCTCCAGAAGAGGATACCGGCTTATGCTGTTTTGGCAAAATAAATAATCCATAACCCGAAACAGCCACAGCTCAGAGATTTTTCGTTCTGCAATCAGTCCTTCATTTATGGGGAACAGATCCGTTATCACTTTTTTGTCATCATAAACGCATCTGGTGTCCAGGAGACTTTGCCCCAAATATGTAAAAATTTTAATCAGCCCTGGGGAATCCATGCCGGATATTTCATAGATTTCATCGATAATTTCAGGAAGTATTCCATAGAACTTCCTAAAATTCTTTTGTCTTACAGCCTCTGCCAAAGCCTCCAGCTGTCTCTGAACGGAAGTTTCATGCTCCGTCTTGTAATTCTCCAGAATCTTTTTCAGGCAGGCGTTGGTTATAGGTTTTTCTAATATCTCCTTTACCAAATTCTGTCCTGCGCTGCGAAGCAGCGCGCTGGCTGTATAGGTTGATAAAATATAGATTGATATTTCAGGATTGATCCTATGAATCATCCGGCTTGCTTCCAGCCCTGTCATCCCTGGCATCTGCATGTCCATAAATACAAGATCAACCGTATCCTGTCCGCATGCCTGAACCGCACCTTCTCCAGACCCCACCAGGTGAATGACCTGGAACGCTTCTTCCCTGGAAATCATAACCTTCAGAGCTTCTCTCATGAGGATATCATCATCTGCAATTAAAACTCTGTACATGCTTTAATCAACCCTTTCTTCATGATGCTCAGGCCAAACCAGAATGCTTTTACAGCCCTTGCTTTTGCTGCTCTCTACTATAATGCCATAGGCTTCCCCAAACAGCCGCAGCATTTTGTCCTTTGCGTACTCCATTCCCATATCAATATAATAGCCTTCATGCAAATTCTTATAGGCTTCATGCTTAATGTCGATTTCAGCTTTGGTTAATCCGGGGCCTGTATCAAGGATTTCCAGCACCAGGTTGTTATTTTTTGAAAAGCCTGTTACCTTCACCTCCCCTCCCTCCTTTTTTAGCATAATCCCGTTATACACCGCATTCTGAATAAAGGGCATAAGAATATCGGAGGGAACTTTCTGGATGTACATCTCCTTTGGTATCTGGATAGAGAATTTCAACCGTTCTCCCAATTTCTTTTGCTGAAGAAAGAGATAGCGTTCTGCCTGCTCCAGCTCTCCAGCTATATGGACAAACGTACCCTTTTCTGAATATTTGTATTTTTCATATTCAATGAGGGCGCTTAAATATTCGTTTGTTCTTGAGGCCTCCTCGATAATCGTCAGATTCAGCAAGGAGGCAAGCGCGTCCAGGCGCTCATAGAAATTGGAACGTACCTTTAATTCCCAAAGCTCCTTGGTTGTCTGAAGATTTTCCTTTATGTAATGCTGGTTCAAAGACTGCATTTTTTTAATACGCTTCTTTAGAAGATCCTCCTGCATGTGCTGGCTGATTTCATTTTCGCTGAGCTGATTTATAACCAGAAATACCAGATTCGCAATGTCCAAAAACTTTTCATAAGAGTATACCGGTATTGCGTCCATCAGCTCTTTGTATTTTAATGCCGCTTCCTCTGATTCAGACGAATGCATCACAGAGGACAGGCGGCTTACCGTCTCAGGCGCGTCATTGCACCGTACCTGTCCTCCGATAAAGCCCCCCAGATAATGTCCTCTCACAATAATAGGGATTGCAACCTCCAGAAGTCCGCAGGGACAAAAATATACGTTCGTTTTCTGGGTAACTGCAGCCTGTATAGAGCCAAATGCATCGGAGGACTTACAGCGTTCAATGGCAGCCTGATTGCCGCGGACATGCCTGCAAAAATGACAGAAGGACGTTGCCTCCGTTATAGGCTCTCCCCTGAAGTCCACGGTTACAAACGCTAATCCTGTTGCCTTGGAAAGGCTCTTTTGAATGTTTTCCAGCTTCTCCTTCCCAAACAAATGAATAATATCCAGCTTTTTCAGATCTTCCCCATCTGCGGCGCTGAAATATTCGTCCAATTTGTCAGCTTGAAGTTCATCTTTTGGAAATACGTCATGATAATCTACCATACCTATCTCCTTTCCTTCACACTTGCTTAGTGTATATTTTATCATCTTTTACCTGTGTAAACAATCTGTTTTCTTAAATTTCCTTTTTCAAAGCATGTTTTAGCAGGGCTGATTTGAAAACGCCAAAAACGGACAGCCTCTTTTGAAGGGCCGCCCGGATTTACAATTTTTATTTGGAGATATATTCTTCGTCTTAATAAATGCTTAAGCACTCATGGATGAAAACCCTTGAAAATAAAGGAATTCTTGATTGATTTGTTATTAACGTGTTACTAACGGATTCAATTAATCTGATGCTTTCAGTGAATATATCCGCTTTAAAATAATATGTCTTGATTAGCAAAAAGAGGGGCTCAGCATCCCCTCTTTCTCTGTCCATTTCATACATCGGATATACTTTTCCACGGTTTTTGTATGTAGTCAGGGTAAAAAAACTGGCTGCCGAATTTTCGGCCGCGAGATTTCTAATAGCATCCAATACATGCCTATGTTCTTTCTCAAAATGTTCTGCCACTTTAAGGCTTGTGGTGATTAATCTTTCTTCATATCTTTTCCCAACAATCTCTACTAACATAAACTCCATCCCTTCTATGCGTTTATTTTTGCCTGCAATAAAAGCCCTGGGAACCATCCCAAGGCTTATGCGTTCTCTGTTTTTGTTATTCGGCTGGCTAAAAGGCCCCCGGAGCCTGTATTCCAGATGCATCCGTCACAGGTCATGAGATATTCGTTATTCTTCTTTCCATTAGACGCTACATATTGCCTTTCGATGAATAGAGCCGAAAATTCGGTTGTACTCAACTGTTCTTTAATTTATCAATAGATTCCAGTACATGCCTATGCTCCTTCTCGAATTTCTCGGTCGCTTGTACGTAAAATGGTGAATTATTTTTCACTTTGTTATTGATTTTCAGAAAAAATAGGTTATAATAAAGTTACATATAGTTGCGTATTATTAAGTAAAGATACGCACGGGTCAGTGCTGTCTTACATAGGATAAAGTGCCAGCAATATTTAGGGGGTGATTCGTATGGCAACAAAGAGCTTCTTGAAAGATATCAAAATACAGGATAAGCAACTTGCCCATACATTTGTGGAAGCATTAGGCCAAGCAGAAATTTCTAAGTATAAGCAGGTGCAGTTAACGCGGACGTGTACAGAACTTACAGGAGATAAAATCAAAGAATTCTTTGATAGAAGATAACATGCCACAATTTGCAACGGAAACACATTTTGTACAGATTAAATTAAATGAACTAATAGAGGTCATAGGAGAGGAAGAAGTAAAATCGATCCTCTCCTCTTTTGTGTGTCCTCTTAATAAGGATGTGGAAGACTTTTTGCGAAATAAAGCTATTGTGTTCTCTACACGCAATTTTGCAAAAACGAATTTGGTGTTTTGGGAAACTGATGATAAAAAGGCGATGGAGTTAGTTGGATACTATGCTATTGCATCAAGAGTTATTTGTATTGACCGCGGAGCCGTTAGTAGCAAAGAGGCGAGAAAACTTCGTGAACATGGAATTTTTAATGAGAAAACCAACCAGTACATGGTTTCTGCGCCATTAATAGGACAATTGGGGAAAAATTTTGCCAATGGAAATGATTGTCTTATTTCTGGTACAGATTTATTACAAATGGCAATCGAAAAAGCATATTTAATCCAAAACGAAGTAGGTGGAAAGTTTGTTTATCTGGAATGCGAAGAAGAAGAAAAATTAATACGATTTTATGAGAAAAACAAATTTAAGGTCTTTGGTAGAAGGAAACTGGATGGAGATGAAACAAATATTAAAGGAAAATATTTAGTCCAATTGTTTTGCATGTTATAAGAAGAGGGCGATGATTAAAAGAATAAGGGGCGCTTTAACAGCGTCCCCTACTGCATTTTTTATCGTAATAGTGTTTCACAACATAGTGATAAAGTACATCTATGGATGCGCCGTTGCGTGGTTTACGTTTTAGCTCGAAGTTGAAGATTTCATTTAGCAGCTCCCTGTTCCCATATCGCCATATGGTCCGGTATAAGTGTCCTTGGCCTAAAACTCCCCTATGTACTGTTCTCCCTCCGGTGCCACATACAAGGCACACTCCAGCGGATGCCCGGCTGTATTCTCAAAGAAGTACCACTTATCCTGGATTCTCTGCCATCCGGCCAGCGCGTACCCATCACTGTTAAAATAATACTTATGTCCATTTATGACCCGCCAGCAGGACTTGTAGTATCCCGTCCCGCTGTATGCATACCACCACCCATTGCTGTCATGGTGCCAGCCCACCTCATAGGAAGGTGCCTCCACCAGCGACCAGTCCGGGCGTCCATAGCCGTCAATCCGGCTGTTGTTTAAGCTGTACTCCTTCCGGCACACTGCCCCTCCATTGGCGATTACCTCGCTGCCGGAACTGGTGTTGCCTTCTATGGTGCGCACCACAGTCGACGTAACCTCCACCACAATCCCAGTGTGGCAAATACGGGAGCTGTTGCGGAAAAATATCTGATCTCCCGGCCTGGGGCTGTCCTTGTGGTATTGTCCCCGTTTCTTATAATACTGGGCGGAATCAGGCGTATAGGCCGAGAAGCCGCCTAAAAGCTGCCGGGCCGCCACCTTCCCGAAGGCCTGGACAAAGCACCAGTCCACAAACATATCGCACCACGGATTCTCTTGAAGGGATGGGTACAGATCCCTGGCGTACTTGGTAAAGTTATTGCTTCCGGCGTTGGCTGCCTTACTGTCAAGCCCATCCTCTGTCCGTTTCTCCAGGTATCCTTCCTCCTGGAGCGCCACTGTTAACAGCTTATCCACTGCACTCATAGGTACCTCCTATCAAAAAAGCCCGGAAACTTCCGGGCAAAAATCAGTTACAAGAATATTGCAATTCCTATCTGCATATGCTATAATGCCAGTAGGCAAAAGGATAACAAGTATCCAAGTGATACAAAACAAAAGCCCAGGAGGCGCAAACTCCTGGGCTTTCTTCCTGTTTTGAACAGTCAGGCATCTGTAGGCTGGTTACCGATTATTTATCGCCGTCCAACCATTTGATGATGTAGTGGCAGGCCACACCAGCCGCGACAGCGACAATAAAGGATAACAAATACTCCAAAGTGATACACCTCCTTCCCGTACCTGGTATCGGAGGCGGTAACATTTGCATTATAACATAGCTTCAATCATGCTGCAATTATAAATAGGCCCCGGAAACCTCCCAGGGCCTGTGTTTTTGTGCTGCCGTTGCAGCGCCTCAGCTAACGGGCGTTCTCGGTTCCTTCCGCTCTCTCATCTTCCTTGCCGGTTGCCGGGCCAGTGGTCACATAGGTCTTATCCTGCGGCCCCTTCGGCGTTACCTCCTGGGCTGCGTCATTGGCCCGCTGCTCCGCTGTCCTGTTGTCTCCATGGTTTAATGTGTTTGACATACTCTTGTCCTCTCTTTCTTTTTGATATGTAGTCTTTTGTTCCTTACTCCTTTGGCTCTTTATACGTCAGAGCCTGGGCGCTGTCCCCTACGCCCCTTGTGGTCGGGTCTGTTACGATCCCCAGGATTGACAATACCACAAAGAGCGCGTTTACTACGGCCAGAAGCTTGTCCCCCAGGCCTCCTAAGTCCAGCTCATACCCAAATACGCCAGCAGCCGCCTGGGCAAGAAGCAGCACAGCCGGAACCAGCGCCAGCCAGAACTGCTTGTTTTTAAGCCTTACCTTCCAGTTAATCATCCTCTCACCTCCTTTATTGGATGGATTGCGATATGATAAAAATAAGCCCGGTTGCCATCCCTCCGGCAATCGTGCTTAGAATCGCTGTTATGAATGTTTTCTTTGCGTTTTTCCATGCGTCAGCCGGTTCCCGCTCCAGGGCGTCCAGCCGTCTCCCCTGGTCTCTCTGCTCATGCAGCATCTGCTCCATGTCTTTGGCCAGTCCGTGTACAGAAAGGGCCAGGGATTGGATTTCCCTAACCAGCCCTTCCAGCATCTCCAGCCTTTTGTTCTGCCGCCTGTCCTCGTCATGCAGGCGTTCTATCTCTGCTTTGATTGCTTCGTCCATGTTATGCCTCGCTTTCCGTTTCTATTATGATAAGTAAATTCTTGTATATGAACACTGCCCATTCATGAGTCTAAGGCTATGTGTTTTGGCTCCTGCATTTATTACTTTTATATCCAGGTTCCATGTCAACACGCCACCTGAAGAAGGTGATACATAATAGTCGGACTGTACGCCTGACGCATCAGAACCGAAAAAAATAGATTTGCTGAGATCGCCGCTGGTAAAATTCGTATACTGGACATTTAATTTTGTATAGCCAATGCAGTTCTTTATGAATTCCACTTCAACACAATTCTTGAACGCACTGTTAGCATATTGTGATGATATAGCTGATGTTCCCGCTATCCCAATTATAACCCGTCCGTTTGTTCCACTCCCCCAAGTGCCACGATTATAAATATCCGCAGGCCCTGTAATATATCCTTCCCATGTCCCCGCAACCCCAAATATCGTCACACCCTTCTTGATATACTGGGCCAATAGATTTGGGTCTCCTTTGATTGTCTGCACTCCAGTCAGATACTGATTTGCCGCAATCGTCTGATCAAATGTTCCGGGGGTGTAAGTGGCGGCCGCCTTTTCCGCCATGTTACCAGTGATTGGATTGCCGTTCCTGTCTACAAACACTTTACCCCTGCGCACATCTGCTTCGGATACTGTCACAAGGTCAAGGTCGGCCCCTGTGCCTCCCCCATACGGTATCAAAATATCACTCATTTGCGCTCACCCCCACCAGTTTAACAGGAAAATCTGCTGTCGGCTTCTTTTCCCCGCAATAAAACATCACATATCCATCTTTTGCCTCGCCATCCGTAATCATAGCGGTCATCTTTCGGCGTAGCTTTACCGCATCTCCTGACAGGGTTTTGGGTGTATGTGTATACAGCCGCAGGATGTCCGTTTCCTTGACACCCGGCACTTCAACCCTTTGCGCGTATGGCGCTGCTGCACTCCATCCTGCAACGGTAAGCGTGACCACAACTGAATTATCCTGACGTTCTACTTCCTTTTTCAAATAATTGTCATTATTTACCAACGCCTCAATTACTTTCCCCATTTCGTCACCGTTCGCATCCGTCTGACGTGACCAGCGTTCAACTTTCTCCGTGTATTCTGCCGGATTTTTTATATCGCAATAATCCACTTCTTTACCTCCTTAAAAAATTTCTTCCATGTCATATCGCTGTGGCATCCCTTCATCCTTTCCCTTTTTTAAGAAGGTTTGATAGGCAATCATATCCCCCTCCTCATCAAAAAGAGCCAGCTCCGAAATATACTTCCCTACCAGGTCTCCGCTTTCTAAGGTTGCTGAATACACTGCGGTTGTATGTTCATCATTTTTGAATGTCGGATCATTGACCTCCTTTTTCAGAAGCTGATTATACATGCTTTTTTCCTGTCCTGTTACTGTTTTCGGAGTTCCGTCCCCGTCCGTTCCTCCATCTCCCCAAGCCATACCGCTGATTTTGGGAAGCGTTCGTTTTCCTGCGTGCGCTTCGCACAGTTTCTTTCTCCCAATGACTGTAATAACTCCTTCAATCGCTGCCATTTCCTTCCTCCTTCTTATTGTAAGTACGGCCCGCCATTTAACCTTCTGTTTCCATCCAGTTTCCATGTTCCGTCTAACTTATTGATTACTGTAATGATAATGTTTCCGCTTGTAACACTAGCTTTTGTGCGGGTTGAAAATACCAATCTCTTCTGATTGTGAATCTTAACAGGACTGCTGCTTGCGCTCTCCGCGCCAGCTCGGATTTTTATTTTCTGCCTGGCTTTTCCTATCAGGTAATTTTGTCCCTTTGATTGAACATGGGTTCTAAAACATGCCCCCAAGCTGACTGCCGATGGATAAAAATTCATCGTTTTTCTATACAAGCTCAGCTTGCGTCTCCCATCAAGTTTCCATGTCCCGTCCAATCGCTGGTATGCTATATTGCCTCTTGGGTAAAATCGAGTTGTCATCTGCACACTGCTTTTGTACGCAATATTTACCCTATAACCTAATGCTATGATAAACATAAAGTATTCGAGCCAGGAACGTACATTCTTATAGCGTTTGAGCTGCCGCTCCACTTCTTTTCCGTACCCAAGAGGGACTTCATGCCCTTCCGCGTATGCATATGCTTTAAAATGGTATGGTTTACCGTTATAATCATGCCATTCTTCTATGTACCCTCCAGCCAAAATTGTTTCCAAAAACTCACTCAGAATTGACGGAGTGCCTGCGCGCATATACCAGGCTAGCGTCTGCGTAACTAGGCGCTCTTTTTGCTTTCTTGGAAATGTCTGGTCGTAATACTGTGTGCCCATTTCCAAAGCCATCAAATCAAGCGCCTCCTCCGGTACTTTCTCAATTGTGGCGTAAAGCGGTAAAGCACGCGCATAAACCTGATATTTTTTCATTGCTTCCCGTACTGCATAGCTGACTGCTTCTGCTTCTGCTGACATCAGATTAATCGGGGCGATATTCTTAATTTCTCCGTTCCAAAAATCAACCATCTCTCAGCCCTCCGTACGTAACTACCGGTGCGCCTGCCACTGCAATCTGAGCTTCCGTAAGTTCCGTGTAGGATGGTTTTGTCACCTCTACTGACTGTGCCCCGGCCTTTATCAGTTCATAAATTAACTGCGTTGGCGTTATGTCCCTCCCAATATGCCTCTGCCATGCAATATAATTATTGCAGGCGTTCTCCACTTCGGCTTTAATGGTCGTCTCTTTGTTCCTATCCGCGCTTTGGATATAATAAGTAAACTCTATTTCATAATTAACTATTTCCGGTTTTTTAACGACTACCTTGTCAGTAAGAGGACGGACGCTGCTATTTTCCAAATATTCTGTTAGCCCTTTCACAAAACCATCCGATGGGATTTCACCATTTTCAGCTACATAAATATCAACCTCTCCAGGTGCTTCTGATATAATTCGGCACTCACTAATCGCGGGGCTGTACGTTTTGACCCAGTATTCATATGCACTTTGAGGGCCAGCTGTGGAATAGCTGGACGGAGATAAATACACCCGTTCTGCCAACTCCTCGTCTGTCTCCCGGTCTGTTCCGCCGGATGACTGCGTAATATTTCGGATGCTAAGTATGTATGGCAGAGGATCCACTAAAGTCTGTATGTCGCCGGGAAGAAAACCGTTGCCAATGCTTCCGGCCGTTTGACATTTTACAGCAACGTCCACGTATAGATTCCCAGCCAGGATTTCAGCCGGATCTATCGTCTCAAAATATAGATCAATTCCCTTCACTCTGGTCCCCTTCGGAATTTCTGCCGTTTTGCTTAATACCGCTGACAATGTAAAACGTACAGTGGCTTGCGCTGCGGAGGGTTCGTTTCGCCTTACTCCTTTAAGCGCTGCCAAATTGTCAAGAAAACTCCCTGTGCTGTATTTGAGCAGACCCATTTTTCCGGCCCTATCTCCATATTGGTACGCCTGATAGATTGCCACGGCACAGGAGTATAGAATCAAGCGATATGGATCCGCCGGTGCCAGAGTCACATCTTTTCCTGTCAATTCTTTGAACTTTTCCTGATAATCTTGTATCATCTTCTCCTGTAAATCTGCAAAGCTTATCCCGTCTATAAAGCTTACCTCTGGACAATCAGACAGTCGTGACAATATATCATTCATGATCCACTTCTCCCCTTTCCAGAAAAATAAATATGAGCAGTCATCTTTCCTGCTTCATGCCTATATAAAATATTGGTTATCTCCACTCTAGGCTCATACCGTTCGACCTTGCGTACTGCCTCCAGATAAAAAAGATTTTCCGCTACTTCCGGAACCTCATCCAGGCATTTCCACGATATCCCGAAATCTCGATCCGCCGGTTGACTTCCCGCACGCGTATTAAATAAGGTTGACAAGGTTCGAATTAGTTCTTCCTCATCTTCTGCATTCTGTACTGTAATTTTGAACCGCTGCTCTTCCACTTTCAGCCTCCTCATACATATTCCTGGAGCGTTAATGACACGGTAGCCCTGTAGATCTCTCCGCCTCTCAGTATATAGTCATATGCCTGCGAACATTTGGTGATCACCCATTTGTTTTTTCCTATCATTTTCTTTCCAATTACTAATTCATAAGCTTGCGCAGCTTCTGCCATTTGTTCCAGTGTCTTTAAAAGTTTACTTGGCCTGACTCCCAAAGAGGCATCCAATACTATTTCAAATGACGCTGTCTGCAAATTGGCCCCTCCATATTCTACGATTGGCTTTAGGCCGATTCGATCCAGGCTGTTCCAAGTCGAAGCTATTTCACGCTTAAAATTGCGAAACGTCAAAATGCGACTGTCAGCAACACGGAACCTAAGCTCTCCAAGCAACCCAACCATATTATTCCTTCCTTTCCAATCGCTCTATGCGCTTTTCCAAGTCAATTAATTGTGAAAGTGTGCAGCTCCCCCCTGTCCCCTCCAGAATTATCTCATCTGCGTGAATCGTATATCGTCCCTGCTTTAATTCTTCCCACGCATTTGAATCAAACACCTTCTTGTAGCCAGCCATTCCAGCCTGTGGAGGCTCTGCTGTCCCCCAGAGGCGTCCCAGTATCACGCCAGAACTAGTATCATTTGACAAATGCAGCACCACTACCTGATCGCCTACCTTTGGCAGGGCATATTCGGAATGAAATGCAAACAGATGAAGCGGAGCCGTCGTGCTGTCCCGATCAGGATAATATACCTGTGCCATTCCAGCATCCGGATCAACCGCTGATATATTTCCCACTCTTACTACATCCTCCATAAGCCCTCCTTCTTATGCCGGTATCGTAATGGTTAATCCTGGATATATCCAATATCCATTATTCGAGCTGCTTTTCCCGTGTTTCTTTGCATCTGCCTCAATGGCATCCTTATTCGCCTCATAAATCAGGGTATATTTAGACCCATTCCCGTATTTTTTCTTAGCCAAATCCCATAAAGTGTCACCTTTCTTTATCACATAGCTCTCCGCTCCAGCTGTAGATGCATTAGAGCCTGCGGTTTCACCATTCCCTGATTCTCCATTTTCTGTAATCCGGCTCAGCTTTAACTGCATGGTATATGACTTCCGTCCAATCGTATGTGATACCTGCTCCACAAAATAAATCCCGTCCATCTTTCCAAACTCTGAAAGCTGTACGGTCATACAGGCCATAATGGAAAGCTTTGGCGAAAGAGTAATCTGCATCGTTTCAGCTTTGCGGTTCGCGTTTAGAACAGCTCCTTCGCCAATCAGCCTTGCATCGGCTTCATTGTCTGCTTTCTGTGTTGTCCTGTACAGTCGCTCCGGCGTTCCTACAATTACCTCTACTGTTTTTTTCGTAGCCGGATTTGTGTAGCTCACTTTAGCCCCTGTATAGGTTCCCTGCATGCTTTTTCGATAACTCCACTTTGACACCATCTGAGGCGTCAGAACAATAACCGGACGTTTTTTAAAGTAGGTTTTATAATCCCAGATGACCAAACGGTTTGCGTATACCTTCATTCCAAGCCCATACTTTTGACAGAGGGATTTTATAAAATCACTGTCTGCCTGGTTGCTCTGTTCCGTTTTTGCCACCTGTATCTCTGGAGCGTCATAAATGCTGGTCAGTCCATATTTGGAAGCGATTTCCGAAGCTATCAGGCTAATCGTAGCCGCCTCCCAGGTTCTTGTATTCATGGTTTCCTTAAAGCTTGTATTGACCGGTGCAGATACGCCGTTAATACTGCCAGACAACGGAGGGGATGAAAAGGAAAAATCATCCACCACGAAATCCCCGCAGGCTACAGTCATCTTTTCGCCCTCATAGTTCCAGTTTTCAAGAATAACAGATGGCTGAATTACATCACCTGTTTGGGGTATCCAGGAGTTAACCCATTTTAAATCGCGGTCGTTTACCGAAAATGAAATCTTGTCTGATTCATCCACAGAATCAAAATATGAAAATGATTCCAAATAAGGATCCAGGCTTTTCCATACCTCAATCCCGTTATATACAACATTCACTGTTTTCTTGCGTGTCATCGTCATTGTCTAACCTTTCCTCCATTCCGGCAGATCGTCCGGCTGCCTATTAGGCAGATCCGGTGTCTGAAGCTCTATGCCAGCCGGAAAAATAAAATAATCCAGCAAAGGGAAATTATGCTCCATCAGATAATCAAGGTGTCGTTCTTCACCGTAAACCTTTTTGGCGATTATGTCCCAAGTGTCGCCCTGGATTGTTCTATAGGTTGACGCCATAGCTCCACCATCTCCTTAGTTGATTTTAAAATGCCGCCCGATATTGTTCTCTTTTATAACGTTCCATATATTCAATAAAACGATCAAACCCCTCGCTGGCGCCTGCTGTGATCTGGCTTCTGACGCTTTCTCCTCCTGGAACGTTGATGGTTAGATTACACACCGGCGCAAATGACGAGCTGCTGTTGTTCTCTACAATCGTCCCGGCTGTCAGACCCTCATACATCCGATCGTAATTATGTTCTTCATAAGCTCCCAATAACCGTCCTGTTTCCCTCCACAGCTCCAAGGCACGGCCTGAATGTTCAATAGGAATGATGGCTTCCGGCCCTTCTTCTGCAACTTCAGCAAACTGCCTTGAATTAACAATTCCACCATTTTTATATCCTCTAGCTCTGTTCTCTGGAGAATCTGTCTTTCCAGATATATCTACACCACGACTGTATGCCTCCACCGCTTGAAGGTTAACCGGCAATGGCACTGTCACTGGAACTATACCCTGTTCAAGCCTAGCTCTTACCGCACTTAGGAAATTTTCTGCCTCCTGCACCGCTTCTGGGCGTTTACGTTTTATTTCTTCTATACATGAATCCCCATATTTTGCCCCAGCTTCCTTTGAAGCAAGTATAGCAGTTGCCATGACAGGGTCATCGGCTGCTTTTTTTCCAAGCAGCGACCACAAAGAATCCTCGTTTCCTGATACTGCGCCTAATGCGTCCGCCTCATCCATGGACTCCAGAACGCCCTGCACCATTGCGTCATTTAGATCGCCACCTGCTTTTTTATATTGCTCAATCAAGAGCTGCATCTGCTCCTGATTTGGCTCCATTCCTTTTAAAAGCTCTCCTATGGCATCCTTATTTGCTTTGCTCATATGGTTTTGGCTTGCAGCGTCCAGGACGGCTATCTGCGCAGCATTGCCCCAATCTTCAGGCGCATACAGGCCCTTTGTTTTTAATCCGTTTAAGCTTTCATCTAATGACTTGTTGACTGCTTCCAACGCCGGGGCGATATCGCCTCCATAGGTATCCATAACGGTATCACGCGTAGCCTGGTACACACCATTAAGAACCTGGGCCTTTCGCGCATAACGCTTCTGCCTAACCGCTTCTGACTGTGCCTCAAACTCTTCCTGGGATATGCCTCCATCCTTCCCTTGTTCTCCCAACATTCTCTGTGCATTCAGGGACGCCAATATTTGTTCGGAAGAACTGTCAATGCTTTCAATGGCTTCCTTTGCATATTCATTTAACGCATCCTGGTAATTCTGGAACGTCTCTGGCGTTAGGGCTGCACCCGAAAAATCATCTTGTATCATCTGGAGCTTTGCAGCGCTTTGAGCATCGGATATCATGGCGGTCACTTCAGAAATTTCATCTAGGTAGTCCCTAACGATTTTATCTTTATCCAGTGTCAGCCCATTTTCCGTGATGTCCTGAAGTGTTTCCTGTAACCCCTGTTTCAGCGGCTCCAGTTGGTTATACAGGGATTGGTAGAATGCGTCACTGTTCTCTAATAATCCGTCTCCCTCCTCTCCCATAACAATGCCTACAGCCAGCTTCAACTCATATCCCCGGCTTGTAATGTATTCCTGGGCATCTTTCACATACTGGTCTACCGCGGACACATAAGACTGTGTGTCGCTTTCATCAAATTTTATCCCCAGGGAAAGCTTCCACCCGGCCTTATTGATCTCCCTTATCCCGGACTGCATCGAATCGTAGATTTTGGAGGTTTTCTCCCCTGCTTCTGACAGCTCGTCTATGCTCTGGAAAAGTCCCTCCCCAAGCGTGTTCCTGGCTGCTTCCTCCAGATCTTTTAAAGATAGCGTTATATCTCCAAAATGTTCAGCCAGGCTTTGCTGTGCGGCTTTCCGTTCCGCTTCTTGTATTGCGGTTGTGATTCCTACGATTGCCCCTATTGCCAATCCGGCCGCCGCTACTGGCCATGCGGAGACTATGCCGGAAAGCGATGACAGTAACTTCACGCCATTTTTTGCTGCTTTTACCGCCTTAAATGTTAGAAGGGCTGATGCAATTCCTGCGATCCCGCCTTCGATGGCCTGGGGATTTTTTGCCAGCCATTTTCCTATATCCATAACAGGCCCGAAAAATTCTTCCAGCCATTTTCCGAAGTTTTTCATCAGTCTCCGAGCCGTTGGTATATCTTCTTCCAGTCTGTCCGTAAAGCTTGATACCCATGCGACTGCATATTGAGCTGCCTCCCTCATGTCATCAGAAAAACCTTCGTAAAGTTCGATTCCGGCACCCTGGGCTGCGCTCGACAAAAGGGTTAAATCTCCTTTCAGGTTATCCAGCCTCATTTTCGACATCGCCTCAGCGGCTCCGGCGCTGTTATTAATCTCTTCCGTCAGCTTTTTAAAATCATCCTCCGAAGTGTTCACAATCGCAAGCAGGCCAGACATTCCCTCCTTGCCTGCAATACCTGCGGCATATTCTGCTTGTTCCGCTTCCGTCAGGTTTGAAAAGCCCGCTCTTAAATCATTTAATAGCTGGCTCAGCGATTTCATCTCTCCCTTTTCGTCTACCAATGACAGAGAGAGCGCATCCATGTAACCCTGCATCTGTTTTGTTGGCTTTGCAAGGTTTGTAAACATGGTTCTCATTGCGGTTCCAGCCTGCTCAGCCTTAATCCCGGTATTTGCCATTAATCCGGCTGCCAGAGCTACTTCCTCGATTGTGTATCCGAGCGATCCGGCAACAGGCGCTACATATTTAAATGTCTCGCCCATCATGGCAACATTTGTATTTGAACTGCTGGATGCCTGCGCAAGCACGTCAGCAAACCTGTCCGACTCATCCGCTGCCATTCCAAATGCCGTCATTGCATCTGTGACAATGTCAGATACCCTCCCAAGATCTTCCCCAGACGCGGCGGCCAGGTTCATAATTCCCGGAAGCCCTTTCAGCATGTCCTGGGTTTTCCAGCCAGCCATAGCCATATACTCTAAGCCTTGTCCGGCTTCCTCTGCCGTAAACTGGGTGGTTTCCCCCATTTTTTTAGCCAAAGCGTTCAGCTTCTCCATATCTGCGGCTGAAGCCTGGGAAATTGCCTGCACCGTACTCATTTGCTGCTCGAATCCCATCCCCACCATAGTGGATGCGCCAATCAATCCGGCAACTCCCGCAGCCGCTACCTTGCTTCCCTTTGCTATCGCGCCAAATACCTGATCTGAAATTTTCCCCAGGGTATCAATTCCCTTCACGCTCATTCCGCCAAAGGAATCTCCCACTGCCTTAGCTGATAAGCCAGCCTGTCGTTCCAGGGAACTGATTTCACGCTTCGCCCTTTGAATAGAAGCGGAAAGAGAGGCATTTGTCCCGCCTGATATCATGATTTCAAGTTCGTATTTTTTCTTCCCTGCCATCTATCTCCGCCTCCTGTTCATTTCCTGCTGTAATTCCTTCGCCAAATCATTTGCTTCCCTGGCCATACGGGCTGCTTGATAAATCGGAAGGTCATAAAAAAATTGGGGGCCTGATTTTGTAAATCGTCCCGCAGCAATGAATGCCCGGTTTGCTTTCTCTATATCCTCAGCGCAGCCTATTCCGACAGGAAGAAAAAACGATATACCCGGTTTTTGAGATATACCGAATCCTTTGCCTTAAGCTCCATGATCGCCTCGATTGGATACCCACACACTCTGGACGCCACTACCTGCGCGAACAAAAGTGTGCTCTCCTGCATGGCAACGCCTCCCCCTCCCTGGGCCATATACAAGTCATAGACCATGTTAAGATCCCGGCCTGTCATATTTCTTAGTCCTGTCATATCCAACTGCGTAATTTTCATTCCCTGATATTCCACCGGAGTTTTCAGATTCAATATCAGCCAGTCTTTCTTTGATTCGTTTGTCATGTTCGGTTCTTTCTTGTCCATTGCGTTTTTCCTTTCTTAGCACATGTCCCTTACTTCCTTTAAGACGTCCTTTCCATTGATGATATAGATACCGTTAAATCGATCGATTTCAATCATTGTCTTTCCATCCAATACCACCTTATAATAGCTGAGCCCCAGCGTAACGCTGGAGCCCATTTTCCCTCCTGCTTTCATAGAGCCTGGCGTAAACTTTTTAAGCATTCCTCTGACTGAAACACTGATCTGCTGGTATTTGACTATACCCGTTCCCGCATCCGATCCCTGCAAAGCGCCGTTTAGCGTCAAATCCGCAGATTCGGTTGGATCCATAACTGAAAAAATATCCTCACACAAAGACATAAAGGATACTTCCATTTCCATGTCATCAATCAGTCCTACAACCGGGATATCCATATTTCCGCCGGTTCCGGCACCCTCCATGGTATCCGTCAGGTTTGTCACTTCTGGGAGCGTCAGTTCCCCGGCCACCCCAATGAGCTGCTTTCCATTTTTATATGCATTAAACCGATTAATAAGATGTGTCTTAAACATTACAATTCCTCCTATGCCATTACGCCTTCCAGCGCCGCCACATCAAATTCCATGGTTGCGTTGATATACTCAGCTGGCGTATAAGGCGCAAAATAAATTCTTAGCTTTAAGTGCCCTGCCAAAACATCTTCCACTGTATTTTCCTCTGGCCTGTATTCCGCATATATGCCTGCGCACATACCATTTGCTGTCAAGCTGTTCCCCCAGATATTGAAGCTGTTTACAATGTCGTCCACCAGACGGCGATTCATATTTCCGTCCAGCTTTTTCCGGTATGCCACTACAAAATAATTGGAAACATAATCAAACATCCGGCGGCATCCAATCCAGCGATCCTTTGGATCTGTATTTTCCGGGTAACAGCCTGTATTATTCCCGTATGCCTTCCAAGACAAATCATTAAATGCCGTTACGATTCCGGCTCCATTCAGAAAGCCAGCCTGAATCTGATCCAGAAGAATCTCAGTTCCATCCTCCAAAACCGCCCCGTCTACATTCAAGTCTTTATTAGATGGATAAATATACGGCACATCATTGTTTAATGCCGTATGGTAGCTCATCATTGCTCCATACACCGCCGAATAGCTATACACCTTTCCTTTCATCTGTAGTTCAGGCCAAAGCACGATAGAATGCTCCTCATTATATCCCATATCTGCCTTTATCTTTTCACAGTCAGTGTATTTCTTAGCAAGAGCCGTATCCAAATCCAGAAGGCACATAGAACGGAAAGCGCCGCTAATATCTTCGCACTTTCCCTGGAGGGCTGCTCCGATATTGGGCTTCTGGCTCCATCCTGGCGCCAGAAGCATGCTTGGAATTAGGCCAAATTTGGGGTATACCTGTCTTAATACCTCCATACCGGTTTCCGCTCCAGTAGCCGCGTCATAAGAACCGATCACATCTTCTTCTGTCACCATCTCAGGCGCTATCACCTTGCCGCTAACTGTTATTTGTGTTGCCTCATACGCTTTTCCGGCAGACAAAACTGTAATTACCAGATATCCATACTCATCAAATTCCGCGATATAATCGGTATCTGCTGTAAGCGTAACGCTTTCCCCTCCTGTAACCGCTTCGCCTATCCTGGCTTCCCCAACATGCGCGTCTGCATTCTGCGTTTTCACCGTCAGCTCATCCAGTAAAAAACCGGTCGTTTTCACAACTGCCTGATGGTTTTTTACCTCATATGATTTTGCCTCTATATCCTTCCTGTGCTTCTTTGGGTCGAGCACATTGACAAAAACAACCGGGCTAATCTGGAACAATTTAAAGCTTGCGTACATGCTTTGGCACAGAGTGTAGGTTTTCCAATCTTCGCTGTACCCCAGGTTTATTTCCGCCTCTTCAAATGTAGTTACCTTAACCGGCTTATTAACAGATGCATATGGGTTCTTTGCCTGATTCACCGGGGCAGTGCCAAAAATCACCTGCACTCCATACTTGGTGGACATTGGGCTTGGGAATGATGTTTCTTTTTCTGTTACTTCAATTCCATGCCTATAAGCCATATAAATTTCCTCCTTCTGCTTTCCTATAGATTCTTCCCAGTGCGCTTTCCGGATTACGCACCTCTTTTCTTGCGTGTGACAGTTCTTGAACCGGCACCATCAGATCGTTTAAATACGGATGCCGCCTTAAGGCCGCTTCTATATGAGGGGGATACCCCCCGTAAAATGCCGTCCCAGTCACAATCACATTTTGAATGGACGGCCCAATATAAACCATCGTCTGTTTCATGTAAATCCCTCCACGCTAATATCCGGAAGATACCAGAGCATCTCAATCCCTCCGAAGAACTGGGGAAAGGCGTCATCCTCCTGATATGCTGTCTTCATGGTTCTGCTGCAAAAAAACGATCCCAGAACAGGATTTCTTTGGAACCTCATGATTACTCTCTCCATGATTGCTGTCAGAGTAAAATATCCTTTCAGTTCTGGATTGTCATCATATATTGCAAACGCAATCATGACGTGGGCCTGGTTCACTTCTCCCATATCCTCCTTAGGCTTGCAATATTCTGCTCCGTCCACACGAACTACAAAATATGGAAAAAGCCTGTTTTCAGTCATTTCCTCCGACAGCATATCATAATCCGTCCCAAGGGGTTGGTTCTCAAAAACGGGGAATATGGGAATCGCTTGAAGGTATCCTTTCAGAGCAGCCGGTTCTTGCTTGTAATTAACGAAACTTATATCCCTGGAAATATCCTCAATCTCTCGAATTAAAGCTTCCTGAAGCTGATTCGTCGTCATATTATCCTCCTAAAGCCTGTTCTATAAAATGATGCAGGTTTTCATGTAAATCTCTCTCAATATACGGCTCTACAATTCCATATGTCCGCTTTTCGCTTCCAAGCATGACCGGATCAGACGGGCTATATAAGGCCTGAATAGGGTACGATGCTTTGGATGAGCGTTCCACTGCTGCTTTATGTCCGCTTTTGAACTTCACCAGGAAAGCTTTAATTCCTCCCTTTTCAAGCCTCTTCATCCGGCTGCTTTTTAAAACCTTTCCTTTCGTAATCTTTGGGCGATTGTTCCCATTTCTCACCGTTGCCGGAGACACTCTAAAATCTGACAGACTATTCGCTCTCCCAGTTGACACAATGCTTGCTTGAGGCTTGGATACGGTTGCCTTCTTAATCTTCATATCCTTACGGAAAGCCGTCTTTTTAATCGCGTAAACCTTCTTCGCCTGCTCTGACAGCCGTTCCCTGGCCTGCTTTGCCGTCTCATTTAACGCCTGCTTTAGGACTTGATTCGCCTTGCCGTTATTCTCTAATTTTTCAAAAATGGCGTTGACCTGCTCAGTGTCAACGCCTAACAAGATTAAGGAGCTCATGCTCTCACCGCCTCCATGCTGATAGAATAAATCCCGCCTTCATTGATAGCATCCGTTATTACAAAGTCCCTGCCATCCAGCTTTAGAGACCTTCCTACTGCCGGAAGCGGGCCGAAATCCCGCCCCAGCACATAAAAAAGAACCTGCTTATTATAAATCCCCTGCCGATATTCCTGACCAGTTCTTTTTCTCTTTTCTCTTTCTACCATCTCGTTATCATCAATTATGATCCGAAGCTTTCGGCCGCAGATATCGTGATAGGCTCCAAATTCATCCGGGTTTAGGAATACATCCTGATTATCTTCAGATACAATCTCTTTAAATCCCATGGGAACTTCTCCTTTATTTCGCCTTACTTACTCCCCTGGCATTTAAAATCCCCACAATCTCATTGATTTTTGTAACCGCTGCTGTCAATTGGGCATCTGGCGCAACGCTGGTTAACACGGCTGCTATGCCCGTCAGCCCCGCTCCTGCTGGCCCCGCCGCTCCTGGATCTCCCTTATCCCCTTTGGGGCCTTGGGCTCCTGCTGGCCCTGCTGGCCCTGCCGGGCCTGGGTCTCCCTTATCTCCCTTGGGACCTGCCGGGCCCTGGCTGCCCGTTCCGCCTTCTTCCACTCCATCCTCTAAATGGTTCAGCTTTTCCGCTGTAATGATATCGCCATCTCTCCATGTATTCTTTACGTATGCCATCCCTTTTTCCTCCTTCTTATCCTATGAGCTTTACCTTTGCTGCTGCGGCCTCTGCTGCTGCGTTCTCAACAGCATACCCCATCACATCATCCGTTGCCTTATCAATTCCGTTTTCCTCAGTAAACACTACATTATCTCCAGCGTTAAGAGCTGTTCCAGCCTTTTTGGGAATTTCAAATACCCCATTCATATGTATGCTTCCCACTTCCCCAGCCGGTATGTCACCGCCTGCAACTCCTATCCGTTCTCCCAGTAAAATCACCGTATTTGCCGGAATCCGTTCATCCGTTGTATTTTTATAGTCAATCGCCTCTCCGCGCTGAATATATACTGCCGTCTTTGCCATGGTTCTTCCTCCTCTTAATTAAGCAAGTTCAATCGGGGATTTCACTTCCGCTCCCGGATTTTTTACCGCACCCCTGTAATCCAGAACCGTAATTCCCCAGTCAAGATAAACATCCCATATAAACCCAAGCTGCCCTGGAGCCTCCATGCGGCGTATGGTGGGGATGTCCTGCCCGTTCAAATAATCCACCTGTATAAAATCTGTATCATTGGTATCCCCCGCCAGGAACCACGGAATCGCTCCACTCTTTACCTGGGCATTCAGTGTAGCATCCTCCACTACGCGGATTGTATCACGATACTGGTACAGAGGGTTAACATCTCCTGACGCGCTGATTGTCGCAGAATTAAACAGCGTATACATAGCAAATTTGTACCCCAGAGGAACAATCATAACTGCCGGTCTGATAATAATCGCCTGCTCACTGCCATCTATCGCTTTCTTATGTCCTCCAAGCGCAAGAATCATAGACTGCACAGCATCCTGGGTTATACCGGTTCCTTTGGCCAGAAGGTTTTTGTGGTCGCTTCCAAACAGCACTTTTCCATCATAAATCTTCGGGTTTTCAGTCAATATCCTGTATACCTGAGTGTTAATTGTAGTTCTTGCCGCCTTGGCTGCCCGATTCGGCATAGTGGTAATTACTCCCATGTCGTCATTGATAAACGCCTTACGGGACATTGTAAACTGGCGTCCGTAGGTTTTCAGCTGTCTCTGGGGCAATTTTTCATCCTGCGTCAGAGTATGCTTTAATTCCCCGTTTTCAGGAACCTCCAAAAACTCCCCAAATCCACCCTGTACATAGTAATTATCTGCCTTTTTAAAATCAGTCAGCACCCCACGCGTAGTAAACTGGTCAAAGGTCACAGGGGCTGTCTTATGCCCCTCTACGTATGCTTTCCGGATTACTTGATCCATAATGGACGGGAATGCCGCAGTTGGGTTAAAATATGATCGCTGCATCAACGCTGTGTAAACTTCGTCCGGCGATTCCATATAATAATTCCGCTGTTCGCCCTCCCCTTCATCGGCCAGGCAGTTTGCCGCAATCATTTTCAGTGTTGCGTTCCTGAAATCATTCGCTCCTGGGGCTGGTTTATCTACCGCAATCCCCTGTCGCAAAAGGATGCCGTCAACAATAGCAGCCCTTTTTTTATCCCCGGCATCCTGTGTGACCCTGGCAGATAAGGGGGCTCCATTTCTCTCCAACTGCTCCAGAACCGAAGCCCTCACCTGTTCCATCGTGTCCCCTCTGGAAATATACGGTTCCGGATCCATGCCAAATCTCTGACACAATCCGCTTATCTCCCGGATCCTGGAGCGCTCCGCTATAGCCGCTCTCTGCTCTGCGCTCTCTATTTCCGGTATATTTCCTTGCTCGTTCATCGACCCGGATTCGATTCCTCTGTTTCTATTATTCGGATTTCCTTCATTTAGAGCTCCCGGTTGTCCTCCCGCATCTATATCCCTTTGCAGGTTTTCAAACTCTGTCTGCTCCTCTTCTGTTAAATTGCGGCCCTCTCTTCTCGCCGTCTCCGCAAGCTGCCTTTGTCTGGCAATCATGTCCTGTACTGTCATGCGTGTTCTTTCCTCCTGTTATTTAAAAATTTTAGCTTCTTTCAATTTTGCAATCAGGCCGTTAAATTCTTCCTTGGTTGGCGCTGCCAATGCGTCAGCTGGAGCCTCCACCTGCTTAAACAGAGCCGCTGACTGCGCTTTGTAATTTTGAGCAATAAAAGAGCAGATGCTTTCCAGGTTATCAGGAATTTCATTAACTTCCTGTCCCGTCAGCGCCGCTGCTGCCGCTTTCATAGCCTGTTCCAGGTTACTCATTTAGCTTTCCTCCTTTCCCGATATTGGTATAAAAAGAACGCCCCGAAGGACGTTCTGATTATTGTTATGTTGTTTTTGTCTGCATACATTCTAACGCTATACTCATAGCATACTTAAAGCCATTTAGAAATCCCTGTTTTTCATGTTTGGATGCTAAATCTTCTATGTGATCCTCATAATCATATGAAGACATACCTTTTTTATCCAGTTGCTCATAAAGGACCTCCCTGGCTTGAATAATTTCCTCACTGTCTCCACCAAGGCTAATATCATCCATGTATGTGTAATAAATCTTTTCAATTTCACTCATCTTAGGCCACCTCCCCATAATAAGCCCGGCATTTATTGATACTGCCATTTGCAAGCCGGAACTCTATCAATAAGGGGTAATTATTTTCTTCCAGCCACTCTCTGGCCTTTTCCAGCACACTATTCTTATATTGCACTGTTACACCATCATGGCCATTTCGGCTGTAAGCAGTTCTCACGATTTCATCCGCAAAAAGGTCAAGTTTCTGAATAATGGCACTGACTGCCTTATCATGCGGTCTACCAGATTCCGAGTAGATACCAAGCTCTTTCGCAATACTGGTGCAGTCCCAGAGTTTCGGAACATCAGAAACCAGCGGCACATTTACCGGATAACCAGAATCAGAATAGATTCTTACAACCTCGGCAGCTATGTATTTGGAATCAACTCCGGCATCATGCAAGGCTTCCCTGATATTCTTTACCATCATGTTAACGGAAGGGAGTTTCTCTTTCTTTGGTTTATCTAGTTTCTTCTGGGGGATGCCCTCTCTAATGGTCTCCTCCATGTCGTGAAAACGGTTGATGTATCGGGCTGTAAACTCTGTTCCCTTGATGCCAGTCAGCTTGTGGGCAATAAACTCGCAACCTTTCTTGGTAATGTCATAGCAAGGCATTGTCTTATTTTGGCTGTTCTGATATGTACTTTCTTTGAAAAAATCGGACGGCTCAATTTTGAGCTGTCCTAATTCTTCCACATAAGAACGAACATCTCTCATCAAATTCTTATGTTCTTTGCCAACCATCTCTGCTACTTCACGACTATCTAATGTCTGTTCAATCTGTTTCTGCATAGCAAAATCTTCCTTTCAAAATTGTCTTGAAAGAAGTTTCATTCTGCATTATAATATTTACAGAAGGAAACTTCTTGTTGAGACGCTCGTGTGTACTTGGTAGGTGGTACGGGCGTCTTTTATTTTTTAAGTTTCTGATAGACTTCATCAATTCCCGTTCTAATCACATCTACTCTTGTCATTCCTGTCTTTTTTTGACAAAATTCCAGTTTCTCCATATAAGAATCTGACATTCTTATTTTTAATTCGTGATTTTTAAGGTCATCAGTCGGTCTACCCGTTTTCTTCTTTTCTACTTGAATCACCTCTTGACCCTTGCCATTTTTCCAAATCTATGTTACATTCTATTTGGGTGCAGGCGGTGGCAAGTGCCGCCTGCTTTTGTTTTTTGGCCTTGCTTATTTGTTAAGCAGGGCTTTTTAATCTTCCAATGTCTTTTGGAGATTACTGATAACCTTTTCCAGTTTATCTTCTTTCTTTTCCTTTTCCGGTTCTTCCTTCACTTCTTTTAAAGCATCCAGAACAAATCTTACAAATCCGCAAAACTGCTTGTCTGTCATTCCCATATCCTGCATCTTTTTCTCCTTTCCGGCTCCTTGCCTGCCTTACTCATCAAGTTTTCCTTGACTGTAATTATATTATAACTTTTGTGCACCCAAAAGTCAAGAGGTTTTTCAATTTTTTTCACGCCTACCTCGTGAAATCAAAAAGGCCCAGCCTTTCGCTGAACCTTACTCATATTTGTGGGGAGGCTAGGAGCATACCCCAGCAGGACTTCTCCCCTGTATTCAATTAGCATTTCTTCACCCCCCTCGTGTGCGGCGTCGCACATAAAAACGAGTATAAAAATAGCACTTCTTATTTCAACAAATATTATTATATGTGTTTTATTTATTGACAAATATTATTGTATGTGTCACTATATAAATGTTAGGAGGTGTTATTATGAAAAAGGTGGAACGTTATTTCTATCCCGCGATTTTCACTTATGAACCCGATCAGGAAATTGCCGTTACATTTCCCGATTTAGATTGTGCAACCAGTGGCATCAATGAAGACGATGCGCTCCTCTCCGCCCGCGAATTGCTTGGTTGTGTTCTCAACGGCTTAGAAGAAGATGGAGAAAAAATCCCCTCTCCGACCCCCTTGCCACAAGTAGAACTTGCCTCTAACGAACGCGCTGTTTTAATTGATGTTTATATGCCATCTGTCCGCATGGCACAGATGAACCGATCTGTCAATCGAACGGTCACACTTCCTGCTTGGCTGAATGCCGTTGCTCTGGAACACAATATAAACTTTTCTCAAGTATTGCAAGAGGCATTGAAGTCACAGCTTCATGTCTGATTTAATGCATCCCTCGGAGCATGTCTCCGGGGGATGCAGCATTACGTTCCCCGCTTTTCAATCCATTCCATCACTATTTCCTTCTCTTATATTCTTAATCAGATTCTCATTAATCTGTACCATCCGTTCCCATATGGAAATCGCTGTGACTGCACTTCTATCCTGGCTTTCTTCGCAGCTTCTTCCCACTCCTACCGTTGGATCTGCTGGTACGGATACAATACTGATTTCCAAAGGAGTCCATTTTTTTGCAATATGGCATGGCCCCGTGAATCGGCCATCGGAAGAAGTTTTTCCAGCTGCCACCTCTTCCCATGCATCCACGCTATATCCAACTGACACTCCCTTCAGCGTCCCGCCAGCAACCTTTTTACGGATAATTTCAGCCTCATCGTCATCGTCGAATTCAACGATCGCCTTTCCCCGATTGCCATCAACCC
Organism: Clostridium porci; assembly: GCF_009696375.1. Classification (GTDB taxonomy): domain Bacteria; phylum Bacillota; class Clostridia; order Lachnospirales; family Lachnospiraceae; genus Enterocloster; species Enterocloster porci. The sequence goes on from NZ_VUMD01000006.1 coordinate 166,109, forward strand.
AGACTTTCTCAATTTTTCCTAAAACTTTATTGGCGTTATGGTTAAACAAAACCACTCCCATACTCTCTAACCGCCCCAAATCCATACTTCCAGCCGAATGATCCAGAATTTCCACTCCAAACCATCGGGTATATGGTTCTTCAGAAGAAAAGGATAATTCAAATTTACGTTCACTTCCCTCTCCTTCTACAGACCGTATTCCTGCATCCATAAAACGCACTGGACGGAAGTCATCTCCTCCCTGTGGGTTCTTTCTCATTGGGTGGTTCCTATTCTTTATGTTCCCCATTCTGTTTATTCTCCTCTGCATTAGAATCAGTATCCACATCTGCTCCCAGCACCATCGTCATCAGATTAATTCCCCTTTGTTCAGCATAGTCCCGTGCCTCTGCCATTTCATCCACTACCTTTTTCCAGTCCCGGCCATTTTCTGCACAAATTTGCTGGAATGTCTTCTGACCCGTTTTAAGTGCGATCCCATTTGCATTTGCTTCCTTATACGGGTCAATCCACCGTTTCGGCTTGACAACCCATTCATGTGACATATATGTCTCTTTATTCTCCCAGAAATCTGATGCGTGAATGAAACCTTTCAACCAGCAGGAAATGACAAACGATTCATATACTTCATCCATGAATACCTCAATTAGCAGTTCCTTTTCCTCATCATAAGTCAAATCATCCTCAATCATAGACTGTCTGGCAGATGCGTAATTGGTTTCTGACATATCTCTGGATGTTGCTTCATAGGAAAGTCCATTTGCAGATGAAATCATTCTCTGCTGCGCCTTGATAAATGCGGTAGCATCCGTTCCTTGTCCAGATGGATTGAGCATTTGAGCTTCATCTCCCAAATTCATTTCCATTATCATTCCAGGAACGACCCTTTTCCCTTCGTAGTTGACAGCAATATTCTGCCCTGACCGTATGTTTTTTCCTGGAGTTCCTGACGGATTCGCACGTTTGATGAACACTGCAAGGCAGGCCGCAATCTTTTCTTTTACGGTAACAGCGGTCATAAACTCATTCATATCCTTAATCCGAACCAAAGCCTGGCTAAGATCGGAAAACTCGCGAATCTGGGATGGTCTCCTCCGTGTATAATAAAAAATCACATCCTTCGCGTGAATGTAAACCGGTTTTAAGGCCGTATATCCATCAATGGCATACTGCCGAACCCAATAACCCTCCGGGCGGTTCCAGCGATTGTATTCGATTCCTCCTACCACTTTATTTCCCTGTTTTTTGGGTTGGATCTGAGTCGCATCTAGTTCATCTACCTCCAACACCTGTAATTGGAGCGGAAGCACTCCCTGATTCGTATATCGTTTTAAAATTAATATGCCCCCGTCTGTTACTTTTCTCTGCACGCACATGCGTACAATTTGAGCAAAAGACTGCTGTCCGGTCACATCACAGTTTGCCCGACGGCACCATCTTGACCATATCTTTTCCAAGGTCTGGTCAATATCTGGATACCCCGTATTAACCCGTACCTGAAGCCCTCCCCCAATCACATTGCGCCGATAGGCCCTTAAGATAGAATTCATTACGTCAGAATTGCGCTCCAGATCCCTTGCTCGTGCTCTGACTGTATCACGTTCATAGCGATCTGTCATCTCGCCCGATAGGTTCTGTGTGTTCCATTGGCTTTGAAGACGCCCGGAATCACTGGCATCATAATTCCCTCTATATGCTTCATACCGGCTCCGCCATTCCGCCCTCGCTGCTCCCGCCTTTGGATTGATTGCACCAATTACCCTATCTATTATAGTTAGTCTCATAACTACCTCCTGTTATCAGGCCCAAAATCTGCCGCATAGCCCCCGGAAAGCAATGTTGTGCCAGAGCCCTGTATCTGAGCCTCCAAGCGGTCTCTTTCAGAGATTAAAGTTGACAAATCGGCCCGCGTTAAGGATCTCGTGCCAATCTTATATGCCTGGCCTCCGGCCAGTATTTTATAAATCGCTTCGTTTATTGTTCTTAACTGTTCCTCTGGTGTTCCATATGGGATATCCATATTTTCTTCCATCATATCCATCCTTCCAATTCATTCTCCTGTATCCACTGCTCCTCTTTGGATATTGACTCTGTCTTTCTTTGTTCTGGTTCACACCGCTCCAGATGCCAGGTTCTTGCCCCTCTGATGTCGGCAGCCGCCATTGCGTAAACCTCTGCGTCAAGATAATGGTTATCTCTGTGGGCGCTCTTTTGAACCCATTTCATCACTTTGCTTCCGTTGGCTTGACGCTCGCTAATTTTATGTTCCGATGTCACCTGCCTTGCATAATCATCATCAATTCCATCGAACACCATCCAGGCTCCTGTACCATTCTCCCTTTGCATCTTTGCCGCAATACGATCTTTATACTTAGCTGTGTCAATAATGACTAAAGTAGTTCCATTTGCCCTGGAACCTGTTTTATTGATAACGCTAAATTTATAATCGGTTTCTAATTTCCTGCTTGCGCCTTTACTTGGCAGGGTATAATCTGCGGTATCAACACAAAAGTCATAAACCTTATCTGTCTGGTCTCCAGAGTCAACTAAAACAAGAGATGGGGATAGCTTCGTTCCATCTCTTTTCTCATAATTTAGATTCATAATCTCATCTGTTTTCCATAAATTCAGCTCCTGACCCCTCGCAATACACTGGCTAGTCCAGTGTTCTCCCCAAGCCCGGATAACCCAGTACACGCAAGTTTCCTGTACGTCAATTCCTCCTGTCAGCTCCACCGCCCAGTCTGGAACTTCATATTCTTTGTATTCAGTCTGTCGTTTCTTTACCAGATCTTCAGTAGTTTTTAATTTCGTATCCTCCCATGGTTCTGCCAGCCAGCTATTTGTAAAATTCTGAAGCATTTCCGGATCCTCGTAGGATTTTAAGAACTCTTCAGCCGCATCTGCCCATGTCACAAATACGCTGTACAAAGAATTAATTCTAAACCCTACCGTTTTAGGCGCTCCAATCCCCCTTTTCTTTACTGCCTGCCACTCACCCTCACACAGCATCTTTGGCTTATCTTTGTCCAAAATTTCGCACCCGCATTCCGGGCAGATATACACCGCTGTCCTGGCCCGTTCATAAGGGGACATTGTTTTTCCCGGATCTTCGCAAAATTTTATCTGTCCAAATTCCAGTCTTATTTTTTCTCCACAATGCGGACACGGCACAAAGTATTCCCGTACCTCATCCGAACTATCATGGAGATACCATATATAATTTGTCTTTAATGTAGGTGTGGAGCAAGCATATACCTTACTCTGTGACTTAAATGTTTTTATTCGCTCCATCGCAAGGTTATAGGGGGACGCTTCCTTTTTTGAGGCTCCTCCCATCTTGTCAATTTCATCAAAGAACAGATATTTGATTGCTTTTGAAGCAAGCTTTGACGGAGAACCTGCGCCGCGAAGATAAATTGTCATGTCCTTAAATTTTAAACGTAATTCTTTTGAATTGTTCTCATAGAATTTTTTCTTGATTTTGGGTATCAGGCGAAAAGCTGGCTTTAGCTTGTCGTTGGATATGTCCTTTGCCAAATCATCAGATGGATATACAATCATTGTCGGCCCTGGTTCCTCGGAAATAATATACCCTAACATGTTAATCAGAACTTCCGTTCCTCCTAGCTGTGATCCCTTACAAAGATAAATTTCCCTAATATGTGGATCATTGAACGCGTCCATAATTCCCACCAGATATGGGGTAACTGAATTAGACCATTTCCCGGAAATATTGCTGCTTTCGTCTAAAACCCTGTACATCTCTGCCCACTGGCTTATTTTAATCTCATCCTGAACAATCAAGGTCTTTTGTAAAACACGTTTAAACAGTGCGCTTGTTTTTCTCCGATTCCGTTCTCTCTGTGTCACCCGCTGTCCCCTTCTTCCCCATCTTCATGTTCCTCAAGCTCGTCCATAGGCTCTGCCTTTTGGCCGTCAATCTCGTCAGGATCATACTTGGATAATTCTTCAAGCACTGCGATTAGCTCTTTTTTGATAATTTGAATAACTGTGTTTATATCTTCCTCTCCAGCAGTCTGCATTGCTAATTTATTCGGGACTGCCAATAGCCGATTTTTGAAACGAATCAGCATATCAGACAAAAACGCTTCTACATCCGCTGCCTCATGAAGCTCTCTTCTCAGTTTCCTAAGCTTAAGTAAAGATATCTGTTTCTTGACTTCCTCGTGTTCGGCTTGCACTTCCTCTTTTGAGATAGACGCCCGCCTTCCCGTTTCCGCATTTATCTTATACTCTATATATTCCTGAATACTCTTTTCGAGATTATATCCTCGCCCTTCTTGGCTTATTTTAAAAAGCCCATCTTCCCTTAACTGCCGGACTCTTCTGGAACTTATCCCCAGACATTGAGATAATTCTTTTTGATTCACTATCACAGCCGCTTTACCTCCTGCTCCAATACCCCCAAAAAAGGAAGGAAATACCCTATTTTTTCAGCCTGGAAAGTGAAAAATACCGCGCTCATTTTTGACCCGCACATAGCCCCCCTCACCCGGTAGTACCTTATGAAAAACCATCCCATCACTCCCCCGCATACTTGCATAATGAAAGGCACCCGCAATGTACGAATGCCTTTGTTTTACTGCTTATTCTGTTCTTCAATGAACTTCTTCATCATCTCTGTAATCTGACTGGCTTGGCTTACTCCGGTCTTCCTACAGGCATCTTCAAATTGTTCAACAACCTCTCGTTTCAATTTAAATCCCTTAGTCATGTAACCTGCTTTTTTCTGATACTTATTAGTCGCAACGGTTTGCGGATTAGGATTACCTTTTGTCATCTCTTTTCCTCCATATGCGATATACAACAACGGCAAATTTTCCTAAAGCTAATGCAATAAAAATAATACCTAATAATCTCAAATTTTCCGCCATATTGATTTTATACAGATGAGTGTGTTATAATAGGTTCAAGAGAAGGGCTTTTGCCCCTCTCTGCTACTCAAGTAGCTTTGATAACAGTAGCAGGATGATTCCTATGATTAAGTCCGTTAGTGCTCCGACTGCCCAAGTCTTTAAGTTGCTATCGGGCTTTTTCTTTCTACTCTGTCCTCTCATCTGTATCTCACCTCCTTATGTATATATTATATCATAGGGTTAACCCTATGTCAATGTTTTATAATATTTTTTTACAGCAAAGGAGGACCCGGTCGCCCTAAGTTTCAGACGCCGGGAAATCAGTAAGGAAAAAGGCCACCGCCTCCGGTAAGCCCAATTCTTATGTTATTAATATACCATATTGACTTGTCCCGTGAGTACGGTTTTTTTTTAAAAATTTTTTCTTTGGCTCAGAAGCCAATAAAACTTGCGGCGTCTATCATAGTACACATCTTTACAACATGGAATACGCATAATCATCTTTAAATACCGATATGTAACATCCTCGCTCGTCACAGCTTTAAGCAGGTACTGATAAAGATCCTGGTCTGCATCTAATGCTGTCCGCTCAATCAATTCACAGTTCTTAGCTAACTGCACCCGCCTGATTGCCAGCTGTTGTGTGGCATCACCCCCATTATGTGCCACAGGCATGTCTGTGATTTCTATGGATTTAACCGTATCTGTCTTGTATTTAAGCTCATCCTTCCACTCATCATACTGAAGACACCAATAATACAGCTCCTTAAAACGGTTCTTTCCGATTCCGTACTTACTATGATTCAGGGGTCTTATTTTCCCCACCGACCTCACCTCCCATTACCTCATATCAATCTCGATACCGCACTCATCCTTCAGCACTGCCCGGATATCCTCCAGCGTATACAGGCCCTTATCAAACTGACGGTAAAACTCCAGGCAGTAATCCACAAAACGCTGCTCACGGCTCTTCCCTTTCACCTCCCGGCGCATCAGCTGCCCAAAATGATCCTTAAACGTTAATACCGGTATCCCCAGCATCAAAAGGAAAGCGGTCTGCGCCGCCTCGCGTGCGGCTTCCTGCTTCATCCCCTTAAGCTGCTCCCCCGACAGATTGTATGTAGGCTTTTTTTACGCTCCTCCTCTCCAGGCGGCGTCTCTCTGCACGGGTCATAGTATCTTCTCACCCCCTTTGGCGCTTCCCTCAATGCTAAATCCGGGCACAGGCTCGTGTACATATAGGCCGGTTCCGTCCGAATGCGCTTTTGGCATTAGCTTTTTTAACAGGGTAATTTTCTGCCACCTGCTGGCTAAAAGCGTCCGCATCAAACAGTTTCATAAGCCATCTTCCTTTCCAATCGTTCAGTTTTGTGGATTATGTAGCACCAGTTCTGTATCCTTGTAATGTCTCTGCTGACCATTGCTATGCTCCACCCAATATGTCCCGTCTCCACATACCTCAACTACTAAGCCTGTGATGTACTCATGCGGATTCAGATACCATCTAACGACATCTCCATCCTTGAATTTCTCCATTTTCATACCTCCTCTAAATGTCAGTTTTAGTGATTATCCATGTCTGTAGTCTGTTATCATATTCCGCGTCAGTCCGTCTGTTCCGCGGCTTAAGTTCCTATGCACAATATACTTTTTTCCTCCGACCAATAGACAACAATGTGGATGTGTGCTCCCCTTGAATATGGGTACTTCTTTACAGTCTGGGTGCTCACAGGTATACGCCTTAAAATACTCTAACCACTTGCTATGCTCACATTCGGAACATTTTATCTTTTTCTTATTTACTATTGCCCATTTCTCCTACATTCTAATTTTCTGTTTCGAGCCACTCCCGGATAATATCCCTACCTGCATCACGTGTACATGATCTGAGACATCCAGAAGCAAAATCCGGGCACCTTTCTGCGCAATCAAATGATGCTTCGTGAAGAAATTCAACCAATTCATTTATGTCCATATTTCGTATGCGTTCTATATTTTTCATCTTATCCTCCAAAATCTTAACCTAACTTAGCACCACAGTATGGACAATAGGCGATCCCATCTGCTGTATTTCCCTGTTTATTGCTCCACCTTACCCAGTACCAGTGTAAATCGCTGAGCCGCTGGACAGCAATTTGCTGCTTTTTCAAACCATTATTATACTTATCCAGTACATCGCATTCATGGCTCTCTATGACTTCCATATGCTTACTCATATTCATCCTTCCTCCGGTTCTCCCGGAAACCTTAGCTTTATTATAACAACTTATCCACATAACTCAGGATGCATCCATACTTTTCCACCAGCTTTCGGGATACGTTACTTCCTCTCGCGGCCTCGCTTTTTTCCCTCTGGATTTGTTCCTCAAGCCATTTACGCATTTCCCACACCCGGACTTCATCCGGCCAGGAAGCCCTCGCCCACTTAAGCATTTTACGTATCTGGCTCTTTCTCGCTCCCCGGAAGAATGTCTCTGCATTTATCTCCATCCTTCCGTTTGGGATGTTGAATTTAATTACCATCCTTGATCCTCCTGATTCTCGCTTTCAGCGATTCCATTACCCAGTTCTGCACATCATCCTTACGCCGCAGGGCCTGCATCACATCCTCATCGCGGGTTCCGGCACAGACCAGATGGTGGATGATGACCTTCTCCTGCTGGCCCTGGCGGTGCAGCCTCTTGTTGGCTTGGGTGTATAATTCATAGTTCCATGTAAGGCCGAACCAGATGACGTGATTCCCGCCCTGCTGGAGGTTCAGGCCGTAGGCGCTGCTGGCCGGATGGGTCAGGAGAACGTCTATCTCTCTGGCGTTCCAGTCATCCTCATCCTGTGGTGTCTTAAGCTCCCTCACCCTTAATCCTGTTTTCTCCAGGGCCTTAAGGATTCTTGTCCGGTCGTGCTGGTAATTGTAGAACACCAGCGCCGGTTTCCCCTGAAGGGATTCTATCAGCTCCATAAACGCCTCCAGTTTGCAGCCGTGAACCTCATGAACTTGACGATCCTCGCCGTAAATGGCCCCGTTGGCCAGCTGCAGCAGCTTGTTACTCAGGGCCGCCGCACTGGTTACACTAATGTCCTCCCCGTCCTCAGGCAGCTGCAGCACCATCTCACGTTCCAGCTCACAGTAGGATTTAAGGGCCTTTGCGTCCAGTTCCACCGGTATCTCATGGTACGTGATATCCGGAAGCTGCAGGTAATCATCGGCCTTCATGCTGATGCAGATGTCAGATATCTTCTCCAGGATACCTTCCTCACTCCCAGGCTTGGCCTCGTAACTGTACACCATGCCATCCGCCCCGCGCTTGTCTGGCTGGAAATACCGTTCCCTGAAATGGGTGTACCGTTTCCCCAGGCGTTCTCCACCGTCCAGCAGGAATACCTGGGCCCACAGGTCATCCAGACCGTTGGGGGACGGGGTACCTGTCAGCTCCACCATCCTTTCGATGCGCTCTCCTACGCTGGCCAAAGCCTTGAAGCGTTTCGCGCTGTGGCTCTTAAAACTGCTGCTCTCATCCACCACCACCATGTCAAAGGGCCATGCGTTCCGGTAATAATCCACCAGCCACACCACGTTCTCGCGGTTGGTGATGTAGATGTCAGCCGGCGTGTTTAATGCCTTTATCCGCTTGGCCTGGCTTCCCAGTACAGGTGATACCCGCAGCATTTTTGTGTGATCCCATTTGGCTGCCTCTTTCGTCCAGGTTCCTTCCGCCACCTTCTTAGGGGCTATCACTAGTACCCGGCGTACCTGGAACCGGTTATACTTAAGCTCCTTAATGGCCGTCAGCGTGGTGACCGTCTTGCCAAGGCCCATATCTTGCCAGATGCCTACCTTTTTCATTTCTAAAATCTTCTGGATACAAAACTTTTGATACCCATGGGGTACGAACCTCATTTTTCAATCACCTCCTTTATGTTCCTTTTGTGCTTATTTTCCATCGGACTGGACCTCTTTCTCGAACTGCCGTAATTTCAGTCCACATCCGCAATCCTCCAGGAACTGCTCCGCTTCCCGGATTCCTTTCAGTACCCTTACGTCCTGCCCCATGTCCAGGAGGCGTTTTATCTGCACCTTCTGCAAAGCGCTCAGCTTCCCGCTTTCGGCCTTAAGCTCCACGAACACCGGGCGTATACCGGGCAGTATCACGATCCGGTCCGGCACCCCATCGTTGCCAGGGCTTACCCACTTATAGGCCCGGCCCCCCAGTTTCCTTACCTCTGTCACCAGAACCTTTTCGATATCCTTTTCCCTCATGTGTTTCCCCCAAACATGGCTCTGCTTTTCTCCGCCCACACTATTTCCGGGCTTCTTTCGTCTGCCCATCTCCGACAATAGCCGCCCTCAAAAGACTGAGACTCAACGCCTAACCGTTTTCTTGCTTCTTTGATTTCGGCCTTGCGGGTTTGTGGGCTGTATATCTTGGCAAAGCACATGACTTCTTTGACAGGGCGCCACTGCCTTTTCCCAATCTCCGTAAAATACCTTGCCAACACCATCTCTGCACAACGCACTCCATTTTCATCTAGCGTCACGATATGCCTCCTGTCTACAAAACCCTCTTATCACGTGATGTGTTATTATAAATAGGCGTATTAGGCGGTATATATATATACCTATCCTATCTATTTTTATACTTATATAGATAATTGGTAGTCATAGTAGTTAGATACTGGAAAACCTTGTGTTTTCAATGCTTTTCTTGTCTACGTTATCAGGCTACTACGTTGACTACTGACTACTTACAGCGTGACTACCAGCTACTCTCTGGCTATTTTCAAACTACTGTGCTAAGTAGTTACGCGCTCGAATCCTTTTTGGTTTCCATAGGGTCCAAATCTTCTAGGGGTTTTTATCCTCTTCCACCCTTTCGTACTTAGTAAAATATTGTTGATTTCAGTGCTATCACTTCGCTTCATGTACCGCTTTTCACCTCCGTAGCATTCCTCCCAAATCTCTACTGCACACACTTTATTTCTCTTAACGAGCTCCACGCTCTCGTCATGCTGAAGGAATCCATTTAAAAACTGTCTCCGCTGACCGATAGCCAGCTGATCCCAATTTGACGGTATCGGCTTTTCCAGGAAATCCTGTATGATTCCCTCCTTCCCTGACAGCTCCCTGTGGCTCTCCTGCTGTTCCACGGCCATAGCCTCTATCTCTTTAGGCAGATACAGCGGCTCTCCCAATGCCCAGTACGTGTACGCCTCAGCCCATATCTGATCCACCTCACCCGGCATATCGGTCCAGATGGATTTCTGCGCCGGATGCAGTCCTGCATCGATCGGCCAGAACCGGCGGTTGCCCGTCGCATCCTTTAGGAACTCATTGTCGTTGCTGGTCCCAAAAAACACGCAGCGCCTTGGGTGCTTCTCTGTCTGCCTGCCGTAGGCCGCCCTATAGATGTCATGGCACTTGCTTAAAAACTGTTTGATGGCGGATGTCTCCTGTTTCGTAAAGGCCGTAAGTTCCCCAACTTCATTAATCCAGGTTCCCTGTATCAGCTCCGCAGCATCCTTGCCCTCAAATGATGTAAGGCTGTCTGAAAACCATGCTTTTCCCAGATTCGAGAGGAAGGTACTCTTACCAATTCCCTGCGGCCCTGTAATGATGGGCATATTATCATATTTCACACCGCCCACAACAGCCCTTGCCACGGCCGCGCACAGAGACTTACGCATGACCGCCCTTGTATAAGGCGTGTCATCGGCTCCCAGGTAGACGCTTAACAGGGTATCCGCCCGTTTTACACCGTCCCATGCAAGGCTCTGAAGGTACTGCTTGACCTCGTTAATCTTGTTCTGCTCCCCTACGATTGCCAGGGCGTCCGTCATGTTGTTCCGGGCCGTGATGCCATAGTAGGTCTCCATGTACCAGTAGAAACCCGAAATGTCCGTATCTGTCCACAGTCGTTTCTCAGTCTCCTTGTTCCACGGCACCGCGCCTAAGACCAGCCCCCTTCCTGCAAATTCATCCGTGACAATCCTGCCTTTTAGCAGGGGGTCATTTTGGAGCACCAGGATGATGTTGTTCACAGTCTTTTTGTAATTCCCGTTTCCATCCACCGCCAGCTGTCCCAGCCAGTCCAGGCTTTCAGGGGCCGTCACCGTGGTTTCTCCCGCGGAGGCGAACGCCGCCGCAGCCTCGTCGTGTTTCTCCCGCGCCATCCGGTCGGCCACAGCCTTGTCAGACACTGCAAGCCTGCTCATGGCCACGAAGGACGGAAGCTTATTGGCTGGCGTCCCTTCTTTGGCCGCGGCGTCCTTATCGCCGTACATATGCAGCCGGACCAGGTCGAACGCGTTGACCAGCTGGCCGCAGCAGGGGTCATGGGAATGGTGGGAGTACAGGAACAGGCCGCCGTCATATACGATGGCGCCGCCGGTTGTCTCTCCTCCGGTGTATGTGTAGCGCCCCGTTGTGGCCGTCTCCTCATACATCCCCGGGATAAACCGCTCCATCGCCTCAACGATGCCGTACGTACGGCAGAAAGCGCCTATGACGCCCCGTTTTGTTGTGGGATCCTCCTGCTTGGCCAGCCGGCGCCGTTCAATGGCATCCGCTCCCGGCACCTGGGGCCATTGGGTGACGTCCTTCCAGTCCCCGTACATCCCCAGCAGCCCGTCCAAGCTGCAGAATGGGCTGTCGTATACCTGATATACATACTGGCTGTCGCTGCAGCAGCTTGGCCAGTACATGAGCCTGTGCGGCTCAAACGTAGTCGGGTCGCAAAATTCAATCCCCAAAAGGGACGCCAGTTTCCTAGCCGCCGGCTCATACTCATCTGCTGTTGCCGTCCTGTCCACCGGTACGATGACGCGCAGCCTCGGGGCGTACCCGCTGTGTTTCCGGGTGCTGTACACGGCCGCGGCGCACCCCAGCCCTCCCACGCGCCTCAGGATGCCGTCCGTCTGCCCCGCAGGGATATTGTCCAGATCCAGTGTGAGCAGATCCCTGCCCTCCACATGGTCCTGCTTCCTGCGGTTCCCCTTAAAGGTGCCGCCCACGAATCCGCCTATGTCCTTAAGTTCATCCTGCTGCGCTTTCGGGAAAGCAAGGTACTGATCCAGTGTCTCGCCGCCCCTTACCGGGATGCTGAGCTTTTCTGTAAACTCAGACCACATGATGGCGCTTCCCGGCCACTGTATTGCCTTCCGGCTTCCTGCTGTGCTTATATGCAGCATCCTGTTATTCTGCACTCTGCCCCCTCCTAGTCCTTCATGTAGTAGCCGCTCTCAAACCCGGCGCCCTTAAGTACCAGCCCCGGCGCCCAGGGTATCGGTTCGGCCATCAGGCCGCATATTTCGTCCACTGTCGTTTCCATGGGCGCGTCGATGATAACCTCGTCATGCACATGGAACACCACCTGCAGGCCTCTGGCCGCGATCCGTTCCAGCGTAACTGCCAGACAGTCTCTGGCGATGGCCTGGACAATGTTTTCGGTCATCTTACCCCCATAGGTCGATGTTACCTCCCACTTTCGGGTCTGCTGCCCCATCGTGTGGTAATGAACGGCTGTTTTCTCGAATTGGTTCTCCTTTAGGAATGGCCTGCAGTAGTACAGCTTACGTCCACTCGGCAGACGTACCGTGAGAAAGGACTGGCCATAGATGAGATCCCCTTCCAGCGCGAATATGAGCCCGTTGATACCCTGCGGCTGTGCTGTCTCCATGACGGTAATCGCTGCGTTCTCTACGGCGTACCACAGGCCGCATATCTGCCGGTTCGCCTGACGCCACCGCTGTACAATGTCCGGAAGTTCCTCTTCGGTCAGGCCCATCCTTAGTGCACCCATACTGACCAGGGAATGGGTGCCTCCCTGGTAACCCAGGGCCAATGTGGCCACCTTTCCCTTCTGCCTTAGGGCGTACTCAGGGTTTCCCTTTGAAATCCGCTCCACCGGCACCCCGAACATCTGGGAAGCCGTGGCCTCGTAAATCTTCCCGTGGGTGGCAAACACCTCGTTCACCCACTGTTCCCCTGCCAGCCAGGCAATCACGCGGGCCTCAATGGCGGAAAAGTCCGCCACTACGAACTTATGCCCTTCCGACGGGATAAACGCTGTCCGGATCAGCTGTGAGAGCGTGTCAGGCACATTTCCGTAGACCAGCTTAATCCCGTCATAGTTCTTAGCCTTCACCAGCTTCCGGGCATAGTCCAAAGTCTTGATATAATTTCTGGGAAGGTTCTGCAACTGTACCAGCCGTCCGGCATACCTCCCGGTACGGTTGGCTCCGTAGTACTGTGTTAATCCGCGTACCCTGTCGCCCTCTCCGCGAGCCGTGTCCATGGCCACGTATTTCTTGATGGAGGTCTTACCCAGCTGTTGCCGGATTTCAAGCATCCGGCAGACATCCTCCGGAAGATTCTCCTTATCCTTCAGTAGGTCCGCCACCGTGGTTTTCTGTAGGTCACCCAGCAGGTCAGGGTCATCCGGATGCTTTTTTGAGTGGTTGTTGATCCATGGTACCAGCTGCGGCTGGCTGTTCGGGTTTGGCAGTCCCGTAAGCTTCATGGCCTCGTCCGTCAGCTTCTGGGCGCTAATTCCATCTATGTACAGAGCCCCTTCAATCAGTCCTGTGTCCACCCGGACGCCATAAGCATTCATCAGGACGTCCATCTGCCAGAGTTTTTCTTCTTCCTCCGGCATCGGGAACAGGTTCAGGCGCTTCAGTATCTCATGTTCCGTGACCACATCCTGTCTGCAGTATCCCTTAAAAAGGTTCCACTTGTCCGTATCATGCCAGGGCTGGTTCCACATACGCCCGCCATTGGTTTTTGTCGGCTTGCAGGGTACACAGAAGTACCGGATCAGCGCCTTGCCGACCGCGAGCTTCTGCTTGTCCTGCGGCAGCCCGATGGCCCTTCCTGTGGCATCCAAACCGGCAGTATAACCACAGTACAGGCCATGGGCCATAGTACACCGCCACTGATCAATCGGAGTCTCATAACCGGCACGGTTTAAGCAGTACCATTCAAATGCCGCACCATAGGCGTGTTTGATAACAACCGGATCGTCAAGGGCCTGCGTAAGCCAGCAGGAAAGCTCCTCCCCATTTTTAAGATCGATTATCTTAACCGGGTCATCGTCCCACTGGTACGCGAACAGGAGGATCTCAAAATCCGGAGACTGTGCGTATTTGTAAGCGCCAGCCTTCCCTATATCCTCGCTGCTGCGCGTCTCTATATCAACGCTGAGATGATGGTTTTCCATCTGTGTTCCTCCCTGTCAGACTGAAGGGCTTTCCGTCCCCTCCTAAAATCAATACGGCATCCCAGTGATTGGATTGATGGCTGCCTGCTGCGGGGCGGCGTATCCTGCCTGCTGACCGTACTGCGCCTGCTGCGGCACCGGTGTCCCGAAAGCCTGTGCTGCACTTGGCGCGCTGCCTCCCAGGGAATCTCCGTCTCTCAGCTTCTGTACCGGCCCCAGGCCGCAGCCAATCCCCTTCTTGCTGCCAAAGGCATAAGGGTAGAACGATACATTCACACGCCCATACATGCCGCTGTATACCTCGGACTGGTTGATAATGGGGTTCCCCGTCTTGTCCACGATCTCGGGTGGGTAATCCGCCTTAGCGCTGGCCGTGAACACCCAATGCCCCTTGCACTCAGGCCCGAAGGCCATGCCATCAGACGGCCTCACGCCATCCCCGTCATAGACCGGCACCGGGACGATTGGCGGGCACTGTCCGTTCCACTTCTCGCTGATGCCCCGCTGCTTCGCGGCCTCAATGGCCGCGTTAATCCTCCCCATGGTGTCCGTGTCCGTTTTCGGCACCAGCACAGTTACCTGGTACTTCTCCTCCTGTCCTGGCTGATAAGCGTAGGGTTTAAACAGGTGCACATAGGACAGCCTTACTTCTCCAGTTGTTACATTCGTTAATTCATTCATGTTATTCTTCCTCCTTGAACGCCTCCGCGGCGCTTACTTTATTTGTGATTGCTGGCCGGTTATCCGTTTCTTCTGCTAATGCCGGCTTCCCCGGCTTCTTGATGATCAATCCGCCTACAAGTTCCTGAAAATTCTTCTTTCCGACCACCTTCTCGACCTGAGCCAGCGAGAGCGGCTTACGCTCCCATAGGATGGCGTCTGATATTCCGTTCGATGTAAGGACACCGAACGCCTTATCCATGTCAGTCCAGTCCCTGGAGCCGCGTCCCTCCACGGCCTTCCACCCTGGTACCTCCTTACCGGCCAAGCACTCCGACAAGGCCGCGTCCTGGGCGTCGCTGAGCCACCTGGCCGCGTCCCTGCCCTTAAGCAGATACCGGCCCAGTTCCTCATTTGTGAGGAGGTTCGGATCCGTCCCCGCCAGGAAGGCCAGTTCTACGTTCTTCTCCGCCCGGGCTTTGCATCTTCCCCTGGCCCTGCAGTACCTGCATGTCTTAGGGGCCGGCGCAAACTCACCTTCCCCCTTAATGGCCAGGGCCGCCCGTTCTTTTACGAACTCACCAAACTGCAGAAGCTCATTCAGGGAACACTCCCACTCTGAGATCCCGTCCGGGAGCCGTGGCTGCACGATGGACAGCCTCACCGTCTTAAACGTATAAAGAATCCTATACGCCTCATAGGCCCCCAGGGCATACAGCAGCATCTGTGGGTTCCATTCGGCATTCACGCGGCCGTCCGGGCTCTTGCCATACTTGAAGTCAATGACATGTAGGATGCCGCCCCCTATCAGGATGCAGTCCGCCGTCCCTCCGGCCTCATCCTCATCAGGGAGATGCGGTATGTAGGCATCCAGATTTAAATATGATTCCAGCTTTACCGTGGGGCTGGACTTGAACTTCATGGCAACGGACTTAACATAGTCCAGGTAATCATCCGTATAGCCCATCATCTCGTCATCCCACAGTTCCTCTTTCTTTAGCTTGTTGATGGCCGCCGTCAGCTTCCGTTTCCCAAAATCCACCGTGTAGAAGTAATTCCTTGCTTTAAGCTCCGCCAGTTCATGGGCCAGCGTCCCTTCTGCGGCGGATGTGCCGGCCTTATCCGGGAACTGCCTCCCCAGCAGGGCGCTGGGGGTGCAGGCCATCCACTGATGGGCATTGGACGGGCTTAACAGCGAATGCTTCCTTCCGGCATGTCCCCCCGTCATATCTGTGCCCCCAACCCCCGGAGCGCGGTCGCGAACGCGCCATACTGCTCCGGCCGCAGAGATGGCAGCGCCTCCACCCCGAAGCTCTGGATAAGCTGCAGCAATTCCGGCTGCTTGCCAGAGTCCATCAGCGGAATGGCTGCCTTCGTCAAATCATCCAGAGTATAGCTGGGTGCGGTCGTGGGTACCGGCGCCGGAGCCGTGTGAATTATCTGGGGGACAGAGTCAGCTGGTTCTATGGGCGCCTGCTGTACCTGCGCGTTCCGGGATTGTACCGGGACTGTCATTTGCATCGCGTCCCCTGCCAGCTTCTTTGCGAAACCCATCATTTCCTCGTAGTCATTAAATGTAACTGTAATCATCCTTCGATTCCTCCTAATCCTTCTTTTGATGTGGCTAATTTTTCAATCAGCCGTGTAATACCCTTAGCCATTTCCAGCCGCGATTCCATCCGCAAAGATCCTGCTTTGCCTTATGGCCGCCCCTCTCATCCACTTCTGGGTCATACGTCAACGCCTGCAATACCGCGTACTGCTCTGATAACTCATACAAGCCTTCTTTGATCCTTGATTTTCCTCCGCTTTCTGTGTTATATTATTGATAGTGGTATTTTTCATCTGGCCGATTGGAGTTTGTGCCTCCCTCGGCCTTTTTCTTGCCTTTCCGTTTCCTCATCCGTATACATTAAGCCCCAGGGCTGCCGCCGCCCGGTTCGTCCCGTTCCTTCGCCTGCTCATCCCGCGCCTCCTTCATAGGTTGATATATCCGCCCCAGGTCAATGCCAGAAGCGTTGTGCTGACCGCTGAGGTAAGCAGCAGGGCCGTTCTCCATTTCAGGGCCTCCCGGCAGTCCCTTCTGGCCTCCTTAAGCCTCCCCTTAAGCCAGGCACAGGTTTCCTTAAGCTCTTCGTAGGTTGGTTCCTTTGCTGTGGGGATAATCTGTATCATTGTCTGGCCCCCCCTGTCTGTTCATTTTTATGGGCGGTTAATTCAAACCGGCAGCTTCCTACATCCGGCACCAGCAGCTTGATTCGGGGGTAGTCTTTAAAATCCCTTGCGGCAGAGCCGTCATACATCTCTCCTACCTGGGAGTTGCCATGCATCCTTCCTACCTGGGCGCTGTCATGCATCTTTCCTACCTGGGAGTTGCCATGCATCCTTCCTACCTGGGCGCTGTCATGCATCTTTTCTACCCGGGAGCTGCCACACATCACTCCTACCTGGGAGTTGTCCCACATCTCTCTTACCTGGGTGCTGTTATACATCTCTCTTACCCGGGAGCTGTCATGCATCTCTCTTACCCGGGAGCTGTCATGCATCTCTCTTACCTGGGTGCTGTTATACATCTCTCCTACCTGAGAGCTGTCCCACATCTCTCCTACCTGAGAGCTGTCCCACATCTCTCCTACCTGAGAGTTGTCCCACATCTCTCCTACCTGGGCGCTGTTATACATCTTTCCTACCTGGGCGCTGCCATACATCACTCCTACCTGGGCGCAGTTATACATCTTTCCTACCTGGGAGTTGTTCAACAGAACCACAGCATCACCGCACAGTTTCTCCACTTCGCAGTCCTTTAGCATATAGTACCCAGTACGCAGCGTATCAATCTTTTTACCAGCCAGCACATGGCCGCTCCACCATTCCTTCACCGCTGCCCGGAACCTGGATATGTGGCCCTCCCTGTCCTCCTCAAACCAGTCCGGCACAATATCCTGGTCAATCACAAACTCCCACCCATCCGGGTTTGTCCACCACTCATCTTTCTCAGGTATCAGCTCCGCCCGTACAAACACCCTGGCGGCGTTTTCGTATGTATCGCTTATGTTAAGCTCCTCCAGCATGTCTTGGTGGCTGTCATTGTCCTTCCGGGCGATTACCACCCTGTCTTTTAATAGAATTCCGCTTCGGAATCTGCACATGTCTTTTTCCTCCTTTTCTTCCCCTCATCCTATACTGCTGGCCGCAGACACACAGGATGGCTTCAATGATAACATTGGATTACCCCGCACACCTGAACCATTGAACTGGTCAATTCCGGCAGGTCAACATCTGCTGCGCTTTTTGATTTTTCCGCTAACAGTTCCAGCTGCTGGCGGAGAATCTCCTTTTCTGTCATCTCGCAAATTTTCTTTTCCACCTCGCTCACCCTCCTTTCTCCCCTATGGGGGCTGCTTGTCCAACAGGGCCGCCATTAGGCGGTTTTGCTTTTCTTTTGAAATCCAGATCGATTCATTATGCTATCTTGAATCGCATACGCAATTCGTTTTAGTTCCTCTATATCAAGAGAATCCATGCAAACATCCTGTCCAGATATTTCTATTTTGTTTATTACCTCATACTTTACCAATTATCACCCCCCCCCCCTCTCTGATGGAATATATGCTGCTATGGTTGTACCTCTTACGTTGTCCGACTTGTCTTTTCCTTCCCCTCATCCTATACTGTACTTGCAGGTGTTGCAGCGCCGAGTATAAAAGAAAGGAGACGAACATATATGGATGATAACTATATTTCAGGTGGAACATTGCAAGTATGCCCTCATTCTCATGAGCTTGTAATTGTCACTTTTTTTGACCATCCAGAAGTTTTTGACCTATCGCAATGTCCTTATCATTCAGAATGCTCCGAAAGTACCTGTCCTCTCTGTAATTATTTAAGAGAATAATACAGGCTTTTTTACTGGGTTTCCTTGGAGGCTCCGTATTCCATTTGCGAACGCTTCACAATGAAATACCCGTACCCTTTATCGTACTCAATAGTAACCCTCTGGCTTTTTTCCGCTCCAAACCCTGCCATGTTTCGTGTCAGTTTGACTATGTCTTCTTCCTTCCCAATGAGAAAGTCAACACCCTTGAGATTTCCAGATTCCACATCTTTTTTATCCTGCTCCATCCCATAATGTTGATATACTTCAAGAGTTGTTTTTTCCATTGCTATTCTCCTCCCTGTTCATGTTGCACACACTCTTGTTCAAAGATAATCCAGAAGAAATTACAAAAATCGAAAAGGCTTTAGACATTTTCAAGTCTTTACGCCCTGAATTTCAGGATTATGCTTTAGAGCAAATTAAAAAGTTAGCCGAACTTCAAAATAAAGCCTAATCACAACAAAGTTTTTTCTAAATAATTTCAAAATCCCCTTGACTATTATGCGCATAATGCGTATAATATAATTGTAAGGAGGTTACTGAATGAGATTCCGGGAAATAGAGAAAATTATCTTAGCAGACGGATGGCAATTTAAGAAAGCTAAAGGTTCTCACTATTCTTACATCCATCCGACAAAACCTGGCAAGGTTTCCATTCCAAATCATCCCGGAGACCTTGACCCCCGTACAATCAAATCTATTTTGAAGCAGGCCGGGCTATAAAGCCCGGTACTGCAACACCATAAAGGAGGATTCTTCTATGAAATTAACTTATCCCGCTTGCTTCTATCCTTGTGAAGAAAAAAAAGGAGGGTTCACTGTCGAAGTTCCAGACCTTCCCGGCTGTGTCAGTGAAGGGGCTTCTCTGGCGGAAGCTATCCTTATGGGTACAGACGCCGCTTCCGGCTGGGTTCTTGATGAATTAGAAGACGGAAAAACCGCCCCCAAAGCAAGTCCCATCGAAAGCATTACCCCAGAACCCGGCGGATTTGTAAGTATGCTGGTTCTGGATATGGATGCTTATGCCGAAAAGTACGGCGAAAAGGCAGTAAGAAAAAATCTTACCATTCCTGCATGGCTCAACACATTTGCTGAAAATAATCACATCAACTTTTCACAAGTCCTTCAGGATTCCTTAACTGCACTCTACCAGCAAAAACAGCACGCCTAAACAATTTGCCCCGGTTCACTGGCGAATCGGGCAATATTCTTTTCTTTGCAGGAGACACCGGGCTGGAACAGTGCCAGCAACTCCATTTCTCATTTATGCGTCCTCCTTTTCTTCTTTACTTGTCTTTTCCTCTCCCTCGTCTTATACTGTATTTAGGCCCCGGCAGGGCTGAGTATGTATGAAGGAGGAAATGCATGGCATTATTACGTTATTATATTGATTTACGTTCCTATTCTGATAATGACAGGGAAGCACTTGCCAACAAATTAGAATCCCATGCCTTTTTATTTACATCTTTTCTTGATAAATTTGGAGTGTATGAAGTATATTGGGATTCTCCAGAGTCTATATCGCAATCGTTAGGCATTCCGAAACGGTTTATATTTACAACTATCCCTCAATCTTAATATCTACCACTGGGCGTTCAGGATTATAGTCAATTGTAATTCTGAACGCCTTTCCAATTTGTACGGGTTTCAATGTTTGTTGTCCTGCGATAATAAGCTTTTCAACATCTGACTTTCTTACGCGTATATGTTTTTTCAGTTCCATTTCACTCACCACCTCATTCATTTTATGCACCCTCCTTTTCTTCTCTACTTGTATTTTCCTCTCCCTCGTCTTATACTGTATTTAGGCCCCCGCCAGGGCTGAAATACGAAAAGGAGGTAACTTAATGGTACTCTACTCTCTCTTTTTTGATGAAGATGTCCCTCAGCAGAAACGACATGAAATTGCTACTCTTTTTGAGGCGATAGGCTGGGAAGTGAACAAGCAATGGAAAGCACCTAATCCTTTTCTGGGGAATCTCGATATCACATCACTTGATATCACATGCTGGGATCCCTCCCCACCCCGGCTTCCCGAACTTCCGCTATGCTGTCATCTGAAAAACTCGGAGAATCATAACTGGAAGGTTCGCGTCATAATCAATGATGATGCGGACTTTCTTCTCTTTCCGTCCCATCATAATCCGCTCAATACCAAACACTTTCCTGTTATTCTTATTATTTTTTATTTCTGTGAATGAACGTCCTCCCAAATCCAATATCCTGATTCCGAAGTGCTCCAGGATTTTCTTAATCTTTCTTTGTTCTTCATGCATCCTCTCACCTCGCTTCCATTAGAAAATATTCAACTTTACTTACTGGTATCTACCTCATCCAGCTTCCGTCCTATATGCCTCTCCAGTTTGTACCGATAGATGTTATACTCACACTTTTCCTTATTGCCAAGCTTGCCCTTAGGAATTACTTCTCCCAAATCCCAAAGGCCACGCTTCATGCGCTCCCGGACTTTCTGAGCGCCACATCCTATATAATGAGCTGCTTCCTTGGCATTAAAAATCTCTTTCATGTGTTCCCCTCTTTCTCGTCCTCTGCGAACAGATAATCAATTGATAAATCTGTTCTCAAAATCCGTTTGATTCTGACGCATTCTTTCAATGACAAATTACTTTTTCCATTCAACTTAAGCGATAATGTTGTTGGAGTGATACCAAGCTCTCTTGCCAAATGTGCCTGTGTAATTTTAACCCTTGCCATCTCAGCATCAAGATTTCTATACAAGTTTTATCACCACCTTTATCGATTTTTCGTGATTGTAAGTTTAGTATATACGATTTTTCGAGATTGTCAATGCTTTTTTTCGAATTTTCGTGATTTATTTTATTTTTTTTTATATGTTATATTGATTTTTCGAGATTTTAATGATATGATGAAATTACTTAATAAAAGGAGATGAGCTTAATGAATGAGGTAGAGGCAACGCTTAAAGACATCATAATAGAACGATATGGAAGTTTAAAAAAATTTTGTGTTATTATTAATATGCCTTGGACAACACTGGATAGCATCTTAAAGCGAGGTGTGTCCAATTCTAACATTAGTAATGTACTTAAAATCACAAAAGCACTTGGAATCAGTGCAGAAAAATTAGCTGATGGAGAAATTGTCACAAATACTGAATTTATTTCAGATGGTGGCTCGGCTCACACCATGGCCGCTCACTTTGATGGAGATGAATTTACCGAAGATGAACTTGATGATATCCGCGCATATGCAGAATTCGTGAAAAACAGACGCAATAGGAGTTGATTAATTGACACCAAAAGAAGAACTTGAACAGGAAGCTTATGATTGTGGTGTTCCTGTAGATTATATAAATTTCAAAAGTGACCAATTATGTGGCTTGTATATAGATGGCTCAATCGCACTAAAAAGTGGAATGTCAACTGCACAGGCGACTGACACTCTTGCCGAAGAACTGGAGCATCATTACACCACAGTCGGAAATATTCTCAACCAGAATTCCGTTGTAAACCGTAAGCAAGAACGTATTGCTCGGCTTCGAGCTTATGATCGGCGGATTGGCCTATCAGGTATTATTCAGGGTTATCGGCGACATTGTCTTAATCGCTATGAGCTTGCTGAATACCTCGGAGTGACTGAAGGATTTTTACAAGAAGCTATTGATTGTTATAAAGAAAAATACGGAACATTCGCTGAATTAGATGGATATATTATATTTTTTGATCCATCGTTTGGTGTAATGGAAAAGTTTTAAGATTAAAATAGCCTGTGGCTTTTTAATAAATGTGGATATAAAGACCAGATGCGGAATAGACTAAAAATATACTCATTGACAAAGCTGTAAAAAGCTGATACACTTAGGATACAATTAGGAAATGACTGCTGTGCGGTCACGATAAGGGTCTTAAGGCATCCGCTTTAAGGCCCTTATCGTTTATGGAGATAATCTACAATGGCAAATTCTCAAGCATTTACTACCATAGATGAACAAATCGAACTATTAAAACGCCGCCATTTAGAATTTAATGATGTTTGCACTGCCAAGCCATTATTAGATAACTATGGGTACTATAATATCATCAATGGCTATAAAGACCCTTACGTCTATACAAAAGACGGGCAGGAATTCTATAAAGACGGAATTACTTTTGAGCAAATATATTCTTTGTTTCATTTGGATCATGCAATTAGTCATCAAATCATGACTACCCTACTGGATCTGGAGGATCATTTAAAAGCTGTAACCGCCTATGTCATCAGCGAAGCTTTTGGCTCAGAACAAAAAGACTATCTGAGATTTAATAATTACCAAAACAGGCGCTCATCAGCCAAACAGTTTACGCTCTCAGCTATTTTGGAATCACTGAATAAAACATCAATGTCAAACAAAAATCCAATCAAGCACCATAGAGAAGTATATGGAAACGTTCCACCGTGGGTACTATTTAAAGGTGTTTATCTTAGCACAATTATTAACTTTATAAAGTTGCAAAAGCCAAAGCAGAAAGAAGCTATTATCCGACATTTTTATTCGATCAGTGAAGAACAGATGAATCCGTACATACGAGATATTTTTATGGATACTTTATTTATCAGTTTGGAGTATCGCAATCTTGCAGCACACGGTGGAAGAATTTATAATTATGTTCCAGACTCAACAGTAAGAATAACTGATAAATCAAAAGAAGCGCTTGGAGATATAATTACAAACTATTCTTCTATAGAATCCGCACACTCGCTAGGAACATTAGTGCTTCTATATGATTTGTTTAAGAAAAAATCATATAGAGATGATTTAAGAAAAATCATCCACAGCAATGTTACTGCCCATTGCCGTAAATATCCGGATGATATGGAATATTTAATGAAAAGTATTGGCATCGACCACATAGCACATCCCGTTCACAAATGAAAAACCGCCCAGTATTGGCGTACCGAACGGCTTTACATAGATTTATTGCCGAAAATTCTGATTTAAACATCAAAGTTAGATAATACTATTATTTTGCCCCTGTCCCTCCAGCAGGCCGCGGGGGCCACCACCTTGACAACATAATATCCTTACCCAGGGAACCGATGGGGCGCTATTCTAGCCACCTACTCTTAAGAGAAAGGGGCTGGTGCTTATGTACGTTACTTTTAATGACTTATTTACATTTGTTATCATGCTCGTAGCAGTCATAACTCTTGTTAAGCATAAAAAATAACGCCCTCACCCGGAAAGTGTAGCGTTATTTTTTAATACATATTACCGAGGTGGCTAGATACCAGCTAGTCATCGGTTCTCTTGTTAAGTATATTATACATCAGGCTTAGAAATTTTTCAACAATAAATTTAACCGTCCCTGCGCTAACAGGAACGGATTTTATAAATACTATTGCCGGAATACTCCTGGCTATAATATTGGTCTGAGCACCTATATTATACCATCAAAAAGCACCCCCGGTCAATAGGTGCTCTTTTTATGTTCAAAAATAAGGATGGTGATTAATTATGGCAAAGAGAAAGAGAAGGAAATACCCCAAACTTCCTAATGGATACGGTTCCATACGCTATCTTGGTGCAAACCGTAACAATCCGTTTGGCGTATATCCTCCAACTCAAGAATTTGACAAAGATGGGATTCCAGTACCTGTGCAAGCGTTGGCATATGTAGATAACTGGTACTATGGTTTTTCCATTCTAACAGCATACAAAGCAGGTACGTTTGTACCGGGTGTATATCCTCCAAAGCCGGATGTAGGCAAAGACGAGAAGGATATGAGCGTATTGGTCAAAAAACTTCTGGCGGATTACAACCAGGTATGCAATATTGTATCCGGCAAGGAGACAAACCATCCCGGCGATAACCCAACATTTAAGGATGTATATGAACAATTTTATGATTGGAAATATACTGATAAGGACGGGAATGTAAAGAAAAAGAAATACTCTAAGAGTACCATGTATGCCTCTCAAGCAGCTTTTAAGAACTGCTCAACACTTCATGATAAAGTATTCAAGGATTTGCGCCACAAGGATTTGCAGGCTGTTGTGGATGCCTGCGAACTAAAATATGCCAGTTTGGAGCATGTTATAAATCTATATCACCAGATGTATGATTTTGCTGATATGCAGGGTCTGTGTGAAAAAGATTACTCTGATAAAGTAAAAATCAATATTGAAGATGATGATGAACAGGGAATTCCTTTTGATGAGGGCGACTTAAAAATACTCTGGCAGCACAAGAATGACCCAACGGTAGAGTTTATATTAATTATGTGCTATAGTGGATATAGGATTGTCGCCTACGAATCAATCACTGTAAATTTGGAAGAAAATTACTTTCAGGGAGGAGTTAAAACTAAGTCCAGTAAAAATCGTATTGTCCCAATCCATCCCGGCATCCAGCCTTTGGTAAGGAACCGACTAGATAGGGATGGGAGGTTACTGGTTAGCGCAAATAAATTCCGAGCTGACATGTATGCTAAATTGCAAGATTTGGGAATTAATAGACATACTCCGCATGATTGCAGGCATACATTCTCAAAATTGTGCGAACACTATGAAGTTAATGAAAATGACCGGAAAAGAATGCTTGGTCATTCATTTGGACAAGATATAACAAATAAAAAATATAGTCACAGAGACCTTAAAGATTTGATGAATGAAATTTGCAAGATAAAAATCTGTTATTAATTTGTTACTAACCTGCAAGAAATTTCTCGAAACAATACATTATTTAAAATAACTACTCAATCTTGAATATTCCCTTATTTTACGTGGGTTCTAAGATAAATGTCGTAATATCGATGATTTTGATTTTCGGCGCAACTTTAATAAATGCTTAATAAAATGTCCCTAATCCCCTCTCTCCCTATTTCCCTAGGGGTAGTAGCCAGACAGTGATCCATAAGCGTGTTATGGATCATATTCGGAAGCTGATTAACGTATTTTTCAAGTCCTATGTTAAGCTCTCTAATGGAAGAGGGCATATTCATACTGCGCATTAGCATTTCTATCATTTCTTTCAGTGCAGCTACAGCCTTCTCTGGAGCCTCCTCCTTTCCCGCCACATGGACATTATAAGCTAATGCTGCATACCTGCGCATAATAGAATGGTTTGCGCAGTTATAATCAATCACCTTATTCAAAAGCATAGCATTGGCCAGTCCGTGGGGAACATGAAAGGTGCCTCCCAGCTGATGCGCAATGCTGTGGTTGACGCCCAGCCCTGCTGTGTTAAAGGCCATCCCTGCCAAGGTCGAGGCCTCGTGCATCGCGGTTCTGGCCTCCAGGTTCTTTCCGTCCTTATAGCAATTTAAAAGCTCTTTAAAAAGAAGCTCTACTGACTTTTCAGATAAAGCATCTGAAAACACATTGGCTTTTGTGGCTACATATGCTTCCAGGGCATGGGTCAGCACATCCATTCCTGTATTTGCCGTGACGGAGGGGGAGACTGTCAGCGTCAGTCTTGAATCTAAAATTGCCACATCCGCCAGAATATCCTCTGATGAAACCAAATGTTTGCACTTGCTCTCTGAATCGGTGATTACCGCAACAGACGTCACCTCCGAGCCAGTTCCGCTGGTGGTTGGAATGGTAATAAAAAGAGGACTTGGAATCAGCTTCTTCACGCCTGCAAAATACAGGATTCCCTTTGCAGTGTCAATGGCGGAGCCACCGCCAAAGCCTATTACCACATTCGGCGGCTCTTTGCAGATTACCCTTAAGCCTTTGCCCACCACTTCAATAGTAGGATCTGGAATCGCCTCATCAAATAGCTTAATTCGATTGCTGGAATCCAGAAGATCCATTATGTAATTTATGGCTCCGCCTTCTGAAAGAAATTTATCGCAGACAATCATAATCTGTTTGTTTCGTATTGTCCTCAGATATTCCATCCCATAATGCCCGCTGAGGATTTTTGTTTTTATGTATACATTTGACATGTTCTTTCCCCTTCACAATAGGACCTATTCAGGCTCCATACAGAATCATCGGATGCTAAAAACGTCTGCCATGACGCATCTGCGCTTTCTGCAAAAGCTTCTGGCTGATGTAAGCCCCTCGCCTGTTGGTCCGGCGATTGTAAAAGTAGTAAAGCCTTCTCCCCCAACTCCGATACCTGCATAGGAGGGAGCATTCTTAACAAAGATCGTGGTTTCCATGACCTTTGCCATTTTACTTAGCTTTTCTATATTTTTGGAATGCATCATGGCAGTATGCCTGTTTCCATGCTCTGCTTCATGGGCATACTCAATGGCCGTGTCTACATCAGACACACGCACAATCGGAAGAATCGGCATCATCAGCTCCTCCTGAACCAGAAGGTGATCCTTCGGCACTTCCATAATAATTACCTTCACACTGTTATCAACAGTGATTCCCAGCCGCTTCAGAATATACTCCGCGCTCTTCCCTACAAAGGAGGTTTCAGGCCCTCCCTTTTCCGTTGTCACCAGAGCAATCAGCTTCTGGATAAGAGCCTCATCCCTCATCTCATAAGCGCCGTTTCTCTTCATATAATGAATCAGATGATCGCAGATAGAATCTACCGCAAACACTTCCTTCTCGGCAATACAGGGGACATTATTGTCAAAGCTGCAGCCTGCTACAATATCCATCGCCGCTTTCTCAATATCCGCAGTCTCATCCACAACCACCGGAGGATTTCCCGCCCCTGCTCCAACTGCCTTTTTGCCGCAGGACAGCACCTTCTTAACGATCGATGGCCCACCCGTTGCTACCAAAAGCCGTATCTTAGGATTTTCAATCAGCTTATTGGTATTCTCAATGGAAGGCTCTTCCACCATGGTAATCAGATTGGCCGGCGCTCCTGCATCCATTAATTCTTTATTTAATAGTTTAACCAGAGTCTGGGATACCCGTTTTGCCCTTGGATGAGGACTGAAAACAACCGTATTTCCACCTGCAATCATAGAAATGGAATTATTGATAATGGTTTCTGTGGGATTGGTGGTTGGAGTGATCGCTCCGATTACGCCAAATGGGCAATATTCCACCAGAGTCAGCCCTCTATCCCCCGTGACAGCCTCCGTAGCCAGATCCTCGGTTCCAGGAGTTCTTTCAGCCGCCAGGCGGTTTTTAATTAATTTATGCTCATAGCAGCCCATCTCTGTCTCATCCACTGAAAGCCGGGATATTAACTCCAAATTTTCCCTTTTAAGGACAGCAGATCGAATGGCCTCCACATACCTCTGACGGTGATCCAGCTTTGAATGCAGAAGCTTTTTTTGCGCCTCCTCAGATGCATCAATGGCCTCATCCATAGTTTCAAATATACCGTAATTCTCTGGCCTGGACAGGGAGAACCTCTGCGTCTGTTCTGTTTTCAGCTCCTTTAATGCCTGCTCCACCATCTGCTCTATCACTTTTATATCCATATCCAAGCGTATCACACCTTCTTTCATTGTTATGTGGGATTTTAGCCGGCATTCCAGGCAATGCCAAGGGGAGTAACAAACAGCGCATGATTGGTTTTCACTGTTTTTATTCCTAATTCCTTCTCAAAGGTGCCCTCAAACGCTTGAAAGCAGGAGGCTCCGCCTACCACATAGACGCAATCTACCTCAAACCCAGTAAGGAATCCCTTCACAATAGCTGCCATTTTCTGTACTACCGGCTTTATAATAGGGAACACCTCCGCCTCCCTGGAGCTGTCTTTTTTAATCGTCTCCGCCTCCTGAACCGAAATACCATAATATCCAGCCAGAGCCAATGTCATATGTATACCTCCCGTAGGCTCATCCGCAGTAAAAATGACCTTTCCGTCTTTCAATATACTGCTCCCTGTCGTACCGCCTCCTACATCCACCACAGCTCCGTCTGTAATATTCAGGACAGAAGCCGCTGCTGTCGGTTCGTCAATCACGTTGATCACCTCAAATCCGGCCCCTTCCACTACATTGGCAATGCAGCGCGCATTCCCCTCCATAATCCCAGGAGGAATTGCCGTAGCCGCCGTTTCCAGTGTTACTCCCAGCCTATCCTCCAACTGGGCCTTTAGACGTCCAAGCTCCTGCATCGCTCCTACAAAATCCACCACAATTCCATCCCTTACTACCTTGGAGGCTGCGGTGGCTCCTGCAACCGGGCGGTTTTCTTCATCTGCAACAGCGATTACAAGATTGGCAGTTCCCAAATCCACCCCCGTCTTCAAAGAGCCGGAAAATGGGTTACACCTTTCTTCCTCGATCAGACGGGCAAATTCAGACAACACTTCTTTGGTTATAAGCATGCAATCCCTCTTTTCTGTTTCTATCAAAAGCCAGCTCAGCGGCGGATCATCACATAATCCTGATTGCTGAGGGCGCAGGCATTCGCCTCGTCTACATCTACATGCATTTCCAGGGAAAACTGCGGTGACACTCTCACCAAAACATCCCCCAATATCCCATGCCTTTCCCCGAAGGTTTCCACCTCTACTACCGCCTTATCCCATACTCCCATGACCTTTGCCTGCCGGGGCGTCATATGAATATGGCGCAGGGCAATGATTGCTCCCTCAGAAAGCAGAATCACTCCCTTGGGTCCGATTATCTCCAGGCCCGGCGTTCCTGACAGGCATCCTGATTCCCTGATAGGAGGCGTAATTCCCAAACGAAAGCTGTCGGTTTTGGAAATCTCCACCTGGCTCTGCATTCTTACTGGCCCCAGTATTCTCACCCGTTCAAGCTCTCCCTTTGGCCCACGTATGGTTACGGTTTCCTCGCAGGCATATTGCCCCGGCTGTTTCAAATCACTTTTCTTTGTCAGATTATATCCCTTTCCGAACAAGGCTTCCAAATCCTTCTGTGATACATGAATATGCCTGTTTGAAACGCCTATGGGAATTTTATAGGTATGATAGGCTTTCACCTTTTCTATTACCCGCTGGGTTACCAGTTTGATTAGCTCCTCATCCACCACCAGTTCCACCTCCTTTCACCAATAACGTGCGCCTGCCTGCATCCGGTACACGTTCTACTTAAACAGTCTTTTTGGGCTGGTTATATGCCAGATTCTATTCTGTGGTCTTTGGCAGAATTTTCTCCACATCTGTGTGAGGTCTTGGAATTACATGCTGGGATACCACCTGGCCTACATTGGCCGCTGCGGCCGCTCCCGCGTCCACAGAAGCCTTAACAGCTCCTACGTCCCCTCTGACCATAACAGTTACCAAACCAGAACCGATTTTTTCATATCCTACTAACGCCACATTAGCAGCCTTTGTCATTGCGTCCGCTGCCTCAATTGCACCTACCAGCCCTTTGGTCTCAACCATTCCTAAAGCTTCATTTGACATATTGTTTTCCTCCTGATTTTAATAAATTTTATTCTCTTTAATATGCTAGCTGCTTCAATATCCACGCCTTGTCTGTCTCTTCCCATCGAAAGCCCTGATTGATTCTTCCGAAATGTCCGTAAGCCGCGGTCTTCAGATACTGTGGTCTTCTCAGATCCAATTCCGATATGATGTCTGCCACACCAAAGGAAAATACGTTTTTAATGATTTCCTCTATGTGGCTGTCCGGTATCGTTCCGGTACCGAAGGTGTTGATGGCAATAGCCTCCGGCTCTATCCGGCCTATAACAAAGGCAAGGGACAGTTCACATCGCTTCGCCAGCCCTGATGCCACCACATTTTTTGCCACGTAACGGGCCATATAGGCAGCCGATCGATCCACCTTGGTAGGATCTTTTCCTGAAAACGCTCCGCCTCCATGCTTTCCGACGGTGCCATAGGTATCCACCATAATCTTTCTTCCGGTCACCCCGGTATCTGCTGCCGGCCCTCCGATTACAAAGCGTCCTGTGGGATTCACATAAATTCTTGTTTCCGGGGTGAGCCATTTGGAACTCACAATCGGGTCTATAACCGTACATCGGATGAATGCTTCCAGAATTTTATGGGAAATCTCTTCACTGTGCTGAGCAGACACTACAATGCTGTGTATGGAAACAGGCTCTCCAGCCTCATTGTATTTCATTGTAACCTGAGTTTTCCCGTCAGGGTACAGAAAATCCACCTTCTGCGCCTTTCTCACATAAGCCAGCTGTTCCGAAAGCCGGTTAGCCAAATAGCAGGGAAGGGGCATCAGGCATTCCGTTTCGTCTACCGCATAGCCGTACATAATTCCCTGATCTCCGCCTCCTAAGGCCTCCCTCCCTCCCTGTTCCCCTCTGGTCACTCCTATGGAAATGTCAGGGGATTGATCGTGTATATTCGTAAATATCATGCAGCTCTCAGCATCAAAGCCTTTTCCCCTCTCCACATATCCTATCCTCCTGATAATTTCTCTGGCTTTCTTAGCAGGATCTACCTGTGCCTTAGAGGTTATTTCTCCTGCAATCATCACGGTGTCTTGGGAAGCCATAACCTCCACTGCAACACGGGATGAGGAATCCGCTTCAAGATAAGCGTCCAGAATACCGTCTGCAATCTGGTCGCACAGCTTATCAGGATGGCCTTCTGTTACAGATTCTGAAGTAACGTAATAAGCGCCTTTCTTTTGACCTTCCATTATTCCATCCACCTGCTTTCCTGAATCAACGAATGGAAAAGCCGCTTGTAAGCGTACATCTTCTTCGCCGCGCAAAATGCCTGGCTGTCGTCGTCCCCTCTCCTGTGGCCGTAGCGATGGTAAAGCTTGTATGGCCTTCCTTATCAAAACCAATTCCCAAAAGAGAGGCCCCATTTTTTACAAATACGGAGGTCTGCATTTTTTTTGCCGCCCTGTTCAGCCGTTCTATGGATTCAGAATGAATGGTTGCTGTATGCTTATAGCCCTGCTCCAATTCCAAAGCGATTTCTAGTGCCTCATCAAAATTCTCTGCTTTGATCAGAGGAACAAGGGGCATCAAAAGCTCCAAGGCCGCAAAGGGGTGAATCCGCTCTGTTTCCGCTACAATCAGCCGGACGGAGCTGGAGCAGGCAATTCCGGCAGCCTTCAGAATCTCATCGGCGCTTTTTCCCTCCAGCTTTTTATTTATTACAAAATCCTCCGTAACTGCTACACTTAGAAGACTCTGTAGCTCCCCTTCATCCTTGACATAATACACTCCATTTTTCAGAAGCTCATAGATAAAGGGAGCCGCTGCCGCCTCCACCACTACAATGCCTTTCTCCGACGTACACATTAGATTATTGTCAAAGGAGGCTCCCTGAACAATATCCCTTGCTGACTTAGCCAGATCTGCCGTCTCATCCACTATGGCAACCGGATTGGCAGGCCCGGCTCCGATTACCTTTTTACCGGATAGCATAGCCTGGCGCAGGGAACTGCTGCCGCCGGTGCAGACCACCAGATCCACATCTGGATGGCTCATAACCTCTGCGGTCAATCCCATAAGGCTTTCGTGCAGTGTAACCACCAGATTATCGATACCGCACACAGTTCGGATTGCGTTGCTTATAATTGCTGTTAAAAACTGTGAAACCTTAACTGCTCTCGGATGCGGACAATGAATGATCGCATTTCCAGCAGCCAGCATGCCAATGGTGTTGCTAATTAAGGTAGCGCAGGGATTGGTACAGGGCTGCACTGCACAGACAATTCCAAAGGAAGACAGCTCGTATAGCGTCATACCGTGATCTCCGGTATTGACTTCCGTAATCAAATCCTCTACTCCCGGCGTCATTTCAATGGAAAGCCTTATCTTCTGAGCCTTATCCTTTACATTTCCCATCCCTGTTTCTTCCACTGCCATAGCGGCCAGTTTATTTGCCATAGGCCGCAGAGCGTTTTTTATATGCTCCAGTATTTCCTTCCTCTCATTCAGGGTAAGCTCAGTATATCTGCCGTAGGCTCCCTTCGCGGCAGCTACAGCATCTGTTACGCTGGAATAAACACTGCTTTCCATATCAAACATTACCTCCTTCCCTGCCTTTTTACATATCCATTGTATCAACGATTCCTATAATTGCCATATCAATGGCGGCCTCTCGCCTCCTATTATCTACCCGGACCGCAGAACCCTGGCCTATCAGAACCGTTTCTCCCACTCCGGCTCCTACGTAATCCACAGCCACTTCCTCCGAATCAATGTAATCTCCCAAGCTGTTAATCCGTCTGATAATCATCAGCTTGTAGCCTACCAGAGATTCGTCCTTCCTCGTAGCTACAACCGTTCCTATGATTTTAGCCAATTTCATACTGCTCACTTTCCTTTCCTGGAGAGCTGGCTGCCTGAACCCTACGGGGAGGTTGAGACTCCCTTATGTTTACGTCCTGTGCCTGCGTCTTTCTTTGAAGCAGCGGTGCCTTTAGCAGACGTTCCTTTCTTCGGCGTTTTTTGCTCTGCCGCCTCTGTCTCTGGCTCCCGCTTTGCCGAACCTGTCTCTGATGCCTCTGGCTTCTGGCCTGTCAGCTCTGTTTCTTCCGTCTCCGGCTTCTTAACAGCTTCTGCTGTTTTAGGCGCCTTCATTCCATCACACTCAGCATTTATCTTATTTTCCTGCTCCAGCTTTGCAGCTCCAGCCTCCGGCGGAGTTGGATCACAAAAGGTATGTTCCACAAAACCGGTCGGTCTCGGAATAACCTTCCAGGAAACCAGCTTTTGATTTGCAGCTCCAAGTTGCCTTCCAGAGCTTACAGCAGCATTCACAGCGCCTACATCTCCGGCTATTTTTATAGTCATATATCCCAAACCTTTTGTATTTTCAATCTCTAGAAGCTGGATGTTGGCTGCTTTTACCATGGTATCTGCCACTACAACCGCAGTGGACAGTCCCTGGATTTCAACCAACCCCAATGCCTGTTTCATCCGATCACCTCACAATCCTGCTTATTTAAAGATAATATTCAGGTACTTTGCCCTTTCCTTTGCCATATCTGTGACAATATCCTCTGGCTGCAGCTGCAAAACACCTTCAAAAGCCAGGGATTCAACATTGGAGGCTGTTATGACCCGCTTCCTTCCCCTGTTAGACGCTGCCGGCTTAAGAGGAAGAAAACCCGTCTTTACAGCTTGCCTGGCAGGCACCTTCTCCTTCTCCGCTTCCCGCTCAGCCAATTCATCCTTTCCGCAGATTTCAATTCCGTATTCCAGCACCTGCCTGTAATAGCCCATAATACGATTCACATAGGCAGGCTTTTCCTTTCCTGAAAATCTCGCCAGCCCTGAACGCAAAAGCAGAATTCTGCTTCCTCTTTCGATACAGTCTGCAATCCATGAGGTTTCAAATGTATCACTGATGCACAACGCCGTCTTTACAAGCATATCTCTGGATACAACAGGAAACAGGCTGATGGCATCACCCAGATCCTCCGGCCTCTGGCGGCAGCGGTATACAATGCCTGCACAGGCTTTACAGCCCTTCAATCTTCCCTCATACCCCAGCTTTTTCCATGAAGCAGGTATGACCGGATATATTTCATATGAATTAGACGTTTCCATCTCATTTAGAAATTCTTCATATTTTTCATTCCAGGCACAAGCGCATATCATATAAAGCTTTCTCCGGCTTCTTAAACCGGTCATTATTTTTCTTTCAGCCTCCAGCGCGTACAGCGCACGCAGCACCAGTTCCTTTAGCCGTTCTTCACTGATCTCCAATAGCTCTCACCTCGTTTCAAAGGAATCCCCTTCCCAAGGGATAAGGGTATTCCCTGACTGCGCCCTGCCTGCTGGCATTGCTCTTATTCAAGATGCAAAAGGAGCTTTTCAACATCTGTATGAGGACGCGGAATCACATGGGTGGAAACCACCTCTCCCACCGCTGACGCAGAAGCTGCGCCTGCGTCTGTAGCTGCCTTAACGGCGCCTACGTCTCCTCTTACCATAACAGTAACAAGACCTGAGCCTATTTTCTCATACCCTACCAGGGAAACATTGGCTGCCTTCACCATGGCGTCTGCTGCCTCGATAGCGCCAACTAATCCTCTCGTCTCAACCATACCTAATGCGTCTGCGTTCATATAGAGCCTCCTTAACTGATTTACTTATCTCTACGTATACCTTACAATTAAATATACGGAGTTGTTGTAGACTTAGGTTCATCTCCCAGTGCCCCTAACATCTTCTTGCCTGCGTCAATCGCTGCTCTTACCGCCTGCCTGACTGCTCCGGAATCACCGGTAAAGGTAAGAAGCACCTCATTGGAATAGCTGGTGCCTCCAGCAGGCGAGCAATAGCCTACTACCTCTACATTGGCTGCCTTTACTGCAATATCTGCCAAAACAGTTCCGATTGCAGCAGGTCCAGCGCAGGTCATTCCAAAGGCTCTGCCTATGGGAGCTCCCAATGCCTTCTCCAGGCAGTAGCTGGCTCTTGCAGTGTACTGAAACTCCAGATGGCCCGCATCATTTACATACACATCTCCAAAGTATTTTGGCAACGCCTGAAGGGCAATCTCCACAGCTCTCCTTGCATCAGACACATCCTCTGCTCCAATATAGATTAAGCTTCCATGTCCTGCGCCGCCCTTTGTATCTCTTGGCAGCTCCACAGAAATAATCTCTGTATTTGTCGCCTTTACAGCCTCATCAACCGCCCAAATCTGAGGGCCTGCCCCGACTCTTCCGCCTATAATTCCAATGGAACGATATTTACCCAGCTTCATCACATCCACCAGCAGCGGATCTACGCTTGCGATTACAAGGCCAATGGTATCTCCTATCGCCGTTCCCACAAATTCCGTAAGGCCAATACCTCCGCATCGTTCAGACCTGCTGTCCGTCTGCTGTATTCCCAACTCATCAGAAACCTGCTGCATTACTTTCTCAATTAACTGTTGATCCATTCTTCTTCCTCCATTCTCAAATCCTGTCTACCCGCCGATTACACAGCAAAAGCCATAGCTTTCAACCGCGGCCTTACATTCCTCCAATTCCTCCGGCTGCAGCGGCTTTGCATGCTTCATAAGATAAGCCCTGCCCATTAATTCGTACTTATTTGCTCCGAAGGAATGATAGGGGAGCAAATGTATGGTTCTTATATTTGTCAGTGTCCTTGCGTATTCCGCTATTTTCTTAATTGCCTCTATAGAAAAATTAAAACCTGGAATTACCGGAACACGGATTACCGTATTGGAAATCCGGCTTATCCTGGGAGCGTTTTTTAAAACCAGCTTATTGTCAGCTCCTGTGTGCTTTTTATGCTGGGCTTCGTCCATATGCTTTATATCCAGAAGCACTGTATCTGTATAGGGAATTACCTTCTCAATCGCCTGACTGCTTCCTATACCCGTCGTCTCGATTGCAGTATTCCAGCCCTGTCCTTTACATGCCTGCAAAAGTCCAGCCGCAAATTCATACTGCATAAGAGGCTCACCGCCGGATAAGGTGATACCGCCGCCAGAACGCCGGTAGGTGGTGGCGTCCTTCTTAAGCTCCTGAACCACCTGCTGAACGGACATCCTCCTTCCCTTAAGCGTCAGAGCTCCCGAAGGACAGGAGTTAACACATTCACCGCAGCCCACGCACCTGTCCCGGTTAATCCAGCTCCTGTTATCCGGGCCAATGGCTCCCTGTTTGCAGGCCGCTATACAACGGCCGCAATGAAAGCAATTCTCCCTTTTATACATAACAACAGGCTCCATATTCTGAGATTCAGGATTGCTGCACCACTGGCAGGAAAGAGGGCAGCCTTTCAAAAATACAATGGTTCGGATTCCCGGTCCATCATGCAGGGAAAACCTCTGGATATCAAAGACGATTCCCGTTAAATTATAATTAATTGAATCCATACCGTTCCCCCTTATTCTTTTCCTTTAAAACGTGACTAAAAGGCTTGCTCTGTACGGCTGATAATATCGTCCTGAACCTCTTTTGCCAGCACAGTAAACTGGGCGCTGTAGCCTGCAACACGCACCACAAGATCCTTATATTGCTCTGGATTTGCCTGGGCAGCAAGAAGGGTATCCTTGTCTATAACATTAAACTGTACATGCATGCCCTTATGGTCAAAATAGGAGCGGACTACAGAAGCAAAACGCATCAGGCCCTGGTCTCCCGCAAGCGCGGAGGGAATGAACTTCTGATTATACAGCGTACCATTGGAATAGTTTGCATGATCCAGCTTCGCTACGGACATAGCCGCTGCTGTAGGCCCATTGGTATCCTTGCCCTGTCTTGGGGATACCCCGTCTGCCAGAGGCTCCTTTGCAAGCCTTCCGTCCGGAAGAGCTGAAACATCCTTTCCGAACAATACGTTAGCAGATACAGGATAGCATCCGGCCTGAAACTGACCTCCCCTCGGATTCCTGTATTTTTCTACTTCATAAGAATAAATCTGTCCACAGCGTCTTGCTATCATATCTACTTCATCATCATCATTTCCAAACCAGGGGGTATTTTCCATAATCCTTCTGATATTGGCATAATCAGCGTTAACGCAGGCTGCCTCTGCCTTTACAGGCTCTGATGCAGAAGGCCAGCGGCAGGCCTGAGCCGGGGCGGAGCATGCCAGCTGCGCCTGAAGATCAGCCAGATTAATCGAGCCATTATTGCTGAGAATACGCTTAACCGCCTCATAAATCCGGGCTTCATCGGAGCAGTTGCCTTCAGAACTTGCTTCTGCACAGGAATACCCGAAATTATTGTCCATAGCCTCCTTCAGCTGGGCCATGGTAACCTCCTTGCTTTCAAATACGTGCTTCTTAATGGCATACAAAGAATCGCCTGAATCGGCTACACCAAAGGCCTGAGGGCCTGTAAAGTTATAAATGGCACCGCCCTCCTGGACACTTTTCCCTCTTCCAATGCAATCATCAACTAGAGCAGACAGGAAGGGAAGAGGCGCTCTCTGAGCATGCGCAAAATCAACACAGTTGTCAGCCTCAGCCAGATGATATACAAAATATTCCATCTGCTTCTTATAAGCGGCAAAAATATCTTCCATACAAGTAAAGGAGGTCATATCACCGGTTGCAGGGCCTAACTGCTTATCTCCCACCTTGCCGTTGTTAAGCGTAATTTCCAGAACCTTAGCAATGTTAAAAAATGCCGCATCATGCCAGCCCTCTGTCTTGTGTGGGCACTGCGGTTCCACACATCCGATAATGCAGTAGTTTCTCGCGTCAGCCAGGGATACGCCTCTATTGCACAAGGAAGGAATAATAACCTCGTCATTGTACATAGCAGGAACCCCAAGCCCCAGCCGGGTTACTTCGCAAGCTCTGTACAAAAATTCATCTGGCGTATTCTGATGCACACGGACAGAGAAGGAAGGCGCCGGAAGCTTCACATGGGCAACCGCCTCCATACACATATAAGACACATCATTTGTCGCGTCCAGCCCATCCTCAGTCTGCCCTCCTACAATCAGATTCTGGAATACGGCATATCCTGCGAATGCCTGCGCAGAAATCTCATCACGGGTCTTATTCACATCATTGAGCTTAACCCAGATACAGTCAATCAATTCCTGCGCAAATTCCCTTGAAATGTTTGTATCCGCCTTAAGGAAGGGATACATATACTGATCGAAACGTCCCGGGGAAATCGAATGTCCGTTGGCTTCTATCTGAATCAATATCTGTACAAACCAAAACGCCTGGCAGGCCTCGTAAAAATTAGAAGCCCCCCGTTCAGGAACCCTGTCACAGTTAGCCGCAATTTGAAGCAGCTCCGCCTTTCTGACAGGATTCGGGCAGTCTGCCGCCAGTTCTCTGGCCTTAGACGCATAGCGGTGTGCAAAATTAATTGCCGCCGTATATGTAATAACAAGAGCCTCATAAAAGTTTTTCTTCTTAATGTACTCTGGATCGCTGGTATCCAGCTTATCCATAGCGTCAATCACCTGTTTGATGATTCCTGTAAAGCCGATTGTGAGAACCTTACCATAATCCACACATACATGACCTACGCCTCCGTAGAAATAGTTGCCTACTGTAAACACGCCGTTTGCGATACAGTCCTTTGTCTCCTGAGACATATAGGAATCAGCCAGCGCACTGGTAGTCCTTCCCTCCCAGTACTTGAAGGCCTCGTGCAGCTCTGACGCTGTCTCTTTAGGTATCTGAAAGGGATCTGCGATTCTGGTTCCCATTGTTTCAAATTCTTTTTCAACCCAGTCAAAAGAAAACTCCGGGCAAATCTCGGTAGAGCGAAGGTTCTTTGTAATGGCTCCTACTATCAGCTCATCCTCATGAATGGTAACTGGAAGATTGTTGAAAATTTTCTCCGCGGCCTTGGCGCGTCTCATAATGGGAGACAGGCCCTCCGTCTCTTTATAAGCTTCCGTTACCAGAACCGCTCTCTCAGACTCAACACATGGGACAGCGTCCACGATTGCCCTTTTAAGCCGCTTCACTCTCTCGGTTGGTTCCGTAAACCCTTTTGCTAACATAAACATCCTCCTTTTATAATTTTATAGTTCCTCTTGCCTTCCATCATACCCCACTCACTGCTGAAACCAAGCATATTATCAAAACGTAAAAAATGAAACATACAGACTTTTACACAGATGCTTCAGATGCAGGTTATATTGCAGTAATTTCTAAAAGCTTTATAAAGCCCTTCAGCAGTTCCACATTCCCCGGCCAGGCAGGAGCAGTGACCAAATTTTCATGTATCACCGCCTCCCAGGGCTCCTTTTCCACAAAGATACCTCCCACCGCCAATACCTCCGGCTTAACAGCAGGATACGCTGTTACCCTTTTCTCTCTCAGCACATGAGCCGCTGTCAAGATCTGCACTCCGTGGCAGATAGCCGCTACCGGTTTTTTAAGATCCATAAAAAAATGTACAATATCCAAAACCCTGTAATCCAGCCGCAGATATTCCGGGGCTCTTCCCCCTGTAAGGAACAGCCCGTCATACCCCTCCAGCTTCAAATAATCAAAGGAAGCATTAAGCGCAAAATTATGTCCCTGTTTTTCAGAATAGGTCTGATCCCCTTCAAAATCATGAACGGCTGTTTTAATTTTGTCACCCGCCTTCTTGTCAGGACATACCACATCCACCTCCGCACCAATTACCTTAAGAGCCTGGTACGGAACCATAACCTCATAATCCTCCGTATAGTCGCCTGCCAGCATCAGCACTCGCTTCATCCAACTCCTCCTCTTCTCACTTCAACAACAGCCCATCACCCTCAGCCTTGCATCTGACCTTTTTTTACTATTGTAGCATGAAGCTAACCGTTTATTTAGGCATTAGGCAAACCTATTTTGTGTACTTTACAAACCTTTTCTTTCAAATCCTTTGCATAAGCCCAGTAAAACCAGAATAAACGCATACGAGCAATGTCCCAAGAACGCCTAAAACAGAAGCCTTCACAAAAAGAAAAAACGGCATAGCCACGAATGACTATGCCGTGATTTATTAAAGAGCGGCTCTGATCCACTCCGCTTCCTTATCTGCTCGTTTATTGGATAACCTCAACTGGTAAAGCAGCCAAAACTTCCCTTGTCTGTCCTTCATTTGCCGGATTTATAAAAGCAGCATTATATACGGCTGTTTTTGTATCTAACGATTTCTGCGGATTCTTCCATGACCATCCTTCCGGCAATGAAACCGTAGATAACTTCTCTCCTTCCTTACCTGTTAAGGCGTTAGGCAATACCACTAATTTTAAAGATTTTCTTACAAGCTTTTGCCCTGGTGTAACTTTGCCCGTAATATCATCCGTTGTCGATTCTGGAACAGCCGTATAATGAATCTGATACACACCCTCTTTCAGGTCAGGTAAATTTTGAAGCTTTCCTCTATCACTGGAGCTGGAATAAATTAAGCTTACCTTTGTTTGTCCAGTTCCGTTTTCGCCAATACCATTATTCACAAACATATACTCATCTTCAATGGAAAAACGCACCTCATATTGAGACGTTGAATCCTTCAGCTGAACATATTTTAACAAATCGGCATCCTTTAATGCCTGCCCCTTCACAACCGTAATCGTCTGATTCCCTTCATCCAGCTTAGGCTCTAGTTTAGGAATCCCTGCGTAATAAGCCTGCGCTGCTGCCGCCTGTTGACTATCCTGAGACCATTTTACCCAATCAATTATGAATCGTGTATTATCTTCCGCCAAATATGTGCCGGCATCTCCGGCCCAATTTCCACCGGTTGCCAAATTTAATTGAATGTATTGGGGCCTGCATAAGCTTTCTTTTGCAGCCCGCATCTGAGCATCTGTTAAATCCTTAAAGTAAATCACATTATAGATTTCATTGTCAAGATACCATTCTATTTTTGTATCCGTCCAGTTAATTCCATAAATATGATATTCCTTTGAAAGATTTTCTTTTAATGTTGCATTTCCACTGGTAGCATTATCGTAGTTTTGGCCATAGCTTCCATCCTTATCAAGATCTGCGGTATCACTCCAATAAAAATGCGGTGTTCCGTAAACGGTTTTATTGCTTTGCCCACCCATGGGAGCTTCCCCCGCAGCCAAGCGTGCGTCTGTTGGCCCTCCAATTATTTCCATAATATCAATTTCGCCGCAGGAGGGCCAGCCATAGGCCTGTCCCTTATCTGCTAATCCATCCATTGAAAAATCAGCTCCAAGCGTCCAAAACGCCGGGAAAGCCCCTTTCCCTTCTGGAAGCTTTGCACGCATTTCAAGACGTCCATATAAGAACTCCTTTTGTCCCACTGTTCTCACACTGCCAGAATTGTAAATAATTCTTCTTGCTTTATTTCCACCAGATGGATTCATATAATGGTAAGCTTCCGGGCGTTTTGTCGCTTTTAAAATCAGGTTGCCATCCTGCACAGAAACATTCTCTTTATTATTGACATAATGCTGCTGTTCATTCCCCCTGATACGGCCTAGTTCATAGCCCCAAACCTCTTGATCCAGAGCGTTTCCATTAAAATCATCCACCCATTTTTCAACCACTTCTGACAGCTGTTCCTCTGCCACAAATACATCGTCGATACTTACAGCCGCATTTGTACAAGCAGGCGTTGTACTCTCTGCCCATTTTACCAATCCAACTATGACTGACTTTTTACCATGCGCCGGTGTAAACTCCATTTCAACCTCTTGCCAGCCCTTTGTTTTGGAAAGCTCAAGTTGTTTAAAGCTGCCGTCAAGTCCATACTTCACGACTAAGAACACACCCGATACAGCTTCCTCAAGCGTATCTACCTTAACCTTCGCAGTTAATTTATAATTTTTCCCACCTTCCACATCTATCCTTTGAATCAAATAATCATCAAAGGTTCCTTGAGAAATACTACCATAATAATTATTTCCGGCCCGTTTATTTACAGAGCCATTCCCGCCTTCCTTCACTGCCCAATTCGAATCCTTGCTGAAATCTCCATTAAATACATGATTCAAATCTCCATATTTTATCCCTTTGCCAAAGTTTCCTGAATGATTTTCTGTACGAACCGTTCCATCATTAGCCATTGTTGTATAAACACCCTTACTTATCACAATAGCCGCGCTTAATAAAGAAACCAACAGCCTGCTCCATTTTGTTCTGCTCATGCGCTCTCCTTTCCCATTTCTGTTCCCATAAAAAGCATCCTGCTCTCCAATTCCTCTCCATT
Organism: Clostridium porci; assembly: GCF_009696375.1. Taxonomy (GTDB): domain Bacteria; phylum Bacillota; class Clostridia; order Lachnospirales; family Lachnospiraceae; genus Enterocloster; species Enterocloster porci. The sequence goes on from NZ_VUMD01000006.1 coordinate 208,159, forward strand.
CTCCAAAAGCAGAGGCCATCTCTTCCGTATTTCAATATATCAAGCTCGCAGCAACCAGCTCTCCATTCATAAAGTAATTCATTATCCTTTCACCCCACCGCTGGTAATTCCGCCAATGATTGTCCGGGACAGAATCAAAAACAGCAGAAGGGTAGGCAGGAATACGATAACCACGGCGGCAAACAGGCCGCCCCAATCACCAGTATACTGCATCGCGGTAAGCACGCTTTTCAAACCAGGACCAACCGGCATATTTTTTTCAGAGGAAGCAAAAATCAAAGAAAGAAAATACTCATTCCAGACATTCATAAAGTTAAAAATACACACCGTTACAATGCCTGGCTGAGCCAAGGGCAGCATAATCTTCCAGAAGGTTTTCATCGGAGGGCAGCCGTCAATCGCTGCAGCCTCTTCATATACTCTGGACAAGCTAGCAAAAAAGGTAATTAAAAATGTAGTGGTATAAGGAACCTGCATCCCGATATACAACAGAATAAGCACGATTTTGGAGCCGGTCAGGTGGGCTCTGGTTGCCAGAGAAAACAGCGGAAGCACGACCATAATCTGAGGAATACTCATCGCTGTTACAAAGCCGCTTCGGATCACTGTATTGCCCTTAAAGAAGCATCGAGCCAGCACATACGCGGCAGGTGCGCTTACCAGCACAGAACCGGCCATGGCACATATCCCATACAACAGGGAGTTCTTGAAAAAGGTAGAAATGCTGTTGGTCGACCATGCCCGAATATAATTTTCAAAATGCAGCCCTGTGGCAAATTTCAGCGTCTCTCCCCGCATAATTTCCGGTGCGGTAGACAGGCTGGCCGCCACGATCCAAAACAGCATAACTAAGGTAAGCAGGCACCACAAGCCTACGATCAGATGGCCGGGTAACAAGCTCAGCTGCTTTTTAAAACCGCTGGAAGACACTCGTATCCGGCTCCTCTTACTCTTTGCTTTCATCCTCTTTTCCTCCTTTACAGCTCCAGATCATCCTTCTTTATCAGGCGGTTCATTACAGTAAATACAAGAAGCACCACCGCTGCCATTATCACGCCTACAGCCGCGCCGCGGCCGCCATCTCTGGAAGCGCTTCCAGTATCTCCAAAGGTTACATTGTACATATAAACAAAGGGAGTGATGGTGGAAGACTCGCTGCTTTGGGGCGCGCTCCACATCTGGCTCCATACAAAAAACCCTACCACGCTTACTGTCCAAAAGGTAACGCAGGTTTTAAACACCCCTTTTAGCAATGGCATTGTAATACCGAAAAACTGCTGAAGCCGGTTTGCGCCGTCAATGGTAGCCGCCTCAAAAATGTCTCCTGGCAGCTGCTCAATCCCACTCATAAAAATAAGCATGAAATATCCTACAGAGCCAAAGCAAAAAGCTATCAGCAGGGAATAAAACTTAATCGAGCCATTCATATAATCAGTCATAGCCAGCCGCTCTGCTCCTATTACCTCAAAGAAGCTGTGGAGCAAACCGAATCTCTTGTTATACACATAATTGATCCACATGGTAGACATAGCGACTGCATTGATAATATTGGGTATATAGATGACGGTTCGATAAAAGCCCTTACCTGCTACACCACTGGTCAGAATCACTGCAAACAAAAGCGCGATTCCCAGTACAATCACTCCGCCCAGCAGCCATATCTTCAGCATGTTTATCATTGCAACCTGAAAGATGGAGGTCTTTGCCAGATCGAGATAATTAGAAAGTCCCACAAATTTCCACAGTCCCACCGAATCGCTGACCGACTCCACAGCAAAAAAGCTCATGGAAATGGTTCTGACGATTGGATACAAAAAAGCACCTATAAAAAAGAGAAGGGCAGGCGTCAGAAAGCAGACAATCATTTTCTTGCTTTGTTTCACTTAAATCTCTCCTTTCACTCCGGCCTCTGACTGGCTTTGAACAGGCCGGCTTTTCCTGGCGTCATCCTCAGGGGCCAGCCGCCCGAAAAACCGGGCGGCCGTTTTATGCCCATTCGTTTATTTTTTCTCTGACATAGCGTCCACAAAGCCTTGGCCGTCAAGCTCCAGCTTCATCAGCTTCATGAGATTTTCCTTTATAAACTCCTTGTAATCAGTATTCGTTTCCAGGCCAACTCCCCAAAGGTAGTTTTTAGTCATCTGCTTAAAATATGGCTCTGCGCCGCTTACCACCTTAGGCCACTCTGCATTTTCCGTATCGGCAGGGATAGAGGAGACAGATTCCGCCATCTTTTTATCATATTCGCCCGTCACAACAGTCAACAAAAAATCGAATGCCTCCTGCTTATGCTCGCTCTTATCCACAATACCAAATCCCTGGCCTCCTACCATAGAGGCCTCCGCTCCATCTATACCACCCTTAACCGTTGGCCAAGGGAAGAAGCCCCAATCTACATCCGCTCCTGTATTCTGGTTGATCTCGTTGGGAATCCATGATGCGTTTAAAATCATACAGCTTTCACCAAAGCCGATTTCATTCTGTCCGTCCGGGTAGTTGGCCGGCGCATAGGGTGACATATAGCCCTTTTCAAACAGGGAGCGGATGTCATCTGCCGCCTGCTTTGCCTCCGGCACATTTGCCCAATCTGCATGATTCAGCGTTTCAAGCACCTTGTCCTGACCGATATACCGGGCCAGCTGATACCCATAAAGGAGAGTAACAGTGTCTGAATTGCAGGTCATAGGGTTAACGCCTGAATCCTTAAGCTTCTGGCAAACCTCTAACAGCTCGTCAAAGGTCTCAGGAGTTTTAGTGATGCCTGCCTCATCAAACATAGCCTTATCATACCATACGCCGGTGGTATAAGGCTGGTAAGGCATCGCCTTTAATACTCCACCGCCCCACTCCTTGGAGTTCTCCAAAAGGATAGGCATAACGTGCTTTTCATAATCGGCTTCCTTAGCCATATCTGTCAGATCTGCCAGATATTTTCCGTTTTGCTGCAGCAGGAGCATGTAATCCGTATCAAAGAAATCCACCTTCTCGCCTGAATCCAGAGCAGGTCCAATCAGGTTTTTCATGTCGCGCCCCTTCCACTCAATATTGATATGGATACCAGTGGCTTTCTCATAAGCATCCGCAGCTTCCTGCAGTACCTTCGCCTGGCCCTCAGTAGAATTCCACATAGACCAGTAGGTCAGCTCCCCAGCCCCTTCTTTGCCTGAAGCCGCTGTTGTGTCTGAAGCTGCCGTTGTGTCCGAAACCGCAGGCGCACTTGCGCTGCCGCAGCCGGTCAAAGCCGCAGACAATACACAAGCGCCAGCCAGAATAGTTGCTAATGCTTTCTTTTTCATGTCGATTCCTCTCTTTCCTTTTGAGCGGGCCATAAAGGCTCCGCCAGTTTATCATTGACACTCTCCCGATGTACATTCATCTGGAAAATATGATCAACTTCCTTCTCACTCTTTGCTGGAAGAAAGCCTGAAAAGCGATCTCTGGAATGTACCTGGCCGCTTGTCTGCCTTGGGCCTCCAAGGGGCTCTTGCAGCACTGCCTCTCCCTTTTCCCTGACAATAGCCTCCGTATCCTCTGGTGGGAAATCCAGAAAATTGTAATACAGATTGTGATGATACCTGGCCAGCTCTGTCTGATGATGCCAGTCTCCTAACACGGCTTTCTCTCCGCTGTTGTAAATTATATTATGCTCCACCAGCATATGCCCTCCGGACATATTATCTCTGATGAAGGGAACTCCGGGAGCCATGACAAACACATTGCCATAAATATGGGCATCCGAATTGTGCGCCGGATTGATCACACCCCCCTGATCCAGCATACTGATGTTATAACGAAATGTATTATGTACGCTTTCCGGCTCGCAGAACATAACGCAGCCGCCTCCGTTATTGTAGCTGTAGTTGTACTGATAAACAGTTCCGTCGCCAGAATCCGCATCCCAGGCCTGACCGTCCTGATTTTCAAAGGTATGGTATGCTTCATTATACTGAAACAGAGCGCCCTTGCACTTCCAGGGCCATATGGCGGCAGCTGTCTTTCCCTGACGTTCTCCGGCCAGCTTATATACCGTATCGTTCATTTCCATTGCCACATCCTCCGCCACATTATACTGTATCAGGGGACGCAGGCAGTACATGGGCGTAATTCCATCACCGCCTATGCCTTTCACATAGTTATGCTCCAAAACAACATTCGCATGGCCATATCGTTCCACGATGCTCTCATCCAAACACTTAGTGGCAAAAAAAGGATGGGTATAGCTGTAGCCGGCCGCAATCCCCCACCGGCTGCAGTTTTCCACCACACAGTGATGAATGTACAGCCCATCATAGCGGGCAATGGGATTATCCGCTTTTTCCGGCTTTAAGGCTGTACAGTAAATACCTCCGTTGTTCAGATGCTTATCATATATATTTCCTTTTACGTCATGTATGTACAGCTTCGAAAGTTCAATCTGATGGAGCGTTCCTCCATTCTGGGCCACTACCGCCACGCCGGTCCGGGACATCTTGTCCGCCTGACTGTACCGCTCCCCCGGCACCTGCGGCTCATTGGTAATTTCTATGCCAGTCAAATGAATATATTCGCAGTCATACAAAAGCACTGCGGAGGAAACATAGCCCCGCCACACATGATAAGGTGAATCCAGACCCGTCTGGTAATCCTGATACCACAAGCCCGTACCATTTGCGGCAATCACTGGCCTGGGGCCTGTACCGTAGCTGCCGATTCGCACAGGCTTTGCTCTGCTTCCACGGCAGTTAAGAAGCTGAAGGCTCTGTCCCTCAAAAATCGAACCACATTCCAGGAGAAGCTCATCTCCCGGCTTTAAATCCAGCCTTCCCGCCGCAGCCAGGGACCGGAGGGGCTTTTCTATGCTTCCCTCATTCTCGTCACTGCCACTCCGTTCGCTCACATAATATGCTCTTTCTTTTATCACCTGTTTCCATCCTTCCCTGCCCGCTGTGCCAGCTCATTTGTTTGTAATTTTCACCTCATTTCATTCTTTTTCAGCCAGGCTTTTATTATGTTTTCAGTATATCCTCTTGCCCCAAGAATAAAAATATGTTATATTTACATATAAGTTAGATAAATTGCTTTCTATGATTAACTTTGAGACTTTTTTTCATTTAATCTATCGATTTATACTTTATATTAAATATTTATTTTTTAAATTATGGCAATAGTCTATGGTTATCAAGCTAACTGCCTCCACACAATGACGGAACTAACCTGGCACAAATTCAGGAAGCAGAGGATTTTGCCAGTAAAGAAACACGAAAGGAACCACTATGTATGAGCTATTTGATTTGAACGAAGCAATTTTATTCGGTGAATCCGGCAGACTGCTCTATGTCTCTCCCTTTAAGTTTGAACGGGACTGGAATGGGATGCGCCATTCTCATGACTTTACAGAACTTTTTTTCTGCGTTGGCGGAAAGGGAAGCTTCTCTGTCCGTGATCAGTCCATTTCTGTGGAAGCCGGGGATTTTATGATTGTCAATCCCACCATAGAACATGGGGAATCCAGCACTGCTTCCGCGCCTTTGGAATATGTGGTGCTTGGTTTTTCCCACATTAATGTCCTTTTTCATGATGCCGCTTCAGGCTATTACAAGGGAAGCTTCCGCTCCCAATCCAGCCTGATCCGCCCCCTTCTCACTGCTCTCATCCAGGAGGTGTCTGGTAAGCCTGATAGCTATCAAGCCGCCAGCAACAGTATATTGACTCTGCTTTTCATTCTTCTGATCCAGCAGTCCCACTTCCAACTGGAGCCATCTGCTCCTGCTTTACAACCCGATCAGCCTTCCGATCACAAAATTTCCTGGATTCGGCAGTATATTGATGATAATTTTACCAAGACAGTCAATCTGGATCTTCTGGCCTCTAAAATTGGTCTGACTAAATACAGTATCATACGCAGCTTTAACCGTGCCTACGGAATCAGCCCTATCAACTATCTACTGGAACGACGCTTTGCCGAAGCTAGATTTCTGCTCCGGACTACGGACAATACGGTGCGTCAGATCGCGGAATCTCTGGGCTTTGGCTCCGCCAATTACTTTTCCCAGTGCTTTCAGAAAAAGGAGGGCATAACTCCTACCCAATACCGGGAACAGGCCCGCCGGCATCCTTCGGATTCTGTCTGAGCCAAAGCTGCCGGGTTACCTTTAGAAAAGAAAAAGAGTCTGCTTTAAAACAGCTCTTTTCAATAACGCCGCACCTAGGAGGCGCCGCAAAATAGAGCTTTGCAGTAATACCGCACAAAAAACACGGTTCCAGCAGCCATAAAGCCAATTAGAACCGTGTTTTTTGCTCCCCTTTTTTTGAGAAGCTGAGCTTTATTCTATTTATGTCGTCGTTCCTAGCATGTAGCATTACCATTCTGAGCCGCCTGCCAAGCCGGTGACTGCTCTAAACTATTATACTAAAGCAAGGGTTTCTCTGGCAATAGCCAGCTCTTCGTTAGTTGGAATAACCAGTACGGCAATCTTGGAATCAGGCGTAGAAATTCTGACTTCCTGTCCCCTCTTTGCATTGGCTTCATCATCAACCTGAATACCCAAAAATGCCAAATGCTCGCATACTATCTTTCTGGTAACCTTGTCATTTTCTCCTACGCCTGCCGTGAAGGTGATGGCATCCACACCGCCCATGGCTGCCGCGTAAGCTCCTACATATTTGGCTACCCGGTATGCAAAAGATTCCAGAGCAATCTTTGCCCTTTTATGGCCTGCATTGGCCGCATTCTCCACATCACGGCAATCGCTGGATACTCCTGACATGCCGTAAATACCTGACTTTTTATTCAGAATATCCATCATCTGATCAATATCCAGATGCTCCTTATGCATCAAAAACTGCATAACTCCAGGATCCACATCACCGCTTCTGGTGCCCATAACCAGGCCCTCCAAAGGTGTAAAGCCCATGCTTGTATCGATGGATTTGCCATTGAGGACAGCTGAGACACTGGAGCCGTTGCCAAGATGGCACACGATGGTCTTTAGAGAGTCGTAAGGCTTGCCAAGAAACTCTGCTGTTCTCTTGGAAACATAGCTGTGGCTTGTTCCATGGAACCCGTATCTTCTCACCTTATACGTTTCATAGTACTCATATGGAAGTCCGTACAGGTATGCCTTCTCCGGCATGGTCTGATGGAACGCAGTGTCAAACACGGCTACCATGGGCGTATTTGGCATTAACTCCTGGCAGGCACGGATACCGATTAAATTAGCAGGATTATGGAGAGGCGCCAGATCGTTACACTCTTCAATGGCCTTCATAGCCTCTTCTGTAATTAATGTGGAGGAGGTAAATGACTCACCGCCATGAACCACCCTGTGACCTACAGCCCCAACCTCCCCAAGGCTCTTAATAACTCCTGTGGCCTCGTCAGTCAACTCATCCAGCACCAGCTTAATCGCCTGGGTATGCGTAGGCATAGGAGAGACTGTTATCTTCTTTTCTCCGCCTGACGGCTGATAGGTAATCTGGCTTCCTTCAATGCCGATTCTCTCACAGATCCCTTTTGCTAGAACCTTTTCTGAATCCGAATTAATCAACTGGTACTTTAACGATGAGCTTCCGCAGTTAATCACCAATATATTCATTTAAACGCATCCTCCTGTTCGCTTTTTTACTCTGCCTGGGCCTGTACGGCTGTGATTGCCACTACACCCACGATATCATCTGCACAGCAGCCTCTGGACAGATCGTTAACAGGTCTTGCAATGCCCTGTGTAACAGGTCCGTAGGCTTCCGCCTTTGCCAGCCTCTGAACCAGCTTATAGCCAATATTGCCTGCATCCAGATCCGGGAACATCAGAACATTGGCCTTACCTGCCACTTCACTGCCCGGAGCCTTAGAAGATCCAACGCTTGGAACAATAGCCGCATCCAGCTGAAGCTCTCCGTCTACCTTCAGATCCGGGTAAGCCTCCTTTGCAATCCTGGTAGCCTCAACCACCTTATCCACATCCGGGTGCTTGGCAGAGCCCTTTGTAGAGTGAGACAGCATGGCCACCACCGGCTCCTCCTGAACCAGCAGGCGGAAGGACTCGGCAGATGACTTCGCAATAGCTGCCAACTCCTCAGAAGACGGATTCTGGTTTAAACCGGAGTCCGCAAAAACAAAGGTTCCTCTGGCACCCAATTCGCAGTTTGGAACAACCATCAGGAAAAATGCGGATACCAGCTTCGTGCCTGGCTTAGTCTTAATAATCTGAAGACATGGCCTTAACGTATCAGCAGTAGAGTGGCACGCGCCGGAAACCATACCGTCTGCATCGCCGTTTTTAATCATCAGACAGCCGTAGTAAGCATAGTCTGACATCATAATTTCTTTTGCCTTCTCCGGCGTCATACCCTTCGCTTTTCTGAGTTCAACAAATAAATCGATATATTCCTGAGTTTTCTCATAGGTTTGGGGATTGATAACAGTCGCTTTGGACACATCCAGTCCTGCGCTGTGATCCGCAATATCCTCAGGAGTTCCGATAATAACCAGATTTGCAATGTCCTCCTTCAGAATTTTCTCCGCCGCCTCCCAGGTTCTTCTGTCCATCGATTCGGGAAGCACGATCGTCTTTTTATCAGCTTTGGCGCGTGCCTTAATCGTATCAATAAATCCCATGGTAAATTTTACCCCTTTCCTTAGTCTTTTAAACATATGATATTATTATATACTGACCGAAAAGGGGATACAAGTCGATTTTATTCAAATATTGCATTTTTTTACATACCTTAGTAATTCTTATAGTTACTTTTCGCAAAAAATCCAGGGCTTCATCTCACACAGCCCTGGATCTTTCTTATCCTGAAATTCAAATCTTAGCAGCAATCCACTTTCTCAAATTTTCTCGTAGCGATCCACATTCATCACGAATATGGTTGCTCCTCCCACCTCTACGCTCATAGGCACCGTAGCATAGTTTACCATCGTGGTTCCTGAAACATAGGGCATATTCACAGTTAGCCTCTGGTGCTGGCCGCACTCCTGCTTGATTAGCTCTATCACTTCGTCCACCTTGCTATCCTCCGCGCCGATCATCAGTGTAGTATTTCCCTTTTTCAGAAATCCTCCTGTAGTGGATAATCTGGTAACACTGTAATGGTGCTGGGTTAATTGACTTACTACATCATCTTCATTGTCGTTCCTTACGATTGCATATACTAGTTTCATAAGCTGAACCTCCTTTAAGATGTCTGTTAGGTTCAGTATAACACACTTTCCATGAAATAGATATAAAAATCTTTTGTGAATCGGTTAAGACTGGGCGGCCGACTTCGTTGACAGGGTAATCTGCACATCACGCTCCACATAGCTTCCGTTCTCTAAAGATTGTACCGTCAGAGTCACTGCAGAGCCTCCCTCATAGTAGGTAAGCATCTGTTTTAATTCCTCCATATTGGTAACAGATTGTCCGTCAAACTTTGTAATAATATCTTTTTCCCGAAGCTCGGATCTGGACGCCGCTCCGCCTTCTACAATCTTGTATACATATATTCCTACGGGCATACCGAAGCTCTGGGATGAGGCTGCGTCCACATTAATTCCCTGAATTCCCAGATAGCCCTGGGCATCCTCTGCCACAGTGATACGGGTTTTTTTGGTCATAAGATCGTTTAATATATCCTGAGCGCTGGAAATTGGAATGGCAAAGCCAATTCCCTCCACCTCCGTGGAAGCCGTCTTGGCAGCGTTGATGCCGATTACATTGCCATTTAAGTCCAGAAGGGCTCCGCCGCTGTTGCCAGGGTTGATCGCTGCATCCGTCTGTATATATGTGTGCTTGATTCCGCTTTTATCTGTAATCTCCCGGTTAAGCGCACTGACATAGCCTACGGTTAGAGACTGACCATATCCAAGCGCATTGCCGATGGCCAGTACCTGCTGTCCTACCTTAATCTGATCGGAATCCCCCATCTGGGCTACCTTGATCTGGCTCATGGTATCTGAGGGAATATCGGATAGCTGAACCGCAATAATAGCCAGATCCGTAGCAGAATCTGTACCCTTCACTGCCGCCTTCACTTCCTCATTGTTTACAAATGTGACCTTTAAATCCTGGGCGCCTGATACTACGTGATTATTCGTAGCAATAAGCAGCTCTGTGTCGTTCTGGCTTACAATAATACCTGAGCCGTTGCTCTGGGCCTGATAGGTCTGAGGCATTCCGAAAAAGTCTCTTTCCTCAATGGTCATGGTGTCATTAATAGCAACGATGGAGGGCATAGCTGCTTCTGTAATGCCGGATACATCTGTTAAGGCAGATACCGTTGTAGCTCCCTGGCTTCCTCCGTTCTGTGTGCCGGCGGTTGGAGCTGCCTGCTGAAGCTGAGCTGGGGCTTTAGCGCCATCTGCTGTGGTTTTATAGGTACCTGCAAGACGGTTCCCAATATAATTCACACCTGTCATAACTGCACCGGAAATGGTTCCGAACAGAACGGCTGCTGCCGTTATGCCTGCCGCCTTCTTCGCCAGAGAGCTTCTGTTCCTTCTTTGCTCCGATCCCTTTGCGCTGCTCTGAATTATATTTCCCTGAAAGGTTGGCTGATGACAGTAGCCTGTACCAGCAGTTTGGTGATTGGCATTTCCCATCTGTCCGTACTGCTGCCCATTGTGAACATTCCCTTCCGGGCCGCCGGCCTGGCTGTACCGGTTCCCGGCTCTTTCATAAGGATTCCCTGCCTCCGGTATTGTCCAGTTCACCTCAGGCTCCTGCTGTCTTGAAGGTCTGTCTATGTTATCCTGCTGCTGGTTATTTAAGGTCTGATCATTTTGATTCTCATTTTCGTACATAGTAGCATCTCCTTTCATACCTCTCTCTCTATTTACATACAACCTTTGTTGTTCCTTGTATGAATAAATATAATCCGGATCTATGATGGAATTGTGAAGTGATTGTGGAAAAATTGTGTTCAAATTATAATAGATTTATAAACAGCCCGAAATTCACCTGACACGCCATACACCATACACATGAATGAATTTAAATAAACAGTTGGACTTCAAGCTAAAATGCCGCTATAATGTACATACTATGTAGCAGATAAATGAGGTAATATCTATGAAGGTAACAGGAATTATTGCAGAATATAATCCTTTTCACAAGGGACATCAGTATCATATAGAGCAGGCTCGCCAGATAACTGGCTCTGACTTTTGTGTGGTAGTCATGAGCGGTGACTTTGTTCAGAGAGGGGAGCCTGCCATTTTCAGCAAATACGTAAGAACCCGCATGGCGCTTACCTGCGGCGCTGATCTGGTAGTGGAGCTGCCCTCTGTTTTTGCTGTCAGCAGCGCGGAGGACTTTGGAGCCTGCGCCATAGCGCTGCTTTCAGCTTTGGGCGGGATAGATACGGTCTGCTTTGGCAGTGAGGACGGATGCATCCAAAATCTGAAGGCTGCAGCCGGCCTTTTGGTCAGAGAGACAGAACCCTTTCAATCCTTGCTGGGCCAGGGCTTAAGAGACGGCTTAAGCTGGCCTCAGGCCAGAACCCAGGCCCTGCTTGCCATATCCCCATCGGAATCCGGATTTCCCCTGGATAGTGATAGCCTGAACCGTCTGTTTGGCTCCCCCAATAATCTTCTGGGCATCGAATACTGTAAGGCCATACTCCGTCAGAACAGCCCTCTCATCCCTGTGACCATTAAACGGCAGGGGCAGGGGTATCATGATACTTCCCTGAAAGAAGGACAGGCCTCGGCCTCAGCTTTGAGGCAAAGCTTAAGTCAGGAATCACAAGACAGAGTCAGGCTTAAGGTGCTGCCCAGCCCAATCCTGCCGCATATCCCCTCCTCCCTCATACCCATGTACAGTCAAGAGCCTGTGATCACCTCCCAGGATCTGTCCGGTCTTTTAAATTATGTGTTGCTGACTGCGGCTCAAGAGGACAGGGATCTTACCCGGTATGCCGACCTTTCTTCTGATATGGCCTTCCGTCTGAAGGGCCGCCTCCTCCAGTATGAAGACTGGGAGGGCCGTATCCAGCAGCTAAAAACTAGGCAGTACACCTATACTCGTATCAGCCGCGCCCTGCTTCATTTGATCCTTGGCGTCACCAGAGAGCAGATCCAGACCGGCCGTTTGGCCGGATATGCTCCCTATGCACGAATCCTGGGCTTTAAAAAAGAGAGCGCAGAACTGCTTTCCTATCTAAAGCAAAAAGCCTCTGTCCCGCTCCTTACAAAAACAGCCGGCGCCCACCAGCTTCTTTCAGGTGCCGCCCTATCCATGTTCAGGCAGGATATGTATGCCTCCCACCTGCGCCAGAGCATACAGGCAAGAAAACAGGCCCATCCTATTAGCAACGAGTTTACCCAGCCCGTATGTATCCTGTAGCTACATTTGGTAACAGTCTTTGTCCCCAAGGTTGATTTATTCTGGGGTTCTACTAATGGAGGTATACTGCACAAAGTGTTCATCCATGATCCTTCCAACATATGTGGTTGCCTCTGCTGAAACCTGCAGCCTACCCTTCCAATTCCGCCCCCAGCAGCTTCACAATCGTGGGATGAACTCCCAGAAATTCCGTTAATTCCCGGATCGCTGCTTTGTTATCTTTTTTCTTTCCCTGGCGTATGGCCCGGATTAATATATTTTTTGGCGTATGCTCCATATCTATAAACTCCAGAATCTGAGTTCTGTAGCCTGCTGCTTCCAGCATCTGGGCCCTGATCCCATCTGTACAGAGGGCAGCCAGCCTCTCCTTAATCAAGCCATATTGTAACACAGGCTTCAAAAGCTGGTTTTCTATCTGGCCATTCAGCTCATGCTGGCAGCAGGGCACAGACAGAATTACCCTTGCTCCCCAGCCTACAGCCTTTGCCAGTGCAAAGTCCGTAGCTGTATCACATGCATGGAGCGTAACCACCATATCCACCTGCTCCACTCCCTCATAGGAGGCAATATCTCCATGGTAAAATCGGAGCGTATCATATCCGTACCTGCGGCTGATAGAGTTACATTGGTCAATTACATCCTGCTTCAAATCCAATCCGATAATACGAACCGGATACTCCTTGAGCACCTTTAGGTAATAATATATAGCAAAGGTAAGGTAGGATTTTCCACATCCAAAATCAATAATCGTAGTCTCCCTCTCCTGATTCAGATTCGGTAGGATATCCTCAATAAACTCTAAAAACCGGTTAATCTGGCGGTACTTGTCATAACGGCTGTTTACAATTTTTCCCTCCTGTGTCATAACTCCCAGATCCACCAGAAAAGGAACGGCCCTGCCTTCCTCCAGAATATACCGCTTCTTACGATTGTGCTCCAGCAAAGGGGAACCTGACTGAATCCGCGCCTGACTGCTTATTTGCCCGGATCTTGTCCCATGAGCTTTATCTGAGCCGCTTCCTGTCAGGATTCCCTTATCTGCCGGGTTCCTCTTGATCTTCATGGTTATTTTCCCCTTTTTACTCACCAGAATCACAGCCCTACCCAGAGAAGACACAATCTCTCCCTGCTTAAAGGAGCCATCCAATAAAGCCATTACATAGGCTACCGCCTCCTCCCGGCTCATATTCCGGTGAAATGCCTGCTTTCCTTTCTGCTCCTCCGCCTGAAAAGCTAAGGCCCCCTTAATCAGCAAGGGACGAAGTCTGGATTTGGACATCGCCCCTCTGTCTACAGGATGACTAAGCAGAATCCGCTCCAGAGATTCATTCAAAAACCACTCCAGCATTCTTTTCAGTTCTTCCCGATCCTGGTGATTCATACACTCACTCCTTATAATTGATTCCTGCCAGGCGCTGCCTTAGCCGCTTTTCTTCTGCCCTCTGCTCAAACGCTTTCCCAGCCTTCAGTCTCCGCCCAGGCATTCCGCAAAAGCTCAGGATGAGACTCCAGATGAGCATAATCGTTAAACCGCTCCAGTATAAAGCTTTTTTTCTTTTCATTCCATAAAAGCTCCGTGATGCCGCAGTTCTCCAAATCCTTTCCCAAAATACGCCACTTATTTAAAGGTATTTCCAAATAGTGAGCCGCCATAGATCGTATGACGCCGCCGTGAGTCACTACGGCAATCCGCTCATAGCCGCTCTCCGCCATCTCCTGAAACACGGGTTCTGCCCTGCGTATCACATCTGCCGCACATTCTCCCTCCGGGTATGGCAAATCCTCCTCCATTCTGTCCTGACGGATTTTAAAGTCCTTATATCGGAAGGAAATCTCAGCCTCAGACAGCCCTTCCATCGCTCCGAAGGATATCTCCCGAAGCTCAGTCCTTATAAAATGCTCCACCTTCCAGTAGCGATTGGCAGCCTGGGCCGTCTCCAACGCCCGAAGCAGATCGCTGGAATAAACCGCCTGTATCTTTGCAGGAATCAGCCGTTTTCCAACCAGAGCCGCCTGTGTATAGCCTTTCTCACATAAAGCAACATTGACATTACACAGTCTGCTGCACTGCCTGCCATGCCGGATCAAATAAATTCTCATAAGGACGTCCGCCTTAATTCTTAAAGCTGTGAATAGGAGCCGGAATTCTTCCGCCCCTGGTTACAAATCGCTCACAGGAAAAGGTATTCACCGGGATAATAGGGGCATATCCCAAAAGCCCTCCAAATTCAGCCGTCTCTCCCACCTTCTTGCCGATAACAGGAATCAGACGGACAGCCGTAGTTTTCTGGTTAACCATGCCGATGGCAGCCTCGTCTGCAATGATACCTGCAATGGTAGCTGCCGAAGTGTCTCCCGGAATTGCTATCATATCCAGGCCTACAGAGCAGACACAGGTCATAGCCTCCAGCTTCTCCATCGTCAGAGCGCCCAGGCTCACTGCATCAATCATCCCCTGATCCTCACTGACAGGTATGAATGCGCCGCTTAAGCCCCCCACATAGGAGGAAGCCATTACGCCGCCCTTCTTGACCTGATCATTCAGCATCGCAAGGGCTGCGGTAGTTCCGGGAGCCCCCACCCGTTCCAGGCCAATCTCCTCCAGAATCTCCGCCACACTGTCGCCTACAAAAGGAGTGGGCGCCAGAGACAAATCTATAATCCCGAAAGGAATTCCCATGCGTCTGGACGCTTCCTGCGCCACCAGCTGACCAACACGAGTAATCTTAAATGCAGTTTTCTTGATAGTCTCACAGAGCACCTCAAAGTTAGCCCCTCTGGCTTTCTCCAAAGCTACCTTTACAACTCCCGGACCGCTTACGCCTACGTTGATGACAGCCTCTGCCTCTGTGACGCCGTGAAATGCTCCTGCCATAAACGGATTATCGTCCGGCGCATTGCAGAATACCACCAGCTTAGCACAGCCCAGCGAATCCTTCTCCTTTGTAGCCTCTGCCGTCTCCTTTACAATCCGTCCCATCAGCTCCACAGCATCCATATTAAGCCCTGTCTTTGTAGAGCCCACATTAACAGAGCTGCAAATGCGCTCTGTCTGAGCCAAGGCTTGGGGAATCGAGAGGATAAGATGTTTGTCGGCTGTCGTCATCCCCTTGCTTACAAGAGCCGAGTACCCGCCAATAAAGTTTACTCCCACCGCTTTGGCAGCCCTGTCCAGAGTTTTGGCAATGGACACAAAATCCTCAGGGCTCTTACAGGCGGCTCCTCCGACCAGAGCAATGGGAGTTACGGATATACGCTTATTTACAATCGGTATGCCGAAATCCTGCTCAATATCCCGGCCAGTTGCAACCAGCTCCTTTGCCAGAGCCGTTATTTTATTATATATTTTCTGGTTTAAAGCTTCCAGATTGCTGTCTGCGCAGTCCAAGAGGCTGATTCCCAAAGTGATTGTACGCACGTCCAGCTTTTCGTGCTCAATCATGTTGTTGGTTTCATTTACTTCATATATATTAATCATGGTTTTTCGCGTCCCTTTCTTACTGTTTATCAGGATTTCCCCTTAGCCGGCAGGCGTCAGATTCTATGCATTTTAGTGAAAATATCCTCTCTCTGGATCTTTACCTTAACTCCGATTCCCTCTCCTGTCTTCTCCAGCTCATCTGCTACGCTCCCAAAGGACTTGACCATATTACTCACATCCACAATCATCATCATGTTAAAATACCCCTGAACAATCGTTTGGGAAATGTCTAGGATATTAATCTGATTCTCTGCCAGATACGTGCATACCCTTGCTATGATTCCTACTGTATCTTTCCCTACTACTGTAATAATTGCCTTACTCATCTTCATTCTCCTCATGCCGTTTTTTCCCTCAGCTCTCCAGCGGGGATGTTCGTAAACAGTTTAACACATCTTCCCTAAAAAGTCTCCCTGGGTTTTATTATTTTTTCTTATAGTTCCATGCAGTAAAACTCTGCGGTTTCTGTCACAATTTTATTATTTTCTATAACCATACCGCCCAGCCGCCGTAATCAAAAGTGCCGCTGCCATGACGCAATTTCCCTGTATCTTTAATTGTCTAAAGGCGTTTTCCATTTTACTTATAATTTCCGGCTTTATATCCAGTGAGTGATGTGCAGGAAGTACCTTTTTTGCAGGTAATGTCGCAATTTTTTCAAGTGAAGCAAAATAGGCATAAAAAATTGCCTTTTGTCATACATAAATAATTTCACTCATACTATCGCGGCCCGCCACAGAGATCGAAAAGTCTGAAGATCCATAGGGGCAGTCTCCCACATCAATCTCCATTTTAACAGTCTCATATGCCAGCTCTGCGTAATTGTTCTCCCTGCTCAGGTGGCCTAACAGAATCTTCTTCAGCTTATCGTGAAGCAAATGGTTCAAAAGCCGTCCTGCATTTTCATTGGACAGATGGCCTCGATCTCCCAGTATTCTACGCTTTAAGTAGTAGGGATAGGGGCCTGTTTCCAGCATACGCACATCATGGTTGGACTCCAGCAGAAGGGCGTCCAGTCCCTGAAGGCAGTCGATTATGTACTGATTATAGTGCCCCATGTCTGTAGCAACCGCCACTGATTTATCTCCCTCCTGCACCCTGTACGCCACTGGATTGACAGCATCATGGTCAATCTTAAAGGGCTTTACCGTCAAATCTCCCAGCTGGAATTCCTTATCCGGGCAGATAGGAGTTAAAAGCTCTCTGTCAAATACTCCCAGGCTACCGGCAAAGGCAACTTTCTCCAAGGTTTCTGCTGTTCCGTAGATGGGTATTTCATATTTTCTTGCCAATACCCCAAGTCCCTTAATATGATCCGAGTGCTCATGAGTAATGAGGATGCCCTTCACATCCTTCCCTGTCAAACCAATTTCATTCAAGCCCAGTTGAATCCGCTTATTGCTGATTCCCGCATCTACCAGAATATGCGTATTGTCTGATCCTATGTAAATACAATTACCACTGCTTCCGCTTGCAATGCTTACCATTCTCATGTTTATAGTCCTTTTTATAAATTTGATTCCTAAAGGCCCAGGCCAGGCATGCCTTCCTATCCAACCGGCAGGTCCAGACTGGCTCAGACATCCTCCTGCCGGCCAAAGGAAGCCTGACCCAGCAGTTTTAGCCGTCTTTGAATCTGACCCATGGTTTCTTCCACTGTTCCATTGTTATCAATCACGACATCACAGAAGGAACGGAAGGTTTCCTCCAGCGCCTGATTTTTCATGATGCTCAGGCTTTTCTCTTCCCCATATCCCCGTCCCTCCTTCAGGCGGGCCATGCGGTTTTCCCATGATGCATAAACATACCAAATTTCATGGCAGTTGTCACGGAATTCTTTTGAGGGAATGGCAGACTCTATCACCGACCTCCCCTCCCTGGCCTCCTTAAAGCAGGCCTTCCAAACCAACGGGTGAATGATCCTGTCAACACCAGCCCGCTTGACAGGGTCAGAAAAAATCAGCTCTGCCATTACCACACGATTAATCGATCCATCCTGATTTAAAATGGAAGAACCAAGGTATTCTACTACCGCCTGATAGCTCTCCCTTCCAGGTTGAAGCATTGCTCTTGCTACTTGATCAGCCTGGATTACATGAAAGCCGTAGTCTGCCGCCAGGATCTTTAAAACCCGGCTTTTCCCTGCCCCCACCCCTCCCGTAAGGCCAAGGATGAACCTCCCTCTTTCTGGACGCTCTGTGCCGAAGGGCTGGCCAGCCTGCTCATTGTATTTTGCGTCATTCATCTAATTTTCCCCCTTTATACAAGCTCCAGCTTTCTCATGTCCGGCTTCTGCTGCCGCTTGTTTGACTGTCCGATGCTCCGTCGCCCGGCATGGCTTCTGCTGCCCCAGCTTTTAACCGGTTCTGCTCCTGCCATCCCATATGCTTCCTGACTGGATCAGGCTTATCATTTGGCATCAAACCAGGAGCTGCCAACCTGAGCCTCCACCTCCAGAGCTACATGCAGCTCTGCGGCATGCTTCATCTTATCTATCAAAAGTTCCTTTACCGTCTCTATTTCATCCTTCGCAGTCTCAATTAAAAGCTCATCATGAATCTGAAGTACGATTCTGGACTTTAAATTCCTCCTCCTCAGCTCACGATCAACTGCTATCATGGCAATTTTCATAATATCTGCCGCCGTTCCCTGGATGGGTGAGTTCATAGCCACACGCTCTCCGAACTGACGCTGCATAAAGCTGGCTGATTTAAGCTCAGGAATAGGGCGTCTCCTGCCATACAGTGTGGCTACATATCCCATCTCCTTTCCCTGGCTTACCAATGCGTCCAGAAAGCTCTTAACCCCAGGATAGGTTTCAAAATATTTTTCAATATATTCCACAGCCTCTTTCCTTGAGATACTCAAATCCTCGCTAAGTCCAAAGGCACTGATACCATACACAATACCAAAGTTAACCGCCTTAGCGTTGCGCCTCTGCAAAGGCGTCACCTCATCCAGAGGTACATGGAACACCTCTGAAGCCGTTATGGCATGGATATCCTGAGCCGACCGGTAAGCCTCGATTAGCCTCTCATCATTGGACATATGGGCCAAAATACGCAGCTCTATCTGTGAGTAATCCGCATCTACAAACACACATCCCTCCTTTGGAACGAACACCTTCCGGATCTCCCTCCCCAGCTCCATGCGGATCGGAATGTTCTGGAGATTCGGCTCTGTGCTGCTAATTCTGCCTGTAGCAGTGATGGTCTGGTTAAAGGTTCCATGAATCCTGCCATCTGCGCTGATAAATGCGGCCAGCCCCTCTGCGTAGGTAGAATTCAGCTTTGTAAGCTGGCGATAATCCAAAATCTTTTGCACCACCGGGTAATCCGGCGCCAGCTTATCCAGCACATCCGCGGCAGTGGAATAGCCGGTCTTGGTCCTTTTGCCTCCCGGCAGCTTCATCTCCTGAAAAAGAATCTCTCCCAGCTGCTTGGGAGAATTTATGTTAAAGGCTTTTCCTGTATCCCTGTATATCTCCTGCTCCAGCTCCGCAATCTGAACCTTCAAGCGGTCGCCGTAAGCCTTAAGCTCTTTCTGCTCTACTTTTACACCCTCCTGCTCCATATGAAACAGACTGTAGATCAAAGGCATCTCAATCTCTGTGTAAAGCCGATACATGCCTGTATCCTGAAGCTGCTTTTTTAATGGAGCTGCTGCTTTTAAAGCGATATATCCCATATAGCAGGCGCAGGTAACGGCCTCCTTTTCTTCAACCCAGAGGGACTCTCCCAAATCAGCCTTACCCAGCAGATCAGCTCTGGAGGGAACTGTCAGCCCTAAATAATCCCTTGCCAGATCATCATAAGCATAAGTATCCTTCAAAGGATTCAGAAGGTATCCGGCAACCCCTTCGTCATAAACAGAAGCCGTATCCTCAAGTTCCAGATAGGGGAGCATTTCCTTCAGATTCAAAACCCAGATTTCTTGGGGAGAACTGCCGCCGCCTTTCTCTGTACACAGTGCCTTCAGGTTATTCAAAAGCACAGCTTCCCCCAGACCCTCTCCCACTGCCATGCAGTAGATCTCTTCGCCTCCCAGACAAAGAGCCAGGCCTGTCACAGGACTCAGGCCTGCCCTGGCCTTCTTGCCTGCCCTTATTCCTCCATTCTCGTCAAATTGGAAGGCCAGCTGCTCCAAAGCCTCCGCTGCCTCTTTACGCTCCCTTCCGATTATAAGCTGAACACCCACGGCAGACGCCTTTGCCGCTTTTTTAAATATGCCCGCAGCTGTCTTTTCATCCTTCACAAGTACAAAATGATCCTCAAGCCTGGAGGTAGAGTCATCTCCCATTGCAGAAGCGTCAAACCGTGTAAGAATAGACTTGAACTCCAGCCGCTTCATGTACTGATAGGCCTCAGGGGTATAAAAAGTCTCTATTTTCGCATCCTCATAGGTAAATTCCACCGGACAGTCGATGCAGATGGCAGCCAGCTCCTTGCTCATTTGAGCCATTTCATAATGCTCGCTCAGCGCCTTCTGCGCCCTGGGCGGCTTGATTTCCTCCAAATGCGCATAGGCATTCTCAATACTCTTGTAAGCTACAATCAGGCTTGTGGCCGTCTTTTCCCCGATGGAGGGTACGCCTGGAATATTATCCGAAGCGTCTCCCATAAGAGCTTTTACATCAATAAACTCCAGAGGACTTACCTGATATTCCCGTATCACATCCTCAGGATAATAATCCTTTACCTCTGTACCAGAGCGGCTGGTCTTGGGAATCCGGATTTTGATATGCTTATCTGCCAGCTGCAGCAAATCCCGGTCGCCGGATACCACAGATACTTCAATCCCCTCAGCCTGACTCCGCTTTGCCACTGTACCCAGAATATCGTCAGCCTCATATCCAGAAAGGGTCATAATGGGAATCCCCATTGCAGTAAGAACCTCTTTCATAAGAGGAACCTGCTCATGAAGCTCCTGAGGCATTGGCTTTCTGGTTCCCTTATAGGCGCCATACATTTTATGGCGGAAGGTCGGCTCCTTTAAGTCAAAGGCTACTGCCACATGATCCGCCTTCTCCTCCTCCAGAATCTTGAACATAATATTCAGAAAACCGTATATTGCGTTGGTATGAAGCCCTTCCGAATTGGTCAAATCCGGTACCCCATAAAAGGCCCGGTTCAGTATGCTATGTCCGTCAATTAATACCAGCTTATCCATTTATATAATTATCCTTTCTATCCATTGCATAGATAACCCCAGAGCTGTCCGAATCTCAAGCCCGGTACACTGCGCTAAAGGCCCATAAACCCCATCTGTCCCCATATTCGAACTTGAAGTATTATAACCACCAGCAAGGCCCAAAAGCAAAGTGTGTTCACTGCATACCGGGCTGTCTGCAGCAGGCGCAGAGTGTGTATCCTCTGCCTGGACAGCTCCAGCTCCGTCTCTAAGTCCCCACTGATATTATAAGAGCCCGTCTCCTCATCCAACTGCCTGATTCCTACGTCTACCGTAAAATAAATTTCCAGCTCCTCCCGGCATTCGCCGCAATGTTCAATATGTTCTAAAAAGTCCCTCAACTCATCATCAGTAATACTTCCATTAATATACGGCATTACCAGACGCTCTGCTTCCCTACAGGTCAAGGCAAACACCTCCTGTCTGTCATTCTGCTCAAATACTCCTTACATAATACAATAAATAAGAGGCTTTTTCAACGAAAGATTCGATACCATAGGTTGCGTGAGCAAAAGAAAAAGTCCCAAGAACGATGAAATCATCAATCTCAGAACTTCGCCCTGCCAAGGTAGTGCCGGCAGTGGGACTTGAACCCACACGATGTCGCCATCAACGGATTTTGAGTCCGCCTCGTCTGCCATTCCGACATGCCGGCTTATCTTTGCAACGTTAGCTATTTTACCATAGGTTAGCCTATTTGGCAAGCGTTTTTTGCAGATAAAAGCCATTTTCACCCGTCCCCTATAGCCAGACACCCTATTCCTGATCACAAAGTCCCTTTATCTTCAGGAGTCTTGCCTCCCCCAGCAAAAGCACTGTAGCTCCTCCTATCACTATGTTTTTTTGAACATCCACAAACATATGACCGTTATATTCCTTATCCTCAATCTCAATGGCCCTTTCCCTGCAGCTGATCTCAACCAGCTTCAGCGTCTCTTCAACCCGGTCTGTACCTACCAGGAACACATTCAGCCTGCGGTTGGACACCAGACCCCCGGCATCAATTTTGGTAGCCTGAATCCTATGTTTCTTAAATGCTGCCGCCAGCCCGGCCGCATCTCTCTCCTGTACAATAATCAGCATTACATTCATATCCAACGTTCCTCCATGGGGCAGGTAATCCTACCCTCTCATTCACTAACGCTTCTCCTGCTGTTATCCCAGCTTCCCATTCCCAATTTTAAGCAGGCTATCCTAAGAGGCCAGCCAAAGCAGAGCTCTCTGGCCAGCCTTCCTCTTTCCCGCATTCTTCTGCCCTTTTATCCTTCCTTTTTCAGGCTGCCCTTTTTGGATCTTGTCTTGCTGTAAACTGCCAGCAAAAGGGAACCTATTACACCTGCAGAAATTGAATTGGAAATTGCGGACACAATTCCTTGGGTAAATACCAGCTCTGGGGGTTCGGCATATATGACGATATCTAATACCGGTGCGATCCCAATCCATGCAATCATATTTGCGGCTACCTGGTAAAGATTAAATCTAAGAATATCCTTTTTCCCAAACTCACCCTCTTCTACATGCAGCTTCGGATATATGAGTCCTGTCACAAAGCAGGATACCCCGCTGGCAATTACCCAGCTCCACCACGCCGCTCCATATTGAATCGAATCAGACAGGGCATGTCCAATCAACGCGATCAGGCCGCCGGCAACGGGACCGAACAAGGACGCGAAAAACGCGCCAATCCCGTATGCCGTCTGGATATCCGTAGACGGAATTCCAGTCGGTATTTTCACATACATAAACAGAAGCGTAAATAAGGCCGCTCCTAGTCCAGTCGCAACAATGGTCTTTGTCTTGAATTCAAACATCTTTTTTGTCATCTTCTTTTCCTCCTTGGCAGCAACAGAGCTAACCTGTTGCTTTTGTAAATTCAACCACCCACTGGTGTTCATAGCTTCAACCGAATGCTTCGCAAAGATTCCCCGAACCTTTTCCAAAGAGGCCTCCGGCTTAAGTATGGCATGCTCCACAATTTCTTCTATGGGATATTCTACAAGCGGTAGCTGGCCTTCCCTCTCTGTAAGTAAAACCTGTCTAAAAAACTAGAATCAGCTTCATAAAGTCACTTCCCCTTCCATCAACCCTTAAATAAAGGGATTCCAAAAGCGGGAGCCGTTTACAAAAAAGGTTAGATACAAGGAACCGGCCAAAATCAGAGTTCCAAAAGCAAGCGCCATCCAGTCCCCCCGCCTCACCGGCCTGGCTCCGTACCAGGTTCGCTTCTTATGCTTTCCAAATCCCCGCAAATCCATGGCGTTGCTGATAAGCTCGATCCGATCCAGGGTTGAAAAAATCAGGGGAATACAGATATTCATACTATTCTTCACCCGTACTCTCACCTTTTCCCTCCTGGACAAATCCAGTCCCCGGCTCTGCTGTGCCAGCGCAATATTTTGATAATCCCGAATCATATCCGGGAAATAGCGCAGGGTTAGAGACAGCGCATAAGCGCCTTTATAGCTTACCCCCACCCGGTTCAGCGATGCCGCAAATTCACTTGGATTGGTAGTCAGCAGGAAAATCATTCCCAGAGGCACCACCGACGCATATTTGGTAATCTTCGTCACCTGATACAAAAGCTGCTCCCAAGTAACCGTATACCGGGCAGTAAACCGGAAAATCTCATGGGCTGTTCCATAAAGCTCCGTTCCATACCCTGGGCTGAACAGATAGGTCAGCAAAAAATTGATCAAAAGAAATATAACCACATAGATTGTCATCAGCTTAATCTGCTTAAATTGGAGCCCGGACACTTTGAATATCACTACAGAAAGAGCCATGACAAACAGAATGTAGCGGACATCATAGGAAAACATGACCGAACATGTCATGCAGATGAAACACACCAGCTTTGTCAGCCCGGAAAGATTAAACATAAAGTTATCTCTGTCAACATAATCAAATAACTTCGCTTTCATCTGCGGCACGTCCCCCTCTCGTAATCAATAAAGCGCTGCACAAACACAGAAGGGTCGTCCATTCCTGCTTTGATTGCCAATTCATACAGAGAGGTCAGCTTCAAGTTTGCTTTCTCCGCAATTTCTTTATTGGTCAGAATATTTACAGCGCTATTGTCTCCAATCTTCCTTCCGTCTGAAATGACAATCGCATGGGGAGTATATTCCAGCATTAAGTGCATGTCGTGTGTGATCATAAGAATGGTTACCCCCTGCTCATTCAAGCTCTTTAGAAATTCCATAATCTCTGTATAGTGGCGATAATCCTGACCCGCTGTGGGTTCATCCAGAATCAAAAGCTTCGGCTCCAGCGCCAGCATCGAAGCGATGGTAACTCTCTTTTTCTGCCCAAAGCTCAGCGTAGCTACCGGCCACTTCTTGAAGGGTGCCAGACCGCAGATTCGCAGCGCTCTATCCACCTTCGGCTCAATTTCCTCTTCAGCAATGCCGCGGATGCGAAGTCCCAGCGCAACCTCGTCATAAAGCATCGGCTTACAGATCATCTGGTTGGGATTTTGCATTACATATCCTATTTTCTTCGAGCGTTCCTTGATTGTCTGCCCCTTTAAATCCTCTCCATAATAGAACAGCCTTCCTTCATCCTCAGTAACAAAACCACAGATGACCTTTGCAAGGGTGCTTTTTCCAGCACCGTTGGTTCCCACAATGCTGACCATCTCCCCTTCCTGGATTCGAAAGCTAATATCCCTCAAAATGCTCAGATGCTTCGTATACCGAAAGCTCAGATGCTCTGCCTCCAGAATGACCGGACGTTCCTTTTTCCTTTCCTTTTTTATTTGATCCTGATTCCATTTCTTAAGAGGCTCTCTGACCTGGCTGATATCCAGCGTGTCCAGACGTCCTGCCTTCATCTGAGCATTCACCTGAATACCCGCATATTTCATGGCAGTTACATACAGCGGCTCACGAATTCCCAGACCAGGCAGTATATCAGCGGCCATCAATTCGTCCGGCGTCATATCCGCCACAATCCGGCCTTCGCTTACAACAATGATCCGATCCACCTCCCGGTACAGCACATCCTCCAAACGATGCTCGATGATCACCACTGTCTTTCTGGATTCCTTCCAGACCCGGTCAATCAAATCAATGGCAGTCTTGCCCGTTGCCGGGTCCAGATTCGCAAGAGGTTCGTCAAACAGCAGAATATCCACATCATCCACCATAACTCCTGCAAAGGAAACCCGCTGCTTTTGTCCCCCGGACAATTCATAGGGAGAAGCCTTTAAAAGCCTGCCCATATCCACCACATCCGCCACTGCCTGCACCGTTTTTTTCATCTGCTCCAGAGGTACACAGTCATTTTCCAGAGCAAAGGCAATATCCTCTCCCACCGTCAGTCCGATAAACTGCCCGTCCGCGTCCTGCAACACGGTTCCCACCTTTTTGGACAGCTCAAAAATATTCATCTCTCTGGTTTCTTTTCCGCCAATCTTTAAGCTGCCCTGAATTTCCCCTTTATAAGAAAATGGAATCAAGCCGTTCAAACAATTACCAATGGTACTCTTTCCGCTTCCGCTGGGGCCTACAATCAACACCTTTTCCCCTTCGTAGATTTTCAGGTTAATATCATAGAGTGTCGGTTCTGCCTGACTAAAATACTGGAATTGAAAGTGTTCGAATACGATTGCCGGTGTTCGCCCTGTCTGATTCATCTACTCCTCCTGTACTTACTATTTATCCTTCAAAAACCTGGCTTTCATTTTCATATACAAGCCTCGGAGCTTTGCGAATGGTAATTCTCCAGCTTGTCCCAGTTCCGATATTATATGCCCTGGCAAAACTTCCCTGATTAATTGCCACAGCCATGCAATCCAGACTGTTTACATATACCAGCGGCTCACCCACATATACGTCCGCAAAGCTTTTAGCATAGGCCAAAATATTCTTGTACAGTGTACGTGTCCCATTTTCTATGCTGATTTCTACTCTCCCTCCATGATCGACTCCCAGCTTTTTAAATAGATCACGTGAAATATTCGTCCACAGACTTCCAAAGCGGACATCCAGCACATCAATGGTTCCTCTTACTTTTTCCCCATCGTAGATGGCTTCCACGATTGGAAGTTCAATGACACTCTCCACATCTACCTGAGGCCCTACTTCCTCGAAGGTAATAACGCCTGCTGCCAGCCTTGCTCCTGTATAGGCATAAATATCTCTTCCATGAAAGGTGTAGCTTTCTCCAGAATTTGGAAGGCGATTCACACGTTCATCAATTACTCTTGCCTGCTTCAGTCCGATCATTCTCTTTATGTGAGTCAGTGTTCCATTATCCGGCGACACAATATACTGTCCCGCCTTAGTTTCGACAACAATGCTTCTTCTTGTTGAACCCACGCCCGGATCTACCACACTGACGAAGACAGAGCCCTCCGGCCAATAGCTCAGGGTCTGAATCAGGCGGTAGGACGCCTCCCAAATATCGTATTGTGGTATCTCATGTGTCAGGTCAGAAATCTTCAGCTCCTGATCGACTCCATAAGCAACTCCATACATCGCGCTGACCGCTCCATCCGACGTTCCAAAATCTGATTGCAAAATAAGTGGTCTCTTCCTCATATTTTCTTTCCTTTTTAGCTAAGGGCTTTTAATCTTACCTTGCGGTAATCAGTATAATTCTATTTGCTTTTCACTGTCAAGAAAAACTTGCCAAGCTGCGACCGCTTTCCCGCCTTTTTCCGACTTTCCTTCCTGCCTTTAATAATTCGTAAGCATTTCTTCAAACTCCGTCCATGAATAGCGTATATAATAAATATGATTCGGACAAAATTCGGAATACGGCAGTGGAATTTCGAAAAACCAGATTCTTTCCATTCTCTGATGCCACGATATTGATGCTTCTTAAATCCTTGTAAACAAAAGAAATTAACGTTCTTGACAGGGACTTGCATGCAATATGACCGGTCATCCAGAGGACAAATGAGGGGCTATAGGCTTTTCGGTGCCTGAGTCCTAACGATTACCGGGTTGTGCCGATTTGAACAGCCTGACACTACCCAAAATACAAAGGAGGATATATTATGGATACCAACAAAAAAATTCTAATTGGCGCAGTCAGCGCAGCCGTGGTAATCGGCGGCACAGCCATCGGGCTGGTTCTCAGCCAGACCCCTGAAAAAGCAGACCTTTCCACTATACATACCGAGGCGTCAGCCGAAGCAGAGCCGGAAACCATGGCTCCCACCACCGAGGCTGCGTCTGAAGCGGCCACAGCACCAGAGCATACAGGCACTGCCTCCAGCATTGCGGCTGATATTGAAACCTATACCTCTGGAAACATATCCATCCAATATCCGGTCATCCATATGACGGACGATCCGAAAAAGCAGGAGCAGGTCAACGCCCTTTTAAAGTCCAACGCCCTCTCTGTCATCAAGGCTCACGGTATCGACAACACCAAGGATACCCTCTCTGTCAAGTGCAAGGTTATCTCTGTAGACCGCAAACGGCTTACAGCCACCTATACAGGCATCCTGACCGCAGATGGCGCAGCCAATCCTCTCAATCTTTTTTACTCAAATACTGTCAACCTTCTGCAGATTCAGGATCTGGGAATGGATGATTTCTCCGACGCTTACACCATGGCCGGATATGTGCTCAGCGACGATGTTAAATTCTCCGGCATTTCCTCTGATGTGGAGACAGAGGTATTGAAATACCGAAGCGCCTGGGACATCGACGCCTTATCCCAAATATTGGGGGGTGCGGATTTTCCCCTGGATTCCGAAACACAGTGGCCGGAATCCTTCAGCTACGAGAAGCAGGGAACCATCTATTTCTCCATACCTGTACCTCATTCCTTAGGAGATTATGTCCTAGTTTCCTTTGACCCATCTACCAAGTAAAACCAAAACGAGGCCGCAAGTTTTAACAATATAGTTGATATCAAAAAGCATTTGAGCTATAATTACCATAATTCTAACTGACAAAGGAGCAGCCATAACATGGATAATGTAATGATTTTTGACCATCCGCTGATTCAGCACAAGATTTCCATCCTTCGCGATAAGGCCACAGGAACCAATGAATTCCGTGCTCTAATCGAAGAAATTGCTATGCTTATGGGCTACGAAGCGCTGAGGGATCTTCCGGTTGAGGACGTGGCGGTGGAAACTCCCATCGAGACCTGCATGACCCCTATGATTGCCGGACGCAAGCTGGCAGTAGTCCCCATACTCCGCGCTGGACTTGGAATGGTGAACGGCATATTGGCGCTGGTGCCAAGCGCAAAGGTAGGCCATATCGGCCTGTACCGGGACGAGGTAACCCATGAGCCTCATGAATATTACTGCAAGCTTCCCAGTCCGATCGAGGAGCGTACCATCATTGTCACAGACCCGATGCTGGCAACCGGAGGCTCCGGAGTATCTGCCGTAGACTTTATCAAGCAGCACGGCGGCAGGAAAATCAAGTTTATGGCTATCATTGCTGCTCCTGAAGGGCTTGAACGCCTTCATAAGGCCCACCCGGATATTCAGATTTATGTAGGCCATCTAGATCGCTGCCTCAATGAAAATGCCTATATCTGTCCAGGTCTTGGAGATGCAGGCGACCGGATCTTTGGAACCAAATAATAGAATTGAGCGTTATACAAAAAATTTGCCTCACATTGAAATACAGTTCAACGTGAGGCGCTTTTATGTTCTTTACTGAGCCTATTTTCAGCTATTTAACTACCTTAAGCCCGCCCTTCACCAGCTCCTGCTCTGCATCCTCTGGCTCTCTTTCTTCCTTAATTATAATCTCTGTCTGATTTTTGTAGATGGAGTCAGCCGGTACACAGCCTCTTACGCTGGACAGTGGATAGATATTGCTGTTTCTTCCAACTACAGTGCCTGGATTCAGCACACTGTTGCAGCCCACCTCTACCTTATCGCCTAAAATTGCTCCAAACTTTTTAAAGCCGGTGGTAACATCCCCATTCTCAGCATGTACCTTTACCAAAGACTTGTCGGACTTTACATTAGAAGTCACCGCGCCTGCTCCCATATGGGCCTTGTAGCCCAGAATGGAATCTCCCACATAATTGAAATGGGGAACCTGAGCGCCGTCGAAAATAATCGCATTTTTAAGCTCACAGGAGTTTCCTATAACGGCGCCCTCTCCAATAATAACGCCTCCTCTTAAAAATGCGCTCTGGCGTACCTCTGCCTTTGAGCAGATAATCATCGGCCCTCCCATAGCTATGGTAGGAGCAACCTTAGCCGTCTTGTGAATCCATATATTCTTACCGATCTTTTTGTACTCAGATTCAGGAAGAAGGGGCCCCATCTCCTCAATAAATGCTCTGATGTCAGGTAGCACCTCCCATGGATACACATGTCCGTCAAAGAGTCTCTCCGCGATTGTATGGCTTGTGTCTAACAGTTCTTTAATTGTCATCTGTTCCAGTTTCATAATCTGTTCTCCTTTTCGCTGCTGATTTTTTTGTTCCTGCGCCGCTGGCTATGCCCTTATCACGACTCTGCTCTTTTTTATAGTACGCGGCTGCCTTGTCAAAATATCCCCGCATATCGTATTGATTATTCATACGGATAACGTTTACAGTACGGCCCGCTACAAATCGCTCCAGCTTCTCCATATACTCCTCCGAGGTAATGGAACCCTCCGCCACATAGGTAAGTCCTTTCTCCCAGCTGGCTGTCAAATCTGGGTTCAGAAGCTGCTTTAAGGAATGTTCCACTACGTCATACACCATTTCTCCCAGAAGAGTAGGCGTAATGACCTGGGTCTTATGATTCAGGCTGAGATACCTGATGTGAAACAGCTTCTTAAGTATCTCTGCTCTGGTGGCGCTGGTTCCAATGCCGCTGCCCTTTATTTGGGCGCGAAGCTCCTCATCCTCTATAAGCTGTCCTGCATTTTCCATAGCCAGTATCATGGAGCCGGAGGTGTACCGCTTCGGCGGTGAAGTCTCCCCCTCCTTTATGTTCAGCTCCAACAAGGTTAGTATATCATTTTTTTTCAGTTCTGCAAGCATCTGAAGCAAGACAGTTCTGTCAACTTCTGGAGACTGGACATCCGCCTCTTCGCCTTCCTCCCCGTCTCCTGACAACCTGCCTTCGAGGGCGCCCTTCTCCCCTTTTGGCAGCTCCTCTGGCTTCTTAGATAATTTTATATCCGCCACCTTCAGATAACCAGGCTCTGACAGCACCTTAAAGCTTGCAAAAAAATGCTCCTTCAGACGCTCCAATTCCACACTGTATTTCTGGTAAATGGCAGCCGGATAAAAGATGCTTAAAAATCTTCTGCATATAACCTGATATATCTTCTCGGAAAGAGGCGGCAGCCCCCTCAAGCTTCCCAAGCCCTGTCCTGTAGGGACAATGGCATAGTGATCCGTAATCTGCTTGTCATTGACATATCTGGTTTTCCCAATGCCTTTATAGGAGCCTGATTTCAAAATTTCCTCCGCAAAGGCGGACATAGGGCCGTAATCCTTAAGCCCTCCTATGTTTTTGTAGATTTCCCTGGCAACTGCTGTGGATAAAACTCTGGCGTCGGTTCTAGGATAAGTGACCAGCTTTCTCTCGTAAAGCTCCTGAACCACCTTCAAGGTCTCATCCGGGCTGACCTTAAACATCCTGGAGCAGTCGTTTTGAAGCTCTGCCAGATTGTAGAGCAAAGGAGGATTTTTCGTCTCCTTCTTTTTCTCCTTAGACACCACAATGGCTGTCAGAGGCGGTTCTTTTCGCAGATATTCTGTTAGCTCCCCGGCGTGCGCTCTTTCCTTAAAACCGTTCTCCTTATACAGATAAGGAGTGCCAAAATATCTTGAGCCCTCTACGGCTCTCCATTCTCCTTCTATCGGAACGGTTTTCCCATCCTGCCCCTTTCCCTCAAAGGTTCCGACGACACGGTAAAAGGGCGTTTTTACAAACTCTCTTATCTCCCGCTCCCTGCGGACCACCATTCCCAGCACACAGGTCATCACACGGCCCACAGAAAGAACTGTAAACTTCGTTCCCAGGTAATTCGACATAGAAGGCCCATATTTGAGGGTCAGAGCTCTGGAGAAATTAATCCCCATGAGATAGTCCTCCTTTGCGCGAAGATAAGCGGAGGCCGACAGGTTATCGTAAGCAGATGCGTCCCTGGCCTCCCGGATGCCCCGCAGAATCTCATCCTCTGTCTGAGAATCAATCCAGACCCGTTTCTCCCGTTTCCCCTTCACGCCTGCCATCTGGGCTACCAGGCGGTAAATGTATTCGCCTTCACGCCCTGAGTCCGTACAGATATAGATAGTTTCCACGTCCGGCCGGTTCAGCAGGCCCTTCACCGTCTCAAACTGCCTGGCTACATTGCCAATGACCTCATACTTAAATTCCTTTGGAAGAAAGGGGAGCGTCTGAATACTCCAGCGCTTATACTTCATGTCATAGGCTTCCGGATAACTCATGGTTACCAGGTGCCCCACACACCAGGTAATTACCGTATCCTCCGATTCTATATACCCATCTCCCCGCCTTCCCCTCACCTTAAGGGCATCTGCAAACTGCTGGGCAACGCTGGGCTTTTCTGCTATATACAACGATTTTGTCATTCAATCCCTCTTTTACTTATTGGCACATTGATATAGTATACCATTAATTGCGCTCCCAGGCAACGTATATGAAAAAAAGGATCTTATTTTTGTTTTTCACAAAATTTTTTGAGAAGTCAAGACCACCGGCTTAGCCGGTGGCTTGCTTTGACCCTATAAGGGTCTGTTACCGGCACCGGAGTCTAAAGACTCATCGAAATCGGTTCGCCAAGCGCAACATCTTTTACCTACTAAGCCCTAA
>NZ_VUMD01000061.1 GCF_009696375.1 Clostridium porci
AGGCGGCCGTATGGCTGCCTCTTCAGACTGTAGACAAAGTTGGTGCTGGGAGTTATCCCCAGCACCACTTTTCTGTAAATAGCCTCTGTTTTAATAAAAATCTTAAAAAACTCCAAGATTCTTTCATTTTAGATTCCCTGATTGCTAAAATTTTTGCCAGCTTTTTCAAATTCATACACGCAAACGTAAGCCCGGCTTTCATTTCCATCCGTGCTTTTCCTATGTATTGAGTGTAACGGAAACTATGTTGTTCTTTTGCTGTTCCGAAAAGTCGCTCAATCGTTTCCTTTCGTTGTTGATATATTTCTTTGTTACCTATTGTATGGCGAATATCTTCTGCTTTCTCCATGTATTCTTCCCATACATGTCTGGTAATGACTTTTACATGATCTTTACTTTCTGTGCATTGATGCAAGTATGGGCAACTACTACAGAACAATCCGCAACTCTTATATTCACGATATCCATCTCGATTTGTTGTACTGTATTTTAAAACCTGGTTTCCAGGACAGACGTAACAATCATAATACTCATCGTAGGCATACTCATATTTTTTGAAAAAACCTTCTTTCGTCATTGGTCGTTTGTACGGAAAAAGAGGTTGGATTCCATCCTCCAAGAGAAGATGGGCGATGGCAGGCGTTTTATAGCCGGCATCCATTATCATCATATCCGGTTTGAAATCTTTTATTTTCTCATACAATAGCGGGAATGTACGGCTATCATGTTCGTTTCCGGGATGAACAGTATATCCTAAAATCCAACCATGTTTATCACAAGCTGTTTCTACTGCATATGCAAAAACATGTTTATGTTCTCCTTTACGAAACCAGCCACTTTCCGGATCGCTGGTGCTGCACTTTTGTGTTTTTGCTCCTTCCGGAATCTGAGATTCTGTTTCATCTGCAAAACTTTCTCCTCCGCTTGCAGTTGGTGGTGGAGAATCATTTTTATCATTATCTTTCAAAGGTTTCTTCCCATGTGCCGCCCGGTCTTTCTGAATTTCTTCTTTTAATTCCTGCTCGTACCATAATGCCTGTTCATGTGCCACCCGTTTTCTCATCTTTTTACTATTTGCACATGCTTTCACATGTGTAGAATCCACAAAAATATGTTCTGTATCCACCAATTTGAATTTCATGCATTCTTCTAAAATCTTTGAAAAAATCTGTTCAAAAAGATCTGTATCTTTAAAACGACGTGTATAGTTCTTTCCAAACGTAGAAAAATGTGGTACGGGATCCAACATATCCAATCCAAGAAACCATCGATATGCAACATTTACTTCAATTTCTTTGATTGTTTGTCGCATACTTTTTATGCCATAAAGGTACTGAATAAAAGGAATTTTAATCAGCATAACTGGATCCATACTTGGACGTCCGTTATCAGGAGAATATTTTTCTTCAACAAGTTCATAAATGAAGTTCCAGTTAATCGCTTTGTCTATCAAGCGAAGCATATGGTTTTGAGGAACCATATCATCCATACAAAACATCTGTATTTGTTCTCTTTTTTTATCTGCATTTTTCGTCATCATAAGCACTACCTCCTGATACCCTAATTATATCATGAAGTGCTTGAAAAACCTTGGAAAATAAAGTTGATAACCGAACCATTTTTCTTGGTAAATCTATGGAAAAAAGTTAGAAATGTGGAAAACTTGATAAAAGAAAAACCCGGACTTCTGTCCGGGACTTTGTCTACAGTCTG
>NZ_VUMD01000062.1 GCF_009696375.1 Clostridium porci
AACATATCAGTACCGTAGGACATACGGGAATTTACGCTTGTGGAGACCGTGTAAAACTAAAGCTTTCGTAGCAATGTAGTGGTCGCTGAAGCAAGAATCCCACGACTTTAGTCGTGCGGAGTGTCAAAAAATTGAAAATGCCATTGAAATGACATAGATTGTTATGGAACATATGCATAAGAATCATTTAAACTGTATTTCATTTCCGTTACTGAATTAAAGGATTTTTTTTGGAATGCTTGCGGAAAAATTTGAAACAGTTCACCCAGATACAGATTTGAACGAATTGGATTATAATAATGAAATCATAAAATTTACTAACAAGGAACTTGTAAAAGAATTGTGGCTGCGTTTTGGTAATGTTCCGATGAATCCAGAAACGGAAGAAATTGAAGAGAAATGGAATGGATTCCCTGTTGGAACGCATAGGGAAGAGATTTGGCATTGGTTTGAGGAAGCTTTTTGTGTCAGTGTTGCGGAAGATTTGATGTGTCTGTGATGGAATTAGGATTTTGAAAGGAGAAAACATATGACGGAAATATTGATTTACAAGATTATGAGTATTTAATTAAGTATTCAAAACCAAATGAACCAAATGTGTTACATACATGGACGCTACCGGAGGGAAGCTTTCAAATGAATTATAAGACTATGGTAAAGCGCGGATGTATTATTCATGGTGTATATCGAAGAATGTCAGAAAAAATTTGTTGGATGCGATAGTAAGAGAATGAAGTTGCTTTAAAATCGGAATTTTGTTTGGAAAGGTGAGTAAAGTTTAAAACAAATAAGTAGAGGACGTCCAAAGAATAGAGGGCATAGCAAATAAACCATCAAAAAAAGGTGGTTTTGAAAAGTAAATATAGACGCAACACCTAATCAGATAGCTGAAACTTCATCATCTCGGATGACATATCCTCGTTGTTTAAGTAGATTAAGTGCCTGTGAAGTAGTCAATACTTTTGATTCATTCACAGGACGTGATTCAAGAAAACCTTCCGGTGTATGGGGTTTTAAATCTGTAAGTATGTGCCAGATAGCGGTCAGGATCATACGACAGATAGTAATAATAGCTTTCTTGTGGCCACGACGTGCTTTTATACGTCGACGAGTAGTAAACTCAGGATGTTTCTTGGATTTGATCGAAGCATTTGCAACTTGTACCAATACTGGTTTAAAATAAGAACCGGCACGGGAAATCTTAGTGGATTTGATTTTACGATTGCTTTGATCGTTACGAGGACAATATCCAGCCCATGATACGAGGTTTTTAGCTGTGGGGGAAGACAGATATATCACCTCCGATTTCAGAGAGTACTTGAATGGCAGTCAGTGGGTTCTTGTCGAATCCTATGCGTTAAAAAGCTGGTTTAGAAAATCATCAGATCATCGAAGCAGTGATTGAAGCAACTCAATAATATATTCCTTGCGCAAGCGGGGGTGATCCTCTACCTTTCTTTTAAGAGGCAGCCATACGGCCGCCTCTTCAGACTGTAGACAAAGTCCCGGACAGAAGTCCGGGTTTTTCTTTTATCAAGTTTTCCACATTTCTAACTTTTTTCCATAGATTTACCAAGAAAAATGGTTCGGTTATCAACTTTATTTTCCAAGGTT
>NZ_VUMD01000063.1 GCF_009696375.1 Clostridium porci
GTTACAGGGGATACACCCTGTGCCGTTACTAACGCCTAAGGTATAATGGGGGTGACCGGTCTGACGGGCCTATGCATGAGATGTTACGCTCGAAGAGCAAACTGTCAGCCGACCCTCTTTGTACCGTTCGATTGATGCAGGTTGAATCAATGGAAATCTCCTAACATTCGTATCACAACGCAAGCTGAATCGGCATTGAGTAACGGCGGTTACCGGTTAAAAATCTAAATGGGGGTGTTATCCTTGCAAAACAATGTAATTACTGCTGTGGGCATTGATGTTTCCAAAGGGAAAAGCATGGCGGCGATTCGGCGTCCCGGTGGTGAAATCGTCCAAATGCCGTTTGAAGTGAAACATACTGTTTTAGGACTTAAAGACCTCGTTAAGCTGCTTCATAAGACAGGCGGGGAAATC
Organism: Clostridium porci; assembly: GCF_009696375.1. Classification (GTDB taxonomy): domain Bacteria; phylum Bacillota; class Clostridia; order Lachnospirales; family Lachnospiraceae; genus Enterocloster; species Enterocloster porci. Next base: position 415 of record NZ_VUMD01000063.1, read on the forward strand.
CGTATCGTTATGGAACACACCGGCATCTATTGGTGCCCCATCGCACGGGCATTACAGGAGGCCGGATTTTTTGTAAGCATTGTGAACGCCATACTGATCCACGATTTCAGCGACAACTCTTTGCGAAAGGTCAAAACAGATCGGGCTGACGCATTGAAGATTGCAAACTATGCACTATCCTTTTGGGATTCCCTGTGCGAGCTTTCCTCAGAGGAAGAAACTCGCGTTCTTTTGAAAACGCAAAGCAGGCTATATGAACGCACGATTGATGCGAGCGTCGTTCTCCGTAACGGCCTCATATCCTTGTTGGATCAGACGTTTCCCGGCGTGAATAAGCTCTTTTCATCCAGTAGCAGGAATAGGTCGGGACATTACAAATGGATTGATTTTGCAAAGCGTTTCTGGCATTGTGACTGCGTAGCAGGGCTCTCATTCCAAAGCTTCTCTGAAACTTACGGTAAGTGGTGCAAACGAGAGGGATATGTTTATTACTTATCCGCTGCTGAACGGATTTACGATGCAGCCAAACAGGCTGTTGCCGTATTCCCTAAAAATGACCGTACAAAAGCAATCATTGTTCAGTCTGTAAATACCTTAAATGCCATTTATGAATCGCTGCAAACTATGCGGGAAGAGATGGACCGGCTGGCAAGCCTCTTGCCCGAATATGACGTTGTCATGGAAATGCACGGCGTAGGGAAAATTACCGGTTCACAGCTTATGGCCGAGATTGGAGATGTTCGTAGATTTACCAACAAATCTGCACTGGTCGCATTTGCGGGAGTGGATGCACCTCCATTCCAATCCGGTACATTTGACGCTAAATCCAGACGTATTTCCAAACGAGGCTCACCGCATTTGCGTAGAACTGCTTTCATGGTATGCTCATCAATTATTCAAATTGGAAATACAGATGATCCCATTTATGCTTTCATGGATAAAAAACGGGCTGAGGGTAAGCATTTCTATGTTTACATGGTTGCCGGTGCTGCAAAGCTCCTTCGCATCTACTATGCCAGAGTAAGCGAAAGAATGAGCTCTCTTAATCATGGCTTAAAACAATCCGCGTGATTGCTTTGATAAAATCCACATTTGTTTTGCCGTCATTGGCGACGGCTATTTTGTTATGCACATTTTTCCTGCCACAAAAAAGTGCTTGCATTATTAGCAGGTTTGCT
>NZ_VUMD01000064.1 GCF_009696375.1 Clostridium porci
TCCGTCAATGGATTGTAGATATATCCAAGGGTGGTATTTAAGTTGCTATGTCCCAGCAATTCCCGTATACAGTCCAGCGGCACGCCACTGGCGTTTAGGTTGCTGGCGAACGTCTTTCTCATTTTGTGGGTGGACTTTGTAGACAATCCCTGACGTTCTGCATATTTTTCCAGTACATAGGCAATCTGCCTTGATGTAAGCCGTTCTCTGTCCCTCATAAAAATGTAATCGCCGGTATGCTCTATCTTTTGCAGGATATTGATTGCTTTTGGAACCAGAACCACGAATCGGTCACGGTTTGTCTTTGTATGCTCCACTACCTCATATTGGTTTGTAACCTGATTTCTGACTTCTTCACGGACAATATGCAGATGGTTGATATTGATGTAATCGTCCCATTTCAGGGCTACCAGTTCCCCTACACGTAAGCCGAGCAGGAAATTTAATTTGACAGCCAAGAATGCAGTATCAAGCGTTCCTGTATACATGCGGTCAAGATACTGGTTCAGGTCTTTCAGTTCGTCCGAATTATAAGTTTCGGTCTTGCCTGTTTTTCTGACTACTTGCTTAAATTTAACAAGAATCTGAACCTTGTCCATGGGGTTCTCCAACAGATATTTTTTCCTGATGGCATATTCAAACATACCATTTAAGATGGTCTTAATATTGCCCCATTCCTTACGGGGAAGATTAAATTCCCTTACTATGCGGTTACACTCTGATTCCAGCAGTAATTCATCTATTCGTTTGATTTTCTTGTTATGTAGGGCAGATGGTTCAAAATATTTGCTGTAATGCTGTTTGTGCCGTTTTATGGTATTGGGACTATTGGTTACAGTCTGTTTATATGTTAACCATTCCTCATATAGTTCGTAAAAAGTCATTTTGTCAATGTGCGAATTTTGGAAGTATATTGGAATCAGTTTATCCAATAATTCATCTTCCGTCTGTGCCTTGATATTCTTTCTTTTTCCGTCTGTACCTTTGTAGCAGGTCTGCCACCGTCCCCCCTCTTTTGCTGGTGGGGTGATGGCGTAAGTATGTATCTTTCGGACTTGTTCTCTCTTTGTTGACATAAGCGTATCAAGCACACTGTCTGCACTGATTATACCGCAGTCAAGTGCTTCTTTCAATAAAGAAAGATTGAAAATTTCCGAAGTATTTTTATTGTCATTCATATACGCCGCCTTGCAACAGGCGCAGGGAGCAAAATTTTATTTTGGGGATTGATAGATTGAATTTTGATATGGTTTATGATTTTATAATTTGTAAGTATGATTATTTTCGTTATAGTTTTATTGGTTTGTAGTGGTTTTATCAGCGTATATTGTGAAGTCCCAACGCCTGTCAGATTTAATTGTTAAATGGTGTATCTGCCCTGTCAACCGGCTGGAATCCATGCAGATAATCAGTAGTGTCATATTCCTGCCATTCACCGGGAGCCGTGTATATCCT
>NZ_VUMD01000065.1 GCF_009696375.1 Clostridium porci
TACTACATAGACGAATTGCAGGCACTTGGGGATATTCCACCCAGCTTACAGAATTACATTGACTATGAAGCCTACGGGCGAGATTTGGATATGGGCGGTTGCTTCATTGAAACAAGCCGAGGTATGTGCGAGATACCATATTAACGCTGGAAGATCAGCGACAAGCATTGTTGCTACTGACAGCGTATTTCTCTTTAAGGGACAGTCTGAAAATGGCTGTCCTTTTCTCTTTGAAGAACTTACGAAAGGAGCTGAAAGAACTTGAAAAAGATTAAATCTTACACGGGTATCTGGAACGTGGAAAAAGTCTTATATGCAATCAATGATTTTAACTTGCCCTTTCCCGTTACTTTTACACAGATTACATGGTTTTTGATTACGGAATTTATCATCATTCTGTTTGGGGATATTCCCCCACTTTCCATGATTGAGGGAGCATTTCTCAAATACTTCGGTATTCCCGTTGCTCTCACTTGGTTTATGTCGCAGAAAACCTTTGACGGAAAGAAGCCGTACAGCTTTTTGAAATCACAGATAACTTATGCGTTGCGACCGAAAATCACTTATGCAGGAAAAGCCGTAAAACTGCATAAGCAGATATTGAATGAAACAATCACGGCAGTAAGGAGTGTGAACTATGTTCCCGATAAAATATATTGACAATAATCTTGTCTGGAACAAGGACAATGAGGTGTTCGCTTACTATGAGCTGATACCGTACAACTATTCTTTTCTATCCGCAGAGCAGAAATTTATCGTGCATGACAGCTTTCGCCAGCTTATCGCACAGTCCCGTGAGGGTAAAATTCATGCCTTGCAGATTGCCACAGAAAGCTCAATCCGAAGTATGCAGGAGCAGTCAAAGAAACTGGTAACTGGAAAATTAAAGGAAGTTGCCTACCAGAAGATAGACGAACAGACCGAAGCGTTAGTATCTATGATTGGGGACAATCAAGTGGACTACCGCTTTTTTCTTGGCTTTAAGCTCATGGTTACAGAAGAACAGCTCAATCTGAAGAACATCAAAAAATCGGCGTGGCTGACGTTCACGGAATTTCTCCATGAAGTGAACCACACGCTGATGAATGATTTTGTTTCCATGCCGAATGATGAAATCAACCGTTACATGAAAATGGAAAAGTTACTGGAAAATAAAATCTCCCGTCGCTTTAAGGTGCGTCGCTTGGAAATCAATGATTTTGGGTTTCTCATGGAACATCTTTACGGCGGGGACGGTATCGCTTATGAAGATTATGAGTACCAGCTACCAAAGAAGAAATTGAACAAAGAAACGCTGATAAAATACTACGACCTTATCCGTCCGACAAGGTGTGTGATTGAGGAAA
>NZ_VUMD01000066.1 GCF_009696375.1 Clostridium porci
GGGAATGCCGCTTTACGCGGCATTCCCCGGTCAGCATTGATTGCCTCTTTTTCGTATACTTACCTCGTTTTAGGATTCTGGCTTCCAAACTCCATTGGCATCTACATAGTAGTTATCCGGGGTTCTTTCATTCTGGTACATGGAGCCATAGGGTCTCCTGTTGTGATTGTCATAGTACCAGTGGCCGTCCTCCTTTTGCAGATAGGTCTGCTGCAAAACATTAGCTGCTTCTGTAAAATAGTAGTACTGATTGTCTATCAGCAACCAGCCCTCACACATGGCTCCTGTCTTTTGGTCAAGATAGTACCACTTTCCGTCCATCGGCTCATAATACCAGCCTCTGTGCAATACCCCTAAATTTCCATCAGAAATTGCATGGGTGTGATACCATTTCCCATTCTGGCTCTTGATCCAGCCATACTCCATGATTCCGTCTTCGTTAAACTTAAACCAGCTAAATTTCCCATATTCATCCTTGGCATATGGATTTGAGATATACATCCAGCCTTTTTTCGCCAGGGCTCCTGTTGAGGTATGGTAGGACCATTTGTTGGAAGCCCCGTCTACCAGAATCCAGCTTCCTCCTACCGATCCGCTGCTTACGCTCATATCCGGGTCTGCGTAGATTCGGTCGTTGCTGGTATTGAGTATTCTTGAGCTTGAACCGCCTCCGCCTGAACCGCCGCTCCAGCTTCCGCCCGTACCCCTTGAGCCTTTGGAAACCGTCACAGGAACCTTAATCTCTTCTGAGGAGCCGTCTGGATATACCACCTTGATAATTGCTTCATAGTCCTTTGTTTTGTCTACATTGGAAGGCGTTACGTCCTTATACTCTGTATCAGAAGGAAGCTCTTCCTTATTCTTGATCCCCTCCTCCGGCTCCAGGGTCTCTCCTGGCTTAACGATTACATCCTGAGGAATGGGGTCGTATTTCTTTGCGTCGTTTCCTTTGGCCTCGCTTGGGGTTGCTTCACTTGGAGTTGCCTCGCTTGGGGTTGCTGTTTCCTCCTCACCTTCTACTTTGATGGTGATCTTCAGGATTTTCTCAGAGCCATCGGTATATAGGATTCGAAGTTTTCCTCTATTTCTATATCTTCCCGGCCTGTCTGTCAAAATCTCGTCTTTATCTTCTGTCTCGTCGTAAACAGCATCAACGTAATCCGAAATATCATCCCAATTTGCTATATTGTGTTCATCCAGTTCTACCGTTTCTCCGACCTGAATTACCTCATCTTTGGCTTTAGGTGGGTACTTCCTTGACAACCTCTCTTTATCCGGCTGATCCGGCTGTACCACCTTCACCGG
>NZ_VUMD01000067.1 GCF_009696375.1 Clostridium porci
AATTCTTTACACTTGTATCGTTGCTTAACATTTTTTTAGGAGGTTCTTCCCATGCTTTATTATTTTAACCCACTGATTGAGGATGGTATTTTCTATTCCTGTGATTCCCTCCGTTACTCGTTTGAGTTTCCGGATACGGACGTGGTTGAATCGTTTCTTACTCTCCTCTCCCATCTGCCCGGCTCCACCTCCTATACATCTTACAAGGATTTTGACTATCGGTATTTATATGTGTTTGGGGTTAAAGGTTTATCATTTAGTATTGGCTGTTGTATGAATGGTGTAAAGAAAGAAACAGTCTTACAAGGTTTCCTGGACTTTAACCCAAACAAGCTGCTTGGCCAGATTGCTTATGATGATGGGTTTATGCGTACAAGTGCCTCCCCCTTCGACCAGGAGGAAGTGGAGTTTAAAGACCTGCGAAGCCAGATAGGGGAAGTCCTAAGAACGGTCCTAAACGAACTGTTCCCCATGGCAGAAACAATAAAAATAAAACGATGGGATTTGGCAGTGGATGTGCCTTATGGCCGTGACCAGGTACAGCTTATCAAGGATAACAGGAAATACAGCCAGTTTTACAAATCAGCGCAGGACTTTACAGAGTATTTAGGATGTATGTCTTCTCCTGGCCGGGTCAAGGTCTATAACAAACAGATAGAAGCAGGCCTTGATTATCCCCTTACCCGGATAGAGGTCACGTTGGATAGCCTGGATTACATAGACTGCTGCCGGTGCTGGCCCAATGTCTATACTCGTAAGGTGATTGATCTGGCGGAAACGAAAGTCATGGTACAGTTACTTGCGGAACAGCCCGCTGACCGGATGGATTATTACCTCCGTCAGCTTTCCCGGCCTACGAAGCTAAAGTATAAGGCCCTGCTCCTGGACCGTCCCTTTGAGATTGAGGGTCCCATATTCAACAAGTTGCGCAGTCAGTTATTAAATTATCAGGAGGGAAACTTTTATGAATAAGCCTGTTGGAAAAATCAAAGTCAATGTTTATCTAACTCCGAAGCAGTATGACCGTCTTTGCAGGTATATGGAATTTTGTGATTGCTATTCTACCCCGGCTGAAATGGCAACAAGGCTTGTCCAGGTCGGCTTGGCCGAAGCAATCAAGCGTGGTGC
>NZ_VUMD01000068.1 GCF_009696375.1 Clostridium porci
GGCGGCGGTGGTGGCGGAGGCGGCGGTGAAGGCGGCGAAGGTTCCATCGCTCTGGAAGTACACCGCTACAAGCACAGCGAAGACTGGCAGACCACCTACAACGTGGATCTCCGGAAACTGGATTCCGAAACCGGAAAGCCTCTGAAGGGTTCTCATTGGGACATTTTAGAGTATGACACCTTAGGAGACTGGGATGACGCCGGCACACAGCTCGGAAACACCTACCTGGATCATCCGAAAGATGAAGCTTCCAACATCGGCACCAAATACAACTGGGCCAACGACAGCGGCAGCCAGTTCACCCGTTGGGACGATGAGGATGCCTGTAACCGGGACGATAATGTGACCGGAGCTGATGGTTACCTGTACGAAACCAACACGATCGGAAACCCAACTTCCACAAAGGCCCATTCCGATACCTATGATTATACCTACACAAAAGGTTACTGCACCGGCCATCCAAAGCCTATCGTTGTGCATTATGAATGTGATCATGAGGAAGACGAAGACTGTGACTGCGATGAACTGAATGCGGAGCTGGATGCTCTTGCAGAAGAAGCCTGGCAGGAGCAGGTGGATTACTGTGAGCAGCTGGCAGCCGAAGGCGGATTTTTCCACACAGCCGAAGAAAGTATTTCGGATGCTGCAAAAAATGAGCTCATTGCAGATAGGGATCAGTTTTATGATGATTTCATCAGCCTGACCTACGATTACAGCGCCGAAGAAATTGCTGCGCGGGACGGATATATCATTCATGGCAATCACACCGATGATATTCCAGTAGAACGCGTTGTCATCCATTCCAGCGAATATCTTTCCGAAAAGAGTGGAGCTTCTTCCAATGCCGCTGTTGTAGATCAAAGCGAAACGGAACTTACAACAGGAAATGAATCCAATATGGATCTTGCAACAAAGTCAGAGGCAGAAAAAGAACTGGAAGTTTTACTTCCTAAAACTCCGGCTTCCCAGCTCCCGACTTCAAAAGAGTCCATTGCGGAATCGAAAGAAGAAAAAGAAGAAGTAGCGGAATCAACAGAAAAGACGGAACCGGAATCCGAAACTGAGGAAAC
>NZ_VUMD01000069.1 GCF_009696375.1 Clostridium porci
ATTAAGGACATTCCGAACACGTACCAGGGCAGGTATTACTATACGGAGAAGGGAACCACCCGTTTGGAATATTTACCAGTAGGAAGCTATGTGCTGGTGGAAACAAAAACCCCGAAGGGCTATGCAACGGCAGCGCCTGTTCTTATAACCATTGAGGATACAGGGCATCTGGAGAGAATCCAGTACGCAGAGATGGGGGATATGCCCCTGAGCCTGGAAGTCTCAAAAGTGAATATCACCGGAGGTAAGGAGGTAAATGGGGCAAGGCTCACGATTTACCCGGTAGATGCGTACGGAAGGGTATCGGACAGGCCTTTAGAGCTGCACCAGCCAACCACAAAGGGACAGTATCAGGACATCACAGCCACATGGATATCAGGTTTGGATGGAACCTACACCGAGGAGGATAAGGCGGCCGGGCTGATTCCGGATGGATTTGAACCGGGCGACTTAAAGCCGCACCGGGTTACGTACATTCCAGAAGGGGATTATATCCTGCGGGAAGAAACCACCCCCTATGGATTTTTACAGTCGGTGGATGTGCCGTTCTCCGTCATAGACAGCCAGATTGTACAGAAAGCGGAAATGGTTGACAAGATACCGGAGGGAATCCTTAAGCTGGTTAAAAGTGATACGGATCGACCGGAAGAAAAGCTAAAGGACGTAGAATTTAGTCTAATAAATAAAACCTTAAATAAAGAGTGCGAGATTGTGATTACCAATGACCAGGGTGAGGCGCAGTTTAAGCCCCAGCCAATCGGATATATGGACAAAGACGGGAATTTTAAGCCGTATACCTATGAATGCAGGGAAATAAAAGGGGCTGTGGGACATATGCTGACCCTGAAACCGTATGAATTCCAGTTTGAATACAAAAACGAATGGACAAACCTGATTATTCTGGATTATAACCCAACGAATGACTCCAACAGGACTAAGACAGATAAGTTCTTAGGAGATACGGATCAGTGGTTGGAAGGGGCAGAACTGCGGATGGAGCGCAGGACAGGTACAGATACATGGGAAACAGTAGATGAGTGGGTGACAGGCCGGCAGAGCCATTA
>NZ_VUMD01000007.1 GCF_009696375.1 Clostridium porci
CTCACCCGTCCGCCACTCAGTCATCTTAAATTCCATCCGTAAACTTCCTTTATGATGCTTCGTTCGACTTGCATGTGTTAGGCACGCCGCCAGCGTTCATCCTGAGCCAGGATCAAACTCTCATGTTAAAGTTTCCTCTTCCCAGGCTTCCTTTACGCCCTTGGCTTAAAGGCTTCCCTCAAGAGTGTTTCTTGGTTAAGACTACTTCGCTTGGCTTTTTCGTTCTTTCCCGTCTTACTGTTGGTTCTGTTCTGGATTTCTCTCAATCCAAGGCCCTAACCCAGCCTTTGTTTTCTTAGAATTTTCAGGGTTTTACATACTGTTTAATCTTCAATTTTCAAGGTGCTTTCAACATTGACGCCAAAGCGTTAATGTTCAACGCAGAAGGAGGGATTTGAACCCTCGCGCCGCTACTAACGACCTACTCCCTTTCCAGGGGAGCCCCTTCAACCTCTTGGGTACTTCTGCTGGGTTGGCATAAACATTCCTATTCTATTTCACAGGCAATCTTGCCGCACCGCCTGTAGCGGAGAGGGTGGGATTCGAACCCACGCGCCCTTGCGGACAAACGGTTTTCAAGACCGCCTCGTTATGACCACTTCGATACCTCTCCAAACGTGCTTTTCTATCTTACAGAACTTCTTTATTTTTGTCAAGTACTTTTTAACTTTTTTATAAAAAGTTAAAAAGCAGCCTGGCCGCTTAGGGCCAATTTCAGAGGTAACTCACATAGTTTATCATGTATTTCGACAGTTGTCAACATCTGATCGCTTCCTTAAAGTTTCCCCTCTAGAATACCAAAGTACATCTCACTCTCGTAACGCATAGTAAAATTTAATTTTGCACAAATAGAATTTAATCTTTCATACGAAAGAACGGGTATCCCGGACTGCATCTCCATTCGTTGGTTTTCACGTCCAGCTTTTGGGATGCGGCTCACTTTGTACGATCGATCACCAATACAATTACAATGCTCGGTTCGCAGATAGGCAGTATCGCGAAAGACTCCGGGACTCCGGAGCTGGATATGTCTGTCCATACCATGTATTCCTATCTGGATAAAAGGCTATTTACGGCGCGAAATATTGATTTAATACGGAAAATCAGCTTCAAGCCTAGAAAGCACCACAAGACACAGATCACGAACCGAACTGTTTTCAATAATGGAGCAACGGTTTATATCATTACAACATCAAGACGATTCATTTCTGATTTCAAAAAAAATATGAGCCAAAATGTCATGCACAAAGCGTTACCAGCTGCAATCGTCATGGAGTTCCGCAATGCCATAAGCAAGGATGGAGATGGTATTTTTTCTGGAAGCGGTTCTCTGTACTTTGGCATGGGAAAGATACGCTTCGTATTGTTTTACTTTACCCTTTCTGCGGTTACGCAGTCTTATAGCTTAAGTCCATTTGTTATGATTTCTTTGCTGTCAGGCCAATACTGTTTTGCCTTTATCCTGGCTTCTCTTGTTCAAGATTTTTACAGTCCCTTTTCCGGTTCTGAAGCAGCGCTTCAGCCACTGCCAAGTCCTCAGGTGTTGTAATTTTGATATTTTCATAGCTTCCCCGCACCATATGAACCTTAATTCCAGTCTGGGCCTCCACCACCATAGCATCGTCAGTTATCAAGCTGCAGTCTTCCTGTATCTGCTTTTCATAAGCATTTACAATGAGAGGAACAGAAAACGCCTGGGGAGTCTGGGCCTGCCACACCAGACTGCGCTTAGGGCAGGAAACTACGCAACCGTTCTCATCCACCAGTTTAATGGTATCCTTTACAGGCATACCTACCGCGCAGGCCCCCCATCTACACACAGCCTCGTAGGCCCGCCCAATCATTTCCGGCGTCGCAAATGGACGGGCTCCGTCATGAATAAATACATATCCGTTCTGCCTGGACTCCCATACTTTCTCCGGCTCCCAGCCCCCAAAGCCCGTCAATACACCAAGAGCCTTCCATACACTTTCATACCGTTCACTCCCTCCGACTCCCACATAACTTACCTTGGACAGCCCATAGGCCTGAACAATCTCCCGTTTGCAATATTCTAAATGCTCCTTATCTGTTATAAAAATTATTTCGTCAATCAAAGGGGAATTTTGAAAGGCTTCCAGCCCATAAACTACCATCGGTCTGCCTCCCAGTTCCAGATACTGCTTCGCAGTCTCAGTCCCCATGCGGCTTCCTTTTCCAGCAGCCAGCACGATTGCGCTGCAATATTTCTTTTTCATCTTTCATCTGCTCCCAATCCACCTTCAAACATCTTTAGCGTTCTCCCAACTTCAAATTTGGCACTGCATTCAAATCCCAGCCTGATACATTTCCTCGCATAAATTCGTAGTAGGCAGCTGCTCCAATCATAGCCGCATTATCTGTACAGTATGCAGGCGAAGGATAGTAAAACGAAATTCCCTTCTTTTGGCAAGCTGCTTTCATAGCAGAACGTAAGGCTGTGTTAGAAGCCACTCCTCCTGCAATCGCCAACGTTTTATATCCATATTCTTCACAAGCCAGAGTTGCCCGGCTCACCAAAGATTCTATCACCGAATTTTGGAAAGAGGCGGCCAGATCCGGCACACAGATTTCCTCTCCTGCCATTTTTGCATGGTTAATATGATTCAGAACCGCCGACTTCAGTCCGCTGAAGCTGAAATCATAAGGTGATCCCTCCACTCTACCCCTTGGAAATTCGATGGCATGAGGATTTCCTTCTCTGGCTGCCTTATCTATCTTCGGCCCTCCGGGATACCCCAGGCCTACAGCCCTTGCCACCTTGTCAAATGCTTCTCCCGCCGCGTCATCTCTGGTTCGGCCAATAATTTCAAACTTCCCGTAATCCTTCACAATCACCAGATGCGTGTGCCCCCCTGATACAATCAGACACACAAAGGGCGGCTCCAATTCTGGATTCTCTATAAAATTTGCCGACACATGCCCTTCTATATGATGCACTCCTATGAGAGGCTTTTTTGAAGCGTAAGCCATAGCCTTGGCCTCCGCAACTCCTACAAGCAGAGCTCCTACAAGCCCAGGCCCATAGGTAACCCCGATGGCCGTCATATCCTCCAGACTGAATCCCGACTCTGCTAAAGCCCGTTCAATTACGTAATTCACCGCCTTGATATGCTCTCTGGACGCAATCTCTGGTACTACTCCTCCGTATATGGTATGAGTCTCAATCTGGGAGGTGATCACATTGGACAGAACTTCCCTTCCGTTCTTTACCACCGAAGCTGCCGTTTCATCACAGGAGCTTTCAACTCCCAGTATTAAAACATCTCCTGACGTACCTTCACTCATTCTCTATCACCCTACTCCTCATCAAACTCCAATTCTGCTGTCCAGCCATCTTTGGCTGCCTTTGCCCTTGGGAAAATTCGCCTCACCTCATCCATAAACTCTTCCGGCCTGTTCAGGGAAGGGCTATAGTGAGTCAGCCACATCTGTTTTGGCTGAGCCTTCTTAGCCAGAACCGCGGCCTCATAGAAGGTCATATGCTTGTACTCCTTAGCCTTTGCTTCCTTCTCCTTATCTCCATACATCCCTTCACAGATAAACAGATCTGCCTCTGCCGCATACTCCGCAATCACAGGCACTGGCCTGGTATCGGTACAATACGTAACCTTCAGCCCCCGCCTATCCTCTCCCAGAACCATATCCGGTCTTAGAGTCCTCCCGTCAAACACAATCTCTTCCCCCTTTTGAAGTCGGTTCCAGTATTTTTGCGGAATGTTCTGGGTCTTGGCCCGTTCTACATCAAACTTTCCTGCGCGAGGGATTCTGATAGAATATCCATAACAGGCTATATTGTGATTCACCCGGTAAGCATCAATTACATAGGGCCCAATCCCCATAGATTCCCTGCTCTCTGCAAGTTCCACAAACTGTAACTCAAAGGGAAGCTCCGGAGCAATTATCCGCAGTGCGCCAACCACCCGCTCCAGCCCTCTCGGCCCCACCAAAATAAGAGGCTCCGTTCTCTCCGCATTGCCCATAGTAAGCAAAAGCCCTGGAAGTCCGCTTATGTGATCCGCATGATAATGAGTAAAGCATATAACATCAATGGGCTTGGGGCTCCATCCCTTTTCCTTGAGTGCGATCTGCGTTCCTTCTCCACAATCAATCAGCAGGTTGCTTCCTTTGCACCGGGCCATCATGGATGTAAGCCATCTGTAAGGCAAAGGCATCATACCGCCTGTCCCTAATAAGCATATATCTAACATTCTTTTATCCTCATTCCTTCAATCTCACAGAATCATATCACATTTCCCCCACATTAATCAAGCATACCCCGAAAAAAGCCCCAAAAGTGTGTTTTCGGGCATCACGAACCTTTATATCACCGTTCTGATTTTCTATACCGCAAGCTAAAAGGTAGTTATGTACGCATCTATTAGCAAGAAAAACGATACGCTGCTATAAATAAACGCTTTTTTATGTTAAAAGGTGGAGAAATTACACAATCAGATTACCAGATACACAAAGAACAATACTGAAAAGAACTACAGATGGCACGCAAATCAAAGCAACCATATAGCTTTAGATCATCCGGCAGTACCAGGCCCCGCTTTAAAAAAGCGGAACCGGCAAAGCATAGGTGGATATTTTTCGATTATATATGCTTTAAGCTTAACCATACCTACAGAAATTCTGCCTGTTCTTCTATATCTACAGGTATCTTAAAGCCTGATATTATCTCGTCATAACATTCTTCACATAAATCGAAATGATGGACCTGTCCGTCCTTTTCAGAAAAATAATCCCAGGCATGGTCCACGCCCATAGCACCCTCCCGGAGTATTCCATGGCTTACAGCCATTTTCTTGCCGCAGCAATTACAGATTACAGTTTCCAACTGCTTATTTTTATTATACCTTTTCATAAGAATCCTCGCCTTTCTCTCTCATCGTTTCCTCTTAATCATTCCAGGAAGGCTTCATGCCTGATATATACTGTATATTCGCTATCTAGTACATAAAAGTAATGAAGGGGAATGTCCGATTCCCCTTCATTATATACGTAAATTATTCATATTTTAAGTGGTAATTCTTTCATATTTGCCGGTTCCACATAATAATGGCATCCTCCGTAGGGTTGCGGTAATACCTCCGCCTCAGAGCCTCCTTCTTAAAACCATAGGAATCATAAAGCTTTCTGGCCCCCTCATTGCTCTCACGTACCTCCAGGGTGATAGCTCTGACCCCTCTCAATCTGGAAAACGTGACCATTGCCTCCATCAGTTTCCTTGCAATTCCCAGCCTGCGAAACCGGGGCGCCACCGCAATTCTCTGGATCTCCCCTTCATCCCCCAGTAACCGGATCACGGAATAGCCCAAAATTTGCCCGTGAGCCTCATAAACAAAGTAGGTATCCAGGCGGCTGTCCAGGCCAGAGCGTATCATACTCTCTGGCCAGCTTTCCGAAAAGCTTAGCTTCTCAAGCCGGACCACTTCCCCTATATCCCGCTCCGTCATAGGACGCACACTATGAATTAACCCCATAAAGATGCTCCTTTTGTGCAATCATCTAACAACAGCCTTCTTTCTCTAGTAATCTCCCGGAAGCTTACCAGCCACGCCGGCCAGTAGTTCGGCCTCCCTCTGCCGTTCAGCCTGAGGCTTTCTCAGATAATCCGGCACAAATTCCTCTGGCGTTACCAGCCTGGCTCCGCAATAGCCACCTGCGCCTGTACAAGACTCTCCATGTCTGCAACGGCTGCTTTCATCAAAGCAGTTCCCACTACTTTGGCAGTTCTGCGTCTCACTGCAAGAAAGAAGGGCCGTCATACCCAGAACTGCCACACTGGCGCCTCTCTGCCGGTTCATATGAGCCGGCGCAAATATATAGGGTGCCTCCATCTCGTTCTGAATGATGGCCTTATAGACTGGTACTCCGTCTCCCAGAAAAATAACCTGCTCTCCCCTTTGATTCAAACGCTCTGTTAACTCCCGCATATCCATAGGCTGCTGCTCCATCACCACTTTCAATTCCGTCTCTACATGGTACAGCCCTGTATAGACCTGGTTCCTCCTTGCATCCATGATCGGACACACCAGTCCTGCGGCTCCCCACATATTATATGCCATGGCATCCACTGTGGGAACATGGATCAACGGCTTTTTCAGGGCCAGTCCTAACCCCTTGGCTGTAGCCGCACCTATGCGAAGGCCTGTAAAGGAACCAGGACCTCCGGCTACTGCAATGGCGTCAATCGTTTCCAAATCCAGCTCCAGAAGCTTTACAATCTCATCCAACATAGGCAGCAGCGTCTGGGAATGAGTCTTTTTAAAATTCACCGTATATTCTGCTATCATGCTGTCCTCTGTCGCCAATGCCACACTGGCTACCAGAGATGAGCTCTCAATTCCTAACACCCTCATCCTCGTTCCTCCACCTGGATTCTTCTGTAATCAACGCCCTTTTCCAAATCCTTTTCGATTATTACCTCTGTGACCTGTTCCGGCAGTATTTCCTCGATAAGGCCGGGCCATTCAATCAGGCAGACGCCCTCGCCAAAGAAGCAGTCCTCATAGCCAATTTCCTCCATCTCGCTCACATCCCCGATTCGGTACACATCAAAATGATAGAGAGGAAGCCGGCCTTCCTCATACTGCTGGATGATGGTAAAAGTAGGGCTGTTTACAGGTTCTATGATCCCAAGTCCGGCTGCAAAGCCCTGAGTAAACACCGTCTTACCTACTCCCAGGTCGCCATTTAAACAGACGATCTGCCCTGGCTCTGCTCCTTCTCCCATTTTTTTGCCCAATTCGTAGGTTTCCTCTGGTCTCCATGTCTCAACTATCATTTTATATCCGTTCCTCGCCTCGCTCAATGCACTAAGTTTAAAAAATTTGCTCCTGAAGTATTCCATGCCATAGCAGAATTAATTATAAAGCAACATCCCGCAGGAAGACTATATCCACAGGCCTCTTTCCTGCGCTAGATCCCTTTCATAGTCAGCGCAATCCGCTTTTTTGCCACATCCACGCTGATTATTTTAACCTTCACAATGTCTCCGACGCTCACTGCCTCCAAAGGGTGCTTGATATACCTGTCCGTCATCTGGGAAATATGCACCAGTCCATCCTGGTGAACGCCAATGTCTACAAAGGCCCCGAAATCAATCACATTTCTCACCGTTCCTTTAAGTATCATCCCCGGCTGCAAATCCTTCATCTCCAGAATATCGCTTCTGAGAATCGGCTTGGGCATCTCATCACGGGGATCACGCCCCGGCTTTTCAAGCTCACCGGCAATATCCTTAAGCGTAAGCTCTCCTACGCCAATTTCTTCTGCCATTTTTCTGTAATCTGCTATTTTACGGCTGATTCCAGCCAGACCTCCCCGCTTTAACTCATCCTCCTGATACCCCAGCTTCTTAAGCAGCTGCCTGGCAGCTTCATAGCTTTCCGGGTGGACGCTGGTACCGTCCAGAGGGTTCTCTCCGTCCGCAATCCTCATAAAACCAGCGCACTGCTCAAAGGCCTTAGGCCCAAGCTTGGCCACCTTTAAAAGCTGTTTTCTGTTCTTAAACGCCCCGTTCTCCTCCCTGTAAGCCACAATATTTTTAGCTAACATTTTATTGATGCCGGAAACATACTCCAAAAGAGAGGCCGACGCCGTATTCAGGTCTACGCCAACTTTGTTTACACAGTTTTCCACCACACCCTCCAGGGTTTCCCCCAGATGCTTCTGGTTCATATCATGCTGATACTGTCCCACGCCAATCGATTTTGGGTCAATCTTAACCAGCTCGGACAGCGGATCCTGGAGACGTCTGGCTATAGAAACCGCGCTTCTTTGTCCCACGTCAAACTGCGGAAATTCTTCGGCAGCCAGCTTACTGGCAGAGTACACCGACGCACCTGCTTCATTTACAATCACATACTGTACCGGCTCCCGGATCTCCTTTAGCAAGTCTACGATAATCTGCTCCGATTCTCTGGAGGCGGTTCCATTTCCAACCGAAATCAGGGAAATATTGTATTTTTTTATTAGATCCTTTAGGATCTTCTTCGCCTCAGCAACCTTATTCTGAGGGGCTGTAGGATAAATCACAACCGTATCCAGCACCTTCCCTGTGCTGTCTACCACAGCCAGCTTACAGCCGGTGCGAAAGGCAGGATCCCATCCCAGAACCACACGTCCTACAATGGGAGGCTGCATAAGAAGCTGCTCCAGATTCTTTCCGAATACCCTGATTGCTCCTTCCTCTGCCTTCTCCGTCAGTAGGCTGCGGATTTCCCGCTCAATGCAGGGGCCCATCAAACGCTCATAGCTGTCGGCAGCCGCCTCCTTAAGAACAGGGGAGGTATAGGGATTGTCCCTGACAATCACCTGCCGCTCCAAATACATAAGGATCTGATCCACAGGGGCTGTAATCTTAACTGTCAGAATCTTCTCTTTCTCACCTCGGTTCAAGGCCAGAATCCTGTGGCCGGCCGCCTTTTTAAGAGGCTCCTCATAATTATAGTACATCTCATATACAGACTCTGCTTTCTCATCCCTGGCAGATGACTGGATGATCCCCCTATTCATGGTGATGTCTCGAATGTAGGAGCGGTATTCCGCCTGATCCGAAATCCGTTCAGCCAGAATATCCCTTGCTCCGTCCATAGCCTCCTGTACAGTTGCCACTCCCTTTTCTTCAGAAATGTAATTAAGAACCACTGTCTCCAAAGGCTCCATAATCATCTGCATAGAGATCAGGTCAGCCAAAGGCTCCAGTCCCTTCTCCTTTGCAATCGTTGCTCTGGTTCTGCGCTTGGGCTTATAGGGTCTGTACAAATCCTCTACTGCCACCAGAGTCTGGGCTTCCTTTATCTTCGCTTCCAGCTCCGGAGTAAGTTTTTCCTGAGCACAGATGGAAGCAATGATCTGTTCCTTGCGCTCCTCTAAATTACGCAGATATTTTAACCGTTCATCCAGATTACGCAGGATCTGGTCATCCAGAGAGCCTGTAGCTTCCTTCCGGTATCTGGCAATAAAGGGAATGGTATTTCCCTCGTCAATGAGCTTTACTGCTGCTTCTGCCTGATGGAGGCCAATATTTAGCTCCTCCGCCAGCTTTTTAATAATACCCATGCAAAAATCCTCACCCGTTATATAATGTAACTAGCTTTTATATTATAGTGCATCCAAGGCGCTTATGCAAGTTTTACGTTGCATTGGAAGTCTCTTCATCTGGACAGAGTGGCTGTTTCATGATAGAATAGGCAGAAGCGGAAGCCAGATAGCACAGATCACAGAAAACCTTTACAAGAATATGTAAGAAAGGTACTTTTTTAAATGATGAATGATACTTATAAAAATCCACAACAAACTACAGGAAACCGGCAGAAGAATAATTCCACATCCACGGATCGGTACGCTACCTGCGCTCTGATTGCAGGTATCACAGGACTTATTTGCAGCTTTTTCTATCTGCCTGTCTCATTAATCAGCGGCACCAGCTCCCCCACGGGACTTATCTGCGGTGTATTGGGTATTATCCTTGCTATCATGTCAAGGAAAGCAGGGGTAAAGCCCGGCCAGCCTATGGCTACCCGCGCTATCATAGGCATTGTACTGAGCATCCTTTCCATTGTACTGACCTTTTTCTTCTTTCAGATGCTAGTCAGCTACTATGAAACTCTCAGTGATCCGATTAAGGGGCCTCAGCTCAACGACCTGATTAACCGGGTTCAGGAACAGCTGAATCAGCAGCTTCAGCTTTACGGCAACCCATCCTGACCGGCCATGACCTATCCATGCCACAAAGGCAACGGATTCAGACCGAAAAGTACAAGAATCGCATTTTTCACCACCCAGTTAACAATCACAATTCCTACAGCAACGTGCACAAGGAACAACTCATGCCCCAGATACCATCTGGGGTTTTTCGTTACCCTGGCAACTGCCAGACTAAGAAGCTCCGCAGCCACTACCACTGCCGTATAGAGCACAAGGGGATGATACTGAAGGCTTAAAAGCAGATCTCCGTGCAGGAGAGCCTTTAGCGCTCTTGTACCTCCGCAGCCTGGACAGTAAAGCCCTGTAAAACGTTGAAAGGGGCAGGGAACACCCCGCCTTATAATCTGCAATAAATCCTGAAGCATAGTTTCCTCCCTGTCCCCCGGCTTCCTGATGCGGCTATCGTCCGCTCTCCCTCCAAAATCACTTTCAAAAACCCTAGCACCCTTCACAGAACGCTAGCAAAAAAGCAGCAGCCTTTACAGCACCCCGCGAATGATCTGCTTGATACCAAAATCGGATCTCCCCTGCTCCTTTCTGTCATAAGCAGTCGCAGCCGCTTTCAACTCTTCCTCTGACATCTCGGATGTCAATACCGCAAATTCGTCTAAGCCGTAGAGCTCTATAACTTCTGCATCTCCAAAGGCCTGCTTTATATCCTGCTCCTTATTTCTGTAGGAGCCTGCCACTCTGACAAAATAGCAAAACCGTGCCTTATCCATAGGCTCGATGGGCTGTTTTTCGCTGCTCCATCCAATCGCTACATTCCGTTTCAGATTCTGAGCTGCCTCAATGATATCAGACACAACTGCGCTGGCTGTAGGAAGCTTCCCTGCACCGCTTCCGTAGAACATGGAAACTCCCAGCATATTCCCTCTGACCATAATTCCATTAAAAACATCACTGACCGAATACAGCGGATGATTCTTCTGAATCATCACAGGAGCAACAAAAGCAGTCACCTTACCATTCTTCATACGGCTGGTTCCCAACAGTTTTATGGAAGTTCCCATTTTCTCAGCGTATTTGAAGTCTATATCTGTAATTCTGGTCATGCCCTCCGTATAAATATCCTCATAATTCACTTCCCGGCCTGTTGCCATTGCTGTAAGAATCGCAATCTTACGACAAGTATCATGTCCTTCTACATCCGCCTCAGGATTCCTCTCCGCATATCCCAGATTCTGTGCCTCTTTGAGAGCATTTTCAAAGGTTTCTCCCTCCCTGTCCATCTTAGTGAGAATAAAATTGGTCGTGCCGTTGAGAATACCGGTGATCTCTTCAATCCGTTCCCCCATCAGACATCTGTAAAAAGGCCTTATAATTGGAATGCCGCCGCCTACACTGGCCTCAAAGAAAAAGTTTACCTGCTTCTCTCTGGCAATGGCCAAAAGCTCCGTCCCGTAAGCCGCCACCAGGGCTTTATTGGAAGTCACCACATGCTTGCCTGCTAAAAGGCAGGCCTTCACAAAAGGATACGCGGGATTTAGCCCACCCATGGTTTCCACTACGATTTTGACTTCCTTGTCCTCCTCAATGATTTGAAAGTCATGAACAATTTTATCTGCCACCGGGCTATCGGGAAAATCCCTTAAATCCAGCACATACTTTAACTCTACTTCCTGTCCCGCCTGCTTCGCGATAACATCCCTGTTTTTATCCAGAATTTCCACTACACCTGAACCAATGGTCCCATATCCTAACACTGCTGTTTTAATCATACTACGTTACGCTCCCTGTTATATAATTTTTACGTTGAAGCTGCTGACACAATCTCTTTTATGCTATTCTCTTGCCAGAATCTTCACATAATGTATGCCGTCCAGCACCTCTATCTCCTCTATCATGCTTGAAACATTTCCTGTATCGTCCCTTACCTCTACGCTGAGGGTGAGGGTAGCTACTCCATTAACAGGAATGCTCTGGTGAATGGTAAGTATATTGGCCCTGTAAACCGCCACCACGTGAAGGAGGTCACTAAGCAGTCCCTGCTCGTCATCCATCTGTACCACCAAGGTAACGGTCTTGCCCTTTGTATTGTCATAGAAAGGGAAAATGTCATCCTTATACTTATAAAAGGAGCTACGGCTAATTCCCACCTTATCCGTTGCCTCCTGAACCGTGATAGCCCTCTCTGTCTCCAGCAGCTTTTTGGCTTCCACCACCTTTAAAAGCACCTCTGGTACTGCTTTTTGCTTTACCACAAAATATTTGCTTTTATCCTCCATCTTCTATCCTTTCACCGCCTCACCTTTTGTCCGCTTTACAAATACACATGTTCTCATAGGGAAGATATTAACACACTTTTATTTTAAATGCAACTCTTTTTTATAGATCATATCTTGCAAAAAGCCAACTAGATATAAAGAAAACCGCAGGAATCCTTTTACTATCCGATGGGATTCCTGCGGTACTTTTCTTCCGTTATATTTTTATGCTCTTTTGAGTCTATGTGGTATTTTCAGCTTAATCCTCCGGCAAAACATTCTTATCCGGACACCCCAAACTCATCCAGCGCAGATACGCACTGATAAAGAGATCCAGGGCTCCATCCAGCACAGCGTCCACATTGCCGCTCTCCTCCCCGGTTCGATGATCCTTGACCATAGTATAGGGCTGAAGCACATAGGAGCGGATCTGGCTGCCCCAGCCGTTATCCTTTACATCCCCACGGATTCCCGCTGCCTTGGCAGCCTGCTCCTCCTGCCTTAGCATAAAGAGCTTGGCTTTCAGCATCTGCATGGCTTTGTCCTTGTTCTGAAACTGGGAACGTTCATTCTGACAAGTAACCACAATTCCAGTAGGATAATGGGTAATACGAATAGCAGAGGACGTCTTGTTAATGTGCTGTCCGCCGGCGCCGCTGGATCGGTAGGTATCCACCCGGATATCATCTGGACTAATTTCAATGTCAATATCCTCCTCAATCTCCGGCATAATATCGCAAGACACAAAGGAGGTCTGACGTTTTCCTGCGGCATTAAAAGGGGAGATACGCACCAAACGATGAACTCCATGCTCAGAGCGCAGGTAACCGTAAGCGTTTTCCCCATTAATCTGGACAGTTACAGACTTAATACCTGCCTCGTCACCATCCAAAAAGTCCAGAACCTCTGTCTTAAAGCCCCTTTTCTCCGCCCAACGGCAATACATCCTATAAAGCATGCTGCACCAGTCGCAGGATTCCGTACCGCCCGCGCCTGCATTCAGCCGGAGAATGGCATTGTTGGCGTCGTATTCACCAGACAATAAGAGCTTCATCCGCATTTTTTCCAATGTCTCGGAAAAGTGCTCCAGCATCTCCTGAATCTCAGGAATCAGAGAAGCGTCCTCCTCCTCGTATCCCATCTGAATCATTATCTGAATATCCTCATATTCCTGCTCCAGACTTCTAAAGGTATCTACCTCGTCCTTCAGATTCTTGGCTTCCCTGACCATTTTTGTGGATCTCTCAGGGTTATCCCAGAATCCAGGCTCCTCCATAGACTTATCTAACTCATCAATCCGCCTGACCTTGCTATCCAGGTCAAAGTGAATCCCTCACTTCCACTAATGGTTTATCATACGTTGATAACATATATTTAAAATTATCTAACTCTACCACAGCTTCACCCGCTTTCCATTTCTATTTTTTATTCCTATTTTTAGACCTTTATTTAATGCGTCCGCAGCACTGCTTATATTTCTTGCCGGAGCCGCAGGGGCACGGATCATTTGGATAGATTTTTTCTTCCTGGCGGCGCTTTGGCGCACTTGCCAGAGAAGCGTCCTTATTCGTGCCTGTTACCTTTGCAGCAGGCTCACGCTCAACTCTCTGCTCCACACGGATATGGAAGAGAATACGTACCGTCTCTTCCTGAATGGAGGCCATCATAGCCTCGTACATTTCATATCCCTGCATTTTATACTCTACAACCGGATCTCTCTGGCCATAGGCCTGAAGGCCAATTCCTTCACGCAGAGCATCCATATCATCCAGATGAGCCATCCACTTGTTATCAATAACCTTTAAAAGAACTACACGCTCTATCTCACGGATTTGCTCAGGCTCCGGGAACTCAGCCTCCTTAGTCTCGTAAAGCTTGATGGCCTCTTCCTTTAAGCTGTGCTTCAGCTCATTCTTCTTCATTGACTTTTTCTGACTCTCGCTAAGCATGACCGGCTTTAGGGGAATCACAGGAAGAAGAAGGGTGTTAAGCTCCTTCAAATCCCACTGAGCCGGTACCTGATCGTCGGCAATAGACATATCAACTGCATTCTCCACGATATCCGTGATCATTTTCAGAACCAGATCCCGCATGTTATCCCCGTCTAGAACCTTGCGGCGTTCTTCGTAGATAACCTCACGCTGCTCATTGTTCACTTCATCGAATTTAAGGAGCTGCTCACGGATACCGAAGTTGTTGCTCTCAATTTTCATCTGAGCCTTTTCAATAGCATTGGACAACATCTTGTGCTCAATCTGCTCCCCATCCGGCACTCCGATAGCCTCAAACATCGCCATAAGACGGTCGGAACCAAACAGCCTCAACAGATCATCCTCCAGAGACAGGTAAAACCTGGACTCCCCCGGATCGCCCTGACGCCCAGAACGTCCGCGCAGCTGATTATCAATACGGCGTGACTCATGACGTTCTGTGCCGATAATTTTAAGACCGCCTAAAGCCTTTGCCTCATCATCCAGCTTAATATCCGTACCACGGCCCGCCATGTTTGTGGCAATGGTTACAGAACCGGTGATACCTGCATCTGCCACAATCTCGGCCTCCATCTCATGGAATTTAGCATTCAGCACCTTATGAGGGATTCCTCTTTTAGTCAGCATCTTGCTTAAGAGCTCAGAAGTCTCAATGGCGATGGTGCCAACCAGTACCGGCTGACCCTTCTCATGAGCTGCCGCAACCTCATCCACAACTGCTTTGAATTTCTCTTTTTTTGTCTTATATACTGCGTCCTCCAAATCCTTACGAATCATAGGACGGTTCGTGGGAATCGCAATTACATCCATTCCATAAATATTGCGGAACTCCTTCTCTTCAGTTAGAGCTGTACCGGTCATACCTGCCTTCTTTTTAAATTTATTAAAGAAATTCTGAAAGGTAATGGTAGCAAGGGTGCGGCTCTCACGGCGGACATTTACATGCTCCTTTGCCTCGATTGCCTGATGCAGTCCATCGGAATAACGGCGGCCCGGCATGATACGTCCCGTAAACTCGTCTACAATCAGCACTTCATCATCCTTAACGACATAGTCCTTATCACGAAACATCAGGTTATTGGCGCGCAGAGCCAAGATGATGTTATGTTGAATCTCCAGATTCTCCGGATCTGCCAGATTCTCAATGTGGAAAAATTCCTCCACCTTCTTAACACCCTGCTCTGTAAGGTTTACCACCTTATCCTTCTCATCCACAATAAAATCACCGGTCTCCTCGATCTCCTCACCCATGATGGCATCAAGCTTGGAAAACTCCTTGGATACAGTACCCCGCTCCAGCTGACGGGCCAAAACATCGCAGACCTCGTAAAGCTTGGTAGACTTACCACTCTGGCCGGAAATAATTAGGGGAGTTCTGGCCTCGTCAATCAGTACAGAGTCCACCTCGTCAATAATACAATAGTCTAGATCACGAAGCACAAGCTGCTCCTTGTAAATGGACATATTATCACGAAGGTAATCAAAGCCTAGCTCATTGTTCGTTACATAAGTGATATCGCAGGAATAAGCAGCCCTGCGCTCCTGGCTACTCATATCATTTAATACCACACCCACAGTCAAACCTAAAAATCTGTGAACCTGGCCCATCCACTCGGCATCACGCTTTGCCAGATAGTCATTAACGGTTACAATCTGCACGCCCTTTCCAGCAAGCGCATTCAGGTAAGCCGGGCAGGTTGAAACCAGTGTCTTGCCTTCACCTGTACGCATCTCAGCAATACGGCCCTGGTGAAGAACAATACCTCCTATAAGCTGTACGGGGAAATGCTCCATATTCAGGCTTCTTCTAGCAGCCTCACGTACCACAGCAAACGCCTCCGGCAGAAGATCATCCAGAGTAGCCCCATCAGACAGCCTCTCTTTAAAAATTCTGGTCTGATCTCGCAGCTCTTCATCTGATTTAGCCAGCATTTCCGGGCGCAGGCTTTCAATCTTCGCCACGATTGGCCTTATCATCTTCAGTTCTCTTTCACTGTGAGTCCCGAACACTTTTTCAATTACGTTCATGGCATACTCTCCTAACTTCTTCCTTAATTTAGAAACTAACCCTCAACCAGCGCCTGTATCTGCAGCGTCTGTCTGTTCAGATACCTCTGTACTATCTAGTATCGGTCCTCTGGTTCTTGTCTATTCCTTATAAACACTACATATACTGCACTTATGGTATAATCCTACTTATTGTAGCACTTGGGGCCGATTAATTCAACGAGTTAATAAAAAATTAACATTTTATCTGCAAAATAATTAAATAGAAAACTAGCAGAAGATCAGACGGCTCCGGCGATCCAGCTTCAAAATTTTCTCGCATATTTTCTGCCTATCCTACAAAAACTACTATAGACAGGAGGTATGATCATGGCAAAAGCAGGAATGAGAAGGCCCAGCCCTTACGATGCTCATAATCACGGAACCGAGAACCAGCATAAGATGAATCGTCCCAAAAATGAGCAGGCTCAGGTTCCCGAAATTCAGGGAGCCGCAAAAAATGGCAATGCCAAAGCCGGGCCCATCAATGCGCCCAGCTGGGCCAGGGACGCTTACAAAAACGGAGATAATTAATAACCGGATTTACAGTTTATACAAATTGATTCTTCATTTACAGCCGGCGGACCCGGTCATCTGGCGTCCGCCTATATCATGTAAGGTTCTGACACCTGTTCGATTTAAGAAGCAGTTGCCTCAATATCCACTCGAACTAACCGTTATATCTGGTATGAAGCCTTCTGATGCCATCTGACAAAGCCAGCTGAACTTTCCTATGAAAAAATAGAGCCTCATCCAACCGAAAACCAGCTTTGCCTTTTCCGGGCTTACGGTCAACCAAGCATATTGCACAAAAAATGTGTTCGATTATAGAACTGTCCACATTATCCACATTGTTTTATACACGTTACTCCCAAAGTTATCCACATTATAATTTGTCCATTTTAAGGCAAAAAGCAGTTATACACTGACTTATCCACATTATCCACAGGTATATAATTCTTATTATAAATTCTTCACCTGAGTTTAACAAAAATTTTATTTTTGTATACTTATAATAAATTTTAAAATTTCAGGATAAAATACAAGGCTATCGCTTGACACGTTGCAGCGTCTGTCAATATGAGTAATCTCCAAGGTTCAGCTAATAGAGCTACATTTTTATAAAAAATCAACACAAATTGTTTGGCAATTCACGGTTTTTAATTGTAATTTTATAATAAATATGATATAATATCAACATCTTGAAAAAAGGAGTTGATGATTATGCGTTATACCATAACAGGACGAAACATTGAGGTAACTCCAGGTTTAAAGGCTGCCGTTGAAAAGAAAATCGGCAAACTGGAACACTTCTTTACTCCAGATACTGAAGTAATTGTAGCGCTGAGCGCTCAGAAAGACAGACAGAAGATTGAGGTTACTATCCCTGTAAAGGGCAATACAATCCGTGCCGAGGAATCAAGCACTGACATGTATGTATCCATCGATTTGGTAGAGGAGGTAATTGAGCGCCAGATCCGAAAATATAGAAAGAAACTCATTGATAAGAAGCAGGCTGCCATTTCCTTCTCCCAAGCATTTATTGAGGAGGAGGATGAAATTCAGGATGACGAAATTCAGATTGTTAAGTCAAAGAAATTTGCTATCAAGCCAACTATTCCTGAGGAAGCATGCCTTCAGATGGAGATGCTTGGACACAGCTTCTATGTATTCTTAAACGCAGACACGGACCAGGTTAACGTGGTATATAAGCGTAAAAATGGCACCTACGGCCTTATTGAGCCGGAATTCTAGATAGTTATTTTAAAAATATGGACAAGAGGAATGCTGCCAAACAGAACTGCGAGAGCAAATTGAACAGCAGCCAGCCCTCTCCAAGACAAAAAACACGGTTCCAAGTGGCTGCTGGAACCGTGTTTTTTTGCAGCATGTTCGTAAAAACCTATTCTATAATATCTCCTTTTGATTGCCTTCTATGTTTCATAAAACACAAAAAGGAATGGCTTACCCAGCTCATGACCAGTATGCCATTCCTCATAGATTTTATATTTTTTTCTTAATCCAGAAAAGAAACCGCCTTACAGGGTGTCCTGTAATTAGATGGTGATATACAAATACCTGTCGTTGGATTGCTTGCATGGATAACCTGTCCGCCTCCGATATAGAGAGCCACATGGTTAATATAATCTCCGCTTGCGTAAAACAACAAATCGCCTGGCTTCACATCATTTACCGGAATGGTTCTTCCCTTTGCCGCCTGATCTCTGGAGCTTCTGCCTGTGCTGATACCGAAATGAGCGAATACGCTCATAGTAAAACCGGAACAGTCTGCTCCATTTGTAAGGCTCGTCCCGCCATATACATATGGATTACCCAGAAATTGCTTTGCATAAGCTACAACTGCATTTCGGGTAGCGGAGGTTACCTCAGATGAAGAGGTCCCTGACGAGCCCGTGGAATCCCCAGGCCCTTGGCTCTTTGTCGTTTCACTGGGCTTGTGCACAGCCGGAGCCTCTACAGTAGAATCCGTTCCATTCTCCGGATTTGCAGATATAGTTCCCACCACCGCCTCTGTGGTCTTCCTGGTCTCCTCCTTTTTAGCCTCCAAAGCCCTTGCAGTGGTCTCCGGAGCCTTTGTAGCAGCTGTTGTGGCCTTTTTGGCCTCTTCCTTCTTCTTGGCATCCTCCAAAGCTTTTAAAGCCTTATCTGCCTCCTCCTTGCGCCTGGACTCCTCTGCTTCCCGCGCCTTCTCCTCCTCCACTGATACAGCTTCCTTAAACTCAACGCTGGTTTTCATATAGTCCTTAAACACGTAGCCCTCCAGATCAGAGTCCACAGCCACCTTATAGAAGTCGCCCTCCTGCCCGGTAACTACATAATGAGCTCCCTCGGACAGAAGCGTCAGAGTTTTACCGGTCAAATCAGGGGTCTCCCTTAGCCGAAGGCTTGGGGTATCCACGATGGTTCCATAGGTAGTCCCTGTCTGCTGTATCCTGGCTTCTGCTTCCTTACCTGTAACAAAATATTCCGCTTTTATGTAGCCGGTCACAGAGCCGGACTGTATCTTGTACCACTTGCCGCCTTCCCCATCTACAGCCCCCAGTATAGTAGCCGCACAATCGTTATATATCTTTCCTGTGACGTCACTGGTGGTATTGGCCTCCGTACGGATGTTCACCGATCCATTTACCTTAGACACGGCCACACTGTCATACGCCGATGGCTTTGGCTTGGCTGCGGCGGTCTCCTTAGGCGTCTCAGGAACTTTCATCTCCTTCCCTGAACTGCCGGAACCTGCAACGCTCGTACTTTTACTGTCAGTTGAACCGGCTAGCCTCTGCATATCCGAATAGGACTTTGCCAAGGTTTTCTCTGGTTCCGTAGTCCCTGCATAGTAATTGTTCAAGGCTACGGAAATGCCCGCAAGTGATGACCCAGTCTCCAGATTTGTAGAGGCCAGTGCAGGTATAGAGCAGGTATAGATGACAACGCCGCTTACCGCCAATATCTTCTTCCATTTCTTCATCCGAATACCGTCCCCCTAATTCTCAACCAAATACCGCTCTACACTGGTCACTGCATTTGCTCCATCTGCCGCTGCTGTTATAATCTGTCGAAGAGGCTTCGTCCTTACGTCACCAGCCGCAAAAATACCAGGAGCAGAGGTTACTCCATCCTCACCGGCTTTAATATATCCGTGATCCATCTCTACAATTCCGTCAAATACGCTGCTCTCCGGGGCAATTCCTACAGCGATAAACACGCCCTGTATCTCCAGCACCTGCTTCTCTCCAGTTTTTACATTAGTAAGAGACAGGCTCTCTACCTGGCCCTCCCCATGGATGGCATCCACCACTGTGTCCCAGATAACTTCCACATTTTCCTTGGACATAAGCCCTTCCTGAAGGCTCTTTGCAGCCCTCAGCTCATCCCTTCTGTGAATCAGGTAAACCTTTTTGCACATGCGGGACAAAAAGATGGCATCCTCCACAGCCACATCTCCGCCGCCTACTACGGCCGTTACCTTATTGCGAAAAAATGCGCCGTCGCAGGTTGCGCAGTAGGACACCCCTGCTCCTGCTAACTCCTCCTCTCCAGGAACCTCCAGCTTTCTGTGGACTGCACCGGTGGCAACAATCAGAGCTCTGGCTTCATAGGTCTCATTGGCACATACTACACGCTTTAAGCCGCCTTTTCCCTCATCCTCAATTTTCTGTACATCATCCTCTGCAAATTCGGCCCCCAGCCCATCTGCGTGCTCCCTGAACTTAAGGCCCAAGTCATATCCTCCGATACCAGGAAGCCCAGGATAATTATCCACTTCATAAGTAGTCAGCACCTGGCCTCCACTGACCATCGCCTTTTCAATTACCAGTGTATTCAGCCTTGCTCTTTGAGCGTAAACAGCCGCTGCCAGCCCTGCAGGCCCGGAACCAATTATAATTAAATCATATATATTTCCCATGACATTCACCTTTTCCTTATAAACATTTTCATATTTAAACCATTTTAACCAATTCAAATTTATTATATCACAGATAATTCACTTATTACAATTCAAATTCTTACAATTCTTTTATTGGTATGGTAAACTAATATTGTATTTCTTAGTAAGAATTAAGGGACGTATATCCGTCTTAAAGGCGGGTGAGACCTTCACAGAATCATATGTAACGAAAAACCTAAACATTTTAAGAAAGGATGTGTTGTTATGCCACGAAAAACAGTGTTAGTCACCGGAGCCTCCAGAGGCATCGGAAAAGCCATCGCAGTGAAATTTGCTAAAAAGGGTTACAACGTCGCTATCAGCTGTGTCCGAAGGGAAGACCAGCTTCATCAGACCGTAAGGGAAATCCAAGCCTTTCAGGCTCCCTGCCTGGCTTACATGGGTGATATGGGTGATTTTTCCTGCTGCGAAGAACTGTTTGGCAAAATTAAAAAACACTTCGGAGGAGTAGATGTTTTGGTAAACAACGCTGGTATTTCCTATATCGGCCTCCTTCAGGATATGGCCTCCTCCGACTGGGAAAGGATGCTTCACACCAACCTGACCTCTGTTTTCAACTGCTGCAAGCTGGCTATTCCTCATATGCTCCAGCAAAAGCAAGGAAAAATTATCAATATTTCCTCTGTATGGGGCGTGGTAGGCTCCTCCTGTGAAACCGCATATTCCGCTGCCAAGGGAGGCGTTAACGCTTTGACCCGCGCCCTGGCCAAGGAGCTGGCGCCCAGCAATATTCAGGTCAATGCAGTAGCCTGCGGCGCTATCGATACGGAAATGAATCAATGGATGGAGGAGGACGAGCTGATTGCCCTGGTGGATGAAATACCATCAGGCAGGCTTGGAAGAGCCGAAGAGGTAGCCGATCTTGTTTATCATCTGGGATATAAGGAGTCCTACCTAACAGGTCAGATCATAGGACTGGACGGCGGATGGTTTTAAGCTCTCTATTTCCCCTAATAGCAGCTGCCTTACAATTTGTAATATATTCCATTTTCCTTACAAATATATTAACTGTATTGACCTTGGAGCTGCTCCATGGTGTAGACTCTAACTAGTAAACAATACATTAGTATATACCGCAAGGAGGGAACTTCTCATGAGAAAGAACTATTTTGCAATAGCAGCTCTGTCGTTGGCATTAACGGCCGGATCAGCAATCACATCATTTGCCGCAGGCTTTGTAAGCACGCCACAGGGTGTTAAATATCAGTGGGGTTCAGGCGATTACTGCACCAATAACTGGGTCAGCTATCAGAATCACTGGTTTTTCTTTGGCCCCGATCAGGTTATGCGCACCGGATGGATTGAGAAGGATGGCACCTGGTACTTTGCAGCAGATACAGGAGAGCTTCAGGCCGGCATTATGAAAATCAACGGCAATGTCTATTATATGGACAGCAAATGTAAGCTTGTAACTGGCAATATCAACTATAATGGAACAACCCATACCTTTACTGAGAACGGAACCACCGACGGAGGACCATATGTTTATACAGAATGGAACAGCAACGGCTCCCTAAAACGGGGCACAAAATTCGGGGTGCGTTAATGGAATTGTAATCTACAGCAGGGCAACAGCTCTCCTTCGGCCTGTCTTCAGTCTATGGAGAGCTGTTCGTCTTCATATACTTCTTGTTGCCCCACTGACTGGCCAAACACCTTGCAACCAATTCTGACTTCTTCTGCATCAATCGAAGAGAATAAATTCATATTCTAACAATCGGAACATGCCATTCGAATAAACCATATATACTAGTCTGATTGGTTTATTTATTTTTTTCCCTACAATCTTATTGGATAAAAAACAAACCATTTTTCTTTATTTCATTTTGAATATTGTACTTATTAAATAGAATTTCCCATTTTTCAACCATCAAGCTCATAATTACGTACCAGTACCTCCTTTATATCCCCACGTTTTTCTGGATTAGCATTAATGGCTCGTTTGGCATTAACATGCTCAATGATGTAGTCCTTATACAAATCCTCAATAAAAGGACAGGAGGAGTTTGACAACAAAAACTGAACGCCTTTTGCATTTAAAGCATCACATTGCTCTTTTAATACAATCTGCTCCTTCTCTCCAAAACCACCTGCTGTATAGCCAGTAAAAGATGCCGAAGAGCTTATTGGCATATATGGCGGGTCAAGATATACAAACGCACCTTTTCGAATTCCTTTTAATGCAGCTTTATAATCGCCACATTTGATTATGATATCTGCTTTATTAAAGTATGAGTGCAATGCGTTTATTGTTGTTTCATTTGTGATATTCGGATTTTTATATCTACCCCAAGGTGAGTTAAACTCTCCTGAGCTATTTACTCGAAACAAACCGTTGTAACAGGTTTTATTTAAATATATGCTCCTTGCCGCTCTTTCAACATTCGTCATACGTTCAAAAACCTTTTTATCACGATCCAAAGCACGTATACGATAAAAATAAGCTTCGGAATTTTTCTCTTTATGTTCATTCAATTTTTCTATCAAAGCTTCCGGTTCTTCTTTTATTGTTAAATAAACATTGATCAATTCCCGATTCGAATCATTTATAACAGCTTTATCAGGCTGTCTACTAAACAGCACTGCCCCTCCTCCTATAAATGGTTCGTAATATGTTGAACATTTCGGAATAAGTGGCTCTATGCTATCCAATAGCTGTCTTTTGCCACCTACCCATTTTAATATTGGCAAAACGAATGGATTCTTTCTTGCCATCCTCATCCCTCCTGTTAAGTCTCTTTTTTGTATATTTCATTATAAGATCTTACACAATATAAGTCGACCAATTCTCGCTATAAGAACTAGTATATGTCGCCCAGCTACCTCTATCTGAAAAAGGCCAAATTAATATCGATTCCAATTCTAATCTTTAAATTTCTTTCGGGATTTAACCCATATAAATATCGCCAAAGCAAGTTAGCTTGGTTCAAACTCTGCTAAAAAAGCCCCGAAACCACACGGTTTCGGGGCTTTTGATAACTTTTATCGCTTGCTGAACTGCGGAGCGCGACGTGCGGCTTTGAGACCGTACTTCTTTCTCTCCTTCATTCTTGGATCTCTTGTTAAAAAACCAGCTTTTTTCAGAATTGGTCTAAAATCAGTGTCTGCCTGAATCAGAGCTCTGGAGATACCGTGACGGATAGCGCCTGCCTGTCCGGTTGTGCCGCCGCCACGTACGTTAACCTGTACGTCAAACTTGTCGGTTGTTTCAGTTGCCACTAAAGGCTGACGAACGATTAGCTTCAAGGTTTCAAGGCCAAGATATTCATCAATATCCCTCTTGTTGATGGTTATTTTTCCGGTTCCCGGTACCAAATATACTCTAGCAATGGATTTTTTCCTTCTGCCTGTTCCGTAAAATTTTGCGTTAGCCATGATACTTTCTTCCTCCAATCCTCATTAAAATGATAAAGCTTCTGGTTTCTGCGCTACCTGCTCATGATCCGGACCTGCATATACATGAAGCTTATTTAACATGCTTCTTCCCAGAGGTCCCTTTGGAAGCATACCCTTAACAGCTAACTCTACTACCCTCTCAGGCTTCTTAGCCATCATTTCACGAAGAGTTGTCTCTCTCATACCGCCTACGTATTCGGAGTGATTGTAGTAGATTTTCTGGTCTAACTTCTTACCGGTCACTTTTACCTTATTTGCGTTCACTACGATTACATAATCACCGCAATCCATGTGTGGTGTGAAAATCGGCTTATTCTTTCCTCTTAAAACTTTTGCAATCTCGGAAGATAAGCGTCCTAATGTATATCCTGTAGCATCAACTACATACCATTTTCTTTCAATTGTCGCTGGACTAGCCATAAAACTCTTCATTGGTTAACCTCCTGTTAATCTCAATCCTGTTATATACCTGACATCCAACGGATGCCCGCTTTCTGCATGATAAATATGGTAAGTATTTATCTATAAATGCTCACTCCGGGGCTTTGGATGAGCATCTTCTGCTAATGTCACAGTTAAATATTATATAATAAGAATAGGTATATGTCAACCTCTTATGAGAAAATTTTTCCATGTAGATCGCTCTTTTTGAAGATGAAGGGAAACACCCTTCCCAAGCCGCACCCCTCTCTCCTCTCGTTATAAGCTTCCAGTATTGCCACGAAAAGCCCTACGCGGATGGAATCAGGCAACTTCATTCCCCATATTTTATATTTATAAGAAACAAGCCCTTGGCGGGCGCAGTCGGACCAGCTGCACTTCGGTCTTTTGCTGCCAGAATCGTCTCCATATCCTCCGGCTGAAGCCTGCCCATTCCCACAGCCAAAAGCGTTCCAGCTAAAATTCTTACCATATTGTAAAGAAATCCGTTTCCCGTAACACGGATCGTAATCATATCTGCCTCGTTCCTGGTTACGCTAAGACTGTAAATGGTTCTGACAGTGTCCTCAGCCTGGGTACGGACATTGCAGAAGCTTTTAAAATCGTGCTCCCCTTCCAGGCACCTGGCTGCAGCCTGCATCCGCTCCAGATTCAGCGCAAAATGGCAGAAGTGAGAATACAGACGGCAGGAAGGCATTTCAATTCTGCGGTTCAAAACTCTGTATTCGTAGGTTTTTTTTACACATGCGCATCTTCTCGGATGCCAGCTGAGTGCTACCTCCTCTGAGGACTGGACGCGGATGTCTTCAGGAAGGCGCTGGTTTAAAGCCAGGCATATCTTGTCTGCGGGCATCCTATTTTCCGTATCAAAGACAGCTACATTCCCCTGAGAATGTACCCCCGAGTCGGTACGGCTGGCTCCGATCACCGAAATCGCCTCCCCAAGCAGCTCTGTCAGCTTTTCATTTAACACGGATTCAATGGTAACTCCATTGGGCTGTAGCTGCCAGCCATGATAATTAGTGCCGTCATAGGCCACCACAATTCTTACACGTTTCATTCCACTCTCCCGTCTCATACACATCTGGGCATGGCTGCAGCTCTTGATTAAAAAGCTATTGGCTACAAATACACTCTAGCTGCAATCATTACCACAAAATACAGCGTCAGAACCATATAGGCATCATGATCTGCCTGACGATACTGCAGAGGTTTCATCTTGGTTCTTCCCTCTCCGCCCCGGTAGCACCGGGCCTCCATGGCCATGGCCAGCTCCGTGGCCCTCCGGAAAGCAGATATGAATAAGGGCACCAGCAGAGGCACCAGAGCCTTTGCTTTCTGAATCAGTCCTCCAGTCTCAAAATCGGCTCCTCTGGCAGTCTGAGCCTTCATAATCTTGTCTGTCTCCTCCACCAGGATAGGAATGAACCGAAGCGCAATAGACATCATCATGGCTACCTCATGAACCGGCACCTTAAACCGGTTCAGGAATCCCAGTCCCTTTTCCAGTCCATCTGTCAGCTGGTTGGGAGTGGTAGTCAAGGTCATAACAGAGGAGCCTACTACCAGGTAAACCAGGCGGACGCCCATGAATACAGCCAGCCGTACGCCCTCTACCGTTATTTTAAATATCCAAAGTCTGGCTATCACCTGACCATCTGTAAGAAACAGATTAAAGCTGACGCTGATGATCAGAAGTATCATGATAGCCTTTAGTCCCCTGACCATAAAACGAAAGGGAACCTTCGTCATTTTAATTACAGCCGCCAGAGCCAAAGTAGCAATGGCATAGCCCCAAATATTATCTGCTATAAAAAGGGACGCTATAAATACCATGGTTCCAAAAAGCTTGGTTCTTGGATCCAGCTGGTGAACCGCTGATTCGACCGGATAATATTGTCCCAATGTAATATCTCTAAACATCCCTATCCCTGCTGCCTTCCCTCAAGCTTATTCCACAATGCCAGTATAGCCCTTCCGGCTTCCTCCACTGTAGTAACCTCATCGTCTATATCGACCCCGCCCGCCTTCAGATCATGAACCAAATAGGTAATCTGAGGCGCTGCCAGACCAATGCTTTCCAGCTCCCTGTAGTGGCGGAATACCTCCTTTGGTGTATCGTCAAATACCTTCTGACCATGATCCATCACTATAAGCCGATCCGCATATCTGGCCACATCCTCCATGCTGTGAGACACCAGGATGATGGTCATATTCCTCTCCCTGTGAAGCTGATCAATCTGGGTCAGAATCTCATCTCTCCCTCTTGGATCCAAGCCTGCCGTAGGCTCGTCCAGGATAAGAACCTCCGGCTCCATAGCCAGCACACCGGCGATGGCTACCCGGCGTTTCTGTCCACCTGACAGTTCAAAGGGGGACTGCTTATAATAGGAAGAATTCAACCCTACCAATTCCAAAGCCTTTTTCGCTCTCTCCTCAGCCTCCTCCTTGGACAATCCCTGATTTCTGGGACCAAAGCAGACATCAGAAAGAACATCCACCTCAAACAGCTGATGCTCTGGATATTGGAACACCAGCCCCACTTTGCCTCTTAGCTCCTTCATATCATAGCCATCGCTGTAGATATTTTCTCCGTTATAATAAAGCTCCCCTGCATTTGCCTTGATAAGCCCGTTAAAATGCTGAATCAAGGTGGACTTTCCTGAACCTGTGTGACCGATTAAGCCGATAAATTCCCCGTCCTCTATCTCCAGGTTCACATCAAACAGCGCATGATGTTCAAAGGCAGTGCCGCCTCCATATATACAATTCAAATCGACTGCTTTAATTGACATACCCTATCTCCTTCACTGCCCCGTTTTCTCCTGCTTCAGCAACGGCAAAAGCGCCTTCACCAGCTCCTCCCTGCTTATTATTCCTTCAGGCAGAGGCATGCCGGCTTCTTTCAGTTCAAAAGCCAGCTCCGTAACCTGGGGCACGTCCAGGCCATAGTGTTTTAATTCCTTCACTCTGGAAAATATTTCTCTGGGCTTTCCGTCCATCACAACTTTTCCCTCATCCATCACCACAATCCGATCAGCCTCCACAGCCTCCTCCATGTAATGTGTAATCAACAGTACGGTAATTCCTTCAGACTGATTTAGCTCATGAATCGTCTTTATTACTTCCTTCCGTCCGTTAGGGTCCAGCATAGCCGTAGGCTCATCCAAAATAATGCACTCCGGCCTCATAGCCATAACACCCGCAATGGCAACCCTCTGTTTCTGACCTCCAGACAGCTTATTGGGAGACTGGAGCCGATAAGCATCCATACCCACTGCTTTTAGACTCTCATCCACCCGCTTCCATATCTCTTCTGTAGGCACCCCTATATTTTCAGGGCCAAAGCCAACATCCTCTTCCACAATATTGCCGATAATCTGGTTATCTGGATTCTGGAATACCATTCCAGCAGTCTTTCTCACATCCCAGATATGCTCCTCATCTCTGGTATCCATATTTCCTACCCATACGGTACCCTCAGTAGGCAACAAAAGGCCGTTGATATGCTTTGCAAGGGTGGATTTCCCAGAACCATTGTGGCCCAGCACAGCCACAAAATCCCCTTTTTCTATTTCCAAATCCAGCCCATCTATGGCCCGATTCACTTCCTCTATCGTTTCTTCCTCATCCCTCCTGATATACTCATATACCAGTCTGGCCGCTTTCACAATTCCCATAGTCTTCCTCACAATCGAACCCTTCGTTCGCTACGTTTCTACATTGTAGTTGATATTGCAGTAGAAGTCAATAGATGGAAATAAAAACGGAGCTACAGTCCACCTGCAGCTCCTTGTGCTAACTCTTTTTAATGAACCCAAATCCCGTTGGCATCCAGCTTAAATCCGTCCACCGCAGTATTCACTGCTTTGGAGCCATCCCCTGGATAGAAATAATAAAAATTATTCTCAACCTTATACCAGCCCTCAACCATAGCTCCGCTTTCGTTCATAAAGTAAGTCTTTCCATTGATGGTAAGCCAGCTATTCTTAACCATAGCACCTTCCGGACCGCCGTTATTAGGATTCAGATAGTACCATAAATTGTTGCTCTTAACCCAGCCGGTCTTCATATCTCCGCTGTCACCAAGATAATACCACTGATTACCCGTCTGTTGCCAGCCTGTAAGCATTCTTCCCTGTGAATCAAAAAGATACCACTTGTCATTCCAGCGAAGCCAACCGGCCTTTTGATAATTGCCGTCTGGATAACGGAAATACCAGTAATCTCCATCTTTGCGCCATCCTACATCCGTAGTGCCTCCGCTGGCTGTGGCACCGTTGTCCTGACCTGTTCCGTCGGATACTTCATCCTCATCAATGTATCTGCTGTCGGATTCCGTCCACTCGCTCTTTTTTCCGTAGCGTTTCTCCCCATCAGTATGAGGAACAGCTCTTACCTTAAAGGAATAGTCCCCTTCCTTCGTCATATATGGATAGAAATTATAGGAGGTGCCGTTGTAATCCTCCAGCTTCTTAACCACAGAATTTCCCCGGTAAAGATATACGTCAAAGTAATTGGTGCTGCTGCTTCCCTTTTCCCAGGTAGCCTTCCCCTTACCGCTGCCCCACTCCGCTTCCTCCGGCGCGTCATAGGTTCCCTTGATTCCGTTCGCTTTCAGGGTCACTTTCAGATCTCCACCGGTTTTGCCAGCTGACACAAAGGTACCGCCACTGACACTCACATTATTGGAGCTGTAGCTGCTTCGGAACCGATATTCCGTGCTGCCACTATTATCCGGCTCCAGCCATACAATAATCTTTGGCGTATCTCCTACCGATAGCTCCTTATCATTAGACCATTCAGCCTCCACCACCCGGTACTTGTTAGAGGTTGTATAGACTCTATTTCCACTGTCACTGGAATTCGTCCCCAAGCTGTCTCCCCTGTTTACCTCATCTCCGCTGTCCAGGTCAATGTCTACCTTCAGAGAAATACTGGTTATATACTTGTAGTCCGCCGCTATCGATTGTATGGGCAGCGACGTGACCAGCGCTCCGGCTGCCAGCACTACACATAGTATTCGCTTCACGCTTCTCATGAACATTCAACCTCCTTTAAAAAGGGTTCTCCCTCAATCCTTTCCTTTCCTATTTTTATTATAGCCCAGAAGGCAGTTGTCCGTCAACTTACGATATTCTTGCGATAATTCCATAACTTAACAATATTCTGACAAAATTATAGCAGGGTAAACTATGGGTTAAAAAAGCTGCAAACGCAATTTTTGCATCTGCAGCTTTAACAAACGGTTCTCTGTTATATTATACCAGTTCAAGCAAAACTTCCATTGCGGCGTCACCCTTACGCTGTCCGATCTTAACAATCCTGGTATAACCGCCGTTACGTCCGGTATACTTTGGAGCCACCTCGTCAAACATCTTGGCAACCAGATCAACTGACTTGGTGTTTCTTTTTCTACCAGCAGCCTGTGCCGGAACCTCAGTTACACCGTAAAGAACCTTTAACATCTGTCTTCTTGCGTGAAGTCTGGAAGGCATATCCTTCTTGATTTCCTTCTCAACCTCATCATATACGGTAACCTTCTTACCGTCAACAACTTCCTTAACCCTTTTGCCATCCTTGTCCTTGCGGGCAACCTTAGCAGTAACCTTAACAGTCTCGTAGTTGTCCTTTTCCTTAACTGCCATAGCAATCAGGCTCTCTGCAACCTTGCGGATTTCCTTCGCTCTGGCTTCAGTGGTTCTGATACGGCCATGATATAACAACGCAGTTACCTGGCTTCTTATTAAAGCCTTTCTCTGATCGGAAGTTCTTCCTAATTTTCTATACCCTGCCATTTATTATTCCTCCATTATTGCGGAACACCTCAGCCACGCTCCATCGGACTTACTGGCGCCGGCATTTTAATCCGCTTGATTTATTGGCTCTCTCAGCCATGCATCCTTGGACTTATTGGCTGAAAGCGATTGAAAGGGAACAGCTTCTCCCTTAAGCTTCATCACTTGGATTCAACTGTAATCCTAATTCCTTTAGCTTTGCAAGCACTTCCTCTAAGGACTTACGGCCAAGGTTGCGAACCTTCATCATATCCTCAGAAGTCCGGTTGCACAACTCCTCCACCGTATTGATACCGGCCCGCTTCAGACAATTATAAGAACGAACAGACAGCTCCAGCTCGTCTATGTTCATCTCAAGCACCTTTTCCTTTTCATTATCTTCCTTCTCCACCATGATTTCCGCAGTTCTGGCATTTTCGGAAAGGTCGATAAACAAATTTAAATGCTCGCTTAACACCTTGGCAGCCAGGCTGACTGCCTCATCAGGAGCCAGGGTACCGTTGGTATAAATCTCAAGTGTCAGTTTATCAAAATCTGTCTGCTGTCCCACACGGGTGTTGGTGACAGCCATGTTTACCCGCTCTACCGGAGTGTAAATAGAATCAACCGCAATAATACCGATTGGCAGATCGTCATTCTTATTCTTATCCGCACTGATATAACCGCGGCCTTTGGTAATTGTAAGCTCCATGTAGAACTTGCTGTCAGAGCCGCCGCTTAACGTAGCGATGACCTGATCAGGATTCATAATCTCAATATCGGCATCTGCCTGAATATCGGCAGCGGTAATCACACCTTCACCCTCGTGCTCAATATAAGCTATCTTAGGCTCGTCGGTATCGCTGCTGTTCTTGATCGCTAAGCTTTTGATGTTCATAATAATTTCAGTTACATCTTCCTTGACGCCAGGAATGGAACTGAACTCATGCAAAACGCCATCGATTTTTACCTGACTCACTGCGGCTCCGGGTAAAGAAGAAAGCATAATTCTTCTTAAGGAATTGCCCAGTGTAGTGCCGTAACCTCTCTCAAGTGGTTCAACTACAAACTTGCCGTATCTCTTGTCTTCTGAAATCTCTGCGATTTCAATATTGGGTTTTTCAAAATCGAACACTAATAGCCCCTCCTTTTTGGGTTTCTATTAAATCTCGAGGGATATATAAGCCAAGTGACGCAGTTCGCCTGCTCTTTATAGAGCAGGCCTGCATTATTTGTAATAGCTCATAGATTACTTGGAATACAACTCGACGATAAGCATTTCGTTTACCGGAACATCAATCTCATCTCTGGACGGCAATTCCTTAACGGTGCCGCGCAGATTCTCCTGGTCTACCTCCAGCCATGCAGGTGTAAGACGGCCTGCAGTTACCTCCAGAATATCTTTGTATCTTTGAGCTGATTTGTTCTTCTCCTTAATCTCAATCACATCTCCAGCCTTAACCTGGAAGGATGGGATATTAACCTGCTTGCCATTCACAAGAACATGCTTGTGGTCAACAATCTGACGCGCTTCCTTACGTGTGCGTCCAAATCCCATACGGAACAGAACGTTGTCCAGCCTGCACTCCAACAGAATCATCAGATTGGTACCTACCATACCATTCATCTTGGATGCCCTGGCATAGTAGTTGCGGAAAGGCTTCTCTAATACGCCGTAAATGAATTTGGCTTTCTGCTTTTCTCTCAGCTGCATGCCATACTCGCTTAACTTTTTATTTGCTCTTTTGGATTCTCTGTTTGATTTTTTATCAATTCCTAAATAGATTGGATCCAGACCAAGGGATCTGCATCTTTTAAGAACAGGAACTCTATCTACTGCCACTTTTTATTTACCTCCTAATTAAGATGAATCAGACTCTTCTACGCTTTGGCGGACGGCATCCGTTATGTGGTACTGGTGTTACGTCCTTAATGCTTGTCACTTCCAGTCCACATGCCTGAAGGGCGCGGATAGCTGCCTCACGTCCTGAGCCAGGACCCTTGACCATTACATCAACTGACTTCAAGCCATGTACAAGAGCTGCCTTCGTAGCAGTTTCTGCTGCCATCTGAGCTGCATAAGGAGTAGATTTCCTTGAACCTCTAAATCCCAGACCACCGGCACTTGCCCAAGATAAAGCATTACCCTGTGCATCCGTTAACGTAACTATTGTGTTATTAAAAGATGACTGGATATGTGCCTGTCCGCGTTCAACGTTTTTCTTCACACGCTTTTTTGTAACTTTTTTAGTCGTGGACACTTTTTTAGCCATTTTAAACTAACCTACTTTCTCATTTTCTTGAATTCGCTCTTCCTGTTTTTAAAACATACAAATCGAATTCTGTTGCCATGTTGCATAATATTGAAGTTCTTCTCCCAATGATTAAAGAACATCCTCCGTACTCAGTTCGTAAGAACCCCTACTAAGTACGCAATGCCAGACTTACTTTTTCTTATTTGCTACTGTTTTTCTCGGGCCCTTGCAGGTTCTGGCGTTAGTCTTTGTCTTCTGACCACGAACCGGCAGGCTCTTTCTGTGACGGATTCCTCTGTAGCATCCAATCTCCTGAAGTCTCTTAATGTTCATAGCAATCTCCCTGCGAAGATCACCTTCCACAATCTGAGAGTCAGCAATGATGGTAGCCAGCTTCTTTACCTCATCATCGGTTAAGTCCTTAACACGAGTATCTGGATTCACGCCAGCCTCTGCCAAGATACGGTTGGAACTTGCTCTGCCAATTCCATAGATGTAAGTAAGACCAATCTCAACACGCTTCTCTCTTGGTAAGTCAACACCTGAAATACGAGCCATGTGTGTATTACACCTCCTAAATTTAATTAACCTTGTCTCTGTTTATGCTTTGGATTTTCGCAAATTACTCTGATACTGCCTTTTCTCTTGATAATCTTGCATTTTTCGCAGATCGGTTTAACGGATGATCGAACCTTCACAGTAATTCTCCTTTCTATAGACCAACAAAGTTTCCGAAATATTATATCAAATAAATTTCATGATTGCAAGTACTTTTTTGCCGGTTTTCTAACTGTTTACTGACTGCAAGTCAGCCAGTGCATTGATCCAATGGCAATATGGGGGTTCTAGTTCTCCTGCGGCCTTTTCAATTCCACTGGTGTTCTGAAACCCAAGCTTTGCCTCTGGCTGCCTCAGATAACGCTTCTTATTTATCCCTCCAAATAATTCTTCCTTTGGACAAATCATATGGGGACAGTTCAATTGTTACTTTATCTCCTGGCAGAATGCGGATATAGTTCATACGAAGCTTTCCGCTGATATGAGCCAGCACCTGATGACCATTTTCCAGTTCTACCTGAAACATGGCGTTTGGTAACTTTTCAACTACAGTTCCTTCAATCTCAATTACATCTGCTTTGGACATTTCCTTTTACCTCCTACTGCTTGTGGGCGCGGATAAAGAACACAATCTCCTCGTCATTCACCGCCGCGCCTTCTATAAGCTTTCTCCTTAAGACTTCGTCGTACTTATCAATAAGCTGCAAGTGTTTCCTGTTCTTGCGTTTTGGTTTATGAAGGGGATGCTTCCTTCCGTCTGACAAACTAACATATTCCCCCTGGACACTGATTATGATATACAGTTCATTTTTGTCGTGGCCTGCCAGGCTTTTTACCAGACCGGCCTCCTTAACCTCTACCATAGGCACACCTCTGCTACAACGATAAAATCTCAGGCTCGCCATCCGTAATCAGGATGGTGTTCTCATAATGAGATGCCAGCGACCCGTCCTCCGTAACAACGGTCCATTCATCATCCGTCCAGGCTACATCAAAGCGCCCGGCAGTAATCATCGGTTCGATGGCAAGGGTCATACCCGCAGCCAGCTTAATGCCCTTGCGTCTCTGCGCAAAGTTAGGAATCTCCGGCGCTTCATGCATATCTGTACCGATTCCATGCCCTACCAAATCACGAACCACACCAAAGCCAAAGCTCTCCGCATAGCTCTGTATTGCTCTGGATATATCATTGAGATGATTGCCGGCTTTTGCAAACTTTATTCCCTCAAAAAAGCTCTGCTCTGTCACCTCAACTAACTTCCTGGCCTGAGGGCTTACTTCGCCAATCATATGGGTTCTGGCCGCGTCGGACTGATAGCCGTGCCAAATAACGCCTGTATCCAGGCTTACAATATCTCCTTCTTCCAAAAAGCGGTGCTTATTCGGAATCCCATGAACTACTTCATCATTAATCGAAATACAAACGGACGCTGGAAATCCCTGATAATTCAAAAAGGAAGGGGTACACCCGCGGCTCCTTATCATCTCCTCACAGATTCGGTCGATCTCTTTAGTCGATATCCCTGGCTTTACAATCTTGCCCAGCTCTCTGTGAACCTCGGCAAGAATCCTGCCGGCCTCACGCATTAATTCAATTTCCCGTTCTGATTTAATTGTCACCATTCTTTACGCTCCTAAAATCCTGACGATAGCCTGGAATACCTCTTCCATATCCATAGTTCCATCTACTTCAGCCAACACGCCTGTCTTCTTATAATAATCAATCAGAGGCTGGGTTTGTTCATGATATACATCCAGACGCTTCTTCACAGTTTCAGGCTTATCATCATCCCTGAGAACCAGCTGCTGACCGCAGACATCACATACTCCCTCTGTCTTAGGTACGTTATATACAATATGATACGTAGAGCCGCAGGCCAGGCAGGCACGGCGTCCGGACATACGGCGGATAATGCTTTCATCCGGTACATCCACATTGACTGCGTAGTCTATGGATTCGCCCATGTCCTTCAAAGCCTTTGTAAGGCTTTCTGCCTGAGGGATGGTTCTTGGAAATCCATCTAGTACACATCCCTTTGCGCAGTCTGCTTCTTGAATCCGATCCAGCAGCATGCCAATGGTAATCTCGTCCGGCACCAGCCCACCTGCATCCATAAATGCTTTGGCCTTCATACCAAGCTCCGTTCCGTTCTTAATATTGGCACGGAAGATATCGCCTGTGGAGATATGGGGAATCTGATACTTCGCTGCAATTTTCTTTGCCTGGGTGCCTTTTCCCGCACCCGGAGCGCCTAACATAATAATCTTCATAAGACAAACCCTCCTCGTTATGAGCACTTAACGCCTGTCCCTTAAGCGTTTACGTGCGGTACATGCCGCTGGCACTTAGCTCTTTACGAGCTTAGTGCAGTGGCTCAATGTTTCTTATAACGCAATCAATCCGCCCTTGTGGAATACCACAAAGGCAGATTGATTGATTCCCACAGGGGCAAGAAGCCATAGCCCAGCCAGAACCCGGCAGCTGTCCGCGGGCAGTTATTAATCGTTCAAAAATCCCTTATAATAACGCACAAGCATCTGAGATTCCACTGCTTTAATTGTCTCCAGCACTACGCCTACGATAATGATTAGGGAAGTTCCGGAAAATGAAATACGGCTTACATTAAATACTCCGGACACAATAATCGGAACAATCGCAATCACAATCAGCCCTAACACTCCAATGAGAACAATATAATCCAAAATCTTTTTTAAATAATCGCTGGTCGGCTTACCTGGACGGATACCCGGAATAAAGCCTCCCTGCTTTTTCATGTTATTTGCTACCTCCAAGGGGTTAAAGGTGATGGACGTATAGAAGTAAGCAAACATAATCAGCAATGCAATGTAGATTACCAA
The DNA here is from genome assembly GCF_009696375.1 of Clostridium porci. Taxonomy (GTDB): domain Bacteria; phylum Bacillota; class Clostridia; order Lachnospirales; family Lachnospiraceae; genus Enterocloster; species Enterocloster porci. The sequence continues at coordinate 35,737 of NZ_VUMD01000007.1, forward strand.
ACCGATGGAATATACCGGCTGGTCAGGCTTACACCATGAGCCTGAGTTCAGTACCTTTACAAATTCCGCCGCCCATCCGGTCTGCATTGCCGGCACAAACTGTGCGATCACGACCGGAAATGACATAATGGAAGAAGCAAAAATAACCGGCATAACACCTGCGGTATTAATCTTTAACGGGATGTTGGAAGCCTGTCCTCCAACCATTTTACGGCCAACCATCTTTTTCGAATACTGCACAGGGATTCTTCTCTCCGCATCGTTTAATACGATAACGAACACTACCATAGCCAAGATAACCACAGCTATTATCAGAATTCTGATAGCTGCTGTAAATATGGTCTGTCCAAATACAAAGTGGTAGTACAGAGTTCTCATATCGCTGGGAACACTGGATAAAATATTGAATAACAGCACAATCGAAATACCGTTTCCTACGCCCTTTTCTGTAATCTGCTCGCCAATCCACATCAGCAGTGCACTGCCTGTTGTCATGGTAATCACAGCAACGATGATGTTCCATGCATTGTAGTCAAGGAGAAGTCCCTGACGTCCAAAACCGATGGCCATGGCACTTGATTCAATCAGTGCCAGGGCAACGGTGGTATATCGGGTGTATTCCTGAATCTTTTTTCTTCCGTCCTCACCATCCTTCTGGAGTTCTTCCAGCTTTGGTATGGCGATGGTTAACAGCTGAATGATAATGGATGATGTAATGTATGGCGTAATACTTAATGCGAAGATGGACATAGATGAAAATGAACCACCTGTCATAGCATTAAAAAAGCCAAACACATCCGTCGTCTGCTTTGCAAACCAATTCGCAAAGAATGTAGTCTTAATTCCCGGAATCGGAAGCTGGCATCCGAAGCGGATGACTACCAGCATCATAAAAGTGTAAAGAATCTTCGTTCTAAGCTCTTTTACCTTAAATGCATTTCTGATCGTTTTAAACATTAGATCACCTCGCAGGTTCCACCTAAAGCCTCGATTTTAGATTTTGCACCTTCGCTGAATGCATCAACCTTAACGGTGAGCTTTTTGGTTAATTCTCCATTTCCAAGAATCTTGACGCCATCTCTTGGGTTCTTAATGATGCCGGCTTCCATGAGCGTTTCCACCGTTATCACTGTATCCTGCTCGAATCGCTCCAGTACGCTAACATTAATACCAATAATGGTCTTAGAATTAATATTCGTGAAACCACGCTTTGGAATACGCCTGTATAAAGGCATCTGTCCACCCTCGAAGCCAGGTCTTGTAGCTCCTGAACGAGCCTTCTGCCCCTTATGGCCCTTACCGGCAGTCTTTCCGTTTCCTGAACCATGACCACGGCCTCTTCTAAAATTATCGCTATGCTTTGAACCTGCAGCAGGCTTTAAATTTGACAATTCCATGGCTGCACCTCCTAACTTTATCTGATTAGATTTCTTCAACTTTTACTAAATGTCTTACACTCATAATCATGCCTCTGACAGCGCCATTGTCTGGCATCTCCACCGTCTTGTGCATCTTGGTAAGTCCCAGAGCCTTAACAGTTGCCTTCTGCTTTGGAATAGCACCGATAGGGGACTTGACTAATGTGATCTTTAATTTCTCTGCCATGTCTGTTTCCTCCTATTAGCCCACAATTTCTTCTACAGATTTGCCGCGCAGTCTTGCGAATTCCTCAGGGGTCTTCAGTGAGGTTAAGCCGGCAAGGGTTGCCAGAACTACGTTAGTTTTGTTGTTGGAGCCTAAAGACTTTGTACGGATGTTCTTGATTCCCGCCATCTCCAATACGGAACGTGCAGGTCCGCCTGCAATAACGCCAGTACCCTCCGGAGCTCTCTTTAACAGAACAGACGCACTGCCAAATTTACCGATAAAATCATGTGGGATGCTCTTATTCTCATCTACGGGTATTGCTACCATATTTTTAATTGCGGCTTCTTTACCTTTGCGGATAGCCTCCGGAACCTCGCCGGCCTTGCCTAAGCCTGCGCCAACGTGACCGTTGCCATCGCCAACTACCACCAGAGCGGAAAATCTCATGGTACGTCCACCTTTAACAGTCTTGGAGACTCTCTTGATAGCCACTACCTTATCGTTCAGCTCCATCTGACTGGCATCAATAATTGTACGCTTCATGTTTCGTTCTCCTCTCCTAAAAATCCAGACCAGCTTCGCGAGCTGCGTCTGCTAATGCCTGAACTTTGCCCTGATATATAAAGCCGCCTCTGTCGAATACAACTTCCTTGATACCTTTTTCAAGGGCTCTCTTTGCAATTACTGTACCTATATATGCTGCAGCTGCCTTATCGCTGGTTTTCTCCAGTTCAGCCTTAACCTCTTTCTCAACTGTAGATGCAGCAACCAAGGTGTTGCCAACCGTATCGTCGATAATTTGAGCATACATATGATTATTACTTCTAAACACTGCCAGACGCGGTCTTTCTGCTGTGCCAGCAAAACGGTTACGCATTCTGTTGTGTTTCTTTACGCGAATTTCGCTTCTTGACTGTTTGTTAACCATTTTTACACTCTCCTTAATTATTTCTTACCAGTCTTACCAACTTTACGTCTGATAACCTCGTCAGCATACTTGATACCCTTACCCTTGTATGGTTCAGGTCTTCTCTTGTCTCTGATTTCAGCAGCGTATTGGCCAACTTTTTCTTTATTGATACCTTTAACAGTGATCTTGTTCTGCCCATCTAATACAGTCTCGATGCCTTCCGGGTCCTCCATCTCAACCGGATGGGAATAACCTAGATTCAGAGTAAGTTTCTTACCCTGCTTGGAGGCTCTGTAACCAACTCCATTTACCTCCAAAACCTTTTCATAGCCCTCGGTTACACCATGTATCATGTTATTAACCAGGGTTCTTGTCAGACCGTGTAAAGATTTCATTCTCTTTAAATCATTTGGTCTGCTTACGATAATCTGTCCGTCCTTTTGCTCGATCAACATCTCTGCCGGGAGCTCTCTCTCCAATGTTCCCTTAGGACCTTTTACGGTCACTTTATTTCCTTCTGCGATTGTAACAGTTACGCCTGCCGGAACCGCAACTGGCATTCTGCCAATACGTGACATGCCATTTACCTCCTACTTAAATTCTCGGAAGGAACGCTTGGGTTCCTTCTGTTTTCAGTTGCATTTAGCGCTTGGCGACCGCCTTTTGGCCGCTTGGATGCGAAAGCGCTTCACTTATTTAAGGCATCTGCTGACGCTTAACGACCGTTCAACTAAACTCATAAAACACCTCGTTAAGTCTCGGAACGGGCGTTCGCACTAAGTTCGTAAGATACCTCGCTAAACGCTCACAGCTTACCAAACAAATGCCAATACCTCTCCGCCTACACCTAACTGGCGCGCCTCCTTATCGGTAACTACGCCGTGGTTCGTGGAGATAATTGCGGTACCAAGTCCGCCCAGTACCTTGGGAAGCTCCTCCTTGTTTGCGTACACACGCAGACCTGGCTTGGAGATTCTCTTAATACCGGAGATAATTTTTTCATTCTTGTCTTTACCGTACTTTAGAGTAATTCTGATGGTCTGAAAACCGCCGTCCTCTACCATGTCGTACTTTGCAACATAGCCCTCTTTTACCAGAATATCAGCAATAGCTAATTTCATCTTGGATGAAGGTACGTCTACTGTATCATGCTTTGCAGTATTTGCGTTACGGATTCTTGTAAGCATATCTGCAATGGGATCGCTCATTGTCATTTTATATTGCCTCCTTTTCTAAATTTATCCTTTCAGGAATGTCGCACCTTTTAGATTCCCACACCGTTCTGCCCTCCCCTGCTTAATAGGAATGATACCCTAGCTTCATGGGGATGATATTCCTCTCTGCATTCGGAATATCAGCTTTCGCAGTAAACACGTGAGAGACCTCATTCAGTGCTCAATGCCTACCAGCTAGCTTTTTTAACGCCGGGAATCTGGCCCTTGTATGCTAACTCACGGAAACAGATACGGCAAATGCCATATTTTCTTAAATAAGCATGTGGACGGCCACAGATTCTGCAGCGGTTGTACTCTCTGGTGGAGAACTTAGCAGGACGCTGCTGTTTAATCTTCATTGAAGTCTTAGCCATGAAAGTTTCCTCCTAACTATTTTGCAAACGGCATATTGAATAGTGTCAAAAGTTCACGAGCTTCTTCGTCAGTCTTAGCAGTGGTAACGAAGATGATGTCCATACCTCTTACCTTATCAATTTTATCGTACTCAACCTCAGGAAAGATTAACTGCTCTTTGATACCGAGAGCATAGTTTCCTCTGCCGTCAAAAGCGTTAGGATTAACACCTCTAAAGTCACGTACACGTGGAAGAGCCAGGTTAATCAGGCGGTCTAAGAATTCATACATTCTCTCTCCCCGCAGAGTTACCTTACAGCCGATAGCCATGCCCTCACGAAGCTTGAAGTTTGCAACAGACTTCTTAGCCTTTGTGGTTACAGCCTTCTGGCCGGAGATGATTTCCAAATCTCTCACAGCAGAGTCCAGGACCTTGGCATTTTCCTTTGCTTCGCCTACGCCCATGTTAATAACAATCTTATCCAGCTTCGGCACCTGCATAACATTTTTATATCCGAATTTTTTCATCAGAGCGTCAACTATCTCGTTCTGATATTGTTCTTTTAATCTAGCCAATGTTTTTTCCTCCTCTCCTGAAATTAGTCAATCACTTTGCCGGTTTTCTTAGCCACGCGAACCTTCTTGCCGTCTTTCACCTCAAAGCCGACTCTGGTTGCCTTGCCGTCAACGACCAGCATTACATTGGAGATATCAATGGGAGCCTCCTGATTAACGATTCCGCCCTGTGGATTGCCAGGAGCCTGCTTTGTATGCTTGGTAATCATGTTGCAGCCCTGAACCAGAACCTTATTCTTCTTTGCATTAACAGATATAACCTTACCCTGCTTATCTTTATCCTTACCTGCGATTACGACTACTAGGTCGTCCTTTTTGATTTTTTGCACAGTTATACCTCCTTACAGTACTTCCGGAGCTAAGGAGACAATCTTCATAAACTGTTTGTCTCTTAATTCTCTCGCTACAGGCCCAAAGATACGTGTTCCTCTTGGAGTCTTGTCGTCCTTGATCACTACTGCTGCGTTCTCGTCAAATTTGATGTAAGAACCATCCTTACGGCGTGCGCCCTTAACAGTACGAACGACTACAGCCTTTACAACATCGCCCTTCTTTACAACACCGCCTGGTGTTGCATCTTTAACGGAAGCAACGATGATATCACCGATATTTGCATATCTTCTGGTTGAACCGCCTAACACACGGATGCAGAGAAGCTCTTTTGCACCAGTATTATCGGCAACCTTAAGTCTTGTTTCCTGCTGAACCATACCTGTTACTCCTTCCTGGTCTAATTATCTTGCCTTCTCAATCACTTCAACAAGTCTCCATCTCTTATCCTTGGACAACGGTCTTGTTTCCATTACTTTCACTATATCGCCGATACCGCATTCGTTTTTCTCATCATGAGCTTTTAACTTAACGGTCTTTTTAACAATTTTACCGATTACAGGATGTTTTACATGGTCTTCGATAGCAACTACGATCGTCTTATCCATTTTATCGCTAACCACTTTACCGGTACGGGTCTTTCTTAAATTTCTTTCCACGGTAGTTTAAATCTCCTTTCCACTCTGTATTAGCGGGTATGTTCACTCCTGCATATTCGTGGAAGCTATCTCCTTTCTTCCTTCGGAGTATCTGCTTGCACACCAGACTCGAAACGTATCATCAAGCGTTTCATGCATCATGAACGGCGTTCGCGCTAGGCTCGAAACTACCTCACTAAGCGCTCACAGTTATGCATTCGCCTTTTCAGCGATAACAGTCTGAATTCTGGCAATATTCTTGCGAACGTCCTTAATTCTAGAGGTGTTATCTAACTGGTTGGTTGCATTCTGGAATCTTAAATTGAACAGTTCCTTCTTCGCAGCTACTAACTCTTCATTCAGCTCGTTTGCTGACTTAGCCTTTAATTCTTCTACAAATTTACTAGTTTTCACTGTTATCACCGCCTTCTAAATCTGCTTTGGAAACAATCTTACACTTGCATGGCAGCTTGTGCATAGCAAGACGAAGCGCCTCTCTCGCTGTTTCCTCTGGTACGCCAGCGATCTCAAACATAACACGGCCTGGCTTTACAACCGCTACCCAGTACTCCAGAGCGCCCTTACCGGAACCCATACGGGTTTCTGCCGGCTTTGCTGTTACAGGTTTATCGGGAAAGATCTTAATCCAGACTTTACCGCCACGCTTGATATAACGGGTCATGGCAACACGGGCTGCCTCAATCTGGTTTGATTTAATCCAGCATGGTTCAGCAGCAACTAAACCAAATTCACCGTTGGTAATCTTATTGCCCCTTAACGCTTTTCCGGCCATAGAGCCACGAAACTGTTTACGACGCTTAACTCTCTTAGGCATTAACATTATTTATCGCTCCCTTCCTTGTTTCCCTTAGTAGGAAGTACCTCGCCCTTGTAGATCCAAACCTTAACGCCAATTTTGCCGTAGGTTGTATCTGCCTCAGCGAAGCCATAGTCAATATCTGCTCTTAATGTCTGAAGCGGGATTGTCCCCTCGCTGTAGAATTCGGTACGTGCCATATCAGCGCCGCCCAAACGCCCGGCCACAGCCGTTTTGATGCCCTTAACGCCAGCTTTCATGCTTCGTCCCATAGTAGACTTCATCGCACGGCGGAAAGAAATACGGTTCTCCAGCTGCTGGGCGATAGACTCAGCCACAAGCTGAGCATCTCTGTCTGGCCTCTTGATTTCTTTAATATCCACAAACAGCTTCTTGGAGGTCAGCTTCTGAACCTCTTTCTTCAGCTTCTCAATTTCAGCGCCGCCCTTACCGATTACAACGCCTGGCTTTGCCGTGTAGATAATCACCTTCACTCTGTCAGACGCGCGCTCGATTTCGATTTTGGAAATACCGGCACTGAACAATCTCTTTTTCAGGAACTTTCTGATATTGTAATCTTCAACCAGGCAGTCAGCAAAATCAGCTTCTGCGTACCACTTGGAATCCCAGTCTTTAATAACACCCACTCTTAAGCCGTGTGGATTAACTTTCTGTCCCATATTTGCCTCCTATCTCTCATTCAGAACAACAGTGATGTGGCTCATTCTCTTTTCGATCCTGTAAGCGCGTCCCTGAGCTCTCGGTCTCACTCTCTTCATTGTAGGGCCCTGATTAGCGTAACACTCCTCTACATATAGCTTTGCCGAATCCATACCGTTATTGTTCTCAGCGTTGGCCACTGCTGATTCCAGCAGCTTCTTAACTAAGCTGGAAGCATATCTGGGACTGTAAGTTACAATACCAAGTGCAGTCTGCACATCTTTGCCTCTAATGGCATCCAATACGAAACAAGCCTTCTGGACAGATACCCTAGCGTAAGACAAGGTTGCGCTTGGTCTGGTGTCCTTCTGGGCATTTCTCTCTCTCTTAATTTGGGATCTATGTCCTTTTGCCATCGGTAAAACCTCCTTTCAATCTACCTTACTTACCTTCTCACGCCGGATTTCTTTTCGTCTTTACCATGACCTCTGTAGGTTCTGGTTGCTACGAATTCGCCCAGTTTATGTCCTACCATATCCTCGGTTACATATACCGGAACGTGCTTTCTGCCGTCATGAACTGCGATTGTATGACCAACCATCTGCGGGAAGATTGTTGAACGGCGGGACCAGGTCTTGATTACCTGCTTCTGTCCTGCTGCATTCATAGCATCAACTTTCTTTAACAGATGCGCATCTGCAAATGGTCCTTTTTTCAGTGAACGAGCCATGTGTTCTTAACCTCCTTAATTATTTGATGGTTTTTCCATCACGTCTTCTTACGATCAACTTGTTTGACTGCTTGTTTTTCTTCCTGGTCTTCAGACCCAGAGCAGGCTTGCCCCATGGGGTGCATGGACCCGGACGTCCGATACCACACTTGCCCTCGCCGCCACCATGAGGATGGTCGTTAGGATTCATTACAGAACCGCGGACAGTAGGTCTGATACCCATATGACGCTTTCTGCCAGCTTTACCAATGTTGATCAGGGAGTGTTCTCCATTGCCCACAACGCCAACCGTTGCCCGGCATATAATTGGAACCATTCTCATTTCACCCGACGGCAGACGGAGGGTGGCATACTTGCCCTCTTTAGCCATCAGCTGCGCTGAATTACCGGCAGACCGAACCAACTGGCCGCCCTTGCCAGGATATAACTCGATGTTGTGCACCTGGGTACCTACAGGGATGTGGTACAGGGGCATGCAGTTTCCTACCTTAGCCTCTGCTGTATCGCCGCTCATAACCTTCATTCCGTCGGTTAAGCCCTGAGGAGCCAGGATATATGCCTTTTCACCATCTGCATAGCAGATTAAGGCGATATTGGCGCTTCTGTTCGGATCATACTCAATTCCGACAACTGTTGCCGGAATGCCATCCTTTGAGTTTCTTTTAAAATCAATCAGTCTGTATTTCCTTCTGTTGCCGCCGCCTCTGTGACGAACGGTGATTTTACCCTGATTGTTACGACCAGCATTCTTGCCCAGAGAGACTAACAGCGCCTTCTCCGGAGTCTTTTTGGTGATTTCCTTGAAATCAGAACCGGTCATATGTCTTCTGGAAGGTGTATAAGCATTATACTTCTTAATTCCCATGACATTTTACTCCTTTTCTTTTCTTTTCACGGCATTTTTTAAACTGCCGTATAAGTTCTCCGCCCTTTACGGTAGCCGGGCAGGTTGTTCGCTCAAAACCAGAAAGACCTCTTTAAGTGCTTACAGCCCCTGGAAAAGTTCTATCTCCTTGCTGTCCTCGGTCAGCTTCACAATCGCTTTCTTGGTAGCCGCGGTTCTTCCTAAGGTTGTTCCTCTTCTCTTAACCTTGCCAATGCTGTTCATGGTGTTCACCGAAAGCACCTTGGTGCCTGGAAACATTTTCTCAACAGCTTCTTTGATCATAGACTTGTTAGCGTCTACATGAACCATGAATGTATACTTCTTATCCGCCATGGCATTCATACTCTTCTCAGTAATAACCGGTTTTAAAATGACGTCATAGTACTTGATATCTGCCATTATGCGTACACCTCCTCAATGGATGCAACAGCAGCCTTGGTAGCCACTACTGTGTTGTACTTCAGAATATCGTATACATTGATGGTAGATGCCTGAGCCGTCTTAACATCCGCCAGGTTTCTTGCCGACAATACGGTATTCTGATCATTATCAGCCAGAACGACCAGGGCCTTGGATACCTTTAAGTTGTCCATAACTCCCCGGAACTTCTTAGTCTTAATCTCGTCAAACTTCAGCTCATCTACTACGATGAACTTATGCTCCTGAACACGGCTGGTCAGAGCAGACTTAAGAGCAGCTCTCTTCTCCTTCTTGTTCAGCCTGATCGTATAATCTCTCGGCGTTGGAGCAAACACTACACCGCCGCCCTTCCACTGGGGTGATCGGGTTGAGCCCTGTCTTGCATGACCGGTTCCCTTCTGTCTCCAGGGCTTTCTTCCGCCTCCGGAAACCTCAGAACGCGTCTTTGCCTTCTGTGTTCCCTGACGCTTATTAGCAAGCTGCGCAACGACTGCAAGATGTACCAGATGTTCGTTTATTTCAACACCGAACACCGCATCGTTCAGCTCTAATGTGCCAACTTCCTTACCTTCCATATTGTAAACAGATACGTTTGCCATCTGTGTGTTCCTCCTTTCCTATAAAAGCTTACCTTTCAACCTTAACGGTTTCCTTGATCGTTACCAGGCTCTTCTTAGGACCTGGGACGGCGCCCTTAACCAGAATCAGGTTATTCTCGGCATCCACCTTGACAACCTCCAGATTCTGAATGGTAATCCGCCTGCAGCCCATGTGTCCAGGCATACCCTTCCCCTTGAACACGCGCCCTGGCGTAGTAGCGGAACCATTGGAACCCTGATGGCGATGGAACTTGGAACCATGTGCCATAGGCCCTCTGTGCTGTCCATATCTCTTGATAGCGCCCTGAAAGCCTTTACCCTTGGAAATAGCAGTTGCATCAATCTTATCGCCTGCCGCGAAGATATCTGCCTTAATCTCATCCTTTACGGAATACTCTTCAGCATTCTCCAGCTTAAGCTCTCTTACATATCTCTTGTAGGAAACTCCGGCCTTATCAAAATGGCCTTTCTGCGGCTTATTGACCAGCTTCTCTCTCTTGTCAACGAAACCAACCTGCACTGCTTTGTAGCCATCGTTCTCCGCAGTCTTAACCTGAGTGACCACACATGGGCCTGCCTGAAGCACGGTTACCGGAACTAACGCGCCAGTCTCATTGAAGATCTGGGTCATTCCGACTTTTGTTGCTAAAATCGCTTTCTTCATTGTCTTACCTCCTGTTTCATGATCTACAGCGGAATGCTTTCACATTCATCCTAGAACAGCCAAATATACGTGGAACACTATAAACCGCCTGGCGGCATGTTGATTCCTCACAGGAAATGTAGTGTTGCTTCTATATCTAAACCCTTCAGGATATAAACATTTTCTTAACTGCATCTCCTTCCTGTTCAGGTAGGAAACGCAAATTCTGCCACGCTGCCTTTGCGCAGCCTTTCTGCCGTCTGTTATTTCGTTTTCATCTTGATGTCAATGTATACACCAGCCGGCATTTCCAGTCTAGACAGCGCGTCAACTGTCTTCTGACTTGGAGCAGTAATATCGATGAGCCTCTTGTGAGTCCTCTGCTCAAACTGCTCTCTGGAATCCTTATACTTATGCACAGCACGCAGAATCGTTACAACCTCTTTTTTGGTTGGCAACGGCACCGGTCCGCTCACCTGTGATCCTGTCTTTTTTACAGTCTCAATGATCTTACCGGCTGACTGATCTACTAACTGATGATCATAAGCTTTTAATGTGATTCTCATTACTTGACTTGCCATAAAAAAAGTCGCCTCCTTTTCGCACTTTCAAACCAAGTACGACAAGCGGTGACTGTACACGTTCCCGTGTGTGTCCTAATGAACACCACACTGACTCTGCCCTTAATCCTGCAGTATCTTTAATTTGGTACAGTGACTTGTCGCCAGTTTTCTAACTTGACATTCGCTCCACGGAAAACCTGCCTCAAATTGAGGTCAGCAACCTCACGCTTCAATGCTATCATGCCACAGCTTCGTTATAATAGCATAGATTCCTAAAATATTCAAGTCTTTTTTAATTTTTTATATTATCTTTTTAAAGGTGATGGATGAGCAAAAAAAGAGAGACCTTTCATTTTTGAAAGTCTCTCCCAATAATCCCTTCTATAATCACTCCGTAAAGTAGGGCTCAACCGGTTCCGTAATATAGGACCCAATGTCCGAACTGCCGTCTGCTTTTGTCAGTATGCCGCTGCTATTGGTAGTTAGCGCAACTCCGTCGCTGTTTTTAACTGTTTTCCCCTTCATTACCTTGCCGGAGGAATTCACTACATAGTTGCTGCCGTCTACCCGGTAGCATACGTATTTCTGTCCGTCTGTAGCCTTCTGAAGTTTTCCTTTATAATACAGATAGCTATCCTTTACCCCGTTATATCCCCGGCCATTATCCTGAAAATAGAAATCTGACTTGTTGCCATCATCCTCCGTGATTTTCATCTTGCCCTTCTGCACACAGCTCTTCTCTCTGCTGCCAAAATAGTAGGTCGTCCAATCCTTCTCTCCGGAACCTGTGTACACCTTCTTTAAACCATACACCGGATTGCCAAGATGATTGAACAGATAGGACTTGCCGTTCAGTTTCACAATATCGCTGGCTCTAAGCTGCTCTGAATCAGACGCCCTGGGCTTGCCGCTGTTAGTAAAGTAAAACCACTCTACAGCCTCTTCATAACCGTTGAGCTCCTCAGGCGGCTCTATGGAATACCAGCCGATTTTGGCTTTTCCATCAGCCCCAAAATACATAAAATCCTGAATCGAGTCACTGCTGTTGGAGTGGACATTCTTCCATCCGGTCTGCATTGCCCCATTTTCATCGAAGCAGTAATATACACCGTCAATTTTTCTGGCGCTGTATTCTGTATCGGAGTTCTCAGGCGAATACTTCTTGCCATTGGAAGCAAAATAGAACCAGTATTTCCCATCATTATCAGTATAGCTGTCAATGCCCGGCGTCACATAGCTGCTGCCTCTCTCATCCTCGTCAGGAAGCTCCAGCTTTTGCCACCCGGTTCTCATGACGCCGTCTGAGCCGGTATAGTACATATTGTCCAGAATCCAGCCTGTCTCCATACGGCCGTCATCATCAAAATGATACCATTTGTTATCTATCTTCTTCCAGGCATCCGTTATGACCTTGCCGCTGCTTCCAAAATAATACCATTCATATTCATCTGCCGCATTGCCAGGCAGCTTCAGCCATTTCTCTGTGAGCATAATGCCATTGCTGTCCACATAATAATCAGAATCAACCCATGCGTTAACAGCCATCACTCCGTCTCCATCCAGGTAACGCCACTGGTTGTCATTTCCTTTCTTCCAGGCATTATATACTCGATTGCCATTGGAATCGTAGTACGCCCAGCTGCTGCCTGATTGAGCCCATCCTTCTGCCGCCATGGCAGAGAGCGTAGCCGTACCTAAGGACAAAGCCGCTGCCAACGCCCACACTGCCGCTACATGTTTTTTCATATGCTCAGCTCCTCTTTCCATCTGCTCTCACACAACCATTCTCTCTGCAGAGCATGGTTATCCTGTGATATATTGTATCAAGGCTTATCTAAATTAGCAACCAAATATATCTTTCAATTTAATTACAATTTGGGGAAATGCTTCCTTTTTCAAAAATCCCTTCTGCACTTGACGGTTACGAGGAAGTTAGACTATACTCTGTATTATAGGAAAATATGAATTTGATCAGAAATGAGGTTTATATATCATGTGGCTTGCCAGCAAATGGAAGGATTATGAAGTGATTGACTGCTCCAAGGGAGAGAAACTGGAGCGCTGGGGCGCCTATCTTTTAGTCAGGCCTGATCCCCAGGTTATATGGGACACGCCCAGAACCCACAAGGGCTGGAAAAAGATGCACGGCCACTACCACCGAAGCAGCAGAGGCGGCGGAGAATGGGAGTTTTTTGACCTGCCCCGGCAGTGGTCCATTGACTATGAAGGCCTCACATTTAATCTGAAGCCCTTCAGCTTTAAGCATACTGGACTTTTTCCAGAACAGGCTGCCAACTGGGACTGGTTTGGAACAAAAATCCGGGAAGCAGGAAGGCCTGTGAAGCTCCTGAATTTGTTCGCCTACACGGGAGGAGCAACTTTGGCCGCGGCCAAGGCAGGAGCCAGCGTAACCCATGTTGACGCATCCAAGGGTATGGTAAATTGGGCCAGGGAGAACGCCCAGTCCTCTGGTCTGGGTAACGCCCCTATCCGCTGGATTGTAGAGGACTGTGTCAAGTTTGTGGAGCGAGAAATCCGCAGAGGAAACCTCTACGACGCAATTATTATGGACCCTCCATCCTACGGAAGAGGCCCCAAAGGGGAAATCTGGAAAATTGAGGATTCCATCCACCAGCTGGTTAAGCTGTGTACGCAGCTGCTGTCGGATACTCCTCTTTTCTTCCTTATTAATTCCTACACTACCGGTCTGGCTCCTGCTGTTCTTTCTTATATGATAGGCGTGGAAATCCTTCCTAAATTCGGCGGCCAGGTACAGGCTGAGGAGATAGGGCTTTTGGTAGCTCGTACCGGACTGGCACTGCCCTGCGGAGCCTCCGGACGCTGGGAAGCCTGACAAATAACAACCCATGCCCGGCTGAACCTTAGCTTCTTAGCTCTTAACTCAGCCGGGCAAGCTATCCTCCACATTTCAGGCTTCATTCAGCCAAAAGCCGTCCCACATCCAGCTTTCCCCAGCCCTGCTGGTTATGAGGAAGGCCAAGATTTACCGCCCTCTCCCGAATGTGCAGCTTTACATCTTTATTGCTCATCTTCGGATATTTTTCTAATAAAAGAGCAATCGCCCCAGATACCAGGGGCGTCGACATGCTGGTGCCTGATTTTGAAAAGTACTTTCCAGGCTCATTACAGCAGCTTATGATTCCTGAGCCGGGGGCTACAATATCCGGTTTACATATACAGGCCACTGTAGGACCTCTTCCAGAATAGTCCACCATGCGGCTTCCCATGACCTCCACTTCCTTGTGGTCATCTGAACAGCCCACTGTAATTACCTTACGGCTGATACCGGGAGTCGTGATGGTCATGCGGCCTGGTCCATGGTTGCCGGCTGCTACCACCACAACCAGCCCGTCATCCCAGGCTGCATTTACCCCCCTTACCAAAATAGAATTTTCCGTCATGTCTCTCCGTGACAGGGAGCCTACAGAAATATTCACAATTCGAATACCGTACTCCTTCCTATGCTCACGAATCCATTTTAAGCCCGACAGCACATCTGAGGCATATCCATTACCTTTGTTATCCAGCACCTTTACGGAGATCAGGCTGCACCCAGGGGCCACGCCCCGATAGAGCCCCTCCGACGAACGGCCGCTACCCCCTATTATAGCTGCTATATGGGTTCCGTGTCCATTGTCATCATAGGGAACCTGTCTGTGGTTTACAAAGTCTGCAAACCCTGCGACTCTATCCTTAAAATCCTCATGAAGATAAATACCAGTGTCAAGGACCGCGACCCCCACACCCCGGCCTGTAATCCCCATGGAATATACTTTCTCACAATTAATCTCTATCCTTGCCTGATTCACATCACCGTATTCTCCTTTTTTTATTAGCATATTCCCGGAGAACAGATTCCGTTCCACAACAGACAGCCAGGTCCGTACCAATGGCAGCCTTTAAGAGCTTTTGAATCTAAAATTTCGAAAGAATTTCTGCATTACTATTTATAAATTTTTTTGTTCATTCAGCATTTTGTAAGAAAAATTACGCTTCATTACATTTACCTGACTTTCATTGAAATTCGAGTCGATCTGTGTTATATTCATACCAGTCAGAAATGACGCAGCCCGGACTGCTTCCTAACGTCACGTTATAGCAGTCCGGGTATCCCCCAGACATATGGACAAAGCCAGCTATAGCTTTGAAGGATACTGAGCATTATTGCCAGTATTTTTTTGAAATCCTGTAAAATGCAGATAATTATAAGGATTGCTGAAGAAACACTGAAAAATCAGGCTTATAGACAGCTGCTGACAAGGTTTGCAAGATTAAATATGAAATTTATAGAAAAGCACATCAGAAATGGTGTGCTTTTCTTGTCAAGCGCCTGTTTGCAATGCTTGTACGTTTAATCAAGAGTCATTCCACTCACCCTATCAAAAAACAGTCTTAGAAGATATGCCAGTAATTAAGTTTTTAGCATTGATTCTCTGGACTAATGTTGAAATAGCCGCAGAAAGTAATATAATGGTTAATATATATTCGTTGTTTCCAATAAGCTGAGCCTATATTATAAAGGAAGGAGAAAGAAGGATTATGAGTGTGGGGATATATACAATATATTTTAGTCCAACTAGGGGAACCGAAGCTATAGTTAAACTACTTGCAAATGAATTTGGGAATTATAAGGAAATTGATTTGTGCAATCCAGAAATTGAGCTTAAGCAAAGCTTTACAAAAGAGGATATTTGTATTATTGGAGTTCCCTCTTATGGAGGAAGAGTTCCTGCAGCCGCATTACAAAGAATGCAGCATTATACAGGAAATCAGGCAAAAACGATATTAGCAGTGTCTTACGGAAACAGGGCCTATGAAGATACGCTTAAGGAATTACAAGAATACTTAACAGCCAGAGGCTTCTGCTGTATCGCAGCAATTTCCGCTATTGCCGAACATTTTATTATACGTCAGTTTGCAGCAGGCAGACCAGACCAAAACGATAAAAAACAGCTAATTGAGTTTTCAAAACAAATATTAAACAAACTCAACCAATCCGCAGAATATGAAGCTTTAAGCCTTCCGGGGAATAAGCCGTACAGAGAATATCATGGAGTTCCATTAAAACCGAACGCCAGTAAAAATTGTAAAGAATGTGGATTGTGTGCAAAGCTATGCCCAGTTGGCGCAATCTCAATAACTGAGCCCAAAAAAACCAATCATGATTTATGTATATCATGTATGAGATGTGTAGCTATTTGTCCTGCTAAGGCACGAACAGTCAGTCATTTAAAATTAAAACTTGCTTCAAAAAAAATGGAAAAGGTCTGTTCACAACGCAAAGAAAACGAGCTTTTTATCTAAATAAATCCCCTGATGTGCCAAGCACAGCAGAGTCAAGGACGGACTTTCATTAAAATTTATGGGGTGCAGACAGAAAATTTAATTGATTTTCTGGGACATGGAAAATCCGATCGCTTACATGAATTTCCTGCTGACTTATGGTTTTATGAAGCACAGCAAGTGATTGCCTTTCTGAAAGAGAAGCACTTTTCAAATGTTGATATTATCGGTAGCAGCGGAGGCGCTTTAGTAGCTATCAACGTAACCTTAGAAGCGCCTCAGCTTATATCCAAAGTAATTGCAGACAGTTTTGAGGGCGAGACGCCATTAAAACAGTTTACGGAACATGTAGTTGCGGATAGAGAGCTTTCTAAACATAACGAAGAAGCTAAATCCTTTTATCAGTATATGCAGGGACATGATTGGGAAAGTGTAGTTGATAATGATACTTCTTTGTACGTCACGACAAGGAAATCGGCCGGTTCTTTCATAAGGATTTACACAAATTCCAACCTGATATTCTTATGACCGGCAGTAAACAGGATGAGTTTATCAGCAGTATTTCCCCCTTCTATTTTGAAAGGGTTTATAAAGAAATGCTTGAAAAAATTGGACATGGAAGGATGTATTTATTTGAAACTGGAGGGCACCCCGCTATGCTTTCAAATCCCGATGAATTTTATACCATAAGTATAGAATTCTTGCATTCTGGTCATCCTCTTTCATAACCAAACGGCCATATGGCTCTCTCCCAATCTGGTGCGTATCGTTAAGTACATGCATAAAGCCCAAGCCGAGGGGATACGCCAGCCGATCTTTAAAGGACTGCGCTTCGATCCGGTAGCCAAAGACTGTGTTAAAAAAGCATGATCTGTCCTGGCCCCTCTGACAGTCAACCCATGCCCAATATTGTTAAAATGGTACTTTTCATAACGGTCATTACATCCTTTTCCGTATCTGTGAAACAGGGCCGTGGAAGTATTGGGGTTTATAATCTGAAACATAATAAGAGAAAAATTTTTAAGAAATTCTTAATAATCTATTCAAGGAACATTCAAACATTCTAGGAAATTGCATGCTATACTAAGTACATAAGAGATGCACGAATATTTACAACTATCCTTCAACCCTTTTTGAAAATCCGAAATCCTAAGAAAGCGCTCCGTACCAGAGGTACGGAGTTTTTTCTATGTAATACCTGGAGCTATCTTCCACTCAATCCCTTTAATACTTCTTTTAACCTTGACACATCTCCATCTTCAAAGCAATATCCCTCCATGCCGCAGTCCCTTCCTCCCTGGACATTGACCTCCAAGTCATCAATAAAAAAGCACTCTTCCGGCTTCAAAGCAAACCGGTTAAAGAGATGGATATAAATTTCCTTCTGGGGCTTTAAGCATTTTACATCTGCAGAGAACAAAATTCCGTCAAAACATTCAATCGCCGGAATGATGTTCTTATAGCAGGAAAGCAGGCGGACGGAAGCATTGGAGCAGAGATAAATTCCATATCCGCTGTTTTTCAGCTCTCTTACGACCTTTTCCATTCCTGGCTTGGCTGTCATATTGTACTCATGCCAGTGCCAGAAACACTGGTCTGCCAGCTGGCGCTTTTCCTCCGTATCCAGACGGGAGCGCATTTTCCTAAGCCCCTCCTCCTCTGAAATAACTCCCATATCCAGCAAAATCCATTCCGGGGATACGAATACAGCTGTGGCCACCTCCTTTGCCAGCTGCTCATCCTGTGTGAAAACTCTGCACACCTTGTCCCCTACATAATCCACCAGCACATTTCCCATATCAAAGACAATGTTTTTAATCATATTTTCCTCCTGCATGCGACTAGCCTGTATGTAAAAATTAAAAACCCGGGACTTTTTGCCCGGGTTACACGCCGCTTATGCTTCCGGTTTTTCAACCTGGACAATAGCGGCCTTCTGCATCGGAATACGGCAGTTCTTATTACTGCCGAACTCCACGATCACGGTATCATCCGTCATATCAATGATAACGCCGTAGAATCCGCTGCTAGTCAGCACAGTATCGCCTATTGCCACGCTTCGAAGCAGCTCCTGCTGCCTCTGCTTCTCCTTCTTCTGAGGACGAATTGCCATAAAGTATAGCATACCACCCAGAAGAGCAATATAGAGAATCCAGAAAATAGGACTACTTGTATTCATGCTTACTTCCTCCTTCATGCCTGCTGTCTGGTCACAGCAGTTTTTATTTCGTGGATTTAGCCTTTGGGGGGGCCTTCCATACCGGCAAGCTTGGAGGCTTTATACCCGGCATAACGGCGCTCCCTGATAGCTTCGCGAATCTCTTTCATCATTGTATTATAAAAATACAAATTATGCAAGGTGCATAATCTCATTCCCAGCATTTCTTTCGCTTTTAGCAGGTGACGGATGTAAGCTCTGCTGTAGGAGCGGCAGGCCGGACAGCCGCAGCCTTCCTCAATGGGACGGGAATCCAGCTCGTACTGCTGGTTGAACAGATTAAGCTTTCCCTGATTCGTGTAAACGTGACCGTGACGCCCGTTTCTGGAGGGGTAGACACAATCGAAAAAGTCCACGCCCCGATCCACCGCTTCCAGAATATTGGCAGGAGTCCCTACACCCATCAGGTATACAGGCTTATCCTCCGGCAGATGAGGAACTGTCACATCCAGTATATGGTACATTTCTTCATGGCTCTCTCCCACTGCCAGGCCGCCGATTGCGTAGCCGTCCAGATTCATCTCACGGATGGTTCTGGCGTGCTCTATACGGATCTCATCCACTACTCCTCCCTGATTGATGCCGAAAAGCAGCTGCTCCCGGTTCACCGTATCTGGAAGAGCGTTAAGCCGGGCCATCTCCTCCTTGCACCGGAGGAGCCAGCGGGTGGTACGGTCAACAGAATCCCGGATATACTGGTCGCTTGCACGGCTGGGAGGACATTCATCAAAGGCCATCGCAATCGTGGAGCCCAGATTGGACTGAATCTGCATGCTTTCCTCCGGCCCCATAAATATCTTGTGGCCATCTATATGGGAGTTAAAATGAACGCCTTCCTCTCTGATCCTTCTCAGCTTAGCCAGGGAAAATACCTGAAAGCCGCCGGAATCCGTAAGAATAGGCCTGTCCCAGTTCATAAATTTATGCAGACCGCCAAACTGCTTAATCAGCCTGTCACCTGTACGCACATGAAGATGATAGGTATTGGACAGCTCTACCTGAGTTCCGATTTCCCGCAGATCATCGGTGGATACGGCCCCCTTAATCGCCCCCACGGTTCCCACATTCATAAACACCGGAGTTTCAATGATTCCGTGAACTGTCTCCATCCTGGCGCTCTTAGCCCTTCCATCCTTTGTCAACACCTCATATTTCATATCCCAAACTCAGACCTCGTCATCTGCCAAAGCAGCCTTAATCATGATAGCGCACTCAATCCGTTTTTTTTGCATCTCACAGCCGATTTCATATGCGCCGTTAATAGAACCGCTGAAATTGTAGGAATTGGCGGAACATCCGCCGCTGCAGTAGAATCTGGCAAAGCAGTCCCTGCAGGCTTCCTTCGCATATACATTACAGGTTTTAAACTCATCCCGTATGCCCGTGTTCACAATTCCTGTATCTACATTTCCCAGGAGGAACGCTTCATTGCCAACAAACTGATGGCAGGGATATAAGTCGCCCCAGGGAGTAACAGCCAGATACTCTGTGCCGGAGCCACAGCCTGCCATACGCTTCGCAACACAGGGGCCCGCGTTTAAATCCAGCATAAAATGAAAAAAATTAAAGCCTCTTCCTTCCTTCTTCCGCTTAATAAATTCCAGAGCCAGCTTATCGTATTCCTTCAGAATCGCAGGAATATCCTCCTTGCGGATTGCATATGGTTCATTCGGATCAGCCACTACAGGCTCCATAGACATCTGCTTAAATCCCAAATCCGCATAGTGGATAACATCATCCGCAAAGTCCAGATTATTCCTGGTGAAGGTTCCCCGGACATAGTAATTCGTCTGATTCCGGCTCTCTGCAAATTTTTGGAATTTCGGTACAATCAGGCTGTAGCTTCCGCTGCCATTTCTAAAAGGACGCATCTTGTCGTTGATATCCTTTCGTCCATCCAGGCTCAAGACTACGTTGCTCATCTCCCGGTTACAGAACTCCATAATTTCATCGTTTAGGAGAACTCCGTTGGTCGTCAGGGTAAAGCGGAACCGTTTGTGGAACGCTTCCTCCTTGGAGCGGCCATACTCCACCAGCCCCTTAACTACCTCCCAGTTTAAAAGAGGCTCGCCTCCAAAAAAATCCACCTCCAGATGCTCTCTGCTTCCGGAGTTGGCGATGAGAAAATCCAGAGCTTTCCGTCCCACTTCATAGCTCATCAGAGCACGGCGGCCATGATACTCCCCCTCCTCCGCAAAGCAATAGCGGCATGCCAGATTACAGTCGTGAGCAATGTGAAGGCACAGAGCCTTAACAACCGTCTTTCTCTTTTTAAAGTCCACTACAAAATCACGGTAAATATCCTTTGTAAGAAGCTGTTCTGCATTAATAAGGGTCTGAATATCCTCCAGTCCTTCCTCCAGCTCCTTGTGGCTGTAGCGGTCCTGAAGGGCAGAAAATACCTCCGTCTTAATGTCTTGAGGCAGCTCTTCGGGCTGCTCCATTTCGGGAAGCTTTCTTGAAATAATCTCAGCCTCATCATACACGACCGGAGCCACTACATGGACGGAGCCACTATTCACATCCAGTATAATATGATACCCATTATTGATAAATTGATGAATCACAGATTTACACTCACTTTCTACGAGGCAAAAATCCCCGGCTCTTTTACAGAATGCCACATGACAAAGCCCCTATAATCCCATCGACCATAGGGGCTTTCATTACCATTCCTGCTGTTTTATGCTGTCAGATTAATGCCTTGAATTCTCACAGCTCTGATTACCAACGGTGCAGGACGTCTTACAGGCTGACTGGCAGGAAGTCTGGCACTCGCCGCATCCGCCCTTCTTCATAGTATCTTTTAAGGTATTAATATTCAATGTTTTAACGTGCTTCATATTACGGCACCTCCTGTTAATTTAGTTTTACAGTCCTATATGTAATTCGTAAGAATTATAACACAGGTTCATGCCCCTTGCAACGGGAAATTCGCCTGATTGGTTGTCATATTTTCCGGTATGGAGCGAATATACTGCTACAAAGTTTCTTAAATATAAAAGGAGAACTACCTTATGGAAAATGGAATTGTAAAACCCATGATCCGATCCCTGCTTATCTCCTATGTGTTGTCCGGAATCCTTCTGGCCGCTCTGGCATTTGCCCTCTATAAACTGCGCCTGAAAGAGGGACAGGTGAACCTGATGGTATTTGCCGTCTACTTTATCACCTGTCTGGCAGGAGGCCTTCTTGCCGGAAAACGGATTCGCCAGCGTCGTTTCTTCTGGGGACTGCTGTCCGGCCTCCTTTATTTTCTGGTCCTTTTTGCAGTTTCCTGGGCAATGAACATAGGAACCCCTATGGACATGGAACGCTCCGTCATTGTTATGGGGCTATGTGCCCTTGGAGGTACCATCGGAGGTATGATGAGCTAAAGACATCACCCCCATCTCCTAAGGAGAGAGCCGAACACACACTCAAAAACGGGCTGAACACCGGAGCCAGGAACAAGCTAACAGGCAGAGCTGAAAACAAGTGCGCAAAGACGGCGCTAGAAGCGCTTAAAGTCAAAGCCAGGTCAATGCCTCTAAAGCCAAGAGGGTATCCCAAACGTAGAACTTTGAGTATAAAGTGACGTTTGAGCCACCCTCTTTTCAGACTTCCCGTCAAATGTTTTTCTTCTCCCCCATCACCTTCAGACTTCCCACTGCCTGAGAAATGATAAAGACAGCGCTCCCAAGAAACACAAACATATCCCCCAGATTGAATACAACCTTTTTAAGCCTCTTCCATTCAATCGAAAAATAGTCCACCACATACCCCCGGACCAGACGGTCATAGAGATTGCTTACAGCGCCGCCCAGAGCGATGGATAGACCCAGCTTTTCCAATGTCCGGCCTTTTTCCGTCATAAAAGCTCCCAGCGCCCCTGCCATAGCCGATATGACCATCAGAGGAATCGCCTTTACCAACTCCGGCTTCTCCCTCAGAAAGCCAAAGGGAAAACCATGATTGTGGTTTTTATGAAGCTGAATCATACCCCTGGCGGCAATTAACTCCCTTGGAAATGTATCAGCATCTTGTTTCTCTATTAAGCTTTTTATTCCTAAATCCAGGCCAGCCAGACCGCCTATAATCCATCCATACATTTTACTCGCTCATCCTTTCCTAGCTTTTCTTACATTCTACTATGTTCTCCCACTGAATGTCCAGTGAAAGGTTTCTTAAGTTCTGCATATACTATTACAAATGTCCTTTATGAGGTATGCTATGGCAGCCTGTCCCTTCAACCCAGCCTCTGAAACCATCGCAGACTTTATCTTCCGTAACGGAAGTCAGCAGCAGATTAGGGGGAATCCGGAAAATATTCCATGCTTGGATTATATCAGCTATGACTTCTCAGTCATTTATATACCTCTGGAGACCGTGGAACCCATCTCTTTGAGAAGCTATTCCTATTACAGTATACCCGGTCTCTACACCCTCTTAGACAGCTCCAATATGGAGGCCTCCGGCATTATCTCCACCTTTAACTCCCCCGCCTTAAGCAACAAGGGACGCGGAACTCTGATTGGATTTATTGATACTGGCATTGACTACACGAATCCTCTGTTCCGTTATCCTGACGGTTCCACCAGAATCGCTTCCATCTGGGATCAAAGCCTTCCTGAGGATACGGATATAATGCCTCCGGGCGTTCCCGACTACTACAGAGCCAGCGGAGCCAGCTACGGAACAGAATATACAAGAGAAGATATTGATCAGGCGCTCCGTTCGGATGATCCTCTTTCTTTTGTCCCCTCCACCGATACCAACGGACATGGCACCTTTCTGGCAGGGATTGCGGCAGGGGGCTCACTGCCGGAACAGGACTTTACCGGGGCTGCGCCTGAATGCGAGCTTCTGGTTGTAAAGCTAAAGCCCGCAAAGCAGTATCTCCGGGATTTCTATCTCATACCATCGGAGGCTCCTGCTTTTCAGGAAAATGACATAATGATGGGAATAAAATACTTGCGGACGATAGCTTACCGCCTTGGACGCCCTCTGGTCATTCTCCTTGGTCTGGGCTCTAATCTGGGAAGCCACGAGGGAACTTCTCCATTAAGTATAATGCTCCAAGATATCAGCCGTACCTTAGGCACTGCCACCATCATCGCTGCAGGCAATGAGACTGGAAGAGGCCATCACTATCTGGGAAATATTCCTTCCGGTCAGGAGCGGGATGATGTGGAAATCCGGGTAGGGGAGGAGGAATCCAGAAGAGGCTTCTCGGTAGAGCTCTGGTCCTCCACAGCCGATACCGTCTCTGTAGGCTTCGTATCACCCAGCGGCGAAACCATCAGCCGTATTCCTATTATAGCCAATAATGAAACCTCTATCCCTTTCCTTCTGGAATCCACGGTTATAACCGTGAATTATCAGTTAATTGAAGTCGGCTCCGGAAGACAGCTGATATTTATGCGTTTCAAAACTCCCACTGTAGGCATTTGGACCATCCGGGTGTATAATACCCAGTTTCTTACAGGACAGTTCCACATGTGGCTTCCTGTTGTAAACTTTATCTCTGACGAAACGGTATTTCTCCGGCCCAATCCCTATACCACCATCACTCAACCTGGCAATACCAATTCGCCCATTACAGTGGCAGCCTACAATCACTTGAACAATGGTATTTATATCCACTCTAGCCGCGGCTTCACAATAATCGGCTATGTAAAACCTGATTTGACAGCTCCTGGCGTAGATATTACAGGCCCGGCCGTGGGAAGAAGAAATGGCGCTGCCGTCCCTATGACCACTCGTTCCGGCACCTCCGTGGCTGCCGCCCACGTTGCTGGCGCTGCCGCCAATTTGCTGAGCTGGGGCATTGTGGAAGGTAACGACACCATTATGAGCGAAGCGGCTATCAAGGCCTATTTAATTCGGGGGGCGCAAAGAAATCCAGCACTCAGCTATCCCAACAGAGAATGGGGGTACGGAGTGATGGATTTATATCAGACATTTTTACATCTAAGGGAATAGAGAAGGGCTCAGCCTCTCATCTGTACCAGAGGCCCGCCGTTTTTTTCCAGATAGGGACGTGTCACTACAACGGAGCCGATATTGGAATCCTTTGGTATCTCATACATGATATCCAGCATAAATTCCTCCAGTATAGCTCTCAAAGCCCTGGCTCCAGTTCCACGCTTGATTGCTTCTCGTGCTATCCATCTGAGAGCGTCCTCCTCAAATACCAGCCTTACCTCGTCCATAGCCAGCAGCTTCTCATACTGCTTCGTGATGGCATTTTTCGGCTCTCTTAGAATCCGGATCATCATATCCTCCGTAAGCCCCTGGAGGCTCACTGTCACAGGCAGTCTTCCCAGAAACTCAGGGATCATGCCAAAGGCCCGAAGATCCTCATTGGTCACATAGTTTAGAATATCTGGCTCATTGTCAAAAGCATCTTTGAGGACAGAGCCAAAGCCAATGGAGGCCTTTTTCTTAAGACGCTCCTTGATAATCTCATCCAAATCAGGGAATGCTCCTCCGCAGATAAACAGTATATTATCAGTGTTCACCGTAGCCATAGGCGTCATTGCATTTTTCTGGTTGGAGCCTACCGGCACCTCCACCGTACTTCCCTCCAACAGCTTTAAAAGCTCCTGCTGTACCGACTCACCACTGACGTCCCTGGTGTTGGTTTGCTTTTTCTTGGCAATCTTATCAATTTCATCAATAAAGATAATGCCCCGCTCCGCCCGCTCCACATCATTTCCAGCGGCTGCTAAAAGCTTGGAAACCACGCTTTCAATATCATCTCCTATGTAGCCTGCCTCTGTAAGAGAGGTAGCGTCGGCAATGGCCAGAGGTACATCCAAAAGCTTAGCTAGTGTTTTTACAAGATAGGTTTTGCCGCAGCCCGTAGGCCCAAGCATCAAAATATTGGACTTCTCGATCACAATATCCTCCTCTCCTGAGCCAGACTGCCGGGTCTCTGAGCTCAGTCCGAGAAACGCCCGTTTGTAGTGGTTATACACAGCGACGGAAACTACCTTCTTAGCCTTCTCCTGTCCCACAATATATTCATCCAGCTTTTCCTTAATCACATGGGGAGCAGGAATATCCTTCATAGTCAAAAACGGCTGCTCCCGGGACTTCTTTTTAAGCTTCTGCTTCTTCGGAATCTCCGCGGCAGGAGGCGTCAGATCCAGATCCCTGATATTCATATTCATATAGGGCATATTGGACAGCTTTGAAAAATCCATGCCTCCCTTTGTAACCGAATCAAAAGCCTTCTGCATACAGTCATGACACAGGTTCATGCCTCCCGGCATAGATATCATAGGGCCTGTCTTTCCCTCCGGCCTGCGGCACATATAGCAGACCTTCTCATAGCTGTCCTCCTCTTTTTCCTCTGTATGGTTATCGGAGGTATCCGGGCTCTTTGTATCTTTTCTATAATCTTTGTCGTCCAAGTTAGTTCTCCTCCCTTTCAACAGGGCTGGGATACAATGACTGCCAGCCCGGATCTAAGTATATAACAAAATGCTTCCCCAAACAAGAGGAAGCATTTTCATTTATTATTCTTTTGAAAAATTTAAGCTATCGAGCCTGGGATTTCCTTCCATTTTGAGCTTTCTCCTGGGGCATCGCCTTTAAGGTTATGGTGACAGTTTGCTCCGCATACTGCCCGCCCTCCTGACGCTGAACTGTAAGCTCTATCTGCTCACCCTTCTCGTAGCCGCTTATAATCTCCTGAAGCTGGGTCATATCCTTTACTGTCTGAGCATCCACCTTTGTAATAATATCCTTTTCTTTCAAGCCGCTTCCTGCCGCAGCCCCGTCCTCAAGTATCTTATATACATAAGCTCCCTTAGGCATTCCAAAGCTTCTGGAGGTATTATCATCCACGCTGATTCCCTGAATCCCCAGATAGCCTCTTTTCTCCTCCGCCACAGACTTCCTGGTTCTGCGGTTCATCAGCTGGTTTAAAATCTCATCTACCTTTGACACAGGAATGGCATATCCCATTCCCTCTACCTCTGTGGAGGAATATTTAGCAACATTGATACCAATTACCTCGCCCCTCATGTTGAGCAGAGCGCCGCCGCTGTTGCCAGGATTAATGGCAGCATCTGTCTGAAGAAGGGTTCTTGTGGCTGTATTGGACACCTGAACCTCTCTATTCAGAGCGCTGACATATCCCACTGTAACAGATTGTCCGTACCCAAGGGCATTGCCGATGGCAACCACGCCCTGCCCCACCTTCAGCTCATCGGAGCTTCCAAGCTTTGCCACCCTAATTCTGCTTCTGGTATCTGCTGTAATTACCTCAAGGGGTATGGCAATCACAGCCAGATCGGATTCAGAGTCCGTCCCTTTGATGGCTGCGTCCACCACCTGATCATCAATAAATGCTACCCTTAAGGAGGAGGCGTCTTCCACTACATGGTTATTAGTTACAATCAGCAGCTCCTTATCATTTTCACCGATGATAATGCCGGAGCCGCTGTTAGGTACTTCATAGGTCTGCGGAACTCCCCCTCCGAAGAACCACCCATAGCCATAATTGCCACTTTGATACACGGTAGTGCTTGTGATAGCCACAACGGAGGGCATGGCTGCCTCCACAATATCGGATACATCGGACATCGGTGCATTTTCTATGTTTGACATTGGCTGTACTCCCGGCTCCGTTCTCTCGCCGCCGTCTGTAAAGGTTCTGTTCTCCACCCGCTTATCCTCCGGCACAGACGAAGCTGCGGCAGGCCCCAGATACCTGGGGGCGGCTATATGAATACCTGCCATAACGCCTCCGGCTACCGTTCCAAACCAAACAGAGCCTGCCGTTATCAACGCAGCCTTCTTTAAAATCCGTCCTTTTTTCTTAGGAGGCCTGGAGCTGTCAAAGGGCTGTCCCGCCGGAGGAGCCTGATGATAGAGCTGATTTCTGTATGGCTGATTATTGTATGCTTTCCATTGGTACGGTTCTTTCTCATCGTACATGATATCTACTCCTTTCCCACAGGCTTATGTCATCACCATTTCTCCATAAGCTTAGCAAGGAAATGTGAAAATCCTTATTGTCCGGGACCTATGATAACAGAGCCGGGTCCGCTGCTGCCACCGGGATAGGCGGCGCCGCCAGGATATGTCTCAGCAGGCATCGTAGGAGTAACCGGTCTTGTAGGCGCCGCCCCCGGACCTGTAACCTGATCACTGGCAGAAGTGGTTCCTCCCGGCATGACAATGCCTGAGCCAGGCCGGCTGCTTCCAGGATAATTGCCACTGCTCTCGGAAGGTAAGGTCTGTCCCGGCCGAGTCCCTGTACCTGGGCGGCCGCCAGGATACCCATAATCCCAATTCTCCGGCGGATCTAATGGATTGCCATATTCATCGGTTTCCATCTCCAGTCCCCATTCATACTCACCATCAATGATGCTCTCCTCTGTCTCAGATGCTCTGCTTTGATCCGTTTCCTTTTCAGTTTCCTTCTCTGTGGCTTCTGTTACCTGGGGCGCTTCCGTAGTCTTCGGAATATATCCTCCGTCGGTTCCCACCTTGTCGATAGGCTTTCCTTCGTTATACATACCCGTATCGGCAGAAATCTTGGCGCTGATCTTTTTCACCATATCACTTGGCTGATAATCCTCCTCCCCATAGAGGAACTGATGGAGACGGATTACATTGCTCTCCAGAGTCTGAGGAATTACACAGTCCCCCTTCTTTCCCATATTGGCGTCACTTCTGGCCCAGGGAAAGCCTGCTGTATCCGCAATGGTATACCGGGTCAGGTTCTTGGCAGCTGGAATTACATCACCCAGCGTAATACTGGAAAGAATCTGTGGAAATACTACCTCCATCACGTTATTTACTACGGAAAAATCCGACTGCTTCAGCTTCTGGAAGCTTAAATCAATAATCTTGCGCTGCCGCTCCGTTCTGGCAAAGTCCGTATCCATCTTGCGAAGTCTTGCATAAGCCACTGCCTGAACACCGTCCAGATGGTTCATTCCCGCTTTCTTTAAGTGAACGGAGGCAACTCCCGTGGCCTTAACCGTCTCTGTAATAAAGGCGTTGATATAATGAAATTCCGCTTTACTCAGCTCCACATCCACACCGCCCAGAATATTAATGGCGTCTGCCACTGCCTTCCAATTAAAGGTAGCAAAATCGTCTATCTGCAAATCCAGGTTCCGGTTCA
The DNA here is from genome assembly GCF_009696375.1 of Clostridium porci. Taxonomy (GTDB): domain Bacteria; phylum Bacillota; class Clostridia; order Lachnospirales; family Lachnospiraceae; genus Enterocloster; species Enterocloster porci. The sequence continues at coordinate 64,315 of NZ_VUMD01000007.1, forward strand.
AGGCTTTAACAGCCTGATCAGGCCCTCCTGTAAAATAAGCCTGGTTAATTTTATTATATTTTCCGTTCTCGTCCACATTCAGATAGGAATCCCTGAAAATGCTGACCAGCTTAATCTCGCCATTATCCTGGTTGATGCTGCAAATTATAATAACATCCGCATTATTTCCTTTTCCAACAGCATCATCACGGCTGTCTACGCCAAAGAGCGCTACCGTCCAATAGCCCTTCATGCTCTCGATCTTCTGGGCGCTCAGGTTTTCATTGCGCACTTTCCCAATATCAAAATTTGTGGGACGCTGAATCATGTTGTACTTTTTAATTATATTGCGGGCTGTCCATATACCGCAGAGCAGTACTACCTCCAGGATGATCATGACCAGAAGCCATCTGCGGCGCTTTCTGTTCTTAACTCCTGCCAGATCTGCGGCTGCTGTCTCCAGGCCTGCCTTACGGCTGGCTGTACCAGCTCCTGCGCTTCTGCGAAATGCCGTATCCCTGGGCTGGCCTCCTCTGACGTCACCTGCTTTTGATTCAGAAGGCGGATGTACCCTTCCTCCTGCATTCCTAGCCGGCTGGCTGTTCAGAGTAGCCCTGGGACTTCCCGCTGCGGCACGGCTGGCTCCCACGGCTCTGGTTCCATTCCCTTCTGCTGCTATGCGCCGGCTTGCCGCTGCTCCCGCTGTGTTATCTCCAAGATTCCCACTTCTGCCCCCGTATCCTTTGGCTGACGCCCGGCTGCTGACTGACGGCCTGGCAGAACTGCCCTGGACAGCTCTTTGGCTTCCTCTCTCTGCCCTCAGACCTGAGCGCTCTGCTCTGGGAGCTCTGGGCTGCCTGGGAGGAGCCACATCCGAATCAGACCGGAAGCCGCCGGCTGCTGGGTAACGCCGCCTGCTGCGGCTTCTGAATCTTTCCTCATCCTGTCCAAACTCATTCTCATAATCACGGCTCATTCGTTCATCCTCATTCCCATTTCTATAGGATATACATACTTAATATGCGTTTTTATTAATAAATCCTTTAAACACAGTTAAAAACATAATTTTAAAATCAAAACCAATGCTCCAGTTTTCAATATAGTAAAGGTCGTGCTCTATCCTCTTTGTGATAGAAGTATCGCCCCGATAGCCATTAACCTGAGCCCAGCCTGTAAGCCCCGGACGAACCTGATGCTTGATCATATAGCGTGGAATCTCTTCCTTAAATTTCTCAACAAACAGAGGGCGCTCCGGTCTTGGTCCCACCAGGCTCATGTCACCCATAAGAATATTGAAAAACTGTGGCATCTCGTCAATACTGGTCTTGCGAATAAAACGTCCCACAGGCGTAACTCTGGGATCATGGGGCGTTGTCCACTGTTTTTGCTCCTTTTGGGGGTCCTGAACTTCCATGGAGCGGAATTTATACATTTTAAAGGGGCGATTATGCCGTCCAATGCGCTCCTGACCGAACAATACAGGCCCCTTAGACGTTGTCTTTACTAATAATGCTGTTACGAGCATAACCGGTGAAAACACAATTAGACCAAACAGGGCGCCCACAATATCCACCGCCCGTTTCAGCGTTGCATTAAACACGCCCGTTAAGGGTACATGGCGGATATGGATAACCGGAAGTCCCTGAAGGTCTTCCATATAAGGTATAGTTGGTATCATATTATTATAATCTGGAATAAACTTTGTATGCACACCGGATTTCTCACAGGCTGCTACTATTTGTTCCAGATGAGAGTATTCCTCAAGGCTTAGAGTAACCTCAATTTCATCCAGAGTGTTGGATGCCAGAAAGGTTTCCAGATGATCCGTATGGCCCAAAACCTGTATTCCCCGATATTCCAAGCCAGCCGGCTGACTGTCGTCCAAAATTCCATGTATATGGTAGCCCCATTCAGGATTGGCAGCTACCCGGTCAATAAAGCCTTCCGCCGCACGGCTGTAGCCGATTAGCAGCACATGCTTCTGATTATAGCCATAGGTTCGAAGAGAGCGCAGAAACAGCCGTATGGTCATCCGTTCCGCTTCCAGCAGCAGAATGTTAATGGCAAAAAAAGCCAGAAGCATTTTTGTGGAGAAAAACTCATTATGCATGATATACCTTCTGGCTCCGAAAAGCACGAAGGTAAAGAGCATCAGGCCTATGATATTAGCCTTGCATATATTGGCAAACTCCGAACGCCTCCCCTGCACCCGTTTAGGCACATACAGGTGAAAGCTGGCATAAAGAATCAGATAAACTGGTAAAATAAAGACAAGAGCCAGAAAGTATATCCGGGGCTTAAGCACACCCCCATCCAGAGGTATCACATTTCCGCTGATGACGATAAACCACGCCAGAGCATAGGCTGCTGCCGTTACAATCACATCCAGCAGAACATGAAGGCGGTTCAGCCGTTTCTGGTTATCCTTAATCATGTTAATCACCTTGTTTTCTCAGGACTTCCCTTTTTTCCTCAAATATCTTTGTTATTATACATGATATAGCTCCATTATTCTATAGCATTTCTTTATTTTTAAAAAATCTTCACAATTTGGTAATTTGTCTGGCAGCAAATTCGTATATATACAAAAGAGCGCCTATAAACAGCTCCCACTCAATCTCCAGGTAATTCTTTAAATGGCTATGACTGTAAGGCACTTTCCTGCACGCTCTGGCAGTGGTAATTCCCTCCTTAAGCCCTTCCAGATATTCCTTCCCAAAGCCCAGCTTCCGAAAAAACAGAAATTTCAGACCAATCCCCGCAAGAATTGGCAGAAGATTGACTGCAAGCTGTAGGGCAGGCATATTCTTATAATTCATGTACACATTATTCCTGGCTGCCAGCCTTACCTTAAAGGAATTATACCTAGAGCCGCTGGTGCCGCTGCCTACATGGTAAACCACAGCCGTCGGGCAATAAATATTGTCATATCCAGCTATCCTGGCCCGGTAGCCTACATCCATATCCTCCAGATAGGCAAAATGCATCTCATCAAAATACCCGATTTCCTCAAAAACCGATTTTCGGTAGATGGCAGCTCCTCCACAGGCAGAAAAGACGCGGCATGGACGGCTGTACAACCTGGAGGGCCTGCCCACACCCCTCTGATAGGCCCAGCCCATAAGACTGTACATATCCCCTGCGTCATCCATTTTATCCTTACTGTACATCTGAATCATCTTGCTGCTGACAGAAAATATGTTAGGAGAACGCTCTATGGCCTTCAGCATTTCCCCTACATAATGACAATCCGGCTCCGTATCATTATTCAGCAAGATAACATAGGGCGTCTTTGCAGTCTGAATTCCGGTATTCACCGCGCCTGAAAAGCCTGTATTGGACTTGAGAAACACACAGGGAACCCTCTGCTCTTTCAGCCACTCCACGCTTCCGTCTGTGGAACCGTTGTCCACCACCAGCACCTCAAAATTTCTGCAAATCTGGAGATCCAAAGCCCGAAAGCATGGCTCCATAAACCTGAGCCCATTATAATTAGGTATCACAATAGTCACTTTTTTACTGCTTTTCATCTGTTTTTTCCTCATCCTCCGGGATAAACTGCTCATAAATCTTCAAATCGTAGGGTTCGCCGATTTTCTCCTTCAGCAAATCCCTCAGCGCAAAGTTGGATTTGCGCAGAGTCAGGTTTGGATTATAGTAGGGGTCGCCGTTTTTTATGATGTCCGGCCACTTTTTAATAAAAATAGCTACCTCCCGGTTAAACCGGGCCACCTTCTCTGGCGTATTCTCTAATCCCCTGGATTTGGATTCATAATGGTAAAGGCATGCATAGGGAGCATATACTACCAGTTTCCCCAAGGCCCGGACTTTCATGCAGAAATCAATGTCATTAAAGGCCACTGCCAGCTCCTCGCTTAAGCCGCCCACACGCTCAAAAACAGATTTTTTCGTCATGAGACAGGCTGCCGTAACCGCGCTGTAATCCTGGGCGCACATAGCCCGGTGGAAATAACTATTCTCAGCCTTATGCAGTCCGATAAAGGTATGGCCGGCAATTCCCCCGAAGCCGATCACGACTCCCGCATGCTGAATGGTATCGTCCTCGTAAAGCAGTCTGGCTCCCACAATTCCCACATCCTCCCGCTGGCAGAAGCCCAGCATCTCCCTTATGGAATCCGGCTCGATCAACTCCGTATCGTTATTCAGAAGCAGAAGATACTCACCCTTGGCAAAGGAAGCTCCGTAATTGTTGATGGCTGAGTAATTAAAGCCCTTATCCCAAGTAACCACACGGACATTTTCATATTCCTCCTGCATTTTCCTGTAACAGGAAAATGTCTCAGGCTCAGTGCTGTTGTTCTCTACAATCACAAACTCCAGATTCTGGTAGGAGGAACGCTCCATTAGGGATCTGACGCACAGCTCCAGATCCTGGCTGTGATCCTTGTTGGGGATGATAACCGATACAAGGGGCTCCCCCTGAAGCTGAAAGACTGTGTGGTAAATGCCATAATCTACACCCTTTTCCACCCTCTCTGCCCGGATCCCCATCCGCTCATAATGGGCGATAATAGCCCTGGAACCGGCCTCAAAGGCATAGAGCTTGCTCTCCGGGTTGCTGGCTGTGGAATTCTGATGGCAGCGCCAGTGATATAACACCTTTGGTATATGATAGACTTTTCTGGCCCCTTCCGTACATCGGAAGATAAAGTCATAGTCCTGCGCTCCGTCAAACGCCTGGCAAAAGCCGCCCACACGTTCTAAAAGCTCCCGCCTGACCACAAACAGATGACAGATATAGTTAACGCTGGTCAGCAAATCCGGGTTAAAATCTGGCTTGAAATGCGGATCAAACAAAGCCTTCCCATCCATATCCAGCTTGTCCTCATCGGAATAAACCACATCGCAGTCAGGCTGCTCATTGATCGTTTTCACCACCTCGTAAAAGGCATTGGGCGTCAGAGTATCATCGTGGTCAGCTAGTATGATAAAATCACCCCTCGCCATCTCCAGAGCAGCATTGGTATTGCCGGAGATACCCTTGTTTTCCCCCAATATCTCATAGCGGAACCTTCTGTCCCTGTCCGCATATTTCTTGAGCGCCCGCTCCATCCCTTCTCCTCTGGGACTTCCGTCTGCAATACACACCTCCCAGTTAGTATAGGTCTGAGCCAAAATCGAATCCAGCAGCTCCCGCAAATACCGCTCCGGTGTTTTGAAAGCGGGAATCACTACAGACAGCTTAGGCTCAAACTCAAAGGTCACGGCTCTCTGGGCTTCCAGCTCCTGATCAGTGGGCTTTGTAAGCTCATACCATTCGCCATAATCGTAATCGTTATCAATTCCCTGAAGCTTATGCCTGGACTTTACTACCAAAGCCCTCAAACCATGCTCCTTCCAGAAATTAAGGGCCACATTCACCGTCTCCATATTCATCAGATCCTTAAGCTTTTCCATCCGCTTGTAGGCCACGCTGGCTCTCTTTGCGATCAGCGCCTCATTCAGCTTAATTTTGGCTTGCTTTCCCTCACAGCGGATGAACAGGCAGTAGCTTTTTCCCCGCTCATAAGGGAACCGGATGTCAAAGCCCAGCTCCTGCCGGCTTTCCTCCTTAAAGTAGATCAGGCTTACATCATCCCTTCGGGTGGCTACATGCTTAAATTTCACCGGCATCTTTTTTTCATCCTCCACCCGGAAGGAAGCTTTGCTTTCCGGCGATTTTCCTACGACCCAGCCGTTTAAGGTAATGCTATTCTCCCGTATACGCACCACGTCTATCTTGTATTTCATGCTTCTATACCGCCCTTTTCTTCCTCACTAAAATTAATCCGCTCCTCCTCAACTACAAGAGGGCGCTTCATAACCCGCTGGTTAATGCTCATAATATACTCCCCTAAAAAACCAATAAAGAACAGCTGTACAGAGCCTAAAAACAGCATTCCGATCAGCATGGGCGCCATGCCTGCCGGGAAGCGATCCCACCAGATCAGCTTCATTACAAGATATACCAAAGCTACAAGCATGCTTATCACTGCACAGATACTGCCGAAAATAGTAGCCAGCCGCAGCCCCGCCTTTGTATAGGAGGTCACGCTCAGCATAGCGGCGTCATAGAGGCGATAAAAATTATTATGGGTTTTACCCGCTCTGCGCTTGGGCTGCTCATAAGGAATTTCCTTCCGTTTATAGCCCAGCTCCGCCACAATTCCCCGCAGAAAGGGGGTAGGGTCATCCAGATTTCTGAGAACCTCGATAAATTCCCTGTCATAAAGGCCCGATCCTGTAAAATGTTCAATCTGTTCCACATCCGACAGCTTCTTAATAGTCTTGTAGTAGCAGCTTCTAAGCCAGTACATAAGCCGGTTTTCCTTGCTGCTGGTCTTGATGCCGATAACAATTTTATACCCCTTCTCCCACTCCCTGACATACTTAGGAATCATCTCCACCGGATCCTGAAAATCCGCTACCATCTCGATGCAGCAGTCTCCTGTAACCTGGAGCATCCCATAATAGGGGGAATTGAATTGGCCAAAATTCCGAGCATTGAAAATTGCCTTAATCCTGGGATTGGAAGCACAGAGGCTCCGCAAAATATCCCTGGTGCCATCTCTGGAATCATTATCGATAAATACCAGCTCATAGTCGTACTGAGGCAGCTCCCGATCCAGAATCTCCGTGACAGCCTGACTGATAGGCGCGGCATTCTCCGCTTCATTATAGCAGGGAATCAATACACTGATTTTCTTCATGTCTCTTTCGCTTCTTCCTTTTTGATCATTTCTTCAATCCCCCGCCGGAAAGTAACCTTCTCCTGCCAGCGGCCTCCTGTAAGCTGCCTCAGCTTGGTAATATCCGGACGGACGGACAACGCTCCCTCCTTGGCCTGAACAAAGGTACCGTACTCCAGATTCCCCCTGTAGCCTGCAATCTCGTGAATCTCCTCCACAAAGGATCGGAGAGGACGTGTGTCAGAGCCTGCGATATTAACAATCCCATTCTTCACCTCCCCTGCCTCACAGCCGGATCTGTATAATTCATATACTGCCTGCACTGCATCAGCAATATGCATAAAATTCCATTGGTGCCTGCATGGGCTTAAGGATACCGTCCTTCCCCGTGGCAAATCCCGGGTCAGGGTGGAAATAACCGACCATGGGTGATCGCCCCATCCGTAGACACTGAAAAAACGCAGGTGGTAATAGCTGATGCCAAATGCTTCACAGAGAGGCACCGCCTTCTGATAAAACTCCAGTTTTGCTTTTCCGTACTGATTTACCGGCCTGCAGGGGGCGCTCTCCTCCATGATTCCCTCCAGCCGGCCGTACTCTACCCTTGAGCCTGCGTCCATAAATACTCTGCACTGAAGCAGGTGCGCTGCTCTAACACAATCCAGAGAGCCTGCTACATTTCTGGCCTGAATCTCCTGTGAATCAATCTCGTCACGGTTTACACCACCCCAGGCCAGATGGAGAAATCCCTCTGCCTGCCGGATGGAGGCAACACAGTCCAGTACGTGATCAAGATCCCCTTCTATGATTCTGAGGTTTTCGTGTACAGGCAGGATGCTGCGGCTTTGGGATTCCGGGCGTACCAAAGCGAAAACCTCATACCCCTGTCTCAGATATAAGCTGGCCAGGTTACTGCCGATAAAGCCGGTGGCCCCCGTTATTACAATTCGCGTCATTTTGACAGCTCCTTTATCAAATCGTTGCTTTTTATATCAATTCCAGATGATTGGAGCGCATAGCTCTCACCTCTATCTCCTTGCCGAATTTCTCACGGATGCATAGAGCTATCTCCTCTGTATAACCGGGAGCCGTAATAATAATCGCCTCTACCGGATGCTCAAAAAAATACTCCGGGGCTACGATAGGCAGATGGGAGGCAGGGGAAAATTTCCCCTGTTTAAAAGGCGCAGAATCAATGATGTATCCGGCCTTTTTCCCCAGCTTAGTGGTAGCTGCCAGGGTGAATCCCTGGTGGCTGGCTCCCCAGATTGCCACCCTCTTGCCCCAGGCATCCAGGTATTTCAGATAGGTTTCCATCTCCTTTTTCAGATTCACGCAGCAGTCCAGCAGATTCCCCGCCTCCATCCGGGAGCGCTTCTTTACAATTACCGACAGAGTATCCCGATTAATGACCTCACATTCCTCCGCCTGGAATCCATTGCGCTCCAAAAGAGGCAGAAGGGTATCAAATGTATAGTAGGCAATGTGATCTCGGATCAACTCATAGTAGCTGCTGTGATCCATAATATATTCAAAGCTTGGCACTGTAATAAGTCCTATTCCATCATTCTTAAGATTCCGGTATATGGCCTGAAGCATACCGTTAGGGTCCGGCTGATGCTCTAAAAAATTAAAGGACAAAAACACATCATAAGGCCCTCCCGGAAAGCAGGTTTTCTCACTCTCTGCAAACCCTTCTCTGACATCCAGTCCCTGGGCTCTGGCCAGCTCTGCCAGTCGGGGGTTATGTTCGATTCCATGAGCCTCCACCGGGAATTCCTCCAGTATTTTAAGAAATTCTCCCTGTCCGCAGCCTACTTCCAGGAACCGCTTGCCCTCCAAATGATAGTCCTCAATCAGGTGCTTATACTGATACCGCCGCAGCTCTACCATTGTTTTGGAATAGCCTCCAGCGCGTATCACATCCCGGTAATAATCTACCGGCTGGCAATCAAACTGTACCAGGCCGCAGCCCATGCACTGGCACAGATTCAGCGTCATTCCCCGCTCCTCCCCTAATTGAGAGGCATCGGGCATGTGCTGGGCCGATGCGGGCATATTATTTAATGTAAGCAGCGGCGTCTCCCAAAGCGGAGCGCCGCAGGCAATGCATCGTTTCATGTGTCTGTCTCCTTTTTCGCAGCTTTTCTGACATTTATCATATAGCGGATTCCCATTTTAAAAGATGTCTCCTGACAGAATCCAACCGTTTTCTGCAGCTTCTTAATATCCGGCCTGAGGGACACTGCCCCCTCCGCATTAGGAGGACGTTTTCCGTATTGGCAGACACCCCTTCCTCCACAAAGCCTGTGCAGCTCCTCAATATAGGTTTTTAGAGGACGGCTTTCTTCCCCTGCCACATTATACACGCCGCCGGGGGCTTTGGCAAGCAGAAGGCTCACCAGAGCCTTTGCACAATCCCTGACATACAGAAAATTCCACATCTGGGTGCAGTCTCCCAACGCTATGCTGCCTCCCTTTAAAAAGGTATCCATGCAGGTAGAAATCAGGGACCATGGATGGTCTCCCGGCCCGTAGACGCTGAAGATTCTTGCATGGAGATAGGTGACGCCAAGCTGCTGTGCCTCCCTGGTACACAGCTCTAAGACCTTCAGCTTGTCCTTTCCATACTCTGACACAGGACAGCATTCCCGATCCTCTCTCATATCCCCCTCCAGGATGCCGTATTCTGCCTGAGAACCACTGAAGAGGAAGCGGCTGCAGCCCAGAGCCGCCGCTGCTTTAAGCGCTTCCAGAGCATAGCCTATGTTTCTGGCCTGAACCTCCGGGTTCTGGCGGTTGGCGCTTCCGGCTCCCTCCCACCCAAGATGGAGCCAGCCTTTTACCCCCTCCTTAAGCAGAGGCTCATCTAGAAGGCCGCCTATCTCACCCAGGCTGTACCAGAGAACCGTCAAGTTCTTATTCTCCGGCAGCTCACGGCTGCCGGAAGAATCAGGACGCACCACCGCAAACACCTGATGCCCCTCCTCTAAAAGCGCTTCTGTGACTGCTCTTCCAATAAAGCTAGTGGCTCCCGTTACCACTACCCGCATACGCTCTACTTCCTTTCCTGCCCCACAGCCTGTACCCTGTTCCGAAGCAGACGCTGCCAGGGTCTAACTGAATAGGCTCTAGTCCTTAATCCGTGGAATTATCATGTTGGCATCCATCTCATCCTCAGGAAGGAAGGGAGCCAAATCCTCCAAAGGAGGTGAAACCATCGTTCCATCCGGCAGCCGCTTTGCTGAGGCCTTGGGCTCAAACTTCTGCTCCAAATCTACAAATACCTCGCATATAACCGGCCCCTCCGTAGCCAAAGCCCTTTCCACTGCCTCTGCCAGTTGGCTATTATGGTAAGCGGCCACATAAGGATAGCCGTAGGCAGCCGCCAGCTTTTCCAGATCAGGGAAGCTTAAGTCCCCGCTGTCCACACCGATTCCCACCAAAGGCTCTCCGAAGAAATTCCTCTGGGTCTGACGGATGGAGTGATACCCGCCGTTATTAATCACAAATATCTTAATTCCCATCCTGTGATGGATAATGGTCTGTAATTCCTGAAGGTTCATTTGGAGGCTTCCATCTCCGGTCAAAAGAATCAGATCCTCCCCGCTTCTGTCCGCCCCCTGGCTATAACATTCCTTTACCCGCGAGGATGCCCAGATACCGATGGCAGCCGGCAGATCATAACCCATAGCCGCGACTGCCGAATTCGTGATGAACCTCTGTCCCTTTTTCAGAATGTATGCATGTCCTCCTACCACACAGGCGGAACCGTTGCCCACCACCGTTATCTGACCTTCCTTTAATCGGCTGCTAAGCTCCTTTACAAAGGCATATACATTAGCCGGCTCCTCATCTGTGCGGTCCAGATGATGCTCCATAATAACCGGATACTCTCTTTTCCACATGGCGCAGGTATGGCTCCAGCTCCTATCCCTAAGCCCCAGGCCTCCGTCAAATAGCTGCTTCTTTCCCGGACAGCTTACGCTGTCAGGCAGAGCGCTTCCTTCCTTCTCAATCATTTCATCTAAAAGGGAGTCCATCTGCTCCAGCAAGTCCTTCGCATCTGCATGCACCCTCATATCGCAGTGTACAGAAGGCTTCTTAAGCTCCTCTTCATCTATATCGTTGACAATCACATACGCCATTCTGGCCCAGGTCTCGTAATTATATCCCACCTGCCGTATACTCAGGCGGCTACCTACGGAAAATACCAGATCGCTGTTTTGAACGGCAAAGTTCCCCGGCCTGTCGCCCATATTTCCGGCCCGGCCTACATAAAGGGGATGAGCATCATAGATACAGTCCTCGCTGTCCCAGCCTGTTACCACAGGGATGCCCAACTTCTCCGCTACGCTCATAAATACGTCATGAGCGCCGGCGAGCCTGATTCCGTTGCCCGCATTAAGCACAGGCCGCTTCGCTCCCCGTATTTTCTTTATAATCTCAAGGGCAACGGCCGGCTTTACCTTCTCAGGAAGCGACTGACGGCGCTCTCCCTGTCCAGCCTCATCTTCTGCTGTCTGTAAGCCTTCGCCTTTGCCGGCCCAACCATTCCCTCCTGCCTCATAATCAGCGGCGTCAAAGCCCACCAGCTCCTCAGTCTCAATCCAGGCCGCCTGGACATTTAAGGGGATATCCAGCCAGCACGGTCCGGGACGTCCTGACCTTGCCAGATACAAAGCCTTCTCCACACAGTAGCGGATACGCCTGGGCTCAATTACCATCTCCGAATACTTGGTCATGCACTCAATCGCCTTACATATATCAAACTCCTGGTCCCCCATAGCGCGGATGCCCAAGCCGGACCAGCGCGCAGTGGTATCATAGCGAACCTGACCTGACAGTACAAGCATAGGAATGGAATCCAGCCAGCCTCCTACCACCCCGGTAATGGCATTGGTTCCCCCGGGGCCTGTGGTAACGCAGAGGGCCGCTATACGGTTGTGAATTCTGGCATATGCCTCCGCAGCAATGGCGCTGGCCTGCTCATGATGGTTATAGATGCAGTGAAGCCCTTCCTGATGTCCCAGGGCGTCGTTCAAATGCATGGCTCCTCCGCCGGTCACGGTAAATACCTGGCGAATCCCCTCTTCAACCAGTCTGGACGCTACATAGTTCGAAAGCTTCATTCTCATAAAACCAGTATCCCTCCTCATTTCATTGCCCATATAAAACATTACGCTAGAGTGAGTATATCATAAAATATAGCAAAAGAATACTATATTTTATCTTACAAATTACCTCTGATCGTTTGCTTACAGGCCCTGCGCCTTCTTTTCAAGGGGTTCCCCCCTCACCCCCAACAGCTTCCAGAACTTCCATTAACACGCACTATCTTTCTGTCTGAAGCTCGGCTATAATGATCCACGTAATGCAACGACGGATGTTCGGCCACAGACAAACACATATACCAAAAAGGAGAGATTCAATATTATGAAAAAACAGACAAAAGTTCTGGCTGTATTATCCACTGCAATGTTTATGGCGGCCACAGCCCCTGGCTTTTTTAACAATGCCTCAACTGCCTTTGCTAAAAGCGCCGGCTGGACAGAAGAAAACGGAAACTGGCATTATCTGGATTCCTACGGAGAGCCCGTAACCGATACCTGGAAGAAAAACGGTGATGACTGGTATTACCTGGATTCTGACGGCATTCCTGCCACAAATATGCAGATTGATGAGTATTACGTAGGAGAAGACGGAAAGCGAGTAACCTTCAAATGGGTTTCCGTAGAGAATGAGGACTTCTGGAGCGAGGAAGACGCTCCAGAGCAGCTGCACTACTACTATGGCAGAGACGGTAAGGCCATCACTTCCAAATGGGCCTCTATCGGCGGACAGTGGTATTACTTTAACGAGAACAGCCACATGGAGACTGGCTCCATCAATGTAGACGGCTATAACTACTATCTGGGAGAGGATGGCAGCAGAAAAACCGGCTGGCTCCTTCTGGCAGATGAAAATGACGACTCTGAATATACAGAATCCTGGTACTATTATGACAACGGCGGAAAGCGCATTGAACATGCCATCGACCAGAAGATAGACGGCGAGTATTACACCTTCGTAGACGGACGCATGCAGACAGGCTGGTTTAAGATGCCTGTGACTGCCGGAGATACAGAGGCAACCCCTTCCGAGGCTGCTTCAACCACCACAGAGCCTACAGTGGCAGGCTATCAGTATTATGATGAGGATGGAAAACGTGCTCAGGGCTGGAGAACCATAGAGGGCGCCGAGGGCATCAGCGAAGAGGCAGAGCTTTACACCTTCTATTTTAAGAAGGGACAGCCTTACTATGCAGAGAAAGGCCTGGAGCTGTTCACCGTTGATTCCAAGAAATATGCCTTCAATACAAAAGGTGAAATGCAGACCGGCAAGCAGGTTGTAAACCTGGAGGAGGGCGGTATTGCCAACTTCTACTTTGGAGATGACGGCATTATGAAGACCGGCAAGCAGGCAATCTTTGACGAGGATTTAGGAGAGACCCAGAACTGGTACTTCCATACAGAAGGTTCCAGAAAAGGACAGGGCTTCCACGGCGTAAAGGACAATGTGCTTTATATCTACGGACTGCGCCAGGAAGCAGATACAGATCTCCGGTTTGCGCCAGTAGAGCTGGATGGCAAGCAGTATCTCATTAACACCAATGGCGCAGTTCAGAAGGCAGGCTCCAGCTCCAAATCCACTGCTAAACCAGAGCTTGGCAGCGGCTTTAAGGATTTTAAGGATGAAAATGGCACCGTATGGACTGTAAATACGGAAGGTGTTATCCAGTAAGCGCCAGCATAGGCTTCGCTTTCAAAGTAATTTAACAATCCCGCCTGATTTCTACGCATCCGTTCACTTTACAGGCGAGATTTCAACGGCAGACTGACTAATCCGTCTGCCGTTTTTTTGTATATTATGCTGATTTTTTAAAAAACCTCTCTAATCATGGTATATTTTGGCAAATCAAACGCTATCTATATTATTGAGTATTAATCAGGAGATGACATTATGAGAGAGCTAGCTGTTTTTTACTGCCCGAAATGCGGCCATTACGCCTACTACCAGACGTCGCGCCATCCCCAATGTCCCAAGTGCTGTATCCAGGAAACTATGACAATGGTGCGGATGCATTATACAGAATTTATGGACATGAGCTGTGAGGACAGGGACAAGTTCCTGGCCTGGGAGATCCTTAAAACCAACCCATCCCTTTTAAAAAGGATGACTGAACCCCACAAACAGTACAACAGCCGTGAAGTCATTGCCGAGATGAATAATGTCATTATGGCCCTGGATACAGAGAACAAAATATTAAGCGACACCGTAAAATGGATGCACGATACCATCTGGGAAATGATGCATGAAAACCGGATGCGCTCCCGCGGCGAAGCAGCCGCTACCAGCATTTCTCATAATGCAGAAATCAAAAAGGACTAATATTCCTACAATTTCTCCAATTTTTAATATCTTTTGCGAAAATAGTATGTTATAATAACACATATAGAAACCTGTTTTACATCAGATGCATCTGGGAAAGGAGTGGAACTATGAGCCATAAGATTATAACCATAGCCCGTCAATTCGGCAGCGGAGGCCATGAGGTGGCCCAGAAGCTGTCAGAGCTATTAGACATTCCCCTTTATGACAGAAGCCTGGTGGAAATGGCCGCAGAAAAAATGGGCCAATCTCCTATAAAAGTTGAGGAGGTGGATGAATCCGCCCTTACCACCTTTCTGGCATCCTATCAGATTTCCAAGGAGCCCAACTCCGTCACAGGATATGGGCTTTCTCTAAATGACAGCACCTATGTAACACAGACCATTATCATCGAAACACTGGCCAGGAAGGGCCCCTGCGTTATTGTAGGACGCTGCGGCGACTATGTGCTGCGCAGCTACCCTAACCTTATTGATGTGTTCCTGTGTGCCTCTATAGAGGACAGGACACGCCGTATTATGGAGCGGTACAGCTTCTCTAAAAAGGATGCTATAAACGCTATCAAGTCCACTGACCGCAGGCGAAAGACATACTATGAGAACTACACCCACCGTAAATGGGGCAGCATCGACTCCCACCAAATGCTTTTTAATTTGAGCCGTCTGGGGATGGATAAAACCGTAGATATTATAAAACGAATGTATGAACGCCCGTAGCCAAGGTTTTATTTAACCTCCAAAAGAAAATGTCCCAGAAGTCATCCTGATTTCAAACATTATACCGTATATAGATTTCACAACAGGTAAAAGTCTATATATGGCATAGCGTTGAGTCTAAAGTGACTTTTGGGACACCTTCTATGAGAATTACTTTCTTACATACCGGCAAATTGGTTCTTAACCTTCTGCAGCTTCTGTTGCTCAGCCTGCTCCGTCTGATACCAGCCTTTCGCTGACATTTGCTTATAAATCTCATCCTGCATGCACAAGCTATCACTCAATGCCTGATGAAAGGTCTGGTGCACATTGGCCGTAGAGGACTCAATGGTTCCGTGCATATACAGATCGCATACGCCTTTGGACGTCAGAAGAAGGCTCTCCATAATACACCTGTCATCCATAAACTGTTCCCTCCTTATACAAGATTGTAAAAATTATCAAAAATCTGCTGATGCTTTTGAAACATCTGCTGTACCTGATTTTTAAGAGCCGGATCCTGGAGATTCTGAATTGCCTCCTGACACTGTGCCTTCAAAAATTTCTCATGGCTTAAGGCATCCTCCACATAATTTAATTCCTTAGGACTCATATTGTATCACCTCCAGGATTAGTATGTTCTCTTGATTTACTGAATATTCGTAGCTTTAGAGCATATTATCCATATAATCTATTTTCCATCACACTGTTTCATCCACCAGCTATCTCCCTAAAGTAAGAATCATCCGCCAAGGGTAACATCCTGCCTGGAATACCACGCTAAAGCATCCGTTACATGCTGGCGTTTAAAATCCGGCCAGTAATCATCCACCACATAAAAATCCGAATAAACCGATTGAACCGGCAGAAAACCAGAAAGCCTTCTTCTGCCTCCCCATCGGATGACCAGATCAATCCTGGAAACCTCCCTAGACTTTAGCATTGGCCCAATATGTCCCTCTTTAAGCCCAAAATCCCACTCCCAGCTATAATTGACCAGGAAGTTTATCCTCATTCCTCCCTTGCCGAAATTATGCCTTTCAGTATAAGGCAGAAGTTCCTGAGGAAACATGGCTGACCGGGTATTTCCCAAAACCAGCAGACTTGCGTCCTCCTTAGCCAAGGTCTCCACCGCCTCCACACAAGCCTTCGTAAACGCCTGGCGCTGCTGGGAGGGACGCTTTGTATTATCTACGGTAAAACCATAAAAGGACATTTCCTCAATTCCCAGCTCCTTGCACATGTAAAACAAGCTCATACCCGGCGATATGCCATGCTCGTAGCCATCCGCCTT
This sequence comes from Clostridium porci, assembly GCF_009696375.1. GTDB lineage: Bacteria > Bacillota > Clostridia > Lachnospirales > Lachnospiraceae > Enterocloster > Enterocloster porci. Next base: position 80,403 of record NZ_VUMD01000007.1, read on the forward strand.
CCCCATTCCCTGGTTCACCGCCCATCTGCGGTTTCCATCGGGAATAATTCCTATATGTTTTGGTAATCTCATTTCCGCCTCCTCCATATCCGGCTGCTGTCTGTAAGCCGCTACTTTATGGAGAGTATGGGCCAAATAAGGCATCCTATGCCTTATTTGGCAAAAAACTTTATTCCTCAATATAAGTCCTATGATGCCGAATATCATGGGATCAGTCGATACCGCTCTATACTGCCGCTTCAAAGGCTGGCATGGTATTCTACGGAGTTTCCGCCCTGTTGCCCCAAAGGTTGTAAAATATAAAAGCATAGCTTGAAACAATTACCCTGGATTTCTTTGCAGTAAGATTAAAGGTAGTCACGAAAAGCTGACAGAAGCAATCTAAAACCTTGCTTTTGCCAGCCTTTAGCAAAAAATTCAACACCCCACCTATGATTAAACCTTCCCTTTATAAAACCACACATCCAATGATGGATTTATCCAGGCTTTTAATCACCTCAATTTGATTTTGAATCTCCCAGTTTTTAGAAACCCCTCTTTCTTCCACCAGAATAATCTGTCCTGCTTCTGGCAAAAGCCTCAAGGTTTCTGCTGAAATTCCTACATCCTGTCCTATATGAATTTCAGCTCCAGATACCCTCGTTTTCAATTCCTCTGCAATCGCAGCCATTTTCTCCATGGATACCGATCCTAAAATCATAATATCCTGGCCCTCTGTCATATAGTTTCTGACATTCACTGCCATAATCTCATACACCTCTGCCGGCTTTTTAGAAGACTTACCTTCCATTCTGTCCAGCCATCTGTCGACACGTGAAAATACTTTTTTCTTTGGCACTTGAGCAAAAACACCCAGAATCTTTAAACTGAAGCGGTTTTTAATCTCTCTTTCGGACTTCAATTTGTCACTCATAAGGAATACTATACAAATGCAGAATATGGATAAAAACGCGCCAATCCCTCCTCCCAACACCCCATATTTAACACTGCTCTTTAAGTTTACTGTAGTTGAAATAGCAGAAGGGGCAACAGGCTCCTTCATATTTTTTAACGCTTCCTTTTTATCATTAAATGACTTTTGCAATGTTGTCAACATATTCGAAGCCCTCTGCTGAAAATCGTATAAACCCGAATCAGTGATGACAGAAACAGTCTTATTTACAAAAGAAATTGTATGCTTTCCAAAATCCGTTTGCAGCTCAGCCTCCCTGTCCTGAAGTTTCTCCAGCAAAGCATCTCTGAGAGCCTTTGCTCCCTGTGCGTCCGTATAGGTTGTCTGAATCGTTAACATATTACCTTCATAATCTACAGCAGTTGTCACCAATTCTCTCAAATAAGCGCCCTCTGTATCGATACCTTCAATCTTTTCAAGAGCTGCACTGCTTATTAGGGATTCATACGCACGAAGAATAGAATCTGCCGGGTCAAATGTAAGCATCTGACCATCCTCCATAGCATCCTGCGGGATAGCTTTTACAAAAACATCTGCAGAAGCCACATTTTTGTGATAAGGGCTAAGCCGCATGATAATTGAATTAGATAGATAGTCTTCCTGGTTTTTAATCTGAGTTCTCAGAGTATCTAATTCTCTTTCATATAGAAGCAAAGTATATTTGTACGTTTCCAGACTATCATTATAATCCTCTTGGGCTTGCTGAACAGTTTCAGTATCCTCTTTGCTGGTTAAACCTACAGCCAGTTTATATCCCCCGAATAAAATGCCAAATATAACAGCTGTTAATATAATCCCACGCCATTTATGAAACACAGCAAACATCAATTCTTTTAAATCTATTTCCTGTTCATAATCTTGATTACCCATTGTCCATTTCTCCTTTTGTTGTCCTACTGCATTTTATCATAACATATCAAAACAAAAGAATCAACTAATCCCCCACCTTAAATTCATTGCCCGAATTGTGTTACAATCCTTTGGAAAGGGGGCATACGCCATGATAGATGAATTTGAAGAATATTTACAAAGCCATAATCTTTCTGAGAACACCATCACTTCATACTCATTTGCGCTTAAACAATATAAGAAAAACTATGGCAGCATTACACGTAAAAACCTTAAACAGTACAAGCTCTGGCTTATTGAAAATTATAAGCCAGAAACAGTCAACCTAAGAATCCGAGCAATAAATTGCTATTTAGAATGTATTAACAAAACAAACTTAAAAATCCCTTCTGTTAAAATGCAGCACAAAAATTTTTTGGAAAATGTTATCAGCGAAGCTGACTATATCTATTTTAAGAATTGCTTGAAAAGCAATAATGATATGCTATGGTATTTTGTTATTCGTTTTTTAGCCGCAACCAGAGCCAGAATAAGCGAGTTACTTCAGATTAAAGCAGAACATATTAATATCGGCTATCTAGATTTATATTCAAAAGGAGGAAAATTGAGAAGGCTGTATATCCCGGAATCCTTGCAAAATGAAGCAAAAGACTGGCTGAAGAAGCTTAATCGCACCAGCGGCTTTGTATTTTTAAACCGGCAGGGAAGGCTGATTACATCAAGGGGTGTTGCAATTCAGCTTAAAAGTTTGGCCGTTAAGTATAATATTAATCCTGCAGTGGTATATCCCCACTCCTTCCGGCATCTTTTTGCTAAAACCTTTTTGGCAAGATTTAATGATATTGCTTTGCTGGCAGATTTAATGGGACATGAAAATATTGAAACCACAAGAATCTATTTAAGAAAAACCAGTACAGAACAGCAATTAATCGTTAATAAAGTTATTGATTGGTGATTTATAATTTATTTTAATGTATAAGCCGGGTTAACAAACCTGGCTTTTATAATATACCACCTAAACGATTCCATTTTCTTATGCCGGCATATTCTCTTTCTTATTGTTTAAACCCCCGTAAGCATATAGAAGATTTGTTGTCCCAAATGAGACAACGATTAATCTTCCATCCTATTTGGCTTATATCTCCCCAGAAAATTTAAAATCAGAATTTTCATCAATTCCGTATTCCCGCGCAGCTTTGAAATCTTAGTCGGTATATTCCCAGATTCTGGATATGCACGGGTTACAGGAATTTCACAAACTTTCATCCCAATTTGGGAAGCACGAACCGAAAGATAAGCTAAAAGCTCGTAAGCCGCAAAAACATCTCGAAAGATCTGTACCCGGCTATCTTTTAGATAACGAGCAGAATAACCTCTGTAAGCATTTGTCGTATCTGTATACCAATGCCTGGCAGTCAGTGAAATGATGGGGGCATGAATCAATCGAACGGACCAGTACCGAACTAATGGAGTTCGTATAGCTCTTCCGCCAGGAATAAAGCGTGAACCTTGAATAAAGTCATACCCCTGCTCCAGCTTTTCAATGAAAGCCGGCACATTTTCAATGCTGTCTTTATCATTCCCATCCATGGTAATTACCCCTTGGTACCCTCTCTGCAGTGCAAACCAAAATCCCATTCTAAGTTGAGCCCCCTGGCGGCCGGAGCCAAGTTTAATTAACAATGTATTTACGCCCAGGCCTTCTAATTCGTCTATGCAGCCATCTGTAGAGCCTCCGTCGCAGATGATGATATCCGCCTTGTCAGAAACATTTGCTTTCATTGCCCTTTTTAACTGATTTTTTATCCTGTTCCCTTCATTAATAACCGGAATACAGATACAATAACTGGAAGTTCTCGGATAATACTCATTCGATTCAAAGTCCGGAATACCTGACAGGTTTTCATATTTCATAATACACCTCCTTCACTTCTTCCATGATACGAAAAATCGTGTTAACATCTGCACCTTTCTGCATCTCGATAGATACATAGCCAGAATATCCTAAATCTAAGAGAGCCTTCAGCTCCTGATGTATGTCCCGGCAGTTCACTCTCTTAAGATTTGGCTCACTAATATGTACATGATGAATCCAGGACAAATCTGCTGCATAATCCTCTAAACATTCCTGATTCTCAATCACAGTTCCTAAATCCAGATTTACCCGAATTCCATCAGTTCCTACCTCCTTTGCTAAGTTAATCGCTTCCTTAGTAGTATTTATGTAATTAGTCTGGTAAATAGGCGGGTTCGCTTCCAAAGACAAAATAACATTATGGTCTGCAGCATAACAACCTATTTCTTTAAAAAAGGAAATAGCCAGTTCTTCTGCCTCATCTATCTGGCGGTTTCGATTTTTAGGGGAACCAAACACCAGATTTCCACACCCAACAGCCACAGCGAACTTAATGGCTTGCTTAGTATAGTCTATTAAGATGTTTCGCTCAGCCTGGGTTCCAAAGAGCCGTTCAGCTCTTCCGAACCAAATAGACTGCATAGAGGAAATAGATAATCCATAAGTGTTTTTGAGATTATAAGCCCATTTTTTTGCCTCAGACAGCTTTTCATAGGGATACAGGGAAAATACCCGTGTGGGGGCAATTTCCAATCCTGTATACCCTATTTCCTTCATTCTTACGTACAAAAGATTATCATCAGCAGCTTCCCAAGCAATATTTGAAATAGACAATTTAACCACTACAATCCTCCCTCTTTTTTAAATTGGTTTTGAACAAACTTGCGGATTTCCTCTTTCATTTGTCTGGCAGAATACAGATATCCCTTCTGGCCTCCGAACTGTGTGGAATAGATGCTTTTAAAATCATAGTTTATTCCATGACCGCCAATATGATTTTCAAAGCTTCCTCCTGTAAGATATTGATAAAGCTCTCTAACAGTAATAGGCTCGGTAGCTAAATTTAATAAAGGAATCTCTAATTCTAACGCTCGTTTTATGTCCTTCCATAAATATTTCAAATGATAGAACTGATAAGAATTACGGCTGTCTGTAAAGTTTAAAGCTGTGAAACCAATTTTTTCAAAAGCCTGGGTCAGAGTTTGTTTCTGCTGTATATTTAAAGAGACGCATTTGTAAAATCCATTTTCCTGCTTAATATAATAGTAACTTAAGTCAGGAATTGCTTTGGACAGCTCCTCCATTTTAGATACATCCAGCAGAGACGGAATCCGGTGAATAAAATCATAAATAAAATTTTTCTTTAGATTTATACCAATAAGCGCGGGGAGCCGCAAAATCAGGGCTGATGGAAATAATTCTCTTACTTGACTTTCTAAATAGAAACGATTAAGCCCATATGCCTGCAATTCATTTGGTAAAATCTCTGATCGCTCATCTACATTTTGAGGATTGGGATAAACATCAACAGTAGATATCAAAACCAGCTTACCTGGAGCGATACGCTGTATTGTTTCTAAGGCTTGCTCCATAGAGCGCAAATCTTTTTTCGGATTAGCGTTTGCAAGAAATTTTTCAGCTCGTATTCCAGCATAGATTAAAAGTTCCGGCTTCGTTCCAAACGAATCTGTAATATTACTGCTATTATATAACCTGTCAAATGCATGGCTGTTTGATAAATTCGATCCCACAAAACCGGTATAACCAACAAGTGCGGTTTTCATATTATTTTATCTCCGATCCGCCGCTCTACAGCAGCACAAATATGATTTACTTTAATTTTTCAATGGATTCTATCACATAATTTTGACGACTAAAATTTAATTTCAAAATAAGTGATACATATTTAATCAGAACAGTTAATAATATAAATATTCCAGTAAAGCATACGGATAAGAAAAGCATGGTTGTCGTCCAGCCAGCCACTGGTTTCCCGCTGCAATAAATAATAATTGTATATAATCCACAGCCAAGAACGAGGCCCAACATTAGCATAGATACAAACACCGAACAGCGCCATGCCAAGTCTGAATACAGTACGAACGCATTAATAGCGGTTTCCTGCTGGCTGTATTTCATCTGTTTATTCAAAGGCAATTTTGTCTTTTTCCCATCAAAAAACAATACGTCGGTATTTAATCCACAGTTAGCGTAGACTGCTTTTCTATATGGTATAACCGCACTCATTGAATGAACCCTGTTAATAGCCCGGCGGGACAAAATACGGAAGCATTCTGTTCTGAGTATAGATTGAGTCCTGGACGCCCAGTTGAATATAGAGTAAAAAAGGGCAGCAGCCTGATGATCCTGTTCCTTTGGGGCAGCGGTGACAATATCATATCCGGTTAATGCATGGAAATAAATATCCTTAATCATAATTTGGGGAAAATCTATCACTGGAGAATCAAATTCAAATACAAAATCACCAATTGCCAGGTCAACACCGGCATTCATCGCCAATTCCAAACCCTGATAGTAACTCATATGTACAATTGAAACCATATCCTCTGCATATTCAGCCGCATGCGCCCTGATTGCCGCAATGCTGTTATCTGAGGAACCGTCATCTACACAGATTATTTCGTATTTTTCAAAGTTTTCTTTGAAGCACGCATTTAGCATTTTCAGGAATGAAGTTATTTCATGTTCATGATTACAGATATAAACAACGGCAGAAACAAAATTTTTTTCTTTATTTAAACACATCTTCTAACACCTCATCTAGATCGTATACTGTATTAATTTTACCAGACAACACGCTGATATAAGTCGGGTGAGACGAATATTTCCTTATAATGGTTGGTCTGGAATCATCGATCTCAGAAGCCTTTAAAATTGGCTTCATGGAGAACAAGGAGCTCTCATAAGAGAAATCATATTCTTCTTTCAGGTATTTTTTTGCCAAATTAGACATGTAGGCCCAAGCTGATTCAGGTTTAGCCGAACAATCATTGCAATTAGCCAACCTGTGGGGGGAGCATAATCCATGACTTTTGCTTTGGCATGGAAAGGTCGGTAACGTATCAAAACTAGCAGTATGAGGCGTAAAGGTCACGGATGTCAGGGAATGCAGTCCTGTTTTTCCAAAAGGCATAATCGAAAAAAAAGGGCCATCCATAACGGTGATTCCTACATTTTGCAGAGCTTTATTGGTCCTGCAAAGAATAATTTCACACAACTCATATTTGATTCTAAACGGCTCGAATCCCATCATAGCTGTTAATTGATTTGTCGATGCATAGGTAGCATTGAGAAGAAAATCCGTTTCATAGTAATCGCCATCCTCCATAAACAGCGAAAAATGTGTAGAACTTTTTTGAATTTTAGATATATGCCTATTATAAACAATTTCTACATTATGATACCGTTTCAACTGGTTTAAAAAATATTCCTTTAAAATACGAGCATCATAGGTATATTCTTCTGTTAAGAACGCTCCGTCACACATCCCTTTATTAAAATATTTATCTGGAGCGACATCATCACAGCGTATACCGGCAGTCTGGCAAAACTGGCGGAACTGTGCAGCATTGGTCCAAGAAAATTTGGATGAGGTAGCATATACCTGATCAAAATTTGTCAAAATACAAAAGGAATAATCTGCTATAAAGCGCTTGAAATAATGTGCAGACTTTATGGCAGTTGAAAAGGATCGAGGGTAATGATAACCATTATGAACCCGTGCTTGATTGATATAGGTTGCTCGTCTGAAAGGAGTAGGATCCGCTTCTAAAATTATAATTTTATCATCCCCCCCCCCCCGTTTTTTATCCAGGATCTGGATTAGCTGAAGCGCTGAATAGAGACCATATAAGCCTGCTCCCAGAATAATAGCGTCATAAGATTGTTTCATTTTCTTTCCTTCCTTAATTTTTATGCAAACATAATTTGCAAATAGTACCATGCATGAATACTCCAATGCTGCAATATGCAAACGGGAGAACATAAACAGAGCTTCTTATAAATTCGTCATATGTACCAATGTAAATAAATAGAAGATTAATTAACAGCAGTATGGAAATGCCAAAATGGATCCAGGGGATTTTTCTGAATTTAACACTATAATAAATACAGTATGCTGCTTCTGCAGCACCAATTCCCCACAAGTATATGCTTCTCATGAAGTTAAACACGTATCTGGCTGGAATTAACATATATTTAATTGTGCTATTTTTATACTTAATAGAATCCCAGTTATCCCAAAACTTCCATCCGCTATTCAAGATAATTTTCTTAGCAATATATTTTACATATCCTTCAAAATCATTTTTAATACATACCTTTCCAAACTCAAGGGCATTGGAATTTTGGCTGTAGCTATTATCTCCAAACATATCCAGAACCGCCCAGGCAGCAGCATACAATCCTCTTTCTTCATTTTCTTTTAAATAAATATCTTCAATTTTGTTAACCAATTCTTTATCTGGATACGCCTTATATAAATCTGAAATTAGCAAATCAGTAATCAAATGCCTGGGCGCTTGGTTCGTAATATTAAAAACACCATTTTTTACTTTATAAAGTCCGCAGTATATACCGATTAGGCATAATGTACCGATACATGCAACGATTGTTTTTTTAAGAATCACACGTTCATATTTATATATAATAAATCTCAGCACAAAGAAAGCCAATAGGAAAATGTTCCATATCAGAAAAGCTGGTTTTAAAAAGGTCATAATGAAAGTAATAGCTACCGTACTTACACCTGTTGTTACTTTCGGATTATAAATATAGCAAACGATAAAATAAAGCCATATAGTAGCCACTGATACAGAAAAAGACTCTGTTAAAATATATTGATCCCATCTTATAATTCCTAAATCATTTCCAAAGGCAAATATAATAAATAAAGCAATCCAGTCATTCCTTGTTATTATCTTGATTGTCCTATTTAAAAAATAAATTGAAATGACGGAGACCACATTTTGCAGTATAACAACAACCGTTAGATAATGATCCTCAAATATAATTTTACAAATACGTAAAATAAAAGGGTAAACTGGGGTACGATGGCTAAAATTTAATTTTAAAAGCTCACTAAAGCTATAATTTACATAGGTAGAAGTATCACCAGCCCAAACAGGATCCGGATTCTGCATGTACCATGCAATACGCACGCCGATAATCCATATCCAAACCGCTGCTGCTGCAAATCTACAAAAATTTTGAGAAGCTTTTTCAGTCATATTCCTTAAGCCCTTTCTCCCTTGTTGTTGGTTCATTCCGCATATTTCTTACCCTAACCGGGAAATACCTCTCCATATATCAGGAATACCATCAATTAACAAGGACAAAGAAAGATAGAAGAATGGGAGCACATGAACCATTGTTCTAGCAAAAGAAGCGTTAGTTCCTGTAAATGTTGTTACTATAATTCCTGTTAACAATACTCCTATTCCCAGATAAACCCACAAAATTTTTTTATATTTGAACCACCCAATCAAAAACCCACCCAAATTAATCATTGTAATAATATATATGTGCCCTAATGTAACAAAACTAAATAGAGAGCCTAAAAACATGGCTACCTGCCCATATCCCCTCCTTTCCCATGTATCCAAGTATTCCCCTCGCCCATTTGTAAAAACCTGCATTCCTTCATTTAGGAGGGTTTTAATTAAGTAGTTTAGATAGGAAACCGGCTCTTTCAGAAAACATTTTATGGCAAATTCCTGAGACTCCTTTAAACCATATTTTTTAACAAGCTCTTCTATCTCCGTCAAACTGGGATAAGGCTTTTCATCACCTGACAATAAACAAGAGATATCGTTTATTAAGCTTTCATTTGATCCAGATTGATAAAATCCTTGCTCTGCACAAACATATAATAACTGTCTAGGCATAACTGATGTAATGCTGAATAACCCATATGCCTTATAATAAAAAGAGCTATATACCATCACGACCAAAATGCATGCTCCCGATACCAAAAGTGGAATATTAACAATATCTTTATTACGTTTTAAATAAAACCGATATACTACTAAAAATAAAAAGTAGCAAAATAAAAGTAATAAAAATGTAGGGCGATGAAATACCAGAATCAAACTGAAAACAGCCAAAAAACATCCGGTTTTAGCTAAAGGATCTTTTAAATACTTTATTATATTATAAATAAAAATAACTGTTCCTGATATTGCCAAAGACTCTGTTAATATTACTTTGTCCCAGGAAAAAATTTGTGGATTACATCCATATAAAAAGGTTAATAAAATCGCCAAACGTTTCCTTATTTCAATTAATCTTAACGATTTATACAGATAAACAACCGCGATAAAAGAAGCTGCCATCTGGAATAAAACAACGGCTTTTAAATAACCTTCTTGCTTTTTCATAACATACCAACAGCTGCGAATAATGGCAGGATAAACAGGAGTTCTTTCACTTGTAAAATTAAGTGAGAGAAGATCCCTAAAGGAAAAGTTTACGTATCCGTAAGAGTCCGGAGCCCAAATTATAGAAGGCATAATTGAATAATACAAAATTCTTACCAATAATACAGTACTTAGCATAATAAAAACAGCACAACAAGGGTACAGACTTCTAATATTAATTTGTCTCCTCCCTTTGGCTATGAGAATCATACTTCTAACCATCCTCCTCTCAATATTCTAGTTACGAACTCTTTTAAAGGCCTCCAGTTCCTCCGGCATCTTCCATGCATGAAACTTACTTTCGCATCTTTTTTACATAGAGCTTGCAGCGCTAAAATAGCAGGCTCCGATTTTCCGAAGAAAGCATGATACTTTCATGTATCATCTTTTTTCCTTATTACCTGCTGAGAAATAGTTCTCCTTTTTCGATACGCGCTCTCCAGTAATTTAACAGATCGCTCATCGTTTTTTCGTATTTAATTTCCGGCTCCCATCCCGTATGCTTCCTGAATTTAGAACAGTCAGGAACTTGCAAATCAGCATCAATCGGGCGCAAACGTTCTGGATCAACCTCCGTGGTAATCTGATTCTTCATTGGCGACATATTGATTAAGGTCTCCAGAGTATCCCTAACCGTGCAAGTATAGCTGCCGCCGATATTATAATATTCACCTGAAATTGGATTTATCGTTACCAGCATATAGTACGCCCTTACTGCATCCCTTACATCCGCATAGGTTCTAAGAGAATCTAAATTCCCTACGTGCACGACTGGTGGAATTAATCCTTTTTCTATCATTGCTATCTGCTTAGCAAATGTTGATTCATGGAACACATCTCCCCGCCTGGGACCGGTATGAGTAAACATCCTGGTGGTCATAACAGTCATCCCATAGGCTTCAGCATAGTATCTTCCCAGGAGATCCGTTCCCACCTTTGAAATTGCATAGGGACTTGCCGGATGGAATGGGCAGTCCTCATGAATTCCCGTGTCAGGCTTCTTCTCCGCGGGTATTTTTCCAAATACTTCCGAGGACGCGCACACATGAATGACAGGATGGTAGCCCGGTTCCCGTTCCATTTCAAGATGCACGGCCTCTAAAAGCCTGCATGTCCCTAATACATTTGTATTTAATGTTTCAATCGGAATTGTAAAGCTGGTAAGGGGGTAGCTCTGAGCAGCTAAGTGGAATATATAATCTGGCTTATATTTTTGAATTACCAGAAGCAGGGAAACCTGATCATTCAGATCCGCATACTCAAAGTAAACTCTCTCTTTTTTATTGGCCTTATCTAATAGATGCTCCACGTTCTCAATGGGACTTCTCCAGCGGCAAACACCATAAATATCCCAATCTGTATTTTCTAATAAATAGTCGGCCAAATGTGAGCCAACCATGCCTGTAATTCCTGTGATTAATGCTTTTTTCATATTCTCACCTTTTTCTAGCATATTTTTTACTCCAATAAATTAGTCTCTAACGCATACCTGTATAAATCCATAATACCGTTTCTCAAACTTACCTTAGGCTCCCACCCCAACAGCTTTAATCTTCCTGAATCCAGCTTTTGACGTGATGTACCCTTGGGCCGGGTTAAATCATTTAAAATTTTTCCTTTATAGCCGCAGATATCTGCGCATATGCTTGCTAATTCCTGAATACTGATCCATTCTCCACTGCCAACATTATACGTATCGTCTTCATGCTCCACATTCAACAGCAACTCAACTGCGCTTACCAAATCCTCCACATGCAAAAATTCTCTCCGGGCTTTTCCGTCACCCCAGATGCATACTTCTGATTTGTGGTGCTTCACAGCATCATGAAACCGTTTTATCATAGCCGGAAGAACCCCTGTTTGTTCTGGATCAAAGCTTACGTTCCTCCCATACAAATTAACTGGCAGCAGTGAGGTAAACTTTGTGCCAAACTGAGCATTGCATATCTGGCAGTATCTAATTCCCATGGCTTTGGCCCATGCATAGCCTTCAGTGCCTTTCTGCACCGGACCGCTGAAAAGCATATCTTCCCGGAAGGGTTCAAAAATAGATTCGGGATATACGCAGCTTGCGCTGATATTAATAATTTTTTTAACTCCAGCTAAAAGAGCTGCATGTATCAGATTAAAGTTAATCATCATATTGTCATATAAAAATTCTGCTGTATGAGATAAGTTGGCCTGAATTCCTCCATGGTTGGCTGCAACCATAATAACCCAGTCCGGTTTTTCTTTTACCAAAAAGTCCTCAACGCTTTTCTGGCAAACAAGATCCATCTCACTAGAGGTTCTTGTTAAAATATTTTTATAACCCTTCTGTAATAAGCGATGGGTTAGTGCAGTCCCTACTAATCCTCTATGTCCTGCAATATAAATTTTTTCATTTTTATTCATGTCCATTGCCTTGTTCTTCATAGATATTAGCCAAATACCAGTTATAGGTATGCCTGATCCCTTCTTCCAAAGATGTCTTTGGATAAATGCAATATTTTTTTGCCTTTTCACTATCCAGGAGTCTCTTAGGCATGCCATCTGGCTTTGCGTCGTCATATTTAATTTCTCCAGTATATCCCACAGTATCTCTAATAATTTCGGACAATTCCTGTATCGTATTTGTGTGTCCAATACCAATATTGACAGGCTGGCTTTCATTACAATATTCAAATAATTTCAAACATGCTTCAGCGGCATCATCAATAAATAAAAACTCTCGCTCTGCCCGTCCAGTTCCCCATATCGTCACCTCTGGAGCATTTTTCATCTTTGCTTCGTGAAATTTCATGATCAGAGCCGGAATTACATGGGCTTTCTCTAAATCAAAGCAATCATGGGGCCCATATACATTTGCAGGAATACAGCTTATGAAACAATCTCCATATTGTTTTTGATAATATTCACAAAGACGAATCCCAGCTATCTTCGCAATGGCATATCCTTCATTCGTAGGTTCACAGGAACCTGTCAGGATACTGTCCTCCAAAATTGGCTGTATACACTTTCGTGGATAAATGCAGGACGAGCCAAGATACAACAGTTTTTTCACACGGTATTTGTGAGACGCATTCATTACATTGCAAGTCATCAATAGATTTTCCATACAAAAATCTGCCATATAACGGCGGTTTGCGTCAATACCCCCCACAAGCGCCGCAGCCATTATCACATAATCAGGCCTTTCCGATTTGAAAAATAATTCTACCTGCTCCTGCCTCGTTAAATCCAGCTCATCATGTTTTCTCACAACAACGTTTTTATATCCTTTTTTCTTTGCAGCCTCATAAAGGGCATTTCCAAAAAGACCCGTATGACCGGCAATATACAGTTTGGCTGTTTTATTCATTTTCTCTCCATACCATGCAAAAGGATACTAGTTTTACAGCTTTGCTTTAATACTTTTCCTTGAAACAATCTTCTTCAGCATCGAATTATCCAGCAGTGTACAAGGAGCCCTTTTAGCCTTATAAATCTTTTTATCCTCCAATACACTTACAGGGACTATCAATTCTTTCGGCAGCATTAAACCTTCCGCTATCCTAATTCCAATATCGTACTTAGATAACTCCTCATCCCCAGACACGTTGAGAATAGGCGGAAGACAGTTCCTATGCTGTTCAACTAATTGGATTGTCAGTTCTGCCGCAGTTCCAAAGTCCAGAGTTGACCGCAGGGAATCATAGAACATTTCCGTTTTCTTCCCTGTCCTCAGGTTTTCTACGATTGTATCGTAAAAATGATTTTTCCCCTTTACAAGGCTGGGCCCAATGAGTAATGGATAGCGAAATGAATGGTACCCATAATGATTTACAATGGCTTCTCCAGCAGCCTTCTGGATTCCATACAAATTTACCGGATTCAGCCTGTCTGTTTCTTTAAAGTGATAACTATCATGGCTGTTGCCATAGACACTGTCTGTTGATGCAAAAATAAAAGTATTTAATTGCTTCAATCTGCTTAAAAGATATTCCAGGCTGATTACATTCATATTCCACGAAATCCATGGATTTTCCTCAACCAGATCCGGATGAAGGTATGCGGATAAATATATGATTTTGCATGGTTCTTCTATAAAATTTATTGATTGTATTAAATGATCCAAGTCCGATTGATTTAAAATATCACACCGAATCACCCCCCCCCCCCATCCCCACTGTCTTTTTTATCCTCATTCACTATCTGGTTTCTTGCTACAATAATTATCTTCTCGCTCGTCTGTCGTCGAATTTCTCTTGTTATATAAGAGCCAAGAAAGCCGGTTCCACCTATAACGACATACATGCCTGTTCTCCTTTAATCGTTAAATTTTGTTGATAATCCGGGTCAGTTCTAAAATTTTTCGTCTGTCCAACCCTGGATAATTGCCAGTATACATTCCATAAAAATGGATTTTCTCTGCATTCACATAGTCTGTGGGACATATATCAGGATATCGTTTTCTAACAAAGGGCTGTCTAAGCTGATTTCCTCCTCCGGCAGTTCCACGACGGAACTCCACGTTCTCCTCCCTTAATGTCTGAGTCAATTGTTTGAAAAATTCAGGATCCGCCTCCCTGAGCAGAAGCACAAACGCATAATTGCTGTTCCCTTCTGTATCAAATTCATTAAAATATTTTTTTCCGTCCAAATTTTCAATAAATAGGCGAAAATTCTCGCGGCGTTTTGCAATATTATCATCCAGGCGCTTTAATTGATTCAGTCCAATAACTGCGTTTAACTCTGTGCTACGCATATTAAACCCTGGTACCATAAATATAAATTCGGGGTTTAAATCAGGAAATTGATCTTCTATATTTTTCTTATATCCTTCGTTGGTAGTTTCCCTAACCATTCCATGGCTGCGGTACATCCTCATCATCTGATAAAACTCTTCGTCATCTGTACTGACCATTCCGCCTTCGATGGTGCTCATATGGTGTGCATAATAGAAGGAAAAATTAGATGCAAAACCAAGGGAACCTACCTTTTTGCCATTGAGAGTAGCTCCATGAGATTCACATACATCCTCAATAAGAAGAATATTTCTCTTTTTTAGTTCATTCAATAGAGATTCAGATAAGCCGTTAAATCCCAGCACATGTGTTAAAAATACGGCTTTCGTTCTATCCGTGATTTTTTCTAAAATATGGGCTTCACACATGGCCATGTTTTTTAAATCTACATCGACGAATACAGGAGTATGACCCGCTGCAATAACGCTGCTTATATCGCTCACCCATGTGATTGTGGGGACAATTACCTCTCCCATTCCGTATATTTGCGCAATTCCTGCCATTGTCATAAAATTAGCCGAAGCTCCCGAATTAACAAATACACTATATCTGGTTCCCAGCCATTCACTCCATGCCTGTTCAAATTCCCTTACTTTAGGTCCATTGGTAAAACGATCCGTTGTCTCAAGAAAACGGATTAAACACTGGGTATCCTCTTTTGTAATGTTGTTGCTCATCAGTGGTATGTTTAACATTAATCTCCCTCCAGATAATATCTATATTTAAGCGTCAAAATCCTCAGGCCTGTAGTATAAAACACGGCTTCCCTCATTTTCAAATGTAAACGGTATATGAAGTAATTCACCAAGCTCCTTTTTTAGGTTCTCCTGCTTGTCTTTCTCAATATAAAAGACAAAGAACCCTCCTCCTCCGGCTCCCAGAAGTTTGCCGCCTACAGCGCCGCTTTTTACTGCCCGCTCGTAGATCTGATCTAAGGCATGATTTGATATGCTCTTTGTAATTCCACGTTTTAAATGCCAGGTATAATCCAAAAGCTTTCCAAATTCATTTAAATCAGCTGTTTTAGTGGTAAGGATTGCTTCAGCAGAATCTACAAGCTGCTTCATCTCCGCTAATTCCCTCTGTTTATCTCTCATAGCACCTTTCTGCTCTTTGGCAATTTCACTAGAAAACCTTGCAAACCCCGTAAAAAAAAGCATAAGATTATCGTTCAATAATTGTTTCTTTTCTCTGGAAATAACAATGGGATTCACATTGATGCCATCGGCGCTGAAATTAATTCTGTTAAATCCCCCGAAGGAAGCTGCTACCTGATCCTGAACTCCTCCGTCTTCATTGCAAAGCACTCTTTCTAGATAGATAGCTTCTTTTGCCAACTTCATTTTATCTGCATATTGCCCTTTTAATGCGTGAAAGGCATTCAGTAAACCTACAGCAAAGGAACTGCTTGTTCCAAGCCCGGATTTTGCTGGAAGATCAGCGTCGTAGGTTATCTGCAGTTCCCTCATATTCAAATACTTCATAGCCTCCCTTACAGCCGGATGTTCTATCTCATCAATGCTATTCACCCGTTCAATTCGGGAATAAGATACTTGATTGGTATAATCAAAAAAACGAGGAAGATGCCTTACTGTAACATAACAGTATTTATCAAAGGTAGTGGATATAACACTCCCTCCATGTTCTTTGTAGTAGTCTGCATAATCAGTCCCTCCACCAAAAAAGGACATACGAAACGGCGTTTTTGTTATTATCATATCGCTCACCCCATCTTCTTTTTGATTGTGCCAATGGCTGCCTGTATATAAATCTGAGCAGTATTGTATTCATGCGATTTTATGAATATCAAACTATTACACAAATTTGGAACTGTGATACATATTAATAATCGTTTAAAAAAGCCTGCCAGCGAAACATCAATAGGCCTGCAAAGCTGGATAACGATAACGCCTTCTATTATACATATACACCAGAGGCCAACATTTTTTATAATATTAGAAATGACTGCTTCTTTTAAATATTTTTCTTTAAAAAACCTGATATTTCCATACCATATTACTAAATTTCCAATAAGTGTACCTAAAAGGATTCCTTCCAGTTTGTACCTGTAAGACAATATAATTGACAATATAATATTTAGTATGGAAGCCCAAACAACAAATCTACGATCTTTTTCATATTCACCATAAACAAATCTGAAGTAACTCTGCATCCCTCTTATGATTTCCACAAACATATTAGCAGCTAATAGAATTACAAATAGGTACGATAATACATAGCTATTGCCAAATACAACTGTAACAAACGTTTGAGCCAGTGCAGCAACAGAGATAGCAATAAATGATGCCATACAAAAGCTGAAAAGATTGACCATGTAATAAAGATTCTGCCTTTTTGAACAATCCTCACTGTAAACAAGATTTCCTATGGATGCCTGAAGCGGCTGAAACACTCGGGTTACGATACTCATAATCTGATTTTTTATCATAATATAATTACTAAAATATCCGACATATACGATGCCCAGTATTTTAGCAATTATTATATTATCTGTTCCACAAAAAACAGTACCTGCCAGTTGATGTCCAATAAAATTTTTAATATCCTTTAACAGACCTCTTTCTTTGATGTGAGATAGTTTGATTTTTGTGCTTTTTATATATTTATAGTCCCGTCTTATAATTTTAAACATATAAAGATCGGAACATATTCCTCCCAACAGTGTTAGAATAAGATAAATAATGTAGTCTCTGAAAAGAAAGATACTAAATATTTTTATAATATTGAATGAAACATTAAAAACTGTGTCAAATAGTACATGGACATTCTCTTTTTGATCCGCTGTATACAGCATCCTGGGGTAGGAAAGAAAATACGTCCTTAAAATGTTGGCAAGCTGAAGATAGTAAATAATTCTTAATAATAAAGCGTTAAGTGTATTTCCTGTAATAAACTGTTCTAAAAAAAAGCTGCATATAATACCTGCAATTAAAATAAATCCACCAATCAAAAAATAAATCCATTTATAAATATTATATAGATATATAATTTCCTTCTCATCTTTTTCAGAAAACGCCTTATAAAGATGATAGCTTATATTTTTGCTAACCCCCATTTCTGTAGTTGCCATAATAGTAAAAATATTGGCAAATAAACTTTCGTAGCCAAGATATTCAACACCCAAATAGTTCAGAAAACAACGGCGCAAAAATATGGTAATACAAAGCATTATTACATAGGCGAAGATAGCAGTCACAGCATTTTTTATAAACCGTTTTAATCTCATCCTATCGTTTCCTCTCTAAAATTTCCCATAAAAGACGAGCTTCCTATGTAAATGTGCATATAACTTCTTTAAGTGCAAAATGCTACACATATGCCTGACGATGCTGTCACAAATCAATCTTAGTGTCCTTACTTTGGCTCCAGAACAAGCTATACGCTCTGCCACATAGCCCCTGTACGTCCGGTTTCTTCTATATGCAGCTGTCAAATCCTGTTTAAATATATTTACAAGAAAAGCTTCTAAATTTTTATAGTATTGCTCCAGTGAAAAATCATTGTTAAACATTGGTTCACCCATCATTTGAAGGTATAAATCATCATTATTATCAATTTCCTTTACTCTCTCTACCACTTGCTCAAAGCTGCCATACTCATGTACATTGATAAAAGCCTTTGAATTAAATTCCTTTGTGATTTCTGGATCCCCCCAGTAAATGGGAATTGTACCAGAAGCAAATGCATCCACCAGTCTGTCTGAATCGTATCCATAAGTATTTTCAAAAACCAACGCAAATTTACATTCTGAAAAAAATTCTCTTTTATTATCAACAAAGTATCCAATATTATTTTTATATCTACCGCCGGAAGATACAGTTTTGTACTGTGAAAGCAATGCTTCCATTTTATTTCTTTCTGGTGCTATTGGGTTTGCATGAACAAAGCCGCAAAATTTATTTTTTTTAATTAAATCTTCCTTGCGAAAAGCTATTTTATTTTTTGCTTTATGGATGATATCCTCTGTCAGGTAGTAGGTGTAAGGAAGAACCCTAAAATATCTGTCCCCAAACTGCATATGATTAGAACCTATTGCATAATCGCATACATTAAAATCTGGAACTACATACTCCTGTTGCCAATGAATACGGACACAATCATATTTAAAAATTTTACTGGGATATCCGTAATCGGAATAAATAAGATAATCTGGATTGTCTGAAAATTCAATTTTAAAATGCTTTTTAATTATGTTAGTAATAATATTGTCATGGGCATCCAGTATAAAATTATTTGCATTATGTTGATCTAAACATACATATTTAATTTTGATCAGCTTTCTTTCCATGAATTAATATCTCCCTAGATCACATTTAACATCTGTAACTATTTTTCAAAATACGTTCTTCTACAATTCTATATGGTTCATCCATCCTTTGGAAGCTTTAAATCGGAAAGGATTCATAGTTTGCAAATCCTTTATCGCAATTTTGTTCCATTCATTCTTATTTGAATAAATCTCAAACTGAAAGTCACAAACTGTTAATTTTAAGCACTTTATAAAATATGCATTTCTAATTGATGGAATTTTTTTAAAATCAAACCCCATCAATGTAGCAGCTACCGTATCAAATATAACGGGATCTTTACTCCCTGCTATGATACCGATTGGCTTTTCTTCTGGAATCAACGGACCCTCTCCTTCTCCAGAAATCACCATATCACCTAATATTAAAAGCCTTCTTTGCTGTTTTCCCTCTGTGATTTGTCCCTGTTTATCTGCATAAAGCAAAATACGATTCAGATCTACAATCGTTCTCCAGATAGTATCATTTCCATACCAGCTCCCCTCATAAAAGGGATCCTTGGCAATCACTTTTGACAAAAAAGAAGAACCCTTTCTTAAGAAACGCATACACTGAACAGATAGCGTTTTATCCTTCTGGCTTTTTTTTATCATTATTTCATCAATATTACCTGCAATCTGCTTAAAGCAATTCTTATGATAGTATTCATCACCCCCCTCTTCTACAGAGCCTTTCGTATGGTGGGGAAGCCAGTCTTTATTTCCATTAATTCCAATCAAATTTTTAAGCGCTCCGGTCATACCTGCTTTGCGGTGTGTCTTAGGCTTAGGCAAATTGATAATTACATCTGCTTGTAAAATATAATTCGATATTAGGTACTCGTGCCGTTCCTCATTATGATGACTTTGCATATGCGCTGGGTCATACTTTGTAACACGGTAGCGCTTACTCACTGCATTTTTTTCGCAGTGCGCTGAATAAGCGCCTAAGTTAACCGGATGACATCCTCTATTCGTCTCGTCATAATAAATTGTTTTCACTTGTCCCCATACTGTCTTTGATTTAACAAGTCTAAAATCGGCAAGCGTAAATTCAACATTTCTTTGTTTATAAAATTGCTGAATGACGTTATATCCCTGCTCCTCAACTAATGTTTCAAAATCACAGGTTTGAAGCGGAGCGTCTCCTACAATGATTTTTCCTGTTCCCTTTAAAGCTATAAGGACATAATCCAGAACAGCCCTGACAATCGAGGGATGAGTAATCAAGCAATCAGTTCCAAAGCTTTTAACATGATTCTGATGCATTACCATATTGGGTTTTAATAAAACAGTATCACCAAGCTGGATTATCTCTCCTAATGGATTCCATTCAGCAGTGCCGTAATGCTCTAAATCCATTTTCATACCCACAAACACTTGACGAACCATGTCATATATAGGATTTTCTATTTTTGATATACTATCTTGTCCCCATAAATATTCAGGATATAAAACTGAAGGAGAAAAAAAATCACTTTTTGACGGATATTTATATACATCTCTTTTCTCTATATATATCATAATAGTTCAAATCTCCAATCACTTCTTTTATGTCAGATTCAGCCTAGTAATCTATATTAGCAACTTTATTGTTTTTAAATCATAGCCCAGCTCTGGGCATCAGTCATGAATTCAATTTTGAAATTGTATATAAGTACTTTCCTGATGATGTAGGTAAAAGCTCCTTTACCTGTTCATACTCAATCATACAGTCATTGCCCATTACCAGCCTGACTTTCTGGTTAATATTTGTTTTAAACGTTTCCTCAATTTCTTTATTATCCTTTGTTTTAATTTTTATAATTATTTTGTCAAAAGCAATTTGTATTACCTGAAATTTTTCTATCCAGTCGTTAAAATAAAATAAATGTGTAAAGTATTCACCATCAATTTTTTTATTATCTTTTGTAACAAAAATATTAACGCTCCGTCCTTTTACATGCGTCAGTTTCGGAAAACCCCTTCCACATTTGCAGGGAACGCTTGAGATTGCTCCAATATCGCCTATACGATAGCGTATCAACGGCATTTTGTGATTCACCAAATTTGTTATAATAATATTACCGTCTACATTTTCCGGAACGTCTTCTCCAAAATCATTTAATATTTCGACGTATTGTGTAAACACATTGACATGCATCCCGTTCTTTTCCCGGCATTCCATTCCAATCCCTGAAACTTCCCTGGAGCCATATCGGTTATATACCGGAGCATGAAATGTATCTTCAATATAATCTCTCCAGTCCGGAAACAAAGTCCCCGCGCTTACAATAATTCCTCTTGGAGAATATACCTGAAGTTGATTACTGCGAATAAACTTTGCTAAATCAAACACCGACTGTACATAACAAATCATATATGAAGGCTTATACTGGTTAATCCTTCTTACAGCATGAAACATATCTTCCTGAGACATCATAAATGTATTTATAAAGGCTGTTCTATGAATAAATTTATTTGAAAGGCTATTTTTAATTGATTTTCTCCCTAGAAATATATCCCTTTCCGATCCCCATAAGGAAATCAGCTTATCACCTATGTCACAACCTACCATGGAGTGGAAAAACGCTGTGGAGTCGCATATATTCCTGTTAAAATCTTGAAGAATGGTAATCGGTTCCCCTGTCGAACCTCCAGATGAATTTACAATAAAATTATGTATATGGGGGTTCTCCAACCGTTTTCCTTCGCTTCTTATAATATCTTTGGTCAAAATAGGAAATTTTTTAATATCCTGAAATATTGTCTTTGCCGAATAATTAATGTTCTTTTGTCTAACAAGCTCTCTATAATAAGGAACATTGCGGCAAGCATCATCAATAAAGCGAAAAAGAATTTCTCCCTGCAGCTTTCTATTTTCATCAATGGAATTATATTGATTTTTATAAAGATATTCATTAAATTTCTGCCTGCCGGTATAGTGTTTTAATTTCAGCCATATGGGATAACTGAAATTTTTTATTAAAAATTGAGCGATATCCTTCATAAAACCTCTCACGTATTCTTCCCTAAACAGCTTCTCTGTAACCTCAGCTTACATAGGCTCTGTCTCACGTCTTGAAAATCCTTTCACTTATAGCAGCTGTTTTTAACATTTATTATTTTAGTACTTCCCTGTACCATGCGATCGCTTCCTGTATTCCTTTATCAAAACTCCACTCAGGCTCGTAACCCAACAGCCTTCGTGACTTTGAAATGTCTGCATTGCTATGTTTAATATCCCCTTGGCGCTCCGGACCAAATATTGGCTGAATATTTTTCCCCAACGATTTTGTCAGCAGATAGTAGATATCAATCAGATACTCCCTGCCTCCATATGCAATATTAAACGCCTGTCCAGCTGCGTCTGAGGATGCCTTGCATGCCTTTAAATTTGCTTCAATTACATTCTCAATGTATGTAAAATCTCTGCTCTGTTTACCATCTCCATTGATAGTAGGAGCTTCATCATGAAGCAGCAACCTCAAAAATTTTGGAATTACTGCTGCATAATCCCCATCCGGATCCTGCCTACGTCCAAAAACATTAAAATAACGCAGTCCATAAGTATCCAGTCCATATAACGTTTTGTACAGTTTCCCATAAGCTTCGTTCACTTTTTTTGTTAATGCGTAAGGAGAAAGGACATTTCCCTCCTGCCCTTCCTTTTTGGGAAGATCAGGGTGATCCCCGTAGACCGACGAGCTTGATGCATATACAAACTTTTTTACATGATTCTGCCTGGCGGCCTCCATCATATTTAAAGTTCCTTTTATATTAACCTCCTCATAATATAAAGGCATTTCAATACTTCGTGGAACGCTCCCCCAGGCAGCTTGGTGAAGCACATAATCTGCACCATCACATGCTTTCATACATGTTTCCTGATCTGTAATATCGCCTTGTATAAATTCATAGTCAGGTTGATTTAAAAAAAGTTCCACATTTTCTCGTTTACCTATAGAAAGGTTGTCAAGGCATCGAACCTTGTACCCCATATCCAGAATTGCCTCACATAAATTAGACCCGATAAAACCCGCGCCTCCTGTAACTAAAAATAATGTATCTTTATCAAATTGCAGCTGTTTATACCCCATGCTTGTCACCTGCTTCTTTCAGTTATAATCTCCAATAGATATACTCCGGTTCCGTATAAGCTCTTTTATTCAGCAACCCTTTTATATCCAGTAATATCTTCTTTTTGTTTGATAAGTTGTATAACCCATCTAGCGTGTCTTTTGTTAAATTTTTAAATTCATTGTGAGCTACCGCCAATATTACAGCATCTATGTCTGACGTTTTCTCTAATGCGTAAAAATCAATCCCATATTCTCTTTTCGCCTCCATGATGTCAGCCACTGGATCGATCACTACAGGCGCTATTTCATACTCGGATAATTCCTTAATAATATCAATAATTTTTGTATTTCTTGTATCAGGGCAATTCTCCTTAAAAGTAAATCCCAAAATCGCAACTTTCGCATGGCGGATAGGAATTTCAGCTTTTATCAAGCATTTCACCAGATTCTCAGCGACATATTTCCCCATGTCATCATTAATTCTTCGTCCTGATAAGATAATCTGGCTGTGATAGCCCAAAGTCTCCGCTTTATAAGTCAAATAATATGGATCAACACCTATGCAGTGTCCTCCAACCAGTCCAGGCTCAAATTGCAGAAAATTCCACTTTGTTCCTGCTGCTTTTAATACAGCTTTCGTATCGATTCCCATTTTATTAAAAATGATGGAAAGTTCATTCATAAAAGCGATATTTATATCCCTTTGACTGTTTTCAATCACTTTTGCAGCTTCCGCAACCTTAATGCTTTCAGCCCTGTGCACCCCAGCTTCAACCACTATTTCATATACACTGGCAACTGTATTCAATGTTTCCTCATCCATTCCTGAAACAATTTTAGTGATTGTCTCCAGCCGATGCACCTTGTCTCCTGGATTAATTCGTTCAGGTGAATAACCTATCTTAAAATCAACACCGCATTTAAGCCCTGATTCTTTCTCAAGAATTGGCACGCAAATGTCCTCCGTTACTCCTGGATATACAGTAGATTCATATACCACTACGGAGCCTTTTGTTAAATTCTTCCCTAATACGCGACTGGCACTTTCCACTGGCTCTAAATCAGGTGTATGATCAAATTTGACCGGAGTGGGTACCGCCACAATGTGAAATTTAGCTTCCCTCAGCCTTCTCTCATCACTAGTAAACTCTACTGCACAATTTCTAATAACCTCATCTCCAACTTCTTTCGTAGGATCACAGCCGGATTTATATAATTCAATCTTTTCACTATTAATATCAAATCCAATTACTTTGATTTTTTTAGAAAAAGCAACAGCAATTGGCATTCCAACATAGCCTAGCCCAATGAGGGACAGTTTTTCTTTTCCTGCTATAATATCTTCATACAAATTCATTACTAAATTCTCCTTTGACCTTTTGTACAGGATAAAATCGTTTCAAGATATCTTTCCCATCTATCTCCGATAATGTCAATCGACAAAGTATCCCCTATTTTTCTTGCCTCTTTCCCTAATCCTTCCGCTAATTCAGGACTAGACAAAACCCTTTTTATCTCATTTGCCATCTCATCAATATCATCATTAACTAAAAGTCCATTCTGTCCATTTTGAATGAGATATTCTGCCGCACCACCTGTAAATTTTGTAGAAATAACAGGCAATCCTAAAGTCATTGCTTCTAGCAGGGCATTTGGCATACCTTCATATCGTGATGAAAATGCAAATAGTGCAGCGTCACAAATCTGAGCCTCCAGATTATCACAAATACCAGGCAAATGAACACGGTCTTCTATTTTTAATTCCTTAATTAAATCTTCTAAATATGGCCGTTGGCTTCCCTCTCCATAAATTATAAGCTGATATTCTTTGAAAATAGGCTCTTCCCAGACTTTATACATAGCCCGAATGAGCAATTCAAAGTTTTTCATTTTTTCCAGACGTCCAACAGAAACTACTTGTTTTTTTCTAGTATGTTTACTTATATTTTTTAAATCCATGTTAACCGGATTAGGGATCACAACTGACTTTTCCTGTAAGCATTTCGGAAAATATGCCCTAGCTTCTTGGGTCTGAAATACAATTCCATCTGCTCTTGGAAATAAAAGCTCCATGCAATATCGGTGTATTGCTTTTTTCCCTAACTGCTTCGGATTGCTTCTCACCGATACAACAATTGCAGCTCGAAACCACCTTTTTAATACCAAAAGGATATAACTGGTCACAGGCAAAAATGCTACATAGATGTCCTCATCTGCCTTTTTAAACCATCTAATTAATCGGATGAACCGGCACATGTTTCTTATAATAAAAGCTCTCGATTTTTGCCCTCCATCCAAAGAACTCCATCGAACACGCTCATCCAGCGGATAGGCGCTTGTCTTGTTGCTTAATGTCAAAATTGTTACATTGTGTTTTGAGGCAAGATAATTACTTAGGTTTACAACAACCCTCTCTGCTCCTCCCTTTTGTAATCCTCCTATCAAAAAAACAATATTCATGAAAACATGCTTCCTCCTGCACCTTTTCCGTCACATAAATACATATGGCACTACCCCCTGCATATCCGCCTTAAGCAAGAAAATGAAATAATAAATAAATGTAAGTGAACAGACTGCCAGTAAACCCATGTATCGAGATTGTCGATTTTTTACGGTTGCCAAAAGATTGGGCAGCAATATAATTAAAGATATATGAAAATACAGCATAATTCTGCCAATCAGCCCTAGGCTCAGTGAAGCAATATTTAACAAAACCGCTATCATAAATAGTGAAAGATATAAATCTGCATTCCCATCTGATCTTCTATATTTCCTTATATAGACAAGAATCAAAAAAACAAAGCCTAAAAACATAACCAGCATACCATCTCCACTGCCCTGTCCAAGGTATTTCAAATATCCACGATATTTCGTTCGTTCTATCACAAAACGCAATATGTTAGGTGCATACATCAATAGTACAACTGAGCAAAAACCTATAACAGGCCAATATAGCCCCTTTGCTTTTATCTTGGGCAGCCAGTAAACAGGAAGAAACACAAGAGCTGATTTATGTATAAAGGAGGCAATGCACACAACAACAATAAATTTGACCAGTTTTCTTCTTTCAACATACTTAAATCCATATAGTAATATAACAATCGCCAAATACTGCCTCAAAGCGCTGAAGCTTTGGGTGTAATATCCCAGAGTAATAAAAAGATAAAAACTCAGCCATTTTATTTTGGAATATTTTAAAATAAACCAACACATGCCTCCAACAAAAACAAAACTGGTAAAGATAATGACAATGCGGAAATTGGGATATACTATGCTCAAAAACTTGTTCAGCCAATTCCAGCCTGTTTCCATACCCTCATAGCCCGATACATACTTTAGCTGATACATCTGCTGAATTGGTGTACTTCGAATCCGATTAAACCATTCATTATACCCTGGCAAATCCTGCCCCACCGACAAGGAACGAAAAGCAGAGATTATCATTAACTGGACCGCTACAATACAACAGTATACTTTTTCTTTTACATATCCACTTCTTTTATACAGAACAAATGGCCATGTTACGATCAAAAGCAAATTAATGGCATAAACTAGCATCCTTCTGCTCTCATTCTTTCATATAATTTTTGGTACTTTCTGCTCATGGAGACTCCGCTAAACGATTCACTTATATATTGAGAAAGGCTGAAATTGATGGCGGCAGGAGACAGTTCTTGTTCTTTTTCAATTATATGCTTTAACTGTTTTTTCTGATTTAATTCAAAATAAGAAACTGCCTTTTCGTCATTCTGGAACATTTCCTTGTGCTGGGGAATATCTGACAAAATAAGGCTTGTTCCGCTGGCTGCAGCTTCAAGTACAGAGTTAGGAAACCCCTCGGTACGTGAAGCAGAAATATAAACATCAGCGGCCCTAAGGTATTTGTCCACTAATTCTGTTTGTCCCAAAAATAAGATATTATCTCCAGCAGCCGCTTTACATTCGTCCAGCAAATTTCCTTTTCCTAAAAAAATTAATAGGGAATTTGTTTTATACCTGGATTCATTGAATGCCTGCACAATTAAAAGAGGATTTTTCCATTCCGCCAGTTCCCCGACAACCACAAAAATTTTTTTATTACAATCAAGCTTTAGCTCTGATTTTATTTCGTTTTTCTCCTCCTGGCTTCTGCATGGGAAATACCGCTTTGCATCAACGCCATTGTGAATCACCTCACAGGCTCTGCATTTCACGGTTTTAAATTTGAGTTTCAGGCTTTCGGAGCAAAATACTGAATACGTAATTTTCTTAAGAGCCATTACATGCTTTTTATACATTATCATCCCAAGAAAATAACCATAGCGCCCCAAATAATCTTCTTTAAAACAGCAGCGAATCGTTGCGCAATGAGGCACCCCCATATTCAGTTGTGACACAAACACATCTCCTCTGATACCAGAAGTATGTATCACATCGGGCTCATATTTTTTTATTACTGCTTTTAGCTGTCGCCTTTGCTGAAATTCATATTGAAATCGCCTAAGGCGCATACTTACTAAGTGAATCGGTAAAGCTTCAAAATCTTTATGCCTGTCAGGAGCTTCCAGCTCAGATAAGACGACTAATATAGCAACATATTTAGTGAAATCTAAATTCCTTATGATTTCATATAATTGATTAGTTGGTCCGCATTTTTTTAATGAGGATACGATGTACATAATCCTGCTCTTTGGTTTCATAATTATATATCCTTATTCTATTATGTTATGGTTTTTTCTTAATTTATGTTTGTATACACTTCCTCTTACATTAGATGGGAGTAGGGCAGCAGTGCTTCTCAAAAGAATATTAAATATAAATTCATGAAAAGAAATAAACTTAAGCTCTAACATTTTTTTTTGCACTAATATCATTTTTCCTACATATTGCAATCCGCCTCTGCGTTGGTACATCCCGTTACCGGTTCTTACATAAACTAAAACCTGAGCAATGTTCTTGAATTTTTTGTTTTCACACAGCATACGTACCCACAAATAGTAATCTTCCGCCAGGTTTAACTCAATATAATTTCCAGCTTCAATAACATCTGCTTTCTTAAACATTACTGTCATGTGATTCACCGGATTTCTTGCCTTAGCAAATTTTCTTATTTTTAATTCCGAACAGGGAACCGCTCTGATACCTGTTATCTGATCAATATCTTTTTCAAATTCAGCTATCTGCCCTCCGCATACAGACAGCTTTGGATCATCCGAAAACTCCTTTAGCTGCAGCTCAATTCGATTCGGCTCAGAGAAATCATCACTATCCATTCTAGCGATTAGTTCATTGGAGCAGGCTAGAACTCCTTCTCTCAGGGCATTACCCAAGCCCTGATGTTTCTTCAGACGAATCACATGAAATATTTCAGGAAATTTATCAGTGTAACTGTCTATAGCAGCATTTAATTCATCTGACAGTTCCCCGTCACATACTAATACAAAATCATTTGTTTTTATGGTCTGATTCAGCATACTGTCAACGGCGTATTTAAAAAAATCCACATTATCTTTGTAGTACACTGCCATTAAAACAGAATAATATTTCCCCATACTCTTTAACCTTCAACCTTTTCATGTGCTTTCTCATTTGACCTAATCAACTTAGCGGTTGACTGTTCCTTGGCAATTCCTTCTGTGCTTTCTTTCATAAATAAAATTTTCACAGTTAAAATAATCAACTTCACATCCAACATCAATGAATAATTCTGAATATAATTTAAATCCAGCTTCAGCTTATCATAAGGTGTGGTATTGTATTTGCCATATATCTGCGCGTATCCGGTCAAACCTGCCTTCATTTTCAATCTATAATCAAATTCCGGCATTTCATCCTTATATCGAAGCGCAATTTCCGGTCGTTCTGGCCTCGGTCCAACAATAGACATATCTCCCTTTAAAATATTAATCAGCTGTGGAAGCTCATCGATCCGCACTTTACGGATAAACGCCCCCACGGGAGTGATCCGGCAGTCTCCTTCCTGAGCTAACCGGGCTACGCCATCCTTCTCCGCATCAATATACATACTTCGAAACTTATAGATATCAAATTTCTTCCCATTTGCTGTCAAGCGTTTCTGTTTATAAATGACAGGGCCATTATCGCAATATTTAATCGCAATAGCCGTTATCAGCATAATCGGCGCCGTTACAGCAAGCGCAAGCATGGAAAGGATTATATCCATCAGCCTTTTTAAAAAACACTGCTCAATGTTCATTGTTCCATTTCGAATCAGAAGCAACGGCGTATCAAAAAGATTTATCTCTTCTGCGCTGCGGGTTAAAATGTCCGATATTTTGGGAGTCAGATATACCCGGATTGATTTGCTATAGCAATATTTTAAAATTGTATTACGAACAGGGGACGGTACATCGCAAATAATGACACCTTCATACTGCACGATTTTTTTTTGCAGTTCATCAAAACCAATATCAATATGTATTACCTCACAAATTTCATACCTATCTTTTCGTACACTCATCTTATCCATAAGTGTTAAAGACGGACGGTTGCCATAAATTAGAAGCATCCTTCTAGGAGGAAATAATTTTTGAAACATATAATTGGCCAATAACGTCCAAATACAAATCGCAACGATATCGCATACATATAAAAGCAGAAATGAATTTAAGCTTAAAAATCGCTTTGCTAATAAAGCAATTTGCAGATAGGTAATGGTATTAACAAACGTAACCGACAGTATTTGCGAATACATTACATTCCCTTTTTCTAAATAACCAATACGCAGCCCGCCATACATTTTTGAAAAAAACAGTAACAGAATCCCATACACTGCAATCATGAGCCAATCGCCCTTTTTGAAGAATGGAGAGCCTGCCTCATGTGACAAATAATAAATCCAAGCCCACGAATACATACTGATTTCCAGCGCTAAAATAGATACTGCCGCTAAAAGGCGTATGAATCGTTTATATTGATCGTAGCTTTTCATAAAATGCGACCTCGAGTTCTTTACAGTGCTTATGCTTCCTATAATGATTCTTATGCCAAGTAAAACAACTACTTTCTGCCGTACTTTGCCAAGAACGACAAATTTCATTATACATCCCAATATTATAATAGCACTTGTTCCGAAAAAAGCAATAACAATATGTGGAAGAAAGGGAAGGAAACGACACGTTCTCCCACTTTCCTATATATAGCCTTTTCAAACTTTTGTATAGTATAACATCAACAGCACTTTAAAGCAACTCTTGGGATACTTTTAAATATTAAAAAAAGGTTAATTCTTTTTTAACAGCTCTATTATCTGTTATCTTCTTCGTATAAGAATCATTGTAAGAAGTTGACTCTTAACCATAAAATAATCCTGGTAGGGAAATACAATTTGGAGTGTTTGCAAATGAGAAATTATGAACAATACAAAAGAATAATTCGCTTCTTAACCTCAATTGCAATATTGATCGTAGAAATCGGTATCTATTGGTTTGCATGGAACAGGTACTTTTCACAGGTTGCCGGTACTCCTTTTTTTCGTAAAGGCGACTGGTTAATGGCCATGGTTTATGGACTACTGCTACTCTTTTTTTCAAGAATGTATGGCGGACTGAAAATAGGGTATTTGGAACGAGGGAACGTTTTTTACTCTCAAATTCTTTCCCTCATACTAACTAGTATGTTTACATATCTCCAGATTGCATTATTAGCAAAACACTTCCTTAATATAATACCATTCCTGGTAATGTTTGTTTTACAGGTGATTGCTGTATGTATTTGGATCTTCCTGGCAAATTTTTTATTTCAAAAATTATTTCCACCCAGGCAAATGCTTTTAATATACGGCAATAGACCTTCCTTAACGCTCATGGATAAAATGAATAGCCGAAGCGATCGCTATCAAATAAAAAATGTGATTCACATTGATGCCGGGTTGATGAAAATCGAACAAATGATTTCATCCTATGATGCCATTGTTATTTGTGACGTCCCCTCTTCCATAAGGAATCAGCTATTGAAATATTGCTATGGAGAGGGAATACGCGTATATATGACCCCCAAGCTCTCAGACATTTTAGTTCGGAGCGCTGAGGATATAACTTTATTTGACACTCCCCTGATTATGGCACGTAATGGACACATATCCGTTGAACAGGCCTTTTTCAAACGGACAATGGATATCATAATTGCCGGAACCGCCTGCATTCTCGCCTCTCCTTTTATGCTGATAACAGCAATCGCCATAAAGTTTCAAGACGGAGGCCCTGTTATCTATAAACAAAAGCGCCTGACCTTTGGAGGCCGCGAATTCTACGTATATAAATTTCGCAGCATGACAATGGATGCTGAACAGGATGGGATTGCCCGTTTGGCATGTGTTAATGATAATCGCATAACTCCCGTAGGTGCTTTTATACGAAAGATACGCTTAGATGAAACGCCACAGCTGTGTAATATTCTTAAGGGCGATATGAGCATTGTCGGTCCCCGGCCGGAACGTCCGGAGATTGCCCGGCAATATGAAGAAGAAATGCCAGAATTTCGTTACCGTCTTCGAGTCAAAGCCGGCTTAACTGGCTATGCTCAGATTTTTGGAAAATACAATACTACACCTTATGACAAACTAAAACTGGACTTACATTATATTCAAAACTATTCATTAATGATGGATGTAAAGCTCATGATTCAGACATTAAAAATTCTATTTATGAGAGAAAGCACAAAAGGAATTGCAGAAAACCAGACAACCGCTCGGCTTTTACCGGATACAAACGAAAAGGAGTAATTTATGTATCCTAATTATTCAGTATTAATGTCGGTTTATGATAAAGAAAATCCCCACTATTTGAAAACAGCCATTGAGAGCATGCTTATGCAGACAATTCCAACAAACGATTTTGTATTAGTATGTGATGGCCCTCTAACTCCTGAACTAGATTCCGTAATAGATGACCTGACAAGCAAGCATGAGAATCTTTTTCAAATTATTCGGCTAAAAACAAATTCCGGGGCGGGCAATGCTTTAAGTATCGGCCTAATTACCTGTAAAAACACCCTTGTGGCAAGAATGGACAGCGATGATATATCATTACCTACCCGCTGCGAATTACAGTTAAATGCATTTTCAGAAAATCCAGATTTAGCTCTGTGCAGCGGATTAATCGCTGAATTTGAAAATACGCCAGACCAGATACAAAGTATACGTCATGTTCCCCTAACGCATGAAACTATTTTAAAGTTTGCCAAGAAACGTAATCCCATGAATCATATGGCGGTAATGTATCGAAAAGATGCTGTAATGAATGCTGGTAATTATATGGAAATAAGCTTGGCTGAAGATTACTACCTTTGGATCCGAATGCTCCAAAAAGGCTTTTCTGCCATGAACATAAATAAGATACTTGTATTTGCGCGAATCGGAAACGGAATGTACATGCGCAGAGGCGGATTGAACTACGCAAAAAAAATCTTCTATTTTCAATTTAAGATTTGGCAACTGGGATTTATCTCTTTTGGAAGACTTCTCACAAATTGCCTTATTCGCTTTTGCATCATCATGGCTCCTGCATCTTTGAGAAAATATATATACACAAAACAGCTGCACCACAAATAAAAGACAGAAAGGACCGGCATGTTCTTATCTATAATCACCCCATTTTTTAATTGCTATGGTAATATCCAAAAGTGCATTACGTCATTAGAAAACCAAACATGTGATGACTTTGAATTAATCTTAATTGACGACGCTTCTACAGATATTTTATCCAGTGAATTAGACCGAACCATTGAACGCTCCCATCTGAACATATATTTGCTGCATAATAATAAAAACCAGGGTCCTGGTCCTTCACGAAATAAAGGAATCAACACAGCCCACGGGGATTATATACTTTTTTTAGATAGTGATGACTGGTTAAGGGATGACGCAGTTCAACTATTGCAGCAACTAGTTTTAAAACAATCATATGACTGTATATTATTTGATTTTTTTATTATTAAGAATAAAAAGAGTTCCCGTTCTACCGTAGAAAAGCTTTCGCAAGGAACACTTGATAAAAAGCAGGCTTTACTATATTCCTCAGGCAGTGTATGCTGCAAACTTTATAGAACAAAACTTATCACTAATAATAATATACAATTTCCTGATATATATATTAAAGAAGATATGGTCTTTAACAAAATAGCTCTGTCTTATTGTGAAACTATATTTTACCTGAAAAAGAGCCTTTACTATTACAGCATGCATCCAAATTCTTTAATGCACTCAACAAACGCCTTTGAGATAAATAACGATATTATGGCATTCCAAATAATAGAAGATAAATTGTCCCTGTATCCGGATATTTTAGAGGAGCTCTTTCTACGTGAACTATTATATGCCGGCACACTCCATATGCTATGCGCAAAAAAGGAGAAGCAAGCTATTGCAAATTTTATATCTTCTACAACCCAAAAATACCCTGGGTGTTTTGAAAGCTCTTATTTACAAAAATTACCATTAAGGATGCGATTATTTTTGTTTGGGGTTAAACACAATTACTGGAGCCTATTATATATAATGGCATATCTTAAAGTTAAATTCCGGTATTGAATTTATTATCATATATAGAGGTGATCCATGGCAATACATATCGGACTATTATTATATATCTGTATATTAGGTTTTATTTTTTTCTATAAAGCTATATCAAAAACAAGGAACAGGTATTTTGTTATTGCTGCCTTTCTTCCCATATTTATCATTCAGGCAGTTCGTACACTCGAGGTTGGTATTGATACCCCCGCCTATGTGCGTGGATACTTCAACATAAACACGGTTCCATCCAGTTGGGAAATACAAAATTGGGAAAAAGGATACGTCTTTTTAAACCAAATCATAGGAACAATAACCAGCAACAACCCTCATTGGCTGCTGGCTGTTGTCAGTGCATTAATTTTAACTGGAACAGGTTACTTTATAATAAAAAATACGCCCTCATTCCAATCCACCTTTTGGCCTGTTTTTTTCTTTATCACACTTAACCATTATTTAACTTCAATGGTAAGTTTACGCCAATACTGTGCACTTTCAATCGGGATTAACATATATACTGTACTAAAAAAAAGCACATCGCACAGAGCTTATATTAAATCAATATTACTATTTCTGATTGCGATGTCTTTTCATGCCTCTTCCATTGTATGCCTTGTATTGATTTTTTCTTTTTTCCTTAAAAGAGTGAATCAACATACCATACTTATTTGTATCATTACCTTCTTTATTATATTTATAAATTTTGATGTATTACTGAATATTGCATTTAAATTATTTCCCCGTTATTATGCCTATTCACAAATGGGACACACCAAATTTGCAGGTGTTCCATTCAGCAATACATATATTGTGTTTTTAATGGCTAAACTTGGATTTACCATCCTTGTTTTTATGTTAAACCCTCAGTTAGATACAAACCAGGATTTATATCGCCTTCTTTTTTTTGCGCTCATAGGAGCTGGCATCGGCGTTATGACCACTAAAATTGCATTAATATGGCGTTTTGGCTATTACTTTGATATTTTTCTTATTTTACTAATACCTAGGATAGTGGTTCGTATCAAAGCGCTATGCTCAACAATATATATTATATGCTTTTTAGCAGGGTGGTCTTATTACCTTTATTTATTACTTACAAATACCGCCTTATGTGTACCATATCATACGTTCCTGAAATTTCCATAAAGATTGTATAGCAAAAGGTATTATGAACATTTAACTTATTGTAAAGGTAGACAATGAAAAATAATAAAATAGTAAACAATACAGTGATGCTTTATAGCATGAATATTGCAAAGCTTATTTTTCCATTACTTACATTACCATATTTGACACGTGTGCTATCTGTAGAATCCTATGCTTCAGTTGCTTATACAAAATCTGTTATGTCATATATGCAGATTCTAGTTGATTTTGGATTTCTGCTTTCTGGCACCAAAGATATTGTTCAAGCGCAGCAAAATAAACAATCAATGGGTAAAATAACAGCCGAAATATTGATTGCAAGGATTTTTTTAGCAATCATAGCATTTAGTATGTTGCTGATCATGAGTTTTTTCATTCCAATATTAAGTATAAATAAGCTATTTGTTACCTTATCATTTATCCCTGTGTTTCTTTCTGTATTTTTGCTTGATTACCTGTTTCGTGGTATGGAAAAAATGCAGATTATCACTATCCGGTTTGTAGTTATGCGAGGTATTTCCACTATATTAACCTTTGCAGTTATAAAAGAAGATAAGGATATTCTTTTAATTCCTATTTTAGAAATAATTGGCACTACTGTTGCTATTGCTTTCATCTGGACAGAACTAAAAAAGATGAATCTTGTAGCTGAGTGTATCACATTAAAGGCAGCCATCGTCAAACTGAAAGAAGCATCTGTCTATTTTGTTTCAAATATGGCTACAACTGCCTTTGGCACTCTGAATACCATTCTAATCGGAATGTTTCTTCAAAATGAAACTATCGCCTATTGGAGTTTAAGCATGCAGCTAATCGGAGCAGTTCAATCATTATACAGCCCTATTACAGACGGGGTATATCCAGAAATGATTAAATGCAAAAGTCTTCATCTTATCAAAAAGATACTTTACATTTTTATGCCAATTGTTCTAGCTGGAAGCATATTTTCATTTATTAATGCGCCGTTTATTCTTATTTTAGTGGGCGGTAAGCAATATGAAGCGGCTTCAACCGTATTTCGGCTTCTGATTCCTGTACTCATATGCAGCTTCCCAGCCATGTTGTTGGGATGGCCGGCCCTAGGCTCTATTAATAAAGAGCAACAGGTTACCCACACAACAGTCTGGACTGCAATTTTTCAGATCATTGGATTAATTGCCTTAATTATATCTGGTAACTTTAACCTGGTATCCATTGCTATCCTGCGCAGCCTAACAGAAGCCATATTATTGACAGTCCGAGCCTTTTACTGCATAAAATACAGACTCGAATTCAGCAATCCACTTTAATTACAGAAAGCCTTCATAATCATTGCCACGAAAGGAAGGAGTATTCATAATGACCGAAGACGAAATTCATAAACTGCATCAATTAACATTAAAAATAGCAAATGAAATCAAACGAATATGTGAAAACAATGGTATTCAATATAGTCTCAGCGGAGGAACACTATTAGGGGCAGTCCGCCACAGAGGATTCATTCCCTGGGATGACGACATGGATATTGATATGACACGAGAAAATTATGATAGGTTCATTAATAAATGCAAAACAGAATTGGGATCTGAGTACATACTGCAGACCTGGATTACCGATACAGAATATCATAATGGATTTGCAAAAATACTATTAAAAGGAACCTGCGCTATTGAAAAAAGAGGAAAGGATACTATTTGCGAAAAGGGCATTTTTGTAGATATTTTTCCATGGGATAATATCCCTCACAGTCAATGGAAAAGAAATATCCATAACATTCACATACAAATTTTTAAAAATCTCTTGATAGCAAAACATGGAGCAAAAATTCCTGAAAACAGCAAAATGTTTAAAAAAGGTATTTTTATAATATTGCAATTTATTAGCCGGTTTATGACTCACAGATATTTAGTTGCGCATTGCGAACGGGAACTGCGAAAATATCCCCCGGGGGACATGATAACATGTGCCGTAGGTGTGTTGGGATATAAGAGTAATACAATTCCTAGCTCCTGGCATAACCACTACCTTAATTTACCATTTGAAGATACCACATTCTCTGCAATTGAAAAATATGACGACTTATTGAAGCAATCCTATGGAGATTATATGACGCCGCCTCCTCTTAGCAAGAGGAGATGCCATGAATATATAAAACTGGATTTTGGAAACTACTAATGCCAGGAAAAATCATTAAAAAATTAATTAAATCCTCAAAAGAAAGGTGAGTATAATTTGCTTATGAAGAAAACAGAATTTGATGTATTAATGAGCATTAAAGAAAAAGGCCAATGTGATGCTGACTATCTGGCCCGTATCCTGTATAAGCCGCTGGATACAATCGAAGAGTCTATTACTGCCCTGAAAAACGGGGGTTTTATTCTTGACGGACAGCTATCAAAAAAGGGAGAAGCAGAGCTGAATACACACCGTATAGACAACGCAGTCATCTTGTCAGCTGGAATGTCTACCCGATTTGTTCCACTTAACTATGAAAAGCCCAAAGGATTACTTGTCGTTAAGGGAGAACCTTTGGTTGAACGTCAGATATGTCAATTACGCGAAAAAGGCATTCAAGAAATTATCATTGTTGTAGGATATTTAAAAGAACAATTTGAATATCTTGCTGAAAAATATGGGGTAATACTGATTGAAACCCAAGAATATAACACCAGAAATAATCATGCAAGTATTTGGGCTGCACGCCATTATCTAAAAAACACAATTATAACATCATCTGATTTATACTTTGAAGAAAATATCTTCCAAACCTATGCTTATGATTCCTTTTACTGTACTGTTTATGAATCGGGCAAGACTGCGGAACGAGGTATTGAAACAGATGAGAATGATAAAATTCTTACAACAATGTATGGAGATAAATGCTACGACACGTGGGTGACCTTAGGATATGCGTTCTTTTCCACCCAGTTCTCCTCACGCATGATTGAAATACTGGAAAAAATATATGATTTGCCGGAAACAGCAAGCAAATTTTGGGCAGATATACAGGATGATTACCTGGAGGAACTTTATATGTATGCGAAAAGATGTGATTCAGAAATTATACATGAATTCGATTCTCTGGAGGAATTACGAGCATTTGATGATAAATATCTTCATAATGCAGATTCTCAGATCATGCATAACTTATGCTGCCTGTTAGCAGCCAGGGAAAATAACATTATTGGAATTGAATCACTCAAAAAACTAAAATATTCAATGTTCAAATTCCGCTGCAAGGGAGATACATATATCTGTGATGTTAATCCAGACGAACAGGAAAAAGTAAACTATCAGGGCAGGGTTTATTACCAATGTCATGACTTTATGGAGGGATCACTAAAATTGTTTAAAATGGATAAAAATATAAAAATAGGCGGCGTATATTATACCGATACAGAAAATGAACTCATGCAGCTTTATGATTATTCAAAGGATTTTAAAGATTATCACGAGCGTTCGTTACCTTTATGCGCTGCTGAAAATATAATCTCCCCTTTCGCAAATCTGCCGTTAAATTTCGGTTTCCAGGAGAGATATATTATGAATAATACTTATTCTTTTAATATGGATGACAACTTTATAGGATGTGAAAAATTATTTCCATTCTATCAAAAAATATCTGATGTGTGCGGCAGGATTTTCGGTGCCAAGTATACCGATCCACGTCCATTTACAGGTATGCATTGTATTGACATGATCACAAAAACCATATGCAAGCCAGGCAGCAAAATGATGATATTAGATAAGGATTACGGTGGACATGCTTCTGTCAGGCCAGTTGTAGAACGGCTGGGAGTAAAGGTTTACGATGCGCCATACGATTTAGAAGAAAATGACTTAGACTACCGTGCTGCGAATGAAATGATTAAAAAACTTGAAATTGATTATGTGCTGTTAGCTCCCTCAGATTTAATCAAGCCTCTCAATGTGGAACAGATTGATACCACTCATTGTATTCTACTTTGGGACTGCAGCCAAATTATGGGATTAATTGCTGCAGGACTTTGCTCCAATCCTCTGAAAACAATGAAGAATATTATCCTGTTTGGCGGTACCCACAAAACGTTTCCAGGACCGGCATCTGGGCTGATTATGACAAATGAAAAATATCTGCATGATATGATGGAAACTGAAATTAATCCTAAATATTTGCGTCATTCGCAAATGCATCAGAAAATATCATTGCTTTTTGCGTTAATTGAATTTGAAAAATATGGTTCACAATACATGAGCCATATGATTCATTGTTCAAACTATCTAGGAAGCAGATTGCGTGAAAAGGGGTATGATGTGGCAGATGTTCATGGGCAGATTTCTAGAACCCATCAAATTTTCATCCGCTGCAGTAAAGAAGAAATGAATACAATATATAATAATGCCTATAAACTTGAAGTAACCTTAAACAAAAAACATAAAGCACTATTTTATGGATATGGTATTCGACTTGGTACTCAGGAAATTGCACGCTATGACTGGAATGATGCAGCTCTGGATACGATTGCTGAGGTACTAATCCATCTTTCTGATAAAGACATTAACATTGATGAAGTAAAACAATTAATACATTTACTTCCTCCTAAAACAATCAGCTATACCTTTTCTGATAACATAGTAAACCAATTTAATAACTTATCTATCTATTCATAACGAAAAGAAAGAGGGGATGCTGCGCCTTTCTATTTTGCAGCATCTCCTTGCATACGAAAACAATCTAACTTTAACACATTAAAAACATGCTATGATTGATCTGCTCGCCGATCCACCGACACGCCTATCATTAAAAGCGTCATCATAATCGGTGAAACAATCGGTATACTAATATTGACCGCAGCCTGCGCACCATAACAAACCAAAGCAAATACAATCGCCATCAAAGCTGGTGTCTTTTTCGATGAACGCAGCATCTGTACAATGGAAGTGAAAAGTAAGGAAAGGTAAGCGGCAAGGCCCGCAATGCCGATTGTAATCAGATATTGCAGATATTCATTATGAGCGCTGTCAAATATCTCATGATACCTGGATTTCATTTCTTCATAATAGTTCTGAACCGTAATAATACCGAACGTATCTGGCCCATATCCAAATATTTTATGAATTAGCGGGAATTTCTCATAGCTTTCCATGCCAATTCTCCAAATATACCACCTATGAGTTCCCCAATTATCATCAATGAAGAGATAGGTCTTCAATGAACCATATCTTTCTGTATTCCCAGCGATATTCACATCATAGAGGGCATAACATACGCTTAGGGCTGCGCAAACAATAACCCCCAGCCAAATCCATCTCCCTGTATTTCTTTCTTTTCTTATAGCTCCTTTTTTAGATAAATGAGCATCCCAAATATATAGGCAAACAGCCGCTCCCCATAACAGAATCACCAAATAAGCAAGGTATTCAAACTCTGCAATAATGTCAAATATACCATCTATTCCCAATACATGAGCGGAGAACCTTTTATTAATATAGCCGGTTATCTGAAATTCTGTAAACAAAATGGCCAGCAGCAATATATACTTCTTCACACCCTTTATATTGCTAAAAAGATATAAGGGCAGCAATCCGTAAAGCGCCAGCAATGCTAAATAAACATTATCGCTGATACCTGTTATCAAGGCAAAAAGAGATACAATTACATTAAACAGATACCAAATCCTTCTATATATGTTTTTTTCAATGGTGAACAGCACAACAGCCATACCGGAAATAAGCGCCAAATAGGAAGTATACGTATTAATATTTCCAATTGTTGACGTAAACATCCGATATTCTCTTGGATCAATCTCAGCTTTAAAACCGATGGGATCGATTTTAAAATATTGCAAAATCCCAATTATACAGGCAATCATCCCAGCCGCCAAAAATGCGTCTAAATACCATTGTCTAAAGCTCAGAAAACGGCTAATAATAAAATAGCTGGCGCCATAGAGCAAAAACAGGAATAAACCCATGTATCTTCCTTCATTTCCCCAAAAGGATTCATAAATATATTCCGACTGAAAGGTAGAGACGGCAACTGTAATAATAAATATTATCATAGCCCAATCGCATTTTCGTAAGCTCCTGAGAGTAAGGCCTTTGCATATTTGTTTCATATTTGCCCATTTATATAAGCGGTTATCTATCCGTATATAGATTATCGCTACAATTAATGTTACAGCCAGCATTAGCAGAACCGTCCCGTAGTAGAACGCATACTTAACCCTTAATATATCAAAATAATAATCCCGAAACACCAAGGGAAGGGCAGATATAACGATCAAAGTAAAAATCCCGGCAATAATACTATTCGTTTTCTTCCAGGAAATAATGAAATCAGACGTTGCACTGTCCGCCTTTTTTTTCAGCTTCATTTTGCCCATAAGCTTACCATCCTCTTTCTTATCCATTATCCAAATACTTAAACATTATAGCATTTTACCCATTACTCCGCAACTTTATGATTTTAAC
Source organism: Clostridium porci (assembly GCF_009696375.1). Taxonomy (GTDB): domain Bacteria; phylum Bacillota; class Clostridia; order Lachnospirales; family Lachnospiraceae; genus Enterocloster; species Enterocloster porci. Next base: position 121,717 of record NZ_VUMD01000007.1, read on the forward strand.
ATTTGCCTGAGGCATCAGCTTATTTTTCTTCTTCCTCTCTATAAAGGAAACCTCCAAACTGAATTATCTTATCTTACATCAGTTCGAAGGCTTACACAAGCATTGGGTACATGCAATAGAGTTTGTACTTCTATCGATTCACAATTATCTCTTCTGCATTATCTCAACTTAGGAAAAGGAAGGCCCCAGATTATTCTTATCCCCGGACGAGGTAGATATCTGACCATCCCAGACACCATTTGCATCTACATAATATCCGTCCGGCGTTATATCGTTCGTCACCATTCGACTACTTAAATCAAAGTAATACCATTTACCATCCGAATCCTGAATCCATGAAGCTGTAGCGTAAGATCCATTTTTTGTCAGGTATCGCCAGGCATCGCCATCCTGCTTCCAGCCAGGTATATAATTCGTACGCTCTCCTTTTCCATTTACATAGATTCCGTCTGGCGTCATTGTATCAGCAAGCATAACCCCTGCCTCATTCAAATAATATTGCTTCCCATCCACTGCCAGCCAGCTGCTGGTTACAAAGCTTCCGTCTTGTTTTCTGTATTTCCACTGCTCATTCTCCTTTATCCAGCCAGAGGTTACCGTTCCCTGATAGGCTCCTGCGTCAGAGCCGTCCACATTAATCAGATATTTCCTCACCTCTGGCGGAAGCTCTGAAGCCGATACACCTTTTGGAAGGCTGACAACATCAATATACCTTTCTTTGAACGCCAGGTTTTTATTATTTGTGAATAGCACAATTTGCAACGTTGGCTGGCTCCCTTCTGGAAGCAGATGCCAATTCTCAGGAATCCCCCATGTGCCCTCCATATTCACAAGCTGCGGAGCCTGTCCCCAGGGTTTAGGATAAGAAGCAGAGGCAAAGGTATATGCGTAATCGTATCCTCGATTGAGAATTACATCTTTCTCTGCAATCGTATCTCCTCCAGCCAGAATCGCAAAATAGCGTCCGCTTCCATATTCCATTGGACGCCATTCAAACAGATAGGCCCCACAATTTTCTACAGACACAACTGCTGCTTCAGCAGAGGGAGCTGCCTGTATTGCAAGAGCATTTACCATAGTGAGGCTTACTATAAGCCCTAATACTGCTAGTCCCTTTTTTATCATACCAAACATTTCCTTTCCCATATTTTAAATATAAGCAAATACAAAAGAACGGCGCTATAACTAATCATTATTTCATCAATCAGTTATAACGCCATTCCCCTTATCTTTGCCTTAATTGGCTTTTATTTAATTTTCTACGTAAACAGCAACAAGCTTCTTGTTCTTGATTACATAATTATAATCATTACCATCTGTGTTCTTGCCATTGTTGGTAATAATCTTACCGCTTGTATTAACCAGAGAAAGAGCATCTCTTGACGCTGTCTTAACCTCATACAATTCAGCTACGTCACCAACTCTTTTATTAATACCTAACTTCTGCAAATTATCAGCAGTGATACTCTTCTTCTCAGCCTCTGCATCAACAAAAGCTTCTGCATCCGCATACTTCTTATAACCGTTGGCCTCTTTCTTAACTACCTGATACTTCTCATCCTTGCCAGCAGCTAACAGCTTACCAGACTGATAAATCTTTTTATCCTTCTCGCCTGTTTTACCTGCGCCCTTATTCTTACCGGCTGTCTCAAAATAGAAGTTAAACTTCTCTCCATCAATCTCAACGCTTGCCTTGCCAGTCTTCATAGCTCCATCTTCGCCATTTCCGAAGTAGTAGCACAGATAGCCATCTTTATTTAATTCAGGAGCGTTCTCATCAAAGTTGGCTCCGTTATCGTACTTATCCTCGTCACCTGCTATATCAAGACCGCCATTGGCTTCCTTAATAAATTTCAGACCGTCAACCATACGGCCGTCATTTCTGAAAGCATACTTCTTACCATTGATAGTCTTAAACTCGCCTGCATACAGCTGACCGTTCCCGTCTGCATAATACCATGCATCACTCTCATCATTATATCTTTCTTCATTCAGATACTTCGCAGGAACAACCTTAAACCAGCCCTTGCTTACTCTGGAACCATCCTCCGCGCTATTGAAGTATCTCCAGGTCTGTGAATACTGGGCATCCTTTCCTTCACCAGGAGTTGCAGTATTGCCGCTGGCCTTCTTTATATTCTGAGACCACTCAGCCACCATGGCGCCATACTGGTCAAAGGCATACTTCTTACCATTGATGGTCTTTTCCTTCTGGCCGTTAGCATCGCCCTTTACCTTCTTACCATTTGCCTGGAAGTAGAACCAACGGGTCTGATCTGCATCCTCATTAAACGCAGGAGCAACAACTTCATCAGTTGAAGCCTCATCATATGTTACGTCCTTCTGCAGCCATCCAACAGTCAGCGCACCGTCGTCGGAACCGCCGAAGAAATAGTCGCCCTCTTTAAAGGCATCTCCATTAGCATCATCAAGCCGCTCTGCATTATCAGCATTTACCCAGCCATACAGCATCTTTCCTTCGGAATCAAAGGCATACTTCTTGCCATTAATGGTCTTTAAGCTTACGCCGGTATTATTCCCATTGGTTAAAGCCTTACCGTTTGCCTGGAAGAAATACCAGTAGGAATCCGGCTCATTGTCATCGCCTGCGTCCGGATTCTCAATAGCAACCCACTGATTGGAAGCCATAACACCGTTAGCATCTACATAATAATAATTATCGCCGTCATCAATCAGGGTATCAACCGCCATCTCGCCGTCGCTGTTCAGATAATACCAGTTATTGCCGGACTTAGCCCACTTATCGGTTGCCCTCTCGCCATCTCTGTTATAGTATACCCAGGTTCCATCTTCTTCGGCCCAACCCTGAGCTGCGAAGGATGTCATGGATGCACCGATAGCGAGAAGCGCTGCTGTAGATAATACAGCAACTAATTTTGTCTGCTTTCTCATAATTAATGCACTCTCCTTTTTCTTTTAAATACTTTTTGAAATTCCTAATTGCATTACGAGTTGATTATACTTCGGATAAGGAAAATTATCAATAGTTTTTTTGCATTTTTTGCAAATTCTACTAAAACTGTAATAAAACAACAATTTTCTCATGAAGATAGCCAACTCCATCACACGCATTTAGTATAGTATATATTTGAGGAAAATACCATAACATTTACCTGTGCATTTTCTTACATAATTATTACAAAAAGCAAAGACCCTGATTAAATTGTACTTATATTTGTACAATCTTTGGTTAAAGTAATAAATTTTCTGCTTTTTACGACCAGATATTCTTTAAGGCCTTCATATACACCTAATATACCCATTTTCATCAATTTAAATTCTTATTCAAATATATGATTCTAATATAGAATTCTAATGTAGTAACAGCATCAGCTCCTTCTGTATCCTTTTACCAGGTTAAAATATTTCGTTTATAATATGCCCTCTCACAGGCGCCCGGTAACGTTGCTGCTTGCATGAGCAGTCCTTTTACTGTCTCCTCGGCCCAGCCTTCATAAAACTATGTTCTGGAACAAAAAACAGGCAGCCGAAGTCTCTTCCGAAACTTACATCTGCCTGTCATAAAGTCTATATTCTGCTGAAAAAGGCTTACTTACTTCAGAGTAACTTTAGCTCCCTCAGCCTCTAACTTAGTCTTTATATCCTCAGCCTCTTCCTTGGAAACACCCTGCTTTAATACCTTAGGAGCTCCGTCAACTACATCCTTAGCTTCCTTAAGGCCTAAACCGGTAGCCTCACGAACAACCTTGATTACCTTAACCTTGTTAGGACCAACCTCAGTCAGCTCTACATCAAATTCGGTCTTTTCCTCAGCGGCTGCCGCACCTGGGCCTGCTGCCGCAACTACTACGCCTGCCGCTGCAGATACGCCGAACTCTTCCTCACATGCTTTCACTAATTCATTCAGTTCTAATACAGATAATTCCTTGATAGCTTCGATAAACTCAGCGGTTGTTAACTTTGCCATTTGATAGTCCTCCTGTTTATTATTTAAAATTTGTTTTGGCCTGCGCCTTAAGCCCTCAGGCCAGCGCTTCCTTCATTCTGAATCGGAAACAAAGGCTTAAGCCTCTGCTGCTCCGCCTTTCTGCTCCGCAATCTGATTGAGTACGCGAGCCAGATTTGTAATCGGAGACTGGATGCTGCCAAGCAGCTTGCCCAAAAGTTCTTCTCTGGACGGAATGGTTGCGATAACCTGAGTTCCCGCTGCATCGTAGTAGGTTCCCTCAACAATACTTGCTTTCAGCTCCAGCTGTGGAGCAGCCTTGGCGAAGTTAGCTAAGATCCTTGCGGGAGCTGTGGCATCTTCCTTGGATACCGCCAACGCAGTAGGCCCCTCCAGCTGCGGTTCAAGAGCCGCAAAGTCCGTGCCTTCAGCCGCACGTTTAATCAGGGTATTTTTAAATACCTTGTAGGTCACCCCGGCTTCTCTTAGCTGCTTACGCAGCTGAGTATCCTGCTCTACAGTCAGGCCGCGGTAATCTACGATAACTGCACCTGCAGCGCCGTCAAGCAATGCCTTGATTTCGTCTACAATTGGCTGTTTTAATTCAACTTTTGCCATGAATGGTTTACCTCCTTATATATTTTTGCATTGAAAACCGTCATAGCATGGAATCTTTTAAACATAAAAGGCCCTCTGCCGCAAGGACAGAGAGGCCGCAAAATCTCACCATAATCAGTCAGAGTTTGTATGTTCCTCGGCAGGCGATATGCCTTATACCTTACGGTACCTGCTGTCTCAGGGCATTCAATACTGTGGTATCATACCATAGGGTATGATTGATGTCAAGTTCTATATCGGCAATTTATTAGTTCACAAGCTTCGCTACATTCAGCTTAACGCCAGGCCCCATGGTAGAGGTCATAGCAACGCTTTTAAGGTACGCGCCCTTAACTGTGCTTGGCTTAGCCTTAATAATTGCATCCATAAGCGTCTGGAAGTTGTCCGCTAGCTGCTCCTCTGTGAAAGAAGCCTTTCCTACTGGCACATGAATAATATTCGTCTTGTCAAGTCTGTACTCAATCTTACCGGCTTTAATATCGTTTATGGCTTTGGTCACATCCATGGTTACAGTGCCTGCCTTTGGGTTTGGCATTAAGCCCTTTGGTCCAAGCACACGGCCAAGCCGGCCAACTACGCCCATCATGTCAGGGGTCGCTACTACAACGTCGAAATCCAGCCATCCGTCGTTTTGGATCTTCGGAATTAACTCCTCAGCTCCTACGTAGTCAGCGCCTGCAGCCTGAGCCTCGTCAGCCTTCGGCCCTTTTGCGAATACTAAGATACGTACGGTCTTACCTGTACCGTGAGGCAGCACAACAGCGCCACGGATTTGCTGATCAGCGTGACGTCCATCACAGCCGGTTCTGATATGAAGCTCTACAGTCTCGTCAAATTTTGCAGATGCGTTTTTCTTCACTAATGCAATAGCGTCTGCAACATCATACAATGCAGTACGATCTACATTTTTAAATGCCTCTGCATATCTTTTACCTGATTTCATTCTTATTAACCTCCTAGTGGTATTGACGGGGAATCTCCCTCCCACGTTCATATAACGGTTCCATGCTTTCGTCAGCCTTAAAACCTTGCTCAAGGGTCAGGCTGATTTCAGTTCGCCAGGCTTAAAAAGCCCTTGCCAGTCTGTTTTCAGTCATTCCTCAATAGTAACGCCCATACTTCTTGCAGTACCGGCGATCATGCTCATAGCAGCCTCCAAGCTGGCGGCATTTAAATCCGGCATCTTCGTTTCTGCAATTTTCTGAAGGTCAGCCTTCTTAAGAACCGCCACCTTGTTCTTGTTAGGAACTGCGGATGCAGTCTTTATATTGCAGGCCTTCTTAATGAGTACAGCTGCCGGCGGCGTCTTGGTGATGAAGCTGAAGCTTCTGTCCGCATATACGGTAATAACCACAGGGATAATCATATCTCCCTGGTCTGCTGTTCTCGCATTAAACTCCTTGGTAAACTGTACGATATTAACACCGTGCTGGCCAAGCGCTGGTCCAACTGGCGGAGCCGGTGTTGCCTTGCCAGCCGGAATCTGTAATTTAATATATCCTGATACTTTCTTTGCCATCTTAGGCACCTCCTAAAATTATGTGGTATTGCCGGGAATCTCCCTCCCACCAGCCTTTGCCCCGCAAAAGCTGATATCCTATGCTGCAACTGAATTTGCCTACAGCTTCTTGACTTCGGCAAATCCAAGCTCAACCGGTGTTTCACGGCCGAACATTTCTACATTAATGGTGACGGTTTTTTTACTGTCATTGATAGCCTTGATGGCTCCCACAGTATCCTTCCATGCACCGGAGATAACAACCACCGTATCTCCTATTTCAAAATCGACCAAGACGTCTTCTTTCATAAAGCCCAGGCTGGCCATCTCTTCTTCTGTCAGAGGAACCGGTTTGGAGCCCGGACCTACAAAGCCCGTAACGCCACGGGTATTGCGCACTACATACCATGTATCATCATTCATGACCATGTTGATGAGCACATAGCCCGGAAACATCTTCTTATCGGCTTTCTTCTCCACGCCGTTCTTAAGCTCCACAACAGGGAGCATTGGAACTGACACTTCCAGGATCTGATCCTGAAGGTTTCTATTTTCGATTGTCTTTTCAATATCGACCTTGACTTTGTTCTCATAACCTGAGTAGGTATGGACTACATACCAATGTGCTTCTGACATACAATCACCCTCGCCATTATTAAATCCGCATTTTGAGTTTATGCAACGTTCAAAATGGAACAGCGGCTACGCTGCCTTCCTGAATTAAAGAATAAAGCCCAAACCAAACTTTAAAACGAAGTCCAGAACAGCAATTAAAGCGCCGATAAAAATGGACATCGTTACGACTGCTACCGTCTGCTTAGCCACCGTTTTCTTATCAGCAAAGACAACCTTTTTGAATTCCTTCTTGAGTTCCTTAAAAAAGCCGGGCTTTTTCTCCTTCTTGTCTTTCTTTACTGCCTTGCCAGTCTGGGCCGTTTTCTCTTTGGGCTCTACAGCTGTTACTGTATTATCTTCCATACGTTCACGTCCTTTACTGAGCAGGATTATTTTGTTTCCTTATGCATAGTGTGCTTTTTACAGAATCTGCAGTACTTCTTTGTTTCCATGCGATCCGGATGGGTTTTCTTATCCTTTGTCATGTTATAATTGCGTTGCTTGCATTCTGTGCATGCCAGTGTGATTTTTGTGCGCACGACTTCCACCTCCACTTATATTATCGTAGTTCACATTTGCCGCTTAGCCCTTATTTTTGAGCATAAAAAAAAGACCTAAACTCTTCCATTCGCCTGTCTACTATATCACAGATATACAGAGGAGTCAAGGTTTTTTAGGTCTTTTATGATGCTTTTGCTACTTCCGGCACAGGAGTGTTCCGGACAAATTTCTTGTTTACGGTCCGCTTCCTATAAAAATAGCAGCAAAATATACTCTATCCGCACCTGCCGCCCGCAAAGCCCGGGTGCAGGCTTCTATCGTGCTGCCGGTAGTGTAGATATCGTCTATGAGAATGACAGAGCGTATATGGGCCGGTATAGGAGCGGCAGTGAATGCCTGCTCCAGATTTTTTAATCGGTCTGCTGGGGTTAAGGCCTTTTGAGGAACCGTTTTCCTGCTGCGCTTTAGAATGGAGGCGTCCATGGGGAGCCCTAAGCCCAAAGAGAGACGCCAGGCCAGCTCCTGAGCCTGATTGAAGCCTCTCATTTTCAGGCGAGAGGAATGGACAGGGACTGGCGCCAGCACATCGGCGTTCATGGACAGAAGCCGTTTTCCCAGCTTTCGGCACATGGCTTCGCTGTAAAAATCCAGATATTCTCGCTTATTTTTATACTTGATGGCTGCAATGGAGCGGCTGGCAGCCTCGTTGTAATTAAAAAGGGCTACTCCGTAATCGAAGCTCCTGCGCCCTTTGGAGCAGTCCAGGCAGTATTCTATGGAGTCGCTCATAACCTCCTTTCCACATTTTTTGCAGGTAGGAGAGCGAACCCATGAGAGTTTTTTCATGCAGCCAGGACAGATAAGCGCTCCTTTGGGAAGAATGATTTGAAAGCAGACCGGACAGCAGCGGGGAAAGAGGATATCAAGAGCTGCTGCTTTTATGTCTCTGAGCATACCTGCGGCCTGTCTGTGAAAGCGGTTTGTAGCCATATGCATCATATCCTTTCTATGAAAAATAGAGTAAATTAAAATTTTAATGGTATCACAGGCAGAGCTGCCGGATTCCAGGCTAAATCGTGTTTATGTCAGAGATTCAGCCTGGTCATAGATTTCTTTGATTCGGGCTTTAAGCCCGGAATAGCGTGTTTGTTCTGCACAGTTGGAGGCCATGGAGCGAAAAGCGTCAGGCAGTCCTACCAGACAAACGCAGGATCGCGCACGGGTAACTGCTGTGTAGATAAGATTGCGGGTCATAAGCATACGGGGGCCATTGTACATAGGGATAATAACAGCTGGGTACTCGCTTCCCTGGGATTTGTGGATGGTAATGGCATAGGCCAATTCCAGCTCCTCCAGCTGCTTAAAGCTATACTCGACCCTCTTTCCCTCGTCAAACTCTACGGTAAGAAGCTCGGCATATTCATTCATCTCCCGGATGACGCCCACGTCTCCATTGAAAACACCGGCGCCCTTATCCACGGGGATTCCGTATTGATTGCAGACTTCCCACTCCATTTGGTAATTATTTTTAATCTGCATTACCTTATCCCCTACCCTGTATATGGTCCCCCCGGCTTCCTTTTCCTTTTTGGATTTGTCCGGGGGGTTGAGATGCTTCTGGAGCGCCTGATTCAGCCGTTCTACCCCCAGAACGCCTTTGCGCATAGGAGTCATAACCTGAATATCAAAAGGCTGGGCATGAACATAACCAGGAAGCTTTTGCTGGAGCAGGGTGATGGAGGCGCTTATAACTGCCTCCGGGTTATCCCGCCTGATAAACAGAAAATCCCTGCTGCGCTTAGCCAGATCCACTGGCTCCCCCGCATGGATCTTATGGGCATTGACAATAATGTCACTTTGTGCGGCCTGGCGGAAAATGTGTGTCAGCTTTACTACATTGAAGCTGCCGGAATCAATGATATCCCGAAGCACATTGCCAGGACCTACGCTGGGAAGCTGATCCACGTCACCTACCAGAATCAGCCTGGTTCCTATGTTTACCGCTCTAAGAAGGGAATGCATAAGACTTATATCCACCATGGACATCTCATCAATAATAATGACATCTGCGTCCAGAGGATTTTCCTCATTTCTGTCAAAATGCATCCCGGCCGTCCCCCGCTTACCCATTCCTGCTCCATGTATATCAGAGCTGTCGCTGCCGGGTATTCCGGCAGGAACCAGCTCCAGCATACGGTGGATCGTTCTGGCCTCATATCCGGTAGCCTCCGTCATACGCTTGGCCGCCCGTCCTGTAGGGGCTGCCAGAAATATTTCCATGGATTCCATCTCAAAGTAGCGTATGATGGCGTTGATGGTAGTGGTCTTACCCGTGCCAGGGCCGCCGGTAATCACAAGAAGGCCGCTGTTAACCGCCTCGTATATAGCTCTTTCCTGAAGCGGATCCAGAAAGATTGCTTCTTCCTTCTGTATCTTTTCCAGGTTTGCTTTGATTTCCGTCTCAGGAATATCTCCCCGGATATTTAAATCGTGCAGCATCCTGGCAGTATTCAGCTCCAAATAATAATATTGGGAGGAATAGACTAGTTGGGAGCCAGAGGACGCCTTTACCACCAGCTTGCGGTCTATCTGCATATCCATAAGGTGTTTTTCCATCACCTGAGAATCCACCTTTAACAGTTCCGAGGCCTGGGTAAGCAGCTCCTCCTGAGGCAGATACGTATGGCCATTTGCCGAGGCCTGAAGAAGAATATAGAGGATTCCCGCCTTGATGCGGTAATCGGAATCTGTAAAAATCCCTACCCGCTCTGCTATCTCGTCTGCCATCTTAAAGCCCACTCCCGGAATGTCGTCAGCCAGGCGATAGGGATTCTCCTTGATGACGCCGTAGAGGGACGGGCCATACTCCTGATATATTCTGGCCGCCAGGTTCATGGTAATTCCATAGCTCTGCAAAAACATCATGGCCTGACGCATATCCTTCTTTTCCTCCACCTGCCCGGCGATATCCATGGCCATCTTCTCGCTGATGCCCTTAACCTCCGAAAGACGTTCCGGCTCCTCCTCCATAATGCGGAAGGTATCAGCCTTAAAATGACGGACAATCCTAGCAGCCAAAGCAGCCCCAATCCCTTTGATGGCTCCGGAACCAAGATAGCGCTCCATAGACAGCTCGTCCTGAGGCACTTTTATCTCATAGCGTTCGATTTGGAGCTGCTCTCCATAGACCGGATGCTCACTCATAATGCCTGTGGCCTGGATCATATCACCTTCTGTGGCATAAGCCAGATTTCCCACCATAATGACTTCCTCACCGTCCATTTGATCCGTAACGCTGAGCACAGTGTAGCCATTAGCCTCATTGCGGAATTTAATTTTCTCTATAAAGCCTGTGATTGTTGCCATACTGTCTTTCTATGTTCCTTCCGTTCTGCCGGACGGGCCTGAATCATCCCCAGGCACAGTAACCTCCAACCGTAAATTACCATGCTTCGTGAAAACCCGGCCGGAAGCCTGTCCTTTCAGCCTCCCGGCCGGGCTTATATCCGGCTTCTCTTTTAATAGTCCTCTTTCGTACTGCCCCCCACAGCCGGATCCATGGCCAGGTTCATGCCGTGGGCAAATTCGATAAACTTGCCCGTGCCTATAGCTACGGCTGTCAGCGGATCTTCCGCTATCATAGTAGTAATGCCGGTCTTCTCCTCTATCAGAGCATCCAGGCCGCTTAACAGGGAGCCTCCCCCCGTCATAACGATACCCCGATCAAAAATATCTGCCGCCAGCTCCGGAGGAGTACGCTCTAGCACATTGTGAACTGCGTCCACAATCTGAAGGGCGGGTTCTCTTAAGGCTTCCAGAGTTTCGTCGGAAGTAACCACGATGGTCTTTGGCAGACCTGTTACCAGGTTGCGTCCTCTTACCTCCATGGTCAGAACCTCCGGCCTGCGATAGGCTGCGCCGATGTTTATCTTGATTTCCTCCGCGGTGCGCTCACCGATCAGAAGATTGTGCTTCTTTCTCATATAGCGAACCAGGGCCTCGTCAAAGTCATCCCCGGCAATCTTGATAGAGGTGCTTACTACAGGCCCTCCCAGAGAAATCACTGCGATATCAGCCGTACCGCCGCCAATATCGACAATCATATTACCACAGGCCTTGCCAATGTCAATGCCGGCTCCAATGGCCGCAGCCACTGGCTCCTCGATAATAGCAACCTCTCTGGCCCCAGCCTGATAGGTGGCGTCTTCAACCGCTTTTTTCTCCACCTCGGTAGCGCCGCTGGGTATGCACACGCTGATTCTTGGCTTGCGGAGAGTTTTCTTTCCCACTGCCTTACTGATAAAATATTTCAGCATCTTCTCAGTTATTGTGTAATCGGAGATAACGCCCTGGCGCAGGGGGCGGACCGCCACGATATTTCCGGGAGTTCGTCCAATCATGAGACGGGCCTCCTCGCCGATTGCCATGATTTTGTTTGTATCACGATCTATGGCTACTACAGACGGTTCCTTTAATACAACGCCTTTACCCTTAATGTATACCAGGATACTGGCTGTTCCTAAATCAATTCCAATATCATTGGACATCATTGAAAACATAAAAATGGTTCCTCCTCGCTATCCGCACCCGAAACAGGCGCCTAAACCCTGTGGTTTTTCTTCTATAAAGCATTGCCTTTATTATATACAATATTGCAAAGTTTTCAAAGGGGTTTTTTTCTTTTTTATTTTCTTTAGGTTTTTTTTATGCTGTAGACATATTTTTGACACATTTACTCCGTATGATAATAGCAAGTTCACCGAAAGGTGGACGAGGCCTTTGTTTCAAGTGATGACTTGAAATCACAAAGCTTTTTCATACTCATACCGGACAGAGCAATCTGTCCGGCCCCCCTCAAGTATTTGTCCGCTGTGCGTAATGCCCGGCGGTTTTTTCTTCGTCCAGAGCTATAAATAAAATAGGCCGGCGCCTGTAACAAAAGGGCTTTCTCTGCGCATGTCTTATGCGCGGAGGGGCCTTTTTTGCCTTCTCCGATGCCACCCTCTCCTATCCTAACTGTCTATAATTTTCCTTATCCGAAGTATAATCAACTCGTAATGCAATTAGGAATTTCAAAAAGTATTTAAAAGAAAAAGGAGAGTGCATTAATTATGAGAAAGCAGACAAAATTAGTTGCTGTATTATCTACAGCAGCGCTTCTCGCTATCGGTGCATCCATGACATCCTTCGCAGCTCAGGGCTGGGCCGAGGAAGATGGAACCTGGGTATATTATACCCGAGATGGCGAGAGGGCAACCGATAAGTGGGCTAAGTCCGGCAATAACTGGTATTATCTGAACAGTGACGGCGAGATGGCGGTTGATACCCTGATTGAAGACGGCGATAACTACTACTATGTAGATGCGAATGGCGTTATGGCCTCCAACCAGTGGGTAGCCATTGAGAACGAGGATGCCGGCGATAATGACGAGCCAGATCAGAACTGGTATTACTTCCAGGCAAATGGTAAGGCCTTAACAAACGGAAATAACTCCAAGGTTGCATTAAAGACAATTAATGGCAAGAAATATGCCTTTGATGACGAAGGAAAAATGCTGTGGGGCTGGGTATCTGCTGACAGCGCTGAGCACATCGACAATACCGATGGCGATGCTTTCCTGACAGGAGATTATTATTTTGGCGGCTCTGACGACGGAGCCATGACTGTGGGCTGGCTGCAAATGGATATTACCTATGAGGCAGCTACCAGCGACAATACCATTGCTCCTGTATTTAACGAGGATGAGGATCAGACCCGTTGGTTCTACTTCCAGTCAAACGGTAAGAAGGTAAAGGCCGACTCAGGTGATGAGCAGAAGGAAAAGACCATCAACGGTAAGAAGTATGCCTTTGACGAGAACGGCGCAATGACCGCAGAGTGGTCTCGTGATGCAGAAGAGTATAATAAGATCGCAACAGAGAATATTGCAACAGATGCCAGGGCAGCAAAGGTAACTCAGTCATGGAGATGGTTCCAGAGCGCTGAGGACGGAGCAAGACTGAACAAAGGATGGTTCAAGGTTGTTCCTGCTGAGGATCTTGACAAGGACAGATATGATGACGACGAAGATCACTGGTACTACGCAGATGGCAGCGGCAACCTGTACGCAGGTGAGTTTAAGACCATCAAGGGCAAGAAGTATGCCTTTAGAAATGACGGCCGTATGGTTGACGGTCTGAAGTTTATCAACGACAGCGGTGAGAGCCTTGATGTAAAGGATGACGATAATGACGAGGCTGATTTCGGACCATTTGATACAGAGGATGACTTCCTTGCAAATGCTGCTAAGTATGAGCAGAAGGGCTACTACTGCTATTACTTCGGCAACGAAGAGGATGGCTCTATGAAGACAGACAAGACCAATCTTGAGATTGATGGCGACAGGTTTAACTTCTACTTTGAGACATCCGGCAGCAAGAAGGGCGCAGGTCTTAGCGGTGAGAAGGACGATAAGCTGTATCAGTCCGGTATGCTGCTGAAAGCTGGTTCTGACGAGAAGTATCAGGTAGTTAAGCAGACGAACATTGAGGATGTAAATGGTAAGACCATTAAGACTTATGAGAAGTTTGACGACGCGGATGCGTTTATGGAGAATGCCGGATTCAAATTAGTTCCAGAGGATCAGAAAGCAGCTGTTCTTAAGGCTCTTGGTTTGAATAAGAAAGCAGATGATATTAAGGAGCTGTATATTGCAGGCGGCGCTCTTAACTCTGATGGCAAGGTTGATGCCGCTTCTTACAAGGAGTACTATTTGGTAAATACCTCAGGAAAGATTATCAACACCAATTCTAAGAACACAGATGGCAGTGATTATCGCTATTTCGTTGAAAAGAACGTTGGTATCAAGGCCGTTTACGTAGAAAACTAAATCTTTATACGTACAATCAGTATTAAATAATTAGGGGACAGCGTTGTGACTGATTAAGTTTTAATTAGTCACAGCGCTTCTTTTATAACTATCATACCAGGAGGAAAATAAGATGTTCAAAAAAAATCTGGCTATTTTGTTATTGGCCTTCAGCTTATCAGCAGCATCGGTATTTGCTTCCATGGCTGCTCCTTCCACTGTCACAATGGAAAATTGCGGAGCCTATCTTTTTTCCTGGAGGCCCGTTGACTGTGGAAACGGTCAGTCCTTTGCAATTTTGTCCGGCGGAGATACCATCCTTGAAAAGGATGTGGTTTTAAACCGCGGTTATGATTATGCTTACACCTTCAACCCAAATATGTATTCCCGTCCCTGGGGTCAGGTGCCTGAATTAGTTAATATAGACGGAGTATGGGGAATCCCGGAGAATTGGTCTGTTCTTCCTGAGGGCAGCCAGCCTGCAACCCGCATTGTTCTTCTTACCAATAATAAAAATTTTTCCAGCAATGAGCGGTACATAGACGTAGTTCATCTTCCGGCAGGCGTTTCTGCTTCTTCTCTTCCACCGGAGGTAAGAAAGTATCTCATCAATGTAGACGGCTCTGACGCAGGAGCATATCAGGGAACAGTGACCTCTGGCTGGGTAAATGAAAATGGCCAGTGGAAATACAGAAAGCAGGATGGAAGCTTTATCAGCAACAGCTGGCTGGCAGTTGATGAACAACAGTATTATCTGAATGAGGATGGCATTATGCTGGCGGATACAATTACACCAGACGGAATCTATGTAAATGGAAAAGGCGAGCGCACAAATTATATACCAGGCTGGAAGCAGAATGGAGATACATGGAGGTATCTGAAAAAAAATGGTTCCTATGCCGCATCTACATGGATTCAGGATTCGGATGGAAAATGGTATTATTTTAATTTAGGCGGCCGAATGGTAACGAATACTACAACACCAGATGGATATTATGTGGATGAAAACGGTGTGTGGGATGGTCAGCCAGCCGCTGATTCAAACAAGAAAAACCTGGGTCCTGGAGTTCTGTCCACAGAATAAGCTGAAGCAAATGGACATACAGCAGCCTCTGCAAAGAATCAAAGACGATGTAAGGTAAGCGGCATACGATATAATGCAAATCCTATGCCGCTACTTTTTCACTTGTAGAGCAGATATTGTACATAATTTTTCTATTTGTCTATTCAATCAAGAAGCCTACACAGCTATTTGGTTTTACGGTTTATCTTATTAATTTCCAGAATTTGACTATTTACTTTTTTTTAAAATGTGTGCTAATATATTTTAAAATTTTTGCTAAAGGAGGATTCCGCTATGACGGAGTTAGAATTTTCCTATGAAACCCTGGAAAATCCTTGGGATTTCAGTCATTCTGAAAACGAATACCGCCAGTATCTGATGGAACATCACATGTCGGACAACACGATTAACTCCTATCTTTACGGGCTCCGGCAGTTTTTCGGATTTTATAAACAGCTGTCATTGACTTCCCTGAATCTCTATAAGGTTTACCTGATGGAGCACTATCGTCCTCAGACAGTGAACCTGAGGATTCGGGCCATGAACTCCTATCTCCAGTTTCTTGGAATCAGCGATTACAAAATGAAAACCGTTCGGATTCAGCAAAAAACCTACCTGGACCGCATTATCAGCCAGGCCGATTATGAATATCTGAAACGAAGGCTTTGGGAAGACGGGGAATATACATTTTATTTTATTGTCCGTTTTACTACCGCCACCGGCATCCGTGTCAGCGAGCTGGTAACCTTTCAGGCTGAGGATGTGAAAAAAGGATACAAAAATATTTACTCTAAGGGCAACAAGATGCGCAGAGTTTATATACCTGTTTCTCTGCAAAAGCCGGCGTTAATTTGGCTTAAGGAGGAAAACAGGATATCTGGTCCTCTGTTTTTAAACCGTTTTGGAGAAGGAATCTCCGCGACGGGAATCCGGGGACAGCTGAAAATGTACGCCTGCCGCTACGGGTTGGACCCAATGGTGGTGTACCCCCACTCCTTTCGCCACAGGTTTGCGAAAAATTTTATTGAGAAGGGCGGCGATATTGCTTTGTTGTCGAATCTGCTTGGACATGACAGTCTGGAAACCACCCGCATCTATCTTCGGAGATCTAGTACAGAACAGGCTGCTATTTTTAATGAAGTGGTAGATTGGTAATACTTTAAAGGACGTGAATATATGGAACATCCAAAGGAACCTGAATTTCCAGCACAGGAAAATTTTAATTATTATCTTAGAAAACGGGAGGCCTCTCCAAAGACCATTGCAAGCTGTATGACTGCCTGCCGGCTTTTTTTCAGCCTGTTTCCCCAGACAGATCTGCCCAATCTGAAGGAATTCAAAAGATATTTACTGAAAACTTACAAACCTTCTACTGTAAATAATCGGATTTATGGAATCAACTGCTATCTTGACAGTCTGAATTTGCCGGCTGAGGATCCCTTATGCAATTTCCGGCTGTCTACCGTGAAGGAGCAACAGGCTCCTTTTCTGGATAATGTGATTTCCCAGGAGGATTATCAAAGGATGAAAGAAGGGCTAAAGAGGGACGGTAATATGCTCTGGTATTTTGTGGTGCGTTTTCTGGCCGCCACGGGAGTCAGAGTCAGTGAACTTCTACAGATTAAAATGGAACATTTGACGCTTGAGTATATGGATCTTTACTCAAAAGGGGGAAAGATCCGAAGAATCTATTTTCCAAAAATTTTATGCAGGGAAGCAATGGAATGGTTTCATCTTCAGGGCGTCAAAACTGGCTTTCTCTTTCTAAACCGCCGGGGAAAACCCCTTACTCCCAGAGGGGTTGGCAGCCAGCTAAAAGCCTTCGCGCTTCGCTACGGAGTCTCTCCGGAGACAGTCTATCCCCACTCCTTCCGCCATCGGTTTGCCAAAAATTTTCTTGGCAAATTTGATGACATCTCCCTGCTGGCAGACCTGATGGGACACGACAGCATTGAGACCACCCGAATTTATCTTAACCGTACATCCAATGAACAGAGGGAGCTGATTGATAAAATTGTTACCTGGTAAACTGACCCAGATCCACAGATTGCTTTTTTAGAAAAAACCCGTTATCATATAGGTAGTATTTTCGCCGTGCTTCATGAGGGGATGCCATTACAAAAACGCCGGCAGACAAAGGAGGATTATTTATGTATGAATATACTTGTTATCAATGGCTGATGTTCTTCTTTTTGTACTGCTTGTTCGGATGGATCTTTGAGTCCACCTATGTGTCTGTGAAAACCCGGCACCTGGTAAACCGTGGATTTCTAAGACTTCCCATGCTTCCCCTCTACGGTACAGGGGCCGTGATGATGCTTTGGGTGTCCCTTCCGTTTAAGGAGCATCTGGGGATGGTCTATCTCTCAGGCGTAGCTGCCGCTACCCTTCTTGAGTATGTAACAGGCTGGGGGATGGAACGGCTTTTTAAGATGAAATACTGGGATTACAGCAGCCAGCGGTTCAATCTGAAGGGATATATCTGCCTCTCCTCCTCCATCACCTGGGGGTTTCTTACAATTCTTTTGACAGAAGTAATACACCCACCCATTGCGCGGTATGTTATGGGACTTCCTTCGATGGTAGCGATTACAGTTGTAGCTGTAATCTCCATTCTCTTTGTGGCAGACACAATCCGGTCAGTTAAGGCAGCCCTGGATCTGGCAAAGGTTCTGGATGCCATGACGAAAATGAAGGCAGAACTAGACGATATCCAGGTGCAAATGGCTTTGCTGAAGGCAGATGCCGGCCAACGAATCTTGGAAGCCAAGGAGGATGCTGTTCAACGTCTGGACACAATGAAGTTGGACGCTGCCCTCCATGCCGCAGCCTTTAAAGAGGATGCGGCCGGGCGTTTATCTGCCATGGTAGAATCTACCGTAGAGAAAGTGGGCGTTATAGTAGAGGGAACTGCTCAGAAAGTAGGCACTCTGGTAGAAGATACAGCGGATAAGGTGACAAAGACAGCGGAGCGGCTGTCAGAGCTTACAGAGGATGCCGCAGCCAGGATGAGCCTCACCTTAAGCCAGCAGTCTGCCCTCCAGAAGGACAGATATGAACGTTCTGACACTGCCCCCAGTCAGTCTGCGAAAAATCACAAAGACAGGCTGGCCGCTCTTACCAGACGGTTGACTGCCCTTACGGCAAAGCGTCATGCCCTCACTACCTCTATGAGCTATCACCTCAAAAGCCTCCTTAAAGGAAATCCCACCGCATCCTCCCCACGCTTTTCCGAAGCTTTAAGAGAGCTGCGGGAAATTGCGGAAAAGAAAAAGAAGGAGCTTTAAAAAGAATCAGGATGTTTTCGCGCCGCAGGGGCTACTTCTCATTATTCTCGTTCATATCCTCCTCAACCGGACGCCAGGCCTGTCCGAACTTTACATCACGAAACAAAGCGGCCAGGCCGGTAATCTGCTTCAACCGCAAAATCTCATCTCTATCCATGCCCAAATGCGCGGCAATCCAGGTATCGGAGCGGCCCAACTCATGAAGCTCCTTTATAATGTTGCTCATCAGATCTACATTATGGGAACCTCTGGCTCGGTTGTGGCGTACGGTGCTGGCCATTCGGTTGGAAAGTCCCTTATCAATAACCGAAACCGGAAGCAACCCCTTCTCTCTTTCATAAATATCCGAATACTCCTTCATTACACGCCAACGGTGGAAGCCATCCACAATGATATACAAATCCTGCTTTTTCGCATGATAGCAAACGATGGGCATTGTATAGCCATCCTCCTTAATACTGTCATACAGCAGCCTCATCTCAGGAGGCGCCACACTGTTAGGGTTATATGTATTGGGCACGATCTTCTCAAAAGGTACAGCAATAATATTGTATACCGGACTTTTATAGTTCTCATTTCCCATTCAGCATCCCTCCGTACTTTCGTTTGAACATGTCGACTCGCTTCTGCTCCTGACGGGACAGGCCAAATCCCATAAAGCGGCAGGTATGATCGTTTTTCAAAATGCAGCAGCACATCCGTTTCCAGCTTGGGATATCCTTTGTGCTTTTAATGTCATCTGTTTGATCCGGGATATCCCCTATAAAAATCACACGGGATTTTTTATCCAGCGTATAGTTGGAAACTCCATTCCTTCGAATCTGATAGCCACGTTCCTCCAGCTCCCGGATGGTTTCCTCCGACAGTCCTCCTCCCGTCTCATGCCAGAATTGTATAGAGGTCTTAAACTTTTTCACATAGTTATTCCGAAGCCGCCGCGGCAGTGTATCTAACAGAAATTTGGTATAGGACTGCCAGGTATGACCCTCAGGCAGTGTAATTTTCCGATACCCCATCGCTTTCGTCCGGCCATAGATAGCTCCAAAGTTGGCTCCCTGGACCCGTCCCACCAGCTTTACCCAGATTTCCGGATCAATCACACGGTACAGGTTCAGAGCATCCTTGGAGTAATCATTAAAAGGGGAAGCCACCCGCATCTGATCCGGCTTCAGCCCGGCTTTATAGTAGAGATCATACAGCTCATTGTAATCGTAATCAAACTTGTAGTTTGCTGCCCATATATCACTGTTGGACCAGTCATAGATGGGGGAGGCGCACCAGACATCCTTAAACTGTCTGGAAATCCAGCATTCATCCTTGTAACCGTATTTCTTATTTAAAAAGGCGCTGTAGCGCTGCAGGGATTCATCCGCACGGATACCAAGCAAACATACTGTTTTACCGCCTCCGCTCTGCTCTTTATAGAACCTTCCAAACTGTTTTGCCAGATCCTCCTGCCTCATTCGATACTTATAATGATTAAAGGGCTTCTCTATATTAATCACATACGGATAAGCCGGCATTGGCCGCACCCAAAGCTCCTGCTTACGGTCATCCCATGGATACCAGAACATCTCGTAGCTTGAAAGCGCGGTGCGCGTTGCCATGGGCAGGCATACCCAGAACGGATTAATCTCAGGCAGCAGCCGCTCAAAGGTGCGTATGACATACTCGGTTGTCACCGTGTACTGTGCCTCAAAGTCCTGGTGAAACACACCAACTGTCCGTTCTGGATAATGGATCCTTTTATAATCCATCAGCATATTCAAAAGAAGTCCGCTATCCTTTCCTCCACTGAAGGAGACATAGATGTTCTTAAATTCGCTGAACAGAAATTCAAAGCGTTTCTGGGTTGCCTCATATACCGTTGTTTTTAGATACTCCCTTCTCATTTTATTCATCTCCTGAATTTTCTCTTTAGCAGGTATTTCTTTCTTATATCTCTGAAGCCGGCCGTCCTTCGAACAGAGGCTTTTAAAGGACTCCGCATTAAAGCATCCTATCTACCATCTCCATCACTGCCGCTCCCAGAGCCTCCGCCTTGGCATCCGCGTCTTCTATGGAGCTTCCCTTAATGCCGTAGTAGAATTTAATCTTAGGCTCCGTCCCAGATGGCCTGACGCAGATCCATGCCCCGCCCTCCAAATCGTAGTAGAGAACATTGGAGGAAGGCAGACCCGTGGTTGTTTCCTCCCCTGTAGCCATGTCCTTAATGGTGTCTCTCTTGTAGTCTCTGGCAGACACTACCTGATAGCCGCCTACCTCCGTTGGGACATTGCTACGCAGAGTTTCCATTATGGATTGAATCTTTGCCAGCCCCTCAATTCCAGATAAACCAATGGACTTCACTGCATCTTTGTAATAGCCATACTTATCATACATAGCTACCATGGCATCCCACAGGGTCATGCCCTTCTGCTTATAGTAGGCGGCTGCCTCACAGAGGGCTGCCGTCGCCGAGATGGCGTCCTTATCTCTTGCATAAGTGCCGATTAAGCAGCCATAGCTCTCCTCCATACCGAACAGATAAGAGCCGCGTCCTGTTTCCTCATTCTTAAGAATCTGCTTTCCTATCCACTTAAAGCCTGTCAGCACCTCTATAAGCTCACAGCCGTACTCCGCCGCCACTGCGTCAATCAGATTCGTGGTAACGATTGACTTTATAACCTGTCCATCCCCAGGAATTTTTCCTGCCTCCTTCTTCTGGCTCAATACATACTCACACAAAAGAGAGCCGGACATATTGCCTGTGAGAGGAATATACTCTCCTGACCCGGCATCCTTCACGTATACGCCCAGGCGATCCGCATCCGGATCGGTTGCCAGCACCAGATCCGCGCCCTTTTCTCTGGCCAGCTTAAGCCCCAGCTCAAAGGCTTCCTCGGCCTCAGGATTGGGATAGCTTACGGTTGGAAAGTTCCCGTCTGGAAGTTCCTGCTCAGGCACTACATATACATGGGTAAAGCCAATTTCCTTCATCACTCTTCTGGCAGGAATATTGCCTGTTCCGTGAAGCGGCGTGTATACAATGGTGATCTGATCCTGCATCCTGTCAATGGCCCTCTGGTTCACCACCTGGGCTTTCACCTGAGCTATGTATTTGTCGTCTATTTCCTTTCCTATCACCTGATACTTGCCGGCAGCGACGGCAGACGCTTCATCTGTAGTCTTTACTTTGGACAAATCCTCAATAGCCAGAACCTCCTGGGTTACGCCCTGGTCATGAGGGGGCGTAAATTGTGCGCCATCCTCCCAATATACCTTGTAGCCGTTGTATTCCGGCGGATTATGACTGGCTGTGATATTGATTCCCGCAATGCATCCCAGCTCCCTCACTGCGTAGGACAGCTCCGGAGTAGGACGCAGAGACTCAAACTTGTAGGCCTTGATGCCGTTAGCCGCCAGGGTCATAGCTGCTTCCATAGCAAATTCCGGTGACATACGGCGGGAATCATATGCAATAGCCACACCTTTGTCTGCCCCGCCCTGCTTGATAATATAATTGGCAAGTCCCTGGGTGGCACGTCTTACCACATAAATATTCATACGGTTGATGCCGGCTCCAATTACGCCGCGCAGGCCCGCAGTGCCAAATTCCAGGTCCATGTAAAACCGTTCTTTAATGGCATTCTCATCCCCCTCAATGGCGCGAAGCTCTGCTTTTGTATCCTCATCAAAATAAGGATTCGTCAACCATTCCTGGTAAATTTTCATATAATCTTTCATCCTATACTCCCTTCTGCATACTATATTATCTTGTTAAGATTATACTATAGGAAGGGACAAAAAGAAAGTGCAACCCGTCAATCTTTTTCTCATTCAGCAGGACAGGGCTATGCCTGACAGTTGCTCCACAGCCGTTTCAGAAATCGGTTCCGCTCCGGCTGCTGGCCTTCCAGATTCTGGAGTTTTTCAATATTGCGGCCAGGAATCCAAGCCTTGTTGGTATTATAGTAAAAATTCAGCTGCTTCCAATATTTCTCAGGATACAAAAACAGGTAGTAAAGGCAGGCACGCTCTTTTTTACTCATAGGCATTACACGCTCATAAGCGTCCAGCATGGAAAGGCCCAGATCAATGTTCCAGTCCTGTTTTTCCATGACCTTGCGCATAAAGCGGTACAAATCAGAGGCCTGGATACCCAGATGCATCCGGTTGTACTCGATGATGGCAGTATAATTATTTCCCGTAAGCACATGATGCTGGTCCAGGTCTCCGTGGCATAGATACAGAGGCTTTGCCTCTCCCGGCTTCCTTAGCCGGCGCACCTCTGCCGCTTCCAGCTCATCACAGCAGCCAGGGGCAGGCTCCTCCTGATTCCATAAGCCTTTGAGACCCTCAACTGCTTCCAGGGCCTGGGTGTAGAACATATCGTAATTCCCTATAACGCACAGCTCAAACTCTGATTTACCCCGCTTGCTCCTGACGTAGTTTCTGGCCCGCTGCAGCTCCCGGTTATGGCGCTCCAGCTCGTTTTCCAGAGGCTCCGAAAGGGTGGAACCCATATTCCAGACTTCCTTAAAGGAAATGCGACGCAGCTGGCTATGGAGCATTCCCAAGCGTGACAATGCCTGCCGGATTTCAAAACCATCCTTTATGTTGCACTCCCGATCCGTAAACCATTCCTTTAGTATGTAGCGTGTTCCGTCTCCTGTTATGGATAAAAGGCTTCCCTCGTTATTCCTAATATACTGGTCTACCCTCAGACTTTCCCCGGCAGCAAGCGTTCCCAACACCTCGTCCTCAAATTCCAGACGCTTTACAGTTCCACGATATTCCTTTAATAGCCGGCAGCCACTTCGGGTCTCGCAAATCCACGAGCCGCGGCCCTTTCTTACAGATAGTACCTCCATGTCATATTGCTCTAAGGCTTCCACGTACTTCTCGTTCATTTACAACCCCTCCACACTTTGGCGCAGCAGTCCCCTTATCTCCCGGAAACAGCCGCACTGACTCCCATTCATTTAGTCGAAACGGGAAGCTGCCGTTTCAGCTACTTCTAGGGTATGTAAAGAATTGGTTATTTATGACAGAAAACCAGAGTGATAAGGAGCACCTGTGGAAGCTAAAAAAAGCCCGGCCCTGCTATGCTATAAAGCAACAGCAAAAACCGGGACATACGCAGCTTAGCTTTCCCTGCTCTTCCATTGAAGGCGGTGCAACTCCCCCTCCAGCTCCATTTTTTCAAATCCCTGCTGCCTTAAGGCTTCATAAAGGACAATGGATACGGAGTTAGAAAGGTTCAGGGAGCGGATCTCTCCCCACATGGGGATTCGAATGCAGCGATCTTCATTTTCTATCAGAAGCTCTTCCGGAATTCCGCCGCTCTCCTTGCCGAACATAAGATAACAGTCCGGCTCATAAGCAACGTCAGAGTACACCCTGTGGGCTTTGGTAGTGGCAAAATACAGCTTATTAAGGGCCTTTGGGTTCTTATCCAGAAAATCCTGGTAATCGCTGTACACCGTCACATCCAACTTCTCCCAATAATCCAGGCCTGCCCTGCGAAGAGCCTTCTCATTCAACTTAAAGCCCAAAGGTTCAATGAGATGAAGCCTGGTTCCTGTGGCCGCGCAGGTTCGGCCGATATTTCCTGTATTGGCCGGCATTTCAGGTTCCAGGAGCACAATGTTCATCATACCATCCTACACCTTCCCGTCCAGCTTATCTACAAACCGTCTGATACGGCCCAACGCCTCCTTTAAGCTCTCCAGGGAGTAGGCGTAGGAAATCCTCACAAAGCCCTCTCCGCAGTCGCCAAAGGCAGTTCCCGGTACAACTGCTACCTTTTCCTTCTTTAAAAGCTCTGTAGCAAATTCCTCGGAGGTCATACCAAACCGCTTGATGTTAGGGAAGGTGTAAAATGCGCCCATCGGCTCAAAGCAGTCCACTCCCATCTCTTTAAAGGAATTAAGAAGGAAACGGCGCCGCTGATTATAGGACTCCCGCATCATAGCCACATCCCCATCTCCATTCTTCAAAGCAGACACAGCCGCATACTGGCTGGTGGTGGGCGCGCACATGATAGCATACTGGTGGATCTTTAACATCTGCTCCAAAATAACCTTGGGAGCTGCCGCATAGCCCAGCCGCCAGCCAGTCATAGCGTAGGATTTGGAAAAGCCGTTAATAAGTACGGTTCTCTCCTTCATCCCCGGAATCGCCGCAATCGTGGCATGCTGATCCTTATATGTAAGCTCAGAATAGATTTCATCAGAGATAACAAAAAGATCCTTCTCTATAACAATTTTAGCAATTTCCTCCAAACGCTCCTTCTCCATAATGGCTCCGGTAGGATTGTTGGGGAAAGGCAGAACCAGAAGCTTCGTCCTTTCCGTAATCTTCTCCAGCAGCTTCTTAGGGGTAAGCTTAAATTCGTCCTTCTCCTCCAGCTCAATCACCACCGGAACTCCGTCTGCTAAGGCTACGCAGGGTACATAGGAAACATAGCTGGGCTGAGGCACCAGCACCTCATCTCCTTCATTCAACATGGCCCGCATGGCAATATCAATGGCCTCGCTGCCACCTACTGTCACCAGCACCTCCTGCTCCGGATCATAAGACACATCACATCTGCGCTTTAAATACCTGCAAATTTCCTCCTTTAACGGCTTAAGGCCCGCATTGGAGGTATAAAAGGTGCGCCCCTTTTCCAGAGAATAAATTCCCTCCTCCCGGATATGCCAGGGAGTTTCAAAGTCTGGCTCGCCTACTCCAAGGGATATGGCGTCCTTCATCTCACTTACAATGTCAAAGAACTTGCGGATTCCAGAAAATGGAATATTTACAATTTTATCTGAAACTGGATTTCTCATAGGGTAATCAGCATCCTTTCATCCTGCATCGGCCCGCTAATAATGGTGCCGTGATCCTTGTATTTTTTCAATACGAAATGGGTTGCGGTACTCAGCACAGATTCCATAGGAGCCAGATGATCGGATACGAACTGCGCTACTTGGCGCATGGTTTTTCCCTCCAGAAATACGGTAAAGTCATAAGCTCCACTCATAAGATATACTGCCTCCACCTCGCTGTACTGGTAGATGCGCTCTGCAATCTTGTCAAAGCCCATGCCTCTTTGGGGAGTTACCTTCACCTCAATCAAAGCCACTACTTTCTCATCACTGGTATTGTCCCAGTTAATGAGCGTATGATAGCCGCAGATAATATGCTCCTTCTCCATCTGTGCAATTTCATTGGCTACCGCCACTTCACTTTCCCCCAGCAAAGCAGCCAGATCCTTAAGGTCAATTCTGCTGTTCTTCTCAATTACTGCCAGAATCTTCTCTCTCATGTTTTCCTTCCTCCAACCTTTATTCCATTCATAATCTCATATACACTAGGAAGCAACCGAAATCCCCAGCCTTAACAGCTCATCCGGCTGCGGCCGCTCTAAAAACCCGATGGTTTCCCCGCCATGGCGTATCTGCCTTGCAATACCCTCTGTAACGCAGCCCACTACCTCCGCCGGTATTCCTTCTCTGCGAAGGCGTCTTACCAGAGCTCCTCCACCCTCTGCCGCCATCAGAAGGCAGTTACCGCTGTAGAGACGGTAGGGATTCAGTCCAAAAAGCTCACAGAACTCCACCGTAATCTGCTTGACAGGAAAAAGCCGCAACTCCACATCAATTCCTGCATGAAACACACCCGGCAAATTCCAAAGGGCAGCAAACACGCCGCCCTCTCCTGCAAATTTATAAGCGGTAACAGGGCTGTTTCCTGCCTCCAACTCATGCTTCATCCATTGTTCTGTGGAAAAACGCTCTCCTTCTTCCAGGCTGCGCAGAAATCCCGGAGCAAAATGCTTCCCCAAAATCTCTCTCTTCCTTTCTCCTATCAAAAGAGTGCCGGAAAATCCGGTGTAGCCTGCCATCACCAGCTCCTGGCCTGGTTTCATGAAGCCATCCCCTAATCCGAATCCGTCCTTTCCCTGTACTGTATTCCTCATCCCGGCGAAGACGCCTCTGGAACAGGAGTAATTTCAGCTGCTGGCGCAGGGGATGGGGAAGGCGCTGGCTCTTCCGGAGCAAGAAAGGGAGCTGGCTCTGCAGGCACCGGGGAGGGAGCTGGCTCTGTCACACCAGGGCCTCCCTCTATACCGGTTACAGGAGCTGACTCTGGGGGTACTGTCTCTGTGGGCGCCGGAATCGTTGGATCCGGCAGCACCACTGCCGGAAGGGCGGGCCCCACACGGTAGATGGCCTTGGAGGCATTATAGCTGTCTGTGGAAAGCAGGGTTCTCTCCTTCTCCACCCCATCTACCGTAACGACCTTCCAGAGCCTGGATCGAAGCCCTGTGTGGGAGGACTGTACCTTCACCTGCTGTCCCGGAGCAAGGCTGTTGTCTACAATCAGCTGCGGCTCTCCCGGACTTGTAGTACCCAGAGTCTCGGAAACATATTCTACCTTCCGGTTTGCAGGGCGGGTTTCCTTTCCATAGATGGTAAAGGTAAGCTTTCGGTTTGCTGTATATCCCTCTACATAGATGGGAGTACTATAGTTATTTTTTATTTTGATGTCCTTATAGGTGCCTGCGATGGCTGCATCCCTGGAGGGTTTTACATAGGTCACTATCATCGAGTGATTCTGTCTCTGCACAATCTCCACCTCTGCTTCCAGAGCTGCATTATACAGAGTGGTAGCTATCTGACATACACCGCCTCCGATGCTGTCTACCACCTGCCCGTTTTCGTAAGCCGCAGCAGTCTTATAGCCGTTTGCGTTGGTAAAGGGCTGAAGGCACTGGTAGCCTGAGAGCACCTCTCCCGGCATAAGCACATGGCCATTAATTTTCTCCGCTCCGACCGACAGATTGGTAGAACGGGCTGAACCGCTGCTGCTAAAATCTGTGGTAAAGGTTCCCAGTACATCGGTAATCGTGGACAAATCCTCTTTGGTAATGGCAGGCTCCTGCTCCTTAATCTGAGCTGTTACCTGGACTGGTTCCTTCAGGCCCCCGGCCAGAGCTTCATTCAATGCCGCTTCTGTGGCTGCCACATCAACGGTTCTGCCTGCCACAGAATCTGTGATTATAAATTTCCCATCTACCCTGGAGATGGCGGCATCCTGAGGCTCTGCCGTCATGCCCTGACACTGGGTATCCACAAAATCCTTCACCCTAGCAGAATCCACCTCTGTATCCAGTTCCAGCTCCACCGGAGCGGACGCCAGTTTTTTTTCTGTCTTATATTGCTGAATCAGGCTGCCCCCAGCATACTGGCGGACTGCTTCATCTACTGCTTCCGTATTTTTCAAATGAAAGCCCAGATCCCCTGCTGTAGTTTCCACATTATGGCCGTCTATGATCAAGGTAATGCTCTGGCCTGACATTTCATCAACATACTCTCCGATTGCTGCTCTGGCCTCCTCTGCCGTCATGCCTTCCAGGCTTTGGCCCCCCACGCTGATTCCTTCCGGCAGCACAGGCGCTGCCATGGCAATCACTGGAGAGGCCGCCCACAGTCCCATACTGATAAGGGCTGTCAGACCAGCTTTCTCCACTAATTTTTTCATATCTGCTCCTCTCCCGGCTAAACTGCTAATACGTCAACATACTAAGAGCCATAGGCACTATCATAGCCAGAATCAGAACTATAACGATTATAGTTGAGATAATTTTTTTAGTTTTTGGATTCCTCATATCGAACATTGTACATTCACCTCTTTATTATAATATGCCTCAGATTTTCTTCTTTAGCCACAAGTTTTCAGATTATTATTATGACAACCTTCCATACTGAGAGATAATCTTGTCAATCATCCGCGAAGCTTCACTACGGCTCATTGCATCTACCTGCACAGTTATGTCTATTTTATGACATTTTGCCAAATCACGCAAGTAGTCTTTTTGCCTTTTTGTGGCTGGCTGTTGTCTTTTTGCTTTGTAAATCAAAGGTTTTGCGGCAAACAGCTCCGGCTTATCCCCAGAGTGGAGCCCTTTCAGCTTTTGATACAGCTGGTGAGACGCCTCTGCGTCTGACTCTGCCCTGTGGGCTGCAGACAGGGGAATCTCATAAAAGGCGCAGGCGCTGCTTAAATTTCTCTTGGCATCCCCAGGCATAAAGAGCCTGCACAGAGCCAGCGTATCAATTCCTTCCTTTTCAAATATCAGCCGGCTGTTAACCGCCGCCCGTTTCAAAAAGCCATAATCAAAGATAATATGGTGTCCCAACAGGGGTAAATCCCCGCAGAAATCAATTACTGCTTCGATTATATCTCCAATATCCGGGGCATCCGCAAGCATTTCATCCGTAATCCCCGTAAGCTCTGTAATCCTCTCCTCAAGCTTCCTCTTAGGATTTACAAGCGTAACCAGCCGGTCGGTAATCACTCCCTGGATAACCTTTAAAGCGGCAATCTCCGTTATTTTTTCCAGCTTAGCCTCCAGCCCGGTGGTTTCCAAATCAATGGCTATGTATGAATCAATCATCATTTCCTCTTTTCTTTTTCTGTCTGTGAATATTAAAAACTCTGTCTTGCCAGTACAGCGCCTGCCGTCTGACCTCTGGCAGAACAGAAGCTTAAAACCAGCCCTATGCCTCTCTGCCCGGACAATTCTCCTTTAAAAAGCATATATCACACTTCGGCCTGCGGGCAACGCAGATGGTACGGCCCAGGGTGATGATATGTATATTCCACAAAATCCAATGATCCCTGGGCAGAACCTTCATAAGGTCATATTCAATTTTCTCGGGAGCCGTTTCTTTTGTAAGCCCCAGCTTCCGAGATATCCTCTTAACATGGGTGTCTACTACAATACTTGGCTCATTGTAAATATTGCCGCGGATTACATTGGCCGTTTTGCGGCCCACCCCAGCCAGAGAGGTAAGCTCCTCTATTGTCTCCGGCACCCGGCCCTGGTATTTCTCTACCAGATCCCTGCAGCAGGCGATAATATTCTTCGCTTTCATATGGTAGAAGCCTGTTGAATGGATATCCTTCTCCAGCTCCTTTAGGCTGGCCTCCGCAAAGGCCTTAAGGCTATCATATTTTTTAAAAAGACGTTCCGTTACAATATTCACCCTTGCATCAGTGCACTGGGCGCTCATAATCACAGCGATAAGAAGCTGCCAGGGAGTCTCATGATTCAGATAGCATCTGTACTCCCTGCCATACTCTCTATCCAGAGCCTCCAGAATGCGCCCCACGCGGGCCGCCTGCTCAGCCTTTGTCTCCCTCCGCCTGCTGCTGGTTTTTTTATCCGTCATGTATTTATTCCTCTCTATTGTTATCTGTATTTCAGAATATCAGCATCTCTCCCAGAAGGCAGCTCCTTCTTAAAGCTATTCGGTCTATCTTCTTCCAGCTTTGTCCCCTCCCAGTCCGCTATACCTTCTGCTGCTCTGTCTTAACCAAAGCTCCAATTATACATGCCCGGATTGGAATCAATATTTGTTATTTACCGCTCCCATCCTGCGGTTCATGCTTTATACCTTTACCTCTATCGTGCGTCCCGTAGACTGATACTGGTAATATCGAACCCCAGCAGCGTTCAGCATCCGCTTAGAAGCCTTCACCTCCGGCGTATCTGCATACTTGTCCTCCATATAGATAAGTGTCTTAATTCCAGCCTGAATAATAGCCTTTGCGCATTCATTGCAGGGAAACAGCGTTACAAACAGCTTGCTTCCCTCCAGGCTTCCCCCTCTGTAATTAAGAATAGCATTTAATTCGCTGTGTGTGGAGTAGAAATATTTGGAATTATAGGGATCTTCCTTCTCATTCTCCTTCCCCCAGGGAAATTCATCATCCGAACATCCCACAGGAAATCCATTATATCCCATAGACAAAATTTTATTGTCCTCACTTACAATGCAGGCTCCCACCTGGGTACTTGGGTCCTTAGACCGCTTTCCCGCCAGCAGCGCCACTCCCATAAAATACTCATCCCAGGTTATATAATCCGTCCTCTTTGACATAGGCCGCACCTCCTTCTCAAACCATCTATTTACCTGTATTACTATCATAAAATAAAACAGCCGGAATTACAACCAGGCATTTAACCTTCTATGGCCTTTTATCATACCTTCGGCTGTATCCGGCGCTTATTCTGCCAGCGGAGGCTCTGCCGCTGGCCTCTGGCCGGGGTAGGGAGTTATGTAAATCCCAAAGCTCAGATACGCACAATGTTATATCCAGAAGCTTTGGAAAGGCGGTTCATGATAGCCTGCCCAAGGTGATCTTCAGCAAAGCTTTCAGAAAAAATATATTCAACCTGTAATTCATCAAACTCTCTCAGCACTGCATAAAGATTATGAGCCACCGATTCCTGGCTTTCTCTGGTTCCAATGCTGCGAATCAGCCCTTCCGAATAGCTGTGTCTGGACTCATCGGTACAGATAATCCCTACTCTGTGTCCTTCCTCCAGCCTTTTCTTTGCAAGGATTTGCACTTTATCTACCATGCGCTCCACCTGAGCCTTATCCATGACTGACGGACTACCGGGACTCTCCTTTGGCTCCACCAGGATTAAATCTGCCTTGGGAGCATAGTGCTTATACTTCATCCCCGGAGCCTTTGGTTTTACGTCAGCAGATACAGGCCCCAGTATAGCGGGATCCACCGTAATCTCCCCCAGCTCCTGGCGGAGCATTTCCATAGTGACAGCCCCGGGACGAAGTACAGCCGGCACAGGGGCAGATACATCCACGATGGTAGACTCCACCCCAATCCCCACCGCTCCGCTGTCAATGATCATGTCAATCCGTCCGTTCATATCCTGCCATACATGATCCGCAGTTGTGGGGCTTGGACGGCCGGATATATTGGCGCTGGGAGCCGCTACTGGCACTCCTGCCAGGGAGATAAGGCGGCTTGCCACAGGGTCATCCGGCATGCGGACAGCCACCGTATCCAGCCCTCCGGTGGTTCCGCTAGGCACTCTGTCGCTCTTGGGAAATATGATAGTTAAAGGGCCGGGCCAGAATGCCTTCATCAGCCTGAGCCCTGCTTCGGGAATCTCCTTTACCAACGGCTCCACCTCAGACTCGCAGGAAACATGGGCAATCAGGGGGTTATCGGAAGGACGGCCCTTGGCTGCGTAAATCTTCCCTGCCGCCCTCTCATCCAGGGCATTGCCCCCCAGACCGTAAACCGTCTCTGTGGGAAAGGCCACAAGGCCTCCCCTTCGAAGAATCTCTGCCGCTTCCAAAAGCTCCTCCTCTTTTACATTGTTTCTATCTTTAATTACAATTCTTTTTGTCTCCATGGCTTACCTCTAAATTATAGTGTGCACTTTATACAGTTTATTTTAATCTCTTTTTTCACATAGTTTTAGCTGCGTCACGGGCAGGATACTATAACAAAACTCCTGTACGGAAAGGCACACTCAGTTCTTTTTCCTGTACAGAAGTTTTACACTACATCTTTAACTGGCTATCTTGAAAAGGGGTTCTTCCAGCGGATGGCCCCCAAGCTGCATTCCTGTATACATTCTCCGCACTGAACACACTCCATGTCTCCTACCTTTTTTATATCCATTTTGCAGGCTTTTACACATCTCCCGCAATTCGTACATGCATTATCGTCCACAGCTACACCCAGTAACGCCACAGGCGCAAAAAGGGAATAAACCGCTCCCAATGGACATATAAAGCGGCAAAAGCTGCGGCAGATAAACACAGCGCTGAGGATAATCACAACCAGCACTCCGGCTTTCCAGGCAAACAAGGCTCCTGCCAGGCTGCCCAGGCTCTTATCCATCAAAACCAGAGGGAACCCTCCCTCCAGGGTTCCGGCAGGACAGATATATTTACAGAAGGCCGGGACTGGAAAACCAAGAGCCAGCTTATAAACCACAGGCAGTAATAACACAAAAACCAGCAGAATCAGATATTTCACCCTTGATAAGGCGCTGGTCAGCTTACTTTTCTCCAGCTTTGGCCCAGGTATCTTATAAATAAGCTCCTGGATAAAACCAAAGGGGCACAAAAAGCCGCAGACTATCCTGCCCAAAACTGCCCCAAATAGCAGCAGAACTCCTAATATGTAAAAGGGCAGCTTCCTGTCCATGGCTGCCAGAGAATTCTGCAATGTCCCCAGAGGGCAGGAGCCGATGGCACCAGGGCAGGAATAGCAGTTGAGTCCGGGCACACAGGTGCCTTTGAGCTTCCCCTTGTATATGCTTGCTTGTGCAAACCCCTTTAAGTTTAAATTATATAACAATGCAGCACTGAGCTGTATCAGCCGTCGTTTCATTTTTGTGTCCCCTTCATCCGATTCCGATACATTCCAGGCATACCCGGATGGCCTTGTTAAGAGTATCCCGGTATTCGCCCTGACACAGACCCAGAACCAGGAGCAAAGCACCAAAAGCCAGAAGGAATACGGCTATTTTATTCTGTTTAGCCAGCTGTCTCATATAAAATCCTTTTCTTCTCGCAGCACTCAGGACAGAACCCCAATACCGGGAGCCGTATTACAGTCCTAAGGCTTCTTTATACATTTCATACATGGTATCCGCATCGGAAGCGCCGGTGGAAATTTCCGTTACAATTCCTTCCTTATCCACTATAACCGTGTAGGGAATCCCATTGGTTGGATACAGGATAGATGTGGCATAAGCCTCGTCTAAAGCTACAGGGAAAGTGTAGCCGTTCTTTTTCACAAATTCCTTGACTGTTGCTGCATCCTCACCGCAGTTTACCGCAAGGATTTCGATCTTATCTCCAAAGTCCTTTTGGAGCCGCTCAAAGGCAGGCATCTCCCTGACACAGGGTCCGCACCAGGTAGCCCAGAAATTGATAATAACAGGCTTTCCCTGGAGGTTTGAAAGGGTAACTGAGGTTCCGTCTACCAGAAGCGTTGTAAAGTCCGGGGCCTGGCTGCCTATTTCCAAGGGCATCTCTCCCTGCATCTTAATGGCTGCATCCTCTTCTCCTTCTTTCTCAGACGGCCTTCCGGCTGCCTCCTGCACTTCAGCTTTTGCAGCTCCAGCCTCTTGTTTGGCCTCTGTAGCAGAAGAAGCTTTTTCTTCCTCCGTCTGAGCAGAGGATGCCTCCGTCCCGGTGGTATTCCCGCCGTTGCAGCCAGACAGGGCAAGAGCTAGGGCAAGTACCGCCAAATATTGTTTCATCTTAGTCTCCTCCTTATTCTGAATGGTATGTAGGTTACGTGTCACCGGCGCTTCGCCTGAGCCTTTGACCGATTCATGGAGCGGCTGCTTAATGCGCAGCCAGTATTATAAAAATCCCAGAGAATGGAATTCCTCTTTCTCTGGGATTTACTCTAACATATTTATTCTCTTCTGTCCACCCGGATAACCGGGGGTTTGATGAAAATTTTATTAAGCTTTCATGAAGAGACTAAAAGCCTATACCTCGTCTGCTGCCGAAATAATCTCCCTTTGGCTGTAGTGGTGAGCCTGCTCAAGCATCATATCCTTCACCTTCATAAGCCTTGTCTGGGAGCTTCTCTCATTTTCATCCAACTTCATTGTGATATAGCGGATGTTTTGCTGTGTCTGCGGGATCATTACATGCTCCAGCGCATTTACGCGGCGGCGGGTCTTCTCAATCTCCGCAGCCATTAGTTGGCAGGACTTCTCACACTCAGCAAGACGCAGCATATCAGGCAGAATATCCGCCAGGCTTTTTACAGCGTCGTCCAAATCGCTGGAGGTAAAAGCAAAGCCATAGGAATAGATGTCATTCGGGTCAGAGGTCCTGGTTCTGTACTTAAATACCGGAATCTCCACACTCATGACATTTCTGGTCTCTGCCTCCAGGTAAACCTCCTGCTTGGGAGCCATCAGCGCTACATTCAGCGCCTCGTCCGTCATGCCGGAACGGGCCAGCACGAAATTCTGGTTAGCCCCAGCGATGCCTGCCTCCACCTTCTCACGAAGGGCCTTGTTCTCCCGCACCAACTCCAGGAACTGACGCATTAATTCATCCCTCTTATCCTTTAAGAGCTTGTGTCCCCGGATAGCTGTGGCCAGCTTTTTCTTCAAGCGGGTCAGCTCCATACGGGTGGGATTTACATGCTTTGCACCCATGTTATGTCAACTTCCTTTCTGCCGGTCAGAGAAGGGATTTCTTCATTGCCCTGCAAAATCCATTCCCTTACCGGGCTGTGACTGCCAGTTTATTTTGCATCATAATACAGGTCGAGAAATTTGTCCTTAATACGCTTTAGTTCACTTCTTGGAAGGATACGCAAAAGCCGCCAGCCGATGTCCATGGTTTCCTCTATATCACGGTCGGTATAATAACCCTGGGAAACATACTCTTTCTCAAATTCATCCGCAAATTTGGCGTACAGCTTATCCATATCGGTCAAAGCCGCCTCTCCCAGAATCACCATCAATTCCTTAGCGTCCTTACCCCGGGCGTAGGCAGCGAAGAGCTGGTTCATAACATCGGCATGATCCGCCCTTGTCTTTCCTTCACCGATACCCTTATCCTTTAGACGGGACAGGGAGGGCAGCACGTCGATTGGAGGCGTGACAGCCTTGCGGTACAGCTCACGGCTTAAGATGATCTGGCCTTCCGTGATGTAGCCTGTAAGGTCAGGAATAGGATGGGTCTTATCATCCTCAGGCATGGAAAGGATCGGAATCATGGTGATGGAGCCATTCTTGCCCTTCTGACGTCCTGCTCTCTCATACAAAGAAGCCAGATCCGTATACATATATCCAGGATAGCCTCGACGGCCCGGAACTTCTTTGCGGGCTGCGGAAATCTCACGAAGCGCGTCTGCGTAATTTGTAATATCCGTCAAAATAACCAGAACATGCATGTTCTTCTCAAAGGCCAGATACTCGGCCGCAGTGAGAGCCATACGGGGCGTTGCGATACGCTCTACCGCCGGGTCATTGGCCAGGTTAATAAACATTACGCTCCGGTCGATAGCCCCTGTCTCCCGGAAACTCTCCATAAAAAAGTTGGCTTCCTCAAAGGTGATGCCCATTGCCGCAAATACTACAGCAAAAGGCTCATTGGTGCCGCGCACCTTAGCCTGACGGGCAATCTGAGCCGCAAGGTTAGCATGAGGAAGACCGGATGCTGAGAAAATCGGCAGCTTCTGCCCCCGAACCAACGTATTCAGTCCGTCGATGGCAGAGATGCCGGTCTGGATAAACTCCTGAGGATAGCTTCTGGCTGCCGGATTCATTGGTAGGCCGTTAATATCCATACGCTTATCAGGCAAAATCTCCGGGCCTCCGTCAATGGGCCTTCCCAAGCCGTCAAACATGCGGCTCAGCATATCCTCAGATACACCAAGCTCCATAGCCCGGCCTAAGAACCGTACCTTGCTGGAATCCAGGTTAATGCCGGTAGATGCCTCAAATAGCTGCACCATAGCGTTTCCGCCGTCAATTTCCAATACCTTGCAGCGCCTCTTTTCGCCGCTAGCCAGCTCAATCTCTCCCAGTTCGTCGTAGGTTACGCCCTGCACGCCGCGAACCAGCATCAAAGGACCCGCTACCTCTTCGATCGTTCTATATTCCTTGGGCATTAGAAGTCCTCCTTTCTGAGCAATTCTTCTCTAATCTGATCTTGAAGCATATTCATTATATCCGCATATACGGTCTCCAGCTGTGCTTCCTCTGTGTACTTGAAACGTCCGATTGCCTCGCGGACAGGCAGGCTGACCAGACGCTCAATATTCACGCCCTGGCTTAATGCCTGGCCTGAATGGTCAAAGTATGCCAGAATCAGCTTCATCAGCATATGCTGCTTTGTAAGGGAAGTAAAGGTATCCACCTCATGGAAAGCGTTCTGGTGGAGAAAATCCTCACGGATGGAGCGGGCTGCTTCCAGCTTCAGTCTGTCTGGAGCAGACAGAGCGTCCATACCGACCAGCTGTACGATTTCATTTAGCTCGGACTCTTCCTGAAGGAGTCTCATAAGGCGGGCGCGAAGCTTCGTCCAATCTTGGTCCACCTCTGCGTTAAACCATTTCTCCATGGTATCGACATACAGGGAATAACTGGTCAACCAATTTATGGCAGGGAAATGCCTTTTATATGCCAGATCGGCATCCAGGCTCCAGAATACCTTAACGATACGCAGGGTAGCCTGGGTCACAGGCTCGGAAATATCTCCGCCTGCAGGGGATACGGCTCCGATAACGGACAGAGCTCCCTCTCTGTTGTCCTTACCCAGGGAAATTACACGGCCGGCGCGCTCATAAAACTGTGCCAGACGAGAGCCCAGGTATGCAGGGTAGCCCTCCTCACCGGGCATTTCCTCCAGACGCCCTGACATCTCTCTAAGGGCCTCGGCCCACCGTGAGGTGGAGTCCGCCATGAGGGCCACAGAGTAACCCATGTCACGGAAATACTCAGCAATGGTGATACCTGTATAAATCGACGCCTCACGGGCCGCAACCGGCATATCAGAGGTGTTGGCAATCAGTACGGTACGCTCCATCAGAGACTTTCCGGTCTTTGGATCCTTCAGCTCCGGAAACTCGTTCAAAACGTCTGTCATCTCATTGCCTCGCTCACCACAGCCAATATAAACCACAATAT
Source organism: Clostridium porci (assembly GCF_009696375.1). Taxonomy (GTDB): domain Bacteria; phylum Bacillota; class Clostridia; order Lachnospirales; family Lachnospiraceae; genus Enterocloster; species Enterocloster porci. The sequence goes on from NZ_VUMD01000007.1 coordinate 158,550, forward strand.
CTGCATCTGCCCACTTGGCCAGCTGATGCTGCACTACTGTTTTACCAGAACCAAAGGGCCCCGGTACAGCCGCAACGCCGCCCTTGGCAATGGGGAAGAGACAGTCGATAACGCGCTGCCCTGTTACCAGCGGCATGTCCGGTGAAAGCTTTCTCTGGTAAGGACGGCCCTTACGTACCGGCCACTTCTGCATCAGTCCTACCGGATGCTCCCGGCCCTTTTCATCCGTTACCACCGCTACGGTGTCAGTTACTGTATATTCACCGGCGCTGATATAGGTAAGGGTTCCCGCTATTCCAACAGGAACCATAATCTTCTGCTGTACTACATCGGTCTCCTGAACCAAACCAATGATATCTCCTCCGCTTACCTTATCACCCACAGCAGCCTGAGGCTCAAAGCTCCATTTCCTGTCACGCTTTAAGGAGGGAACCTCCACGCCCCGGTTTAAGAGATTTCCACCTGTCGCCTCCATAATCGCATCCAGGGGACGCTGAATACCATCATAGATGCTTCCAATGAGGCCAGGCCCCAGCTCCACACTCATGGGAACGCCTGTGGATTCCACCGGCGCCCCAGGTCCCAGTCCGGAGGTTTCCTCGTAAACCTGAATGGAAGCCTTATCGCCATGAATCTCTATAATTTCGCCTATCAGACGCTGTTCGCTGACGCGAACCACGTCGAACATGTTCGCGTCACGCATGCCTTCTGCAATGACCAGCGGACCGGCTACTTTTTTAATTACGCCTTTGCTCATCTTTTACCTCCTCGTTACGAGCGATTAGTGACCGTCTTTTGGCCACTTGCATGCGATACATACCATCTCCACCTAGCTGGTTTCTTCCAGCTTTGTGAAGCGGCAGCCCGCTTAGTTGTTGAAAATTATATCTGAACCCACTGCCTGCTCCACTGACTTCTTAACTGCCATAATTCCCCTGCCTGTATTGCCGGACACACCGGGAATCAAAATAATTGCCGGAAGGTCAGCTTCGCGGTAGCGGTCAATCTCCGGTTCTACCTGGGCTGCCAGCGCCTCAGTTATATAAATCACAGCATAGCCGCTTTCTCCCAGCTCCCTTAATTTCTTTCCTGCCTCCACCGGGTCTGTCACAGGAAAGGGTTCCAGACCCAGCGCCGCAAAGCCGTAGATACTGTCGCGGTCGCCCATCACTGCAATCTTATACATACATCTCCCTTACCCTTTCCCGAATGGACTCCTCGGGAAGATGGTTGAGTTTCCCGGAAAGTACAATCCGAACTGACTTGACTTCATTTTCACGTGCTAAAATATAAGCTGCCAGCGGTCCCAGCCCAAAGGGAACGTACTGCTGAGGCTTCATCCTTCGTATCATCAAATTATCGCACCACCGTTCAAAGGCAGAAGGTGAACGGCGCAGCTCTTCTACTGCGTCTGCATAGGGAGTGGATTCCAGATATAAGCCAATGGCATCTTCTCCCTCAATGGCCGCCTGGGCCAGGCGGTAAATGTCCAAGGTATCACAAGGCGCCAGCGCCTGTTTCAAAAATGCCCTGTCCTTACCGATCCGGGAGGCCCGCACCGCTGTTTTTATATCTGCCGCTGCCACTGTCAGCTCCGCATAAAGCTTCAAAAACTCATTGCCGGATTCCTTTCCTGCACGGTAAATGGCCTCCAGAGCCGCCTTGTCGATAATAATATCGCATAGCTGGCCGTCTTGGGTGTGTAAAAGGGCTCTATAAGCCTCTTTTGCAGGACCCCTCATAGCCTCAGGCAGATTCTGGAATTCGCGGTTCTGGATAGAATCCCTTATCCGTTTTACATCCAGCGTCCCCTGGCTAATAAAAATGCCCGGAAACTGGTGGCCCATTCGAATCTCCTTAATGGCTGCTTTCAGATTATGGTAATCGTTGGCATATAAGAACACATCAAACACCGACCGGTCCTCCACAAGCTCCGAAATCAGCCCCCAGGTTTTCTCTCGTTCCGCAGCCAAAAGCTCCTCCGGATTTGTGATACCGTCGCCTCCCCAGCCCTTTTCATGCAGAAGCTGGATGCATTGATCATAGCTTTTTGCAGCTGTCAACTGCTCTAAAAATGCACCGGATAGCAGGGACAATTCTTTGGAACGGATACGGGCTACTGCATAAATATATTTATCTGCCATTCAAAAGTTCCTCCTAATCAGTTTAACGCCCTTTGTTCATGAAAATAGAAGCTCCTGCGCTTTATCCTGTAATGTCTCACGGGCCGAATCAAAGATTGCGTCGAAGGAGCAGTTCTCCTCAATCCCGCCATAGGTAAGCACAAATCCGGCGTCAATGTCTCTGGAGCCCGCAGATACGTGCAGCACTGCCCCCTTATCCTTTAAGGCAGCGTTTATCTGTTCTTCAAACCCTTCCGGAAGCCGGGCTAAGTCCTTAGCTGAGAATAGAAGCTCTCCTTCCCCGGTCTGTGCGGATTTGACTGCCAGCTTTAAAAGCATCTCAAAATAGGCCTCTCCATCCAGGCTTTTAAGCTCTTCCTTGGCCCTGGCGATGGTTTCCCCAATCAGCCTCTGCTTCTCAGCCAGAAGACTTCCCCGCTTCTTCAGCTCTGCCGCTGACCTTCCTCTTTCAAGGATATTAGCCACAGCCTGGTCTGAGCGCCTTTCAATGCGGCCGCACTCTTCCTCTGCCTCTTTCCGGGCCATCTCAAGGATTTTTTCCGCCTCTGCCCTGGCAGCCTCTATGGTGCGGGCTGCCGCCCCTTTGGATTCCTCTTCAATCTGGCCGATGATTTTATCTAATCCCGCCATGCCTGCTCTCCTTTCTTGAGTTCCTTCGGTTCGCTTTGTTATACGGTAACGCCTGCAATACCAAAGATAGCAAGAATGGAAATAAGCAAAGCCAGAATAGCGTAGGTCTCAACCATAGCCGGGAAAATCATGGCTTTACCAAACTGATCTGGTTTTTTGGCCACTAAGCCGATACTGGCTACCGCAGCTTTTCCCTGCTTGATAGCAGAAAACCAACCCACAAAAGCCATAGGAAGGCAAGCAGCCAGGTATAGGAAGCCTTTAGCCAGGGAAATATTGGAATCTCCGCCCATAATGCCAATCTGCGTCAGAGTGATAAAGCCAATGAGCAGACCGTAGATACCCTGAGTACCAGGAAGCAGCTGTAATACCAGAACCTTACTGAACTTATTTGGGTCTTCCGTAACGACTCCCGCAGCAGCCTCACCTGCAATTCCAACTCCGATAGCAGAACCAATTCCTGCAAAAAGCGCCGCAAGCACCGCTCCTGTTAATGCTAAAACAATTCCCAAATTCTCCATAACTAAATGTCCTCCTTAACTCTATAATATTTTGTGTGGATAGCGAAGGGTTCGAATTTCCTTCCGCCTCCTTCATAAAACTTCCCAAAAAACTCCACAAACTGCAAACGATTTGTATGGACGTAGGCTCCCAGGGCGTTAATTGCCAGATTGAGGCTGTGTCCGATGATGAAAACCAAAATGAAAACAATGATTCCCGGAATGGAATTTCCTACCATGCTTCCCATCTTATTAAATACGGTGGAAATAACGCTGGTCGCAAGTCCCAGGGCCAGAAGTCTGGAGTAGGACAGGATGTCACTAAGATACGAGGTAACTCCGTATGCGCCGTACAGTCCCTTTAGCAAACGCTTAAACCAGTTCCTGGATTCCCTTCCGCTGGTCAGTATAATTCCTAACAGTCCGATAAAGGCAACTGCTGCTGCCGCTGTTCCCGCAGAGGCGGGAAGTGTGAAGCTCAGTCCCAGCATTTCCGTAAACATGGACATAGTCAACAGATACACAATGCCTCCGCCTACCAGCATATACCAAAATACCGCGTCGTAAATCCCGTCCATGATCTGTCCGTTCTTTATGCAGCTATAGAGTTTAACGCCAAGTCCTGTAAACAGATGGATAATTCCCAGCAGGAAAGCAAACACCAGCATCTTCATAGGCAGGCTCACAGGCTCAAACCAGATAGGCGCAAGCCGTATATCCGGCCGGTTGAAAAATGTGGTGGCGATTACATTCACCGCATCTCCAAAGAAGCTGCCGAACATAAATCCCCAGAAGGCAGTGGATATCCCACAGAACATAAACATTTTGATGGTTTTCCTAAAGCCCGGCTCCATGTTCTTAAGCTTTAGCAGGCAATAAGCGCAGCCGCCTGTCATAATCAGTCCGTAGGCTGCATCGGAAAGCATCAGACCGAACAGTACATAGTAGAACATTGCCACAACCGGAGAGGGATCCATCTCACCCCTTCCTGGAAGGCTATAGCTTTCAATAACCCCCTCTACAGGCTCCACAAACTTATTATTGTGAAGGAGCACAGGTACGTCCTCCATTTCTTCGGGATCGGCAAATTCCACCACGCTGTCGTATTGCTCCTTTAAAAGCTTCTCCAGCTTCCGTGCCCTATCCTCAGGCACATAGCCGGTGAGCAAAAATACGCTTCTGGACTGAACCAGGCCGCTTAACACTCCATATTTCTCAGCCCGCATAGTGTAATAATCCGCCACAAACCGAAGGGCTTTCCGATCCGGGGCCATGGCTGCTATTTTATTTTGGGTCTCCTCAATCTCCGCCCTTACTCTGTCAAGCTCCTTCTTAAGCTGGACAGTCTGCCTGGCAGGCACCATAGAGGTAAGGGGCGGTTTCACAAAGCTCAGCTTTTTAAGAGCGCCCTCCACAGCCTCCTCATCTGCTCTGGAGCAAACAACAAAAAGACAGGTCTGCTGCTTTCCTCCACTGACAATGGTTATATCGACAGTTTCCACCTGGCCTGTCAATACGCCAAGCTTCTCTGTTATCTGTTCCAGAGATAGTTCCTCCTGTATGGAACCGATAAACGCCGCTGTCTTTTTGGTTCCCTTAAAGTCAAGCGGCAAATCAAAGGCGCTCCAGGGAGCCAATGCCTCCAGCTGCTGCTCCAGCTTTGGTATCTGGGCCATGCATTCCCCAATCTGTTTTGCATAATCCTGTATGCGGCAGGCCTTTTTGATGGCCTCCTCGTGATTTACCGCATTGCTTTCGTATTCATCCACAGTAAGGAGCTCCCTGCCTGCAAAGGATGAAAGGATGCTCTTCTTCTCGGGAGCATACTGTTCCAGCACGGCAAGAGCCTGCTCCGCAATTACAGCATTTCGTTCAAACACGGTTTTTGAAGAGGTTACATCCATTTTACGGAATGTATTATCTTCCTCCAGCACATTGCTGATCTCCAGCGCTCCCTGGCGCTGCAGAAGCTCAAGAGTACCCTTCCGGTCCTTCTTCAAGCCGCAAATCAGCACTTTTTTCATAGGCACGATTGCCACTTTTAAGCGCCTCCCTTCCTACTACAGCAGCTCTGATAAAATCAGCTTCACTGCCTGCTCTTGTCTACCAGCTGCCTGACTTCGCAGCGCTTCTAGCTGCGATGCCTCTTCCCTTATGGCAGCCTGCATCATAGCTTCGCTCTGGTTCCAGGCATCCTCTTCTCTTTGGGAAGCCGCTTCTGTAGCCCTGCGGGTCATATCTTCTTTCAACTTCTCGGCCTGATCCCTTGCCTGTGCTACAATTTCTTCCGCCTCCTTCATCGCAGCTTTTTCTGCCGCTTCTGCCGCAGCCTCCGCCTTGCGAATGGCGTCAATCGTCTCCTGGGCCAATCCAATATCCCCCTTTCTAAATCAGAAATCCCGCAAATAGTCCTTGCCGGTATATGTAGCTAGTGTACGCCAATTACCCTGCGAGAATACTATGGTAAATACATCCTTACTAAAAAATGCAAGCTTTTCTGCATTTTCCCACATCTTTCCTGATATTTTTTACAATACGAATCAATTATAACCCATCAACAAAAAATCATCCGCCTACTTTCCTTTGCTGCAGAAAGTTTCCAGCTATCTATATTATTTTTTGTATGATGCGCTGCATTAAGAATGCCTCAAAAGTCTACTGATTGTTTAAAGCAATTTTTTCGACATCCTCCTCCATTACAAATAGGCTGCAGGCAAAAGGCGCTCCCTCGTCCATCTGCAGCCATATTTGTTTTATCATATCATTTTTTTCAACATTTGAAAATAGTAATCTTTTAACATTTTTTTAATGCGCTTTAATCTGCTATAATTACACGCTTTTTCCCACTGCCGTTCATCAGGCTGTAATATACAGGAAGCATCAGCAGAGACAGGATCGTAGATGCCGTAAGTCCTCCGATGTTTACCAGAGCAAGACCCTGTGTAGTCGCGCCGCTGTCTCCCAAGGCCATGGCCATAGGAACCATGGATACCACCGTAGTCAGAGTAGTCATAAGGATTGGACGGAGCCTCGTAGCGCCTGCCTCAATAAGGGCTGTATTCAAATCCATCTCCCGTCTGTATTGATTCACCGTATCCACGTAGAGAATACCATTATTAACAACAGTACCAACCAGCATAAGGAATCCCAGAAGGGAGGTCATGCTGATGGCGCTGTCTGCTAGCCACAGCAGTCCAAAGGCGCCGATAAGACAAAAAGGAATGGTAGTCATAACCATGACGGAGAACTTAGGCGACTCAAACTGAGCGGCCATTACCACAAAAACCAAGAACACTGCCAGAGCGATGGCCTGGAACAGCGCGGTAAACTCCTCTGCCATGGATTCCTCCATGTTGCTTTTTGCAACCGTTACACTGCCGGATACATTTGGAGATACCACCTCTTTCTGAAGCAGGGCCTTCGTATTCTTGTTTGAGTTCTCAGTATAAACACCGCTTATGGTGGCCCTGTACTGCTTATCCTGCCTTGAAATAGAAGCAGGGCTGTCCGCGAAACGGATTTCCGCCACATCTGTAAGAGCTACGGAGCTTCCGGCAGGTGTCTGAAGGGTTATGGTTTCGATCTGATCCAGGGTTCTGTAGCGATCCTTGGGATAGATAACCTTAATATCCACATCCTCACCGTCAATCTCCATCGTAGTCGCTGTTATACCGCTGAGCATATTGTTAAGTGTCGAGCCTATCTGAGCAGGCGACAGCCCGGCCGCCTTAGCTTTGATGGGATTAACTGTAACTTTAACTACGGAAGCCGCATTTTCAAGGCTGGAATGTACCTTGGTAAGCTCAGGCCGTGCTCCTAAGGCCTCGGCTATCTTATCACTGGCAGCCTTTAAGTCATCATAGTTGGTACTCTGTAGGTTTACCTGATAGTCGTTTTCCGATCCCATCATAGCGCTGACCTGAGAATACTCCTCAACTGTGATATTGGTATCCGGTATTCCTCCTAGCTCCTTCTTCCACTGCTTCACTACATCCTTCGTCTCCATCTTACGGTCCTTCTTAAGATAAACCGTAATCCCAGGATCGGAGCTCATGCTTAGGCCTGAGCTTCCTGCCAGAGTAATGTAGGATTCCACATCCGGGCACTGGACAATCACGTTTTCTATCTTCTTCAAGATACCGTCGACCTTTTCAATTTCCATACCCGGCTTCATCTGAGCAGTTATGGAAATCTGTCCCTGGTCATCCTCTGCCATCATCTCTGATCTAAGCTGAGTCGCAAGGAAGAAGGAAAGAGCCAAGAGCGCAACGGAGGCAAGCATAACGACAGCTCTTTTTTTCAGAAAGCCTTTCATTATATTTCTGTATGCATCCTGCATTTTCTCAACAGGCCTTGAAAATGGAGCTGTTTTCTTCTCAATCGGCTTATAAATCATGTAGCAGAGCGGCACGACCGTGATGGCGGATATCAGAGAAGCCGTCATACAGAATACGATGGTAAAGCCCAGGGGCTTAAACATCTGTCCTGTCATGCCCCCCAGCATAGCCAAAGGCAAAAACACCACGCAGGTCGTCAGAGTAGAACCGATGACGGACTGATACACAACGCCGGTTCCAGTGAGCGCCGCCTTAGCAAACTCCTTAAAGCCTGTGCCATCGGTCGCTCTGAAACAGCTTTCCAGTACAACCGTGGAGTTATCCACCATCATACCTACCCCCAGCACCAGCGCGCTCAGGGTAATTACGTTCAGGCTAAAGCCCATAAGCTGCATCAATATAAGAGAAGACAGGATGGATACCGGGATAGAGCTTCCCACAATCAGTGAAGCCTTCAAATCTCCAAAAAACAGCCAGATGATAATCATGGAAATGATAACCGCCATAATCATAGTCTGGATTACAGAGGTTAAAGAGGACATAATAGAATCCTTATCATCATCTACCACTGTAATGGAAAGGGTTGGGTCCTGACTGGTCAGTTTTTCGATTACCTTATGCACATCTTTCGAAAGAGTAAGGGAAGCGGCATCCTGCTGCTTGCTGATAGTCACAGCTACCATATCCTCTGCTGCTCCGTCCTCTGGTTTATAACGGGCGATGCTTTCCGGATCATCTGCTCCCAAGTACACATTTGCAACATCACTCAGATACACGGTGCGATTTCCCGGTATGGAAAGGGGAATATCCTTCAGGCTTTCCAGTTCGCCGAAGGGCTGCTCTGTCGATACGGACAGCTTTTGGTCTCCTACTCGTGTATCGCCGGCAGGATAGGTAATATCCGCGCCTGCAATATCATTGGAAATGGAGCTCATGGACACGCCGTATTGCTTCAGCTTTTCAGGCAGCAGCTCTATTTTTATGTATTTCTGGGCGCCTCCTGTTACGGAAACCTCTGCCGCGCTGGGCAGCTTCTCAAACTCAGGCGCCAGGGTATTGTTAACATAATTATAAAGATCCTCATCCTCACCATGATTAACCGCAAGGATGATATTGGGCTTCATGCTGGTATTCAGCTCCAGCATGATGGGTTCCTCCGCATCATCCGGTATCTCGGTTTTCACCAGGTCTATCTGCTTCTTCAAATCATCATACGCTTCGTTCATATCATAGCCGTACTTATACTGCAGCGTAACGATGGACATATTCTCCCGGGATGTGGAGGAGATGGTATCCAAACCGCTTAAGGTACTGGCTCTATCCTCAATCGGTTTCGTTACCAGTTCACTGACATCGTCAGGGCTGGCTCCGGGATATACGGTCATTACAATCATCATAGACATGTTCATGTCCGGCATTAGCTCCAAAGGTGATTTCATCACTGAGGATAGTCCAAACACAACCAGGCAGAGGATGGCAAGCACCGTGCTGACTGGTCGTTTTAAGACAAGTTTCGTTAAGCCCATTTTCCTGCCTCCTTCTACTGTGCCTGACTCTGGTCTGCAGCGGGACTTTCAGCTTCTGCTCCCTGAGATTCTTCTGTCATGGAGGTTTTCAACGCTTCATCATCTTTGCTCACCGTAACTGGAGCCTCACCCTCCAAAGTTACCTTGGTTCCCTCCTTTAGCTCAGAGGTCCAGGTGGTAAGAATCTGATCCTCCAGGGTAAGACCTGAGGTTACAATAATATAATCCTTATCAAAAATTCCTACCTCCACAGGAACCTCATGAATGATTCCCAGGTCATAGGTGTAGACGTAGGCGTCACCTCCCTTGTAATATACGCATTGGGTAGGAATGAGCATTACATTTTTCTCAGATGCAGAGGGAACCTTAAGCTCCACGGTGGTTCCGGCAGCCATCTGCTCATTATCCTCCACTGACGCCTTAATCTTAAACAGGCCTACGGAAGCCTCCGCCATGCTGCTGACTTCAATCACTGTGCCTGGATACTCTTTTCCTTCTTTACTTACAACAATAGGAGTACCCTGTGTCAGGTTGTTCTTCACCTTCTCTGTTACATAAAAGGATACGTTGTTGCCGCTGTCCCCCGCAATCACGCAAAGCTGCATGGAGGAACCGACCGTATCATGAACCTCTACGTTAAACTGCTCTACGCGGCCGCTTATAGGAGAGGTTACATGGCTGAATTCCATTTGATTGTCATATCCAATCTTAGCAGCCTCATACTGAAGGCGCTTAGCCTCCGCATTCGTTTGATAGCCTTCAAACTCCTTATCCGATACAAATCCGGAGGCGTGAAGGGGCGCCATACGGTCCAATGTGGATCTGGCGTCATCCCAGGCGACCCTGGCTGTGTCCATCGCGTTTTTAGCGCTTGCCACCTGCTTTGTATCAATTTCAAGAAGCACCTGACCGGCTGAAACAACATCGCCCGCCTTTACGTTAACTGCGGTTACATCTCCGCCTGCCTTTGGATATATATACACAATATCCGCAGGCTCAATGGTGCCGATCAGGTTCGTAGTCAGCTCAATATTTCCCATATGGGGGTTCTCTGCTGTTACTACCGGAGCCGGCGTCACTGCCACAGGCTCTCCCTTTCTGGTCATGCGGAAAATCAATAGCGCCGCAAAGGCAACTATAATGACTCCCCAGATTATGCGCACCTTCATCTTTCTCATTTTCCTCTTTCCTTTCATAACCTTTATTATTCTTGAGAAACAGTATGACGTAAAAAGAATAAAACAAGGGAAAGGAGCTGCTGTCCTTGGCAGCCTTTTCCCCAACATGATAAATTTATTAACGGCTGCTTTTTAACAACCATTTTAACAATCAAGAGTATTTTAGACAGTAAGACCCCTCTTTGTCTAACACCAAAAACCGGACAATTAACAACCAGAAATTGTTAATTAGAAAGATTTTTCAGAAATTTTATAAAATTTTCAAATCTATTTTCATTCTGTTTATGCCAGAGCACGACTACATTGGCATAAGCTTGATTGGTAGAATTTGGAAGAGGATACATTTTCAGGCGGTTCCCATAGTTGTGATAAAACTCCTTAAAGCCGATGTGGATTCCTTCATCCGCGATCAATGCCAGCTCCAAACTATTGACATTCTCAAAGAAGCGCGCTTTGTTAAGAATATTCTCCCCATTGGAAATAAATTCAAACAGACGCATTTCCGCACCTGCAAAAAAGTTTTTAAAAAGGCACAGCATTGTCTGTCCTTTCAAATCCTTCAGTGTCAGCTCCTCCTTGTCTGCCAGGGGGCTGTTTCTGGACACAACATAGTAAAGGGGAAGCCTTGCAATACTTGTTGCCCCATACTGTTCTCCGATCTGTTCAAAAGAGGGGATAAAGGTTACAGCCATTACCAGATCCGCATTATGGCTGCTTAAATCCTTCACATCTGTAAATTCAAAGATATCAAATTCCGTATCCGGGTCCTGAGCCATATAGTCAGCCAAAAGATTACCGGCCATCTCAACAATGCCGCTCATCCCCACTACAGCCAGACTGATACGGCTTTTGGAGCGCTCTCCTTCCTCCCTAGCCATATCGATGGAGGCTTGAATTTCCTTAGGGATATCCCTCCATCTCCACAAAAGCAGCTCTCCGCTTCTGGTAAGGCGCACATCTCTTGTGGTTCTGTCAAAAAGGCGCAGCTCCAGCTCCTTTTCTAGGGAAGCGATCTGGCGGCTTAACCCCTGCTGGGAAATATAAAGCCGTCTGGCTGCCTCCGTAAAGTTCAACGTTCTGGCCGCTTCCAAAAAACACTCCATCTGATGGATGGTCAAATCCGTCACCTCCTTCCATTTACGTTTCCTCGGCCGTCAATCCGGACAGACAGGAATATCCATCTGGAGGCTGCCCCCAAAGCAAACTCGTCCTTCACCCTCAGCCGGAGGGCTTACAATGCTCCTCCACTTCTGCCTTAGAATAACTATTCACTCACATTCGTTCTGCTCCTCCCCAGAAAGAGAATTCACATTCATCACTGACGAAGGATCTAACGCATCTCTCAAAGCGTCCCCCACAAAGTTGATAGCCACCACAAGCACTACAATCAAGAGCCCCGGAGGAATCCACAGCCAGGGCTGCCTGGTGAGGATAGTCAGGGACTGGGCGCTGCCCAGCATGTTACCCAGGCTGGCCGCAGGCGGCTGCACTCCCATACCCAGGAAGCTTAAGGAAGCCTCGTCCAGCATGGAAAGCGCCATAACGGAAGTGGCATACACCAGGATGGGCGCAACCGTATTAGGCAGGATCTCAGAAAAAAGAATATACCTGGACGGCATGCCCGCCACAATGCTGCTCTTTACAAAATTTGTCTCTCTCAGGCTTAAAACATTCCCCCTAACCAGACGGGCAATGCCTGGCCAGTCTACAAGTCCAAGTATCAGAATGATACTCCAAAGTCCAGGCTCAAAAATTGCCGCCGCCACCAAAACCAGAAGGATATAAGGAAATGACATGACCATATCTGTAAACCGCATGATGGCTATATCCAGCCACCCTCCGAAGTAGCCGCCCATCAATCCCAGAACCACTCCGATTGCTGTGGAGATCAGGGTCGATAGTGCACCTACCATCAGAGAGACGCGGGTGGCATAGAGGAGCCGGCTTAACATATCCCGGCCTATCTGATCCGTTCCCAGCAGGAACTTGAGGCTTGGGGCCGCGCCGAAGGGCCCCACAATCTCCTCCGGATCGTAGGGTGCGATAAGCGGAGCTAAAAGGGAGGCCAGACAGATAACAGCCAGCGCCCCCAGTCCCGCCAGAGCCAGACGATGGCGGCAAAACCTGCGCCATACCGTCTGACAATAGCGTTCCGTTTCTATGGTATTTTTATACAAAAGTTCTCTCTTTATTTTCATTGTAAATTTTACTCCTCTGGGCCGGGTCTGCCTGCCGGCATATGGGCGAAGCTCCCCACGCTTTCTATTGGAACTCGATGGCTGGATTTATGATAGCATAGAATATATCAGTCACCAGATTTGCCAGAAGCACTACAACGGCAGACAGCAGGCAGACGCCCATAATCACCGGATAATCCCTGTTTAAAATAGCGCTCATGGTCAAAAGCCCCAGTCCCGGCCAGGAAAAAAGCTGCTCCACGATCACAGCTCCGCCAAACAGCGTTGGAATCTGCATTCCGATTACAGTCACAATGGGCACTAGGGCATTTTTAAGTGCATGCCTGTAAATAACCCTCCGGCTGCCAATGCCTTTGGCCCGGGCTGTACGAAGGTAGTCCGCCTGGAGAATTTCCAGCATGGCGCTGCGGATGTAACGAATATTGGCTCCCGCCATGGATACAGACAGTACCAACACAGGCATCACCATGTGAGCTGCCACATCCGCCGCCCCTCCTGAGGTTCCAAGCGTCGTCATGCCTCCTGAGGGCAGCCACCCTAAATTGACGGTAAATAGATACACCAGCAGCAGGGACAGAAAAAAGCCGGGTATACTGCTTCCAAAAAAGGAGGCCGTTACCACCGCATAATCCCCCTTGGAATACTGGTGGATAGCGCTGTAGATTCCTGCAGGAACAGACATCAGCAGGCTTATAATCAGAGATACTCCCATAAGCAGGAGGGTAGGGCCAATATGGCTTCCTATCATACCGCTAACCGCCTGGTAGGATTTGATGGAATAACCCATATTTCCCTGGAACAGCTGACCCAGCCATATAAAATACTGGATGTAAAAGGGCTTATCCAGACCCATGGCAGCCTCCTTGGCCGCTACGGCAGCCTGGGAGATTCTGGCTCCCTGGAGCATCTCAAGAGGGCTTCCTGCAAAGCACATAATGGCATAGTCGATAATGGTAATGCCAATAAGGGTCGGAATGGCTATGAGAAGCCGTTTTATTATATACTTTACCATATCATCCTTCCCCTCCCTGAAGCTCTTTATAACGGATACAGGCCGTCAGATGCCGGCTTCCCGGCTCAGCTGGCTTTAACTCCATGTCTGCCTGGAGGCAGGCTTGCCTGCGGTAAGAGCATCTGGGATAAAAGAGGCAGCCCTGGCTGCTGCCGCTTATGAACTGGGCCTCCCCCTCCAGAGCCTTGCTGCTTCTCCTTCTTACCGCTCTTGGTTCTGCCACAGGAACCGCAGCAACCAAAGCCTTGGAATACGGATGCAACGGATTCTCAAAAAGCTCTCGATTGTCTGCCAGTTCTACGATCTTACCCAAATACATGACTGCAATTCGGTGGCTTACATAGTTGACTGCTCCCAGGCCGTGGCCTATGAAAATACAGGTCAGATCCAGCTCCTTTTGAAGGGATCGGAGCAGGTTTAATATCTGAGCCTGGACAGACACGTCCAGAGCGCTTACAGGCTCGTCGCAAACCAACAGGCTGGGATTCAGGGACAATGCTCTTGCAATTCCGATCCTCTGCCTCTGACCTCCAGAAAGCTCATGTGGGTATCGCCCCATGGCGGCATAGGGAAGGCCCACCATATCCAAAAGTCTCTTCACCTTTTGACTGGCTGTATGCCTGTCTGCCAGCTTGTGGTATAGCATGGGCTCTGAAAGGATTTCAAATATATGCTTTCTTGGGTTTAAAGAGGAATAGGAATCCTGAAAAACCATCTGAATCTGGGTGCGGATCGGCCTCCTGGCAGTGGAGGACATCGCAGTAAAGTCCATTCCCTCATACAGCACCCGGCCTGCTGTGGGGCGCTCCAGTCCTACAATCTGACGGCCAAGGGTGGACTTACCGCAGCCGGATTCTCCTACCAGTCCCAAGGTTTCTCCCCTGTAAAGCTGAAAGGTTACGCCGTCCACAGCAGCCACCCGGCCTCTTTTTCTTCCCAATATTCCTTTTTTAACAACATAATGCTTTTTCAAGCGCTCCACCTTAAGAAGCGGCATTTCTAAGACTTTATCCATTCAGCTCCACCTCCTTTGCCCTGCAGCAGCGGACCTTATGTTCAGGCCCCAGTTCCATCTCAGGCTGGGGAGCCCTACAGACCTCCCGGCAAAAGGGACAGCGGCCCGCAAACCGGCAGCCCTTTATTTTATCATATCGCTCCGGCGCCATTCCCTGGATAGACGACAGCACCCGCTCCCTGTCATCACCGATTCCGGGAACAGCCCCCAGCAAAGCCTTGGTATAGGGATGAGAGGGGTGATCAAAAATCTCCAATACAGAGGCTTGCTCTATCAGCTGGCCTGCGTACATCACCAGAACCCGATCCGCCATCTGAGCTACAAGACCCATGTCGTGGGTGATGAGCAGCACCGCCATCCCCACCTCTCTTCTAAGCTCCAGCAGCAGCTCCATGATCTGAGCCTGAATGGTTACATCCAAGGCGGTAGTAGGTTCATCTGCCACCAGAAGGGAGGGGTGGCAGGACAGCGCCATGGCAATCATCACTCTCTGACGCATGCCGCCCGAAAGCAGATGAGGGTACTTCTTCATAACAGCAGAAGCATCAGAAAGGCCTGCCTTTCTGAGAAGCTCCGCAGCTCTTTTCCGGGCCTCCTGTCTGGAAAGCCCCATATGAACGCGGATGCTTTCCTGCATCTGACTTCCAATGGTAAAGACAGGATTCAAAGAGCTTAAAGGGTCCTGAAATATCATTGTAAGCCGATCGCCCCTTATTTGATCCAGCTCCTTTTCCGTCATTGACAGAAGATCCCTGCCTTCAAACAGGACTCTCCCTTTTGTGACTGAACCTCCCCGGCCCAAAAGTCCCATAATAGACAGAGAGGTGACGCTTTTACCGCAGCCTGACTCCCCTACGATGCAAACCACCTCTCCCGGATCTACATGAAAGCTCACATCCTCCACACTTATACTTTTTCCTCCGTCACCGGTAAAGGTGACCTCCAGTCCCTTTACGTCTAGGATATGCGACATATGTTCCCCCATTTCTTCTAAATCCTGTATATACAAGGATTCCCAGAGAGCATTTGCCCTCCGGGATTTGGCTGCGCAGTTTTTATTTTTCCGTTTAGATCAGGCTGTATTTACTGGGCCATATCCCACTGCTCCACATGATTAAAGAAGCCGTATACGCTTGGCTCTGCCCCTGTAAGACGTTTATTCACAGCCGCAAGACTCTTTATTACATAGGCTGAAAACATAGGAACGTCCTCCTGTACCCTCCTGTCCACCACAGAATACAGCTTTCTCAGCTCCTCCCTGTCTGCAGAGAGCTGTACCTTAGCCAGAGCATCCCTGACCTCCTGGCTTTCGTAGCCGGTCCAGCTTCCCTCTCCGCCTAACAGCCAGGCCATATCCGCATATGGATCTACCGGAGGATATGTGTATTGAACAGCCAGAACATCGAAATCTCCTGAGCCCGCCCTGCTCATAAGAGTATTAATATCCATCGTCTGGATATCCGCCTTAATTCCCGCTGCCGCCCACTGAGCCGCAATCACAGAGGCCGCATTTACAAAGGCGCTGTCTCCGGAATCAATGCAGAATTTAATGGTGCGGCTGGTGTCCCACCCGCTTTCTGCAATCAGAGCTTTCGCCTTCTCAGGAGCGTATGGAAGGGGCTGGAGGGAAGGGTCAAAATAAGGACTGGCTGAGGACAGAAATCCATCTACCACCTCGCCGCTGCCCTTTAACAGCTGCTGCAGCAGCTGCTGTCTGTCAATGGCGTATACCATAGCCTGCCGCACCCTGGGGTCAGTAATATGCTCTGTCTTAACAAACACAGAAAGATTGGTAATAGGCGCCCCAAAGGAGGTCCTTACATGCTCCAGAGACTGGATGCTTTCATAATCTTCCAACGGAATGGCGCTCATGGTATTTTGAGTAATATCAATCTCTCCTGATTTAAGGCCCGCATATAACTGGCTGCCTTCTACGATTTTGATGTTAAGCCGGTCAATCCTGGGCGCGCCTCTCCAGTAGTTTCTGTTAGCCTCATAGGACACAAAGTGATCCCGGTCAAACTCCGTAACCTGGTAAGGGCCGCTCACAACATCCGGCCTATTAAACCATGGATTGGATGTAAGCTCCTCCTCGCTGATATTCTCAATTACATGCTTGGGCAGTGTCATCAGGTAACGGGCGTAGGAGTTCTGAAAGGTGATCAGAGACATAGGGGCTTTTGTTGTAAAGCGTACGGTCTTATTATCCACCTTTGTAATGCCGCTTATATGATCAGCGCCGGCCTCTACAAATCCGTCGTCTCCCACTCCTTCAAATACATAGTACATCATAGCGGTATTGGCTACCACAGGACTGCACAAGCGGAGAGCCGTATACACCACGTCATCCGCTGTAACAGGAGTGCCGTCCGACCAGCTGGCCCTGTCGTCGATGTGCACCAGGAAATTCCTTTCGTCCTCAGCCTGAATGGAATCTGCCAGCATGGGTTCAAAATTCATGTCCTTGTCCAGCTCTATAAGAGGCAGAAACATCAGGCCAGTAGCATATTTGTTTATTTCCACTCCATCCATAAGCAAAGGATTCAGAGTGTTCAGCGAACTGGTCACGCCGATGTTGACAATTTTATTTCCTAAAGCTCCGGCCTCCGCCTGCTCCTTAACAGAAGCACCTGCTGTTTTAGCTGTTCTGCCCCCGCAGCCTGCCAGCGATAATGCTATCATTGCAGGCAGGGCCCTTGACAGAAGCCGTTTTACCATTTGCTTTCTCTTTTTCATTCCTTCTCCTCCTCATTATCAACGGTAGTATAAACAGGACAATCTTCCGTCCTCTTGATGACCAGTTCCTTTGCCTGCGAATCGGATATTGACAACATAAATGTCAATCTCTTTCTTTTACAATTAAGAGGGTATAATATCCAGCTTCTTCGTCTAATTCCGCCGCTGAAGGGTACACCTTCTCCCCCTTCATTCCACAGCGCTGCACCCCCTTCGCTTCAAAGCCCTGTTCCGTCAAAAGCTTTTTCACCTGCGAAAGGCGGCTACCTGCCTTCATCAGAACCTTTGTGCCAGGGCAAGCCAGAGCCTCCTCTATCCGGTAAGAGGAAGGGAGGATATGCAGCTGTTGGGAACCGCTGACCAGAGGCTCCCCCAGTCTGGCTGCCGCCGCGCAGAAGGAAGGGACACCGCTGATAAGCTCAACCTGATAGCCCCCTTCCTTTACCAGCCTCGCCGCATACAGAGAACTGGCATAAATGGTGGTATCTCCAAGGGTCAGCCAGGCCACGGATATTCCCTGACTCAGATACTCTATAATGCGGTCTGCAGCCTGTCTGTGACTTGCAGACAGAACCTCCTTATCCTTTGTCATAGGCATAGACAAAAACAGATGCTCCTTGCCCTCTATTCCCTTCACAACGGGCGCCGCTATCTGATAAGCTGCGCAGTTCTCCCTAAGACTCTTTGTATCCTTCTTTCCACAGCTTTTATCACGCCTTGTAAAGTCCACAGAAAGAGCCACTACGGGACACTGCTCCGTCACCTGTACGGCCTTTAATGTCATAAGCATGGGATCCCCCGGGCCCGTACTTACACAGTATAAGCTTCCTCTTTCCATTGGTTCTCTCTCCTTGGACATAATGGTTAATTGTATCATACCTTGGCCTGAATAACAAGAATGCACTGCGTTCTCCCCTATTGAAAAATCCCCCCGCATCCAGCATGCGAAGGGATTCCTGTTTCAGTACCGTT
This sequence comes from Clostridium porci, assembly GCF_009696375.1. Taxonomy (GTDB): domain Bacteria; phylum Bacillota; class Clostridia; order Lachnospirales; family Lachnospiraceae; genus Enterocloster; species Enterocloster porci. The sequence goes on from NZ_VUMD01000007.1 coordinate 176,798, forward strand.
TGAGTAAAACTGCCTCTTTCTACACGCCAGCCTTTATAAAGCAAAGGCTTACTCCATTGTATAAGGCATCAGGGCAATGTGGCGCGCCCGCTTGATGGCTACTGTTAAAGCTCTCTGATGCTTTGCGCAGTTGCCTGTGATACGGCGGGGAAGGATCTTGCCTCTCTCGGATACGTATCGCTTTAACTTGTTTACATCCTTGTAGTCGATCACGCCGTTTTTATCGCCGCAGAATACGCAAACCTTTTTTCTTCTGCGGATTCCGCCCGGTCTTCTCATCTTAGCGCCATCTGGTCTATCTGTTTTATTAAATGCCATTGGTGTTGTCCTCCTTTATTATTCAACCACGGAACATCCTAATTGAATGGAAGCCCTTCGTCCTCCACTCCGTCCGGAATGTTCATAAACCCATCACCAATCGCACTGGTAGGAGCCGGTCTCTGAGAGGGGGCTGACTGTCCGTAGCCGCCCATATCAGATGCTGCGCCCTTACTGTCTGCGAATTCCTGATCATCCAGGATGACCTCGGTGGTGTATACTTTCTGACCTTCTTTATTTACATAGCTACCTGTCTGAATTCTCCCGGACACAAGGACACGCATACCCTGGCGGAAATATTTCTCCGCAAATTCAGCCGCGCGGTCAAATGCAACACAGGTAATAAAGTCAGCCTGCTGTTCCATAGAACCCTCCTGGCCTCTGCGGCCTCTTCTGTCCACTGCAAGGGTATACCTGGCAATGGCCATGGAACGCTCTCCCTGTGAATATCTGACTTCCGGGTCTCTTGTCAATCTTCCCATTAAGATAACTCTGTTCATACGGTCACTCTTCCTTTTCATCCCCGCTTAAGGGGCTGGGCATCTCTTATGCTTCTAGCTTCACGCATAAGTATCTGATAACTGGTTCCATAATACGAATGTGCGCCTCTACTTCGTTCGGACACACGGAATCAGACTCGAACTGGATAAAGTAGTAGAAGGCTTCATGCATCTTCTGTATCTCATATGCAAGTCTTTTCTTCCCCCACTCATCTACGTTGGTTACGGTTCCGCCGAAACGGGTGATATAACCCTTTACCTTTTCGAGCGCTGCCGCGCGCTGCTCGTCGTCAAGCTTCACATTCAGAACAACGGTTAATTCGTACTTGTTCATCTTGTTTTACCTCCTTGTGGTCTCTGGCCCCCGCTTTCAGTGACAGGAGCAAGGATTTAATATGTCACGAATTATTATTCTACCAAAGAAACCGGACAAATGCAAGGGATTTTTGATTATTATTTGTCCTTAAATTCCCTTCTTCCTCAATCCCCTAGCATTCTTCTCCACCAACTTTCGCGAAACCATAATCTGATGGCCGCAGCCTGTACATTTCAGCCGGAAGTCTGCCCCCACGCGAAGGATTTCCCATTCGCTGCTTCCGCAGGGATGAGGCTTTTTTAATTTGACAACGTCTCCGATTTCATAGCACTGCTTTTCGTTCATCGCTTCATTACTCCCATTTGATCAGCCCCGGCTGATGCTTCGGGGCAGGTTAGAGCTTCCAATACTTATGGCTGTCAGGACAAAATCCTGTCAATCTGATCCAGCTCTTCCTGGCTGAAATCCAGGCCTTTAAGAGCAGCCGTATTGTCCATCAGCTGCTCTGGACTGCTGGCGCCGATCAGGACGCTGGTTACCTCTTTGCGGCGCAGCGCCCAGGCAAGGGCCATCTGGGCCAAGGACTGCCCCCGGCTTTCAGCCAGGCTATTCAAAGCTTTGATTTTCACCAGCCGTTCCGGTGACAGATAGCGCGCTCCTACGGTGGTTCCCGTTCTGGAAGCTCTGGAGCCCTGGGGAATACCATAAAGGTATTTGCCGGTCAGCGCTCCCTGTGCCAGCGGGCTGAAGCAGATACATCCGACTCCCTCTCTGTCCAGGACATCCAAAAGTCCATCCTCCACCCAACGCTCCAGCATATTGTAACGGGGCTGGTGAAGCAGACAGGGCGTGCCGTTGGCTGCCAGAATTTTAATCGCTTTCTCCGCTTCATCTGCCTGATAATTGGAAATGCCTATATACAGGGCCTTCCCCTGCTTTACAAGGTCGGAAAGAGCGCCCATGGTCTCTTCCAGGGGTGTCTCCGGATCCGGACGGTGGTGGTAATACACATCCACATAATCCAGCCCCATACGCCTAAGACTGGCGTCCAAACTGCCTATGAGATATTTTCTGGAGCCCCAGTTTCCATAGGGTCCAGGCCAAAAGTCAAAGCCGGCCTTGGTAGATATAAAAAGCTCCTCCCTATACTGCCCCAGATCCGATTTCAGAACAGAGCCGAAGTTTTCCTCTGCCAGTCCCAGATTGGGCGCTCCATAGTTGTTGGCCAAATCAAAGTGGGTAATTCCCAGGTCAAAGGCCTTAAAAAGAATGGCTTTTTGCTCCTCCAAGGTCTTATCTGTCCCAAAATTCTGCCACAGCCCAAGAGAAATCCTGGGCAGGAAGATACCGCTTCTCCCGCTTCTCTTATATTCCATTTTCTCATATCTGTCACTTGCTGCCTGATACATTCACGTTCCCTTCCTTCTGCATTGCTGTCATTATTGTGGATCAGATTCCGGCTACGGTCTCAAGAACCGCCCCAATGCTGCCGCTTATCACCAAATCTGCCTGGGAGTCTTTCGAGGTAGCCTCCTTATTGATTAAAACTAGCCTGTTCCCCCTGTAATAATCAATCAGTCCCGCCGCAGGATAGACCACAAGTGAGGTTCCACCGACTATCAGCATATCCGCATTTCTTATATATGCTACAGCCTTTCTTATAATCCGGTCGTCCAGCCCCTCCTGGTAAAGCACCACATCCGGCTTAATCATTCCGCCGCAGCTGCACCGGGGTATACCTTCACTTTTTACCACATAGTCCAGATCATAGAATGCTTTGCACCTGGTACAGTAGTTCCTATGTACGGAGCCGTGAAGCTCCAGCACCTCTTTGCTTCCCGCCATCTGGTGAAGGCCGTCAATGTTTTGAGTTATCACCGCCCTTAGCTTCCCCTTCGCCTCCAGCCTTGCCAGCGCCCTGTGGGCTGCATTTGGCCTGGCATTGACATAGAGCATACGATCCTTGTAAAAGCGGTAGAACTCTTCAGGATAGCGGATATAAAAGCTATGGCTGATAATGGTCTCCGGCGGATACTTATACTGCTGGCTATAAAGCCCGTCCACACTTCTAAAATCAGGAATTCCGCTTTCTGTAGACACACCTGCGCCTCCGAAAAATACAATGCTGCCGCACTCCAAAATCCAGTCCCTTAGCTGCCGCAGCTTCTCCTCCATATCCGCATTCCCTCCTTTCTCCAGCAAATGAGCCCTACACAACCTCATCTAGGAAAAGCCTCTCAATCGGCTCTACAAACCTGCACCACCAGGGCGGAGCTTCTTGCTGTGCTCCCGCCAGATTCTCCAGCCTTTCATATCCAAAAAGCCAGGATGCAAGAGCAGCCACGTCTATATCAAGCACCTCTGTAGAAAACAGAGGACTGCCTGCAAGCCCTACAGGCTCCGGCGTCAGACAAGAGCCCTTTCCATTCAGCTTCCATCTCCAAAGCCCCTGATTTCCAGGAATCAGTTTATCCCGGATTCTTATGAGCACCTCCATCTCACTACACGGAGCCTCCTCATTAAGACTAATGGCCTCCATCATCCGGGCCGCGTTCGTAATTCGGGCCATGATGGCCGGCCGGAGGGAGCCGCTCCTTCCTTCGGTCTTATCTGCCTTTGCCGGTTCCAACCAATCCGGTTCCATAGAATACAGGAATCTCTGCTCCCTTTTTCCGATTCCCCAGAAGGCCTGAAGGGCTTTCAGCTCTCCATTTCCATCATACCAACCATACACCCGGCCTGCCTCGCTGTCAAGCTCCTCTTCCAGCCGCTCCATATACTCCCTGTCTCTTACTGCATAGACCTGAAAACGTTCATCCAGCCACCGGTTCACCCAGGAGGCCAGGCAATCCCGCGTCTTTCCCTCAGATCTGAACGCAGCCGTACCCGACCCTTCGCTTAACTGAAGCTTTAGCCTCCTTGTTTCCTCCGGCAACCTCTCCTTTATCTGCCAGAGAGGCTGATTAAACACAAACCGAAATCCAAAGGGCAGGTAAATCCCTTCTGAAGCAGGCATAAGATAGCAAAAGGGAGCTCCCTCATCATGCAGATCCAGCAGCAGCCTCCCAAGCATATCTCTCATATGCCCCTGGCGCCGGCTGTCTGCGGCTGTGGCTACTCCCACGATATAATTCAGCTCCCAAAGCCGGCCCTTCACCATCACATGGTAGGGATTGAGATGAGCCATGGATAGAAGCCTTCCCTCTTCATCCTCCTTCACCAGCACCCGGTTGTCTGCGGTTTTCCTCTTATAATAGTAGTCTATAAAGCCTTGTGAATCTTCAGGAAATGCCTCCTGCCAGAGCCATCTGCTTGTCTGCTTTTCTTCCCCTGTCAAATATCGTATCATCGTTTCCTCACCGAATATTTCCTTGCAAATCCAATGGGATTGTAGCTCATCTTAGCCTTTCTCAATCCCTCCATTCCCAAATCATCCTCCCGGTTCACCAAAGCTGCATCAGGGAATTCATGAATTAAAAACTGCTGGTTTATAAATTGATACAGCCCTTTGATGGATTGATTCGCCTTTTCAATATGAATCACCGCCATATTTTCCAGTTCATTTAAGCTGCCTATGGTAAAGGCCTCCAGCTTTTTATCCACATATACGCCTGCCATGGGCACACGGAGGCTGGAGCAGTTTTTTAAAATATCGTGAATCCCCGCAACCTCATAATCCAGAGAAGCGTCCATGGCGTTGGCGTCAACCTTATTCTGCCTCCATTCCTCCATAAATCTCCAGACCTCATGGCGGTCAGAGCAGCAAAGCCTGCGGTACTCATATCTGCCCTCATATTCCCTTAAAAATCCGTTTAAATGGTTCTTTTTTTTATGAAGCTTTTTCCCTGACAAAGTGCGCATGGCCTCTCCGTCATAAAGATAATCCTTTAAGTCCGCCTGCTCCTCCACCTCATATACCTTTGGGTCCAGCTTCAAATACTCCACAGCCTCTTCATCTGCCAGGGCAATATAAAAGGGCTTGTGAAGAACCTGTTCAAAATACTCCACCAGCTGATTAAAAAAGTAGGGCAGATCCTCTTCCTTGCACATAGGCATGGCTGTGGAGACCTGTCCATCCTTTTCCATCAGGCACAAAGCCGCCCGGTTTTCACTGACCGCACACTGGACCTGGTAGTAATCCTTCCACAAAAAGCAATCCAGAAACACGCTGTCGCAGGCCTTATTAGGCCGCAGGCCATAAAAAGGCCGCAGCTTGTCAATATCCTCAGCTACTACAGGCTTAAACTCTAAATTCATGGTATACCTCTTTTCTTTAGGATCATACTGCATATGCATAGTATACCATAATTTCAATTTCTATAACAGTTTTTTTCAACCTCTCATACGACAATCCCATGAATGAACCAGCCGTACGCAGGATACTGACAAAGCATTTCATACCTCATCCCTTTCTCCATTTGCTCCCAGCCCCATTCCCACATGCAATAGCCGGAACATTCGAACAGCGCCATTGTAATATAGCTCCTCTGCATTGTGCAATGCTTCCTCCAGACCCATTACTCCGTTAATCGTTGTGACCATAGAGCAGATTCCATAATCAAATATCTGCTCAGCGCCATCCCCCATGGAGCCTACCAATGCTATGACGGGAATCCCATGGCTTTTGCAGCGGCAGCCAACTCCCTGTATCACTTTTCCAAAGCAGGACTGCCAGTCGGTCTGTCCTTCCCCGGTAATCACCAGAGAAACTCCCTCCAGCTGTTTATCAAAGTCAATCAGATCCAGCACCGTTTCAATGCCGGACTTTAGCACGGCACGGCAGAACACCAGCAATGCGGCTCCAAGTCCTCCGGCTGCACCAGAGCCAGGTATTTTATCTGGATTAATTCCCAACTCCCGGATTAGCACATCCCGGTAATTTTGCATGCCTGCTTCTAACTCATCCAGCGCCTTGGGGGAGCCGCCCTTTTGTTTGCCAAAGGTATAGGTAGCTCCATTTTTGCCGCACAGCGGATTATTCACATCACACATAACGGTGAATTTCGCCTGAGCAATGCGTTTATCCATGCCCGAACAGTCGATATGAACTACTCTTGCCAGATCCGCTCCTCTGCCCTCCAGCTCGATTCCATCCGCGTCCAGAAAGCGTACCCCCAATGCGCGCATACACCCCATGCCTCCGTCATTGGTAGCAGAACCTCCAATGGCAATCGATATATCAGTAAAGCCATGATCCAGGGCATCTTTTAAAAGCTCTCCCGTGCCATAGGTAGTTGTATTTCTCGGTTCCCGCAGCTCCAAGGGAACCATGGGCAGCCCGGAGGCTGCCGCCATTTCCAGAATCGCCCGCCTTTCATCCAGCTTTCCGTAATACGCCTCCCGTCTCTCCATTAACGGGCCGTGCACCGGCACCTGGAGCCGTTTCCCCTGGTTGGCAGCTATCACCGCGTCAATGGTTCCCTCCCCTCCGTCTGCCACCAAAACTCCGGCACATTCACAAGAACCGAACACCTCCCTGGCTGCTTTCGTCAGCAATTCAATGGTCTGCCTGCTTGAAAGCGTTCCCTTAAAAGAATCCGACGCAAATAACAATTTCATAGAAAGAACCCCTTTCTTCTCATAACAATTTTCAGCACATCAACGGAACAGGATTGGCAGGATAAATAGTATCTTCTTAAGAAACGATTTTAGGTCTTATCAATATGTGATTGAATTCATTTTCCTAAAAGCAGCATAAAAAGCAGCAGGCATCCAGCCGATTTGGAAGCCTGCTGTTATAATAATGACTAATACGGCAAAATGTATCAAACAAACAAAGCAATTATAGATAAATACCTAAAACTTATGGCGAATCCTCCTATCTACTACAATAAAAGGGTTAACTGTCACTCATAACATGGCCCTGTTTATACAATCAAGTTATCATAAATTACAATACATGTCAACATTGTATAAATATACTTTGCACAACTCCCTATCTGGGCGCGCTCTGACATTTTGAGTAAAGAAAAAGCGGCTAAAATCCCTGGGCAATCTCCTTCACCAAAAGCAGCCTCTGTCCCTTCTTAACCTGATCGTCTGCCAGTTCATTGGTGGAAATAATCGTACCCACTGTGGTGTGAAATTTCTTCGCAATACTCCAAAGGCTGTCATCAGGCTGTACAATATAGCCCACAATTCCAGGCAGCTCCTGCAGCCTCTGAAAATCCATAGGCTTTACCACAGCTCCGGTTATAACCTGCTCACACACAGGCTGGAGCACCAGGAAATCCAGAGCAACCACAGCCTTTACCTCCACCATATCGCCGCCCATCATCACTGCGCTCAGCTGCTCCAGGCCCGCGTCCAGCTGGTAAATGCTGTCCTCCCTGATACCTCTGGCTTCAGCTACGCAGTGAAACGGCACCTGCTCCACCCAGGACTGGACCGGGGAGGTATCATCGCTGGTTAGATACAGAAGGCTAACCTCCAAAACGCCGTCAATTTCCAGACAGTCCTGACCAATTCCCACATCATCTAGCTTTATAGCCCCTGCATTGTGGCAAATCTGAAGTATACGCTCTGCCTGAGGCAGCTTAAGCTTTTCAGAGATCTTAGACTTGCATACATTCCTGGTAAGAATCTGATCAAAGCAAGCCTCCGTCTGAGTCAGCTCAATCTCCCTCATATTGGAGTACATATCGCTTAAAAGCTCCACCTCCTGCTCCTCGTAAAGCTTGATATCCAACTCCAGGACAGCCTCCACATCCATTTCCCGCATCTCGCCATCATAATCCGGCTTAGCCTGAATATCCTTGTGGGCCAGGCGAACAATAACCATGGGGATCTGCTCCTCCTTTACGTCATTCATCTCCATTTCACCAGAAAAGGAAAGCGTATCCTCTAACCACTGAACCGGCATATTTTCATCCTCAGCCATATAAATCACAAACACGGTCATTTCTCCATCCAGATGAAGGCGGCCGTCCAGGGGCTTTACGCTAACATCCCGAAGCCGCATCTCCCGCCAAAGAAGCTGCCCCATATTAGGCTTTCCGCCTGTGAGACTGAGTTCTTCCTTGATCCGGTATGTATCCTTCCTGCGCACTGCAATGGAAGCCGCATTTGCCGTACGCTTCAAAGTTTCCACCTGGATAGCTCCGCCGGCGTCTCCCTCCGAGAGGCCGGCCCCTGCCGCCGGGCTTCCCCCTTCCATGTCCACATCCACCGCAGCCTCCGCATCCCTGAGAGTTTCCACCCGAACCTGAAGAGTAATGATGGACTGAACCCCCAGCTTTCTGGAATTGATCATTTCTGTATTCAGATCCTCCAGCATCCAGTTTAAGCCAACGTAGTCTTTCTCCTCCAAATTGGGGACGTTCACAGTTTCCTCAAAAGGAATGCTGCCCCCCAAGGTCTGAAGCCCGCCTGCCTCCCTGCGGTAAAGCACCTGGAACTCAAGCCTTCCCTTCACAGCCACCTTATCTCCCTGATTCTTTACACTCTCTATCTGGACCTCCCCTGTGTCCAGCATCACCTGCTCCATATCATCCATGGTATCCGGCACAATAAAATCGTCATCCAGCGTTATCTGGGTGGCTACATTTCCCTTCCACTGGTTCATATGTATCTGCTTCTTTATTAATTCCATAAAAACACCTGCCATCTCTCATAATCCTTTAGAAGAATTTATGCGGACAGCAGGCTCTTTATGCGTATATCTTATAATTCACATGTATTCACTACATCCAGCTATCTGATGAAATTTTTATTACCAGGCATCAAGACTTCTCTGCTTCTCCAGCCTGTACAGCCGTCTCTGGCCCAGCTCCGGCTTCCGATGCCTTCTGGGAATCCAGAGCTTCCTTTAAGTATGAAATCTCCCTCTCCATCTGTGCCATACGCTCCTTCATGCTTTCATACTCCTCCAGAGTCAGAGTTCTCTTATTCTTAGGCAGTGAAACTCCATCCTTTTTTACCGGGCGGGCCGGAATGCCGACAGCAGTCACGTTATCCTCCAGAGGCTTTAAGAGAACTGCATTGGCTGCAATATAACAATTATCGCCCACCTCAAAGGCTCCCAGAATCTTAGCTCCCGCGCCAACCATTACATTATTTCCCAGGGTAGGATGACGTTTCCCCTTCTGAGTTCCCACACCCCCCAGAGTCACCCCCTGGTAAATCGTACAATTATCACCAACCACCGCAGTCTCGCCGATAACCACACCGGCACCATGATCAATCAAAATCCCATGTCCCAGCTGAGCTCCTGGATGAATCTCAATCATCGTAAAGAACCTGGCAACCTGCGATATAAGCCTTGCTATAAAAAACATCCTATGCCTGTAAAACCAGTGCGCAAAACGATGCCATATGAGGGCATGAACCCCTTGGTACAAAAGCAGCGCCTCCAGGACATTACGTGCCGCCGGATCTCTCTCTTTCACTGCTTTAACATCCAGCCAAATATCCTTGAATATCATATATTCTCCCCTTTACTTTAACAAGTTAATACAACAATACTGTAGCACCACACTATCCCAAAATATTTTATATAGTATAGCATATGATATTCAATCCTGCAATAACACAGCCGCAGCCTGCTGTGAATAGTTATTGAAATACCACCGGATTTTCCAAATACTCCGTTTTAATTACTATATAAGGAAAGGACTGCTCTTTTCCTGCGTTCTCTCCCTTCTCCGGTCCCTTAAGCTCTGTGTTGATAACGACGGAATTTTCTGTCAGATACAAATCATTGACACTGATGCTGTACCCTCCGGTAGGCTGTACACCATATCCTACGGCAATAAAAAGATTCTGATCATCACTGTATGTAAGCTTAAAGGGCTGCTGCTGTTTCTCAGCAATGAGCTTCTTTAGTTCCTCCGGAATATCCATATTCCCTGCTACTGTAAAGTCCAAATCCCTCACCTTATCTTTGCTTTCCTTGGAAGCCGAACAGCCCATAAGCGTCCATCCCATCATAGCCATTAGCATGGCAAGGGTCAACCACACCTTTCCCTTATAAATAATTTTCATGAAAAAACCTCCCGAACTATATGATGCAATTACTATCAATATATTCCAAGAGGCGCTGATTATTCTTCCTTATACAATTTTACGAATCCAGCCTTCAGGGGCCTTTATAGTTCCCATTTGAATCCCTGTCAGGGTATCATAAAGCTTTCTGGTAACATCACCCATCTCCTCCATGCCGCTTGGGAAGCAAATCTCGTTTCCATGATCCACAATCTTCCCCACAGGAGAGATAACTGCCGCAGTGCCGCAAAGCCCGCACTCCGCAAACTCTGAAAGCTCTGAAAGCTTAACCGGACGCTCCTTTACCTTAAGCCCCAGATAATGCTCCGCCACATACATCAGGGATCGTCTCGTAATGGAGGGCAGGATGGAGGAAGATTGAGGAGTAACCACTTCCCCAGTCCTGGTAACAAACAGGAAGTTGGCTCCTCCCGTCTCCTCCACACAGCTTCTGGTTGCCGGATCCACAAATACGTTCTCATCATAGCCGGCAGAATGGGCTGTTACAGAAGCATATAAGCTCATGGCATAATTCAGGCCCGCCTTTACATGCCCTGTTCCCCTGGGAGCTGCCCGGTCAAAATCGCTAACGCATAAGGTAAGGGGCTTGGCCCCTCCTTTAAAGTAAGGGCCTACCGGTGTACAGAACAGCCTGAACTGATACTCCTCCGAAGGTTTCACTCCAATGACAGGGCCAGAAGCGAACATATATGGCCGCAGATAAAGAGTAGCTCCGCTTCCAAAGGGAGGCACCCAGGCCGCATTGGCCTTTACCACCTGATCCACTGCCTCTAAAAACCGCTCCTTGGGAAAGGCTGGCATTTTAAGCTGTTCTGCCGAATCCATCATGCGCTCCGCATTCAGATCTGGACGAAAGGTTACGATGCTTCCATCCTCTGTTGTATAGGCTTTCAGTCCTTCAAAGCACTCCTGACAATATTGCAGAATCCCTGCACATTCATTAATCACTACATTGGAATCTGAGGTTAGGCAGCCCTCGTCCCATGCTCCGCCTTTGTAATTTGAAACATAACGCTTGTCTGTAGCCATATACGTAAATCCAATATTGCCCCAGTCCAGGTCTTTCTTTTCCATGATCGTTTCCTCCGTTCCAGCCGATATAAAAGTAATCTGGACACAATTATAATCCCATCAATCTGTAAAATCAATCATTTCACGGGAAATCTCCCATACAATTCGTGCATAGCTTCCATAACCGCCCTCCACAGGCTGATCCGCTTCCACAGGGACGGGAAGTCCCCGGCACTTTCTCACTTTACATGATTAGCATATTGCTAAAGTCAAGACGGAAATGCTATAATGTCCCCATTGTTATATTCTTGACTGCGCAAACGAAGGAGGGTTCATACGATCATCCCCCCTCCCCCCCATAAGGTATGGAGTCCATACCACCCTTTATTGATTATAAATTGCTTTTAATCATATTAAGTGATACAAAAAAAGCTATCGGATATGTGGCAGTGCTAAGCACTGTAATACCTAATCTCCTGATCTACTTTTGCATCTTTTTATTGTTGGCTCTTGCTTTTACATGAGTTACATCTACAAAAACTTCGCTGGGATCTATCAGCTTAATTTATAACACGTAGTATGTGTGAAAATATATGCTCAAAGCGGTCGGTATCCTTAAAACGTCAGGTATAGTTTTTGCCAAAAGTTGAGAAATGGGGAACCATATCACCCTTGCAGAATATTTGTTCTGTTCTCTTTTCTAGTCTGCATTCTGGGCCATCATAGGAGCATACCACCTTTCTTTGGTACTTCCATTATACCAGAAAAAGCCAAAGAGTCCCGAAAGCAAGAGATTTTCCAGCTCTTTTAAAAGCAAAATCCGAGACGTATGCCTCACACCTTGTCTTCAATCTGAGGGGAACGGCGAAGAAAAAGCTTCGCCGTTCCCCAAAACAATTTTAACAATACTGTTTTATTGAGCCGCCCCATATGGCTTCCATTTTATTTACTCCTGTGTCTCCTGGCTGCACATTTGAAGCCTGTGCTGATACTTTTCTCTGGTAGCCAGACCGCCCCTGATGTGACGTTCAGATTTGTTCACATCCAGCACCACCCTGGCCCTGGCTGCCAGGGTGGGATTGATATTCTCCAGGCGTTCCGTTACATCTTTATGTACAGTAGATTTGCTTATTCCAAATTTTTTCGCCGTCTGCCTTACAGTGGCATTCTGGTCTATGATGTAATTGGCGATGGCTACCGCACGCTCTTCAATATACTCCTTCAAAATGAGTCTCCTGAGGATTTTTTTATATCTTATGCAGACAGCAGCCGTGGCATGCCTGACAACCTCAAAGAAATTATAAGAACCTCACTGAGAACCCTTTCTCATTACTTAAGCATTATGCTCTGTCAAGCTCTCAGACAATACCATTCAGCTCCTGATACATGTCCTTGGCATAGGAATCCGTCATACCGCAAATATAATCTGTTACCAAAAGAAGCCTCAGGTACAGCTTCTCACTCTCGCTTTTTCCTCTGGAGCAAATGGAATAAATCTTTTTATAATTATCTGAAATCAGGGCCACCATCTTTTTCTGAACCTGGGTCATAGGCAGATCCGTATCATAGGGAATGACAGCATTTATAAACTGATCCAGCAGAAAGTTAAAAATGGTCTGAGCTGCTATCTCCAGCTTCAAAATGGGCCTTGTGCAGAAAGCGTACCTGTAAGCAATATCTCCCAGAGCATCCGTCAGAAGCTCTACTTCTGTTCCCGCAAACAAATCATCCTTGTAGGCTCCTTCCATAATCTGATTATAATTCCTGGTAAAGCAACCAGTCACCCCTGAGATCAACTGTCCCTGAACGCTGATAATCCAATTCTGAACCGCGTACAAATCCGGGCGGCTGTACTCCCGCTCCACCCCCTTCCGGTAACGCTCCTCCAGCCAGGATACCAGATTTTGATAGTATTCCGTCTGCCGCACCCTCTCAAAGCTTCGCAGCTCCTCCAGCAGCTTCTCATAGGAGATACATCCCTTTTTTACGGAATCCTCAATATCGGCCGTTTTATAAGCAATGTCGTCTGCGGCCTCCAAAAGGAACGCCAGAGGATGGCGCTTACCGTTTGTTCCTGTAGCTTCCTGGACATTCTGGAAGTTTTCTTTATCTCCATAGAAATATCCCATTTTTTTTGTGCGGATATCTCCGCTTCCCCTGTTTATTTCCAAAGAGGATACCGGATATTTGATGATGGTTCCCAGCAAAGCCTTGGTCAGATTCATGCCATGCTCATCCACCAGAAAATGAAGCCGGGTCACTACCCTGAAGGCCTGAGTATTTCCCTCAAAGTTGTAAAAATCCTGAAGCATCTGAGGGTTAAGCAAGTTCTTAAGCGGCTCACCCTTAAACTGAAGCCTGCCCAGATTCTGCTTAAACCAGTCCTGTATGGAGGTTTCGCCAAAATGCCCAAAGGGAGGATTTCCAATGTCATGAATCAAGCCTGCGCATTGAAGAATATCGCAGACAGCCCCTTTATGCTCCTGTGTAAAGCTTTCATCCTTTATGCTGGTCATAATGCTCTGTGAGATATTCTGACCCAAGGACTTTGCCAGAGACGATACCTCCAGGGAATGGGTCAGCCTGGTTCGGATAAAATCGCTTCGGTCCAAAGGAAAAACCTGGGTTTTGTCCTGAAGACGGCGAAAGGACGCGCTGCCAATAATCCGATGATAATCCTTCTCAAATTCTGTCCGCAGATCCGAGGATGAAGCTTTTCGGAAGCTACGAATCCGGTCGCTGCAAAGAAGTGTATTCCAGTTCATATTCGATCCTCCCCAGAGTGATAATTGTGAAGCGTGATGGAATTATTTTACTATGGTATGCTTTTAAATACAAGCTTTCAGGAGGCTTAAAGCACTCTGCCTAACAGCATATCTCATTTAAAAGCAATGCCTTTTCTCCAATAGTACAGCAGTCCAGTCAGATCCGCCAGAATCCATCCAATGGGTACAGCCGCCCATATTCCCACCAAACCAACCGAAGGAATTGATGATAATACATAAGCCAGCGCTACCCTGGTACCCAGGGAGATTACAGTCAGCGCCACCGACATTCCAGGCATCCGAACAGCCCGGTAAAGTCCGTACAGCAAAAACAGGCAGCCAATCCCCCAGTAGAAAGCACCCTCAATTCTCAAATACCCTACCCCCACAGCCAGTATCTCTGTCTCCTGAGGTTGGACAAAAATAAGCATAAGCTTCTCAGCAAATATCCATACAGCAAAAGAGATAGCCAGACAAAAAAGAACCGATGTCTTTGCGGCGCTTTTGATCCCTTCCTGGATACGGAGCCTTTTCCCCGCCCCGTAGTTCTGGGCAATGAAGGTAGAAAATGCATTTCCAAAATCCTGAACCGGCATATAAGCAAAGGAATCGATCTTTACAGCTGCCGCAAAGGCCGCCATCACAACAGTTCCAAAGCTGTTTACCAGGCCCTGAACCATCAGGATTCCCAGATTCATCACCGACTGCTGAACACAGGTGAGGAAGGAAAACCGGGAGATCTCTGTCAAGATCTGTTTCTGAATCCTGCAATTCCTTCTGGCAGGTCTGAATTCCGGCATTCTAAAAAGGGTATAGACGCAGAGTCCCGCTCCTGACACCAGCTGAGATATTACTGTGGCTGCCGCTGCCCCAGCCGCCCCCCAATGAAGCGCCAGCACAAACCACAAATCCAGCCCTATATTCAAAACAGCCGATACTCCTAAGAACAGCAGCGGGACAAGGGAATTCCCCACTGCTCTCAAAAGGGAAGCGAAGAAGTTATAAAGAAATACGCCTGTGATTCCATAAAAAATCACCCAAAGATATTCCCGCATCATTCCATAAATCACTTCTGGCACCTGCATCAGACTCATAATCGGATCTATCATCAGAAATACCCCTATATTAATGATCAAGGTCACTGCGGCAACCAGAATGAAGGATACAAAAATACTGGTTTTAAGCTCCTCCCAACTTTTCTCCCCATACCGAAGGGAAAATACTGCTCCACTTCCCATACACAGTCCCAGGAGTATCGAGGTTAAAAACGTCATCAGCGCATAGGCAGCGCCTACAGCAGCCAGAGCATTGGCCCCCAGACAGCGGCCTACAATCAGCGTATCCGCTATATTATAAAACTGCTGCAAAAGATTCCCCAATATCATAGGCAACGCAAACCTCAGCATGGTTCCCGTTATGCTTCCTGTTGTCAGATCCTGTCTCACCATACCCCTCCGCTAACCTTCCTTGTATTTTCCTCCTGATACATATTTCCCTCCTGATACTCAGCGCCGGGCCTGCTCCCCTTGCCATAGGGCCTGTCCTTTTCCGGCGCATAGTTCCAGAAAAACTGCAATCAGCGCTCGATTTGTCCTGTCATTTACATTCCGGCTTACCACTTCTTCCTGCTCCCTTTCCTCCGGGTTCTCCCCGCATACATCCATACCAATGATCCGCCGCTTTTTTGCTGCCGCTCTGATAATATCCAGCACAGCATCCAACCGCACGGTTCCCTGATCCCAGTTGGTTCTGGCATCCTCTCGGGAAAGAATATCCTTATCCACAGAAATATACAGCGGAAGGCCGGATTGCCCCAGCCGTTCCTGACAGCGTTCCACGCCTCCCATATCCTCTTCGCAAATACAGATCACACGATCCCCAAAGCCCAGAGCTTTAGCTTCCTTTATTCCTTCCGCAGCAGGACCAATCAGCCACACCCGCTTCAGCCTGGCATTGGTATCCAAAGCTACTTTCAGCCATCCTCCGCAGGACAATATCTTTCCAAATACAGGCTCCTGCATATCTGTATGATGGTCAAAAACCAGCAGCTCAAAATCCTCCTCCACCATATCCAGCCAAAGCTTGCTGGCATAATGATAGTTTCCTGAATCCAGAAAATGCAGTCCTTCCGGCCCCAGCCTTCGGATTCTGTTCCTAAGCTCCTCCTCGGCCTCCTTGTCGCAGTAACCGTTCGTCCCCTGAACCTCCTTCAAATCCAGCCATATAAAATCATGCGCTCTATAAAAGGTCTCCCTCCCATAAACTCCTGTAAAATCCATAATCACCATCTGTTTACTTTGTGTTTCTCCAATTCTCATGCCTTGTCTCCCAGTTCCCTTCGGGAAATAAATTTTTTGTTAATAATAGTAATTATTATTGATTTAATCTACATTCCATGCTATACTGCATCTAACAGCTATAATATCAAATGAATAACCCAAAGGCAAACAAAATGAATGGAGGTATTATATTTATGGATCCAAAAGCGTTTTTTAAATTAAGCTATGGTGTTTATATTGTATCCAGCAGCACCGACGGCAAGGATGGAGGCTGCGTAATCAACACTATGACCCAGGTTACGTCCTCTCCTGCCAGAATATCCATTGCCCTGAACAAAAATAACTTCACCTTGAAGCTGATTGAAACCTCAGGCACCTTCTCCGGAGTTGTATTAGCCGAAGCTGTGGAAATGGATATGATTAAACGATTCGGCTTCCAGAGCGGAAGGGAGGCTTCCAAATATGAAGACATTCCTATGGGCCGGGACAGCCTGTACAACCCTTATCCAACTGAGAATGTCTGTTCCCGCTTCACCTGCAGGGTAATTTCCAGTCTAGATGTTGGAACCCATGTCCTGATTATCGGCGAGGTTGTGGAGGCACAGGTAATGGACGGGACAGCGCAGCCCCTTACCTACGCCAACTACCATCTGAAGAAAAACGGCACTACCCCGCCAAACGCCCCCTCCTATCAGGAAACAACCGAAAAAACCGTAGGATACCGCTGCAGCGTGTGCGGCTATATTCTGGAATCAGACACTTTGCCAGATGACTTTATCTGCCCTGTATGCGGCAAGGACGCCAGCTATTTTTCAAAGCTTTAATTTGCCATTCTTCTTTTTTCTGCTTAATATACAGGTTTCAGGCTTCTTCCCCAAGTTAAGCCTGAAATCAGCGCTGCACTCTCTACCCTTGCAGCGCCTCTGGTTCACTGTAACCAGAAAATACCTCTGTATGCGCCCCTTTTTAGCGGCATTACAGAGGTATCTTTCCCATATTCAAACCGGTATCCTGCTATCTTTCTTTTTCCTCTGAATCCTCTTTTTCCCCTCTCTTTCTTGTCGTTGGTCACATTTCCATCTCCGCTTACTGGTATGCTATAATGATCCACAACGAAATCGGCAGATTAGAATTTGCGCTTCCATTTTTTATAACCAAATCCCAGTTTACAGCAAACAATATTATCTCTAGTCACCAACGAAGTGAACCAGACGAGGCAGCAAAAGTCTCAAGACTTTCCTCAATGACTTCGTACCATCCAATGGCTGGTTCACTTCGATAGCAGGGCGGCCTTCATCTGTCTGATCAGACTTCTTTAACGGCAATCGCCTCGATTTCACACAGCACACCCTTTGGAAGGGTTTTAACCGCTACGCAGCTTCGGGCTGGCTTGGAAGTGAAATATCTGGCATAAACTTCATTAAATGCCCCAAAGTCACCCATATCAGCCAGAAAGCATGTGGTCTTAAATACCTTATCAAAGCCGCTGCCTGCCGCTTCCAGAATTGCACCAACATTCTTACAGCTCTGCTCCGCCTGGGCTTCAATGCCCTCTGCAATACTGCCGTCTGCCGGATTGACAGGAATCTGCCCAGAGGTATAGATCACTGAGTTGACCTCAAATCCCTGAGAATATGGTCCGATTGCTCCTGGCGCTTTTTCTGTACTGATTACGTTCATTTCTGTTTCCTCCTTAAGATAGGGGAAATGCCCGCACTATAGCGGTTCCCCATTATTTAAATTTTCATTCTCTCAGAATTGAAAGATCAAAACATATAAGTAGTTTCTTTCAACACAAACTTTTGCTTTTGGCGGCCTTATCCCACCGTCTCAAGCTAGTGGGATTGCGGCGGCCGCCTTATTTTAAATGCCGCAGCAGGTATTCTCTTGTATTTCGGGACGGCTTTTCAAGAACCAAATCCAGCAGACGGGCAAGACAGGCTCCTACTTCCTTCCCCGGCCGCACCCCTGCCTCTATGACGTCCCGGCCATCTACAGCCAAATCCTTTAGGGTAACGCAATCCCTATCCCTGCGGATTTCCTCTGCCAGGGCCCGGATATGGGCAAGCGTCCGAAAGGTTTCCATCCCTTCCTCCCCGTTTTGCAGCTTCCTCTCTGGGACTTTTGGCCCAGCCTCCAGAAGCTTTAAGGATTCTTCCGAAACCTTCGGGCATTTCTCAGAAGCAGTTAAAGCGTCCCATTCGGCCAGGCACATTTTAAGGGTTATCAAATCGTCAAAAAGCTCCGGCTCCATTCGGCTCATTACCCGGCGTATGGGAGCCTTGTCCTGTTCCAGAAGAACTCCGAACCAGGTAACCAGCGTCTTGACCCTGTAAATGGTATCATTATCCATTTTAAGCTCTTTTAAGACCTTTACTGCATTCTCCGGTGAAGCCAGCCTCAAAAATGCAGCCCAACGCATATGCTTTACAGCCGGAACAGAGGCAGGAACAGAAGGTAATGCCTTCTCCTCCCACAGTCCAGAAAATGCAGGAGATATGTAAGGGCTGATTCCTGCCTCCCATATCAGGGCCATGCGCTCTGGGTGCCTGCTTATCAGAAGCTTTGTCAGCTCTGCCTGAATCCGCTCCTTACTCACATGAACCAGATTCGGGGCAATAGCGCGGATGGCCTCATAGGTTTTTTCCTCCACAGCAAACCCAAGCTGGGCTGAAAACCGGATGGCTCTTAGAATCCTCAGGGCGTCCTCCAAAAACCGATCCTGGGCATTACCGACGCATCGGATTATCCCTGCCTTTAAATCCTCCCTCCCTCCAAACGCATCGACAATACCCTCTCTGCTGTTATATGCCATGGCGTTGATTGTGAAATCCCGCCGCTTCAAATCCTCCCTTAAATCAGGGGTAAAGGATACGGAATCAGGATGGCGCCCGTCCAGATATTCTCCGTCAATGCGGTAGGTGGTCACCTCATATCCGGCCTTTCCCATCAGTACAGTTACAGTTCCGTGCTGGATTCCTGTGTCAACCGTCCGCCTGAATACTTTCTTTACCTGATAGGGCAGGGCGCTGGTGGTAATGTCCCAGTCTCCCGGCTCCCTCCCCAAAAGCATATCCCGCACACAGCCTCCAACAATATACGCTTCATATCCATGCTTATTCAGTTTATCAATAATTTCCGCGGCACTGGCAGGTATTTTTATATCCATATACGCTCAATCCTTTAGCTATTAATAGGCACGTCCCCAGTAAACCATCTTGGCTGCAGGTTTTCCACAGCATACGCACGTATCGGACAGGACTTCCTGCTCAAATGGCATACATCTGGAGGTGGCTCCAGTCTCCTCTTTAATCTGATCCTCACACTCCTGACAGCCGCACCACATGGCCTTTACAAAGCCAGGCTTCGTATTAACGATGTCCTTTAATTCCTCCCAGCCTGTGGCTGTATAGGTATGCGCCTCCCTGTGTGCTCTGGCGCGTTCCAGCATATCCTTTTGGATCCTCTCCAGAAGCTCTGAAACCCTTTCCTCCAGTTCATCCAGAGACACAGGCAGCTTCTCATGGGTATCGCGGCGCACCAGTACTGCCTGATTCTTTTCCATATCCTTAGGTCCGATTTCCACCCGAACAGGAATCCCTCTCATCTCACAGTCCGCAAACTTCCAGCCCGGACTCTTATCAGTATCGTCTGTCTTAACCGCCAGGCCAGCTTGAATCAGGCGATCCTGAAGCTCAAAGGCCTTATCCAGAACGCCTTCCTTCTGCTGCTGTACAGGCACTATCATCACCTGCACCGGCGCGATTCTTGGAGGAAGCACCAGTCCATTGTCATCACCGTGAACCATAATTAAGGCGCCTATCATGCGTGTAGTCATACCCCAGGAGGTTTGGTGTACGAATTTCAGCGTATTGTCTTTGTCCGTAAACTGGATGCCAAATGCCTTTGCGAAGCCGTCTCCAAAGTTATGGCTGGTGCCAGACTGCAGCGCCTTACCATCATGCATCAAGGACTCAATGGTGTAGGTAGCCTCCGCGCCTGCAAACTTCTCCTTATCTGTTTTCTGTCCCTTCACAACAGGAATGGCTAGCACCTCTTCACAGAAATCAGCATATACATTCAGCATCTGAATGGTTCTGGCCTCAGCTTCCTCTGCCGTAGCGTGAGCCGTATGTCCCTCTTGCCATAAAAACTCTCTGGAGCGAAGGAAGGGACGGGTGGTCTTTTCCCATCGCACCACTGAACACCACTGATTATATACCTTCGGGAGATCCCGGTAGGAGTGAATATCCTTTGCATAAAAATCGCAAAACAGTGTTTCAGAGGTAGGTCTTACGCACATACGCTCCTGCAAAGGCTCCAGTCCTCCATGGGTTACCCATGCCACCTCAGGAGCAAAGCCCTCCACATGATCCTTTTCCTTTTGAAGAAGGCCTTCGGGAATGAAAAGGGGCATGTACACATTCTGTACCCCTACAGCCTTAAACCGTCTGTCCAGCTCCTTCTGGATATTCTCCCAGATAGCATAGCCTGCGGGCTTTATGACCATGCAGCCCTTCACACTGGCATAATCGCACAGCTCGGCTTTCTTTACCACATCCGTGTACCACTGCGCGAAGTCCACATCCATTGACGTGATGGCCTCTACCATTTTTTTGTTGTCTGCCATAATTGGTTCTCCTTTACAATGACTTTTCCTTCTGTCCGCCCGGATTGCTTCCGGGGAGCCTTTTAGATGTGAAAAAAGCCATCCAATCCCATACGTTATATTTACGCAAGGGACCGAATGGCTCGGCGGTACCACCCAAGTTAGCCGTTCGGGGCATGTCCCCAAAGGCTCTCTCTCTATCCGTTAACGCCGGAATTACGTTGCATTCCTCATGCAAAGCTCCAGGGCTGGTTGGGCCGGTGCACACGTAAGAGCTTTCCACCTTCAGCTCCCTCTCTGTAACGGACATTCGGCTTACTATTCCCCTTCCACGCTGTCTGTTATCTTAGTTATATAACATCATGGAACGAATGTTTTCTTCATGTATTGTTGATTTTACGCCAGAAAGGGAACTTTGTCAATGCGTTCGCATGATTTTCATCGTCTTTTCATTGCAGCTTTTGCCTTATGCTTTGCCAAGCATAAGACCCATTAGTCATTTGAAGCGCCCTCTGCAGCCTGGCTTATTCCTCCTTCGTCCATACCTCTACCATATCCTCTATCAGCAAGAGTCCCAACGGCCCTAATATAAATCCAAAGAATCCGAAAAGTTCCAATCCTACATATACGGAAGCCAGGGTTTCTAACGGTGACAGCCCCACCTGCCCTCCCATCATCTTCGCCTCCAATATCTGACGTACAAGATAGCACACCAGGTAAAGACCTGCAAGAAGCACTGCCTGACCCCAATCTCCTACCAAAAGCCTGAGCACAGACCAGGGGATCAGCACGGTTCCTGTACCGAATATTGGCAGGGCGTCCAAAATGCCGATTAGCATACCAGCCATAATATAATAGGGATTTCCCATTAAGGCCATACCTCCGATACAAAGACCGGTAGTGATAAAGAGAATCATACCCTGACTTTTAAACCATGCCTTGCCTGTCTGAACCAGTCTGCCTCCAATGAGGTTAAATTCCTTTCGGAAGGCAGACTGATCCCTGCGCACCCTCAAATCCTCCATCTCCTGAAGGCTCAAAACCGCCGCCAAAAATGTAACCAGGCTTACAATCGCTGCCTTTGCAAGTCCGGCCAGCAAACTGACGGAATTGGTCATCAGAAAAGGCACCGCAGTCCTTTTTCCTGTGGCAACCAGATTAAAAAGCATTTCTCCAGCCAAATCCGCAATACAATTCTTTTCAAGCCCCAGCGCTTTCTCCATCTGGTAACAGCTCCCTGTAAGCCACCTATCAACCCTCTCGATCCATAGTGGAAATTCCGCCATAAGCAATTTCCCCTGGGCGCAGAGCTTTACTCCTCCCACATACAAAAGCCCTCCTAATAGGGAAAGGAACATTATAAATTCAATTCCGCCTATGATGCCAATTGGCATATGGAAGCGGCGGCCTCCTACAGTTACCCGCATCCGGTATGCAAGAAACCGGGCTGATGGCCGCAGCAGCAACGCCATCACATAACCCACGAAAAAAGGAGCCACGAGAGGCAGCAGGTATTTAAACCCAATATAGACTGCTCCAGTGGTTCCTGTTATAATTAGTAGTTTCTTCAGTTTTTTACACGGCTTCTCCATGGACTCACCTGTTTCTTGTTTCGTACTTCCTTTGTACTTTCTTAGTATGAGCCGGCAGCTGAAAAATATACGGTGGCTTTTGCCCTAACTGATAAATGATTATAATAAAAAACGAAGCATCAGATCCCACATTGGAAATTTCCTTAACATCAGAAAATCCTTTAAGTACCATTCAGCATTCTCTTTACGACCGATTTTTTACCTTTCTTCACTTTACAAAGGCGCCATTTACTCACCAAGATATGCCAGCACCGCCCTCAGGCAGCCGTCCACACCTGCCAGACCGCTGTCCATGCACAGGTGGTAGTTCTGAGCACGCCCCCAGGAATTACCGGTATAATACTGATAGTATTCCTTGCGCTTACGGTCTACCTCACGGATGCGGCGCTCCATCTCTTTTCCACCGGACTCCTCGTCCGGCTCCAGCTTTAGCATTCTCTTGACGCGGCTCCTCATATCTGCATAGATAAACAGGTTCACACTATCGGACAGAATCATATCCGCGCACCGCCCCACGATAATGCAGGAACCATAGTCAGCCAGCTTGCGAATGACATTGGATTGAGCCACAAATATCTGATCGGACATAGGAACCTTATACACATCGGAAAATGCATGATAAAACTGCCTGTCCAAGGATTTCACAATGTGCTCATCGTAATGCCGGAAAGCTTCCTCCGCAATATTGCTATCCTCCGCAGCCATATGGATCAGCTCTTTGTCATAAAAGGGAATATTCAGGCGCTCTGCCAGCCTTACACCCAGTTCACGGCCCCCGCTTCCAAATTCACGGCTGATTGTAATCACTTTATCCATACTGCGCTCTCCTTTCCTGTATCTGCTTTTTGCCTGCAAAAATGATACCGTATCCTCCGGCTATGGTATCCCTCCGGGGGATGCACATGGTTCGGTTTGGTGTTTTAATATGCTTTCCCGTGTGACCGAACCAGCGCGTAATATCTGGCAATATTATATCATAAATTCCCATTAATTCCTATGTCTAAAATCTCTTAAAATTTTAAACACCTGAATTATAATTGTAGGAATCACAGCCAGCAGGCATACCGCTCCGAACTGCTTAGCTGTAAGAGACGTAACTGAAAACAATCTGTGAAGGAAGGGCGCCAGCATAACCAGTCCCAGCAGCACTGTACCTGCAAAAAACGCACCCACACTGTACCAATTACTGCTAAATCCCAGCTTAAGGATACTGTGCTTGCTTCTGCAGTTAAATCCATGGAATAAACGGGCCAGAGTCAGGGTAGCAAAGGCCATGGTACTTGCAATAGCGGAGCTTCCGCTTCCAAGGCCCATATGGAAAGCAATCATTGTACAGACCGCAATCAATCCGCCCTGAGCCAGTATGCTCAGCAGAAAGTCCCTTGTTAGAATACCCGTTTTGGGATCTCTTGGAGCTTCTGACAGCAAATCCTTTTCTGCCGGCTCCATGCCGATTGCTATCGCAGGCAGGGAATCCGTCAGCAAATTGATAAACAGCAGGTGCACCGGCGCAAAGGGTACTGGCAGGGCCGCCAGAGAGGTGTACAGCACAGACAGGATTCCTGCCATATTTCCTGAAAGAAGGAATTTGATGGCATTTCGTATATTTCTATATACATTTCTTCCATTTGCCACTGCCTTGATAATCGTTGCGAAATTGTCGTCTGTAAGTATCATAGCTGCGGCATCCTTGGAAACCTCCGTTCCGGTAATTCCCATTGCTACGCCTATATCTGCCTTCTTAAGAGCCGGAGCGTCATTCACGCCGTCCCCTGTCATGGCTGTGATACAGCCTCTCCGCTGCCATGCGTCTACAATCCTGATTTTATTTTCAGGCGATACTCTGGCATATACAGAAATATCCCTAACTTTCTGATCCAGCTCTGCCTCAGACATGGCATCCAGCTCCTGTCCTGTCATAGCCAGATCGCCTTCTTCAAAAATACCTATCTGCTTCGCAATGGCAGTGGCAGTGATCTTGTGATCCCCCGTAATCATAACCGGCTTGATTCCCGCACGCTTGGCATCAAAAACAGCCTGTTTGGATTCCTCTCTTGGCGGATCCATCATGGAAATCAGCCCAAGGAAGGTAAAGCCCCTTTCATTATCCAAAGAAAGGGCATAATCTTTAGAAACCTCCTTATAACCAAAGGCCAGCACCCGAAGGCCCTCCTGAGAAAATTCCAGATTCTTTTGAAGAATTTTATCCCTGTCCTTCTGTGTAATATCACGTACTCCGTCTGCCAGGCGGATTTTTACTGTACGATCCAATAGCACATCCAATGCACCCTTAGTAAGTACGGTAGGAACACTGTGAAGCTCATACTTGGTACTCATAAGCTTCCGGTCTGAATCGAAGGGTATTTCTTCCAAACGAGGCATCAGCTCTCTTAAAAGAGTCTCGTCCAATGCAGCCTTTCTTCCCATCTCCACCAACGCATACTCCGTAGGATCGCCGATACCCTTGCCATCTACGATAGAAGAGTCATTGGTAAGAATCGCGTCATAAAGCAGATAACGGTGACTCTGGTTTGTCAGATCGAGCTGGTCGATGGTAAGAACAGTTTCATTGATATAAATGCTCTGGACGGTCATTTTATTCTGTGTGAGAGTACCGGTTTTATCAGAACAGATAACAGACACACAGCCAAGACTTTCCACTGCCTTCAGCTCCTTGATAATGGCATGCTCCCTTGCCATCTTCTGGGTACCCATGGCCTGAACAATCGTTACAATCGAGCTTAATGCCTCAGGAATGGCAGCTACCGCCAAAGCCACAGCAAACATTAGGGAATCAATAACCGGCATCTTTCTATACAGGCTCAGGAGAAATACCATAGCGCAAATTACCATAATCGCCATAGCCAGCCTGCTTCCAAATTGATCCAGGCTCACCTGAAGAGGCGTTTTTTTCTCCTTTGTTGCGTTCATAAGAGCCGCTATCTTGCCAATCTCCGTATCCATTCCCGTACCTGTAACCAGCACAACTGCTCTGCCGTAGGTTACAAGAGCGCTGGAGTAAACCATGTTGGCCCGATCTGCCAGGGCGCAGTCTCCGGTAATCAGCCCGTCGCTTTTATCCACATTGGCGGACTCTCCCGTGAGGGAGCTTTCATTCACCTGCAGAGAAAAACTCTCAAGAATTCTGCCGTCTGCCACTACCAAATCTCCAGCCTCCAGGTACAGGATATCGCCGGGCACTACCCTGGCTGAGGGCAGCTCTATCTTCTGGCCGTCCCGTAGAACCTTTGCACTGGGCGAGGACAGGGACTTTAAGCTGTCCAAAGATTTTTCAGCCTTGGCATGCTGCACGGTACCCAAAATAGCATTCATTACAATGACTGCGATAATTACAATCGTGCTTTCCACATTTCCGGAAACCATGGATATCAGCGCCGCGATTATCAGGATTACTACCAGCAAGTCACAGAACTGCTCAGCGAACACCTGAAACATGCGTTTGCGTTTTCCCTCCTGAAGAACATTCTCTCCCTTCTCCTGTAAAATCTTCTCTGCCTCTTGAGACGTCAAGCCATGCTCCGTCACATGAAAGCTTTCCAGGATTTCCTCTTTTGTCTGCTGATACCATTCTTTCATTGTGCTTCCTCCTTGTTATGGGCGCTTGAGAGCCGTATCCAACCCTGATGCGCGCTACATTTCATCTCCACATTGAGAATGATCCGATCCCCTAGTGGAAAGGCTTAAAAATCAGCTGCAATTCCAATGCCTGCATCTTTCACACCTTAGCACTAAAAAAGACCTTTACAGGCGGCATCCCAGAATATGCATGATATCCGGAAACCACGTATAAAAGTCTTGTAACCGTTTCGGCATATATTGCCAGGTTCTATAAGAACCGGGGTTGTTGACAATATATTTAAACTACTCCCTTTTGAGTTGTTCCTCAACACGTATGAAGTTTAGATGAGTTTATCCTCTTTTACTGCACTTGTCAAGGGGATTTATAAACTTTTACAAAATTAAATGACCAAAGCCGACGGATTTTGCATATTGCCTTCTCACTCTTTCTCATGTAGAATAGAGGTTATCGCAAAATCAGAGTCAGAGTTATTTAAAAGGAGTTATTTTATGAGCATTTTAAACGTGGAACACTTAAGCCATGGCTTTGGAGACCGGGCGATATTTCAGGATGTTTCCTTTCGCCTCCTCAAAGGCGAGCATATCGGGCTTATTGGAGCCAAC
Organism: Clostridium porci; assembly: GCF_009696375.1. GTDB lineage: Bacteria > Bacillota > Clostridia > Lachnospirales > Lachnospiraceae > Enterocloster > Enterocloster porci. The sequence goes on from NZ_VUMD01000007.1 coordinate 203,394, forward strand.
GGTGAGGGAAAATCCACTTTTATGAATATTATTACTGGAAAGCTGATGCCTGACGAGGGCAAGGTAGAATGGGCCAAGAATGTGCGGGTTGGGTATCTGGATCAGCATACGGTTCTGGAAAAAGGCATGACCATCCGTGATATTTTAAAGAGCGCCTTTGGCTTCCTATTTGAGATGGAGGAGCAAATGAATCAGCTCTGCGACCGTATGGGCAAAGCCGATGAGGAAGAGATGCATTCCATGATGGACGAGCTGGGTACCATCCAGGATCTTCTGATGGCCCACGATTTCTATGTAATTGATTCTAAAGTGGATGAGGTGGGACGGGCTTTGGGATTAAACGAGCTCGGCATGGATAAGGATGTAACCGAGCTTAGCGGCGGTCAGAGAACGAAGGTGCTGCTGGGAAAGCTGCTGCTTCAAAAGCCGGATATCCTTCTTCTGGATGAACCTACCAACTATCTGGATGTAGAGCATATTGAATGGCTGAAACGATATCTTCTGGAGTATGAGAATGCGTTTATCCTCATTTCCCACGATATTCCTTTCCTAAACAGCGTCATCAACCTGATTTACCATATGGAAAACCAGCGCCTGGATCGCTATGTAGGGGATTACAGCAGATTCCAGGAGATCTATGCAGCTAAAAAAGCACAGCTGGAGGCTGCCTATAAGAGGCAGCAGCAGGAAATTGCGGAGCTAGAGGACTTTGTGGCCCGAAATAAAGCCAGGGTGGCCACCCGGAATATGGCCATGTCCAGACAGAAGAAGCTGGACAAAATGGAGGTAATTGAGCTGGCCAAGGAAAAGCCAAAGCCCGAATTTCACTTCCTCACCTCCCGCGCTCCGGGAAAATATATTTTTGAGACTAAAAATCTCATAATCGGCTATGACGAGCCTCTGTCCCGCCCATTGAACCTGAGCATGGAACGGGGCCAGAAAATAGTCCTGGTGGGAGCCAACGGCATTGGAAAAACCACTCTTTTGAAGAGTATTCTTGGCCTTACTCCAGCGTTGGATGGAGCCGCGCAGCTGGGAGATTACCTGTCAATCGGTTACTTTGAGCAGGAAATAGCGCCTGGCAACACCAACACCTGCCTGGATGAGATATGGAGGGAATTCCCCTCCTACACACAGTATCAGGTTCGCTCTGCTTTAGCAAAATGCGGCCTTACCACAAAACACATTGAAAGCCAGGTTCGGGTTCTAAGCGGAGGGGAGCAGGCTAAGGTCAGATTATGTAAGCTGATTAACAGAGAATCCAATGTTCTCCTTCTGGATGAGCCTACCAACCATCTGGATGTGGACGCCAAGGCTGAGCTTCAGCGGGCATTAAAGGAATATAAGGGCAGCATCCTGCTGATTTGTCATGAAGCGGAATTTTATGAAGGACTTGCGACTGATATATGGGATTGCAGGGAATGGGCGCTGAGGCTTTCATAGGCTGGGGGAGCGGTACCGCAGAAAAGCCATCTTCAGGCTGCTTGCTTCCCTATGGGCTTTATATACCATAAAAGGCTTAAAGCAGCTTCGCCTGCAAGCAACGGATGGTTTCATCCATTTCCCTTAGCGCAGTCCACTTCAGCCTTTTTATGGTATTTAACGCTTTTTTCTTTGCCCTAGCTGCGCATATCCGCAGGGAGGGCCACTATACCTGCCTGCGGCTTCCCTGTCCAGTCAATCATTCCAGCTGAGCAAGCACAGAATGTCCGATTGTCCCTTCAGGCATTGCAACCTTAAAATTATCCGCTACTGTAGCCCCGATTACCGCGAATGTATCTGCTTCTCCCAGATCCCCTCCAGATCTCATAGCTGGGGAATAGGCAAGGAAAGGCACCTTTTCTCTGGTATGGTCTGTGCCTGTATAGGTGGGGTCATTTCCGTGATCTGCCGTAAGAATCAGAAGATCATCTTCTTTTAACAGAGGCAGCAGCAATCCCAGCTTTTCATCAAAGCGTTCCAGCTCTCTTCCATATCCCAAAGCATCCCTTCTGTGTCCCCACAGCGCATCAAAATCCACCAGATTCACGAAGCACAGGCCTGTAAAATCCTTTTTGGCATATTCCAGCGTCTGCTCCATCCCATGAACTGAGGACTCCGAATGATTGGACTGGGTAAGTCCCTCACCATCAAATATATCAAAAATTTTTCCGATGGAAATCACATCATACCCACCCTCCTTAAGGGCATCCAGGGCTGTCCTTCCAATGGGCTTTAACGCATAGTCATGGCGGTTGGCTGTACGCTTGAACTCACCCCGCTTTTTGCCTACATAGGGTCTGGCGATAACCCGGCCCACCTTCCATTTATCCTGAAGAGTCAGCTCCCTGGCTATCTCGCAGTAATGGTACAGGTTATCCAGCCCCATGGTCTCTTCATTGCCGCAGATTTGGAGCACCGAGTCAGCGGAGGTATAAACAATCAGATGGCCCTCCCGGATCTCCTCCTCTGCCAGTTCATCCAGAATAGCCGTCCCGCTGGCGCTTTTATTTCCAATAATTTTGCGCCCTGTCCGCTTCTCCAGCTCCTCAATTAAATCTTGAGGAAAGCCCGTCTCTGTAAATGTCTGAAAGGGTGTGGTCACATGAAGGCCCATCATCTCCCAGTGTCCGGTCATGGTATCCTTTCCCGCGCTGGCCTCTGACAGCTTCATATAGCGTCCCATAGGATGCTCCGCAGCTGTAATTCCCTCCAAAGGATGAAGATTTGCCATGCCCAGAGTTACCAGATGGGGGATCTTAAGTCCCTGTACGCTCTGAGCTATATGCCCCAGAGTATCTACTCCCACATCACCAAATGCAGCCGAATCCCCGGCCTCACCGATTCCCAGAGAATCCAGCACAATTACAAATATACGTTTATATAATTTCATATTTTCTTCATTCCTTTCTCCTGGCTTAAGGCATAGCAGGTTATAAAAAATACTATGCCCCCTCCACGCTTTGATTTCTAATTCTTATGTGAAACAGCAATCGGACTCATATTCTTTTGTTATACTATCATGTATTTATCATGATTTCCATTCACAATTATGCACAATCATTTTTCACTTCTAAAAGCAGCAAAGCTAAATACAGCGTCAAACAGATGTTAGCGATTCTTAAAAAACCAGTCAAAGGCTCCGCCGGAGGGCTTCCGCTCAAAAGAACACAGCTTGCCTGACCCAGGATGGGGAAATTCCAATCGGTAAGCCCATAATGCAAGTGAAGCCTGCGCTGGGAATAACAAGCTTCCTGTTCCTTTTTTTTCCCTGTCTGTGGATATCTCAGCTCCATAGCGGCTGTCACCATAAAGAGGCGTGCCATGTCCTGCAAGCTGCACCCTTATCTGGTGGTGACGCCCTGTAAGAAGCTCAATATCTATTAAAGAGTAGCTTTTATCCTCTGGCGTCTCCTTGTGGATAACCTCCAAAACTCTGTAGTTTAAGACCCCCTTTTTGCTGTCCTTCACCGGCTTATCCACAATATGCGATCGGTTGTTTTTCCTGTCCTGGCGCAGATAATCCACATAGGTTCCCTGATTATCCACAGGTTTTCCACAAACCACTGCACGATAGAATTTTTTCATTTTCCCCTCCTGCAATATGGCGCTGAGAGCCGCAGACGACTTCTGGTTTTTTCCATAGACCATAATCCCCCCAACCGGCTTATCCAATCTGTGGATAACTCCAACATACGGTGGTTCTGAGGCAGTCCTGCCTGTGGATAGCCTGTGGATAGCCAGCTTTTGGGTAAGATAACACCGTATCTCACTGACCATATCCGGGGCAAAGCTTCGGGAAGACTGGGAATCTAGACCCGGAGGTTTTTCTACTACTATGATATCTCTGTCCTCGTATAGTATGGAAAGCATATTATTTCTCCTGTTTGTTTAAACGATAAACGGTTGCATGAACATGCCATGTCCTCCGGGGATCGTTGCAGTCTGGTGTTTCGGCCCACATGCTGGCAACGCCAAACCAAGGCAGTATCACCTCTGACAATATTGTACCCTCTCAACTGATGTCTTAATTCGGATATTCGGATTCCCCGAATGGAAGGCTCCTTAAAGTTAATTATACCATTTTTTCTCTATATTAAGTTGATAAATTTAAAACTTTGAATATAAAAGTATAAAAGACTTGCATATTTTTTCTTCTCGGTGTATAGTATATAACACAAAGATACATAGTATTCAAAACTACATGTGATCGTTTTGCAAACATATCCATTATTTGAAAGGAGGCCTAAGCCTATGACAGCAAAAATCAAGAAGAATCTTAAAAAAGTAAAGGACCCCGGCAGCGCTCTTACACATTTTATCGCCCTGGTACTGGCTATACTGGCTGCCACTCCGCTGCTCCTTAAAGGCAGCCGCGACGCGCAGCAGGGGCATTCAGGCTCACTGGCAATCTTCATACTGAGTATGATTGGCTTATATGCGGCCAGCACCATCTATCACACCCTGGACATTTCTCCAAGCATCAACAAGCTGCTGAGGAAGCTAGATCATATGATGATATTCATCCTCATTGCAGGAACCTATACGCCTGTATGTATGATTGTACTGGGAGATAAGACAGGGTGGTTCCTGCTGGCTCTGGTATGGGGCATAGCTATCCTGGGAATCCTTATCAACGCACTGTGGATTACCTGCCCCAAATGGTTTTCCTCCCTTGTCTATATCGCTATGGGCTGGGCCTGCATCCTGGCATTTACAAGGATTCTGGACTCGCTTCCAAAAGCTGGCTTCCTCTGGCTTCTGGCCGGCGGTATTATCTATACGCTGGGAGGCATCCTTTATGCGCTGAAGCTGCCCCTCTTCAACTCCAGGCATAAATACTTTGGATCTCACGAGATTTTCCACCTCTTTGTAATGGGAGGGAGCCTTTGCCATTACGTCATGATGTACCGGTTCGTGGCGTAGGATTGTGAGTGTAGGTTTCTCATCTGTGGATCAGTGACTCTCAACTGACTAAAGCTATAATAACCAAGGGATCGCTTTCCTTCTGTCAGGATTGCGATCCCTTTTTTACCCCGCACTGGTTCAGCAGCGTCTCCTTCTGCTTTCTGGTGAGTCTCTTTACGGCATATTCACGCTTCATAGCCTCCTCTTTGGTCTGAAACGTTTCATAATAGGAAAGAACTACCGGTCTTCTGGTCTTAGTATATCTGGCTCCCCGGCCTTCGTTGTGGGCCTTCAGACGCTTGTCCAGATCGTTAGTCCAGCCACAGTAGAAGGTTCCGTCTGCACAGGTAAGAATATACATATAATTCATTCTCCGGCTCCTTTGGATTCATCTATGTAAACGGCAATAACGATTCATACGTTATTACCGCCCAGGTTGCCCTGTCATCTATTATAAAGCACCAGCTGGATGCGCGACACAACCAGATAGAATCGTTTGCTGTTTCATAGAACTCCAATTCTTCTATACTTTCATTATATCGCACATACCTTTAAAATGTGCATAAAACCTGATTTATATTCTTAATTTTTCCTCAATGCCTTAATATCGCCGCCTGCCTCTGCCGTGTCTGAGCTTTCACCCCTTTTGTTCCTGTTCTTATATTGTCTCGCTCTGCCTTTTACAGGCTCCACACACCAGACTGCCGCCGCAATCATAACACACGCCAAGGCCGCCTGCAGCATAATACTGATGATGACCCAGTTATCCATCACAAAGCCGCTTACATTCATTCCAAAATAACCGCCTAGCTCCGCTACCGCTTTGCTGCCCTCCGCCTGCCGGCTGATAATGGCAAGAAAGGTAGCCGCTGGATTCAGGAGCAGCAGATAAAACATACCGCCGGAGGATGCCTTCAGTCCTGCCTCTGTCCCAAAGACAGCCGCCGTATTGCTGATACGGGTGGAGGATAAAGCCAAACAAAACTTGTTCATAAAATAGGTTCCTGCCACTACTGCAATCATAATTCCATAGGTGATCACTGTAGACATAGTTGAGCGCTTGAACACGGCTGAGCAGCAAATCCCCAGACTCCCTGCAAAAAATGCAGCCGCAAGATAACACAAAAGCAGTGAAAATACATCCCCCCAGGTAATTCCCCCATAGACAAAAACCATGGCTACTGCTGGAAAGCTGGACACAATCAGCAAGAGCATGGTACCAAGTGCGCTCATCAGCTTACCGATCACCACCTGGACAGCTGTCATCTGTGTGGTAAGCATTAAGTCCAAAGTCTGCCTCTCCCTCTCACCGCTGATACTGGCCGCCGTTACTGCCGGAACGATAAACAGCAGAAGTATAAACTCAATGGTGGTGACAAACCGATACATATCCATAAAGCTGCTGTACTGAATCACGGCCGTCTTTTTTACCTGCTCTACTACCGAGTACATATTTAGCAGCGTTACCAGTGAGAGTATACCATTAAACAGTAAAATGATCAGAGGCAGCCTGAAGCTTCTGGAGCTTACCTTCAGCTCCCTGCTACATACCGGATTCCGTATCATAGGATACCACCGTCCTTTCTTCCTCGCGGTCTGTCAGCTGCATAAATACAGATTCCAGACTTCCCTTCTCTCTGGTATAACCGTTCACCAGCACATCACTGTCAATAAGCTGCTGAAGCAAAAGAGCCTCATCCTGAGCATCTCCTGTAAACCGCACACACACCTCCTTCTCACGCAGGGAGATAGTCTGTACGCAGGGATGACTCTTTAAAATAGCTAGGGCCTTTTCCATATTGGCAAAAACGGATATTACCAGAGGATTGGAGGTGTTAACCCTGGACAGGATGTCCATAATATTGCCTTCCAGCACCATATGGCCCTGGTCAATGATGCCAATGTCCGTACATAGCTCTGAAAGCTCTGAAAGCACATGAGAGCTGATGACTATCGTCTTACCGGCTTCATGAAGCTCCTTTAAAATCTCCCTGACCTCAAATCTGGTTCTTGGGTCCAGACCAGAGGTGGGTTCATCCAAAATCAGAACCTCCGGATCATGTATTAAAGCTCTGGCAAGGCAAAGCCTTTGCTTCATTCCCCTGGAAAGGCCATCCACATAGAAATCCAACTTATCCTCCAACCCTACCTGCTCCAAAAGAGCTGTATACCGTTTCCTTGCCACCAGCCCGTCCAGGTGATAGCAAGAGGCAAAAAACTCCATATATTCAGATACGGTCAGATTATCATAAACTCCAAAAAAATCCGGCACATAGCCTATCATAGCCCTGAGCCTTCTGCTGTCTGCCAGAGCGTCAACTCCGTCTACAGCAATGCTGCCCTCCTCTGCTCTGAGCAGACCGGCCATAATCTTAATGGTAGTCGTCTTTCCAGCCCCATTAGGCCCCACAAAGCCGTAGAGAGCTCCTGTCTCCACCCTCATGTCTAGGCCGCTTAATGCATGGTATTTGCCGTATATTTTATGTAGTCCCTTGATTTCCAGCATTACTTGCTCCTTCCCGTAACAGTCAGTGTGGGCAGCATAATATTCCAGTTATATTCCCCTGTGGTGTCATAGACATACTTTATAGTAAGCGTGTTGCCTGGCGAGAGATATGGCTCCAGCTGCTCCTGCGTATACTCTAAAGTGCCTTTATTCATGGAATCGTAATTCCCTGAATTATAATTATAAAAATAAATTTTACCGTCAAAAGGCACCACATAGTAATACCGCATACTATCCTCCATCTGGCGGCTTAGCTGACAAAAATTCAGCTTCTTAATCTCTATATCATTTCCCAGATAGTATTCCAGTATAACGGGAGTCAGACCATACATGGTATTGTTAGGTGGGTAATACTCTCCAGACAGTACATTCGGCTTCTTCTGCATTGCAAAACGGTATACCATCCCGTTCTTTTCATAATTTACATCCACGGAGGAAGTCAGAAGTGTGGAGCCATAGGTTTCATAGCCGCCCTTTTTCAGAAAATCCGTCTCATCTTTTTCCTTGCTAAAGGCTACAACCCTGGCTTCGGAGTGATATCCTGACAGATAGTTGCTCATGTAGAAGGACAGCAGGTTTGTACGCTCCAAAGCCTCCACATACCCCGCATCCTCTATATCACCATCTCTCTTGTATTTGGAAATCCCGGTTATCTGCTCTGCCATTGCATAGCTAAAATTGGAAACTCCGTATATAACCTCCCTGCCGTCCAGCTTGACTGTTTCTCCGGGTCCCATATGGTCAATCAGGATCATCTGGTTGTAAAGGAGGACCGCCACATTTTCCACCTCCTGGTTATAGTGGTTGGTAACACTCCCGCTCACCTGACCGTCAAAGCAGCTAATACTCCCGGTGAATCCTACTCCCTCCTCATTTTTTTTATTTCTCTCCAACTGAAAGAATTTGGGATTAAATGCTCCCACCCCATCCGCCTTGATACGGGTGCTCTCCTCCTCATACCGAATGGTGATAGCCGGATTTTCCTCTCCTGTGAACTTGGGCACAGGGTTCATATCATAGACGGGATTTCCCGTAATCGGATAAAGCATATAGGAGGAATCCAGCTCAACTGCGAAGGGCTTGTTATTGGGCGTCCGCATATTGATAAAGGTAGTCTCGGTAATCTCCTCTCTGTCTGCGTCCCGAATTGCGGCATAGGTAAAAAAGGGGCCTGTAAAGCGAGTGCCCATTCCCATTATAATTACCATGCCTGTACAGCAGGTGGAAAGGGCCGCTACAGACAGCTGATAATACTGCCGCAGCCCCCTCTGCTTTAAGAAAAAGTAAAGGCCCGGCCCGGCCAGCGCCACATAGGAGACAGCCAGCGCCACATAGAGCCCCACCTTAGGAAGCCTGTTAAGATCTCCTGTATTAATCAGGCTCTGCACCGACCAATACTGCTCCGAGGTGCTTCCTCCTTTGGAGCTGGCCAGAAAGTTTACCTCTTCCTCACCCAACAGGCTAAAAAGCAGGTTGTCTATATAGGATATATTATCCTGACAAAAATTCTCGATATCTCCGAAATCATAGATGGACACCGCAACCATTCCCTGGCCTACAGGCACCGAGGATACCACTGACAGCTCATCGCTGGAAAGCACCTCCGTTGCTCCATTTAAGGGAACTTCTGTGCAGATAAGGGGAATGGAGGCTCCCTCCGGCCCATCCACTGCATACTCTACCCCCATATTAACCACATACCGGTCAGGCTGGGGTAGAGGAGCCTCCAGAAGCTGGCTTCCAAATCCCCGAAGAACATCCTCCCCTCTTTCTCCCGTTCCAATGAGAAGCGTTCCGCCCTTCTGGACCCACTCCCACACAGCCTCAATCTGCTGTTTTGACAGCCTTCCTGTGTCAAAATCCGTCATCAGCAGCACATCCAGCTGATCCAGTCCCAGCTCACTATCCGGAAGGCTGTCTGCATTCATTTCAATGGTTCTGGTACGAAGCGTGCTGTAATTGATTCCCACCCCGTTCAGGTACAAAAGCTTAGCCGGATTATCGCTGAGAACACCGATAAACAGCTCCGCAGTCTCCAGATTCAGGTTCAGCTTCAGCCTCTTCTGAGTCACCTCCTTGCCGCTCTCATCCAGAATCCGTACATACATCTGATCCATTCTCGCTCCTAAAGAAATGCTCAGAGCCTTCACCAAGCTGCCGGAGGCCTCCATCTTAAAAGGGTACTCATAGCGGTACATATCGTACTCCTGCTCCATAGAATAGCCTTTCAGCTCCGACTCCATAGCCAATACGCATAAGGTGCCCTTAAAAGCCTGATCCCTTTGATTCTGAATCTCTATGCGCAGAGGCAGAAAACGCCCGCTTTTGGCTATATTCTGATAACCGTATACCACATCCAGAGTAATTGGAGACTCCTCCCTTACCTCTGTCTCCGATACACCTCTCCTCTCTGCTCCCAGCGCCTGCAGGCTTAACACCCCCGCCAGCACTAAACCAAAAAGAGAGCCTTTCAGCACCCTTTTCCTATTGATTGGAACGATACTTCGATTGCTCATCCTCATCTGCCTCTCCGTTCATATGATTGCAGTTCATATCAGCTGATAGTGCCAAAATTCTCTTTATTAACGTCAAAATGCACTTGAAGCTTTACTGTAAACACCGTACCGTTTAAATCACTGGCCACATCAATGGCTCCTCCGTGCATATCCACAATCTCTTTTACAATAGCAAGTCCCAAGCCCGTTCCTCCTGTATGGGCAGAGCGGGACTGCTCCACCCGGTAAAACTTGTTGAATATCAGAGGTAGCTCCTCCGGAGGGATCACATATCCAAAATTCGTCACAGATACAGTAACCACATCCTCTCCTCCCTGAAGCTTAACCACCACCCGCTTGCCGTCCGCACCGTACTTAATGGCATTGCCAATCAGATTATCAAACAGCCTTGCCAGCAGATTTCCGTCTGCTGTAATCATTTTTGCCGGCACATTGCTCTGGAAATCATAGGAAAGATTCTTGTCCACAAAGCTAGGGTAGGCTTCCTCCAAAAGCTGGCTTAATAGCTTTACAATATCAAGCTGAGTCACATGCATGGAAATCCTTCCGTAATTAAGCTTCGTAAACCCAAACAAATCCTCTATGAGCTTCTCCAGCCTCCTGGCCTTTCCATATGCGATTTCTATGTATTTGTGCTGCAGCTTAGGCTCTATCTTTGTATTTCCAGCCAGCAGCTCCAGATAACCGATTATAGAGGTCAGAGGCGTTCTCAGGTCATGGGCCACATTAGTAATCAGCTCATTCTTCGTCCGCTCGGCCTCTCTTTCCTTATCCATCAGCTCCCGTATATCCTCTACCATCTTATTTAGGTTGGATGCCATACTAGAAAATTCATCATCTCCAATAATATCAATGGATGTATTCAGCTTCCCTTCGGAAATGCTCTGAACCGCATCGGATATATGACTGATATACCGGATATAAGGCTCCTGCAAAATCATAAAGGTAACAGAAAACAGGATCAGTCCTAGAATAACATAGGTTAATACCACTGCTGTATGGTACTCTAAAACTGCCTGTACCAGACGTCCCATACGCCCTGACTCCTCCAGATATCTGGCGATCATGGAAACATTGGTCACAAGAAACAGCTCTACCAGGCAGGTGATAATAGCGCTGTAGATGATACTGGTAATTACCCTGGTATGATAACGCCTGTTCATATCACTTTTCAATTTTATATCCTACTCCCCATACCGTTGTAATGATTTTATTCTGTCTGGTGTCTTCCTTCATCTTGCCCCGCAAACGCCTGATATGTACCATAACCGTATTATTGGCTTCGTAAACCTTCTCATTCCAGACCTTCTCGAATATCTCGTCCGTACTAAACACCTTACCTGGATTAGAGGCCAGAAGATACAGGATATCGAACTCAATGGGGGTCAGCTTAATCTCTTCCTCATCCACAATGACCTTATGGTTATCCTTATTGATAACCATTCCCTTAATGGTAATTTCATTGTTAGCCGTCTGGTGGGAAGCGCTGTTGGGGTTTAGCTGGGTGTAGCGGCGAAGCTGTGACTTAACTCTAGCAGTCAGCTCCAGAGGATTAAAGGGCTTCACCACATAGTCGTCGGCTCCCGTTCCCAGACCTAATATTTTATCTAGATCCGTAGACTTGGCGCTGAGCATGATAATGGGGATGTTGTTGCTCTCCCTTATTTTCTTACACATCTCCAAACCATTCATTCCAGGCATCATAATGTCCAGAAGCACCAGATGGATCTCTTCTTTTCCAAGAATTTCTAGACCCTTAGCTGCATTCTCCGCCTTAAACACCTTATAACCGTCACTGACCAGATAAATCTCGATCAGATCGGCAATCTCTTTCTCATCATCTACAACCAGAATGTTAATGTCGGGCATCAATTCCCCTCCTCCTATGCTGCTTATATGTCATCTCAGGCCGTTCATGTCCTAACTCCGGCTTCATACCTATTCTAACACAAGATAACAAGGTTTTCCTTATTTTTTTCTTGAAATATTGTGGGAATTTCTGTTACATCTCCATGGCTTCTGCCTTTTCTGTAAATTTCTCCCTTCTCGATCAATGCTGCATCTAAAATTCCGATCCATAAAAGCGTAAGCAAAGCAAAAATCACGGCTTTCTGCAGCCCAATAAGCGAAGCAGAACACCCCCAGAATGCCTCTGTGATGTCTGGGGGTATTCTGCTGCTATGCTGTCCGGCAGCCCTGTATTAATTGCTTCTCTCTATGGGAGTAAATACTCTGGAGCCGGAGGGAGTCTCCTCCCCTGTATGCGCATTTGCCATCTCTATAGCTTCCCTACAAAACTGCTCCTGGGAATTTACCAGGACCTTACCCCTTTTATCTTCCTTCTCGTAGGTTCCGTCCGGCTGCAGGATGTGGGCCTTCACATTATCCTCCAGTTCTACCTTCAAAATGTGGATCACCTTATTCTTTAAGCCCTCATCCTCTACTGGGAACAGAATCTCCACCCTACGATCCAGATTTCTCGGCATCCAGTCTGCGCTTCCCATATATACCTCAGGGCTGCCGTCATTAAGAAAATAAAAAATCCGGCTGTGCTCCAGGAAATTTCCTACGATTGAACGAACTTCTATATTCTCGCTTAAGCCCGGCACTCCGGCCCGCAGACAGCAGATTCCCCTTATAATCAGCTCGATCCTCACCCCTGCGCAGGAAGCTTCATAAAGGGCTGTGATAATTTCCTTGTCGCAAAGAGAATTCATCTTAGCCATAATGTGGCCCGCTCTGCCTGCCCTTGCATGGTCTGCCTCCCTTCGGATCATCCGGAGGAACCGGCCTCTGAGCCACAGAGGAGCCACCGACAGCTTATTCCAGCCCAAAGGCTCAGAATAGCCTGAAAGCATATTGAACACAGCCGTTGCATCTTCTCCAATCTGAGGATCGCAGGTGAACATACCGCAGTCCGTATAAAGCTTTGCTGTAGAGTCATTGTAGTTGCCTGTCCCCAGATGGACATAGCGCCGGATGCCGTCGTCCTCCATACGCACCACCAGGGTAATCTTGCTGTGGGTCTTAAGTCCCACCAGGCCATAGATTACATGGCAGCCCGCCTTCTCTAGCATCTTAGCCCAGTTAATGTTATTCTCTTCATCAAAGCGGGCCTTTAGCTCCACCAAAACCGATACCTGCTTGCCGTTGTCCGCCGCCTCTGCCAAGGCTGCGATAATCGGAGAATTACCGCTGACACGGTAAAGGGTCTGCTTAATAGCCAGCACCTCAGGATCTCTGGCCGCGCTGCGGACAAAGTCCACCACCGGATCAAAGGTCTGATATGGATGATGAAGAAAAATATCTCCTTTTCGTATATTCGTAAAAACGTCATCCTCATTCATCAAGGCCGGTACAGGCTGGGGCCTGTATCCCGGCGCCTTAAAATGTTCAAATCCATCCATTCCATACAGCTTCATAAGAAAGGTCAAATCCAGGGGTCCATTGATCTCAAATATATCCTGACTGCTTATGGAAAGCTCTCTTTTAAGGATTTTTAAAAGACGCTTATCCACATTATCCTCAATTTCCAGACGGATGGCCTCGCCCCACTGACGCTTCTTAAGCTGCTTTTTAATCTCCTCCAAAAGATCCACCGCCTCCTCCTCGTCAATGGTAAGATCCGCGTTTCTCATAATGCGGAAGGGATGAGCCGCAATCACGTCGTAGTTCAAAAACAGCGACGGCATGTTTCGCTCGATTATTTCCTCCAGAAGCAACATTCCACGCTGCTCCTTCCCGTCCTTATCCACCTCCCGCGGCAGCTCCACAATTCTGGGAATAACAGAAGGCACCTGAACCATAGCAAACTCCAGCTCTTTATCTTTCCCATCTTTCTTTTGAAGCAGGGCCGCAATATTCAAGGTTTTATTTCGGATTAAGGGGAAGGGCCTGGAAGAGTCGAAGGCCATGGGAGTAAGCACCGGATACACATTCTTTCTGAAATACTCATCCACAAATTCCGCTTCCTCTTTCGTCAGCTCCTCATGGGCCATAATCACTCGAAGACCATTGTTCTTCAGGGCAGGAATCAGGGATCGGTTGTAGGTAGAATACTGCATTTCCACCAGCTGGTGGGTTCGCTGGCTGATTTTATCCAGCTGCTCCTGAGGTGTGAGCCCGGCAATGTCAGGCTTTGTGTATTTGGCGTGAACCATATCCTTTAAGGAAGCCACACGTACCATATAAAATTCATCCAGGTTGGAGGCTGTAATGCTTAAAAATTTCAGACGTTCAAATAGCTGGAGGCTCTTATCTCTGGCCTCGCTGAGCACCCTGTAATTGAACTCCAGCCAGCTTAGCTCCCGATTTACATAATTCGAAGGCTTCGCGGCAAAATCCGCAGAAGCCCAAGGCTCCTTGGCATCCCTCCCTTTGGCTGTCTTTGCCTTCACAGCCTGGCTTTTCCCAATCGTTTCTGCCATGATTACACCTTCCTTTTCTGCCTTAGTACAGGCCTTACTCCGAATATTTCCTCAAAGAAATCTGCCTTCTGCTCAAAAGACGCAGCCTCTAACGCCATATCGCCCTGATAGCCGGTGGTAATTATCAGCTCCTTGTCCCTCACTGCCATCCTGCTGTCCGCCAGCTTTCCCCTATGGCTTCTGTCCATGGAGTTTGCCAGGCGGAGGATAGCTGTAAGCTTTGCAATCAAAATGGTAATGGAGCTGCGGCTTAGGCCGGAATCGTGATACAGATGAATCTGGGTTTCCAGCTGCACCTTGTCGTAATCAAAATCCCTGATGTTATAGCGAACTACATTGGCAATCACTTCACGCTCCAGATGGCTTAAGCCTATAATCTCTGTTGACATGATGATATTGTAAGAGCACTCATTGGAATTTTTAATGCTGATAAATTTACCGCAGGCATGGAGGAGCACTGCAATCTGAAGCATCAGCCGCTCTCTGGAGCCAAGGCCGTGGTATTTGCGCATGCTGTCAAACATATTTAAAGCATATTGTTCCAGCACCTGGGTGTGGCTGGTATGACATTTGTACCTCTTAGCCATATTCCTGGACGCAGCCAGAATGTCATTTTCAAAATTGTGGGAGAATTTCACCAGCTTGTTGTCATTCCCGTATTCAGCTGCAATGCCGTCGCAAAGCCGGATTCCGGGAATCCAAAACATCTCTGCGCCGGTCAGCTCCAGAATCCGCTTGTAGACCACCGCGCCAGGAAGAAGAAGAGACCCATATTCGCTGTTGACGCCGAAGCGTTCCTCTATCTGATCGGTGGTCATCTGGCAGAGGCGGTCGTAGAACCGTCCCATAGTAGCTGCGTCTATTTTGTCCCCCAAGGCAGCCATATCCATCCGACGGGTCATGTAGAGAATATTCTCCCCAATACCAATAAGATGGCTGATCTCCCGCTCCTTCAGATACATCTTCCGAAAGGTAAAAAGCTCCTTATCCACAATCTCCTCAATCTGTTCCCTGCGATCCCTCACGGTTGCCGGGATCTTAGACAGAAGGCCGCGAATACGCAGCGTTCCCAGAGGCAGGTTCTGAGTTGAAACCAGAGCGTCCTTATCAAAAAGAGACAGCTGAGCGCTTCCAAAGCCCACATCAATGATAGCCGTTCCCTTCTGGATAATTTTGTTAAACTCAGCTGCCTTGGCTGCTATGGCCTTATAGCTTATAAACCGCTGCTCCGAGTTGCTGATGATACGCACCTTAATCCCGGTTCTGACCCGTATCTGCTCCAGAATAATCTGCTTATTCTGAGCCTCCCTTATGGCGCTGGTTGCATAGGCCCTGTAATCCTTTACACGGTAGGCTTTCATAATCTGGACAAATTCCCCCAGCACCCGGCACATTTCCTCTACCAAACCAAAGCTGATTTTACCCAGGCTGTAGGTGTCCTTTCCAAGGGCAATCACATGGCGGATATGATCCACGCACCGGATACCGGTTTTATATGATATCTCATATATTCCCAGCTCCAGCTCAAAGGAACCCACATCAATCGCCGCAAATATCCGAACCGCCACTGCTTCTCCTCCTTATGAGCACTTAGCTCCTGTCTTTCAGGAGCTTACGTGCGATAGATACCACTTCCACTTAGCAAGGTCTTTCACGCGCTTAGTGGAATGGTTCCTTATGAGCACTTAGCTCCTGTCTTCCAGGAGCTTACGTGCTTTGTAAATTTACCGTAAAATATAGGCAAGTCCCTTACCCTCTGCCACGCAGCCGGGTGATAAACTGGGCTGCCGTCCTCCCTGACAGGCCTCCGTGGCTCAACTCCCACTTGTTAGCTTCTGCAAGCAGCTCCTCCTCCCTCATATCCAGCTTATACCTCTTAGCCAGCGCCTTCACAATCTGTTCAAACTGATGCTTATCGGGAGAGCCAAAATAGATCCTCACTCCGAACCTAGAAGCCAGGGAAAGCTTCTCCTGTACTGTATCATTGTTATGAAGCTCATCCTCCAGCTGTCTCTTGTCACTGAACCTTTCCCGAATCAAGTGTCTCCGGTTGGAGGTTGCGTATATCAGGACATTGTCCGGCCGCCTGCCTAAGCCTCCCTCCAGAATCGCCTTCAGATATTTGTATTCCAGCTCATAGTCCTCAAAGGACAAATCATCCATATAGATAATGAACTTATAATTCCGATCCTTAATCTGCTCCAGTACATAGCTTAAGGCTCTGAACTGGTGCTTATACACCTCAATGATACGCAGCCCTCTTCCATAATATTCATTGAGCGCCGCCTTTACGCTGGAGGACTTACCTGTTCCCGCATCTCCAAACAAAAGAACATTATTGGCCTCCCTTCCGGCCAAAAAGCTCTCCGTATTCTCTATAAGCTTCTGCTTCTGAAGCTCATAGCCTACTATGTCCTTAAAGTATACGTGCTCCACATTGGCAACTGGTTCAATGACAACCTTCTGTCCCTGCTCCCTCTCCACGATGCGAAATGCCTTATTAAGGCCAAATTTACCTACCCCAAACTCCTTGTAAAACTCCACCATGTATCTCTGGAATTCCTCCACATCTGCGGCCTGCTTAAGCTGCACAGCCAGATTCACAATACGGTCCCTGATCCGTTTATTAAATACCTGACTGTCTGTCTTTGCAGGCCTGAAATCTGCCAGAGTCCTCCAAAGCCCCTCAGGCTGCAGCTTTGTTATATCCGCGTCAAACAAAGCCTTGAATATTTTGTAATCCTCCTTCGCAAGCTCGTCTAGGGAGCCGTGTGCCGCCCCCATAAGCTCACAGGTGGTTGTATAGGCGTTTTCATGGTTTGCAAGACAAAAGGACAGAAAGCAGTGCCACAGATTTCCCTCAAAGCCATACTGAACAGCCAGCTCCGTAAGTCTTCCGCCACAGAAGAAGGGATTTGCCTCCCGCTCCATACGGGCATAGCCCAAAAGACAGGCCAGCTCCTCAAACAGATCCTGGTGCTCCAAATTTCTATAGATAATAAGTTCGCTTATATCCATTTCTTTCTGCCTCCTAGTAATTTCCCAGAATCCGCATGCTCACTGCCTCCTCTGAAATTCCCGTCAATGCATTCTGGATCGCTTCATCCCTTAAGGATCCCTCCACATCCACAAAAAACCGGTATTCCCAGCTGCGGCCCTCAATAGGCCTGGACTCAATCATCACCATATTTACATCATTATAAATGAAATTTCCCAGCATATTGTAGAGGGAACCACTTTTATGTAAGCCTTCAAAGCAGATGCTCACCTTACCTGCATCCTTCCGGTACACAGGATCTCTGGCCAGGATAATGAACCTGGTTACATTGTCCTTGTTATGGTTAATCCCCCTCTTAAGTACCTGAAGGCCGTAAAGCTTTGCGGAAATCTCACTGGCCACTGCCGCATGGGATCTATCCCTCTCCTCCAAAATCTCCTTTGCGGCTACTGCCGTATTGACCGAGCTAATCTGCCTCCACTCTCTGTGACTGTTCAGATATTCCGAGCTTTGCATCAGCGCCTGGGGATGAGAGCAAACCTGCCGGATGTCCGAAAGCCTGGCTCCAGGCAGTCCCAAAAGACAATGATTCACTGCCACCTGCGTCTCAGCTACAATATACAGGTTATGTTTTACCAGGTTATCATAATTATCGCTGACAGCTCCCGCAGAGGAATTTTCAATCGGAAGAACCGCATAGTCAGCCCGTCCCTTCTCAACCTCAATAAGAGCGTCCTCGAACAGGGAAACATTGTATACATCCGCCGTCTCTCCAAAATACTGCAGGGCCGCGCAGTGGCTGTAGGCTCCCTCCGCTCCCTGATACACGATTTTCACTCCATCCCGCTTTAGGCTCTCCACCATGGTAAAACCCATATCCAAACACATCCCATGCTCCCCAAGAAGCCGGTACTGATACCTGCGGCTCATGATCATAAGCTGGGTAAAAAGCTCATAGACTCCCTGACTGTTAAAGGCCCCGTGGGCTTGCGTCCTCACTGCCTCCAGCTTCTGCTTCTCCCGCTCTCCATCATAAACCGGTTTTCCTGTGGAGATCTTAAACTCAGCCACATCCCTGCACAGAACCATTCTTTCCTCGAACAGCTGCACCAGCCGGGCGTCAATTTCGTCCAGCTTATTTCTGATTTCCTGTAAATCCAACTTCTTCATTCCTTATGTCTGCTCCATCCTGTACGATTATTCCCGCTGCGCCAAGCCCTTATAAATGCTGCTCCTCCCGCATTTGTCCAAGCATGCCAGCAATCACCTCCCTGGTATAAGCGCCAGGGAACTTTCTCTGTTCCAGCGAAAGCTCCTTTAACATAATTGGCTCGCCGTACCGAATAACTACATGGCTGGGCTTCACCAGAGGAAACTGCCGCTCAAAAATCTCCGCTGTCCCTGTAATCGCTACCGGGATAACCGGGCAGCCGCTTTTCTCCGCAATTTTCAGGCTTCCCTCATGAAAGGTGAGAAGCTCTGTTACATCCTGGCTTTCATTGCGGGTACCCTCAGGAAATATCCAGATTGAAATGCCGCTTCTGACCTTTTCAATCCCTTCCAAAATGGTCTTAAGGCCCTCCTTAATATCCACTCTGTCCAAAAACAGGCAATTAACCCGCCGCATCCAGTCTCTGAGAAGCGGAATTTTGAGCATTTCCTTCTTTGCCACAAAGCCTGTAAGCCCAGGCACTGTCACATAGCCCACCAATATATCAAAATAGCTTCTGTGATTCCCCACATAAAGGACAGCCCGATCAGACGGTATATGCTCCAGCCCCTGAACCTCGTATGTAACACCTGCTAATCTAAGTATCAGCCGGAATACCCACTGAACCAGCCGCAGGCTTCTTTTCTGAACGCCTTCAGCGTCCTTTTTTTCTTTTAGCTTAAACACCCCCAGCGCCGGTATGCTAAAAATAAGGAAAAGCACTACTGTCAGAGCCACGAAAGTAATCCGTATCATGTCCTGTCTCCTTTAAAATGTTCATTTAAACATCCATTCTCCCAGCCTGCTCTGGCATACTATAAGCCCTCGCCTCCCAGGAGTCCTCCGTTATCCTTCATTATAATGAAAGAGCGGCGCAAATACAATACCTTTCATCCAGGTTTTGTACTCAAAGCCCGCTCCTTTTTTTTGTTAAATATTCAAATAAAAGGCCCGTTCCAAACCACAGGGGTGCAAATTTAAGGCGTATAACGCCTCCTACATTATCCGGACATTCCGAATAATCCCATGGACAGATACCAATACTGGTAAGCCACATACCGGTAATATACTCCGCAATAAATATCAGAACCATATAAATAAGGCCATGGCGGATCATCCGGCTTAAAGCTCCCCTTCTTCCTCCCGGACCTTCAGGAATACCTGGAAGCCCGGTAAGCCATCCATCGATCCGCTGGCTCACGGGCAGAAGAAATGCACCCATTCCATAAATAGGGAACATAAGCAGCGAGGTTCTTCCCATCAGTCTCCAGTCTCCTGCCATGATGGAATCTACCGAGGTAAACATAACCTCCAGACACCACCCCGCAATGCCGCAGCGAAAGAAATGAATCACAAGCTCATTGATGCTGTTTCGATAATTAGTTTCATGTGTTTGCGCTCTCATAACCCTTAGTATAAGCGCCGCCGCCGCTTTTTTATTCTCTCGTGAAAGCATTTCCAGAACTTTCCGTAAAATACCCGGACAAGGCCCAAGCTCTCGGCTTGTGCCTTGCCTGCCAAGCGCCTCGGGCAGGCCGGGTCATTTTACAGAAGCGGAGATAAAAGGCGGCTGGACTGCTCCCTCACTCGCATCCATAGATTCCGTTTCTTATAATCTTCCCTTGTCAGTTCCCTGCAATGGGGAAGATCGTTAATAAATGCCTCCTCCAGCTCTCCCGTCACATCCTCATCATAAATTGTAGCATTGACCTCGAAGTTTAGTTCAAAGCTTCGTATGTCCATATTGGCTGTACCGTAGCAGCTAACCATTCCATCCACCATGATTCCCTTAGAATGGAGAAAACCGTTTTCATAGATGTAAACTCTGGCTCCGTAATCCAAAAGCTCCCCCGCATAGGAACAAGTAGCCCAATATACAAAGGGATGATCCGGTTTACAGGGAATCATCAACCGCACATCCACACCTGAGAGAGCCGCTATCTTCAGAGCGGATAAAATGGCGTCATCCGGGATAAAATAGGGCGTCTGTATATAAATATTATGCTTTGCCTTGTGGAACAGCTCTAAATAATTGTTTCTGATATGTGGTTCCCTGGTATCAGGACCGCTGGTTATAATTTGCATGCTCACCAGCTCGCTGGCCCCTTTCAGTCCCGTCCCTACAGGAGAGGCCCCCTTAGCCGGCTGCTGTTTGGTAGGCTCCCCTTCCCCGCCAAAGTACTGCATATCCTTAAACAGATTCTCCCCTGTGGCATAGTTCCAGTCCAGGGCAAACCGAAGCTGAAGACTAATGGCCGCTTCCCCCAGTATTTTTAAGTGAGTATCTCTCCAGTAGCCGAATTTGGGCTCCTTGGAAATATACTCCCTGCCAATATTAAAGCCGCCTACAAAGCCTACACAGCCGTCTATCACCACGATCTTTCTGTGATTGCGGTAGTTTACACGAAGGTTTAGCCAGCCCAGAATGGGAGGAAAGAATACTCCCACCTTGATGCCGGCAGCCCGCATTTGCTCCCACCGCCTAGCCGGCATAAATCTGCCTCCCATTCCGTCATAGAGAATCCTGACCTCCACCCCCTCCTTAACCTTTTCCAAAAGAATAGGAACAATGGAATCAAAAAGCTCGTCATTTTTAATAATATAGTATTGGATATGGATGAACTCTCTGGCCTTCTGAAGCTCCTGCCTTAGAGCCTCAAATTTGGCTTTGCCGTCTGTAAATACCTGAACCCTGTTGTTGACTGTGAGAACGGAGCCGGAGGTTTCCAGATTATAAAGAATCAGACTTTTAAAATCTCTGAATAAGGGATCCATCTGCTCCTCAGGCATTTCAGCGGAACGAATCATCTCCTCCTGGCTCTTTACCGGCAGCTGCAGGCGGTCTCCCACCTCCTTTACACGGAACATACGGCTCTTTTTTAAATCCTGGCCAAACAGCAGGTAAAACAGGATTCCAAACATGGGAATAAAGTTTAAGGCCAGCAGCCAGGTCCATACCGTTTTTGGGTCTCTTCGCTGAAAGAATATAATCACCACTGACAGCAGCAGATTAATATAAAGCAGATGCTCCATCAGCCATTCCCATGTGGTTAGTATCCCATTCCAGATTAACTCCATACATCGTCCTCTCTCACCGGCCTTCCGGCTCCTCTAGTTTATTATCTCATCCGTCAGTGTTCTGTTCCCATCCTCGTCGATTGTAATACTAACTCTGCAGTATTTTGTCTCATATACAAGGCTCTTTAACTGACCGCTGGTAATATCTGCGCTGACCGACACGATTCTTGCTTCCTGGTGTCCTCCGGCAATGTAATCCTTAATCAGATTATCAGCTCCATTTATATCCAAGTTCATCAGCTTCCACACCGTTTTCGGGCCAAGGGAGCCCTCCTCTTTCTTATCATAAAAGTACCGCTGCACCGCGTCCGCCACGACCTGTGCTTCCGTCGTTGCCGATACCCTTTGGGCGGCCCATGTATAGCTTATCATCTGGGGAACAGCAACTGCCATCAGGATGGAAAGGATAGCGATCACCGACACCAGCTCTATCATAGTAAAACCGCCTCTTCTCCAATCCCTGCCTTTACATCTCTTCATTTGGATCACTCCGTCTGCCTACAGCCTATTTTACCATGGCTTGTCATCATTCGCCAGTCTCAATCTCTCCTTCCCCACTTTTGCCGGGGTAAATCGCCCGATAGATCTTGCCCTTTACCTTTCCTTCCCAGTGGGCGCAGTCTTGCTTAGCATCATAATTATAATCCTTGGTCTCCGATTTCTTGATCACGCCTGCCTCCAGCATTTCCTGCTGAGCCCTGCCCAGTGTATAATTGGATCTGGCATTGGAAATTGCTACCTGCCGGGCAGATTTGTCCTGTATCCCTTGATAGGATGGAACTGCGATGGCAGTCAAAATTCCCATAATGGCTATGACGCAAATTAGCTCTACCAGAGTAAAGCCTTCTATGGCGTTTTTCTTGCTCCTTGTCACCAGTGCTCTCATATTATGCTTCCTCATTTCTGTTGTATTTATATCCTTACTCTACCGAATAAATAATTTTTTCAGCTTCTTCCAAACTGGTCTCTCCCCTAAC
Organism: Clostridium porci; assembly: GCF_009696375.1. Classification (GTDB taxonomy): domain Bacteria; phylum Bacillota; class Clostridia; order Lachnospirales; family Lachnospiraceae; genus Enterocloster; species Enterocloster porci. The sequence continues at coordinate 225,993 of NZ_VUMD01000007.1, forward strand.
TGCCCTCATAAGAGCAAAATCTCTTAGAGATTGAAAGCCTCTCCTTTTCTGGCGGCTCCGTATCTCATAGGGAGGCGTATTATCCAGTATCATATTTTTTAGAGTATCATCCATAGCCATTATCTCATAGACCGCCTTCCTCCCGCTGTATCCTGTGTGGTTACAGGCTGGACAGCCCACCGGCTTCCAAAGCCGCTCTACCTCCTGGACATCCAGGTACGTCAAAAGCGCCCTCTCCTTTCCATCCGGTATATAGGACATACGGCAGGCTGGACACAATACCTTTATCAGGCGCTGTGCTATAATACCGGAAAGAGAAGCCGCGGCTATGTAGGAGGGTACTCTCATATTTCTTAACCGGCTGATGGTGGAGGCACAATCACTGGTATGAAGCGTTGACAGCACCTGATGACCTGTAATAGCGGCTCTTACACCTATAGAAACGGTTTCTTCATCACGCATTTCTCCCACCATAATAACATCCGGGTCCTGGCGAAGTATGGAACGAAGGGCAGCGGCAAAGGTCAGGCCTGACTTAGGATTGATCTGAACCTGAGTCATCCCCTCTATTATCTTCTCTACAGGGTCCTCCACCGTTACTACATTGACCTTCTTTTTCACAATGCGGCTTAGCATTGCATACAGGGTGGTCGTCTTTCCACTGCCTGTAGGTCCTGTCACCAGCACCATACCATGAGGAGCCCTCAGAATCTTCTCAAATACCTCCCGCTGATCCTCTTCCATCCCCAAACGCCGGATGTCCATCAGAAAATTATCACGATCATTTCCCAGAAGACGAATCACCACCTTCTCTCCAAAAATAGAGGGAAGGGTTGAAATCCGCAAATCTGTGGAGACAGCTCCCCTCTCATAGCGGTATTTTCCGTCCTGGGGCAGTCTCTTTTCTGCAATATCCATACCAGACATAAGCTTCAGTCTTGTAACCATCGGCTTATGAACCTCCATGGCCAGGGTGCTGTGAAGAATCAGATCGCCGTTAATCCTAACACGGATAAGCAGCTGGTTCTTTCCCGGCTCCACATGGATATCACTTGCATTTTTAACATAGGCATCCTCAATGATGGAATTTACCAGCCGCACTACAGGTGTGCTCTCCACCCGCTCCCTAAAGGCTTTCTCACCCTGGTTATCCGTTATATAGCCGAAAGCATATCCTGAGCCTTTGTCCCCTTGCAGCTCTCCATCTCTTCCGTATGCTTTCTCTATGGCACGATCCACCTCCAGTTTGAGAGCCAGTACCGGTTTCACCTCCATACCTGAAATAGTGGCTGTCTCGTCCATCACATCTGGATGGAAAGGATAGGGAGATGCCACTACCAGTCTATCATCCTCAAGGTCTATGGGTATAATCCGGTTCATCCTGGCAAAGGCTGCCGGGAGCATGGCAGCCGCTTTTTCATCTATCCTGTATCCATCCAGCCCGATTACCGGAATATGTTCACGAATGCCTGAACATTCCAACAGGGCAGCTTCTGTCACATATCCCAGATACAGCAGAGTCTCCTCCACCCCCGCCTCACTGTTCCTGGCAACTTGCAGCGCCCGCTCCAGCTGGCTTCTGGTCAGATATCCATAATCAATTAGCAATTCCTCGATTGGTATTTTACCAGGCATTGTCTTTCTCCTCCAATCACTGGCTCCGAGAATCCTCATCCTCATAATAGCGGTAAACTCCATTACCCTCCAGATACACCTTTCCAGCCTTCCAAAAAGCCCGGCTTCTGCTTCTTACCGGAGCAATCACCGCCCCATCGCTGTTATCAAATACAATATCCGCTTTCATAGAGAAGTGGTAGCCGTTGCATGTGACCTTAGTATGGACATAGGCCGTCTCCTCTAAAGGCTTTGTCTTTAATATAATTTCCAGCTTCGGGGCGTTCTCATCCTCGCCAGAGGAAGCGCCGCGGATTGCATATTCCTTGTGCCCCAGGGCTTGTCTCAGATATCGCTCAAAGGAGTCTTCATCCTCCGGCTCCCTATCTTTCTCTTCATCCTTCTCTGCGGCCCTCTCCGTCTCCAGTCCATCCTCCTCAGCCGCTTCCTCCTCCATTATCTTATCATATTCCTGACGAACCCGCTCCATGTCTTCCTCAAACAGCTCCCACAGATAATTCATAGCCGGAGAATGACCGCTGCTTACAGCCTCGCAGAATGAGGTGTGAATGGTTTTAGCCGTAAGCTGGGCTTCCATATAATGGTTGGAAGCGATAGCCGCCTTCATATTATAGCTGGAAGCAGCCATATAGCCGCAGGAAAATATGGACAGCAGGGCCACCAGAAACATTACATATACCATACTGCTTCCGCGGGAGCCAAGTCCCCCTCTCTTTCTCCCTCCCTCCAGCTTCATGAAATACTCCCTTTCGACATATCATACCCGTAAAGCGATCCAATGGTGGCCTCCTCCTCGTATATAACCACATCATCTCTTACCGCCTCTATCCTCACCTTCACCTCCCGCGCTGTGGTTCCGCCAAAATCCAGCTCAAGGCTCATCCCTCCAAAGGATCTAATATCCAGATCCTCAGCAGATAGGCTGGGCCAGGAAGCGCAGGCAGGAAGCTCCTTCCATTTATCCTTCCTCTCCTTATGGACTGCTGGTCCCTCCTCCCGTGTAAAATATAGCAGCTCCTCCGGTTTTGACGGATTGTAAGCGTACATATAGCCATACCGCAGAATTTCCTCCATCTTCAGATAGGCCTCACCGCACATAGCCTTAACCTGAGATCTTCGGTCATAATTATAGTAAAGCTCCATCTGAGGAATCAGAAAACTTCCAAAAAATACGGCTGCCATAGCTGCAATGGATAAAGCCAGCAATGTCTCCAGCAGAGTAAAGCCGCCCGCAGTTCCAAGCTTTTTTCTGTTCCTCAATATACTCACCTCAGTCCGTGCCTGTAAAAGTCCATAGAGTTTTCCATATCCCCCCATGCTTCGCTGACACTGTATTTTTCAAATATCTCTTCCACGTCTTTGCTTCTGCCATCATCTGTGTTAAATATCACCGTCAATGTCTCTCCCGCAGGCTCTCCCTGTCCAGAGCAGGCCCGAGAGCTGAGCTCATAATTAGAGCGTTCCATTCGGTTTTCCTTCACTAAGAGCTTTACATTAGTCGCTGTCATTGCCATGAAGCCCGAAGCCGTTATCACCAGCAGAACCGTTGCAGCAATTACTTCAATCAGCGTAAAGCCGCCCCGTTTCCTATTTGGTTTTCTCATAATAAAACTTGACCTCCACAATTCCTTTCATACCGGCCTGTCCCGCCTGGCTGACCGTAGCTGTCTTAGACTCTCTCTTTATGTCCATATAGCTGATTACAAGGCTTCTGCCCTCCTGATGCATCCCATCTGCAAACTCCATCATACCTCTCTCATCCTGACTCTCTACCTCCATAGTCACCTTCCGTTCCATCAGAGGTAACTCCTTAAGGTGTTCTGCTTCTGCTTTTGGCCGCTCCATGGGGCTGGGCTCTTCAATGCTCATACGCCGGATCTGTAACCCTGCTTTCTCTGCTATGGCCTGAAGCTTTCTGTCTATGAATACATCCTCTATGTCCTGGTAAAAGAAGCTCTCCTGACCTTCTCTGCTTTTCCCTTCCCTCCACTGGGCTTCAAAGTCTGGATAGCGCTCCAAATATAAATCCTTCTCTGCCTTTTCCTGCTTCACTTCCTCCAGAATCTGTCTGGTATAGATCAGGGAGCCGTAGCTTGGAGCAAATAAAAAGCGAAAAGCCAGGCCCCATATTAATACAAGAAGGAGCAATCTCAAAAGCAAGTGTTCTCTTTTAGTTAGCTTCATCCGTCCCTCCCTCTGCAAGGGAAGCGTTTACCACCACTAAGAACCTCTCCGGCATTCCATCCTCCTCTTTTTGTTCCCACAGGCTGTGACTTACATATGGAAATACACCTGTCTCCTTTACCCGCTCCACATAAAGCGGAATTTGCCCCCTGTCGCTCATAGATATGACTATGGAAAGGATTCCATTGGAGCCCTCAAAAGCAATGGATTCCACCTCCATATCTGGTTCCATGGAGCTGATAAAAGCCTGGAAAGCATCCATACTCAGCAGATTCTCCCTTGCCGTATCCTCCATTATCACATTCCAGGCCTCTTGCCTGGCAGCCAGCCTCCCCAGGGCCTTTTCCATATCAGCCGCTTCCTGATATTTCTTTTTGTATTCAGGCTCCATAAGAACAGACCTGCTCTCTTTTAGCTGTTCCTTAGCCTCCCGATCCGCAGCCCTTGCCCAAATACCAACGCCCAATGCCGCAGCTGCATTTATAAGCAAAAATACCATCCAGCCTTTAGACAATATTCCGCAGATTCCTCCCATTACAGAGGCTTCGCTTCTCCTGTTGCTTTCCTTCACTTTCACAGGTTTTCGTTTTCTCAAAAAACAGTCTGTCATGCAGGCTGCCAGAAGTCCCGGCGGTAAGGCGGACTCTCCCCAGAGCTCTCCATCTTTGCCTGCACCTGTCTCCAGAATCCGGGCAAAGCATGGAAGCCTAAGAAGCTGCTCCAGGCTGGCGGCTCCTTTATCCGGGAAGGGCAGGCAGTTTCCAAGCAGCACCGTGCATTCTGGTCTGAAGCAGTCCGAATTTTTAGGGTCATATTCAGAGGCCTGCTTAAATAGCTGCTCAGCCTGTTCCGCAATCTCCTGGTACAGCAGCGCCTCCCCTTTTGCATGGAAAAAGTGAGGAGCCTTTAAATGGGTTGTTGTAAATGCCAGGCAATGTCCTCTGGATACAAGATAAAGTCCCAGCTGATCCTCCCCCACATCTACTATGAGGTGAGATCGCTCTTTCCACAGCTCTTTAGCAGCAAGGGCCATACAGTCCGGAACTGCAAGGACATGGCTGCATGCCATACCCGCTGCCGCTACGGCATTTTTATACTCTGTAAGCCTTTTCCCTTCCATATAAAACATGGAAGCATAAACTTTATCTCTGACTCTGCTGTGCCGGATATCAATGGCAGCCGCAGCCTCCTGCAAACTCCCAGCCTTTATATCCAGCTGATTCAGCGCCATCCGCTCCGCCACAAACCGGCTTCCTCTTGGAAGAACCACTCCCAAAAAGGAAAGATCCAGTCCCAGCACCAATGTCACTCTCTTTCCAGACAGTCCATAATATTCTGCCAGCTTTTTTAAGTCGCTGTCCAAAGAAGCGCCTCTTGTCTCCCAGAGCCTGGATTTAGCCAAAACAGCTGCAGCCTTCTCCCCTTCTCCTGCAAACCGTGGCTTTCCGCTTGCATATGCCATTCTGTGTTCTTCCAAATATATGTAATGCCTCATAGACTTCCCCTTACAGCATAGATGTGTACATAGTAAACACAGGCATCATGATTGCCATAACAATGCTTCCCACAATCAGAGCCATAACCAATATCATCACTGGCTCCAGCAATGCGATCATCTGTCCGATGGCTCTTGCCGCCTCCCCTTCATAGTATCCTCCCGCATCTTCAAGTACCTCTTCCAAAGAGCCAGACTCCTCTCCTGCCACTACCATGGAAATAAGAACCGGGTGAAAGAGATCCAGACGCTTCAGTGCCTGTGAAAGCATCTCCCCCTTCTTCAAATTCTCCCCTGCCTCCTCCAAACACTGCTCTACATAGGAATTTCCCATTACCTTCCCTGTGGTATGAATGGCTTCCAAAATTCCAATGCCGCTTCCGTAAAGAACCGCAAAAGCAGAAGAAAACCGGGAGGTATCAATGGTTCTTAACAGGTTTCCCACAATGGGAAGGCGGAAAAGGGCCCTGTCTGCTCTCAGCCGGATGTACGGCATTGTAAGAGCTCCCATAACCATGGCCAGAAGAATGAGCAGAAGCAGACAATAAAGCGCACCATGGCTGCGAAGGCTGAAGCTGACTCCCATCATCACACAGGTAAGAAGGGGAAGCTCCTGTTCCTCAAGCATAGACGCAAACTGAGGCAGCACAGTGGTCAGCATAAAAATGGCAGCCCCTATGGTTACACCAAGCAAAATCACAGGATAGATCATAGCTATGCGAACCTTCCCGCGCAGCTCCTCCTCCCTTCTGTAATACTCTGCCATTCTTCCCAGAATTTCATCCAGTCTGCCGCTGGACTCACCGGTGCTTACCATATATACCAACAGATTAGGAAATACACCTTCCATACATTCCATTGCCTCTGAAAGCGTCATACCTTTATGAATGTGCTCTATCAGACACAGAAGAATCTCTTTTAAAGCTTTATCCTCAGTTGCTTCATGGCTCACTTCCAACGCCTTTGAAAGGGCAACCCCTGCCCCCAGCATAGCAGAGAGCTGTTTGCAGAAGGGTGGAAGCGCCTTTCTTCTTAAGACAGGCGGACGAAAGGACTGCTCCATATTCTCGATATGGTATTCATAGCAATAAAGTCCCTTCTCCTTCAAGCACGCAAGAAGATACCTGGGCTCCGCTGCCTCTTTAGTTCCTCTTACAGCCTTTCCTTCTATGGTTTTCGCCTTATATCTGTATCTTGGCATACGATCTCCTCTCCGACGGTTCCATGTTCTGTACGAAAAACCGGCTTCATCTGACATAGTTCAGACAAAGCCGGCCTTTTTATATCTATATATAGTTTATTTAACAGAAACGATTCTGAGCCGGCTCGTACTTGTAACCAATGCCGGACAAGATAACTATAATGCTGGATTTATCCATATCCAGCGCACGGCACATTTCTTCCAGGGAGCTATAATTGTCACGGAGCTGAGTATTGACGTAGCTTAATAAAATAACCGGATCCTTAGGAAGAGTATTCATAATCTCTACCTGCCTTTATATCATATTTAATTGTCTGAAACGGCTTTCTTCCACTCTCAGTTTAAACGATTATATCATCTGTAAGTAACGTTTTCAACATAAAATTAGGACGTTTTCCCGTTTTTTTAATCAGGGTGAAAGAGTTGTTTTAATTAAGCTTCTTATATAGAAATTTTCCGACGACTTAAATGTTCCTTTGGCTCTGCCCTTCCATCTACCAGTCTGTTTACTCTCATTTTTCCAGTGTCCGAAGATTCCTTTTTAGGTTCTCCTGATTCAGGTGCCTGAAAAGCCCTTCTCCCTGTTTGCATTCATTCTCAAAATTTATTGCGTAAAAACAGCGTCTTTTATCTCCTCTTGGGTACAGGAACCATGTGTTAATATCTGCCGCAACCTGGATATGCCATAGCAAATTGGACAAAAGCCGGCCTCTCTGAAGTCAAGACCACCGGCTTAGCCGGTGGCTTGCTTTGACCCTATAAGGGTCTGTTACCGGCACCGGAGTCTAAAGACTCATCGAAATCGGTTCGCCAAGCGCAACATCTTTTACCTACTAAGCCCTAA
>NZ_VUMD01000008.1 GCF_009696375.1 Clostridium porci
TGTGAAGTCCCAACGCCTGTCAGATTTAATTGTTAAATGGTGTATCTGCCCTGTCAACCGGCTGGAATCCATGCAGATAATCAGTAGTGTCATATTCCTGCCATTCACCGGGAGCCGTGTATATCCTAACCTTATGAATACGCCGCATAAGGGCATTCCATGTCACTGTCTGCTCCAAGCGGATATTATGATACTGGTCTTCTAACTTCCAGTTAGAAACGACATACACGAAGTTATAGCAGGCCTGCCGGTTGTTGTACCTTGCAGGGAGTTGCAGAGGGTAAATGTCAAGATAGTTCAGCATATTGCCTATTGGTAAATCACTTCTAAATTCTTCAAAAACTATCACATCTTCCCCGGAATAGGTGTCGAATGGGTGCTTATAATCCGTTACCCGGTATACATTGGAATCGCCGTGATTATCAAGGATATATCTGGACTTTCCAAAGCCGGTTGCACCGCTCACATAGGTTACTAATAGGTTCATGCGCCGTTCTGCCTTGTAGCGGCTGGAAAGTATCTCTAAACGTGCCTTATCAATGTGCTGTAGGTTCAGCAGGTTGTCAGGATTAATTTCCAGAATCTCTACATTCGAATAGCCGTCCTTAATCATCTGGTATAAGTTGGCTAAATCGCTTCTTCGCCCCTGTCCCGTTTGTGGCATGGTTCCCCATTCCTCAAAGGTATCCTTTAAATTTGTGGTTCCCTTTTCCGTATCTTCCCACTTGCCCTCTTTGCGGATATATGCCCGGTTTTCTTCTGCCGTTCCTTGCGCTTCCTCGATATGGGCAGATGGAAAAGCCTTCTTTATGCTGGAAAAATAAACCGGATTCTTAAATTGTGCAAACAGGTGGGTATGCGGGGCTTTTGCGATCTCATCACACATACACCAGTAAATAATATTCTCCCAGCTTGACAGCTTTTCTTTAATCGCCTGATGGGAACAGTTCTTGTGCTTCTCTGGGTTGTTAAATGTTAATTGGTACTTTCGGCTACGCCGATTATTAGTGGTATTTTTCTTTTTGGTTGTCATGATATTTCCTTTCTATGTTCCGGCACAGAGCCGACACAATCGGGGGTATGCCGGAACCATTGATTTTAAAGGATTTTTTGTAATTTTGACACTGACACCGAAGTTGTGGTAATACTAACAACTTCGGCATGGGAGCAGGGGATTGCCCCTGCTCCACGTCCAGAACGCCTTACGCTTCGCACGGCGATCTGGACGCTTCATAGCGTGTTACTCCTGCGATAATATCCGATTCCAGTAAGTCCATGCGGTTAATTGCAGGAACACGGATAGCATGGAAATCAGAGCCATTGGAAAGCATGTAGCCGGTTCCTCTAATGCGGTCTGGGAGCATTTCAGAACGGAAGTCAGAGAATAACATTTGCTGACTTTCCTTGGACATGTTTCCAAGACCGATAGCAAGATTGAAGTTGTCTCTGGCGGTTCCAAAAGTGCTGGCATCTGCCCTTTGCTGACTAATGATAACTTGCAGGTTAAAACTGCGCCCCATCATCAGAAGCCTTGATAGGTCTTGCATGGCATTTGCGGCGGCTTTTTTGTCGGTACTTAAAGAACTGATGAACGAAGCCCATTCATCAAAATATAGTATAGTAAAATGCCGGTCAGAGTTTCCCTGCTGTCGTTCTGAGAGCATGTTGCTGATTTTCTTTAAGCCATCCGCACAGTCCATGAATCGGTAATAATTATCGGCTTTCTGCAAAAACGAATAGTCGTTATCGGCTTTCATATCGCATACAATCAGTTCGCTATCTGAGCAATATCTGGATATTTTCCCTAAAATTAGTTTGCATAAATATGTCTTGCCTGAACCTGTTGCACCCACTACGATAATATGTGGAGTGCGTTCTGGCTTCCAGATGATTTCTTTGCGCAAATTTAATAGGCAAAAAGAATCATCAAGTACAATAGGAATTTCAATATCAATACCCATAGGTGCTATCGTTGAACGTACTGAATACCGGTGCTGCGCTATAAGAATCGTTAATTTTCTCCTCATCATAATCAAGACAGAACGTAACATACGTATGACAGTCTGATGGTTCTCCCATTACATGAAGAAACGTATTCTGCTTTGGCGGACACAATCCATTGATTCCATAGGATGTAATCCTCTGGTTAATGGCTCCCTGCAATACATCCCGGATAGTCAATATATGCTCCGGGATTAAGTTGGTAATTGACAATTTGTTGGCACGATATGTCAGCAGATAGCCGGTGCCGTCCGGCTTAATCTGTATCCGTTGTGCTGGGTTTTCCATAATAATATTGGAAAGGTTCGATGGATTTGCGAGGTTAATCAAGGACGCAAGGCTTTTATCCCGTAAAATATCACCCATAAAGCCGCCCACCTTTTCATAAACAGCATTTGCTTTTGGCATTAAAGCCTTGTACTTCTCTTCAAGAACCTTGCGCCGTTTTGCTTCTCTCTGTTCCCTACCGGACTGAATCCATGCGAAAAACATAGCAATAGAAATACCAATAATCGCTAATTCGCCCATGTGGTTGTCAATAAAGCGGTAAACCGAGAGAAACAGAAAACCAGTCAGTCCTAGAACGGCGGCTATTAACAGTAGGACGATGATAATAGTACCTAACTTCTGAATGGAATTCTTATCCTGAAGTGCGGACTGGGTTTTCTTTGCAGCCTTTTTAATAGATTCATTAGCTGAATGATACAATTCCTGTAATTTCTTAAACATAAGTTTTCCTTTCTGCCCCCGCCATTGGCGAGGGCATTTGATTTCTTTAGGCTTTGGACGGGGTAATATCTACCACCCGTAAATATCCGCCGTTTTTACCTACGCCAAAGTCTGCGTTGACAATATATGATTGATTGACTTCCAACATATTATATTGCTCTTGCGTCAGCCGGAGCGTATCAATAATTTCCCCGTTGTTCTGAACAATATTTCCGACAAAGGCTGTGTGTGAATTTCCGTTGGCGTCTTTCCAGAGTTTCTGGACTTTCCCCAAGAGAAGTACTTTTGCTGTAACTTGCATATCAATTCTCCTTTTTTGTTTTAATTTGTTTATGTCATCATGTCGCGCGTCATGTTGATTTGATGATGTTATCATACCAATTTTGAGGACTTTAGTATCAATGCTTTTGGACTATTTTAGACCATAAAAACAGCCTTGCAACAAATGCAAGGCTGTTACTTTAGATGGTACTTTTTTTCTTAATGGATTCAATCTGCCATTTCAAATAGGAACATATTATTTGTGCGTCTGATTGGCTGAGAGTATATTCCGTACTATCAGTGTTGCCGAATAAAATATAGTCAGCCGTGACCCCGTAAAATTGGCAGCAAGCCATTAAAATCTCCGCGCTCATAAAGCATTCAGCATTTTCAATCCGTTTATACTGCGATTCTGACAAAGTGACGCTTATGTCGTTTTTTCGCCCGCTGGTTAGTTGAGCAACAAGTTGACGAATGCTAAGATTTTTTTCCTGCCTTAAATGAGCCAACGTATTGCCTATTTCATAGGCTCGGTTCTTGTAAATGCTTTCTGCCATTCTATTTTTATAGTTGCTTTTTGCCATTATTTGCTTCCTTTCTGTGACTTTCATATTTTTCATATATTTAAAATCCACAGGGAAACAAAAAAACCTATTATCCCCGCTGGAAAACTTCGTTGATTTAACTGAATCAACGCTAAATTCGAATAAATCGAACCAACAATTTCCACGGGCCAATAGGCGCGCAAGCATATATGCAGGAAAAAATCATCTGCTGTTAATTAAATTTAAATTTTACAAATATAATCACCTCACTGTTTAATAGGTCTATATTAGCACATTTTCAGTATAAAAGCAAGAACTATTTAAAAAATCTATCAATATTATCTATCAATATCCCCTCAAAAATCATTAGTAACTTATCGAATTTCCTGTTCTAATGCGTCAAAAAGGGGGTGGGTGAAGAATTCTCCCAATGTAATCTCAAAGCCATCACATATTTTTTTAATTGTGGATAAAGTAATATTCTTTCGTCTTGAATCAAAGATACTATAAACAGTAGATGGTGTTAGACCGCATATATTTGCAAGCTCATTATATGCTATACCTCTTTCTTTACAGAGTAGTTCAATTCTTTTTGCAGTTGCGTCTTTTACATTCATTTTATTATATCCTTTCTGTTTTAGTTATAAAAAGGATATAATTTTATACGCAATATCGTATACGCTGTTGCGTATATTTAAAAAGTGTGGTAATATGTATCTTAAAGAAACAATAAAATAAAAGGAGGATTTCAAAATGAAATTCACGAAGTTTGCAGTTGTTACCGCAATTTTATCAGCAGTAATGGCGACAAATGTTTTTGCCGGAACATGGAGCACTGGAAAAGGAGAGAATCAAAACAACTGGTGGTATGATAACGGAGACGGTACATACGCAAATAACGGCTGGCAATGGATTGATGGGAATAATGATGGGATAGCAGAGTGCTATTACTTCGATACGAATGGTTGGTTACTGACAAATACTGTGACGCCGGATGGATTTAATGTAAATGCTGATGGAGCATGGGTAAACAATGGACAAGTTGAAACAAAAGTCACGGAACAAACGCCTAATAATGAAACTTCAAATATAGATGGGAAATATACCCATATAGGTTTTTACTATAATGGCGATTTTATAGAGTGGAAACCAGAAGAAGCGGACGCAACTGTAGAATATTATATTTTAACTGAAATTGACCAAAATACAGTAAAAGCAGAGATTTGGGGAGCAGAGGTTCAAGGTTCAGAAGCAATACTTAAAAAAGATGGGGATTCCTATATATTTGAATCTGGTAAGTTAAGTGATTCAGATATCTATTCTGAGTTATATAATGACGGCGCAGACTTACAGCAGTATATTTGTGAACTACGTATTGAAGGAGATACACTTAAAGTAAAAGGAGCAACTTCAGCATCTACCATATGGGATGGTACGCCAACTCGCTGGCAAAAAAACGATAACACAGTCAGTATTTTTAAACGATAAAAGATAAGAAAATAAACAAGAGGTTGATAGAGAAAAACTGTTCTATCAACCTCCTTTACAATTTTGAAACATTATCAACCTCTATAACAAGCAGTAAAGGGGTAAAATGTATCTGCTCCGCAGACCCCTTGACAGCTTTCCTCTCCGATTTCTAAGTTGTAGACAGCCTGTAGACACACGTTAGACAGTATGCGTTCCTCCTTGATTTTATTAGCTTTCCCGACATTGGGAGAGTTCGAATCCCGTCTCGCGCTTTTTTTATTTGTTACCAGTTCCTTTTTTATCGGAAAACTGGTGTAAAATTAGGAACGGTATTGCTCGGCTCCTAAAGCTGTTTCAATAAGTTCTACAGTAATTTTTTTACTCGGCAACAACTGTTTCAGAATATAGAGATATAGAGCACGCTTTTCTGGAATATTTGCAATAACTCATTTTGTTTATTTCTCCAGATCCTTCCTTAAATTGCTTTTCTTGTATTGGTAACAGTATTTTTTACACATCAACAGTATGCCCACTTGCAGCCGAAACATTATAATCGAAATACTATATATTCAAGATATATTTCTTTATTACGAATTATCCTGGAGTTATATCAGTATACATAAAATCAGACCAGACATGAATATCGATCACAATATCCAACGGCTAAGACGTATTGCGAATAGGATATGTCATGAACCAGTCCAAGAGTCCCTTAGTTCTTTTGAATTGTCTGGTTTATTTGGGTGACTGTATTTAAATACTCCATAATCCCAATATGTATGGTCCAAGCCAATTTATCCTGGTAATCCTCTTGTTCCAGCTGCGCCGCTTCCTTATAATTGCTTAAAAATCCGCACTCGACTATTACAATAGGCTCCTTCACATGAAGGAGAAGGTAATAATTGTCATTGGACTTGGCCATCCTCCTGTTGGCATCTCCCATAACATAATCAAAGCGTTTCTGCAATAGCTCCGCAAGTAATTTCCCCTTCTGCGAGTTCTTATAATAAAATACCTGACCTCCTGACACATACTCCTCATGATAGCTGTTCTGGTGGATACTCACCACCAGATCCGGGGCAGCTTCCGTTATAATATCACACCGTTTTCTCATATCTGCCATTTTTTTATAGCTACCGCCGGAGCCGTGAAGTCCCACATCTCTATCCCGGGTGAGAATCACCTTTACATCGGAGGCTTCCAGGTACGCCTTCAACCGTTTAGCGATTTTCAGATTAATATCCTTTTCCAGCTGTCCGTCGATTCCTACTTTGCCTGGATCGTTCCCCCCATGTCCCGCGTCTATGACTACCACCGGTTGCTTCCGATCCGCCTTTGCTCCCTGGGTCTGAACCGTTACCAGTGTTCCTGTCTGCCAAGATATTAATGCCACGATACCAAGCAGCACTATCCCCATAATGGTCTGCCATGCTGATTGCTTCATCAATGGACGCTCCCTAATAACCTTTAATCCAGTATATTCACCCCTTCTCTGGAAAATGAACCTGGTTTCAGTCTACGGTCAGATGATTATAATCCATCACTGCGTCTTCTACAATATATTCCAGATATTCATAGGGAATAATGGGGTAGCAGTACTCCTGCCACAACCTATATCCTGGCTGCTTTACCACCTCCTCCACCACCTCAAAAGCCCTTCCTCCATAGCAAGCTTCATTCATATCTGCATAGGCCTTGGACATCTGCTGCTTCTCTTTCTCTGTCAACTGTACGAAAATCTCTCCTGCTTCCTCCTCTCTGGAATCTTTCATAGCGTCATAGGACTGATTATAAAAAATACGATTCAGAGTGGAAAGACTGTATGTATTAAAATTAATTAGGTTCTTATCCCTTATTTGGCGCTTCTTGGCCCATTTTTCTATATTTACCTTATTTGTATTGTAGGCAAATGTCTCATCCTCCATATACTCCAGCACTCCGTATTGGCATGGAGGCGTAGACAAGGAGCTGGTTACAATTTCATAAATACCTATATCGTTGTTTTGCATAAAATGCTGTACATGAAGGTGACCGCTTAAAAACAATGATATATTATCCCCCTCCAGCATGTCGATGAGCTCACTGCTATGCTCGATGGTACAATCATCTACATAAACCTTGCTCTGATCCAGCAAATTGTGATGAGCCACAGGCAGCAGGATAACTCCCTGGTCTCTGGCTTCTTCAAGCTGCTTCTCAATCCACTGATAGGTCTCTGTTTTAATCATTCCTCCTACCCGGCTCCTGGGAGTATACTGGCATGTATCCAACATTAAGAGCCGCATAGACGGTCCTAAATCGTAGCTATAGCTGAGAGATTTGCTGTCTCTGCTATAAGCCTCCTCATATCCGAAATCCTTGTATATCCTTTCAAAATCTTCCGGTGACGTAGGCTCTGCCGGATATCGGTCTATTCCGGAATAGGCGGCTGCACTATGATTATTTATATCGTGGTTACCAGGAATCACTGCTACTGTAATTCCAGCCTTCTCCACTTCCTCCAGCTTCTTAGCCAGCTCCACATGACTTAGTTTTTCTCCCTGAAGGGTCAAATCCCCGCTAATAACCAGAACATCAGGGCTAAGAAGCTGTATCTCCTCCAATGCCGCATCTGTAATTTCCCGCACATAGTTGGTCAGCTTTCCATCCCCATGGTCTACCATAGCCTGGAACATGTCCCCTTTATCAGTAAGAGAGGCTGCAAGATAATGAATATCTGTCATAATCACGATCCGCTTCCCTCCCTCTAAGGGTTCCGCCTTAACCTTCTTCCCTCCAGAAAATGGCTCTATCTCCGAAGGAGCTGGCTGGGTAGGCTTTAGAGTTTCCGGTTCAGTCAGGGTTTCAGTGACTGGTTCCTTGAAGGACAGGCATTGAGATTCTCCCCCTGTCTGGACGCTGCAACCTGCCATCATCCAGCACCAGACTGCCGCTAAGATTGCGCCTACACTCCTGTTCCATCTTATCATGCTTTTCCCTCTGCTCTTAGTTTGGTAGTGTCAAGTTTTGGACTCTCTATATTGATGTAAGCCTTGTAAAATCGAGGTTTCCAGGCATTTTTACATCCAAAAAGCCTATTCCCCCTCTTGTGTCCTTTTGATGATCAATTATTTTGCTTGCGAATCCCTGCCATGTCCGGGATGAAAGCCCGTTAAATTCAGGCTGTACAGGGATTTCCATTGTTTGGCAGCCCGATCGCTTGATGTCTGCTGCCTTGAAAAATCCAACTATTTTACAGTGGAGATAATATCCCAGATATCCGTGGGTTCAAACCCAAGTCTCCAGCAGGCAACTCCTGCCAGATCCGCATCCCTGACAGCCTTGATCTTAAGACTCATGGACTCCTCCTCCTCCATCCAGATATACTGCTTTCCATCGTTGCCGTCCAGCCCTCCGCGGTAAAGCCCCAACTCATCATCCCAAGTGAGCTCTACATTATTCGCCTCCACCCATTGTTTAGCCTCCTGGATTCCATAAGCTCTGGAAGTGGTGGTATCGCCCGAAACCGTCCATACTCTGGTATAAAAGGGAACTGCATTGATTACCTTCTCCTTTGGTACCTCCTTCAGCGTATCTTCTATGGCTTTTTTTACGAACGAAATAGAGGATACTGGGCCGGCCTCTCCGCCTGAGTAGTGCTCATCATAGCCCATAATAATCACATAATCCGCTACTATTCCCTGCTCTCTTCTGTTAAAATGAGCGGAATAGGAAGAGGGAACCGGATTGTCCACCGACAGCACCAGCCCTTTCTTCCTACAGGATACTGACAATTCTCTGATAAACTGTACATAGTGAGGGCCTGCTTCCGCTTTAAAGCTTTCAAAATCCAGATTAAATCCGTCAAAGCCGTAGGTGTCTGCCTCCTTCATCAGATTTTCTATCAGTTTTTTTCTGGTACTGGTAGAGGACATAAGCGCCTCTGTATCCAGATTTTTAATGCTTTCCTCCGTACTGACATTTTCCACCATAGCCCACACCTTAAGTCCCATATTATGGGCCTTATCTACATATTCCTTACTGGCCAGAGAGGTATAGGTTCCGTCATTGGATTTTACATTAAACCAGGTGGGCACAATTACATTCATATCCCTGGTATTTTCTACAACATTGACCAGATTGGCATTGGCAGCTTCTGTTGTTACCATATGAAATCCCAGACGTACCTTCTCCTCCATAGACAGATTGGTATATACTGGCGCTTCAAATTGACTTTCAGGTGTCACTGTTCCTGCTCCCTCCAGCCTGCGGTTTTCCAAATATCCCACATAACCGTCTTTGGTTCTGACTCTGGCCCACTTATCCATAGACTCCAGCACATCCACCTGATCCCCCGCATACACATCTGTAATAACGGGGCTTTTGATTCCTCCCTTTTCCCTGAGCCGTCCCTCCTTTTTCACCACTGATGTCTCATAGGGCTCCCAGCTGGTATCTACAAACACTCGCTTAATCTGGCTGGTAACAAAAGCCTCTGTCCGTATATCTGTATAATTCAGTACCAACCCCAAAGACAGGAACATCCCCTCTGAAGTTACCTTAAGCAAGGGGCCCTTCTCTCCCATGGCATTCTCATCTGCATATACAATGGTATCCGGCAGGGTATATACCAGAAGCCGCTCTCTCTCATCCCAGTAAAAACGCTGATTGAGATGTTCATTAACCCACTTCACCGGCAGATAGACCTGACCATCCTCGTAAATCCCTCTGGCATCCTGTAATTCATTATCTAAAAGCAAAGCCACTCGACCGTCCTGTATCCTGAATATCTTCTCTTTATCTGCCAGTTCATTGCTTGGCATATACCGTTTTACATATACAAATCCGACGACTCCCCCTGCCAGTACAAAAAGCAGCAGAACCAGCGCTATCATTCCGCAGCCTCGGTCTTTTTTTCTTCTGCTCATTCTTTCCTCCGTCATTATCTGATGGTATTTATTCTATCACAAAATACAGTGAATGGGGCATTTAATTATTTACAATTTGGTTACGGCCAGCATATCTCTTCTGGCACATCCCTCTGCAACCATCCGGCAAAGCATATTTATTTACAGCCTTAAAACTGCTGGGTATTTACCTCTGATAATAGCAAGCCAGGCGACAAGCCCTATGTCCGCCTGGCTTGCTGATGGGGGCAAACGCTCTGCCGGCTTTGGCTGCACAGGCTGAGATGGTACTCATGGCAGCGCATTTGCTTTATCCCCTTATTTTATCATTTCCTTTTCTTGTTGGTGGAAGGCCCCCACAAATTTACCTTATTAAAATGAATTTCATCTAGGCATCCTGGAGAGGCGCCTATGTAATCACCCATATAGCAGCCCCCGTCCTCCCCCATTTCAAATATCCGCTCCCAATCCGATTCTTCCGCCTCCTCTCCATCGACCAGAATACGTCCTCCCTTTTCCTGATACTGCCTTAGCGCTTTCATAAAGGCCTGCTGACGCTTCTTGCTGTCAGCATATTCGCTTTTTGTCATCATACTTTCATCCTCTGGTTACTTACAGGCTCCGACATCAGCTGCCTACAAGGAGGCATATCGTGACATATCTTATAAGCAGCCTTGCCCTATCCCCTTGCTTTTCTTCACAAAATTCGTTCAAACCACTCCATAGCCCTTCTGTCGACTGAAAAGGCATCTACTGAAAGCGGAACCCGAAGCAAAGAAATCCGAAACCGCTTCTCAATCTCTCTTCTGGTGTCCTCACTGCCAAAGGCAGCCGTATATATCCACCCCCTTCTGCGGTTCTCCTCCTCTGCTAAAAGCTCCAAAAATGCCCCCAGCTTCCATTCGTTTAAAGATCCAGCTACCATCTTCACCGTGCATCTGAGCCATTCCGCACGTACAGATGGCCGCATTTCTCCAAAATCAATGATAATCTCATCATAAGTGCCATCCATGCAGGCTGCCAGCACATGTGAGTTCCCATTTTTGTAGTACGTAACCCCAAAAAATGTGTACCTTGTATCTGGTGACTCTACATTCCTTCCATAGGTGCGGCTGAGAATTTCCTCTATCCTTCCAAGGCTTCCATGACCATTCCATTCAATGAACGCTGTCCTGCGCTGAAGGGAGCTGGCCAGATAATTAGCCATCCAAAGGGCCAGGTGTGTTACTCCTGTTCCCCGTCCTGCTCCTACAATTCCAATGACCCTGTATTGGTTTACGGCTTTTTTGCCGCGGTTATAAAGGCCGCCCATCCTTCTCTGATTTTTTCTGCCCAGCCTGTTCTCCCGCCTTTCCTTCCTGAGTTGCCGGCAGCGGCTTCCCAGACTGTCTGCAAACATTGCTTTGCCTCCTCTGTCAGACAAAAAGGGTCTGCAAACTCAGGTACTCCGAAAACCTCCATCCCTGGCCGTTTCCGAATCAGCCCTCTAATCCTGCCTTCAAGTCCCAGCATCTTAAAACGTCCACCGTTCATATGTCGAAGCAGCAAAAGCATTTTTATTCCTTCTTCCTGCTCCTCCTCCAGGGCTTCTGACATTCCCACCACCTTTTCCTGCTCCCACAGGCTTCCGGCCGCTACCGCAAGCAAAGCCACCCCTCCTTTTCTGGCTTCTGCCTTTGCCAGCTGCCAGTCTGTTCCGCAGTCTTTTAATACCATCTGAAACCCTTCCGGTTCTCTGAGTCGAACTGCGGGCCCATACCAGGGTTTCATAAAACACCGTTGCACATTATAAATTCCATAAGCGTCAGGCCGCAGGCTACCAAGCCGTGCCAATGCATGCACTGCCTGAGAACGGTTACATTCTTCATATAATACCTTATACCCCTGTGCTGTAAGATACCGGCACAAGCCAAAGGCAAGATGGGTAGCTCCGGCGCCGGGCCTGCTTCCTGTCAAAACTACATTGAGAGACGGTATTTCCTTAGATTCTTTTTTCACTGGCACTCCTCTGACACAGAGCTGCTCCAAAGCACGTCCTGCTTCCTTGGCGGCGCTGTAACGCTTCTCTCTGTCCGGGTCCATACATTTTCTGATAATCTGCATAAATGCTTCGGTCAAATCTGCCTGGCTTTCTTCTCTCTCCCTTAGGGTTCCTTCTGTCATGAATCGGAGGACTGCACCAATGGCATAAATATCAGTCCTTTGGTCTAATATCTGGTCAGAAGTATATTGTTCAGGAGCTGCGCATCCTACGGTTCCATACCGTTTACGGCTTTCATTGGCCTCCGGGCTCTCTGCTGCGTGATCAAAATCAATGAGCCTTACAGTTCCATCACAGATTATCAGGTTGTTTGGTTGTAAATCCAAATATAGAATTGGGTATTCACCTGCTGAGTGCAGGTATTCTACCAGTCCGCAGATCTGCATACCATAGCGGGCTGCGTCTGCTTCCTGCAGAGTACCCTGACGTGTAATCAGGGTATAGAGAGAATCCCCTTTCAGGTATTCTTCGATTAAATAGAAATACTGGTCGTCTTCCTCTAAATCGTAAATCAAAGGAATTCCAGGATGCCGCAGTTCTTTTAAAATGAGGGCTTCCCTGCGAAAAGCTTCATAGTCCCCATTCTTTCTGGACACACACTTGACAGCCCTGTATTCCTCCAGGCCCAAATGCTCTGCCAGCCATACGGTTCCTGTCCGACCGGTTCCTAAGATATGCAACAGGCGGTATTTTCCAAATAAAACGGTGCTCCTGACTCACCCCTCCTTTGTAGCAATACCATCTCTCATGGCAAGTTTACCCTAATTGCCTCATCTTGTCTATAGTCGATTTAGCATCTATATATGGGGAAGCGATATTTCAAAAAATTAGTCTTCCATAATTTTTTCTTACAATTTCATCTTTATAATTGATATTTTCCCCTGTAATGTAGTATATTTAAATTGTAGAAGTCTATCTTCTGACCTAGTGTCAGATGGACGTCGCCACAGATGACACAGAACAGGAAGTGATCCGATGAAAATAGAACGTATTAACGAAAACCAAATACGATGCACCTTAACCAGCTTTGATTTAAGTGTAAGGAATATCAATCTGGCAGAACTTGCCTACGGTACAGAGAAAGCCAGGAAGCTGTTCCGCGAGATGATTCAGAAAGCCTCTAATGAGGTTGGCTTTGAAGCTGAGGATATTCCTCTTATGGTGGAGGCCATTCCTTTATCCAATGAAAGCATTATGCTGGTGATCACAAAAATTGAGGACCCGGAGGAACTGGATACCCGCTTTTCCAAATTTTCCCCCTTTGCAGAGGATAACCAGACTTCTCTCCTGTCCCAGCTTACCAGCGAATTTCTGGAGGGAGCTCAAAATTCTCTGAACTATCTGGAACCGGATACAGTAGAAGATGCGCGGCAAAAAGAAAATACGCCTGCTGCCAATGCCTCCTCTGCCAAGGCCCAAAAAATGGTAAGCAGCAGCCGTCTCTTCCGCTTTGAAAGTCTGGACCGCGCCAGTGAAGCAGCCAAAGCTGTTCAGGGAATATACGAAGGTATTAATACCTTGTACAAAAAGCCAGGAACACGCCAGTATTATCTGATTATTAAACGCCAAAACTGTACTGACTTGGATTTTTCCAGAGTCTGCAATATTTTGGCAGAGTACAGCGTAAAACTTCCCTATGGGTCTGCGGAGGAGGCCTATTTTAAAGAGCATTATGAAGTCATTATCAGAGAGCGGGCCCTTCAGAATCTGGCACAAGTTTAGGAAAACAGCATAAAGCCTGCTTTCTTTAGAAAAAGCTGCTATGAACCGCAGCGCCCCCGGAAATCTCCGGGGGATTTTTCTGTTCGTTTCTTTTTAATCAGCATTTAAATCATCCGTCTCTTATCCTGGACGCGTTTTCCATTTCTTAATATATTTTGCATCTTCTCCCTGAGATACTATCATGTCTCGTCCGCTGGTTCAAGCCATAATAACACTTTAATAATTTATTGTAAACAAACAGTTCTTGAGAAATCGATAAAGTTCGGTTATCTATCCTGCCAATGCGTTTGTATCTGGACAAATATCCTGAATCATCCGCCTCGGCAAACTCATGCCCGAAACTCTACAGGGCAGAAAAAAGAACGCTGCCCCGGCCCGAAGCACATACACTCCGGCTGTCGGAACAGCGTCGCATTTTTATTTGCCTGCCAGAATCTCATTAATCTGAGAAACCAGAGTGTCACAGTCAATTCCATGAACCATGCAGGCCTCCTCCAGAGATTCTCCTTGAGAAGCAGGGCAGCCCAGACAATGCATGCCCGCACGCATCAGAATCGGGGCAATAAGGTCATCTACCTGAAGCAGCTGACCAATCAGCATACTCTTATCAATCGTCATAAACGATTACCTCCTTAATAAACTGCATTACAGCTTCCATAAAGTAATAGCTGCGCTTCTACCATCATAATACCTAATTCCGTTTTTGACAAGCCCTTCTATCTGGCTTACCACAACAAACCTATAGAATGAACAAACGTTTTATTTATTCGCAACTGTTTGTTCATAAAAAATTCTCACATGCCTTTGTCCTGCCAACTTGCCCTGTCACAATTTCAGCGTCTTTAGCAAAATCCACGGACGAACCATACTCTAAGGCTTGAGCTTCTTCATGACACGCCCCTAGCAAAGAGCTCCCAAAGGCAGATGTCCACTTTGAGAAGCATCACTTCCAACCGGCTGTGGTACGGAATTAAAATTATACCACGCCCCATCAATAAACTGGCTGCCGGTCCTCATGACTCCACTCTGAGGATCAAGATAATACCAAAAACCGTCTTTTAAATCCTTATGCCATCCAGTCTTCATACCAGAATTTACATCAATATAGTACCAGCATCCAGAGGCATTATCGATCACCCAGCCTTCCTTCAAATAACCATTTGCGCCAAAGGCCCACCAGACACCGTCTATCTGCTTCCATGAGATATATTCTATAGCATTTCCCTGACTGTCTGCTAAAGTTTGACCCGTTTCGCAATTTCCTCCTGCGTAGCAATAGCGCCAGCCAGCTTCATCCTTCACCCATCGTCCTGAAGCTGCAGCAGCCGGTTCTGGAACACCGGGCGCCTTGCTGCCGGATACATATCCTCCGCCGCCGGATGTTCTGCCTCCACCGCCGGATGTTCCGCCTCCACCGCCGGATGTTCCGCCTCCACCGCCGGATGTTCTGCCTCCACCGCTTCCGCCAGTTGTTTTATCCCCGCCTCCATCGGACATACTACTGTGATCGGGCGCTTCACCACCCTGCCTCTCTGCTTTCCATGCAATACCCACAGGGGACAAACCCTTTACAGTAAAGCGTATCCCCGCTTCTGTTTCCGTCACCTCAGGATACTCCAGCTGACCCGCCGCAAAGCCGTTTACAGAATCGTCAAACATATGAGTCACAATAAAATCATGGGTGGCTCCGCTGACCCCTGACGGAGCAAAATCTCCATACATAAGTTCGATCGTAACGCCGTCCTTTGGGAAATTATCATTGGTGGCGTCCGTCCACGTACCACCCTTATCGGCAGAGAGCTGGAGCTTCATATCAAAGGTTTTTGTGTTCTCCTCTGTATAGCCGCTTCCTCCCTTAGCTACAAGCTGCTTCTTCAGCGTTTCTGTAAGCTCCGATATAGTAGGATAGATGTTTTTCAGCCTCTCCGGCACTTGGGTAACGGGCTCCTTCACTATCTGCTCTAAAATGGTAATATCAAATGTAATTGTAGTCTTGCTGGGAGCATAGTTAGTATCACCACTATAATCTGCTTCAAAGGTGTACTTCTGCTCTGACAAATCCGTCTGTGTATAAATCGCCCTGCCGTCCACAAGCGCCTGACTGAAGCCGCTGGCTGGCGGATTACTTCCAGTAATATTGGTAAACACTACAGTTCCAGTGGGGCTTACTCCGCCGCCTGCCTTGTCCACTACAGCCGTCAGCGTAACCTGTGGATTTTGGCCTGCTTCAGAAATAGCCTCGGTTATTCTGAGCACAGAGGCTGCTCTCTCAATCCTAAAGTCAGCTGTTGCCTGACCAGTGTAGTCTCCCTTACCCCGGATCTCAACGGTCACAGTGCCTGCATTGGTATGCTGTCCAATTCCATCCTTGCTATGCTTGTAAGCTTCTATCGTATAGTCGGTCATTTCCGTCAGCGCCTTCCCATTGGCTATGATAGCTGGCTTTTGCGCACTGCCATTATAGGTGTAAACGCCTTCTATGGTTATATTCATACCGGCAAGATCCTGTGGCTGTGAAGGCTGACCTCCCGTGCCCTGCTTTAAGGAGGTGATCCATTGATTGCCTACAAGAGTCAGGGTCATTCCCGTCTGGGTCATGTAAGGATGGAAGGTAAAACTATCTGACGGACTGCCTGCCGGAACTGCAATATAGGGCCAGCCATCCTCTGCATAGCCGGAAGTGCTTTTATCCATTGGTCTTACCCTGTCTGTCTGGAACTCCGTTACCCCGCGGATCGTTCCGGTAATTGCCAGCTTATCCTGATCCTTCATTACCAATTTACCGCTTCCATCGCTTCCGGTAAAATCCTTGACTAAAAAGGCATAGTCCTTCTGTATCACTGCAGATAAATCCAGCTCCGCTCCGGCTTCTATGGTTATATCTGTATTTCCGCTTAGCTGAGCAGGCTTTAAGGAGCCACTGCCCACTGTTAGAGAACCAATCTCTACAAGACTGAGATCCCCTACAGAAAAGCTTGTATTAAAAGTAACCTGGGCCGTTCTGTCCACGCCGCCGTATACTTGCTTAACAAAGCTGCCATTCAGGTTAATATCCACCGTGCCCTGGATTTTAAATTTTGAATCAATGCCGGTCCACATTCCATTGGGATTCCCCCCTCTTCTGTCCTCCCTGGCTCCACAGGCATTAATCCTTCCCACATTCCCCTTTGTACCAGGTTCTATCGTAATTGTGGCATCTCCTGTAAAATCACTCTCTACCGTTTCATCATAGGCTCCCAAATCCAAAAAATTACCTGCGTAGATATTTCCAAGATCGTTATCTGTCCCCCGTATCGTAATCTCTCCATGGCCTCCGCCCGCCGGCACCTGGTTCTGAGACTCTGCTATATGCCCGCAGAAAAGATGGATTTCATTGGGCTCTCCCCATGAGGAGCCCTTATATTTTTTAACATTCTCCAATGTAAGGCTGTACCCATTGGCAATAATTGCGTTTCGAACGGAATTATTAAACTCTATAGTAATATTCTGAAAGGTTACATCCGCACCCAGAACAATTCCCGCCGTCCGGAGGTTCAGATGCCCCCCCCCCCTCCACAGTCACAGGCTTGTCAATAATCAGAGGAATGTCGCCTGACGCACCTAAGACATCTACCATAACACTACCCTGTACAATAATCCTGCCATCCTCCGCCACTTTGCTTACAGCAGTCTGGAAATTTTTATAGGGACGCTCCTTTGAACCGTCACCTGTCGTATCTGAGCCTGTTTCAGATAGGTAAACCGTATCACTTTCAACCGCGTCTATGCTGCGGGCCTTCCTTCTGACAGCGGTTGAAGGAGAGGATAGGTCATGCATAAAACCGCTGGGAGGCTCCAGAGATGGTAACGTATAGCCACAGGAAGCATCATGCAGATGGGCACAGTTAAGAGTCTCCTTCTCTTTGGGCGAAGCTGCAGGCCTTGCATTACTTCCGCTGGCGATCTCAGGCTCATCACCATAGCAATCCTCAGTATGGATATGAGAACAGGCAGACACCCCGGAAGATAAACTGCCAGAATCACCATCTTCCTTGTGGTATTCATACTGTCCATCTGAAACGGCGGCATGAGCCGGCCATGGCGCGGCAACGCAGAACAGGCCAACTCCCAGCAGAACGGTTAACAGATTTCGTTTCATAATCATCTTATGGATTACCTCCTATCCTTTCTCTTACTTGTACATCTTGCGCATCGGAACATAACTAAAAGAGTCCTGACCATCCCAGAAGAGCATAGCTGAAAGCGCAAGCTTTAAGCAGCACAAAATGCAGCAGAAAATAGAGAAACCTTGCCCTAATCTCATCACAACCCTATATCCTCTACCAAATTTTCTCCTCCAAAATCAGAAGCGCATCGTATTTCCATAATGTGGATATGATACCATATCAGCCCCAAAATTTCAATAATACATTGCGTTTCTAAGCACCCTTAGCTTTCTTTCTCAGGCAGGCTCCTGTGGTTTGCGCCAGCTTTCCCTCCAAGCAGCAGATCAGAGGACAGCTTTTCTACTTTAATAACCTATAACCAACATTTTAACCAACATTATGAAGGATTGTTAAAAAATATTATCATTAAAAACTATTGACGTGTATACAATGTGCATAATATAATATTTGTTGCAAAAGCAACAGCGTAAACCAACAATTTACAGTAGACTGTAGTTGCCAGAAGGAAGGGCGAAGCACCAAATATTCTTCTGACTGGTATTACTGTGAATGATTTGGTTAACAATAATTTTAATATCAACCCATCAACTCACCTTATGTCACAGGAGGAAAGTCAATGAGAACAGAATGGAACACATTTAAGGGAGGCACTTGGCAGAGAGAAATCAATGTCCGAGATTTTATCCAGAAAAATTATACTCCCTATGACGGCGATGATGCATTCCTGGAAGGCCCCACGAAAAACACGCTGGAGCTTTGGGATCAGGTAATGGATCTGACAAAACAGGAGCGGGAAGCCGGAGGCGTTCTGGACATGGATACCAAGATCATATCCACTATCACCTCCCATGGCCCCGGATACTTAAATAAGGAAAAGGAAACCATCGTAGGCTTTCAGACTGATAAACCCTTCAAGCGTTCCCTTCAGCCCTATGGCGGTATCCGTATGGCAGTGAAAGCCTGCCAGGACAACGGCTATGAGGTTGACCCGGAAATCGTAGAATTTTTTACAAAACACAGAAAAACTCACAACGCAGGCGTATTCGACGCTTACACCGATGAAATGAGAGCCTGCCGCTCCAGCCATATCATCACTGGACTTCCTGACGCTTACGGACGCGGACGCATCATCGGCGATTACCGCCGTGTAGCCCTCTACGGCGTGGACGCCCTCATTGCTGAGAAGAAAGAGGAAAAGGACTCCACCCGTACTACAATGTACTCGGATGTTATCAGGGAGCGGGAGGAGCTGTCCGAGCAGATCCGAGCTTTGGAGGATTTAAAGAAGCTAGGCTCCATCTACGGCTTTGACATTTCAAGACCTGCCGCAGATGTTAAGGAGGCAATTCAATGGACCTACTTTGGATATCTGGCTGCCGTAAAGGAACAGAACGGAGCCGCCATGTCTCTCGGCCGTACCTCTACCTTTATGGACATTTACGCGGAGCGTGACTTAAAAGAGGGCCGCTATACGGAACAGGAAATTCAGGAGTTTATCGACCACTTCATCATGAAGCTGCGTCTTGTAAAGTTCGCCAGAACCCCTGAATATAACGAGCTGTTTTCCGGCGATCCTACCTGGGTAACAGAGTCTATCGCGGGAATCGGCATCGACGGCCGCCACATGGTAACCAAAATGTCCTTCCGTTACCTGCACACCCTTCAGAACCTGGGAACCGCACCGGAGCCGAACCTAACGGTTTTGTGGTCTACGAAACTGCCTGAGAATTTTAAGCGCTTCTGTGCTAAGACCTCCATCCAGTCCTCCTCCATCCAGTATGAAAACGATGATCTGATGAGAGTGACTCACGGAGATGATTATGCCATCGCATGCTGCGTATCCAGCATGAGAGTAGGTAAAGAAATGCAGTTCTTCGGCGCAAGAGCAAACCTGGCCAAGTGCCTCCTCTATGCCATCAACGGAGGCGTAGATGAAATTTCAGGCAAGCAGGTAGGGCCAAAGTACCGTCCGATTACCAGCGAGTACCTGGACTACGAGGAGGTTTTAGACCGCTACAAGGACATGATGAAATGGCTAGCCAAGGTATACGTAAACGCCCTGAACATCATCCACTATAACCATGACCGCTACTGCTATGAGCGGCTCCAGATGGCCCTTCACGACAAAAAGGTTACCAGATGGTTTGCTACCGGAATCGCCGGACTTTCCGTTGTGGCAGACTCCTTATCTGCCATCAAGTATGCAAAGGTAAAAACAGTCCGCAATGACAAGGGCATCGTGGTAGATTATATTGTAGAGGGAGATTTCCCCAAATACGGAAACAATGACGACCGTGTAGACGAAATAGCTTCCAAGCTGGTACACATTTTCATGAGCTATATAAAGAGCAACCACACCTACCGGGGCGGTATTCCAACCACCTCTATCCTGACCATTACCTCCAACGTGGTTTACGGTAAAAATACCGGCTCCACACCAGACGGGCGCAAAGGCGGGCAGCCATTTGCACCTGGAGCAAACCCAATGCATCACAGAGACAGCCACGGAGCTGTGGCCTCCCTGGCATCCGTCGCTAAGCTGCCCTTCAGAGATGCTCAGGACGGTATCTCCAATACCTTTTCTATCATCCCAGGAGCCTTGGGCAAGGATGAGCAGGTATTTATGGGAGACTTGGAAGTGGAATTATCCGGCTGTGCCAGCTGTCAGACGGGAGGCAATCTTGTTGAGGGCCTGGACTCTGAGACTGACATTGAAGAATCCTAAATCCGGCTGCCATAAGCATATGTACTATGAGCCTGCAGGATTACAGTCACTGTATCAACCAGTTATCTAAGAAAGAGAGGACAAAACTATGATAAAAGCAAGCGAATCACAGATCGACAACCTGGTAGCACTCCTGGACGGCTACGCTCAGGAGGGAGGGCACCATCTGAATGTGAATGTATTCAGCAAGGAAACCCTTCTGGATGCTCAGGCCCACCCTGAACAATATCCTCAGCTGACCGTAAGAGTATCCGGCTATGCCGTTAACTTTAACAAGCTGACCAAGGAGCAGCAGGACGAGGTAATTTCCAGAACCTTTCATGGCTCCATATAATTGGACGCAAAAGGCTCCTGTCAGTTGAAAGGAGCCTTTTTTAATGATAAACCAGTGAAAGCATCTTCTGCGCCATCTTAGAAAGGAGCGCTGCAAAATGATAGGACGCATTCATTCCATAGAAAGCTTTGGCACCGTTGACGGGCCAGGAATCCGCATGGTGATTTTCTTAAGCGGCTGTCCCATGAGATGCCTCTACTGCCATAATCCTGACACCTGGGATCCCAAAGGCGGTACTCCCATGACAGTCCCAGATATTTTAAGCCAGTATGAAACTGCCCGGCATTTCTATAAAAAAGGCGGCATTACAGTCAGCGGCGGAGAGCCGCTTATGCAAATTGGCTTTGTTACAGAGCTCTTTGAAGCTGCCAAACAACAGGGCATACACACCTGTCTGGATACCTCCGGCATCACCTTTAATCCGTCCTCTGACGCTCTTATGGCTCGCTTTGACCGTTTGGTTGCATCCACCGATCTGGTGCTTTTAGACATCAAGCACATTGATCCAGAGGAGCACCTTAAGCTTTGCGCCCAGCCTCAGGACAATATTCTTGCTTTTTCCAGATATTTGGAAAATAAGGGGATTCCTGTTTGGATCCGCCATGTAGTTGTTCCCGGCTATACAGATCATCCTGACTATCTGCTGCGCCTGGGGCATTTTCTGGGGACCTTAAAAAACGTTAAGGCTCTGGACGTGCTTCCTTATCATGATATGGGAAAGAAAAAGTACAGGGAAATGGGCCTGTCCTATCCCCTGGAGGATGTATCCCCCCTCCCGAAGGAAAAGGCTCAGGAAGCCCGCAGAATCATTCTCAGGGGAATGAGGGAAGCCAGAGCAAATTGCTCATAAATTAGTGCAATTTTCAACACACCAGGCAGCATTTTCCTCTTGAATAATTAACTGTTATCGTTTAGAATGAAAGAGACAATGTATATCAATCATAAGGAGGTAATCTATCATGGCATATGTAATTAATGACTCTTGTGTAAGCTGCGGCAGCTGTGCTGGAGAATGTCCAGTCAGCGCAATCTCCGAAGGAGACGGAAAGTACGTAATCGACGCTGATACCTGCATCGACTGCGGCACTTGCGCGGCTGTCTGCCCAACCGGAGCTATCGAGGGCTAAGCAAGGTACATAAAGAGCTGCTTCCTTCTGAAATATCTCATAAGGAGGCAGCTTTTATCCAAGAACCGGCATGGTAATATCACACTATTTTTTAAGCAGAGTACCTCTCAGGCATCTATTTTAATGTTTTTGCGGCACTCTCTTAACAGCCTGAATCACAAAAATTATATTTCCTGTATCTCTAAAAAATCTTCTGCTTTAACTCTTGAGAAAGAACCCTTGCCAACAATAGAGCTACCATCCTGTTGATCATTTTTTCACAGCTTTAGTTCTTTCTTATGTTTGTGTGAATAGAAATGGAACTATAAACTAAATTAGATGATCTCAGACTCAAACTGTTTTTATAAAACATCAGAAAAATGAGGCCGCAATTTCATATATATACGTAAATTGGCAATTAGCAGAAGAACCGTTACTGCCCAAAAATAAATTGTATTAAGTGGTCTTTGCCAAAACAAGTCATTAGTAAGTAAACTATCCCTGTAACCATTGACAATATAGTAAACAGGATTGATTTTTAAAACTTGCTCCAGCCATTTTGGATGATTTGGAAACATTTCGGGCGCCCACATGATTGGTGTTAACCACATACCAAACTGCATTAATATACCTACAATTTGTGCCATATCTCTGAAAAACACATTGATGCCTGAAGTAAAATATACAATCGACAAAGAAAATGTAATTGCTGCAAACGAATAATAAATTAATTGCAGCCAACCAAACGTAGGTATTCTTCCATATAACAAAAAAACAATCAAGGTAATAGATAGAAAAATAACATGAACCAAAAAACAGGAAAAAGTTTTTATTACGGGTAGTAATTCAACATTAAAGACCCTCTTTTTTACTAGAAAGCCATACTCAAACAAACAATTTGTTCCATTATTTACGGTTTCATTAATAAAAAACCATGGGGCTGCTTCTATTTTTATACCCTGCGGCTTCGGCTAATTCTCCAATACCAAACTGCAGTAAATCACAAAACCCAACTCCCTTGCTCTTTTTTCATTACCGGCGAATATACTATTCCATGAATACTTCATTTCAAACTATGATTTGATTCCATTTAGAGGAAACGTATATGAAGAAACCCGTTATCTGCATTACTCCATCCCACAACACGGAAACGGATGATTTAAGCCTGCGTCCCACCTATGTTCGCGCTATCTCCTCTGCCGGGGGACTGCCTATTGTCATGACGCTGGAGGCTGAATCAGAGGATCTGGACCAATTAGTAAGTCTTTGCCACGGCTTTCTCTTTTCAGGAGGCCCCGACCCCCACCCCTTTCTCTTCGGCGAGGAGACTCAGCTTCACTGCGGCAATGTATCTGTCATCAGGGATCGTCTTGAGCTGGCTCTGCTGAACAAGGCGATGGCGGCCAGAAAGCCCATCCTGGGTATCTGCCGGGGAATACAGCTTATTAACGTAGCTCTGGGAGGAGATATCTATCAGGATATATCAAGCCAGACCAGCAGCCGCTTTCCCATCGCACATCAGCAGCCCTTTGCCTATACAGTTCCTTCTCACCACGCAAAAGTGACAAAGGATTCCCTTTTGTCTGCAATCGTCTGTGGACAGCAGGAGCTGGAAGTCAACAGCATGCACCACCAGGCCTGCCGCCAGGCCGCTCCCTGTCTGACTGTCAGCGCTTATGCTCCCGACGGCCTTATAGAAGCTCTTGAAATGCCAGAGTACCCTTATCTTCTAGGGGTTCAATGGCACCCGGAATACCTGTGGCAGACAGATAAGGGAGCAGCCAACATATTTAAAAGTTTTATTAACGCCTGCAAAAGCTAAGTCTCCCGAATACACCTTTAAGCCTGCCAAGCTTATCCTTTTACGTAAAAGAAGCACAAAAGACGCCGCTCCACACACTGAATCCAGTTTATGGAGCGGCCTTTGTGCTTACCGGACCTTATAAGCCCATCTTATTTATTATCAATGATCTCACCGGCCATCTGTACCAGCTCCTCAGCCGTCATGGCATTGTCTTTGGACATCATGATGTAATGTACTTCGCCCTCTGTCCACAACACAAACTGTATCCGGCTGTCCTCTACCTGGGCGGAACCGTAAGATACATACAGATCCCCTGCATCCACCAAAGCCTGCTCTTCCTGAGATATCTGGTAATCCGCCGGAACAAAACGGTAGTTGTCACATCTATAGCCCAGGGTAATTTCTCCATGGCTGAAGGTCTCGTCTGCCGTTGTCTCTCCGTCATAAAATCCCCAACTCTGGATATCGATTGTGATGTCAGGCATACCATCCTTTTGGTAGGTCAGACCTAGGCTCTCCGCTGTTCTGATCACATTTTGCTCCTCATCCATCTCCTTATTAGAGACAGGCACTCCATACTCAAAGGTATAACCGTTGGAAAATGTCTCCGGAGCCTTCGTGGCAAAGCCAGCCTTCTGCTCCATATCCTTCAGCTGACCGTAGGCAAACCGATCCTTATGGCTGGATGCGGCAGACATATATGCTGCCTTTCCTGCGGCAATGCCTGTAACTGTACTCAGCATGCAGATAGCTGCTGCTGCGATAATGATATTTCTTGTGCTCCATTTTTTCATTCCTGATTTCTCCTTTATTCTTTCATGAACTAGACGCAGTATCCCTTCCGTATCGGATGAAGGGACCTCTAATAATTCCGCCCGGCGGTTTAAACACTGGTTCAACGCCTCCTCCAGCTTATCTTCTCTGCCCATAGGGCTACCTCCCTTCCAAGGCCTGAGCCTCTGCCAACGCTGCTTTCAGATTCTTTCTCGCTGTATGCAGCCTGGACTTAACCGTCCCCTCCAGGCACCCGGTTGCTTCTGCAATCTCCCTTGTAGACATCTGGTTAAAGTAATACAGCACTACTACCGTTCTCTGCTTCACAGGGAGCGCTTTTACTGCCTCATACAGCATCTCGTCCCTGCTTCGGGCCAGAGTTTCCTCCAGAGGGGAGGCTCCTTCCGGTTCCCAGGTTTCGAACACCTCCTTAACAGGCTGTTCCCGCCCTCTCTTCCTGCAAAACCTCCAGGCTTCCCTAGAAAGGATTTTGTACAGCCATTTGGAAAAATGCTCCGGCTCTTTAAGCTTCTTTCGGTTTATCCAGCAAATTACAAAGGTCTCCTGTACAATATCCTGGCTGTCTGCATAGCTTCCGGAAATGAGATAGGCCATGCGTAAAATCTTAGGATAAAATTCTTTTACCAGCTGATCAAAGGCCTGGCTGTCGTCCTCCATCATCCGGAGCACAAGTCTGCTGTCAAGCTCCTCCATGTCTATCTCCTTACATAATAAATTTAGGTTAATAAAAGCAACCTATAACCCTTTGTTAACTGTAGATTTATACAGAGTATTCCTGTATAAAAGCTGTATTAGATAGAATGTCATCTCCTCTCCTTGAGGCATGTTTTATGACCTTGTTATAGAAAGATTGATGCCTCTGTCTTTCTGTTGTAAATATAGCTTCTGTTATATGTTTCAGCATTCAAAGGACAGGCTGCTCCCACCCATAACGCCGAAAGTCCTCCCGGCAGCTGCATCGGAAGGACAGTTAATCGGTGCACCTGTTATATAGAGGAAGGAAGGTGCGATTTGGTTCATTTTTATTTCAATTTATTGAATCAGAAGTCCGATTTCTAAGAGGTCGCTAATCGGCCGTTTCTATGGCAGCCTTCATCTCACGGATATAGCTGCACACAGGCTCCAGACAGCCTGCGCCATACCGTGCTACCAGCTCTACAATGGCGCTTCCTACAATCACTCCGTCAGATACCTGGCTCATTGTCCGGGCCTGTTCGGGAGTTGAGATTCCAAAGCCAACGGCGCAGGGAATATCGTTCCCCTTCTTAACGGCATCTACCATCTCCTTTATATTGGTGGTAATTTGGCTGCGTACTCCTGTGACTCCTAGGGAGGATACGCAGTACACAAACCCCTGAGACTCCCTGGCAATCACCTGGGCCCGCTCCCTGGAGGTAGGAGCCACCAGATAAATCAAAACAAGCCCATGCCGTCTGCATGCGGGCAGCAGCTCCTGCCGTTCCTCAAAGGGCATATCCGGTACAATCAAAGCATCTATTCCACAGTCTGCGGCACGCTTCATGAATGTATCCACACCGTAGGCGTAAACCGGGTTGATATAGGTCATAAACGCCAGGGGCACCTGAGTTTTCTTCCGTATCCGCTTCACGCTGTCAAAAATTTTGTCAGTAGTGGTCCCCGCAGCCAGAGAGCGCAGATCCGCCTCCTGAATCACCGGCCCCTCCGCCACAGGATCGGAGAAGGGGATACCAATTTCTATCAGATCTGCCCCTGCCTCTGCCATGGCAGGAACCAGCTTCTCCGTCACGCTTAGATCCGGGTCTCCTGCTGTGATAAATGGTATAAATGCTTTCTTATTCTCAAATACCTTCTGAATTTTATTCATGGATCTCTACCCCCCTGTATCTGGCAATTGCCGCCACATCTTTGTCTCCCCTTCCTGAAAGATTGATAACAAGGATCTGGTCTTTTCCCATAGAGGGCGCTGTCTTTCTTGCATAGGCCACAGCATGGGCGCTCTCCACTGCCGGAATAATTCCCTCTGTCCGTGACAGGTACTCGAAGGCGTCCACTGCCTCCTCATCCGTTACAGGCACGTAAAGTGCCCTTCCGCTGTCATAAAGAGCCGCATGCTCCGGCCCGATGCCAGGATAATCAAGCCCTGCGGAGATGGAATATACAGGTGCAATCTGACCGTACGCATCCTGGCAGAAGTAGGATTTCATACCGTGGAAGATACCTACTCTGCCGGTTGTTATAGTCGCTGCATTCTTCTGTGTTTCTACTCCCAAACCTGCTGCCTCGCAGCCCACCAGCTTTACGCCGTCATCCTTTATAAACTCGTAAAATGCTCCGATCGCGTTGCTTCCGCCTCCTACACAGGCTACCACCATGTCCGGAAGCCTTCCTTCCTTTTCCTTAAGCTGCTCCTTAATCTCCCTCCCGATAATACTTTGGAAATCCCTGACCATCATGGGAAATGGGTGAGGCCCCATAACAGAACCGATCACGTAGTGTGTATCCGCAATACGGCTGGTCCATTCTCTCATAGTTTCATTTACCGCATCCTTCAAAGTCTGTGTGCCGCTGACCACAGGGTGAACCTTCGCCCCAAGCAGCTCCATCCGGTATACGTTCAGGGCCTGGCGCTTTGTATCCTCCTTTCCCATGAATATCTCACATTCCATTCCCATAAGAGCTGCTGCCGTGGCAGTAGCCACTCCGTGCTGACCTGCCCCTGTCTCTGCTATGACCCTTGTCTTTCCCATTTTTTTTGCCAGAAGAACCTGGCCCAGGGCATTGTTAATTTTATGAGAACCGGTGTGGTTCAAATCCTCACGCTTCAGGTATATTTTAGCCCCTCCCAGATCCTTTGTCATCTTCTTTGCATAATAGAGCCGGGAAGGCCTGCCCGAATACTCCTTCAGCAGACTTGTAAGCTCGGCTTTAAATTCCGGCTCTTTCTTATATTGTTCATAGGCTGCTTCCAGCTCTGTCACGGCGTTCATCAGAGTTTCCGGTATGAACTGACCGCCGTGTATTCCAAATCTTCCTTTTGACATAGTTGTTTGCTCCTTATCATTTACTGAAACAGGCTTCTGACCGGTTCCAGCGCTCAATTCACTCCGGCCCGGCTTCAGTCTTAGCCATTCCTTCTGTCTTTGTATATTCCGGAGTCAGCTTCCGCAGTGTTCTGACCATCTTAAGTATTTTTCCTCTGTCCTTTCTTCCCTCTGTCTCCACCCCGCTGCTTACATCAACGCAGTAGGGATGACGGGCCACAGCATCTTTTAGATTCCCCGACTGGATTCCTCCTGCCAGAAAGTAAGGCTTTGACAGCTCCGGAATCAGCTCCCAGTCAAAGGAGCGCCCGCTTCCTCCGTATTGTCCTTTTGTATAGGTATCTAGAAGCAGATATTCACAGGGCAGCCTGGCAGCCTCAAGTATCTGCTCCCGGCTTCTGGCTCTTACTGCTTTTATGATGGGAAGGCTGGTATAGCCCTTAAGACGGCGTATATACCCTTCGTCTTCATCACCGTGAAGCTGAATCATGTCAATCACAGGGCCGCCATCCTCCCCTGCCAGCCGGCGTATCTCATGTATCGTTGCATTAACAAATACACCCACTGCCTGAATCCCCGGCTCCAATTCTCTTTTTAGCTGCCGGGCTTTATCTGCTGTAACCTGGCGGCTGCTTCTGGCAAATACGAAGCCTGCGTAATCCGGCATGGCCTCGTTAACAGCCATAATATCTGCAAAGCGGCTAAGGCCGCAGATTTTAATTCTGCATGGTTCCATGTCACTCTCCTTATTACTGACTCAGGCCCTCTGCCGTTGCTTTCAGCGCTGACAGTGCCTTTTTCCTATCTGCTGCCCGCATAAGAGCTTCTCCCACAAGTACCGCATCTACTCTGGCCTCAGCCAAGGCCCTCATATCCTCCCCGCTGTGTATCCCGCTCTCCGCCACAAAAATCGTATCCTTATCCACCAGCCGCCTAAGACGCAGGGCATTGGAAAAATCCACCTCAAAGGTTTTTAAATTCCGGTTGTTAATTCCAATGATCCCAGCTCCCGCCTCTGCCGCCACCGCAACCTCCTCCTCAGAATGGGCTTCCGTCAGCGCGCTCAGCTTAAGCTCCCGGCAGATATTCAAAAATTTTTTTAATTCCTCCTTTGTCAGCAAGGACACAATCAAAAGAACCGCAGAAGCTCCTAGCAGCTTGGCTTCATAAATCTGGTAGGCATCGATGGTAAAATCCTTCCTCAAAAGCGGAAGGCTCACTTCCCTATGGATTTCCTCCAGATACCGGTCATTCCCCAGAAAAAACTCAGGCTCTGTCAATACCGATACAGCATCCGCCCCGGCCCTTTCATATTCCTTTGCAATGTCCACATAAGGAAACTCCGGGGCGATAAGCCCCTTGGAGGGAGAGGCCCTTTTCACTTCACAGATAAAAGAAATTCCCGGCTTTTTAAGAGCCGCCTCGAAGGGAAACCCCTCTGCCTCCTCCTTCTCTTCTGTCTCACTGCAGGAGGCTGGTATTCTTTCACTTCCCCCTTCCCTGCCCATTCTCCCTTCCAGGCTTTTGTAAGCACGCCTTCGCAGCTCTGCTTCAGGCACTTCCCTTTTCCTTTCCTCCACCCGTTTTCTCACTGATGCCGCTATGGTATCCAGTATCATGACTCCTTCCCCTCTCCTGCCTTTACCGGCTCTCCTTCCTCCACTGTATTCGTGGCTGCCACAAACTCCTCCAGCTTCTTTAGAGCCGCTCCCGTATCAATCAGCTCCTGGGCTTTCTTCACACAATCTTTTACGGTACAGTTATCGATTCCCAGATACAGGCTAAGCGCTGCATTTAACACAGTCACATCCCGTTTTGGGCCAGTCATGCTTCCTGACAGTATATCCCTTGTTATCTCAGCGTTCTCCTCAGGCGTCCCTCCTAGAAGCTCCTCCAGCCTGCAGCAGGCCAGACCTACCTCCTCCGGTATCATATCATAAGAGCTAAGGGTTCCGAATCGGATCTCACACACATGAGTCGGCCCTGTAAGAGTGGCTTCATCCAGTCCGTCTCCGCCGCATACTACCATCCCCCGCGTTACTCCAAGATTAGCCAGCACCTGGGCCAAGGGCTCCACCAACGCCCTGCTGTAAACGCCCAGAAGCTGCATTGAGGCTCCTGCTGGATTCGATAATGGCCCCAGAATATTAAAGATGCTTCTGATTCCGATTTCCTTCCTCACAGGAGCTGCGTACTTCATGGAAGAATGGTAAGAGGGAGCAAACAAAAAGCACATTCCTGTTTTCTCCAGAACCACCTCTGCCTGCTCTGCCGTCAGGGCCAGCTTTGCCCCCAGCCGCTCCAGAACATCCGCCGCACCGCTCTTGCTGGATACGCTGCGGTTCCCGTGCTTTGCCACATAAATCCCGCCTGCAGCGGCGATAAAAGCGCTTGTAGTGGAGATATTAAAGGTTCCCGCCTCGTCTCCTCCCGTTCCCACAATATCCATCACAGGAAAAGGAGGCGCAAGCTTCACTCCCTTATCCCGCATCACCCCAGCACAGGCCGTAATTTCGTCGATGGTCTCACCCTTCATTCTAAGAGCGGTCAGGAAGGAAGCTATCTGAGCCTGGGTAGCCCTGCCGCTCATAATTTCCTCCATCACTATCCTCATGGTGTTAAAATCCAAATCCTGCTTTTCTACCAGGCTATGAATTGCTTCCTGAATCATAATCATTCCTCCTACTACATTTTTAATGACAATGCCTTAAATATCTATAAAGCAATAAAATTTTCAAGTATCCTCCTGCCCTCTGGCGTCAGGATGGACTCAGGATGAAACTGAAGCCCATAGACTGGATAGTCCCTGTGCTCTACCGCCATCACTTCTCCCTGCTCGCAATCTCTTGCAACCACCTGAAGGTCTTCTGGAAGATCTGACTCAGACACAACCAGGGAATGATACCTGGCTGCCTCTATAACAGAGGGAGGCCCTTGAAACAGCCGGCTTCCTTCCTTAATCTGAATCTGGCTCTGCTTTCCATGCATCAGTCTTTTTGCATGAACAATACTTCCCCCAAAGGCTTCACATATCCCCTGATGCCCCAGGCAAACGCCCAGAATCGGCATTTCCCCTTTCAGCTCCTGTACCGCTTCCTCCAAAATACCTGCATCCTTTGGATGTCCGGGGCCAGGAGAAAGGATCAGATGGCTGGGGGACATTTTGCGGATCTCCTCTACTGTAATCCTGTCATTTCTCACCACCCGCATTTCCGGCCCCATACTTCCAATTATCTGTACCAGATTATAAGAAAAGCTGTCATAATTATCTATAAGCAGTATCATCTGTCACTTACCTCCCCTGCGTGGATGATGGCGTTCATCACTGCCTTCGCCTTGTTAGCCGACTCCTCATATTCCAGCTCCGGCACGCTGTCCGCCACAATTCCCCCACCTGCCTGAACCGTGACCCTTCCATTCTGCTTTACTGCCATACGGATGGCAATGCAGGTATCCAGGTTACCTGTAAAATCCAGATAGCCCAGGGCGCCTCCGTACACTCCTCTGGGAGTTCCCTCCAGTTCCTCAATAATTTGGCATGCCCGGATCTTAGGGGCTCCGGAGAGTGTTCCTGCCGGAAGGAGAGCTTCCACAGCCGAGCAGCCGTCAAAGCCGTCTCCTATCTCTCCCTCTACCTGAGAGCAGATGTGCATGATCTTGGAATACTTATGAACCATCTGATATTCCGTTACCTCCACAGACCCCATTCTGGCAATCCGCCCGATGTCGTTCCGTCCCAAATCCACCAGCATATTATGCTCTGCCAGCTCCTTCTCATCAGCCATCAGCTCCAACTCCAGCCTTTTATCTTCCTCCTGCGTAGCTCCCCTTGGTCTGGAACCGGCCACTGGAAAGGTTGTAAGCCGCCCGTTATTTAGGCGTACCAAAGTTTCAGGGGAAGTGCTTATAATCTCATCCTGATCGATATTCATATACACCATATAGGGGGAAGGGTTGGTGGTTCTAAGCACCCGATAGGCATTTAGCAGGCTGCCCTCATATACGCTGGTAAACCGTCTGGAAATCACTGCCTGGAAAATATCTCCCTCCAAAATGTACTCCTTCGTCCGTTCCACCATCTTACAGTAATCCTCTTTTGACACGTTGCAGGTAAACACAGGCTTTTCTATAGACGTCAGCTTTTCCAGAGGGCTGGTTTCATTGATCAGAGAAGCAATGGTTTCGATCTCTTTGCAGGCTCCTCCATATTCCTTCATCAAATATTCCAGCTTAAGAGACTCCTTTCCTTCCTGCTTGAACGCACCTGTCTGTCTCTGCCCAGAACGCCTTACCAGTCCTGGCTCAAACGCTCCTTCATCGCCTATCCTTCCTGTTTTCATATTTACCACAATGGCTATTTTCTGTTTCAGATGATCGTAAGCAATCACCTTATCAAAAAGCATCAGGTCGTAATCGTTAGCCTCCCCTCTGGAAATTTGCAGCGCCGGCTCTCCATATTCAATCATAGCATAGGCGAAATAACCTACAAAGCCGCCTGTAAAGGGCGGCTGACCCTTTAGCCTTGGAGCTTGATAGCAGCTCAGAATTTCTCTGAGAACCTGCAGAGGATTACTGGTTGTAATCTGCTGGGAAGGAATCTCCTCCGCCTGACTGTCCAGGCTTACCTGACCACTCTTGCAGGTTACCCGCATCACCGGGTCATATCCCAGAAAGGAATAGCGGCCCCATTTCTCTCCTCCCTCAATGCTTTCCAGAAGGAAAAACCGCCTGCTTTGCCGGGCCAGGCGTCTAAGAAGGGTGATGGGCGTCACTACATCCGCATAAACCTCACTGCTGAGGGGGATAATATCGTATTGGGACGATATATTTAATATTTCTTCACAGCTGGGAATAATCATATCTGCTGGCTCCTTTCCAGATTATTTGCTTGTATGCGTGATTTTTCAGGCTCATTGGCTTCTGCCCTTCATGCCCTAGGGCGAAAAAAGAAAAGCCTCTGTCCCTGCTGACTACCTACTATGGTAATCAGCAGGGACAAAAGCTTTTCAAACAGCTTCTGCGGTACCACCCTGATTGACATCCATCCTGTCCAGTGAACTAAAAAAGCATCAAGTTATCTTCTAACCTGATGCTGTGTTATCGAACAAGAATTAAACATATGTCCGCTTTGTAACGCACCATCATGCGTCCTCCCTGGTAACGGCGGGATACCCGTCAGCCCATACTCCCGATAAAAGCCTTTATTCGGTTTCCAGCTGCCCTTACAGGTCCATTCAAATTATATCCCAACGCTCCCTTACACCAGCCGGAAGCTCTCTGCGCCTGAAACTATAATCCTACTTACTCCTGCTCAACAGTTTTGCATGTTTAATTATCAGTTGTACTCATTATAATCATATCATTTTAAAATGTCAACCTTTTTTTAATATTCAGGCAATATTTTTAAGCTTCATTCAATGCCAAAATACACGCTCCGTCAACCTTCCATTTCCTGCCTGGAAGGGTTTACAGCTTTCTGCCGCATTTGGGACAATATTCAAAGGCCTCCTCTGTCTCATATCCGCAGCCAGGGCACCTCTTATGGGGCCTGAATGTTCCTTGCACCCAGGAATCCCCCCGTCTGCCCTCCTCAACCAACGTCAGATCCGCAGGATCAATGTCCACCTGCCGGCCGTGCAGTATGGCCTTCCCCTTCTCCGGGTTCAGCTCATACAGCGAACCGCAGCAGGTCATTTTCACGTAGAACCGTCTGTTCCACTTAAACAGCGGGACGAAGAAAAAGCTGAAGTACATATAGGTCATAAAAATCTGATAACGTCCATAGCCTCCACATCTGGAGCATATAACTGTCTTTACATAGTCCAGAAGCCTCTGCCCCTGGCTGATTCCTCCTATGAATATCAAAAGCTGTTCTCTCCTTTCAGCCATATAGAGTGCCTCAAACGTCATACAAGGAGACCTTTAGGACACCCTTATAAGGCTGCCACTCATTAACCCTTTACATGTATGCCTTTTTAAGAGCCTTCATAAGAATCTTAGGCTGCCTGTTGTATGGGGTGACAGGACAGATTTTCTTCTTCATATCCATAAGTCCGTATACGGCAATCCTTGCCGCACGGACAGAATACTCCTCTGTAAATACCATATCGTCTGGAATCTCCACGAACTGGCTTACCATTGCAAAGTTGGAGGAGCCTGCCGGGATAACCGGAGGCCTGTCACTGTATTTGCGCGGCTGGAACTGCGCATCTACATATGGCATATAGCAGGGTATGACATTCACTACCGTCTTCATCAGCTCAGCAATCTGCTCCTCCCCAATATGCAGATGGTGAAGGTATTCATTTAAAAGCTCCTGTCCGGTGCAGTCCTTCATAGGCTTCTTCACGTAGTCGCCCAGGGCTTCCGTGTATAAACCATAGCCCCAGAAAATAGTCACATCCTCAGGCTGGTTTACAAAATGAGGCTGGGCTGCCACTACGCTGCTTAAAAGCCAGCTGGAATCCTTAAAGGTCATAAGAGCGCCGCTGCCCGGTTTATTTCCTGTAAAGCTCTCAATGGTTTTTAGGATGGCCTCTCCCTTGCAGGTCACGGTAAAGCTAAGCCAGTTGCTCTCCTCAGGCTTAGAAAAGAAGGGCTCCGGATTCCCAAGCCCCGGCCTCTTAGCTGCAACCTTGGCCCACAGCTCGCCGCTGATTGGCTTCTGAACCGGAACAGGAGCCGGTGTATATAGATCTCCTAACGTAGCGCTGTCTGTCATGCAGGCATTGGTCATAATGCAGATATCCGTACGCTTTAGCTCTACTGTCTCATATAGCAGCCTGTCCTTAGCCGGAGCTCCCGTTTCTCCAGTATCATCTGCATTCTCCACCTTTCGTTTCAAATACAAGGTCTTGGCTGTAATCCCGTGGCCTTCCTCAAAATCAATATCAGTTACCTCGCAATTCTCCACAAA
This sequence comes from Clostridium porci, assembly GCF_009696375.1. Taxonomy (GTDB): domain Bacteria; phylum Bacillota; class Clostridia; order Lachnospirales; family Lachnospiraceae; genus Enterocloster; species Enterocloster porci. The sequence goes on from NZ_VUMD01000008.1 coordinate 34,525, forward strand.
CGTGACCCCGGCCTTTCTCAGATAGGACTCCAGAGGCCGGATCACACTATCATACTGATTTAGGGGCGTTCTTGTAACTCCCTCCAACGTTTCAATCCGGCTGAACTCAAATATCATACGGTTCATATAGCGGCGGAATTCAAACAGGCTGCTCCACTTCTGAAAGGCAAAGGTCGTCTGCCACATATACCAGAAATTTGTCTCGAATATGTGAGGCGTCTCCTTGAACCAATCCTGAATCGTCAGATTGTCCAGCTTTTTCTCGTCTGTGGTCAGAAGCTTCAGAAGAGCCATACGATCCGCCTGATTAAAGCCCATTGACTTTACAGGGAGAATCCTTCCATCCTTATCTACCAGCCTTGCCTTGGCGCAGGTGGGATGAGCATGGTCAAACTCCAGAATTTCCTCTGTAACGCTGCGTCCTGGCTGTGCAATGGAGGGAATGGAATCAAAAAGCTCCCAGAAATTCTCATAGGTTTCCTCATTGAGCATACGTCCTCCGCGGCACACAAAGCCCCTCTCAGGAGTTCCGATTCCATCATTGCTGCCGCCTAAAATATGCATTCCCTCATAGATGGTAATCTGCTTTCCCGGAAATTTGCAGTCCCTCACAAGGTAAGCAGCAGCCGCCATGGAAGCCAGACCGCCACCTATCAGATAAGCCTTCCTGTCTCCGTAATCACGGTTATTCATCACCGCTTCCTCGATTGCTGTTATCCGCTTATTCTCCTGCTCCTTTTGGCTGTCCCGCAGCTTCTTCACTGCAATTCCCGCTGCAGCCGCAGCTGCTGTAACTGCCAGGGCTTTCCCTAATTTTCTGTTCATTCACGTACCTTCCTTTCTGTTTGATTATAAATTTTCTAAATTCAGGAAAATCATTCACATTCCAACATCCATAAAAAGTATTGCCCTTACGCCTCTTTTTCAGGCATACCTTGAAAAATAATTGGCAAGCAGCCCAAACTGCTCCAGCGTCAGAGCCTCTCCTCTCACCGAGGGCGGCATACCCAGGCTCTCAATGGCAGCCATAATCGCTTCCTTAGAAAATGACACCTCTGGTGAATTATTCAGACTGTTTTGGAGGGTTTTTCTCCTCTGGTTAAAGGAAGCCCGGATAAGCCGGAACATAAGCCGGGGCTCGTCCACCTGAATGGGAGGCTCCAAATACCGGGTAAGCCGGATCACTGCCGAACCCACATTTGGCCGGGGTATAAAGCAGTTGGGGGGCACATTTGCCACAATGTAAGCCTCGGCATAGTACTGCACAGCCAGAGATAAAGCACCATAATCCTTAGAGCCAGGCCCTGCCTGCATCCGCTGCGCAACCTCCTTTTGCACCATCACCGTAATATTGTCAATGGGAGCCTTGCTTTCAAAGAGGCCCATAATAATAGGCGTGGTAATATAGTAGGGAAGGTTGGCCACTACCTTGACAGGCCTTCCATTATTATACTCCCGAATCAGCTGGTTCATGTCTACTTTTAAAATATCGTTGTTGATTACCCTTACATTAGGGTAGTCCTTCAGGGTTTCCTCAAGAATTGGGAGCAGATTGGCATCTATCTCTACTGCCACTACGCAGCCTCCGCACTCGGCCAGATACTGGGTCATCGTTCCGATACCTGGACCGATTTCCACTACACAGTCTTCTTTTGTAATCCTAGCCGCAGCTATGATTTTATCCAGCACATGAGTGTCGATAAGAAAATTCTGTCCAAATTTTTTCTGAAAGTTAAATTTATGCTTCTGTATGATTTCTATGGTATGTTTGGGATTTCCCAGCGAGCTGTACATATCGTTTCATCCTTATTATTTTCCTTTTGGAATTATGGTATCCCATTCAGATAAAAAAGTCAATTAATTAATGAACGCCCCATAGCATCAAAGGCTCTATATTCAGTAGATTTTCCGGAAGATAAAATACAAGAGTTATTCCAACGGGTAAATGCGATAGCAGATTAAACAAACATCATCCCCTCTAAAGAAAAAACACGATTCCAGCTGCCTTTACAGCCACAGGAACCGTGTTCTATTATGGAGCAGATTGGTAAAGGCCCCTTTTTCAACAGCCTCACTAAGCGCGCTCTGTTTCCTTATCTCAGCTCCTGCAGTCCATATAGCTTAAGCCCATTCTCCCATGTAACCCTTATCACCGTATCCCGATCCACTCCCTTGATCTGGCTGATCGCATCCGCTACATAAGTGAGATTCAAAGAAGAATTCCTCTTTCCTCTGTTAGGCACAGGCGCCAGGTAGGGACAATCAGTCTCCAGAACCATGGATTCCAATGGCGCATACTCCACCACCTCCCTCAGCTTCCTGGCGTTATGAAAGGTTACTACCCCTCCGATTCCCAGATAGAACCCCATATTCAGATACTCCCTTGCCATCTCCTTTCCATAGGAAAAACAGTGAATCACACCTCCCATGTCCCCAGCCTTCTCCTCCTTCATAATATCCAGGGTATCCCTGGCGGCGTCCCGGCTGTGGATAATCACAGGCAGTCCCGCCTCTCTGGCCAAATCCAGCTGACCAACAAACCACTTCTTCTGAATGCCGGTCTCCGGCTCCTTCCAATAGTAATCCAGGCCTATCTCACCCACAGCCTTTACCTTCCTGTGGCTGCACTGAACCTTAAGCCAAGCCATTCCTTCTTCGGAAAGCGTTTCCGTCTCGCTGGGATGGACGCCCACAGCCCCATATATCCACTCACGGCCTTCCGCCAGCCTGAGAGTCGTCCTGCAGCTTTCAAGGCTGGCCGCCACATTCATCACAGCAGCAACTCCGGCCTCCTTTATACTATCTAAAAGAGCCTCTCTGTCTTCGTCAAAGGCTTCGTCATCATAATGCGCATGAGTATCAAATATCATCAGTCTTAAACTCCTTTAGCCATCTATGGCTCTCTTTTAAGGGCTATGAACCAGTCCCAATTCCCAGGCGCACAATCCCATAAAGCAAAATCAAATGCGCCGGGTAAAACACATAGAATAAATATTTTAACTGCATAGCTCCGCGCCTTCCATTGTACAGCACAATGGGCACATAGGCCAAAGCCGATATACAGTAATAGCTGACGCTCTCCACCGCACAGAGTACAATTCCCCCCGCAAGCTGGGCAATATCATTGTGACGGAACCAATACATAGTCACAATGAGAAGTATCCCCACCACATTGTAATCTGCCTGGATAGCCCAGGATAAAACACAGCCGGCAACCAGAGCCGCCCCTCTGGCAGCCGTATTTCTGGTATGCTCCATCACCATCATTACCATCATGCCCAAAAACAAAGTAAAAAGCATATTCTGATAATGGAAATAGAAGGGCGTATGATAAACTGCCAGATCAAAAGGAATCTCAGAAATCACAGCAAAAGCAAGCATCCGCATAGTATAACCCCACCGGTTCCTTGCCCGTACAAATTCCTCCGCCACCAGAAACGCAAAGATAGGGAATGCCAGACGGCCGCAGTAACGGCAGACCTGTCCTGCCACCACCCACATATGCCCCGAAGACGTAGCGATAATGGTCTCGTACATAGCCCGGTTCGTGCTGTGGAGAATTCCTCCCTGAATCACCACAGCCCCTATATTATCCATGAGAATCGCCGCCATGCCAATGAGCTTTAGCTGGTTTCCTGTAAGTCCATGGGCCATCGTGTAGCTTCCATATGACTTGTGGCTGCTTTTTCTTCTGTTCATACTCCATTCCTCTTAAAACAGGCCCTATAATGCCTCTGGTACTTTCATATTTCTCCATCATACTCCAAAATGGAAAAAAATGCAAGTTTCTCCCACTTTCTCCTCTTTTTTGATAGAAAACCGGCTTTGTACACCCATTTATTACAGAAAATTCCATATGAGAGCAGCTTTTATCAATTTCTCCACCGAACCGCCCTTATGCCCATGCAGCCCGCATTCACTCCGGCTTTAAAAAGCCAGACAGCTCTAAAAAGGGAGCAAACCTGCCTCCGGCTGCTCCCATTATACACTACTAAATCAATTTAAGCACTGTTCTTCTTTCACTTAACAAATCTCGGCTCCGGCAGGCATATCCTTCTCCGGCGTCAGCAACGCCAGATTTCCTTTTGCATCCTCCGCACAAAGCAGCATTCCCTCAGACAGCATTCCGGCCAGCCTGGCAGGCTTCAGATTCGTCACAACCATCACCTTCTTGCCAACCATCTCTTCAGCAGAATAATATGCCTTAATGCCGCTTATAATTTGCCGCGTCTGGCTTCCAATCCTTACCTGGGAGCACAATAGCTTCTTGGACTTTGGCACTTCCTCACATCTGACGATCTCTCCTACCTGGAACTGAAGCTTTGCAAAATCATCATAGGTGATTTCCGGCTTTGTCTCAATATCAATTACACGTTCGTCCTCAGCACCTTCTCCCTCTTGACCTGTTTGTACGTCCTCTTCCATATGCATTGCCTCAACCCTTTCCAGCACCTCTTTCACATCCATACGGGCAAAAAGGATCTCCGGCTTATCCGTTACTTTACTGTCTGAGGGATATAAGCCAAACCGGTTCATCTGACTTAGCTCACGCTTATCTGTATTCAGCTGGGTCAGGATCTTCTCTGCAGTTTCAGGCATAAAGCTGGCAAGAAGAGAGGCGCCGATTACAATGGATTCGGTCAGGTTGTAAAGCACTGTTGACAGCCTGTCTTTCGCAGACTCGTCCTTGGCCAGAATCCATGGAGCCGTCTCGTCAATGTATTTATTACATCTTCTGAAAATGTTGAAGATTTCCGAGATTGCGTCGGCTACACGAAGCTGCTCCATCTTGGAATCGACCCTTGCCGCTTCCTCCATAACCACCGTCTTAAGTTCCTCGTCTACCGGCTCTGCGGCGCCCTTATCGGCCACTAAACCGCCAAAGTATTTATTGCTCATGGAAATGGTTCTATTCACCAGATTCCCAAGAATATTGGCCAGATCTGAATTCATACGCTCCACCATCAGCTCCCAGGAGATAACCCCGTCATTATCAAAGGGCATCTCATGAAGCACAAAATAGCGAACTGCATCTACCCCAAAGAAATCTACCAACGTATCCGCATAAAGCACATTTCCCTTAGACTTGCTCATCTTGCCGTCACCCTGAAGAAGCCAGGGATGTCCAAAGATCTGCTTTGGAAGGGGCATGTCCAGAGCCATCAAAAAGATCGGCCAGTAAAGCGTATGGAAGCGGATAATATCCTTACCGATCAGATGAAGCTCCGCAGGCCAGAGCCTGTTGAATCCCTCGGCGCATTGACCATCACAATCATAGCCGATACCGGTAATATAGTTGGTCAAAGCATCCAGCCACACATAAATAACATGCTTGGGATCAAAGGATACAGGAATTCCCCATGAAAAGGTTGTCCTGGACACACACAGATCCTGAAGGCCCGGAAGGAGGAAATTGTTCATCATCTCATTCTTTCTGGACACAGGCTGGATAAACTCCGGGTGTGCGTTGATATGGTCAATGAGCCTTTGAGCATATTTGCTCATGCGGAAGAAATAGGCCTCCTCCCTGGCAGGCTTCACCTCCCGCCCACAGTCCGGGCATTTGCCGTCCACCAGCTGGGATTCTGTAAAAAAGGACTCGCAGGGCGTACAGTAAAGCCCCTCATAATGTCCTTTGTAAATGTCCCCCTGGTCATAAAGCTTTTTAAAAATCCGCTGTACCTGGGCCTCATGATCCGGCTCTGTAGTGCGGATAAATTTATCATAGGAGGTATTCATCAAATCCCAGATCCTCTGAATCTCGGCGGCAGCCTCGTCCACAAATTCCCTGGGGGTTACACCGGCAGCCGCTGCCTTTTCCTCAATTTTCTGTCCATGCTCATCTGTTCCTGTCTGGAAAAACACCTCCCGGCCCTGAGCCCTCTTATATCTGGCAATGCTGTCCGCCAGTATAATTTCGTAGGTATTGCCAATATGAGGTTTTCCCGACGCATAAGCAATCGCCGTGGTAATATAATATGGTTTTTTACAATCCTGACACATCTTTCATTTCCCTCGTTTTCTTTCCGGGCAGCGGCCCAGCAAAGCTCTGAAAGCCCTTTACCCTGGCTGGTTTCGTAACCTTAAGTATAAGCGTTTCCCAGATGTTCGTCAAGACATGAGCCCTGTTTTTTCCAAGAATCGGGCATTTCTGCCATACGCCAGCTCATATCCTCCCTTTTTCCATCATATACTGATACTATGTCAGCATAACCGGCAAAGCGCAACGGAGGATTGATGTAAAAATGAGACAACGGAAACAGACCTGCCTATCAATTATATTAAGCCTGCTTCTGATTGCAGGCCTTCTCACCGGCTGTAAAGGTACGGGGCAGCTGCCGAAGCTCTTACCAAGGTCTGAAACCTCTGCCCAGACTGAAGCTGCTGCCTATGAAAGCTATAGGGAAAACACCCTAAAGGTTCAGCAAGACTTTGACAAGAGGATGGAGGAGCTCTTCCTCAGCGAAGTGGATAATTCCCTCATCACTCTTCACTATACTCTGGCGGACCCTTCTGCCTTGGGAATCACGGACTATGACAGAACTTTAGGCTCCTATACCGTGGAGGATGCCAAAAATGCCGTCAAGGACGCAAAAGCTGTCAAGGTACAGCTGGATGCCATTGACAAACGGCTTCTGCGGGAGGATCAGCTCCTTACACATACAATTTTGTCCTCCTATCTCAATACAATGATTTCCAGCGAAGGAATGGAGCTTTACGACCAGCCCCTGTCCTCCTCCCTGGGGATACAGGCACAGCTTCCCATCCTTCTCTCCGAGTATGCCTTCTATACCAGACAAGACATAGAGGATTACCTCTCCCTCCTCACCTCTATTGACACCTACTATGCTTCCATTGCAGCCTATGAGAAGGAACGGTCTGATGCCGGACTGGGGCTGTGCGATATCAGCCTTGACCGGATTATCAAGTCCTGCAACGCCTATCTCATCGACGCCAACCACAGCTTTATGGCTGAAACCTTTGCAGAACGGCTCAATCAGGTAGAAGGGTTGACCCAGGAGGAGAAGGACGCCTACATAGCTAAAAATCTGGCTGCCATCGACGGGCATTTCGTCCCTGCCTACAAAAGCTTAATTGAAAGCCTCACCTCCCTAAAGGGTACTGGCCTCAACGATAAGGGACTTTATCACTACCCGGAGGGTAAGAAATATTATGAATATCTTGTAAACTCCTACACAGGAACTTCCTTTCAGGATATCCCATCCTTAAAAGCAGCCATCAACGCTCAGATGCTGGACGATCTCACTTCCATGGATAAGCTGCTGGCAAAAAATCCGGAGCTGGCAAAGCAGATGTACTCCTACTCCTTCGCCCTCACGGAGCCCCATCAGATTCTGGAAAATTTAAAAAGCCAGTGCCAGATGGATTTCCCTTCCATTGATGGGTATGAATGTAATATAAAACGTGTACCAAAAGCCCTGGAAAGCATCTTAAGCCCGGCCTTTTACCTCACTGTCCCCATTGACCGGCCTCAGGATAATTCCATCTACATCAACAACGGCATTACCAGCACAAATAAAAATCTGTACTCCACCCTGGCCCATGAGGGCTATCCAGGCCACATGTACCAGACCCTCTATTTCAACAGCCAAAATACAGCTAACATCCGAAAGCTCCTCAGCTTCAACAGCTACTCCGAGGGCTGGGCTACCTATGTGGAATACTACTCCTATGGTCTGGATAACGGCCTGGATAAGAATTTGAGTCAGCTTTTAAAGCACAATGCTGCCTTCACCCTTTCCCTTTATGCCATGCTGGATATCTCGATCCACTATGAAGGCTGGGATTTGAAGCAGATGGCGGAGTATTTAAACCACTACTTCCGCATAAGCGACGGCTCGGTTATCTCTACCATCTACTACGATATTGTAGAGAACCCGGCCAACTACCTGGAATACTATGTGGGTTATCTTGAAATTCTGAATATGCAGAAGGACGCCAAAAAAGCCCTGGGCTCCAGCTATTCCGACATGGAGTTTAACCGCTTTCTCCTGGATCTCGGCCCCGCTCCCTTCAGCGTTATCAGACCTTACTTTAATGAATGGCTGGTCAGGCAGAACAGGCCTGCAGCAAATGGACAGTAAACGAAAAAGCAGAATTTTCATTACAGGAGAATTCTGCTTTTTCTGTATTTATAACGTTCCTCTTAAGCGGTAAGCTCCGGCACCTCTAAAATCCCCCCTTTCCCCTCCCGCACAACCAGAGGAACCAGTTCATCAAAGGAATACAGCTCCCGTCCGTACATAGCCTGGACGACAGCTGCCATATTAACACCCGCCACCAGCCTCATCCTTTTTCCCACCCCCTCTGCCATTAGCTGAACTGCCACATTGAAGGGAGAACCGCCCAAGATGTCAACCATAATCAGAATCTCCTGAGCCTCCAGGCAGGTAATGGCCCATTTTAAATTCTCCCTGAGCTCCTCCACGCCCTGTCCCTTTGTGAAATTCACCCCTTTTATCTCCTGGGGCTTTCCTGCCACCAGTTCGATGGCGCTTAAAATACCGTCTGCATAAGAGCCGTGTCCGGCTACTACGATTCCTGTCACTTAAAAACCTCCTTTATGAGCAGTCATATTTATCCGTAAAAGCCGGTAAATGTCCCCATAGCTGTCAGCATAGCTGCCAGAGCCAGAATGAGCCCCATCAGCTTAAGCGGGGACCACTTCTTCTTAGCATAGAGATAGTATACGCCAAGAGTCAGAAGAAGCGGAAGAAGCCTGGGGAAAATATTATTAATCACTGTATCTGCATCAAAAATAACTTGGCCTGCCAGAGTCTCCCCTGTAGCCGGGTCAAAAACATCCTTTACAATCTGAAGGGGTATGGAGCAACTTACAAAGGAAGCCGTAAGAGCTCCCACTACCAGAAGCCCCAGAAAGTTCATGGAATTGGTAAGTATGTCCATCTTTCCCGTGGCCATAAAGCTGGACATTCCTTCTAATCCGGACCTGTAGCCAAAATAAAACAGCTTTCTGGATAGGATACATGTGAGAACCGGATATGCCAGAAGGTACAGCAGAGCTCCCGTCCACGCCATGGAGGCCTCCACCCCCTGGGAAATAGACAGACAGATAGTCAGCAGAATGGGAAGGATCGTAGCCACCCATAAGGAGTCACCAATAGCCGAGGTAGGGCCGATGAGCGCTACCTTCACACTGCTTATGACCTCAGGAGTACATTTTCCATTGGCATTAGCCTCCTCCATGCCGCATATAATGCCATTGCAGATAGAACCTACCTGGGCCTCCGTGTTAAAAAGGGTTATGTGCCGGGACAGGGCCTCAGCCTTCTCCTCCTTGGTATCATAAAGCTCTTCCACAACAGGAGCTATAGACTGTCCGAATGCCATTCCCAACATACTCTCTGCCTGCTGAGAACAGCCATTCCAGAAAAACCAGCTCCAAAACGCCCTGTTTAATGTCTTCTTACTTAATGTTTTGCTCATATCTGTCCCTCCTTCTGCTCTATCTGATATACGTAATAGATAACTGCCAAAAGAGCTGCAATCACTGCAACTGCCATTGTATTCAGACTAAAATAAGTCACCAACACAAAGCCCAGCAGGAAAATGCAAATCTGCCACTGCTTCTTTAACAGGAAGGAAAGAATAATTCCCATTCCCAAAGCAGCCATCATACCGCCAAAGGTTCCAAGAAGGGTAGTCAGCCATCCGGGAATCATCGACGCGAAATCTCCCTGTGCGGAGGCGGCTGTCATGGATGAAAGCAGAATCACCGCCGGTATAAAACGGCAGGCAAAACCAATTAGCTGCCCCAAAACCAGATTGGGGATATACATTTTCCTGGTCTCACCCTCTTGCGCGTAGCGGCTGGCAATACGGTTTAAGGGAAGGTTTAAAGCGTAGGACAGATTCCACACCATCTGCCCTACCAGTCCTCCGATTCCGGGAAACACAACGGCAAGACCGATGGTCTCAGCTGCCTCCAGTCCCTTTCCAAACACCAGCGCGCCTGCGGCTCCAATATAAGTGGCGTAGGATAAATCCCAGGCTACGGCTCCACCAGGGGTAACATTTCCCATGTACATAATCTGCAGTGGAATGCCTACGAGCATAGCTGTCTGTACATCCCCTATAATGAGACCAACCATAAAGGCAGCCACCAGAGGTCTGCCCAAAGTATACCATCCAATTGTATTTCCTACAATGGAGCCAATGGAGCCCAGATAAATAAATAATGCTACGGCGATTATTTGAATTATGCTCATATCATACTCTCCTTTCATTCACACCTGACAACGGTTCAACCTGACACACTCAGCACAAGATTTCTAGATTGTTTTTTTAAAGGCTTCCCAGGTAGTTTTCAATGATGTAGGCAGCTGATGAAAAAACACCTGGATACCCTTATCCGCAAAATGGTTCAAAGTCTCCACATCACTGTCGCTTAAGTAAAAGATACCTGTAGCCCCATCCAGCTTATGGACGGCATCTGCCTGCTTTGCCAGATTCCCCAGTATAATAGCCTTAGTGTCCCTTATCTCATCCTCAATATCCAAAAGCCGATCCGGTCTCTTTATAATTACCAGACGGTTCCCGCTGCCAGGTCTGCTTAAGACCTCCCTTGCCTCCTCTATAGAAACGATATGAGTTCTATACACAGACGGAACTCCCATTGACATAATGTTCTTAAGCATAGGATTTTTCGCGCTCACATCATCAATTGCCACAATCTCTTTAATCCCCAGTGCAGGGCACCATGCTACAATGGTCTGCCCGTGAATTAACCGGTCATCAATTCTTACATATAAGTCTGCCATCCCTTATCCCTCCCGTTATTAATTAAAATCCTCCGCCTTCCATGTCTGCAAGCACCTTCTTACAAAGCCATTGTTCAAGCTCAGCCGTCGCTCTGCTTCCTCCAGGGAAATCCCAGTCTCTATCATAACAATAGCTGCCTTTATATTCCCCTTTGCCTTGGTAAGGGCTTTCTCCGCTGTTTCTTCCGTGCATTCGCAAGCCATCTGTACAATCCTTCTGGTTCTGTCCTCCAACTTTAAGTTAGTCGCCTTCATATCCACCATCAGGTTCTTGTATACCTTACCGATACCAACCATAGCCGCAGTAGATATCATATTCAGTATCAATTTCTCCGCAGTTCCGGCTTTCAGTCTGGTGGAGCCGGTAAGAATCTCCGGCCCTGCATCCACCTCAATTGCAATGTCAGAGTATGCCGACAGCACTGCAGGCCGGTTGCAGGAAAGACCTACACAGCAGGCTCCATTTTTCCTTGCGTACTCCAGAGCGCCGATACAGTAAGGAGTTCTTCCCGATGCAGAAAGGGCTACCACCACATCCCTTTCACAAACATTGATAGCCTCCAAGTCCCCGGCCCCATCCTCTCTGGAATCCTCAGCCCCTTCTTTTGCCCTTACAAATGCTTGCTCACCTCCTGCTATGATCCCCTTAACCTCGTCCATCGTAGAAAAGGTAGGCACACATTCCACTGCATCCAGAATTCCCAGCCGTCCGCTGGTTCCCGCTCCTGTGTAGATCAACCGTCCCCCCCTGCCAAGAGCATCCACAACTGCATGAACAGTCTTTTCAATCTCAGGTATAACCTCCTTCACAGCCTTATAGACGTTTCTGTCCTCCTCATTCATCACAGTCAGCAGCTCCCGGACGCTCATCTTGTCCAGCTCCAGGGTCTTGGGATTCCTGCTCTCTGTCTTAAGTTCTGACAAAACCGCTTTCTCACCTTCCCTTAATCTTACCATAATCTGTCCTCTATCTGACTGGCATACATATATCCTACTGTTTTCATGGTATTTCCCGACTCAATTTCCCTCACCTTCATATTGACGGTGTAATATGGGATATAAGGGAAATCATTTATCTCCCCCCTAAATACCTGATACTCTTTCAGTGCCTTAAACCACTGGTCAGCCTCCTCGTCCGTAAGACTGAAATATGCCTGAGGAATAAAGCCCTGCAAATCTTCAAAGGTCTCTCCGTATATCAGCCGGATGGGATTTCCTCCCTTTCTTAAATTCTTCACAGCCAGGGTCACGGCATCATGTGTATTGATATGTCTGGGATGCATAGATCCTCTCCAGTGGGTAATAACCAGCTCCACCTTCTCCTCTGCAAAATATCCGGCCAGCTTTGCTGCAAATTCCTCCAGAGAAGGCATATTAGAGGATACATACCCCAGCCATATAGTATCTCCTCCCAACACTCTGGCTGCTCTCTGGTTCTGATCCAGAAGGGCTTTGAGGTAGGCAGTCTTGGCCTCCTCCGTTGCATGGGAATCCTCCAGCCGTCCCTGGGTCACATGGACTAAGGTACAGTGGCTTCCGGCTTTTGCATATTTTAATATCAAAGGCCCTCCCATAAGCTCCGCATCCAGTGAATGAGCGCCGACGCTGACTACACGTTTTGCAACACCCATATCCATTACCTTCCTTTCATTTTTCTCAATTAAATATCCTTTCTGTAATCCTTAAAAGTACGGAATACATGAACTCCATGGCGTTCATAGAACCTGCGCCCCGGCTCATCGGTGGATACAAAATACAGATGGTAAATTCCTCTTTTGGTCATCTCCAGCTGTGCCAAATCAAAGAGAACGCTCCCCACTCCCTTATTTCTCAACCGCTCAGCCGTGCCGATGGGTCCGAACCGCATGGGATTCTCATCGATCATCCGGGTACAAAAACCGCAGATTTTATTTTCCTGATCCAGAGCCAGGAGAATACAGTCCTCCGCCCGGTCATGCTGCATGGTCAGCATACAGTTGCGCTTCCAGCCGCCTCCAAACTCATCCCTTGCAAAATTAAGGAGTTCCACCGCATAGCTGTAATCAAACATTTGAAAACGAAAGCCCGCCTCATTGACCTTTTTAAGCCGTTCCTTTGCCTCCAAGGAAAGCTGGTAGCCGTGAAGATCCTTGCACATAGAATAGCTGATGTTTCCTCCCTTATACCCTTTAGACTGAAAGAAGGCTGCGCTGTCCCTGTAGTTCTCCACATCCACACCAGGAAAGAAATAGCTTGGACTGTAGGCCGCCAGGGTAACGTTCTTTGCCCCCCTGTTTCTTAAGTCTGTCTCTGCCCGGTTCACAAGTTCTGTTCCAATACCTCTGCGCCTGTACTCCTCCGCCACAAACATCACGTTTATCCAGCCTCTGTCCGGTTCAGTTCCCCGCTCCAAATAGGGAAATTTTCTCTTGGTTGCCAGAAGAAATCCAGTGAGCTTCTCCCCCTCAAAAGCTGCATAGCAAAGCTCTGAATCAAAGTTGTCATCCAGCAAGGCCTGCTGCCTGAATTTATGTACGGTAATTGGGTCTGCCGGCAGCGTCTCATTCCAGAGCTTTACCACCTCTCTTTCATATGTTTGGTTATAGGTTTCAATTCTCATATTGACCTCCTTTGCTCTCCATAGTGGGTCTTTGTAATTCTGGCCCATTATAGCCTGGCATCTTTACTTATAAGGTTTCTTCTAAGCTGCTCCATATCGCGCTCATAATTGCTCTTTACATAAGCTGTAAAAAGTATGTCAATCATGTTTAATTGTGAAATTCTGGACGATGTGGCCGCTGTGCGGATAAGCAGCTCCTTGGATGACACATAAAGCCTGTAATCTGCCAAAGCCGTCAGAGCTGTCTCTGTAAACCGCGTTATAGCAATAATTGGTACATCCCTCTCCTTCAGAACTCTAGCACAGGTAATCATCTCTGAGGTAATGCCTGAATAGCTGATAATAATGGCTGCATCATCAGCCGTCATATTCCTGGCACACACCAGCTGGAGATGCCAATCATCATTGCAGGTACTGGGTTTGTTTAGACGCAGCAGCTTCAAATACATATCCCTGGCCGCCAGCAGAGAGGAACCAATGCCAAACAGGCCAATATTTCTGGAACGTTCCAGAACCTTCACCACCTGCCTCAGCACCTCTACATCAACCAGCTTCCTGGTATCCTCCATAGCCTGGATGCTCCGGTAAGTTACCTTATCCACAATATCCTCCAAACTGTCCTCCTTTTGAATTTCTGCGGAAATATCTTTCCGGTTCTCGCTGCGAATAGCATTTTCATAATTAAGCGATGCCAGAAACTCCCTGTATCCACCAAATCCAAGCTTTTTACAAAACCGTATAACAGTGGAGGCTGAGGTATATGCTTTCTCTGCCAGGGCATGGATACTCAGTTCTCCTGCCTCTTCAGGGTATTCCAACAAAAACCGCACCAGATTCCGTTCCGCCCCATTAGCCTGGGGCATGTACTCTTGAAGCCTTACCATTACATTTTTCATCTTCCACCTCGTACTATCTTCATTATATTTTTAGAAATAAAATAGTCAATATAGTCATTGTATTATGAAATATTGTTTCAATCAATGATTTCATTTTGAGGATTCAGAGCCATAATTTGAAGCTTATTTTTGCCATAAGACAAATAAAGCGCGCTGTCCCCCGTCATAAGGACAACGCACTTTAATCTCCTGTCATCACCTGTAATGGCCTTCTCTTATTAGCCCTCCATCTGCCTGCCCAGAAACCCGGCGGCAGTGGAGGCCAGCTTCATTTCCATATCTCCGAACTTAGCCCTTGCTTCCCGGCTCATGAGAGCTACCGCGCCGATAGCATCGCCCTCGCAGATGATAGGAGCTACGACCTGAGCCGTAATCCCCTCCAGCTCCTCGTCCACCAGCTGTATAAACATTTTATCATCCTTTCCTGCCAACACGGTCATTCTCTCATTAATGGCAATCTCTAACTGGCGGCTGATATTGCGCTGAAGCAAATCCTTCTTTGCCCCTCCTGCCACCGCAATCACCTGATCTCTGTCTGTTATGCATACCAGCAGCCCGGTAGACTGAGCCATGGCTTCTGCATACTGAACCGCAAAAACGGTAAGCTCCATCATGGGTGAATATTTCTTAAGAATAATTTCTCCCTCTCTATCGGTAAATATCTCTAAGGGAGTACCTTCCCTGAGCCTTAAGGTACGGCGGATTTCCTTCGGAATAACCACACGCCCCAGGTCATCAATTCTTCTTACTATTCCTGTAGCTTTCATAACAAAATTCCTCCATTAACTGTACTATCCGTTTCTGGAAATAGTATCTGTAGTATGGAGGAATTTATACCTTTATGCTAATACATATTTTTAATTAGCTGCTTACAGCCTAAGCTTTAAGCCTCTATTTAAAACCATGCTATTTCTTATAGTCAAAATCTGGAATATGGCTCCATCTCTCTTTAAAGTAATGAGCGGCCAGCTTGGGCTTTCTGTCCCTGGTAAATAAGCCCTTCTTATTGCCCTGAACCCGCAGAAGACTCTGGCTGGTTGCAAAATCAGCAAAGTTCCAGGCCTGCTCCCCTACTACAAAATCATACGCATCAAATACCCTGTTGTTCATTTTGTAATATTCTACTTGAAATTCCTCTGTATACATAACCGGAGTGGTATCATGGAGCCCCATTACTGTATCAGCTCCGTACTCAGTAAAGACCACCGGCTTTCCTATTTTGCGCCATGCGTCCAGTTCTCTGCGCAGGGCTTTTTCCGGCTCTTCCAAATCCGGTCCGCCAAAATACCATCCATAATAACGGTTTAAACAGATTACATCGCTGAGTTTGGAAGAACAATCTGTCTCCGGTCCGCCTCCCATCTGTACGCTCACCAAGGTACAGGGACGTTTCTGGGGGTCCAGGCTGCGGGCCAGCTCATAGAGGGGCGCAAAATACTCATATGCCCCCTCAGAGTAGGAATCCGGCTCATTGGCAATGCTCCACATCACTACGCAGGCATGGTTCTTATCCCTTGCAATCAAATCACGGATAACCTCCTTATGATGCTCTTGCGTCTTAACTCCATGCTCCTTATCAAAGGTTTTTATCTTCTGTCCGTTGAAGTTAGCGCCTCCCCCAAATTCCAGGTTCACTCCCACTGCCGTGGTCTCGTCAATTACCACGATTCCCTCTTCATCGCACAGACGCATCATTTCCTCACTGTAGGGGTAATGGCTGGTTCGGAAACTGTTTGCTTTCTGCCATTTCATAATGGATATATCCTTTGTGTTCATAGGGAGATTGATGCCTCTTCCCCCAGGAAAGGTGTCCTCATGCTTGCCGTAGCCCTTAAAGTAAAAGGGCTTCTCATTAATCAGGAACCGCGTCCCTTCTACCCGTACCGTCCTTACGCCATAGGGAAGGGTATATACATCCTCTCCAAAGGTTACTCTTACATTATAGAGATAGGCCTTAAGGGGCTGCCACAGCGTTACATCCCTTATGGTTAGAATTCCCTCCTGCCCCTCTGCCCTGGCTGCCAGCCTGCTATCACGGTCAAAAATCTCTACCAGACATTTTCCCTCTCCCTCTGTCTCAATATGGTAGGAAAGCTTTGCATCCTTTCCCTTTACCTGAGCCGTCAAACTAATGTCCTTTATATAACGCTTTGGAGTTGTGTAGATTTTTACCGGTCTTGTGATGCCGCAGTAATTAAAAAAGTCAAAATTGGGGTTGTTCTGGGGCTTTCCATTTTCATTACCGCCTCCAATACCTGCAATCCCAGACAGCATATTGCTCTTTCCGCCTACAGGCAGGGTCGTATAATCAATGATATTGTTCACCGCAACCGTCAGCAGGTTATCTCCCTCTTTCAGAATATTGGTCAGCTCTGCTTCAAAGGGAAGAAAGCCACCCTTGTGTTCGCAGATCAGGCTGCCGTTTAAATATACCTTTGCCTCATGGGTTACGGCCCCAAAGCGCAGCACAATGCGCTGGCTTTTTAAAAACTCAGGCAGGGATATCTGTCTCTGGTAGAAAACCCAGCCATAATGGTCTCTAAAATCCAGTCCTTCCTTTAGATCATTGTAGGAAGCAGGCACCGGCATAGTCATTGGCGCCTTAAGGGGACGTTTAAACCATTCATCTGAAAAGCCTGTGCCGTCATCCAGCTTAAAATCCCAGACGCCGCTTAAATCGCTTAATAATCTTGATGGTGTTAAAACAGGGTATAGCATATCTTTATTCTCCTCTCTTTTCCTTCAATATCTGAGCGTTTTTCTCAACCGTATTTTTATTCAGGGGATATAAGAACCTAAGCCCCAGAGCCAGAAGCAGAAAGCCTGCCGCCGGTACAAGACAGGTAATATTATAAATTCCGTTCACCACACTTGTGTCAAAGGCGGTTGCTGCCGTATAGCCGGCTAGGCTAAGAAGCCCTCCTGTAAGACCGGCGGAAGCCGCCTGTCCCAGCTTTCTGGCAAATGAATACACTGCATAGATCGTTCCATCGGATCTTGTCCCTGTACGTATCTCATCATCATCAATTACATCTGTAATCATACTCCAGCATAGCAAATTAAAAAACGCGAAACCCAGGGTGGCTGCCATGTAAAGCCCAACAAACACCCACACATTTTTCGTATGGAGAAAGAACGCAAGCAGCATAGCTCCGGCTCCCACAAGGGCTCCCATGGTGGACAGCTCCCTCTTGCCGTATGCAGAGGCCAGCCTTACGATCACAGTAGAAAGCAGAATTGTTATAAGACTGGAAAGCATGGTAGCTACTGACATGGCCTCCCGATTGCCAAAATAATTAGGGTATATAAAATTTCCCATACCGCTAAGTGTAAGCTGCGCCAGAAGCAGAAGGAGAGCAGCCACAACAATTCCAATCAGGGCTCTGTTTCCTATCAGAACCTTGAGAAGCTTCTTAAAGGAAAATTTCTCAGTTACCTTCTCCATCTTTACACGTTCCGTTGTCATGACATAACACAGAAGATAGCAGATAACAGCGCCAATGGAGCATGCCAAAGCAGCAGCAGCCATTTTTTCGCCGGAAAGAACTGTATTTCCGTTTGCGTCCTCATAGTAAACTACTAAGGGCAGAACTACACCAATTACGGTACTTGCCAACGTTGCGCCTACGGTACGGAAGCTGGATAAGGAGGCTCTCTGGTTAGGCTCTGCCGTAATTGCAGAAGCCATGGAGCCATAGGGAATATTAATGCTTGTATAAAAGATGCTTCCCCAAAGCAGATAGGTAAAGAGCATCCAGAAGATCTTAAAGCCCATAGGCATATTCTTAAACCATACCGCATACATAAGGAAGGAGGCAAGAGCCACCGGGCCGCACATTCTTCGAAGCCAGGGCGCAAACTTTCCCTTTTTACCCGGCCTGCTTCGGTCACAGATCTGTCCCATAGCCACATCTGTAAAGGCATCCACAACTCTGGCCAGCATCATCATAGCCCCTACCAGGCCTGCGGCAACATCCATTACATCTGTATAAAATTTCATAAGAAACATAGATGACAAAAGAAAAGTGAAATCATTTCCAAAGTCTCCAAACATATACCCCAGACGGTCCATCATGCCAAATGGCCTTGTGGGGCCTGTATTTCTAACCATTGTAAACTCCTCCTTCTGAATCAGCCACTAGCTGTTTGTGTAAACAGTATATACGTTTATATTATCCAGTGTTAGATTAATATTTATTTTAATTGTTAATATTTTTATATTGTTTGTATTTAAAATATATATTATACTATTTAAAGTAAATATTATACTAATTATCAGCACAGAGGAGGCTACAGGCTGATGACAACACATAGCCTTTTAGATTTTACTATAAGCTTTTTTGAAGAAATGCGCATCCACACTTATTTTACAGATGCACCCTATACATGGATGGATCAATATGACCTTGGGCTGCGCTCTACTTTATTGAAAAAACAGGACTGTCTGGCGGCTACCTTTCCCGAACTCGATGAAAATTTTCACACGCAGAATCATGTCTATATAATCCGCGACCTGTTCCAGTGCTATTATCTCTCAATACCTGTTCCCTATACGGAACACAAAACAGTTTTTTTCGCAGGCCCCTTTGCCTTTAAAGCGCCTAAGCGGGACCAAATCCAGCAGCTGATGGAACAGCTTCAGATTCCAGAACAGCATTCCACCTTTCTGATCCAATATTACAGCTCTCTCCCGGTAATCCATGACAAAGGCTGCCTGCGCAGCTTCCTTCACTGCCTGTGCAGCCGCCTATACGGGAAAGAGGGATTTTCTATAAGCTCTCTGAGTCAAACGAACCACATCGCTCTCCATTATGAAACACAGGAAAGCACCGGAAAAAATAAAAATGTTACAGAGAGCATTGAAAAACGCTATGATGCGGAAGAGGCAATGATGGACGCCATCGC
Organism: Clostridium porci; assembly: GCF_009696375.1. Lineage (GTDB taxonomy): Bacteria > Bacillota > Clostridia > Lachnospirales > Lachnospiraceae > Enterocloster > Enterocloster porci. Next base: position 53,727 of record NZ_VUMD01000008.1, read on the forward strand.
TCACGGAGATTATGAAAAGGCAAAGGAGAACATACATGCCCTCCTTAGCTCCGCCCCGGAGCAGCGTCTGCCTGATACCATCCGGGATCGTAAAAATTTTTTAATTATTCTCAATACTCTGTGCCGAAAGGCCGCTCAGAGGGGAAAGGTGCATCCTGTCTATCTGGACGAGCTTTCAAGAAAGCTTGCTTTTAAATTGGAAAATCTCAACACCCTTTCCCAACTGGACGCATTTCCCCATGAGGCGCTGCGCAAGTACAGCCTTTTAGTCCGGAGCTATTCCACTCAAGGCTATTCCCTAGCAGTACAGAAGGTGGTAAACTATATCTCCCTAAATCTTCAGGAAGACTTAAGCCTTGACCGGCTGGCAGAGATATTTTCCTTAAACAAAAGCTACCTGTCCTCCCTTTTTAGGCGGGAAACAGGGCAAACCCTGACGGACTTTGTAATTCAAAAGAGGATGGAGCATGCAATCTGTCTCTTAAATACTACCCCAACTTCCATCCAGGAGATCGCCGCCCGCTGCGGCATCCTGGACTTGAGCTATTTTACCAAGCTGTTCCGCCGCACAAAGGGTATGACCCCCAGCCAGTACAGAAGTATGGTAACCAAAAGGAGCGGAGTATGAATTACCCCGCCCTCTATGCTCTATATTACAGCAAACTGCTCTTTATACGGCTGGAAAGCCATTTGGGGCAGATGAAGAAATGCCAGCCCACCATCAATTATTTGATACAGAAGAACTAAGGGCTGAAAAAGGGTCAAGTACGGGACGGCGGCCATCACCTTTGGCAACCTAAAAGCAGAGCTGAACGAGAAGAATACAGCATATGAAAGACTGTGGAACAAAGATTCTTTTTAAATTTTTAAAATTATCATCTTTACTTTACCCTGATTCCCGTGATATTATAACTCCAAATTAATCATCAAACAGGGAGGCATACATTATATGGAGGACCGCCTGGCTGTCATCAGCTGCATCATAAGCAATCCCAATTCTGTAGCAATTATAAACCATAAGCTTCACCAGCAGTCCAGCCTTATCATCGCCCGCCTGGGAGTACCCTGCAGGGAATACGGCGTATCTGTCATCAGCCTTATAATGCACGGCACCCAGAATCAAATCAGCTCCTTTGCAGGAGAGTTGGGGAAGGTGGACGGCATCAGGGTCAAGTCTATCCAAGTCCCGGTAAACCAGTAAAGAAAAGAGGTATATATATGGAGCACATGGAATTCCTGCTGTCTCTTGTAGCCAATGGCGCCATTATTATTTTTGAGTTTATAGGAGTGGGAATCATCATCTGCTCCGGCCTTATGGGCTTTGTCAAATATGTAAGAAAGGCCCCGGACACCCGCGTCTATCTGGCCAAGGGCCTTGCAATGGGCCTGGAATTCAAGATGGGAAGCGAAATTCTTCGGACAGTAGTTGTACGGGAATGGAAGGAAATCGGAATTGTAGCCGGCATTATCGCATTAAGGGCTGCCCTGACCTTCCTGATTCACTGGGAAATCAAGCAGGAGGAGCAATATTCTTAGAAGATTGGCTTTATTTATATAAAGCGTAAAGGCCGTATCACAGGCAGGCAAGCTGCCTCATGATAGGGCCTTTGTCATTCTCCTGTCTCTAGCTCCTTAGCTTCTCCAGCGCTTCCAATATCTCCTTTGCCTTTACCATCATACACAGACTGTCCTGATTCTTATTCCTTCTGTCAATATAGAGAAAGGCCGGCGCCTCACCCTGAATCAGCTTTAAAGCGCCATAAAAGGAGCTTACAAGCTCCGGCAGCTTCTCTACCTGAAGCCTTGCCTTCTGGTACATGGTAAGTCTTACCTCCTGGCGGTTGATGATCACCTCTGTCACATAAGCCCTGTGGGCCAGCGCCCGTAAGGCTGCAATGCTTAATAAATTATCTACACTCCTGGGAATATCCCCAAAGCGATCCATCAGCTCATCCTGCATATCCATATACTCATCTCCAGTCTCAATGGCAGAAATCCTCTTATAAATATCCAGCTTCTGGTACTCATTTTTAATATAAGAGGCCGGGATATAGGCGTCAATATCACATTCCACCACTGTGTCATAGGACTCGCTCTCAACCTCTTCGCCTTTCAGAGCGCGAACCGCATCATTTAACATTTTACAGTAAAGATCATAGCCTACAGCCTCCATGTGTCCATGCTGCTGGGCTCCAAGAACATTCCCCGCTCCGCGGATCTCCAAATCCCGCATAGCTATCTTGATACCTGACCCCAGCTCCGTAAACTCCCGGATAGCCTGCAGGCGCTTCTCAGCCTCCTCCCTCAAAAGCTTATCCCTTCGATACATAAGAAATGCATAAGAGGTCCGGTTAGAGCGTCCTACCCGCCCTCTCAGCTGATAAAGCTGGGACAAGCCCATCTGGTCTGCATCATGAATAATCATGGTATTTGCATTGGAAATGTCCAGTCCAGTCTCAATAATGGTGGTGGATACCAGCACATCGATCTCCCCATTGATAAAGTCCGCCATAATCCGCTCCAGCTCGTGCTCTCTCATCTGCCCATGGGCAAAGGTTACCACCGCATCAGGCACCAATGCCTGAACCCGGCCTGCCACCTCGTCAATGTCCGTTACTCTGTTATATACATAATACACCTGTCCGTCTCTTGCCAGCTCCCGGTTAATAGCCTCCCGAACCATCTCCTCATTGTACTCCATTACATAGGTTTGAATGGGCGTACGATCCACAGGCGGCTCCTCCAATACACTCATATCCCGGATTCCCGCAAGGCTCATATGGAGAGTTCTGGGAATAGGCGTGGCCGTCAGAGTAAGGACATCCACATTTTCCTTCAGCTGCTTAATCTTCTCCTTATGGCCCACCCCAAACCTCTGCTCCTCGTCTACAATGAGAAGGCCCAAATCCTTAAACTGCAAATCTTTAGATAGAACACGATGGGTACCAATGACAATATCCACCAGCCCCTTGCGCAGATCCTCCAATGTTCTCTTCTGTCTGGCAGGGGTGCAGAACCGGGAAAGCATATCTACCCGCACAGGAAAATCCTTCATTCTCTGTACAAAGGTATTGTAATGCTGCTGCGCCAGTATGGTGGTAGGCACCAGATACACCACCTGCTTGTTGTCCTGAACCGCCTTAAAAGCAGCTCTCAACGCAATTTCTGTTTTGCCATACCCCACATCCCCGCAGATTAGCCGATCCATAATCCGTCTGCTCTCCATATCCTGCTTCACAGCCTCAATAGCATCCAGCTGATCCTCTGTCTCATCATAGGGAAACAGTTCCTCAAACTCTTTCTGCCACACCGTGTCAGAGCCGTACTGGTAGCCCTCCTTCTCCTGACGGGCTGCATAGAGCTTAACCAGATCTTTGGCTATCTCCTGAACAGCGCCCTTCACTCTGGTTTTAGTCTTATTCCACTCCGTTCCTCCCAGGCGGTTAAGCCTGGGCTTTTTGGCATCAGCCCCCGCATACTTCTGTATGCTCTCCAGACGGGTGGCCGGCAGGTACAGGTTTCCTCCGTCCCCATACTCCACCTTGATATAATCCTTTATAACCTTATCCCGCTCAACCTTTTCAATCCCCCTGTAGATTCCCAGTCCGTGTTCCTCATGAACCACATAATCGCCTACGGACAGCTCGGAGAAGCTCTGGATTGCCTTTCCCTGGTAATTTGTCTTTTTCCGGCGTTTTTTCTTCTTCTCTACACCGAACATATCCCCCTCTGTAATAAAGACAAACTTAAGAAGCGGGTATTCAAAGCCTCTGTGAAGATTCCCGTAGGTAACTAGAATCTCTCCCGGCTTTACAGCTTGTTCATTGGCACCATTTTCCTCTGGCATGCCTTCTTCCCGGCCGGCGCCGCCCATTCCCTCCACCCTGTCCGGGCAGTAGGCCCGCAGATCATACCCCCTCAAATCACCTGCCAGACGGCTTGCCCTTGTTCTGGAAGCGGACAGGAGAATCACCCGGTAGCCTTCCTTCTTCCAGCGGGTCAAATCCTTTATCAGCATTTCAAAGCTGTTCTGATAGGAATTCACATTTTTTACATCAATGCTGAACTTGTGATTTATCTTCATTCCGGCCAGCTTTTGATCTAACCCCGTAATCATCACCGTAGAAGGCTTCTGAATCCTGGCCAGCACCTCTGATGCAGGATACAAAAGCTCCGTCTGGCCAGGCAGCAGATAGCCCTTCTCCAGCCTGTGAACCATGCTCTCCCGAAATTCAAGCTCTACCGCTTCCCCCTTTTCCTTCAGCCTTCCTGGCTCATCCAGGAAAAAAACGCTTTCCTCCTTAGGGAAATATTCCAAGAATGAGACCGTTTCAGGGCAGAAATACCTGATATACCCATCCAGCTCCCCTGCTCCCAAACCCTGCTCCAGACCATCACAAAGCTCCCCGATAATACTCTTAATCCGTTGGGCCTCCTCTGGCTTATGCTGTTGCCTTAGCGCCTTCTCATAAATCTTTTCTTCCTCCCTAAGCCTTCGTATCCCCGTTTCCTTCCAGCTCTCGTAAAGAACTGTCTCTGTGGCCGGATAAATCACCGCTCTCTCTAACTGCTCCACCGAACGCTGGCTTTCCAGATCAAAGGTACGGATGGAGTCTACCTCATCATCCCACAGCTCAATTCGTACAGGCACATCCTCTGTAAGGGGAAACACATCTATAATGCCTCCCCGAATGGAATACTGTCCCATGCCATCCACCTGAGCCACCCTCTCATACCCCATAAGGGTCAGGCGCCTGCCCCATGCCTCCAGATCAATCACCTGTCCGTTCTCCACGGTAATTTCATAAGTCTTAAGGCTCTGCAAGGGCAGAAGATGATCCATAAGCCCGTCCATGGTAGTAACCACTACCCCTCCCCGGCTCTCCATCAACTGACGCAGTACCTGGATTCTCTGCCTTGTCAAAAGATTTCCATGAATATCTGCACTATAAAACAGGAGATCCTTCGCCGGATACAGCCATACATCCCTGGTAAAGCTTCGAAAGTCCTCGTAAATCTCCTTGGCTCTGGAATCATCATAAGTTACCACCAGCTTCCAGTTATATCCCCGCTCTTTTCCCAGATAGTACATAAGATGCACCTTCTGGGAATCCAGAGCTCCCGTCACCTGAAGAGGCCCCTGCCCTCTTCTAAGAGCCTCCTCCAGATTATGATACTCCTGTAGCTCCAATAATGGATTTTCCATCCCTTTCCACGCCCTTCCTTGGCTTTCAGCCTCCTGGTAAAATGTCCGTTTAATCTCCCCGCTATGCCCTATGCCCGTTAAACCGGTTCATAGCCTTGTCAGCTCCCTGTGAAATCATCATCTCCACAGCCTGTGCCGCTTCCTCAAAGGCCCCCTCCATGACAGTCCGATCCTCTTTGGAAAACCGGCTCAGCACATAGTCCGCCAGATCCATCTTCTTCGGCTTATCTCCTACACCCACTTTAATCCTTGGAAACTCCTGGGTTCCCAGATGTTCAATGATATTTTTGATCCCATTATGCCCCCCTGCGCTTCCCTTTGTCCGTATTCTCAGCTGCCCCACATCCAGACTGATATCATCATACACAATAATAATATGTTCCCGATCCACCTTATAGAAATCGGCTGCTGCCCTCACGCTTTCTCCGCTCAGATTCATAAAGGTCTGGGGCTTGAGCAGAATCACCCTCTCACCGCCAATCCTGCCTCTGCCGTAGTATCCCCGGAATTTCTTCTCCTCCACCATGATGCCCAGCCGGTCCGCCAGCACGTCTATAACCTCAAAGCCTACGTTGTGACGTGTCTTTTCATATTCCTTTGTGGGATTTCCCAAACCTGCTACAATATACATTGCCCTTCCATCCTCCTCTATCTCCTGCTTCCCTGCGCCAAAGCCAGCTATCTTCTTTAGTATATCCCTGATGCCGTCCATATTCCTGCCCATCCGCCTTCCATTTCATTCCTGATTTTAGTATCCTTCACTCAGACACGCCTTAAAGCGTTAGATATGCCCTGTGGTCATATCTAACGCTTTTTTATGTCTCATCATTTTATCAGATTCTATATAAAAAGTAAAGAAAATAAACGTAACCAGCCAACTACCAGTCAATTTCCGCAGCCAAAGTCTCATGCGCTCTTTCCTCAGTGAAATATCCGCATTTTACCATACGGGCTACCACCTGAGCCTGGCGCTGGGCCGCCAGCCTGGGGCTGACTGTAGGCGCATAGCAGGAAGGCGCATTGGGCACGCCCGCCAGAAGGGTGCTTTCATAATCTGTCATGTCTTCAGGCTCTTTTCCGAAATATCCCTGGCTTGCATCCCCCACACAGTAATAGCCGTTTCCAAAATAAATTGTATTTACATACAGCTCAAGGATTTCATTTTTACTGTAAGACCGCTCCAGGTCAAAGGCCAGAAACATTTCCGCTACCTTGCGCTCCAGCTCCTTTTCCTGAGTAAAATACAGATTCTTTGCCAGCTGCTGTGTCACTGTACTTCCGCCCTCCACAAAGGCGCCTGCCCTTATGTCGTTAAAGGCAGCCCTTGCAATGGCAATCACATCAATCCCTGGATGGCTGTAAAACCGGTGATCCTCTACCGACAGCACTGCGTCCACATATATTTCAGGCAGCTGGTCAAAGGCGGTGTAATTCTCTTTTGCCTGAATGGCAGAAACCTTGTCCTCAAGGCAAACTTCCTCTATGGCTGCCCGGTACATATAGTAGCCCTTGATAAGCGCTCCGCCGCAAAAGCACAAGGCTGCTGCCAGAGCACAGGCTGCCAGGCACTTGAGCATTCTTCTCACCTTCACCCAATCTCCTTCTTTCTGAATATTGATAACCATGAGCAACACTCTGTGTTGCGAATTGCCCAGCACATAAATTGCGCATACCATGTCCCAACAATGCGGTACATTGCGTATTATTTCTCCAAATTTTACGTTTTGCTCATTTCTAAGCATTTACATAATAATCATAACATATCTCCTTTTAATAGTCTTTGAAAAAGCCTTAACTTACACTGACTATTCTCTGACTATTTATGAAAAAATATCGAAAGGGAGCATTTCTTTTTCTTAAGAATTATGCCCCTATCCAGAGGAAAATGCTGCACAAAAAACACGGTTCCAATTGCTATATAGCCCTTTAGAACCGCGCTTATTTTAGAGAGGGGGATTTTTATTCAATTTGCCAGTGAATTTCTATTTTGCGGCATCTCCTTCTCCTTACTTGTCTTCTCTTTCCTTCCAGGCTTACCTCTGACCAGAAGCCTCCGCGGCTCCATTCTCCAAAAGCTCCCTTTCATATTTGTTAAGAATGACCGTCTGAATCATATCCCTGGCGCCGGAGTTAATGGGATGAGCAATATCCCGGTATTCGCCGTCTGCGGTCTTGCGGCTTGGCATAGCAATAAACAGCCCCTTCTCTCCTTCTATCACCTTTATATCATGGATAACAAACTCGTTATCCATAGTGATGGAAACGATGGCTTTCATCTTCCCCTCTTTTTCTACCCGTCTCACTCTCACATCTGTAATCTGCATGCTTTTACCCCCTCTGCCTTATCCCGGCGCCCTCATGGGAAACCGCCTCTGCGCCACAGCCCTTCACAGCTGCGTTCCCCCATGCCTATGAACGCTCTTACAATGTATACCTTTCGTTCTTTTCTATCACAATTTTGATGTTTTCCGGTGATCCGATATGGGTCGTGTTGGCCCGGATGGTATCTCTGCTCTCAACAATACAGTTCTCAATCACTGTATTATCTCCGATATAGACATCATTCAGTATGATAGAATTTCGAATCACACAGTTATTGCCCACATAGGCTTTCTTAAACAGAATGGAATTTTCCACTACACCGTTTAAGATGCAGCCGCTGGATATCAGGCTGTTCCTCACAACCGCTCCCGGATTATACTTAGCCGGAGGAAGATCATCAAGCTTGGTATATACATCTGGATACTCCTTAAAGAAGTAATCTCTTACCTCTTTATTCAGGAAATCCATATTGGTCTTATAATAGGAATCCACAGAAGCGATATTGCTCCAATAGCCCCTCAGCTTGTATGCATAAATCCTCTTAAGATTCTTATAACGCACTAAAATATCATTCACAAGATCGTAGCGATCCTCTGCCGCGCACCGCTCTAAAAGCTCGATGAGCTGTCTTCTTCGAATAACATAGATTCCACAGGATATGGTTGTAGCGTCGGAGGCCATAGGCTTCTCCTCAAAATCCATGATCCGTCCGTCCTCATTCAGCTTTACGCATCCGAATCTTGTAACATCCGTTCCTTCCTCCATATCCTTGCAGACAACCGTGATGTCCGCTTTCTTTTCGATATGGTATTCCAGCACCTTGCTATAGTCCAGCTTGTACACGCCGTCGCCTGCCGCAATTACAACATAAGGCTCATGGCTGTTCTTTAAGAAGGTAAGGTTCTGATATAAGGCGTCTGCCGTACCCCTATACCAGTCCCCGTTCTCTGGAGTAATGGAGGGAGTAAATACGAACAGTCCCCCCTGCTTTCGTCCAAAATCCCACCATTTGGAGGAGCTTAAGTGAAGGTTCAGTGACCTGGAATTGTACTGCGTAAATACTGCCACATTCTGAATATGGGAATTGGTCATGTTGCTAAGTGCAAAATCAATGCTGCGGTAGCTCCCTGCAACAGGCATAGCAGCTACTGCTCTCTTATTCGAAAGCTCCCGCATCCGTTTGCTGTTCCCTCCTGCTAATACGATACCGATCGCTCTCATTTTACGCCACCTGCCTTTATAATGTAATTTCCGCTGGCCAGATATCCCTCCGGATAGTCGCCTGCCTCTGTCTCGCCTGCAATGGCTGTGTTCCTGCCCACCTTAACGCCGTCAGGTATAGTTGAATTTTCACCAACAGTTACAAGGTCAAACTGGTATACCTTGGGGGAATAGGTACTTGGGGCATACTCTCCTACCCCCAGCTCCACCCCGGCTCCAATGGTGACGTGCTCAGCTACAATGGCTTTGTCCACCACCGTTCCAGCTCCAACGGAGCTTCCCTGCATAATAATGGAATCCCGCACAACCGCTCCTTCTCCGATGGTAACGCCGGCTCCAATTACAGAATTGCGAACCTCACCGTAAACCTCTGTGCCTTCTCCGATGATGCTCCTCTCAATATTGGCATTTGGCGAAATATACTGAGGAGGAATCACGTCGCTCTTGGTATAAATCTTCCAATATTCCTCATAAAGATTGAACTCAGGAATAATGTCGATCAGCTCCATATTAGCCTCCCAGTAAGAGCCCAGAGTTCCTACATCCTTCCAGTATCCATTGTACTCGTAAGCAAACTCCCTGTCTCCTCTTGCATGGCAGTATGGGATAATGTGCTTTCCAAAATCACAGCCCGGCTCGTCCTTCATCTTAATGAGGGCTTCCTTCAACACAGACCAGCTGAATATGTAAATGCCCATAGAGGCCAGATTACTTCTGGGAGCCGCAGGCTTTTCCTCAAACTCTATAATGCGGTTAGACTCATCCGTAATCAGAATACCGAAGCGGCTGGCCTCCTCAATGGGAACGGGCATGGCAGCAATGGTGATATCTGCATTGTTCGCTTTGTGATAATCCAGCATAACCTCGTAATCCATCTTGTAGATATGGTCTCCTGACAAAATAAGCACATATTCAGGATTATATGCCTCCATATATTCCAGGTTTTGATAGATTGCATTGGCAGTGCCTGTGTACCAGTCGCTGCCCTTGCTGCGCTCATAAGGAGGCAAAATAGTTACTCCGCCCACATTTCTGTCCAAATCCCACGGAATCCCTATACCAATGTGGGCATTTAAACGCAGCGGCTGGTACTGTGTCAAAACTCCAACTGTATCTACTCCTGAATTAATGCAGTTACTCAGCGGAAAATCAATGATTCGATATTTTCCCCCAAACGATACCGCTGGCTTGGCTACCTTCTGTGTCAAAACTCCAAGCCGGCTTCCCTGTCCACCAGCTAAAAGCATGGCAATCATTTCTTTTTTAATCAACGTTATCACCTCTTGCTGTTGTAATTTTTAGTAATTTTAATTATAGCACAAACTTCATGAATAGTATATAAATTTTTACTTATATTTCAATATTTTTGTGCATTTTTCCGACATTTCCTTTCCGCTCTCTCCATTTAACAATGGATTCTTCGTGAAATAGCATGTCACTCCTTCCTCACCTCTGCTATCGACTCCCCTCCCCCTGAAAAAATCCGGCATTCAGAACAAACTATCATCTCAAACATTGTATCAGAATCACCCCCTTAATATGACTTCCAAATTATCCCATACTTCGACACGAAGATCCTTTTTTCAGGTTTTGTACAGGGCAGATAAGCCTTGAAACATTGAGGAAAATATCTTATAATCACGTTATATGTATTTACCGTTAATTTCCTGTGGAATGGGAGATACTGTAATATATTTTGAGAAGAGAAAAGGAGAATATCAGCCATGGATTTGATTACCGTGAGAGAGCTTTACAAGCATTCAGAGGAATATTTAGACAAAGAAATCACGGTCGGAGGATGGATCCGCAGCCTGCGTGATTCCAAATCCTTCGGCTTTATCGTAGTAAGCGACGGAACCTGCTTTCAGACTCTTCAGATTGTCTACCATGACAACCTGGACAACTTTACCGAGGTTTCCAGGTTAAATGTCGGCACCGCCATCATCGCAAAGGGAACGTTAGTTGCCACACCCGAAGCAAAACAGCCCTTTGAAATCCAGGCTTTAAGTATAACCGTGGAAGGAGCCTCCGCTCCTGATTACCCGCTTCAGAAAAAGCGTCATTCCTTTGAATATCTGCGCACCATCTCCCATCTGCGTCCCCGGACCAACACCTTTCAGGCCGTGTTCCGTGTCCGCTCCCTGATTGCCTATGCCATTCACCAGTATTTTCAGGAGCAGGATTTCGTCTATGTGCATACGCCGTTAATCACAGGCAGTGACTGTGAGGGAGCTGGAGAGATGTTCCAGGTTACTACGCTGGACTTAAGCAATGTTCCCAGGACAGCTGACGGACAGGTGGACTTCAGCCAGGACTTCTTTAGCAAGCCAACAAACCTGACTGTAAGCGGCCAGCTGAATGTAGAAGGCTACGCCATGGCTTTCCGCAACGTATACACCTTCGGTCCTACCTTCCGGGCCGAAAATTCCAACACGGCCCGTCACGCAGCCGAGTTCTGGATGATCGAGCCAGAGATGGCATTCGCGGATTTGAATGACAATATGCATCTGGCTGAGGGTATGCTCAAATACGTGATCCAGTACGTACTGGATCATGCGCCTGAGGAAATGAACTTTTTCAACCAGTTTGTGGACAAAGGTCTTTTAGACCGTCTTCACAATGTATTAGGCTCCGAATTCGGCCGCATCACCTACACCGAGGCAATAGCGCTCCTAGAGCAGCACAACAATAAATTTGACTACAAGGTATCCTGGGGCTGCGACCTTCAGACTGAGCATGAGCGCTTCCTGACTGAGCAGCTTTTCAAAAAGCCTGTATTTGTAACAGATTATCCCAAGGAGATTAAGGCCTTTTATATGAAGCTGAATCCGGACAACAAAACCGTAGCGGCGGTGGACTGTCTGGTGCCAGGCATCGGTGAGATTATCGGCGGGAGCCAGAGAGAGGACGACTATGACAAGCTGGTTGCCCGAATGAGGGAGATGGGTCTGTCCGAGGAGGACTACAGCTTCTACCTGGATCTAAGAAAGTACGGCTCCACCCGCCATGCAGGCTTCGGACTGGGCTTTGAGCGCTGCGTGATGTACCTCACCGGCATGTCCAACATCAGGGACGTAATCCCCTTCCCAAGAACCGTCAATAACTGCGATCTGTAGGCGCCGCAGCAAATACGAACAGGAGGCAGATATGAAATTCATCCATACCGGAGACATTCACTGGGGTATGTGTCCCGACGCTGGCAAGCCCTGGAGCAAGGAGAGGGCCCAGGCTATTAAAGATACCTTCCGTACCATTACGGAAAGCGCCAGAACTATGAATGTGGATTGTCTTTTTGTCAGCGGCGACCTGTTTCACCGGCAGCCTCTGGCAAAGGACTTAAAAGAGGTGGATTATCTCTTTTCCACGATTCCCGATGTGAAGGTCATCATTATTGCGGGAAACCACGACCGGATTCGGGAAAATTCCGCTCTCTTAAGCTTTACTTGGAGTCCCAATGTAACCTACCTCATGGATGAAACCCTGACCTCTGTCTATTTTGAAGATATTAATACTGAGGTTTACGGCTTTAGCTACCACACATCAGAAATCAAGCATCCGCTTCTGGAGGACATCCAGGTTCCTCTGGGAAACAGGATTCAGATACTTATGGCCCATGGCGGAGACGCCGCCCACCTACCCATCAGCTTTAACAGCCTTGAGCTTTCCCCCTTTTCCTATATCGCCCTGGGCCATATCCACAAGCCTCAGATTCTGTCCGAGGAAAAGATGGCCTACTGCGGCTCTCCGGAGCCCCTGGATGTTACGGAGACAGGCGTCCACGGCTTCTACTACGGTGAAATTCACCCTGTAACCAGAAAAGTCACCATACTTCAATTCATTCCTGCGGCACAGGTTCAGTACATTCCACTGGCGGTCAATGTAACCAAAGAAACTACCAATGGAGAGCTGTTTGATCGGATTGCCAGGGAGATTGAAAACAGAGGTGAGAAGCATATATACCGCTTCCGTATCAAAGGCATGCGAGATCCTGAGATTGAATTTGACTTAGAGCAGCTTGCTTCCCGTTTCCGAATTGCCGAAATTATTGATGCTTCTGAACCACAGTACGATTTTCCCGCATTGTTCGCAGAGCACTCCTCAGATATGATCGGCTTCTTCATCCAGGCCCTTCATAAGGACTCCATGAGCCCGGTAGAGAAGAAAGCCCTGTACTATGGGGTCAATGCGCTGCTTCACACCACGGACGAAAGGAGCTGATTCCATGAAAATCATAAGTTTGCACATCGACGGCTTCGGCAAACTCCGTGACCAGGATATGGAATTTCAGGACGGGTTAAATATCGTATACGGCAAGAACGAAGCAGGAAAGTCGACCATACATACCTTTATCAAGGGCATGCTTTTTGGCATCGACCGCCAGAGGGGACGGGCTGCCCGAAACGATACCTACTCTAAATATGTACCCTGGCAGAACAGCGGCACCTACGAGGGATGGATGCGCCTTGAAAGCGAAGGCCAGATCTACCGCATACAGCGCAGATTCCAGAAAAACAATAAGGAGCTGACAATTATCAACGAAACCCTCGGCAAAGAGGAAACGCCCACCAAGGCTCTGCTGGATCAGCTCCGTTGCGGTTTGTCGGAAACCGTGTATGAAAACACCATCAGCATTGGACAGCTAAAATGCGCTACGGAAGGCGGCATGGTGTCAGAGCTGAGAAACTACATCGCCAATTTAAACACATCAGGAAGCATGGCCTTAAATATTACCAAGGCCACCGAATATTTAAAATCCCAGCGCAAAGAGCTGGAAAAGCAGCTGGTGCCTGAGGCGGCCCGCAGCTATACCGCCCTTTTGGGAGAGATACGAAAAATTGAGCAGGAAATATCCTCTCCCCAGTACGCCAACCAGCTGCCTGAATACCGCGTCAAAAAAAGCCAGGTAAAGCAGCAGCTGGAAAGCCGTCAGAAGGAAAAAGAAGGGCTTCTGGAAAAGGCTGCCAAGGGCCGCCAGATTCTGGAGGGCAGCCAGTTTACAGACCAGGAATCGGTTCAAAGCTATGTAAATGAGACCAAACAGCTCTACAGAGAATATGAAAACGCCGCTCAAACCTGTGCAAGAAAATCCCCGGTTATGTGCGCCGTTCTCATGTTCCTTCTCGCAGCTCTCAGCGGAACAGGCGCTGTACTGCTTTTGTTCGCTCCTCAGCTTATAAACTCGTTGAGCCTGCCTGTTCCAGCGCCCGCCGCTGCCGGTGCTCTGGGTACGGCTGCAGTGATTGCTTTTGTTATCGCCATTGCTGCCCTGAATAAAAGGGTAAGCTATAAGAAAAAGCTGGACACCAGCGCCCGCCTTCTTCAGGAGATATTTGCAAGGCATCTGGGGGACTCCTCCATATCTGACAAGGCAATGAACAATCTGGAAGCCAGGATGACGGAATTTCTCAGGCTTAGCAAGGCCGTAACTCAATCAGAAGACACCCTGGCTAAGATTACAGGAGAAATCCAAACGCTCCAGGCCTCTCAGGAGCTTTTCGGCGAGGAAATGGAGCAGCAGCAGCGGATTCAATGGGAGCTGGAAAAAAAGCTGGAGTATTTGGCAGACTGCAAAAATAGGGCCGACTCTTTAAGAAAGGTTCAAACAGAAAACCAGCGGATTCAGGAGGAGCTGGATGCCATTGATCTTGCCCAGGATACCATGACCGCCCTGTCCACCACCATCCGCGATTCCTTCGGCTTGTATCTGAACAAGGCCGCCTCCGAATTAATCGGAGGCATTACCGGAGGCATCTATACCAGTATGAGCATTGACGAGAACCTTGACGTATTTATGAATACCCCTGGGAAGCTGGTTTCCATCGATCAGGTAAGCAGCGGCACCATGGATCAGATTTATCTTGCAGTCCGCCTGGCCGCCGCAAGACTGGTGCAGGACGGCAGAGATCGTATGCCTCTCATATTTGACGACAGCTTTGTACTCTATGATGAAGACCGTTTAAAAACAGCCTTAAAATGGCTGGCAAAAACATATGATAATCAGATTATCATATTTACCTGCCACCAGAGAGAGGCTCAGCTGCTCACAGCAAATCAGGTGAAATACAATCTGATAGCAATATAGCATTATGACCGCATTGATAGGATACTCCTAAGCAGGACATCCAATTATAAAAATCTGCTTAGGAGTATTTTTATGTCCATCTAAAATACATGAAAGCAAAGCGAAAAAAACACGGCTCTGCTTTTATAGACCGGAACCGTGTTTTTATTATACAGCATTTTCTAAATCCTTTGGATAGCAGTCAAGGCGCTTGATGGAACATTTGGGCACTCCCACTTATTGCTATACTGTGCTCTGTGCCCGCTTATATAGCTCCATAGCCTCCGTCAGATTAGAGGCAGACCCATTTTGGAAAAGCTTCAGCAGCTCAGTCAGACGATCCGGCTTCAAAAATTCATTTCCCAGATAGGGGCCGTAGGTATCTGTAATGTGAAGGTTTTGTTCCTTAATACTGCTTTCCAGCTTTTTAAGCGCCTCAGCAGCCTCCTCACAGGACGTTTCCAATTCATCCAGGCGCTTCCTGTTATTCTCCATAATCTCATCGGAGATAATATTCTTTGTGACATTCTCAAAGGTTATGAGGGCATCCCGCTTCTTTGATACGAGCTCGCTTAGCTCCTGCTCCGCCTGGGCAATCTCATCATCGTATTTTTCAAGATCATAGAAAGCCTCATCTCCATCCCTCTGAATGCTTCTGGTGATCACCTTGATTTTCTTGCGGTTCGATCTTAAGGTATTGCGAATATCCCGTCCCCGCTTTAATGTATCCTGATAACGAAGCCTGGTTCGGTTCCCTACCATCACGTAGGCTCCCCCTATTAACAGCACATCCGCGAAGTATATAGCTGCCAGCATCCACATCTGCCTCTGCTGTATCAGGAGGAAATATATGCCGCAGGGAACTGCCAAAAAACACAGCACCAGCGTCAAAAGAAACAGCCCTATCTCCCTAAGCCCTCTGGGATAATAAAGAGCATAATAAAAGGTACTTCTGCAAAAGGCCGGCGCCTGGTTCTTTTGAAACAAAGTTCTCATCTGCACCTTCAGCTCCCGGTTGTGCTCCCGAAGCTGGCTGGTCTCCTCAGCAATCCGCTCCTTCATCCCCTGGCTCTTGGCCTTTTCTCTCTTGACCCTCACCCTTTTAAGCCGCTCCTGACCCTTGCCTATCTCCTTGTCATAGCTGGAATTAATCTCATCCAGACGCTTTCGGATGGTCTGCTGAATGGAATCCTCCACTTCCTTTCTGGCCGCCGCAAGCTCACTCTCCCGGCGCACCTCCTCGTCTGACAGCTGTCCGGCCGTATTCTGGTCACAATTCAGACGGTACACTGCATCCCTGGCATCTCCCAGAAACTTTGTATAGTCAGTAATAGCCTGTCCCACCTGTATATCCTCCGTTATTTTTCAAATAGTTTGTAAATTTTCACTCTCAATTAAAGTATATCTTACTACAAATAGTCATAAGCTACAAGATATGTTACAAAAAATTCAATTATGACTAAAATATGTCCTTTTAAATCTTGCCATTCAATGATATACTAGACCATATTTATACGCAAAAAGGGAGACGGAGCATGTTCAGAATGTGGGGAAAACTAATAAAAGACAATCATCTGCTGAAGGATACCATCATTGAACGTTGCAGCGATTCCTTATCCAGAACCCAGATGGTATTCGATGCGTTAGAGACTATTTGCTATGAGCTCGACCTTAGTAAGCCTCTGTGGCTGGATGCCAATGTCCGGGAGTTTAAGCGCCATAACAAGACCCGGTTCACACAGGATAATTTTATCGAACAGCTTGACTTTGATTATCTGGAAATTCATGTAATAGAGGAATAGCCTTCCAATACCTCTTAGAAGAGGATGTGGTCAAACAGGTCTTTACACAATACTTAACTAAAAAACACGGTTCCATCTCTATGAATCACCTGGAACCGTGTCTTTCTGTTTCTGAAAGGTTGATTTTTATTTATTCTGCTATTTCGTTTCTATTTTACAGCAGTCCATTCTAATCTCCTTATAGTTTGCTACAGCCTTTTAAGCAGTTCTTCTCTCTGATCCTCATATCCAGGCTTTCCAAGAAGCGCGAACATATTCCTCTTATAGCTCTCCACACCAGGCTGGTTAAATGGATTGATTCCCAGTATGTATCCACTTACCCCGCAGGCAAACTCAAAGAAGTAGAATAGCTCTCCCAGATAAAACTCATTCTGCTCCGGCACCTTAACCATCAGGTTAGGCACATTGCCGTCTGTGTGAGCCAGGATGGTGCCATTCATGGCGCTCTTATTTACAAAATCAACACTCTTCCCTGCCAGATAATTCATACCGTCGGTATCCACGTCCTCTTTATTCAGGAGAATCTCAGCAGGAGACTCCTCCACATTAATCACTGTCTCAAACAGTATACGTGCTCCGTCCTGGATGAACTGTCCCATAGAATGAAGATCGGTGGTCAGATCCACAGCCGCCGGGAAAATTCCCCGCTGATCCTTTCCTTCGCTTTCGCCGTAAAGCTGTTTCCACCACTCGGATACATAGTGAAGGCTTGGCTCATAGTTCGCTACAACCTCCACAGCCTTCCCTTTTCTAAGAAGGATATTGCGCACTGCTGCATAGAGAAGGGCCGGGTTAGACTCATAAGGAGCCTCCAGAGCTTTCTTTCTGCCAAAAGCCGCACCCTCCATCAGCTTATCGATATCTGCTCCGCTAACTGCAATCGGAAGAAGGCCTACAGCGGTCAATACGGAAAAACGCCCTCCTACATCGTCAGGCACAACGAATTCCTCATAACCCTCTTCGTCTGCCAGATTTTTAAGGGCTCCCTTTGCCTTGTCTGTGGTTGCGTAGATGCGCTTGCCTGCCTCTTCCTTTCCATATTTTTCAATGAGCATTTCCTTAAATACACGGAATGCGATAGCAGGTTCTGTCGTGGTGCCTGACTTGGATATGATATTAACTGAAAAATCCTTTCCATCCAGTACCTGCTTTAAATCCCTTATGTATTTACTGCTGATGCTGTTTCCCACAAAATAAATCTCAGGTGTCTTACGAACGCTTTTAGGCAGTACATTATAAAAGCTATGTGACAAAAATTCAATGGCTGCTCTGGCTCCCAGATAGGAACCGCCTATACCTACCACCAGCAGAACGTCTGAATCCCTCTGAATCCTGGCCGCTGCCTTCTTAATCCTTGCGAACTCATCCTTATCATAGTCTACCGGTAAATCAATCCATCCCAGAAAATCGTTTCCGGCGCCAGTCTTATTCAGCAAGGTGGCCTTTGCAGCCTCCACTGTAGCTTTAAAATTCTCCATTTCCTCCGCGGACACAAAGCCTGCTGCCTTGGAATAATCAAATGTTACTTCCTTTCCCATATTCGCGCTCTCCTTTTCTTCAGTTCACAGATTTCCGTCATCTGCGATGCTCTATAATGATGCGGTAAAGCCGCTGATCGATTAAATTATATCATAAATTATGGTTTAATACCATTTTTTTTACAGCACCCGGCAATTTTTAAGAAATAAACTCCTTCAGCAGCTCTCCCAGCACCCGCTTTTGCTCCGGGTTTAAATCCTGCAGCCAGTTCTCCTTGCTGTTCTTGTCTCCGCCATACTCTCTGCTTGCAGCCATCTGCTCAAGGCTGCGCCTGCTATTTGTATTATTTGAACGGCGATCTCTTGCAATGGAGCGTACAGCCGCCGGTTCTCTGCGCTCCTCCTCCGCTGTAACGGCAGGACCATGCTCTGTCGCGCCCTCCCGGTTCATTCTCGGCCACATCACATTTTCCAGGTAATCCTGGAGACAGGTAAGAAGCTGCTGGCGTCTTGCTTCCAAATTCACCCCATAGTCCACCAGCATGGTAAGCATGCCTGACAGGATACCGATGGTGCCGTAGAGCACTATATAATAATTATCACTTCTATACCAATAGGAGAGGAAGGCTGCACCGCCTCCTGCCAGGAAGCAGAGAAGTGTCAGCTGCCCTGACAGGTTGTCCATGCCTCTAACGGACATTCCTCCCATCCGAAGCCCATATAGCTGGCGTTCCAGATATACACGTGTGTTGCTCATTCCCTGATTGATTCGGTATGTATCCTCCGCGTTCTGTTTTAATGTACGCAGACACCTGTTTTTGGTCAATGCCATATTAGCGCTTTCTTTAATTAGTCGTTTGTAGAAGCTTCCCGCCATGAGTCTGGAAAATACTCCAGCCAGGCAGATGGCTGCCAGCGCATAGAGCGCATGGCCCGTTTGCAAAAAGCTCATCATAGTATAATTCCCCTTTCTTCCCGGATTCTATCCCGTATCTATATATGATATTTGCCGCGGACTTTGCCGCTTGCAGGGAAACACCCCTGCAGTCAGGCGTCTCCCAGTAAGGACAATTATAGCAGGGGATTTTTATTTGGGAAGTTGAGAATCCCTAGAATCGTTCGTCAAATTCTCCTAAAAATCGATTATGAGGCGTAAGAATCTGCCTTAAAGGAAAAGGAGCAGGTGCTTGCTTTCCTTGTTTAAGCCTATTAGAAAAATAAACCTCCCGGAATTTCTTCCTGAGAGGTTTATCTGCCATTTAAAAGGTACGGATCATTTCGGTCACAAGTCTCACTGAATGGATGATGGCCTGAGCCTCAAAGGCAGGATAATCCATGACCGCACTGTCATCCGCCTTGTCCGAGATCGCTCTTATAATAAGAAATGGAATATGATTCAGATAGCAGGCCTGGGCGATTGCGGCCCCCTCCATCTCAGTACAGCAGCCTCCAAAGGTTTCCGACAGCCATACTTTTTTATTCTGCTGGGATATGAACTGATCCCCTGTCACTACCCTGCCTGTAAAAACCTGTATATCTGGATTTACTTTCGCACAGCATTCCTTTGCGTGGCGAAGTAAATCCTCATTTGCTTTAAAGGCCAGTGTATCCAGACGAGGCACCTGACCCAGCTCATAGCCGAAATTGGTGGCGTCCATATCGTATTGCAGCGCGTCCTCTGAAAGGACAATATCGCCGATGTCAATCTCAGCCTTTAAAGAACCAGCAATCCCTGTATTAATCACAGCATCTGCCTTATATAAATCTGCCAGGATTTGAGTACACATGGCGGCATTGACCTTGCCAATGCCGGATCGGACAACCACTACGCCTCTTCCCCCCAGCTTCCCCTTATAGAAATCCATAGAAGCCCTGGCTTCAACCTCTATCTCTGTCATCTGGTCTTTTAATTGAACCACTTCCTCGTCCATGGCTCCGATAACTCCTAACATAACGCTCTCCTTCCCACCCTATCGGGCTTGTATATCCACTATTATAACGAAAGAACAGAGATTTTCAAGTGGAAACCCTGTTCCTCTTGACATTCTTTTTATCATAGGGCATAATCTCATATACATTGTTAAATTTAGGAGGCGCATTTACATGAAATATAAAACACAGGGAGTCTGTGCCCGGGAAATATCCTTTGAGGTAAGGGATAATAAGCTTTATAACGTAACCTTTACAGGCGGCTGCTCCGGCAATACCCAGGGCCTTGGAAGGCTGGTTGAGGGAATGGATGTGAAGGAAGCCATTCAGAGACTTGATGGAATCCACTGCGGCCCCAGGTCTACCTCCTGTCCGGATCAGCTTGCTAAGGCATTGAAGCAGTTTAACACGCACTAGCGGCGGAACGGATACAGGGTTAAGAAAAAAGCCGCTTCCTGGCATTGCATTGATATGCTCCCTTTAGGTAAACAGTTAAAATCTGCTTAACGGGACGTACACCATTGCATATCAACCGGGAACTGGCTTTTTTCTTAGTGAAACTGACTTTCATTTATTTTTCAAGCTTAATGCCTGCTGTTGTCGGACTAAACCCTTCCACTGCTCCAAGAGAGTATGCGGCGAAGGCGCCTCTTAATCTGTAATACTCACCTTTTTTCTGCTTCTGAAAGACTATATCCACTGACGGCGTTATCAGGCCGTCAGGAAAATCCTTTTTATAAAACTCTGCGTCATAATAAGTCACTTGCCTCCAGCGTTCATCTGATTCGTCCCAATGATCTAAATAGATAGAAATATAAACTTCATCCACCGGATATTGCATGTATGCAACAGCAAGCGCCCCAATGTTTCCGTCTCCCTTATCTGTTATCAGCAAGTCAGCAGACACGAAAAAATCCCCTCGAAAAACTGCATGCTCCGATGCTTTGCTCTGGGACACTCCTTCAGGCAATAATTCTGAATGTTCATCTACCGACGTATAATCAGCCGGGTTAAACGGCTTAGCAAAGGCATTTACTGATATTGTCATAACTAATATAAAGCTTATGATTGACAAACATAATTTTTTCATCCGATCCTCCTGAAAACATTAAAAGCTTAATCGTTCAACTATTTTTATAAACTCCTCTTCCTCTATCGTTGCATACAATCCATAATAACCTCCGTCTATAACGATAGAGGTTTCATATCTTGTCATGCCATTTTTTAAGGCTTCCTGCTTAACAGTAAATTTTTTATTCAGCCATTTATTAAAGATAACCATATCGTTTTTAAATTCAGATTTATGATCATACGAAACTGCTCCGTCAAACTTCGTCTGTGTAAAGCCAACCGTTGCTCCTTGATAATCAAATACCATGAAAGCATATCCATCGTTTATTTCCAAGGACTTAAACTTCATGCCCTCAGGTGCATATGACATCATTAATGGTTTAATCCCTAATTTACTTTCAATTCTTGTATATGCATCATCTTCACTATTTACATCAGCCTTGTAGGAGTCATTAACCAAAACTTTTACTTGTCCTCTTCCAATATTAACCTCCCGGTAAAAGTAAGACTTCGTCCCCATAGCCACAATACATCCTCCGCCTGCCAGGACGGAAGCGGTTAGTCCAACCGCCGCCACCTTCTTCCAGCCGAATCTTTTTCCCACAACCTTTCCTGTACCCTTTTTCCGCTCAGCGCCTAAGCGCTCCTTTAGAATTCTGTTCCAGATAATGTCAGCCTCTCCGTCAGGCCCCTTGGGAATCACGGAGTCATCCAGCTGACTTGCCGCCTCAAATTCTTTTAAAAGCTTCTCATCCGGGCAGTTACACAACTCCAGAATCTGAAAGACTTTGGAGCTTTCATTCTCTGAATCGTTTATATATTTTTCCACTTGACACCTCTGTTATCAAATCCCCTAAATTTTCCTCATACTTTAGGGTTGACTTTTTGCGCTTTATGCTTACTATAAATAGTAAACGTTTATAAACGGATTTTTCCCTGCTATGAAATAACACTCAGGAGGTTTTTATGAAAAAAATCATCTTAACCGGCGGCGGCACAGCCGGTCACGTTACTCCCAATCTGGCACTGCTCCCTTCTCTTAAGGAGGCAGGTTATGATATCCGCTATATTGGTTCTTACCAGGGCATAGAACGCAATCTGATCGAAGGCGCAGGCATACCCTACGACGGCATTTCCTCTGGAAAGCTTCGCAGATACTTCGACGTTAAGAATTTTTCCGACCCATTCCGGGTTCTCAAGGGCTATGTGGAAGCACTCCGGCTCATCAAACGCTATAAACCGGACGTAGTATTTTCTAAGGGCGGCTTTGTTGCTGTACCTGTGGTACTGGCTGCCAAACATTTTAAAATCCCGGTAATCCTACACGAATCTGACATGACTCCAGGACTGGCTAACAAGCTCTGCATCCCTTCCGCCACGAAGGTCTGCTGTAATTTTCCTGAAACCCTGAAATATCTTCCTGAGGACAAGGCTGTCCTTACAGGTTCTCCTATCCGGGCTGAGCTATTACAGGGCAACCGGCTTTCTGGCCTATCCTATGCCCACCTCTCAGCTAACAGACCGGTTCTCCTGATTATTGGCGGAAGCCTGGGCTCCGTTGCTGTAAACACTGCTGTCCGCAGGATTCTTCCTGCCCTTCTTTCAGATTTTCAGATTATACATATCTGCGGCAGAGGGAATCTGGACAAAAGCCTTATAGGTACAGCAGGATATGTACAATATGAATATGTAGACGCCCCCTTAAAGCATCTCTTTGCCGCCGCGGACGTGGTTATATCCAGAGCAGGGGCTAATGCCATCTGCGAATTGCTGGCGCTCAGAAAGCCCAGCCTTTTAATTCCGCTATCCGCCCAAGCCAGCCGGGGGGATCAAATTCTCAATGCCAACTCCTTTGCTAAGCAGGGCTACAGCAAAGTTCTTGAGGAGGAAGCTATCACAGATGCTTCCCTGTATGCTGCCATAAAGAAGCTTTATGACTGCCGAAGCGCCTTTATTCGGGCTATGGAGCAAAGCCCTCAGGTCAATGCAGCCGCAACCGTTACTGCCATCATTGAAACCTGCGTTCAATCGTCAAGGCCAATTCTCATTTGAAATAAGCTGTTCCAGATATTTTCGAATACGACTCACTCTGGAGTAACACGCCTTTTCCGAAATATCCAATATGGCGCAGACCTCCTTAGTGGGCCGGCCCTGCAGCATCTTGAGAACTGCCACTTCACGCCAGCTCTCAGGCATATTATCAATTTCATTCATAATAGCCTGACATCTTTCCTTGCTGGAGACATAGGACGCCAGATTCCACGCCTTGTCCCGTTCTGGATAATCCTCGCTGTTATACGTTTTCTCATCCAGCTCCCCATAACTTCTGCACTTCATCTTCCTGTGAAAATCCATACAGCGGCTTTTCAGAATCTTTATCAGAAGCATCCTCATATTATCCAGAGGCAGACTCAGAGAATAATCATAGCGGGCGTATGCCACAAATGTATCCTGCACCACATCATCAATATAGTCTACTGGTACATCATTCACATAGGCCATCTTTCTCAGCGGTGTCTGAAACTCACGGTACATTGCATCAAACCGCTCTCTTTCTTCCGTATCCATCCTTTTATCCATTATATGCTCTACTCTACAGACTTTTTTTTATTGTTTCTGCAACTTCCTCTAATTCCTCTGACGTAATTTCGCCCGGAATCCAGCTTACCATCGAAGGGCCATCCTCATATCTGGGAATGACATGCATATGAAAATGAGATACTGTCTGCCCTGCTGCCTTTCCATTATTCTGAACCAGGTTGAACCCTGCACAGCCCAGAGCTTTCTTCATTGCAGCTCCAATTTTTGCTCCCAAAGGCAGCACCTTGGCCGCAATTCCTTCATCTAGCTGGCATACATCTTCAAAATGCTCCTTAGGCAAAATAAGAGCATGTCCCCTGGAAGCAGGCCCCAGATCCAAAATTACCCTGAACTGCTCATCCTCATACAGAGTAGCAGAGGGTATCGTTCCGCCTGCAATCCTACAAAAAATACAGTTGTCATCTGTCATCTTGAAAATCCTCCTTTACTGTGGTTCATCTTGCCATTCTCCTACATTTCACCTTCTTCCCAGCCTTCCTCTCCCTGGCTTGCGGTACATAACAGCAGCCAGAAAAAAGCCTGCAAGTAAACCGCCCAAATGCGCAGCATTGTCCACGCCTTTAGACGTAAAGCCATGATATAATGTAAGTAAAACCATAAATCCCAGCTGACGGCTGGTAAGCCCCCCAAGCTGTCCATGGTTCACAGCAACTGCATAGATAAGGCCGCCTGCTGCCCCAAATATAGCTCCGGAAGCTCCCGCAGACACATCTGCCTGTTTGTATATATGCTGAAACTGGACACAGGCAGAGATAATATTCGCCAATAAGCCAGATAGAATATAAAATACCAAATACTTTATATGTCCTAAAGCCATTTCAAGACGTTCCCCAAGAACGGACAGAACCAGCATATTGTTCACCAGATGACTCGCGCCAAAGTGCAGAAACATAGCAGTTAACAGCCTGTAATACTCTCCTTTGGAAAGCACTAAAGGCAAATAAATAGCGCCCCATTTTACCATAAAGCCGGCATCTTCCGTAGAGCCAATCATTTCGAGAAACACAAAAACGAGTACATTAAGCGCAATCAGCATTACATTAATGTATGCCCTGCCATTCTCCCTGTAAGCGTTCATCTATTTCCCCCAAAACTGCCAATAATACCCTATATTACCACATTTACCAAGTTTTGTTAAGTGGGTATCACGCAATATAGTTAAATTTATATCAACCTCTTTATTATGTAGCAGGTATTTGTAATTTTCTGAATTTAAAAAAATACATAACCTATTTCCGCAATATAAATTTCATCTCCAGGCTTTATCTCAACTGTTTCATTTGCCTCCAAACTATAATTATTAACTCTGGTACCGTTTGTAGAATTCAGATCTGTGACCAAATATCGTTCCTCCTCTTTGTCGATACGAAGATGAAACCGGCTTACTGTATCCTTTGAAAGGACATAATCAGCCAGCTCCTTATTTTTTCCTATAACGAAAGGATAGTATCCTATAAGAATATCCTCTCCCCCAGGCTGGAGAGCTGTAAGCCGGCAAAGCGGGGAGCTGTATGAAGGCTCTGATAAAAGAGCGGTTTGAAATGTTTCTTCGGTATTCTTATTCAGCTGATGCTCTGGAACAGGGCCCCGCTCAGGCGATCCCCAGGATTTTGGCTCATTCTCAATATGCTGGATATACATATGGCTGGCGGGAGCCGGCGGGCTTTCATCTACATCCTCATAAAGAATTTTCCAGGAGCTATCCTTTCTTTCTTCCTCCAACACACAGAGCTTTTCTTCTTTCCCCTGCATAAGGCCAAATTTTACCATAAGCACATCTCCCAACATCAGAAGGGACAGCAGTCCAATGTCTATTGCCAGAAGTATGTATCTAAACTCCAAAAGAGCCTCCTTACCTTTCATTGCCCAGATAAATGCAGGAAGGAAAAGCACTACCGGCAGCCATAGCAGAAGCTGCTTTTTAAAAGGCAAACAGGGCTTTTGAATGTCCACAGCGGAATCTGATAAATCTGCGGCCATCCCTGGAGGCTGAACCAGGCTCCCGCTGCCGCAATATTCCCTGCTCTCTCCCTCTTCCTTCTGATTATCCACTGCGGCATCCCAATCTCCTGCTGCATAACTCTCCTTCATTCCCTCTGCCGCAGTAAGACGAAGCAAATCCTCCATTGTAACGTTCTCCTTGAGGCTCTCCTGATACAATCCATAGGCCAGAACCACACACTCCCTGTCCTTATGATCAACCCTCTTAAGAATGTACTGCAGAAAGTGGCTTAGCTGATCCTGAAAATCTCCCTCATTCTCTGGCGCCAGGCATACTCCCAGCCGGAAAAGCTCTGGCTCCATATAGATATAATCCGGCTCCAGAAGGATTCCTTCCTCTCTCAAAAGAAACGCTTCCATCCGTGTCAATGTTGAATGCAGCTGCATCAGAATTGTACAGATCTCATTTTTTGTAATAAACCGTTTTTCCAGCAGACGGCTTAAGGGCTGCCTAGATGTTATGTCATAATAGTATAAAGGCTGTCCCTCCTGATACTTAATCCTCATCTTCAGCAGCCCTTGAATATGATTTTCTTCCAGCATCCGGGCTTCATAACCGGCTGCTTCTTTATTCTCTGGTTCCACCACCAGATAATTGCGCTTCATCTCCCGTCGATAGCTTATCTCCATCTTTATCCCCCAGGCTTTCAATCAATGTAATCTGCCGTAGAAACCGCTCCGGCCGAAATTCCCTGCTCTCTATTCTTTTCCTCCAATTACTGCCCCGGCCTTCTCCCTGTATCCGGCCAAAGCTGTTCTTCAAAGAAATTTGGCAGGAGGGAAAGGACATACGCAGTCCCATATTCTCCTCTGCCTCTAAACCAATCACTTCTATATCCATATACCGTTCATGTCTGCCTTTTTCGACTGCCTCGTGAAGATTCATAGCGCCTTTGGTTTCATCATGAAGCCGTCCCGCCTCATGGAGCGTCACAGCCACAGACAGAAGCACTACAACCATTACACCAGCCGCCTCCACCGTAAGGCTGCCTGGTAAGCCTTTTCCTTTCCCACTCATAAAAGCATCACCCCCAATCCTGCCGGTACCGCAAAAGCCAGAAAAGGGAGGGACAATTTTCTTATATTGGCGCTCCCCTCCCTATCCCTTACTAAATTCAAGGCAGCAATCACGCCTCCAGCTATCAGGCAAAGAAAGAGGCTTGCCCAAAGCAGCTCCAGATTGCGCCAGAATCCAAGATAAATTCCAGATACTACAAAAAACCAGCCATCCCCCCTACCCACCGCCTCTCTTGTAACGGCAGACAATATCAGCAGGAGAAGGCCTATTCCCATCGCCGCCCCTATGTCGGCCCAATAGCTTCCCAGAAGGAGCCAGGCTCCCGGCACAGTACAGCCTTGAAACGGTTTTTCCATAACCAGCCCCACTCCCCGAAGAATACCTCCAAATATACCAAAGCCCAGAAACACATTAACTTTTATCCTCCGATACTTATAATCCTGCCAGCCAGCAACGCCAAGCAGCAGCAAAAACCCGGCTCTTAGCAGCATAACCAATATTTTTATTCCTGTCATGTTTTCCTCCAACTTACTTACCTCCGCAATAAGAGCATGCTCCCATATGATCCACCTGAGATAGAGGCACCTTTTGGACATAAGCGATAATAGAGCTGCAATTTCTATAAGCATGGTAGCTTTTCCCATAAGGCATAACGTATACCATACCTATGCCCAAGCCAGCTCCACATCTCCTACAAGGCACATATCTTGCTCCCGACTGGTTTTGCATCTCTTGTGCGGAACCTGCCGGTACTGCCTTCAGATTATTATAAAGGTAATGGCAGGCTCTCTGTCTGTGGTAACGGGTAGAGTTCTTTCCTATGAATACCATCTCCTCCTGCTCTCCAGTGCCTCTATGCCCCCCTTTATGGCTCCCTCCCTCGGCCCCTGTCCACATCCTACGGCTGCACACCTGCGTTACAGAAATGCTGTCTAGGCCCAGAACAGCAAATGGGAGCCTCATCTTATAACTCATCTCAATATGTACCATATCATCTGTTCCTATGTCCGTACCCTGGAATGATACATGCTGCATCCAGCTTTTATCTATTTGCGCTAAAATTCTGGAAGCTGCATAGGCCGTTCCTAGAGCAGCGGCCGCAGCCTTTTTGTCTGCTCCCTGGAGATCCTCTGTCCCATTTACCGCTCTCTCAGTATCTACCACATCTTCACCTATATTTCTAAAGCAAGCATCTACGTAGGCAAAAAGGCTCAGCTCTTCCCCTACGGATTCCATCACCGCCTGAATCTGTCTCTGCCGATCCATGATCCGCAAAGGCATGATGAGGCATATACTTGAGAATAAAAATAACGATAAGCACATGGCGGCTTCCAGAGTCAGGCTTCCCCTAAAGGTCCGGGAGGCCCATGATAATGCTCTTTTTCTGAAGGTTATTTTAATATACAGACAACGCGGGCAGCTTAGCCGTACTTGGAGAGGTGCGGTTTTTATACCTGTTTTATTTGTCCTATGAGCGCACGTATTTTCTTTTTTATATTCCTTCTCAAAAAAGAGCATCATCATAAGCCTCCCTTCTTCTATTTCCCTTCTAGGTAGCTCCCGGATACCTCCATATTCGTATCATATCTCAGCCCACCGCTTCCATCCTGGCTTTTCCACAATCCCGCTGCCAAAAAGACATGTTTTCCACTGACCTTCACCTCCATATCCACCATGCAGGCACATCGTTCCAATCTAAATCCAGGCTGACTTCTTCTAATGTTCATCTGCATCACATCCATCATGCGGTAGACCATCTCTGTTGCATATCCTGCCAATATCAGCATTCTCAGGTATCCCTTATAATCCGTCCCCCTTCCCTTTCCTCCTGCTTCTGCCGGCTCCTTATCTCCCAGCACGTTGCTTCTTCCTATATCCAGAAGCCCTTCCAAACCCAGGTTCCACTCTTCCCTGGTTTTAAAAAGGGGAACCTTTTCCTTATTGAGCAGATTTCTCACATCCAAAAGCGCTTCTCCCAATGCCCAGACTGTCATAATAAAAAAGGATACAACCGGAACCAGAGGCATAAAGCCTGAAGCGCCTACAATTACCATTGCCAGCATCCTGGCTTCCTGGCGTTTTTCGGAATCGGAAAGAATATGTACCAGGTTCAGCCCCTGACGCACTGCTGTCAAAAGGGTCAAAACCCCGGCCAGATTATCCTTATCTCTCTCCTTTCCCTGCAGGATATATTCCAGCTCATACAAGGTATCCTCTGGCATTTCCTTCTCAAATGTCCGAAAAAATCGTAAGGCATATTCTCCAATCAGCAGGCGGTCTACAAGGCTGCGTACACCGCTGATCCATCTGCTGTCTGAGCTGCCCGATCTGAACATTCCCCTGGCATCACCGCCTGAAAAGCCGCTGCCAGCAGGCTGATCCCCTCCTTTGGGATCGGTTTCTTTTCCAGCTCCCCTGCCTTTAGAGGGCGCTGCTTCAAGCTCTATTTTTTCCCCGGAAATAACCGTTCCCTCTGGAAGAACCAGCTCCATCAGGCCTCTGGACACCAAATCCCTAATTTTTTTCAGAATACCCTCTGTCTCCTTATCCTTTACACCAAATTCAACGCCCAGAGAAAGGATTCCATATTCGCTCCACATGGAAGATACCGGCTCCCACAGCTCCTCCTCTAATTCATCATCCTCATCCTCAGGCTCCCAGCCATCAACATACTCTATTACAGCTTCAGCATCCTGCATCACCCCCTCAATCCACTGAATACGGGCAGAGCTCAGGACTTTAAGCTCCGCGATTGCTTTTCGCCTCTCACCTCCGGCAGATACATATGACTCATACTGCCGTATTTCATCCTCCAGGGCTGCCCTTATCCCCTCTCCCAGCTCCTTTTGCTCTTCCTCAAATCTTTTCCGGCTTTCCTTAAGATTTCCGCTTAACTGATCTGCCTGTTTCTCATAGGCATCTACCAGCCTCGGCAGGTTCTCAAGTTCCTTTATGATATTCCTAGCATGGGCTATGAACCTATCCCCGTCCAGCTCCTCCAGACAGTCCCGCCCCCTTTCCCATTCTTCCGTTTGAGCCTCAAGCCTCACATTAATATCCTCCAGCTTATGCTCCAAACGTACCGCTTCCTTTGTATGAACTGAATACAGCTCAGATATACGACTGACGCTATCTCCTTCCTTACAGGACTTTAAAAGGCTCTCAGCCTCTTTCTCTGTCAAGGCATCCCATACAACCCCTGCAAGTCCATATTTCATATACTCCAGTATCTCCTGCTCCATATAGCGTCCGTTTCCTTCTGTGAGAGCTGCCAGATCCCTAACCTGGGCTCCCTCTATTATCATGGGATACCAGTTCTTTCCCTTAAGGCATCCCTTGAGAAACCCCTCCATCTCCCTCTCCAGGCCTTCCGCCTCTTCATACTCTAGTCCCAGTATCCGGTACTCCCTCCACAGCTTCCTGTGGTACTGGCTCATGAGAGAATCCATGGACGCATTGACTGCCATTCTCTGACTGCATCTGGCCCCTGCGGTTCTGGCCGATTCAACCAGACCGCAGAGAAGCGCACACACACTAACCAGAATCATCGCCAGGAATACGGTGATTTCCCCCCTCCTGTCCATTAGTACACCTCTTTCGACTGGCTGTTAATCTCCTTGAAAATATTTTCAAGCAAGACTGTAATCTGCTTCTTAAAGATGATCACTAAACCGATTAGAACCACCAGAACTAAAACCAGCTCAATAACGCCGACTCCATCCTCCTCCACAAAAAAAGCTTTCAGCTCCTTTCTCAATTTCATTTCTCCACCTCCTTTCCTGTATCAACAGCCATGAACAGGTTCCGATCCTTACCGAAACTCCATCAAGGCCGGGACTGCAATCATGATCATAACAACAGTCAGCATCATAAACAGGGGCAAAAGAAGCTTAGTTCCCGCCTCCTCGCCAAGCCTTCTGGCCTGGTGCTTTCTCTGTTCAAACGCCTCAGTCATCTCTATTTTCAAGGTATCTCTTAAATTTCTGCTCCCGTTCTTTCTGTTCTGCTCCAAAAGTCCGGAGAGCTTCATGTAATGCTGTAAACCACAGCGCCTTCCAAATTCCGAAAAGGCCTGTCCCTCGGACACACCGCTTTTCATCTGGCAGGTGGTCTCATACATTTCCTCATATACAAATCTGCTCCTGCGCCTACCTGCCTCCACCATCTGCCGGTATTCCAGGGCAATCTTATCCCAGGCAGTCCGTATACTCATACCTGCTCCCAAAAATATAATCAACCGTGACAATACCTCTGAATAGTCCATAAGCATCTGCTGCTTGCGTTTGGTTTCCCTCCGCTTCACATCCTGCTTTTCCTTAGCCTTCAAAAGCACAGCACCGGCAATCCCCAGGGCTGCCATGGGCCAGAAGGCTGATTCCCGGCTGCTTTGGTAAGACAGCTCCCTTCCCTGAAAAAACCGAGGCAGCTCCATATGCCCGGACGTATTCTGGCGGGTATCCTCACTCCTTAAAAGCTCCAGAAATTCTTCCGTCCGCATTTCATCCTGAGCCAAGCGAGGCGGCTTTACTACTATCTCGATCAAATAGTCCTCCGGCCATCTGCCGTCTGTCATCCTTACCTCCAGATGGAGCTTCCTTCCTTCTTCCCCAAGTCCGGCTCCATTGACCTTGCCAAAGGAATCCAGAATTTCCGGCTCCTCTGATTCCCACCGCAAACGCACACCATAGTCGCTGAGACTGGTAATTAGATTTAAGTCCTTTCTTACCTCCTGGAGGGATGTATTTTCTCCCAATATATAGGAAGGGAGCTCTTCCAATATTCTTTCATACATCTGGTGAGCCTCCTTTCTGGTATACACCCTCTCTCCCAGCTCAACTCCCAGAAGCACCGGCTCATCCTTCAGCCCTTTTACAATAAGCTCATAGGCAACCTCTCCCTGGCCATACCCCTTTCGTTCCAGGATATAACCGTCATTTAAAGGCTGCTCCATTCTGGCTGCGGCCTCTGCTCCAGCTCCCAGAAGAAGGCCCAGAACAATACAAAGAATCTGCTTTACAGGGAGAACAGGAGACCTTTCCTTCCTCCATTGGGAGAACTGTTTCCTTGCCATCTGCCTTCCCCCTTTCTCCTAAACCTCAATGTCCAGTATCCTTCCTGCCAGAACAATCGCTCCTGCATACAATACCAGGCAGAGGCTCATAACTGCCCTCCCCATCCAGGTGCTGTACATCACATGAAAAAATCCAGGAGAAGATACATCAATATACAGGACAATCACAAAAGGAATACCATTCATCAACTTCTGTTCAAATACCTTGGAGGACGTCATTGTATGTATCTCCTCCTGAACCTGAACCTTGTCCCTTATAATTCCTACTGTATAATTAATAATTTCAACTAGCTCTCCTCCACTTCTTCTGGCTGCTGAAAAGACCTGAGCAAAATTGTCCACATCCTCCAACCCGCTCCGTGCCCCCAACTCCATTAAAAGCTGCTCCACAGGCCGGTTCATCCTGACCCCTGTGCAAAGAAGCCTGAACTCCCTGACAATCATACACTGGCTCCCATAAAGCAACTCCAGCTCCTGAACACTCATGGTCAGTCCATTCTCCAAGGAATATCCAGCACTGAGAAAGGAGGCCAGAACCAGAATCCCTTCCTTGAATTGAAGTCCAAGCTGCCGGAAACGCTCTTTTTTAAGAGCCTCCCGCTTATACAGAGGATATAAGGCTCCCAAAGGCGCCAGTACAATAAATATGGCAACGCTGCGGTAGAAGGTATAGGCTGCCAGGCCGCAGGCCCCTAAGCCCAAGGCTCCGTACAGTCCCCATTCCTTAATGGAAAGCCTGTAGTCTCTGTAATCCTTAATTTCCAAGGCTTCAGAAGGGTTCTTCCAGCCAAGGGCTTTCCTTATTCCTCCTTTTTTTCTAGCAACACCCTGCTGCCGCCAGCTTTTCCCTGTCTTTAAGCTCTCCTGTTTGTTTGAGCTTTCCTTCTTTCCTCTCATACTCAAATAGTGGTTCCAGCTCCACCGCTCCATGCCTGCACCCTCCGATTTCCTCGATTGAAAGCACCCTCCGGCTGCCATCCCTAAGACGGCCAAGATGAATACTAATATCCAATGCTGATGCGATCTGATTCCTGATTGCCTCCAAAGGCAGCCTCGCAGCCATAAGAACCATCGTTTCCAGACGGCTCATCATATCCCTGGGACTGTTTCCATGGCCTGTAGACAGAGATCCTGCATGCCCGGTATTCATGGCCTGAAGCATGTCCAGGGCTTCCCTGCCCCGTACCTCCCCCACTACAATTCTGGAGGGATTCATACGGAGAGCCGCTCTTATCAACTGACTCATGGTAATCTCACCTTCACCCTCTGTATTGGCATTTCTGGTTTCCAGACGCACCAGGTTGGGTATCTGGGTAATTTGCAGCTCCGCTGAATCCTCAATGGTAATCACCCGTTCCTGAACCGGAATATAGGAGGAAAGAGCATTTAAAAAGGTGGTCTTACCTGAGTTAGTGCCTCCGCTTATAAATATGTTATATCCAGACTCCACCAGCTTTTCCAAAAAAATCGCCGCCTCCTCTGTCAATGCTCCAAACCGGATTAGCTTCTCCATGGTAATAGGCTCCGGAAATTTTCGTATGGTAACTGCCGGACCATCGATAGCGATGGGAGGCAGCACCACATGAACCCTGGAGCCATCCTCCAGCCTGGCGTCCACAATAGGGGAGGACACGTTTACCACCCTGTTTACACGGCTTACTATCTGCTGAATAATATCTTCCAGCTGCTCCTGCCTCTCAAAATGACGATCCCACAGCTCTACTTGTCCCCGCCGCTCTACAAATATATTTCCCGCTCCATTGACCATAATTTCCGAAACTTCCCTGTCATCAATCAGTTCCTGCAGTATATCCAGCCTCCGGAAGCTGTCAAAAAGGCTTCCCCTAAGCCAAATCCGCTCCTTAAGGGGCAGAAAGCTCTCTCTCCCCTGCTCTCTGATGACAGCATCAATACGCTCCAACAGCTCCTCATCCTCCATATGGCAGCGATCCTGCATTTCCTCCATAAGCCGCCCCCGAAGCAAAGCCCGGTCATTTTCTCTGCGTTCTCTCTTCTCACCTTCCATACCCTTTGCCTTCCTCCCCAGTCCGGTCTGCTTCACATATCTCCATCTGCCTCCCCTGCAGCATCTGCCGCACATAATCCCCCAACTCTCCCCATAACAGCTGCTCCAGATAATTTCCCTGCTTTCCAAAGGCACTGTTGTAAGGAAGCTTAAGCCTGTGAATCCGCTCCATCACCACTCCCTCATCTGCTGTCTTTAGGTACTCCTCAAACTCCTCCAGCTTTGCCCTGGACACACAATCATTCCTAACCGGCATGTAGATCACATCACAGATCTCCAGCAAAGGAAGGGCCTCTCTGCCCATATGTCCCATATCTAAAAGCACCTTATCGTATCCGCTTTCTCTGGCAATTTTTTCTATCAGCAGAGCCATATCCTGGGACGTCACCTGATTGAGATCCTCCCCATACCGAACCGGCGGAATATACTCCAGCTTCTCCCAGCTGTATATCATAGACTTAAGCTTCATCCAGTGATATTCCCCTTGGCGGTACAGGTAGAGCACGTCTGATAAATCTCTCTCATGCTCTTTCCCCATCAGCTTAGAAAGCCCCGAATAAGCCTCCAGGCTCAGATACAGCACCGCCTCCCCCTTAGACAGAAGCTGCCCCAACGCAAGAGCAAAGGAGGTTTTCAAACACCGGTTTACAGGAGAAAATATACCCAGCACTGCAGCTTTCCCCCCAAAAAGAGCCAGGTCAGGCGCCATGGCTCGATCACAATAGCAAGCCATCACCTCTCTCATAATCCCATCTCCTGACTGGTATTTGTAAATCGAAGGCCGGTTCTCCTTCATCTCCGCCGCATCTCCCTCACACAGCTGAATCACCTGCCTGGCTCTCACGCTGTCAGCTAAATCTCCGGCCTTCTCATCTACCAGCAGTATCTCTATTTCATGATCTGTTCCATAGCCAACAAGCCGTTCCCTGTCAGAAAATGCCATTGCCGTGAAAGGCACCTTCACTTTTTCATTTACATAATCCGCAAATCTGGTTGCAAAATCAATATCTGCATCAAAAACTGCCATTACCCGAATCATCCTACTTTGCTCCCTCTTTTATCCTTAGCTGCCACCTTGCAGCCTTCTTCCCCTGCCAGATGTTAAGCTGATAAGCCACCCTGCCTCCATTTATCCCATCCACAAAATTGTAATTAAGGCTCCCATCCACAGGCAGGCCCCCAAAGGAATCACACACCCTGTCCCATCTCTCTCAAGCAGATAATATGGCTCTGGCCTTTTGCTCTGAAACACATCCCTGATATAGGCGAATAAATACAAAAATCTCTGACAGGTACTGCCATACCGCAGCATCCTTACAAGGGCCAGAACAGCCCCCAGACATAACCCCACTCCGATTGCCACGGCCCCTCTCCTTCCTCCCATGGCCGCAGCTATAACTGCCATCAGCTTGACATCTCCTGCTCCTGTCATACGCAGCAGAAAGAATGGGAATCCCAGCGCTCCTGTAAGCATCAGCCTCATCCAAAATCCTACGGCTGCCAAAAGGGCAGCCGTCCAGCCGCTGCCGCCCCAGGCTTCCCAAATCAGGCCTCCCAAGGCCATCATACCTCCTATAGCTAAACCACCGTTCGGTATACGATGCTCCTTCAGATCGCTGACAGCGCAAACTGACAGACATGTAACTAAAACAAATTCAGAAAAGCCCGACGCTGCTACCTCCCTTCATCACTTTTTTATCTCTCCAATGGAAAATCCTGCCTGAATCAGGCCATTTACTATTACCCTTGATATTATTAAGCCTTATGATAAGACTCTGTGAATGTTTCTTTATTATGCCTTATAATTTTCAAAATGTCAATAGCATGTAACAAAATAATTTCCCCCCTGCTTTTAAAATAATCTCGATTACCATATTTCCTTGACCTTTCTTGCTTACAATGGTAAAATATATTTGGTTTATTTTTTTAAACGAATGGAGAACTGACAGATGACCACAGCCCAGGAATTACAAAAGAAATTTCATATCTGCATGCCCCTGTTTATTGCTCTGGGAGATGAAATGCGTCTGTCCATTATAGAGGCTCTGACTGAAGCTGCTCTGGACGGCAGCAAACAGCCGGGGCCTATTGAATTTGACCATCATGGGCTGAATGTAAATGAGATAACCAGGCGAACCAGCCTTTCCAGGCCTGCCATCTCCCATCATTTAAAGATTTTAAAGGATGCCGGGCTTGTGGGCGTGCGTCAGGAGGGCACAGCCAACTACTATTACCTGACGCTAAGGGAATCCAACCGAAAGCTGATGGAGCTGGGATACCGTCTTGAAGAATTTATATATTAAACGAATAAGATCCCATTTTCCAGATATACTATTTTTATCAATATCTGGGAGATGAAATTATGTTTGATTTTTTAAAGGCAGTGAAAGAGACAGCCGCTGCCAGAGCCGTTGGCCTTCAGATGCAGCAGGCTCAAAAACAGGCGGTTCCTGCCAGAGGCATTAAGGCTTTGACAGCAGCCGGAGCATATCGGATCAAGCCGGAGCAACTGCATCTAAGGCGGGAGATCCATAAGAGCCAACGGGCCATAGATGCAGCCAGAAATCACTTTGAGGAGGCTGTGGACCCAACGCTCATTGACTGCTACATTTATGAGCTGAATGCGGCCCAGCTCCGCTATCAGTTTCTGCTTCGGAAATTCAAAAGCCAGGAGGAATAAGCCCTCCTGGCAAATACGATACTACATAAAAGATTGGGAGGAAAACAATATGAGCGCTTGGTATGAGCGGGGAATTTTCTATCATATCTATCCCCTTGGAATGACCGGGGCCCCAAAGCACAACAATGCAGCAGAGATAACCAATCGTTTCAAAGAGCTGAGCCTATGGATTCCCCATATAAAGAAGCTGGGCTGCAATGCTCTTTACATAGGACCTCTCTTTGAATCTACCAGCCACGGCTACGACACTAGAGATTACAAAAGGACAGACCGGCGGCTGGGAGATAACGAAAGCCTTAAAGACTTTGTTAAGGAGTGTCATAAAGAAGGCATCAAGGTTGTGGTCGACGGGGTATTCAACCACACCGGGCGTGAATTCTTCGCTTTCAGGGATCTTCAGGAAAAGCAGGGGAGCTCAGCCTACAAGGACTGGTACAAGGGCGTAAGCTTTGATTGGCAAAGCCCTCTGGGAGATCCCTTCGGCTATGATGCCTGGCAGGGGCATTTCGAACTGCCCTGCTTAAACCTTTCAAACCCAGAGGTAAAAGAATACCTGTTTGATGTTATCCGCTTCTGGGCGGAAGAATTTCATATTGACGGCATCCGTTTGGATTGCGCCAATGTCCTGGACTTTACCTTCATGAAGGAAATGCGCCGGGTAACAGAAGGCATTAAGCAGGACTTCTGGCTGATGGGAGAGGTTATCCATGGAGACTACAGCCGTTGGGTCAACAGGGAAATGCTTCATTCAGTTACCAACTACGAACTGCACAAAAGTCTCTATTCCGGCTTTAATGACCACAACTTTTTTGAAATTGCCCACAATGTACGGCGGCTGGAGGCTATCCACCAGAAGCTTTACACCTTTGTGGACAATCACGACGAGGATCGGATTGCCAGTAAGCTAACTAATAAAGAGCATCTATTTCCCGTTTACCTCTGTCTTTTTACATTGCCTGGAATTCCCTCCCTCTACTATGGCGGGGAATGGGGAATTGAAGGCCGGAGAACCTGCACCAGCGACGAAGCCCTGCGCCCGGCCATTTCTGTTACTGACGAACCCAGGCTCCACTGCCCTCTGACCGGCCTGATTGAAAAGCTGGCACATATCCACGCTAAGTACCCGGCATATCAAAATGGCCGTTATCAGGAGCTTCTGCTGACGAACCGGCAGTATGCATTTGCCCGCCAGGGCGAAGGGCCGCTGATGATCACAGCCGTTAACAATGATGACAGGGAGGCCCATCTTTCCATCCCTGTACCGGTTTTTGGCAGGCAGGCTGTGAATCTTATGGCTGAGGCAGAGGAAGCTTCCATTCTCCCAATTACAGACGGGAAGATTCACATGAAACTTAAGGGCAACTGGGGAACCATCCTGGAAATAAAGGGGGAAAACTGATATGGCTGTAAAGAAACGAAAAACTACCAACGAGGAACCATTATCCAAAACCAGGAAACCAGACGCTCAGACCGGCTCTATTTCCCAGGAGTTAGGCAAAACGCAGACCACTGGCTTTATCTCCGGCCTGGACTGCTACTTATTCGGCGCAGGCACTCACTATGACATCTACCAGAAGCTGGGAGCCCATCCCAAAACCTACCAGGGAAAGGAGGGGATCTACTTTGGTGTCTGGGCTCCTCACGCTAAAGCCGTACATCTGGTAGGCGATTTTAACGGCTGGAATCCAGAGGCCAATCCTATGAGCAAGCTGCCTGACTCCGGAATCTGGGAATACTTTAACCCTGGTATGAAAACAGGTGAGCTCTATAAATTCGCAATTACGACTGAGACAGGCAAAATTCTTTACAAAGCGGATCCCTTCGCCTTCAGAGCAGAATACCGTCCGGGAACCGCCTCTGTCACAACTGACATCCGGGGCTTTAGCTGGACAGACCAGGCCTGGCTGTCAGCCCGCAGGCAGGCCGACCTGAGAAAAATGCCCATAAGCATTTACGAGGTTCACCTGGGTTCCTGGCGGAAACAGGACAGAGAGGAAAAAGACGGCTTCTATACATATGGAGAAGCCGCCCATGAGCTGGCGGCTTACGTAAAAGAGATGGGTTACACCCACGTAGAGCTAATGGGCATTGCGGAGCATCCTTATGACGGCTCCTGGGGCTATCAGGTGACGGGATATTTCGCTCCCACCTCCCGCTACGGCACACCCAAGGACTTTATGTACTTTGTAAACTACCTTCACAAGCACGGTATCGGTGTGATTCTGGACTGGGTACCCGCTCATTTTCCAAAGGACGCACATGGTTTGGCCGACTTTGACGGCAGGCCCTGCTTTGAGTATGAGGATCCCAGAAAAGGCGAGCACCCGGACTGGGGCACCAAGGTTTTCGACTACGGCAAGCATGAGGTGAAGGATTTCTTAATCAGCAATGCTCTCTACTGGGTGGAGCAATACCACATCGACGGCCTTCGGGTAGATGCCGTGGCATCCATGCTCTATCTGGACTATGGCCGCCAGGAGGGACAATGGGTTCCCAACAAGCACGGCGGAAACCAGAATCTGGAAGCCATTGAATTTTTCAAGCACTTAAACAGCGTTGTACAGGGACGCAACCACGGGGTTCTGATCATTGCCGAGGAATCCACAGCCTGGCCCAGGGTAACGATGCCGCCTGAGGAGGACGGCCTGGGCTTTACCTTCAAATGGAATATGGGCTGGATGCATGATTTTCTGGAGTACATGAAGCTGGATCCCTACTTCCGCAAGTACAACCACAATCGGATGACCTTTGGACTTACCTACTTTACCAGCGAGAACTATATTCTAGCGCTTTCTCATGATGAGGTGGTTCACCTGAAATGCTCCATGATTAACAAGATGCCCGGACTAGGCCAGGATAAGTTCGCCAACCTGAAGTCTGGCTACACCTTTATGATTGGACATCCCGGCAAAAAGCTGCTATTTATGGGGCAGGATTTCGGCCAATACCATGAATGGGATGAGAAGGCTGCCTTAGACTGGTATCTCACCAAGGAGCCGGAGCACCAGGAGCTGCAAAGCTATGTTAGAGATCTGCTTCACCTTTATAAGAAATATCCTTCTCTTTACCGTCAGGATACGGACTGGAACGGCTTCCAGTGGATGAATGCCAATGATGGGGACAGAAGTATTTTCAGCTTTGTAAGACGCGATGAGACAGGAAGGAAAAATCTTCTCTTTGTTATCAGCTTCACGCCTGTTGAACGGCCCGATTACCGGGTAGGCGTTCCCAAACGAGGCAGATACACCCTTTTGCTGGACAACCGCAGGGGGGCCTACAAGCTGGCTGAGGCTCCCATCTACACCTCCTCCAAAGGAGAGTGCGATGGACAGCCCTACGCCTTTGACTATCCCCTTCCTGCCTACGGCGCAGCAATTTTCCGTTTTTAACAGACAAGCATACATCCCATAGTGAACTGTTGCGGGCCTGAAAGTACGTTAAATATTTATCAATTAAGCTCTGTACTTTTTGCCCTCATTGTAGTAAAATAAAATCAGCACGGCAGATAGACCGCCGCAGCATGGTTTATAATGTGTGGAAGGAGAGTATAATTATGGCAAAACAATTAATTTCCAGTACCGCAAAAAAGTCCGTTTATCGTGACGGAGAAACTGTCATCAAGGAGTTCTGCGAGGGCTTTCCGAAGGCCGAGGTATTTAACGAGGCTCTGTGCAATGCCCGTGTAGAGACCATCCAGGCTCTGAATGTTCCCAAGGTTCTTGGAGTATCCATGGTGGATGGCAAGTGGTCCCTTATCAAGGAGTACGTAGAAGGCAAAACGCTGGAGCAGCTTATGGACGAGAACCCAGACAGGCTGGAAGAATACATGGAGCAGATGGTTGATCTGCACATTCAGATTCATTCCCAAGCCTGCCCTCTTCTTAACAAGCTGAGAGAGAAGACCAGCCGCGCCCTGAAGAACGAAGAACAATTAGACGATAGTCTGCGCTATGAGCTTAGAAGCAGACTAGACGGTATGCCAAGACACACCAAGCTATGTCACGGCGATTTCAACCCTTCTAACATTATTGCAGGCGATGACGGCAAGCTTTATGTCATTGACTGGGTACATGCCTCCCAAGGTAATGCAAGCGCTGATGTCGCCAGAACCTACCTTCTCTTCAGCTTAAAGGATAAAAAGAGAGCCGAGCTGTATATGGAAATGTTCTGTGACAAGACAAATACAGACAAACGCTATGTGCAGGGATGGCTTCCCATCGTGGCAGCCGCCCAGCTGGTTTATAAGCGTCCTGAGGAGAAGGAGCTGTTAGAAAGCTGGATTAATGTATTTGAGTACCAATAAGCATCTGCTTACATAGTATGCAGCCTATGGAAAATCCCCCGGAATCCGGGGGATTTTCTGACGCAGCCGTCTTAGCCGCCTTCTGCCACTGCTGATGCTGCACTGCTCATGACCAGCATAATAAAGCATATGCTTACTGACAAGCCCAATATTTGCAAGCTAAATTACCTGCCTTTTCCTTTTCTGAATTGAATATTTATAAAAGCCGCCTTAAACCGGTTTAAAATAATTGGTTTCTTCGTGGAAATCTGATGCTGTTTATTCCCCGATCCATGACTCCTCTGATTAACCGGAGCCAATACGCTATAGGCCACATAGTTTCACACTCTAAAAGAATGCTGCAACATAAAATTTAACAAAAATGTTACCTAAAGCTGACGGTCTATTTTATACTATAAATAATACACAAAACTGCATAATCTATTTTGTATATATGTTACATTATTAGGCAAAACAGAAATTTCTTCGTGAAATTTTTATCATTCTATTTTCTCCGATTCTTCCTATGAGCAGTCCTGAACTGAATCCTGCTTCGTCTCCCCACTGTTCTTTTCCTTACCCGAAGGCAGGGTTATCCCTGGTGACTCCAGATCCGGCAGAACCTTATCTACCTTATGCTCAACCCGCTCTATAGGGAAGGATACCATAGCCTTAAACAAATCTCCGTCAATCATAATCTGAAACACTCCTTTTTGAAGCTGAATCAGGCTCTTCGCAATGGAAAGTCCCAGACCACTACCTTCTGTAGTTCTGGACACATCCCCTCTCACGAAACGCTCCGTAATCTCATCAGGACTTATATTCAGAGGATTTTCAGATACATTCTTTATAATAAAAATTGCTTTCCCATCCTGCTCCACTACATCTGCATAAACCCGGCTATGCTCCATGGCATATTTTACCGCATTGGTATAAAGATTTTCCAGTACCCTCCACAGCCGGCGCCCGTCTGCCCGGATGATCAGAATATCATCGGGGACATTGCATACCAGCTCCAGCTTCCTCATAGCGAATCTCTCCTCAAACTCACCATTGGTCTGCTGAACCAGCTCTACAAGGTCAATATCCGATACCTCCAGCTTCATATTGCCGGAGCTGGCCTTGGAAGCCTCCACTAAGTCCTCTGTCAGAGTTTTAAGACGCTGGGACTTTTGATCCAGTACTTCCAGATAAGCCGCAATCTTTGGGTCCTGGATTCTCTCCCTCTTAAGCAGATCCACATAATTGATAATAGATGTCAGAGGCGTCTTGATATCATGGGATACATTGGTAATCAGATCTGCTTTAAGCCGCTCGCTCTTAACCTTCTCCTGAAGCGCCCGTTCCAGACCTGTACTGATATTATTAATATGCCGCCCCATATCCTTCTCTTTTCCTGAGAGCAGCGCGACGCTGATCTGATAGCTGGTATCACCCTTGGCTATATTACTGACGGCCTCATCCAGACGGTCCCTCTGCACAGCTTTTCTAAAGAGCTGGTGGTATATCCAGCCATTAAGCCCCACAAATACCGCAATGCATATGTAAAACAGAATCCGATAACTCAGCTTCTCTTCCCGGAAAACATACATAAGCAGGATACCGCAAATCATGGCTGAACTGATCCCCACAAACATCAGATAGCACAATCCCGTCCTCACCGCATAGGAAGCATGTCCTATATAATCCTTAGAAGCCTCCAGAGCCAGCCTGACCACACTGGTTTTCCACAGCGTTCTGGCTTTATACCGCCGGATTAAGCTGAAGCTGCAAAATACAATACTGGCATAAAGAATCAGCCTATTTATCATCTTACTCCAGTAAAGCCACTGACTTTCCTCAAAGAACAGGCTCATAAGCCGGTTTCCCACATACCTGCCCACATAAAGAGCCACTGCTGTCGCTGCCACCCACAAAGGCAGGAATACCTCTATGTAAATTTCATCCAAAGGAAAGAGCCGTATATCCGTGCTTCCCTCCTGCACATGACCTGACAAAATTACCAGAAATACCAGAGTAAGCAACGCCCCGGCGCTTCCTGCCGCTGCCCCCGCCATACCTGTTATAAAATTACTTCTGGCCTCTCTGTACTCAGCCGCCTCCATGGAATAGGAATCTGTATTGGGGTAGGAGGTATCCACTGCCACTGCAAGATAATACCGATCGTTATCACCGGGGTTCCAAATCTCCAGGTAGGAAGCTACATCTACTGGAATCACAGCCAGATTGCTCTCCATTTTGATACTATTGCCAGGCACATAAAGATATTTTCCGGACTGCATAATTTCTTCCTTGGTCTTATCCGGCACATTCGTATAGATCTTTTCAGTTCCCTGATCGGTTGTATAGACAATTCGGAACTGAAGATTGGTCTGCTTCTCCACATAATTATAATAAATTGAATAATATTCCCCCAGATGCTCCAATATATCCAGAGCCAAATCTTCCTTTGTCATACGAACGGGTATACCATCTCCGTTGATAAATTCTGGATTATAGGCCTGGTAATCAATGGTAAGCTCCTTATCGGAGTCATCATCTTCCTCCATGGATATAGGAGAGCCTGTAAGCATAAAATTGTCATCCAGATAATACCCTCTGGTTTTGGCATAGCGAACGATCTGATCCAGTGTATAGGTTTGCTTCCGTGCGCCAGGACCATCGGTATAGACCACGATAGGCTTATGCATATCCAGCTTTCCGTTCGTCTCAAACATATCCCGGTAGCCTACATAGGTAAACAGCTTGCTGATATCATTCTGAAGCTGGGAACAGAAGGAGTCTGAATCTTCATACGCCTCATTATAAATCCATTTGATCCCCTTCCCATAATTGGCATTTAAGTACATAGCGCTGATTCCCGCCACTGCTATGAGCACAAACATCACATGCAGCAATGTCAGCACCTGCTTTCTGAGCCTGAAGCGGTTTCTGTCCTCTGTCATACAATCACCTACTGCTTTTCAATCTTATAGCCTACGCCCCACACCACCTTCAGATATTTCGGCTCTCTGGGATTAATCTCAATTTTCTCCCGAATATGGCGGATATGAACTGCCACGGTATTATCTGCTCCAATAGCCTCTTCATTCCAAATTTGCTCATAAATTTCATCTATAGAAAAAACCTTTCCTGCATTCTTCACCAGGAGCAGGAGGATATTATACTCAATGGGAGTTAGCTTGATAAATTCCCCATCTACAGAAACCTCCTTATTATCATCATTAATCTGGAGACCACCGCACTTGTATACCTGCCCCTCTGCCTGCTGGTTTAAGTTCCCAAGCTGTGTGTAACGGCGAAGCTGAGACTTTACCCTGGCAACCAGCTCCAGAGGGTTAAAGGGCTTTGTTATATAGTCGTCTGCTCCAATATTAAGGCCCAGGATTTTATCTGCGTCCTCAGACTTGGCAGAAAGAATAATAATAGGAATACTGCTGCTCTCTCTCACCTTAAGGGTGGTTCGGATTCCATCCAGCCCTGGCATCATTACATCCACAATCAGCAAATCCGCCTCATGAT
Source organism: Clostridium porci (assembly GCF_009696375.1). GTDB lineage: Bacteria > Bacillota > Clostridia > Lachnospirales > Lachnospiraceae > Enterocloster > Enterocloster porci. The sequence goes on from NZ_VUMD01000008.1 coordinate 98,018, forward strand.
CCTCCAGATACTCCAACGCCTCATATCCGTCATAAGCCTTTATCACCTGGAAGCCCTCTCCTGTAAGGTAAATATCAATGGCCTCTACAATCTGCTTGTCATCATCACACACCAGTATCGTCTGCATACCTGCACCCTCCTTCTTACTATCTCACTGTCCATCTTATCTTTAGAAAATTCTCCACGCACAAATAAAGTTGTTGGCCCACCATTGGCTCAAGCTTCTGTGCACCACACGTCCATTACTAGAGGAGGCATCAATGATGGTGCCGCCTCCAGCGGCTATCCCCACATGGCCTCTTACTACTACAATATCACCTGCCTGTATATCATTGAAGTTGGTAATCTTCGTATACCTTCCTACATTTCTCCAACCGGCGGAAGTCAGATAGCTTTGGTTTACCCCCACCTGATTCAGGCACCAGTATACAAAGCCGGAGCAGTCAAATGAATTGGGGCCCTTGGAGCCCCATACATATGGCGCTCCCACCTTCGAGGAGGCCACAGATATGAGGGCAGATACACCGCTGCCTGCAGGTGCGTTCACTGACGGCGCAGGCTTCTGTGCGGGCTGTGAGGAGCCGCCTCTTGTGCCGGAACCGCCGCGGTTATTGGAGCCGCCGCCTGTGTTGCTGCTGCCCGGCGCAGGCCGTCTTACATTATCCCCTGTAAGCTTTGCCATCGTTTGAAGTCCTACAAGCCCATCTGAGCTAAGTCCATTGCGATTCTGGAAATTTTTCACTGCCCGCTCTGTAGCTTCGCCGTAATATCCTGTCACATTAGAAGATGACAAATAGCCATACTTCTTCAAAAGCTCCTGAACCCTTGTAACAGAATCCCCCCGTTCCCCCAGCATCAGACCGTTGGCTCTTGCCTCGGAACTATTCAGCGCCACCCTGGTGGATGGTCCCAGATAACCATCCACAATCAGGTCGTTGCGAGCCTGGAACTGCTTTACAGCTACTGCCGTGTCATCGCCATAGGCTCCATCGGGAGTGGTCGTCAGATATCCCAGCTCCTTTAGACGCTCCTGACAAGCCAGCACCACATCACTCTTTTCTCCATAAGACAGGAAATTAGCTTTGATCTCATCACTGTATATAAGGTTAATGGTTTTCTGTCCAACCTTGCCGTCCTGCTCCAGTCCGTTGACCTCCTGAAGCTTTAGCACCGCAGTCTCGGTGGAGTCCCCAAAGTTGCCTGTAACCAAATCTGCTGAAGCCAGATAGCCCAACTCATATAGCCGCTGCTGAATCCGCTGAATATCGTCACCCTGAGTTCCCTTGGACACCGCGTAGTATTTTGCGTCCGGAGACATAATAGCATCCCATGTGGTATTTCCCACTATACCATCCATAGGCAGCTCGTTCTGTCTTTGGAAATGCTTTACTGCCATCCGGGTCATCTCTCCATAATAGTCCGTAGGCTCATCATTATCCATAAAGCCCAAATCCATCAAGCGCTGCTGCAGTTTCTTTACAATCTCATGACGCTCTCCAATACGCAAATATTCCGGCACTGGCTCTACATCTCCCAGATCCACATCTGTAAGATTAGGGAGAACCTGTCCCTCCAGGCCCAAAGGCGCAATGGTTTCCGGAACCTGCACAACCAGCGCCTCCGAGGCAGTAGAGATTCCCGGTCCCTCTACGGGAACCGCCTGCTCTGCCTGACATCCTGACAACATAGCCGTCAAAGCCAACAAGCCCGCCGCCTTTGTATAGACAATATATTTCCTGTATCTTCTATTCCATCTCATGATGCAATGTATCCTTCCTAACCTTTTCCTTCGTTCACCGTCAAAAAACTAAGTCAAATACTCCGCAGCAAGCTGTGGGGCATTTGACCCTTGGGGCAGTTGCCAATTAGACATGCGGACAAAGCCTTGACTCCTTGCTCGCAATAATCAAATTTATTCTAACATATTTCCTAAGGAATGGCGATATGTAAATTAAGGTTTTAAGAAAATTGAAAGCTGTATAAAAAAAATATTTTTTATTTATAAAGCGGTGGCCTCACCTCCAGCAATCCGTTTGAAGTAGTCCTCCAAGGTGTCTTCCCATAGATGGGCATCCGACACGATCAAACTGCTCTGTACGAATTGCTGAATCACCGTTCCGGTGTCTACTCCAGCACCTGGTATGGCAGTTCATTGATCATCTGAATTTCAAAATTGCGAATACCGAACCGTGTGTTGAGGATGCGGGCGGCTGCCTGAGCATCAGAAACGGTGAAATGCAAGTATTTTCCCTCGTATTATATAGTAGCACCTGCAAAGATGCTCTAACCATGGTCAATGATGCCAATGTCGTCAGCCAACAGAAAGCGATCGGAAGAAATGTGACTGGAAATCAAAATGGTTTTCCCTCTGGCATCGCAGAGTTCTCGAATGAAGTTCCGCACCTTTGCAATCACGATTGGGGGCAGACCGTTAATTGGTTCATCCAAAATCAAAAGTTCCGGGGCGTACATAACAGCAAGGGCGATTGCAAGCCGCTGTTTCATGCCAAGAGAGTATTGCGAAAACAACTTCTTATTTCGAAACCTTTTCAGCGGTTTGTTCATGGGTTGGATTTACCGGAATGCCAGGAAAGCCCTGATAAAAAATGCTAGAATTCCTTTCATACTTTTCTATAACAAATCAGCCCGCCATAAGGCGAGCTTATTTAAGAATGTTTATTTACAGGCTGTCTGTGAATTACATTTTTAGGACTGCCCCTACTATATTTTTCCTGCTTGATTCCTCCATTTTCTAATAATTTGCTCCAAGTCTGCCCACTCGTTATTTACGATTCTGCATCTTCTTTCCACTGCGTCCAAATCTTTTTCTCTTAAAAAATGGAACCTTAGCAGCCGCGGCCTCTGCCTGTCCCCCCTTCTGATACGTTCTTAAGGTTTCATCCAGACGGCGGAAGCGCTCTTCTTCCTTTTGATCGGATGCCTGGAGAAGAAACTCCAGTTCCTTTCCCATCTTATCATTCACCAGATAACTAATATCCTGGCTTAGCTTTTCATTATTAACCTCTAAGGCCCGTCCGATGATCAGGTTCATAATCTGCTGAAACTGCTCCATCTTTTCCTCTGTGGCAGCTACAGAAAATCCCTCGTTCTTTACAGCTGCCAGTCCTGTTCCAACCTCCTCTGTCTTAAGCTCTCTCAATGCCTTGTCCATATCCCGCTCCAGAATCTCGTCAGTCAGCTGAACCTGCCCTTTTTCCTTTTTCTTTAGCACCTGGTTTAAGGCATGCTTGATTGCCTTCAGCTGATACCCCTTTTCTTTTAAGTTCTTTACCTGCCGAAACAGCCGGATATGTAAATCCGTATAATAGCGATGCCCCATTTCGTTGCGGGGAATATCAAGCTCCAGCTCCTCCTCCCAGTACCTCAATACATGGGCCTCCACATCAACCTTTTTGGACGCATCCGATATCAGATAATGTACTTCATCCATAGCCATTCTCTCCTTCACATCTTGGGTGTGCCTTTCATCCACAGACACTCCGGGCATGTCCTGCCTTATTATTATATCTATGCGTTGAGAATGGACATTATACCTGTTCCTAAGAAATTTTCTAAGAGAAATAAGCGCCTCGGCTGGCAACCAATATCTTTTATGGATCTCGCAGTTTTTCCTCCGTCTATGGAAAAATATCGCCAGATATGATACAGCGCTGGTTCAGTGATACGCGAAAGCGTGGCAGAACGCCGATCCGAACCATGTGCATCTCCCGGAGGAGTACCATAGCCGGAGGATATGGTAGAATGAAGCAAAGCAGAGGAACTCCAGACCAAAAGGGTTCGAATAGAAAAGGCTTATTCCTGAACTCCCCCAGCCTGAGGCCGGGCCGCATTCACAAACTTAGTATATTCCGGCTTCCAGATTAAGGTAACTGTTCCAATCGGACCGTTACGCTGTTTGGCAATTATCACCTCAGCCTCGTTAGGGTGCTCCGTATCCTTGTTATAATAATCATCGCGGTACAGAAACATAACCACGTCCGCATCCTGCTCAATGGCTCCGGACTCCCGAAGATCCGACAGCATTGGCCTGTGATCCGTTCGTGTTTCACAGGCGCGGGACAGCTGGGACAGGGCAATCACCGGAGCATTCAGCTCACGAGCCAGCGCCTTTAAGGATCGGGAAATCTCTGAAATCTCCTGCTGGCGGTTTTCCCCGCCTCCCTTCCTGCTTCCGCTCATTAGCTGCAAATAGTCGATCATCACAATACTTAGCCCGTATTCCAGCTTCATCTTTCTGCATTTGGAGCGAAGCTCCGAAATGGAAATGCCCGGCGTATCATCAATAATCAGCTTGGAATTGCCGATAACGCCGATTCCCTCTACCACCGCGTCCCAATCCGAATCCGTCAAAGTACCGGTACGCAGCTTCTGGGAATCCACGTTTGATTCCATAGAAAGCATGCGATTGACCAACTGCTCCTTGGACATCTCCAGACTGAACACCATACAGGGCAGGCCCCTTCTCACCGATATGTGGTCTACCACATTCAGCACAAAAGCAGTCTTTCCCATAGAAGGACGGGCGGCAATCAGTATAAAATCAGAAGGCTGAAAGCCTGACAGCTTATAATCCAGATCAATAAAGCCAGAGGGAATCCCCGTAACTGTTCCCTGGTTCTTATAAGCGTCCTCAATCTTCTCCAAAACATTGATGGCTACCTGCTTGATAGGCATAAACTCCTGGCCGCTTCGGTTTTGAAGAAGGTTAAAAATAGATTTTTCCGTATCTGCCAGAATACTCTCAAGAGGTTCCTTTCCTGTATAGCAGGTATTGGCAATTTCCTCTGTTATCTTAATAAGCCTTCTTAAGACTGCTTTCTCACTTACAATGTTAGCATAGGACTTTACATTCGCCGAGGTAGGCACCATGGTAATAATATCCCGGACATAGTCCAAGCTGCTTACCTCAGGAGGAACATCCTTCTCCTTGAGGCGGTTTTGAAGGGTTACCAGATCCACAGGCTTGCCCTCATTGAACAGCTCCACCATGGCGTCAAAAATAATGCCATACTGCTTCTGGTAAAAATCGCTGCCCGTTATAATCTCCGACGCGGCGATTACAGCCTCTCTGTCCATCAGCATAGAGCCGATAACCGACTGCTCCGCCTCCAGGCTGTGAGGAAGCACCCGTTTCATCAGGGTTTCTTCCATATTCTAACACTCCTTATATTACGCTTCCACTACCTTGACTGCCAGCCTTGCGGTTACATCCTTGTGAAGCTTAATGGGAACCTCAAAGCTTCCGATCGACTTAATGGGATCATTCAGCACAATTTTCTTCTTATCAATCTCAAGGCCCAGCTGATCGCCGATAGCCTTTCCAATCTCCTTGCTGGACACAGAACCAAAGGCTCTTCCTCCCTCTCCAGCTTTAATAGATAGGGTAACGGAAGCCTCCTCAAGCTGTTTGCCCAGCTCTTTGGCTGCCGCCAGCTGTTCAGCCGCAACCTTAGCTTCATTTGCTTTCTGGAGCTTTAAGTCGTTCAGGTTCTTGGGGGTAGCCTCCACCCCCAGCTTTTTGGGTAAAATAAAATTCCTGGCGTAGCCGTCATTAACCTTAACAACCTCTCCCTTTTTTCCTAAAGCCTTTACATCCTCTAATAATACAATATTCATTTTCAACTTCCTTTCTTAATTGCTTTCTATCCAGGGGACGCCTTTGGGCGAGGCTCCTTTCCTCACTGCCTTGCACAGTATTTCTCTAGGAGACCTCTCCCTCCTCCAGCATCTGCCCGATAACCTCCTTTAACCGCGCTTTCGCCTCTTCGATGGAAACGCCTTCTATCTGAGCGCCTGCTATGGTTCGGTGGCCTCCACCCCCCAGCTTCTCCATCATCACCTGCACATTGACCTCATCAATGGAGCGGGCGCTAAAATAAACGGTTCCATTGTACTCTGTCAGCACCACCGAGGCCTTAATCCCGCGAATTTCCAAAAGCTCGTTGGCAGCCTGTGCTCCGATAATCGTGGGACTTTCCAGCCCTTCAGCCGGACATTGGCTGATAGCAAAGGCGTCCTTGTAAACCTCCGCTGCCCTTACTGCCTCAGCCTTTGCCTGATAATCCCTCATATTTTCCCGGAACAGCTTCCGCACTCTGGTAATATCCGCACCGCTTCTTCTTAAAAATGCAGCTGCCTCAAAGGTACGAACACCTGTCTGATTGGTAAAATTCTGAGTATCTATCACTATACCTGCGTACATAGCATCTGCCTCAGCAGGCCTTACCTTGATGCCGTCGGCAATGTATTGAAGCACCTCCGCCACCATTTCGCAGGTAGAGGAAGCATAGGGCTCCACATAGGAAAGAACCGCGTGCTTGATAATTTCACTGCTGGTCCTGTGATGATCCAGCACCACCACTGTCTTAACCATCTGAAGAAGTCTTGGCTCGTCGGTAATGCTGGGGCGGTTCACATCCACTACCACCAGCATAGCGCCTGGATCTGCCAGCTCTGCAGCCTGTTCTCCTTTCAGGAACATATCCTCCGGATACTCCCCATTCCCTATAAACCGCTCCATCATAGGACGTACCGAGGAGGTTACCTCGTTGACCACGATATTAGCCTTCTTATTCATAGAAACCGCAATGCGGTAAATTCCCACCGCAGCACCAAAGGAATCAATATCCGCCAGCCGGTGCCCCATAATCAGCAGCCGGTCCTTATTTTCCATCAGTTCACGCAATGCGTGAGCCTTGACGCGGGCCTTGACGCGGGTAGTCTTTTCCATCTGCTGGGCCTTACCGCCGTAGTATAGAATCTTTTCCCCATCCTTCACCACTGCCTGGTCGCCTCCCCGTCCCAGGGCCATGTCGATGGAGGTTCTGGCATAATCGTAATTCTGGCAGTAGCTCTCCCCGTTCATACCGATGCCAATGCTTAGGGTAACAGCCATATCATTTCCAATATTAACCGTCTTTACATCCTCCAGAATCGAAAAGCGCTCCTCCTGAATCCGGGCCATATACTGCTGTTTAATAACAAAGAAATACTTATCCTTCTCAATCTTCTTTACAATACCGTTGATACCGGCAATATATTTACTTATCTTACGGTCAATAAGCGCAGTAAGCAGTGAGCGGCGCACCTCCTCCACACTTTCTAATGCCTCGTCGTAGTTATCCAGGTAAATGAGGCCTGCCACCAGCTTTTGATCGGTAATCTGCTGCACATACTTAAGGGTCTGTGTCTCATCCAGCAGATAGATGGCCGTTACAAAGGAGCCCTGCCCCTCCAGCCCGTTGTCCTGAACCGCTGCGTTCAGCCGTCCCACCTCTACCTGCTTTAAATCCACTCTGTATTTACGATCCCCGAAGGCGCTGTGTATGCTGATAAGCTCGCCGCCGGTTGCCAGCATTTCCTTTGTAATCTCAGGAAACATAGATGTAATATTTTTCCCCGAGGACTTATCGCCCTCCAGAACTGCGGCAAACTCCCGGTTCATCCAAAGCAGATACCCGGATCCGTCCGCTACCGCATAGGGCATCAGCATCTCTTCCATCAGGCTCTGCCGGCTCTGGTCATAGGCAGTGGAAAATTCTATCAGTCCTGCCAAAATCCCTCTCCGCCTTGAACAGTAAAGCCACATAGCTATTCCAATATAAACAAGCGTAAACGCGGACACTATGATACCGGCCTTCACCGATACAGCCCCTACGACAGCAGTCAATATAATCAAAAGGACCGACAAAAACAGCGGCCATTGCAGGTACGCCTTAAACGTGCCCCGCACCTTTCCCTTATCTTTCATAGTCCTCCTCCAATCATATCTAGACAAAATATGCCTATCTTATGAATTATAACATATCCACAGCCATTCGTCCATGGAAAATACAAGAGAGGACAGGAAACCGAAAAAATACTGGAGAAGACAGGAAAGCGCGCTTACCTTCTTTTATCTGGATGGCGCCTCCTTCCTTCTGAATAACCGGCAACAGGCTGCTCCTTTTTGGTTTCCTCTCCAAAAAAATTCAGTGCATAAAAATTCCTAAACCTCTTGATTTTTCACTATCTGTGTGGTATTATAGTCACTACTTGCTAACAAGATATATGGGCGAATTCCCGAGTGGCCAAAGGGGACAGACTGTAAATCTGCTGCTAATAGCTTCGGTGGTTCGAATCCACCTTCGCCCATTTGCGTACCGGCTTCAGCTTAAGGGCATCAGTGCAGAGCGCGTAAAGGCCCTTGTTTTCAGCTGTGATACGCATTTAAGTGCGGGTGTGGTGGAATAGGCAGACACAAGGGACTTAAAATCCCTCGGTAGCAATACCGTGCCGGTTCAAGTCCGGCCACCCGCATTAGATAATGATAATCCGAATCCGGTTCCAATCGGGGACAGCTTCGGATTTTTAGTATATCTTTAATGCGAAAAGCAAAATCGGCGGTTCAGTGTGATACCGCCGATTTTGTCATACACTCCTTTTCTTCTCTGTTTCTTTTGCCCTTTGTGCTTTCCATTCTTTAAATTCTTTCTGCCCTTCTGGGCTTTCAAAGACAGAGAAGTTAACACTTTGAGAATTGTATTTTTGCAATTTTCCTGTACAATGGAGTTATGCAGAGGAGGTGCGTGTCTATGGCTTTACCCGGAACACCCGGACAGCGGATTTCAGATTTATGTAATGGCTACCCTGTTACTCAAAAAGAGCATGAAGCGGAGATTGAGAAAATCAAGAGCATGCTCCTTTCTATCCTGTGGGACATTAAACAAGAGATTGACAGCAAAGAACTGCCGGGAGAAACCGTTGCCACTGCCATGCCTCAATATATCCAGAGCGCTGCAAAGAAGCAACAGCAAAAATTTCGAATCGATGTAACAACCTTGGTTACGTAACAGATTGAAAAGGTCATGCCGCTGGACGATACGGCTATTATAAAACATAAAGCTGCAAGAAATCATCATAAAGGAGAATAATTAGTAGGAACCGTTTTTTTTATGTATTGTTTTAGTAGGTATTTGTGCAATAGGTATGTTAGAAAAAAAATAGTAGGGAAAATCAACCCATTTTGGATTGCAGTTGGGTCAATGAGAATTGCAGCTTTGTTTATGATTATACTGACTAGTGCTTCAAATACTATTATGGCTTTTGCAATTTTACAGGGAATGACTATGGTTTCAGAAGAAGTAATTGAGTCTCAATATATTAAAGTGATTGATAAAAATGATATTTCGAGTGTATTATCATTTATGAGTGCATTACGAAGCATCTTAACAACAGTAGTTTTATTTATTATTTCAAAAACCATTACAGATGACAATATGAGTAGTTTTTTCAAATACACGGTTATTGCCTATTTGATAATTGTAATTTCTTTGCTTAATTGGAAGAAAAGATTTGGAGGAGAAAGATGATCAACTTTTCAGTACCGGCTAATTACACAAAAAATCAATTAGTCGAGTTAAGTAAATTAAATAATGAGTCTGTAAATGGAAGACGAATCAAGGAACTATATGGTTCAATGCCGGGAGCTCCGGTAGGAACAATTCGCCCTGCGGCAACTTTACCTCAAATAACTGAAACAGAGTTATTAGATTATATAACTGATGCCAAGAAATAGGATTTTGAATTTGATTATATTATGAACAGTACGGTTTCCGATGGCATAGAGTATTCAAAAGAAGGTAAGCAGAAGTTGAAAGTATTTGTAGAGAGATTACTTAATGCAGGTGTGAAAAGAATAACAGTTTCTACGCCATACCTCATCAGGTTTATTAAATATCACTATCCAAGCTGTCACATTACTGCTTCAATCTGTGCTGAAATAGAGTCTGTCCAAAGAGCAAAAGATTTTGAGGCAATTGGAGCGGATATGATAGTACCTGCTAAAGATTTAAACCGTGATTTTGATATTTTAGAAAAACTTGTAAATAATACATCAATGGATGTAAAGGTATTATGTACAACACCTTGCCTATATAAATGCAGTGATTTATATTATCATATGAATTTATCTGCCGTTAGAGATAATGCACTTGCTAGTTCATTTGTAAGAAAAGGCGAATTTTTATCGTATACTACTCCTCGGTGTCAAAGAAGACAACTGGAGGAAGTCGAAGAATATATTAAATCCCCATGGATAAGACCTGAAGATGTAGAGGCATATGCAAAGATTGGCGTTCATAACTTCAAATTAGATGGTAGAGATAAAAAGGAAGAATATAATATAAATGTGGCACAAGCATATATGCAGGGTAATTATGAAGGCAATTTATTATATTTAATGCAATGGTTTTACCCGAAGGACAGAGAAGAATTGAAGCGTGAAAAAAATGATGAGTTTTGGCGACTAGGAGTTTATGTTGATAATAAGAAATTAGATGGCTTTATTTCAAGATTTTCTGATAGAAGAATTCCTTGTACTTCTGGATGCGATAAGTGTGATTATTGCAAAACTTGGGCGATGAAAGTTGTTGAATTGCAGAAAGAAAATGTCGAGGAGTATTTATCGTTGCTTGTAAAAACAGAAGAAGAAAATTTCTCAGTATGAGGTGGCGATTATGAATCATTTAGGAACGATTGAATTGGCATCAAGCAGATTAACATTAAGAAAGTTTTCGATTTCCGATGCCGAAATGTGCTATCGAAACTGGACATCGGATGAGAAGGTTGCAAGATATTTAAGGTGGAGACCACACGAAAATGTAGGAGAAACCGCAAGGATCATCGAAAATTGGAATGATAAATATACAGATGTAACATTTTATCAATGGGCTATTGTTTTAAAAGACGATCCTTCACTGGGACCGATAGGAACTATAAGCGTCAATAAATATGATGATTGCATTGACATGGTTCACTTAGGGTTTTGTATTGGCAGTAAATGGTGGAATAAAGGAATAACAAGTGAGGCATTATACCTAGTTATACAGTTTATGTTTGAAAAAGTGAAAGCAAATCGCATTGAATCATGGCATGATCCCCAAAACATATATTCTGGAAAAGTGATGGCAAAATGTGGGATGAAATATGAAGGCACATTAAAATCTGGAGATTATAGTAATAGAGGAATTGTGGACGCTTGTGTGTATGCAATTATTGCAAACGAGCGTGTTTGAAAGAAGCTGTAACTCCATATCTACTTCTTGTGGTAAAACTGTTTCGGTAATGTAAACTATTTTATGTAAACTTCTTGGTTTGATGTAAAATACGTAGCGGTAACTTCAATAAATTTTGTTGCAAGGGCTGAATGGCAGCTTTGCTATTCAGCCCCTTACGCATCTTATTAGCATGAATCCGGTTCCATGTCAAGGGCACCCGCTTTTGCGGGTGTACACCTCAATAGCGGTACTACCTCCTAACATGAGGTAATGCCGCTACCATTTTTCCATCCGATATTCTGAATCACAGATGGTCAGAATCTACCCTTCGTGAATCTGATAAGCTGTAACCGCCCCATCTTTCCACGAAATATCTACTGTCTTATTTCCCTTTATGCGCAATCCTTTTACACTGCCTTCACTCCATTTTGGCGGCAATGCTGGCAGCAGTTTCACTTCCCCGCCACGATCCTGTACAAGCATATCCGCGATTGCCGAAGTTCCTCCAAGGTTTCCGTCAATCTGAAAAAACAGCGGCGGATGCGCATCCCACAAGTTGTCATAGGTAGACTTCTCCAACAATTTCCTCATGTAGGAGAAAGCCTTTTCCCCATCACCTAACACTGCATAGAGCTCTGCTGCCCATGCACAGCTCCACCCTGTCTGACCGCTTCCATTTTCCATGCGGCAGTCTAAAGATTTTTTTGCCGCATCAACAAGCTCTTTATTCTCACAGAATAATTCTCCTGGAAAAAGGCCATACAGATGTGACAGATGTCTATGTCCTCTCTCTTTTTCTCTAAAATCTTTATACCACTCTTGGAGTCTTCCATCTGCCCCCACACAGTATGGATACAGTTTCTGTTCTACCTTGTCCACCTCTCCAAGAAGCCCTTTTGCTTCCTCCAGAATATGTCCCCACTCCTTCGCACTCTCGTCACATTTACGTTCTGCATACACACCCTCTTCACACGCACAATCCACAGCCCTGCGGTAATTGAGAAACACCTCTCTAATCAGCGACATATCCAAGGTAGAGGCCATAGACACCGCCCGGTAACGTCCCGGCATTTTGGGGTCTTCAAACCGATGTTCCGGGGAGGTTGATGGATTTACCACATAATATTCCCCAAATGGAACAAGCCAATCTAAGCAAAATCGCACGGCGCCTGTAAGAAGCGGAAGCACAGTCTCCTTCAAAAGTTCTGGCTGGGGCCTGTACTCATACGCGCGCCATACTTCCTGACAAAGCCATATTCCTCCCAGAGGGAACCACGCATACTCGCTGCAGCCCTCATGGGATGTCCCTCCTCCAAAGGGCATACCAACGGGATTGGTCGCATACCAGCCATCCACATTGTGATTGACAGAATATCCACGACACCCACAATACTTTTGCGCTGTCTCCTCCCCGGATTTTGCAAGCCGCTTCATCCAACTAACATATGGCTCCAGACATTCTGACAGATTGCATTTTTGTACCGGCCAGTAGTTCATCTGAGCATTAATATTCGTCGTCCAATTTGAACTCCATGGCGGCTGCATTTCCCAGCACCAGATTCCCTGAAGTGTAGCCGGAAGATTCTCCTTTCCCCTCGAAGAGCTAATTAGCAGATATCTTCCATATTGAAAATAAAGGGCGAACAATGGATGATCCTCCTGACCGTTTCTCAACGCTTTCAGGCGTTCATCTGTGGGGAGCTCCGGCTGTTCTCCCAAGTCAAGACTGACTCTGCTGTACAGACTTTGATAGTCCTTCACGTGTCTTTCCTTTAACTGGGCATAGCTTCCCCCAGTCTCAAGTTCTTTCACCGCCGTGAGTACGATCGTAAGCTGTGTAGGCTTTTCAATGCATATTTCCTCTTTCACATATATCTCGCCGGTTCCGTTTTCTAGGCTGTCACTTTTCTCCTGAGGGTTATAGGCTCCGTTCTCCACCGCCCTGACCGTACCGTCTGTTTCCATCACTTTGACAAGGACCTGAAACTTCTTTCCTCTTTCTCCCCATATAATAGGAGTTTTATTTTTTACATAGTTCGGGTCAACATGCTCAGGGCATTGAAAGTAATACATCACGGTATCTTGTTCTAACAGTTTGGTTCCGTTCTTCTTAAGCTCACTTTCCAGGCTGATTCTCACTTCTGGCAGAGGCTCGTCTGATTCAATGTGTATCACCATACACGCATCAGGATAGCTGCAAAAATACTCTTTTCGTATTTCTCCTCCTGCCGGCGTCTTCATGCGTGCCCAGGCAATCCCGGTATCAAGCGTAAGCCCTCTCTCATATTCTGTAACGCCAATTTTTCCGCGGGGATCACAGGACGAAGAATCTGCCGGCGGCGGATCTGTTTCTCGCTCTGTTTTCCACTCCGATGCACATGTCTCCAGATTCCAGATTTCCAGTGCCGGAATATCCACATGCAGCGTGCCAAGCGGCAGATAGCTCTCCGTAAACTCTCCCAGAAGATGCTTTTCCAGAAGTTCCTCGGCTTTTGCATAATCCTCCTCTGCCACCGCACTGCGCACCTGATCTAAATATTGTTTTTTTGTCCCATTGGCATTTCTCATCTGCTTCTCCCCCGGATATCCCGACCAGAGAGAATCCTCATTGAGACAGATTCTCTCAGCTCCAGGATCAGCAAAAATCATTCCTCCAATTCTTCCATTCCCGATAGGAATACATTCTTTCCAGCTTTTGGCCGGCTGCCTGTAAAACATTTTCATTCTTCTATTGCATACCATACGATTCCATTTGGCTCCATCTCGATATCAAAGCTGCTTCCATCTCCACGGTAGATCACTGTCCTCTGCAACTTATCCGTATTGTTTACCACACAGTATTTATTGTTTTTTGGATAGGCATGTACATCCACATTGTAATTTGTGCTGAACCATTTATTCAGTTCTTTCTCACTGTGACAGCTCCAAAGTATGCAGCGGTATAATATCCGGCTGTTCTCAAAGCTGTAGGGCAAACCGCTGATATACACGGAACGCCCTCTGCCAAATTCATTAACCGCCATCTGGACTTCCTTCTCTCTTTGTACAAGCACTGTGGCCCCCTCCAGAGCATAGATATTCTTCTTGCCCTCTCCGAAATCAACGGTATCTGTATCCTCCAGAATAAAATGCCTATGCTCCTCCCAGTTATACTTATCATATCCCAAAGTAAAGCCTCTTTCTTCCTCCACCCCAAAAACTTGCGCAAGCTGGAAGAAATGTCCCTGATACTGGTGTCCTGACGGCTCTCCCACACCAATGATGCCGCCGCCATTGTACACAAACCTGCGGACAGCCTCTATGATCCTAGGATTTGCCCACCACTCGCCTCCGGTATGCGCGGTGTCTGCATCTCCCACGTTAATCAGCACATCAATATGATCAAGTATAGACGGCTCGTCCAAAATATCCTGAAAACTGATAAATGAAACATCAAACGGAGCCCCGGAAAGCGACTCGATAATACCGGCATAAGAATAATTCTGCTTTTGGTAAAGTGCATGATGTACCATATGACATCCCCAGGCTCTCATTTTGCCCCAGCAGTTAAGTACGGCCACCTTTTTTGCACAATACGGAGTTGTCCCTTTGACATTTTCATACAGCGTGCGAAACTCATCACATACCTGTCCCACATACTCAATAAACTCCGGGAATTTGAGCGCCAATTTCAGATAGCCTCCATATCCAATCCTGTCAATCGGTTTTCTAAGAATCGCTCTTCTCGCGGTCACCCAATTATATTTTGCCTCTTTGACCGGATCGCCACCCTCGCAGAATACGTCTGGAAAAAAGTACGGCAAAAGACGCCCTTCTGTATATTTTACTCCTTCAATATCGCTGATCAGTCTGAGTGTAGAACCATTTCCCACACTTCCCACAACCGCGTCTAAGCCTAAGGTCTTGAACTCCTCCATGAATGGCTCTGTACCGATCCAGTGATCTCCTAAAAACATCATTGTCTTTTTCCCATACTCGTGTGTAATATCCACCATCTCTTTTACGATCTTGGCTACTTCCTGTCTCTGGAAAGCCTGAAAATCTTTATATTCCTTGCTCGGTATACGATACTGGTTATTATAATATCCCTGATCAATAATATATTCTGCCCGGAACTTATAACCTACCTCTTTTTCGAACTGTTCCAAAATATATGGACTTACAGAGGCTGAGTATCCATACCAGTCCACATATTTTTCTCTTGCCAGCTCATCAAATATGAGCGTAAACTGATGGAAAAAAGTAGTGAAGCGGAGAACATTCACATAGGGGTGTTCTTCTATAAATGTTTTCAGCCTTTTGAGCGTATACTCATGTGTCTTGGGCTGCCTCACATCAAATGTGATCTGGTGCTCCACGCCTTCCCATGAATTAGTGACCGCATTGTACATATGCACTGGATCCCACATAATATACGCGAGAAAGCTTACTGTATATTCGTGAAATGGTACCGTTGTGATGGTCACTCTCTGCTGCGCCTCATTATACTCCCACTGATCTGCCGGCACGCTCTCTCCGGTTGTCCGGTCGATTACTTCCCACCAGCGTTTTATGTCGTCGCGTATATTCGGAGTGAGCATATCCGGATAGAGTCCCTTCATGATCCTAATCTCCAGTATATCTGACTCGGCAGTATAGAAAGGTGTCATCAGATACATCTGCTGGATTTCATCAGGATTTGCCTGCGCCCAGGCATTGTCCTTGCGCGTTGTATAATAGGTGGAATATATCTCCGCCTGTATACCTTTTAGCTCATCCGGGAAATCAGTTCCATCACAGTCACGGATCGCGTCTGCTCCCCATTTCTTTATCAATTCCATTGTTTCCTGTACCACATCCAAGTCTGTAGGAATGGTCACAAGTCCTTTTGATCGTTCCATCAAAGCTTTCCTCTTCCATCTTTCTTAATCTATGTTATTTAAATTTGCTGTTATAAAAAGCCAAAAGACTTACAAGTCCCGCAAGACCTGCGAGCATAGTGAAAAGCCCCTTAGGTCCCACATTCTTTTGCCCTACTGCAATAAGTGCAACACACATGATAAAAATAAGGGCGGCAATAATACCCGTCACTATCTTTTTGGTTCTTTCTTCCATATGATAACCTAACCTTTCAATCCGCCAAGAGTCATGCCCTGTGTCAGTTTCTTCTGTACGCAGATATACAGAATAAGCGTCGGCAGCATAACGATCACAAGTCCGGCATACATCTGTCCGTATTCGACCGCTGATTTTTGAGCTGCCATCAAGTTCATCAGTCCTACCGGAAGAGTTTTCAGCTCCGGCTTCGGGAGCAGTGTCATCGAAATAATATACCCGTTCCAGAACGCCAGGAAGTTGAACAAAATGATCGTGACAATACTGGGCTTTGCCATTGGGAACATAATCTTTGTCATCGTTGTAAAATATCCCGCCCCATCTACATATGCAGCCTCCTCATAGTCCCTTGCCAATGTCCTGAAATAACCGGACAGAAGATAAATCGTAAAGGGCAATGACGTGGAAGTATATACAAGAGCCAATATAAAAAGGTTATTCAGGAAAAATGTATTTCCCGTGATCTCTCTTATCCCCCTGTCCCAATTATTCAGCATAAGAAAAATAGGCACTACAATATAACTCACATTGATAAACAGTCCCGCCATAAACAGGATATTCCAGAATTTCCCCGTGGGGAATTTGAATCTGGACAGCACATAAGCCGCCGGCAGCGCGATAATAATAAGCAAAGCGATTCCAAGCGCTGTGACAACGACCGAGTTCAGCATATAAGAACCCATGCTCGCTTTTTGCCACGCGTCGGCAAAGTTCTGAATATACAGTGTTTCCGGAAGCGTCCATGGATTTCCGTAAAATTCTGAATTCTGCTTTACTGATGCAACAAACACCCACACCACTGGTATAATTATTATAACTGCAAGGAGGAGCAGGCAAATATAAACCAGCACGTTTGCCGGTGTTACTGTCTTTTTACTTTTCTTATTCATATTCACTGATTCTCCTTCCTAAAATTCTATATCAGGCCGTTTTGTAGCCACATTTAATATTCCTGCCAGTGCAAAGGAGAACAAGAATACCATTACTCCGATGGCCATACCATATCCATAGGAGGAGTTCGTGTACGCCTCCTGGTACATATAGCTTAAGAACACGTTGGAAGCTCCGTCCGGTCCGCCGTTTGTCATAGCTTTTACGAGCAGGAAACTCATATTGATCGTGCTGATAACAAAAAAGGTCAGCGTCGTCCTGATATTTGACCAGATCAGCGGTATTGTAATCGTGAAAAACTGAGTGATCTTACCCGCTCCCTCAAGACTTGCGGACTCATACAGGCTCTCCGGCACATTAGCCATACTCGCCATATACATGACCATATAATATCCGATCGCCTGCCAGACCATCGCGATCACAATGCTGTAGATAACGATCTTTTGATCCCCCAGCCAGAGTACCGGATTGTTCGCTCCTCTGAACAGATTGAGAAATGAATTTAAGAGTCCCTGATTCGGATCATAGATGGCTGAGAAAATAGCGCTGATAACAACAACGGACAAAATATTCGGTATATAGAAAATCACACGGAAGAATGTCTGCCCTTTCAGTCTTTCTCTCGATAAAATATAGGCGAATATCAGAGCCAGCGCAAATGTAATGATCGTAACCATAACAATCAGCAAAATAGAATTCTGAAATGCCTGATAAAACCTGTCGCTCTGAAACAGCATCTTGAAATTGTCAAGCCCTACGAACTTCTTATCCGCCGTGTAGCCTCCCCATTTAAACAACGACATTCTAAAAATATCTATCGTAGGGATAATCATAAACACGATAAATAAAATCGCTGCCGGGGCAAGACAGTAGAAAACGAACAACCCCTTACCTTTTCTTTCTTTCATTGGCTCATCTCCAATTCTTTCTTCTCACTCCCAACTGCAAAATTGCCGTGGGATAAAAACAGGCGGTGAAACTGTTTCACCGCCTGCCTCACCTATAAGCCTTCTTTCAAACTTTGTGTCAAACCTTTTGGAACATCCGGAAACTTATTCAGTTTTACTGCAATGCCGCGCGAAGCTTATCGCTGTCAGTCTTGATCCGATCGATCCATTCCTGCTCTGTCTTATCGCCTGTTACCAGTGAATTGATCGGATCAAAAAATGTTGTCCTTGTAGTAATCCCTTCTACCGGCTCCGTAGTTGCAAATGCATCCATAACAGCAACCGCGCCCGTGTCATAGATAGAATAGTAAAGTTTTGCGTCTCCGTCCAGTTTGTCCGACATACCTTCGATCGGCTGTACTGCTCCGCCTTTTTCTGCAAAGATTGAAGCCGCCTCGTCAGAATACATATATGCGATGAACTCTTTTCCAAGTTCCTGGTTCTCCGCTCCTGCCGGCATCCATATCTGCTCGAAGAATGTGTAGGAAGCTCTCTCTCCGCCTGCTTCTGCTGCCGGAAGAGCTGTGAATCCCCATTCAAACCCATCTGCTCTCGGCGCGTCTGCCATCTCGCCGATCACCCAGTTACCGTTCGGCATGAACAGCGCTTTGTTGTCAAGCACAAGCTGCTGGTTCTTACGGAAATCATTGTCGTTTGCGTTTGCCGGAGTTGTCTGCTCTGTATATGAAGCAAGTTTTACCACGATATCAAACGCCTTTTTCGCCCCATCTGTATCCCAGATCCCTTCTTCATATTTCAAAGCTTTCTGGAAATCGTCCGCTCCCATTGTTTCATGCAGCAATGCATAGAGGAATGCATCGGAATAACCGGATGTAGGATATGTAAACAGCGCGATTCCTTCCTCTTTCGCCTTGTCGCCAAGTTCCCACATCTCTTCCCATGTCTCCGGTACTTCCCAGCCTTTTTCTTCAAAAATTCCCGCGTTGTAGAACAGACCGCATGGTCCGTAGAACATTGGCATCAAGTATGTCTTTCCGTCTCCGTATGGATTCGTAATGGAGTTTTCCACAAAGCCCGGAAGAATCTTATCCTTTACGGCAACATCCTCGCCCGGCACTGTCATATCAAGCACGTCTGTCATTTCGACAAGGTTTTTGTCTTTTATAAAAGTCTCTGTCAAACCTGACTCTGCACCAACCGCTCTTAAGATTACATCCGGATAATCTCCTGATTTCATCTGTGGAGTGATGATATCTTCAAGCTTTTTATCAATCGTCAGTTCAACTGTAACGCCCTCATGAGATGCCTCGAACGCAGCACATACAGCTTTCCACATATCCTGTCCATATGCCGTCTCTACCGCAGAGACCTTCAACACTTTGTTCTCCTCTAAGCCGCCTTTGTCCGCATCGTCTCCCCCTTTGTCCCTGGAAGAACTGCATGCCGAAAGCCCGAATGCCATAGAAGCTACAAGTAGCAAACTGATCAGTTTTTTCTTTTTCATAATTTTTTCTCCTTCACTGATTCATTTGTCATAACTATTGTATCTATAATAGATAATATATTACTTTCCTACTTGTTACAATCTTCTTTCTTGTTCTATTTTTTATAAATCTTGCTTTATTCATTTTTGTCAAAATTCTACCCGCCGCTTTTTCAAAAACGTAGACTCCTTATTTCTTGTTTATATATTTTCTTTAAATTTACGCTTGTATGCTTATTTCGGGTTGCAAACGTACAGATGATATAATGGACATAGAGAAAACAAGGCGGTCACAGCCCACGAAAGAGCCAGGAGAACGCCTGCGGATATTGCGTGAGAGTGTTAAGCTGTCACGGCAAGATATCAACCGACCCTCGAAAAAGCCTTTAAAATCAACGTTTTTCGGCACTCAAGACCCCTCAAGTACGCCATTTTGTACGCCAAATTTTTTGAAAATCCCTGATATGACAGTACCTGTTTTGAACATAAAAATCCGGTATTTCGCCGTGAAAAAATCATAAAATCACGGAGGATTTCAACATGAAAGAACATAAAAATTATGAAGTTTTAAAGTACAATGAGCCTGCATTTGCAGGGGCAGGAGACTATTTGATTCCGTTAATCAAGTTACAGCCTGTTGAAGAAAAGTAGCTGGGAAAATACGGACGAATGCGCAGAGCATTCCTGAAGGAACATAATCCAATACTTTTTGATGACTTGGTACTGACGGAGCAGCTGTTTCCTCATCTGTGTGAAGTACAGGAGATTGCGGAGAAAAGAGTGGAAGTCATTATGAATGGACTGCTTGAAAAGAATCCGGCACCGGATAAGGAAACGGATGCTATGGCTTGGGTAAGGCATATAAATATGCTGAAAGCAATGGCGGAGGAAGTTGTGGTTAGAGAAGTAATTTATAGCGAATAAATCATTTTCAGAGCCGGCTCTGTGTAGTAAATATGGAAAATCAGACTTTGGTTAATAAAAATGTCTATAAAACGAATAAAAACTTGCGACTAAAACAAAAATGTGGTTTACAAACGATATTTTTGAGATATAATATAAGTGAATAAGCAAATTGCGAGGTGCTGTATGCTGATATATTATCGTTTTAATAATTTTTGTTCATTTAATTGTGAAAGTGAGTTTTCCATGAGCGCACCAACCGGAAAGGTGAAAAAGCGTTTTCCGGACAACTACGTGGAAACTGCAGAAGGATTTGATCTGCTGAAATCTGCAGTGATCGTTGGTGAGAATGCCGGTGGTAAATCTAACTTTATCAATAGCTTAAAATATTTGAAGTCTTTGTTTGTAACCAACAGTCAGGTGAAGTCTGTTCGTCCGTATGTCAATGCGGCAAGTCTGAATGAGGAAAAGAATCCTGTTCAGAAGTTTGAACTGTGTTTTAGAGCAGAGAATGGGAAGGTCTATATTTATGAGCTTCATATCAACGAATATAGTATTCTTCTTGAAAAGTTGCAGGTTTTGAAAAAGAGAAAAGGAACTCCGGATACAATCTTTGAAATCAGAAGAACAGAAGACGGAGCATGGAGAACGATAGCTCAAAACATCAATGGCTTATCTGCAAGCATGAACAAGTTTTTGCTTGGAGATGGTACAAAGGCGGGAATGAATATCGGTCTTATTGTTTCCAGATATGCGTTGCTTGGTAATGAAGATGCAATGTCTGTAGTCAACTGGGTAACAAACATGTTGTATCCAGAGGCTTTGGTTGCTGAACAGTCAGAAGATGTAATCAAGCAGGATGCCGATATGCGTATTCTGGAAGATGAAAGATACTTGGAAATATTCCGTATGGTAGACTACAGTATCTGCGGTATCGAGCTTGATAAGGAAAAGCCATATAGCAAGACAATCATTATCCGTAAGGATGAGAATGGCAATCTTTTCAGAAGAGAACTGCAGATGGATTCTACCGGTGTTCGTGAGTTCTTTGCATGGGCGGTACACATTTTCCGTGTGGTATATGAGAATAAGATTGTGTTTGCAGATGAAATGGATCGAGTGCTGAATCCGATTCTTTCTGACCGAGTGATCGCATTTGTGAACGGAGCAGAGCATAATGGCCAGTTTATTTTCTCTACCCACAATGTGCTGCATCTGGATTTGAAGACCTACATGAAAGAGCAGATTTATTTCGTTACAAAGAACAGAGAGCAGCTGACTTCGGAAATGTATTCTTTGTCTGATTTTCCGGAAGTTCGTTATGAAACGACTAAGATTTATGAGTTTTATATGAAAGGCATTCTGGGAGGTACAGCATTTGAGTAGACCGGAACGTAAATTACAAAAACGATTTGTTGTTTTCTGTGAAGGCGATACAGAATACAACTATATTGATAAAATGAGAAAGCACCAGGATGTGCAGATTGCATTGAAGCCAATCAATATGCACGGTGGCGGTTATACTAACTTCTTAAAGAAAATAAAGACAGAATCACAGACAAATTGTTTGGCAAAATTCATCATCGTGGATGCCGATCGTCTGATGAAGCATCAGGGTGAAAAGGACAGTTTTCTGCAGTTGGCTGAGTATTGCAGACTACAGAATAAGAAGGGAACGATTCCTCATTTCCTGATTGTGAACAATCCGGATTTTGAGTATGTAGCTTGTCTGCATGTGCCAGAGTACAAGGGACAGGAAGTGACAAGGTTCCTGCAGACGGTTCTTGGATTCCAGTCTTTGGAACAGTTTAAAAAGAACACGGAAGTGTATGAGTGCCTGAATAATGGCGAACGTTCTTATCAGGTCCTGATTCAGAAGATTCAGGGCAAAGATATGTTCGTAAAGAATACATATTCTGTGAAGAAAAAGAATTTTGAAATTGCTATCAGTCGAACAGATGTAAAATGGGAACTGCTTGACCGTAAGGGCAGCAACATGGAAGAATTTTTCAATGTGATAGACTGGTAAAAGATGATAAGCTTCTGATTGATAGTGTTTACTGCCAGTCAGAAGCTTTTTATTTGGGCTGCGGATATTTGGAGAGAAAATTAAAAATACCGGAAACGGCAAAAACAAAAGAAACAATGGGATAAAAGTTTGATATATTGCCGATGATGTGATATACTATATCATAGTAAAATGTAAATTTTGATTTGATTTATAACGGAGAAGAGCAGATGCGATACCTTTCAGTTACTGAAATAGCGAAAAAATGGGATGTGTCGGAGCGCAGCGTAAGAAATTACTGTGCTCAGGGACGTGTGAACGGTGCATTTCTTACCGGTAAGACTTGGAACGTTCCTGAAAATGCAGAAAAACCAGAACGTTCCAACAAGAAAAAAGAACAGCCAATTACATTGCTGGATATTCTGCAGGAGCAGAAAGCGAGCAAGTATTCCGGCGGCATTTACCATAAGACACAGATTGATTTAACATACAACTCCAATCATATCGAAGGTAGCCGTCTGACCCACGATCAGACCAGATATATTTTTGAAACCAACACCATCGGCGTAGAAAAAGAAGTGCTGAATGTGGACGATGTGATTGAAACAGCAAATCACTTTCGCTGTATTGATATGATTATTGATAATGCAAAGGCAGCTTTGACAGAGAAGTTTATCAAAGAACTGCATCTGATCCTAAAGAATGGAACCAGTGATTCCAGAAAAGATTGGTTTGCTGTAGGCGATTATAAAAAGGTACCAAACGAAGTCGGTGGTATGGATACTGCACTTCCGGAAGAAGTTGCCGATAAAATGAAAGCGCTGCTGACAAAATACAACGGAAAAGAAAAAAATACTTTTGAAGATATTCTGGATTTCCATGTAAAGTTTGAACGAATCCATCCATTTCAAGATGGTAATGGTCGTGTAGGCAGACTGATTATGTTTAAGGAGTGCCTGAAATATAATATTGTTCCGTTCATCATCGAAGATAATCTGAAAATGTTCTATTATCGTGGATTGAAAGAATGGAACAATGAAAAAGGCTATCTGACAGATACTTGCCTGACGGCACAGGATAAATATAAAGCATATCTGGATTATTTTAGGATTGAATATCGTTAATAAACAGTTAGTTGTTGTAATATTTGCAATAAGTGTGAAAATTCATTGGTTATTAGTGATGTTCGCCATAGTTTTAGGGAATGTTTGCGCTAAAAAAGGAGAATAGTTTTATGGAACATTACAATAGAGGTTCTGAATGGAGAAGATGGGATCTGCATATCCATACACCTGAAACACAAAAGAATGATCAATATCAAGGTGAGACAGTAGAAAAAAAGTGGGATAAATACTATAAAGATATAAATGATTATATTGGAGATGGAACAGATCCGTTGAAGAATATTGCGGTGCTCGGAATAACGGATTATATGTCCATTAAAAATTATAAAAAAGTAATAAAAGATGACAGGTTACCTAAAAGTGTAAAAATGGTAATTCCTAATGTGGAAATGAGGATTGCACCGATTGCAAAGAATTCACCGATTAATATTCATTGCTTGTTTAATCCTTGTATAGCCGATCAATTGGAAAGTTGATTTTTTTCACGTTTAAAATTCAGATACAATGATAGGGATTGGGGAGCTACAAGCAGTGAGTTGATTGCTCTTGGACGAGAATATTCAGAAAATCCTAATTTGGCGGAGGACGTGGCATATAAAAAAGGAATAGAACAATATGTTTTGTCGTCAAGTACATTAGTAGAGGTGTTCGAATCGGATCCACAATTAAGAAAAGATACTATTATTGCTATTTCAAATAGTGATAATGATGGAGTGAGTGGGCTAAAAACGCATTCCGAATTTTTGACAGACAGTGGATCCCAGCTGGATGCGACTCGAACTCAGTTGTACCGATTAGCGGATATGATTTTTTCGTCAAAGCAAGCTGATCGAGACTATTTTTTAGGCAAAAAGGTAGATGATGAAGCTACTGTTATAAAAAAATATCGTTCCTTAAAACCATGTATCCATGGATCTGATGCGCATACAAATGATAATATATTTGAGCCGAGTCAGAATAAATATTGCTGGATTAAGGCAGATCCTACATTTAATGGATTGTGTCAGTTGCTATATGAACCAGAGCAGCGTGTTCGTATTTCTCAGACGAAGCCGGAGGTAAAGGCTGATTATCAGGTGATTGAACATGTTGAAATAGAAGACGAGGACTTTGCTAAAGAAGCAATTGTGTTCAGTGATAAACTAACTTGTATTATTGGGGGTAAATCAACAGGAAAATCTTTGTTGTTAAATAATATTGCAAGGACTATTGATAAAACTCAAGTTGATGATAAAACAGAAAAAACCAAAGCAAATGGAAAACTGATATCAGAAATGAAAGTATATTGGGCAGATGGTTCTGTTGTATCTACATCAAAGCCAGACTCAAAACACAAAATCGTATTTATTCCACAAACGTATCTTAATCGCTTGAGTGATGAGCATGAAGAATTAACGGAAATTGACGAAATTATCCATGATATTCTTATGGTAAACCCTGAAATGCAGAAATCATATCACATGATGGAAAAGGAATTGTCAGAATATAAAGTGACTCTTGATGGGAAAATATTTGTGTTGCTTCGAGCATATTCGGATTGCAAAAAAGTGCAGGAAGAAATAACAAATATTGGTACATATGATGGGATTATAAAGGAAATTGAAAAATTAAAGAAACAAAAAGATGGTTTATCTGCGGGAACATCATTGACGGAAGATGATATACAAAAATTCGATAAAGCTCAAAGTACCTTAACTCAGATTAATGCAAAGTTGAAAAAATTAGAAGCGGATATAGAGTTTATTTTGGCTACAGATTCGGTTGTGGAAATCATTTCTGTTCCAAGAGATATTTCAGATGAAACAAAGAAAATGTTTATTGATACCGCTGAAAATATTAAAGCAGTTGCAATAAAAGAGTGGAACGTTCATAAAGAGAAAATACATAAAGAACTTGAATTTCAAAAAATGCAATTACTTGATGAAAAAAATATCAGTGAAGGAATTATTAAATTAATAGAACCTAAAATTGCAGAGAATAGTGCAATTAAAGAATTGACGGAAGCAATTTTGAAGGAGGAGAAAAAGCTATTTGATTTTAATGAAAAAACAAAACGTTTAAAAGAATTAAAATCATTCTATGAGTCTCTTGTAATGGAAACATCAGAAGCATTTACATCATTTATGGCTATACATCAAAAATATGCGGAAGTTGTTAATAGAAATAAAGATATATCAACAGATGGACTTGAATTCTCTGCTTTGACACAATTTAGAGGAGAAGCTTTTTCAAAAAAATTAGGTGAGCTTTTTGACAGAAGACAGTTAAAAGCTCATAGAGACCTATTTGATATTGATGATAGAATTCTGATAGAAATGATAACTGTTGATAAACTAAAAGCTTTAATTGCATTTACTGTAGAAGAAAAAATAAAGCTCACAAAAGGTCGTACTACAGAAAGTGCTCTAAGAAATTTGCTGGACGATTGGTTTAATACAGCATATCAGGTTAAAATGGATAATGACGGAATCGAAGAAATGTCGCCAGGAAAAAAGGCATTAGTGCTTCTTAAAATGTTGATTAATTTAGCCGAAAGTGAATGTCCAATATTAATTGATCAACCAGAAGATGATTTGGATAATAGATCTATATTTGATGAACTAATTCCTTTTATCAGAAAAAAGAAGGCTGTACGTCAGATTATTATTGTTACTCATAATGCAAATGTTGTATTAGGAGGAGACGCAGAAGAAATAATAGTTGCAAATCAAACAGGAAAAAATGCTCTGAATAAAGCATATCGATTTGAATACAGAAGTGGTTCAATTGAAAATGATTTGCCAATTATAGGTGAAGAGAAATATGTTTTAGGATCACGAGGTA
This sequence comes from Clostridium porci, assembly GCF_009696375.1. Taxonomy (GTDB): domain Bacteria; phylum Bacillota; class Clostridia; order Lachnospirales; family Lachnospiraceae; genus Enterocloster; species Enterocloster porci. The sequence goes on from NZ_VUMD01000008.1 coordinate 124,309, forward strand.
TACAACAACATATTTGTGACATTCTCGAAGGTGGTAAAACGGCATTTGATTTGAGAATGCATAAATATCGTATGTAAACTGTAGTATACGAAACGAGTAGGAGAAAAGAATATGAGTAATAAAGGTGTAATATACATTCTCACAAATCCTTCTTTCCCAGATTATGTGAAAATAGGATATGCAGATGATATAGACAAACGATTGAAGCAATTAAATCGCAGCGAATGTATTCCGTTCGCATTCCGAGTATATGCTACATACGAAGTGAACTCAAGATTGTCAGATTTGAAGCTTCATGCGATTATTGATAAGTTGAATCCGGACTTGCGATCTATTGATGATTTTAATGGACAGAAAAGAATTCGTGAGTTCTATGCAATGAAGCCGGAAGAAGCCTATGCAATTTTGGAAGCAATGGCAGAAATCCACGATTGCAAAGAAAATCTGAAACTGGTTGCCCCAAGTGATGTAGAAGCACAGGAGGAACAGTTGGCACAGGAAATTGACACAGAAAGCCATGAAAAAGCGGAGAATTTTTCTTTTACTAAATGTCAGATTCCTGTTGGAGAAGAAATCGAATACTATGATGATCCAAATATTAAGTGTAAGGTTGTTGGTGATAGAAAAGTTGAATATCAAGGAAAGGAAATGTCGTTGACAGCTGCTGCAAAACTTATATCTGGAAAGAAGTATTCCATAGCTGGCCCGAGGTTCTTTAAATATAAAGGCGAGTGGCTAAATGATATTAGAGCACGAATAGGATTTTAAATTTTTTTACAAATGATGTTCCGATAATATTTTATTATCAGAACATAAGATAAACGGGAGGAGGACTAAGTAAATGGCTTCCAATTTCAAATTTTTAGAAACAGAATTTCCGGTTCTTGCTAATTTTGGTGATTTGGCGGAACAGTATTGTTATACAGATCCGAACTCATGCTTGATGAAGCTGGGTATGATTGGCGAAACAATCGTAAATTTAATGTTTACATATGATAAGATTCCTGTGCCTTATGATAATTCTGCAGTGAACCGTATCAATGTGTTATCGTCTGAAGGTCTTTTGACAAGAGATTTGACTGATATTTTGCATGCGCTTCGTAAAGTGAGAAATAAGGCTGTTCACGAAAATTATGCTGAAAGCTCAGACTGTCCGGTTTTCTTACAGATGGCACACAGCTTGTCTGAATGGTTTATGCAGACTTATGGTGACTGGAATTACCAGCATCAAGATTTTGTTATGCCTGTAAAGGAAGAACAGAAAACAGAGAAGATTATCGTTTTGAGCAAAGTCCAGGAAGAAGAAAAAGAAGAAGAACTTACAAAAGCAGCTATTGCCTGTGCTGAACAGGCTGAGCAGGTAGATAAGAAAGTTCGTCTGAAACAGGCTAATAAAATGGCAAGTCAGCGTCAGAAGTCTGAGGTTGAAACTCGCTATATGATTGATGAACAGCTGCGTCAGGTGGGCTGGGAAGCCAATACACAGGAAATCCGTTATGCAAAAGGCGCAAGACCAACGAAAGGTCATAACATGGCGATCGCTGAATGGCCAACAGATTCTACTGTTAGCAAAAAAGGCTATGCAGATTATGCACTGTTTGTAGGGACAAAACTTGTTGGTATTATTGAGGCGAAAGCTGTACATAAGGATATTCCATCTGTAATTGATTATCAGGGTAAAGATTATCCAAGAAATATCCGTAAAGAAGATGTTGAATATCAGATTGGCACTTGGGGAGAATTTAAGGTTCCGTTTACTTTTGCAACAAATGGAAGACCTTATTTGGAGCAGTTCAAAACAAAATCCGGCATTTGGTTTCTGGATTTAAGAGAGCCATCTAACGTTCCTACTGCATTACACGGTTGGATTAGCCCGGATGGTATTATGGAACGTCTGGAAATGGATATTCAGGCGGGCAATGATTCGTTGAAGGCAATGCCGTATGACTTATTAACAGATAAAGACGGTCTGAATCTGCGTGAATATCAGGTGAAAGCAATCAAAGCAGCCGAAAAAGCAGTTATTGATGGTCAGAGAGAAGTTCTGATTGCTATGGCAACAGGTACAGGTAAAACTCGTACTGTTCTTGGCATGATTTACCGCTTTTTAAAGACAAATCGTTTCAAACGTATTTTATTCCTTGTTGATAGAACTTCTCTGGGAGATCAGGCTTCAGATGTTTTTAAAGAAGTAAAACTTGAAGAACTGATGACCCTTGATGAAATCTATAATATTAAGGGATTAGACGAGAGAACAGTAGATAAAGAAACTCGTATTCAGGTTGCTACTGTTCAGAGCATGGTAAAACGTATTCTTTATAATGAAAGTGATGTAATGCCGGCGGTAACAGATTTTGACTTGATTATTATCGACGAGGCCCATCGTGGTTATATTTTAGATAAAGAAATGGGTGATGTAGAAGTTCTGTATCGTGACCAGCGAGATTATCAGAGTAAATACCGTACAGTAGTAGAATATTTTGATGCTGTAAAAATCGCACTTACTGCGACACCAGCATTACATACAACAGAAATTTTCGGACAACCAGTATTCAAATATACTTACAGAGAAGCTGTTATAGAAGGGTATCTGGTAGACCACGATGCACCGCATCATCTGGAAACAAAACTCAGCACAGGTGGTATTCATATTAAAAAAGGTCAGACAGTAACAATCTATGACCCTAATACTGGAGAAATAACCAACAGTGAATTATTGGAAGATGAACTGGATTTCGATATCGAAAACTTCAACAAGCAAGTTATTACTGAAAATTTTAATAGAACTGTACTGGCTGAAATAGCAAGAGATATTGATCCGGAAAATCCAGAAGAGCAGGGAAAAACTCTTATTTATGCGGTTGACGATCAGCACGCAGATATGATTGTTTCTATTTTGAAAGAAATATATTCAGAAACTGGTGTTGATAATGATGCTATTATGAAGATAACTGGCAGCGTTGGCGGTGGTAATCCTAAGAAGGTAGCAGAAGCAATCAAGCGCTTTAAAAATGAGCGTTTTCCAAGTATTGCTGTTACCGTTGATTTGCTGACAACCGGTATTGATGTTCCGGAAATCACGACATTGGTATTTATGCGTAGAGTAAAATCCCGTATCCTTTTTGAACAAATGTTGGGACGTGCTACAAGATTGTGTCAGAAGATTCATAAAACACATTTCGAGATTTACGACCCTGTCGGTGTTTATGATTCTTTGGAACCGGTAAATACTATGAAGCCTGTTGTTACAAATCCTACAACTACATTTACACAGCTGCTGGATGGCTTGGAAGAAGTGGAAGATAAAGATGTTGTGCAGGCTCAGATCAACCAGATTATTGCAAAGCTCCAGCGTAAAAAGCGCCGTATGAGTGAAAAGACTATGGAGCAGTTTATCAGCATGACTGATGGAATGGATCCGACTCAGTTTATTATTGATATTGAAAGACGAAATCCAGAAGATGCAAAAAAACGTCTGCTTGCATATAGAGAAATGTTTGCATATATTCAGCAGACAAAAGCTAATGGCGGTAATCCGGTGGTTATTTCCGAGGAAGAAGATGAATTAACTGGCCATACAAGAGGTTATGGTAATTCTGAAAAGCCTGAAGATTATCTTGATGCTTTTTCTGAATATGTTAAAACACATATGAATGAAATTGCTGCATTGAGCATCGTTTGTACCAGACCGAAAGATCTGACAAGGGATGCGCTGAAAACATTAAGATTAACTCTTGACAGAGAGGGCTTTACAACACAACAGCTGAATACGGCAATATCAGAGCTTACCAATGAGGAAATTGCTGCTGATATTATTAGCCTTATTCGTAGATATGCTATTGGTTCTGCGTTGATTAGCCATGAAGCAAGAATACGCAGAGCAGTAGATAAATTGAAAAAAGCTCATAACTTCTCAAAACAGGAGATGAGTTGGATTGGACGTATGGAAAAATATTTGATGGAAGAATCCGTATTGAATGTCCAAGTATTTGATGAAGATAGTCGTTTCAAGAGCTTCGGTGGATTTGCGAAAATCAACAAAGTGTTCCAGAATAAGCTGGAAAATATCGTTCTTGAATTAAACGAATATCTTTATGATGACGGAGGTAGAGTTGCATGACAACACAAGAAATTGTTTCAAAGCTGTGGAATCTCTGTAATGTGCTCAGAGATGACGGTATCACATATCATCAGTACGTAACCGAATTAACCTATATTTTATTCCTGAAAATGGCGAAAGAAACCGGTGCGGAATCCCAGATTCCAGAAACCTATCGTTGGGATAATCTTACATCCAAAAGCGGTATTGAACTGAAAAAGTTCTATAAAGAACTGCTTTCTCATCTTGGTGAAAACTGCACCGGTCGTGTGCGTGAAATTTATCAGGGGGCGGCAACAAATATTGATGAACCGAAAAACCTTGAGAAAATCATTACAACTATTGATGGTCTGGACTGGTTTTCTGCAAGAGAAGAAGGTCTTGGTAATCTTTATGAAGGTCTCTTGGAAAAGAACGCTAACGAAAAAAAATCCGGCGCAGGCCAGTATTTCACCCCTCGTGTACTGATTGATGTAATGACAAAACTGGTGAAACCACAGCCGGGTGAACGCTGTAATGACCCTGCCTGCGGTACATTTGGTTTCATGATTTCTGCCAGCCAGTATGTGCGTTCACAAACTGATGATTTCTTCGATTTGGATGCAGATACCGCTAAATTTGAAAGAGAAGAAGCATTCACCGGTTGTGAGTTGGTGCATGATACACACCGTCTGGCACTGATGAACGCCATGCTGCATGATATTGATGGTAAAATCACTTTAGGCGATACTCTGTCCAGTTCAGGTATGAGCATGAAAGATTATGATGTTGTATTAACCAATCCCCCGTTTGGTACTAAAAAAGGTGGTGAGCGTGCAACACGTGATGACTTTACATTCCCTACAAGCAACAAGCAGCTGAACTTCCTTCAGCATATTTACCGTAGTTTGAAAACTAACGGCAAAGCACGTGCTGCAGTAGTTCTCCCGGATAATGTTCTTTTTGCTGATGGCGATGGTGAACGAATCCGTCTCGACTTGATGGATAAATGTAACTTGCATACAATCTTACGTCTTCCTACTGGGATTTTCTACGCTCAGGGTGTTAAAACTAACGTACTGTTCTTTACACGTGGTAAAACAGACAAGCATAACACCAAAGAGGTTTGGATTTATGACTTGAGAAATGATATGCCATCTTTCGGCAAGACAAATCCTCTGAAATCAGAACATTTCGATGATTTTGTGGAATGTTATGCTGATGGTGATCTGAGTAAACGTAAAGAAACATACAGCGAAGAAAATCCAAACGGCAGATGGCGTAAATTCACTATTGAAGATATTCTGGCTCGTGATAAGGCAAGCTTGGATATCACATGGATGAAATCAGATTCCGGAACTGATGATTATACTCTTGCTGAATTGCTCGATATGATTAAAGAAAAATCTAGCAATATTGCAAAAACAGTTGCAGAACTGGAACAGTTAATAGGAGAGGTGGAAGAATAATGGATACCAAGGCATTAAGACAAAAGATTCTTGACCTTGCTATCCGTGGTAAACTTGTGCCACAGGATCCTAATGACGAACCGGCATCGGTTCTTCTGGAAAGAATCCGTGAGCAGAAGAAGCAAATGGTCAAAGAAGGGAAACTCAAAGCAAAGGATATTAAGAACGATTCTGTTATCTTTGTTGGTGAGGATAGTTTGCATTATGAGAAGTTCGCTGACGGTAGCGTGAAATGTATTGAGGATGAAATCCCTTTTGAGTTGCCAGATGGGTGGGCATGGGCGAGAATATTTTCTATCACAGAAGATTTACCGTATGGAACTGTAAAAAAATCAATGCAAACAGGTCTTGTTGCAGTATTGCGCATGGGAAATATTCAATCCGGTGAAATTGACTATTCAGATCTTGTGTATTCCTCAGATATTGACGATATTAAAAAATATACCCTTGTAAAAAATGATTTACTTTTTAATAGAACAAACAGTGCGGAATGGGTAGGCAAAACTGCTATATATCGTGGAAATATGCCTGCAATTTATGCGGGTTATCTCATAAGGGTGAGAGCATTTATTGATTCAGAATACTTGAATGTAGTAATGAATAGCAGTTATGCAAAGGCTTACTGCAATTCAGTAAAAACAGATGGTGTAAATCAATCGAATATTAACGCACAAAAATTAGGAAATTTTTTAGTGCCTATTCCGTCTCTTGTCGAACAGAAGCGTATCTCATCCAGTATTGTTGAATTTATTCCAAGAATTTCGATGATTCAAGAAGAAAAAGAGCATATAGCAGATTTGGTTCTGCAAACAAAATCCAAAATTCTCGACCTTGCCATTCGTGGTCAACTTGTACCACAGAATTCGGATGATGAGCCTGCTTCTGTTCTGTTGGAACGTATCCGTGCAGAGAAAGAAGAACTCATCAAACAAGGCAAAATAAAGCGTGATAAGAAGGAATCTGTCATCTTCAAAGGTGAGGATAACTCTTATTATGAGAAGATAGGAAAAACAATCAAGTGTATTGATACAGAAATTTCTTTTGAAATACCAAATTCATGGTTGTGGTGCAGGCTTGATTCTATCGGGAATTGGCAAACTGGTTCTACACCAAGTCGAAGAAATGATGAATACTACGGTGGAAGTATACCATGGATAAAAACAGGTGACTTGAACAACGGATATATTATTGATATTCCAGAATATATAACAGAAAAAGCACTTAATGAAACTGCTGTAAAATTGATCCCTGCTGGTACGGTACTTATCGCAATGTATGGAGCTACTATTGGCAAAGTAGGCATAACCACTTGCGAAGCGACCACTAATCAGGCTTGCTGTGCTTGTTGCAATCTATACGGTGTATTGTCTGAATATCTTTTTTACTATTTACAATCACAAAAAGAAAACTTTATAAATATGGCAGAAGGTGGAGCGCAGCCCAATATATCAAAAGAAAAAATAGTCGCTACACTTATACCTGTTCCACCGTATGAGCAACAGATACAAATAATAAACATAATCAAAATATTTAACAAGCATATAGAATCAATAGAAAAAAGCCTCAACTGAGGCTTTTTTCTATTGGTAGAATTGTATTAAATAACAATTCAATTTGGTTTGCAATTACTTGTTGCTCTTTTAATGGCGGTATCGGAACAAGAAGTGATTTAACACTATCTAATTTAAGATTTTTGACTGTTGACCCCACCGCCAGCGAACTTAATGAATTATACATTGTAGACGAGCTAAGAAGATAATAAAGATAATCTTGTTCAAATGCGTCCTCTGTATTACCAATAACAAGCCAACCGTCATGAATACAACCCTCCGTTTTGAGAATATATGGTCGTCCAAAACTCATAGAATTAGTTAATAAGAAATCACCACTTTTTACATATCTTGTTTTTGTTAATCCGTCAGGACGAATTTTTTCTTTAGTGCAATAAATATACTTGCCACCTTGTTCTGTATCTCCTATTTTAATCCAATTCAAACCATTATCATCATTGGTTAAAAAAGCTTCTATAGGGCGTGGTGACCCACCTCTGGCGACTGTGCATATATTTCCTAAACGTTCATATTCCCATCCGTCAGGTAAATCAAATGGAATCTCATTATTGATACAGCGACTTTTACCATCGAAGAACTTCTCATAATAAGAGGAGTTCACACATTGCACCTCTATAATTTATTCAGCGAATTATCGCAAATAAACTATGGAGGTGTCTTTTATGAAGACAAAAATTACATTTGAGGAATATCTGAAAAAGGATAACCTCGCTGAAAACAGCATCGAATCTTACCTGTGGACAGTAAATTATTTTACTGCCAACTATGAACAGATATCATCGGAAAATCTGCTTGCATACAAAGGTTATCTGATGGAACATTTCAAGCCTAAGACTGTCAATTTAAGAATACAGGCTATGAACAAGTATCTGGATTATCTGGAAAAGCCACAGCTCAGGCTCAAAGCTGTAAAAATTCAGCAGAAAAGCTTCTTAGAAAATGTAATCAGCAACGCTGATTACAAGTTCCTGAAGCGTCAGTTAAAGAAGGACGGGAATATGGAATGGTACTTTGTAGTTTGGTATCTTGCTGCTACTGGAGCACGTGTGAGCGAGCTTATTCGTATTAAAATCGAACATGTGGAACTTGGCTATTTTGATTTATATACGAAAGGTGGAAAGCTTCGTCGATTGTTTATTCCTAAGAAATTGAGAGAAGAAACTATTGCATGGCTGGAGGAAACAGGACGTTCTTCCGGCTATTTGTTTTTGAATCGTTATGGTGATCGCATCACTACCCGAGGTATTTCACAGCAGCTGAAGAACTATGCTGATAAATATGGCCTTGATAAAAAAGTGGTTTATCCTCATTCATTCCGTCACCGCTATGCAAAGAACTTTCTCGAAAAGTATAATGATATTGCTTTGCTTGCCGATCTTATGGGGCATGAAAGCATTGAAACCACCCGTATATATTTGCGCCGAACCGCCAGTGAACAACAGGCTCTTGTAGACAAAATTGTAACATGGTAAAAGCACAGCCGCCCTTGCAACATGAGGGCGGCTGTAGCATTTTTATAATAATGATTTTTCTATTGTGTTGAGTATTTGAAACAAAATTTTTACTTTTTCAACGATTCTCAATTGTTCATTATATGGCGGTAATAAAATTTGTATATCCTCTATAAATTTCGAACTTATATTAGGTTGCGCTCCACCATATGCATTTTTTAAGATGAAATCTTGCATTCCTCGTAAATAGATATCTCTGTATCCAACACAAAGAATTGTATCGTCTTTTATCCTAACGTTGCCAACACGTTGATTTAAATATGCAGGGAGATCGCTTTTGTATACTCCCATCTTTCCGGTTGTAGCACCAGACATTGCAATAAGCAAATCGCCTTTTTCAATCACAAAACGTTTATCAACCTCTTGATTCCAATAAACACACTCTTCTATAGAAATTGTTTCATTTTGTATATCGGAGATTCGAATAATTGGAGTTCCATTTTGTGAGAAATTAGAGCTTTTAAATGCATATCCATTTCTCACTTCACAAACATCTTTTAAAGCAATTTCACTCCATCCATCTGGAATCTCATCATAATAAGAGTTATCCTCACCTTTGAAGATGATGGATTCTTTCTTATCACGCTTGATCTTACCCTGTTTGATGAGTTCTTCTTTTTCTGCACGGATACGTTCCAACAGAACAGAAGCAGGCTCATCATCCGAATTCTGTGGCACAAGCTGTCCACGAATGGCAAGGTCGAGAATTTTGGACTTGGCTTGCTTAATTGTTTCGTGGAGAGAACTTTTTTCATTCTCCATTGTAATGACAAAATTAAATATCAAATTAATTTTATTAACAATACGAATTTGCTCATTATGCGGTGGAATAGGAATCAAATACTGTGAAAAAAAATCTTTGCCGACACGTTGTTGACCGACTGCACCAGAAAATGTCTGAACTCCTCCTTGAATAAATGATTCCATTTTAGCAATCCATAACAGGTATTCATTTGATATAGTTCCATCAAGCGTTCTTAAAATATGAAGTTCAGTTGTTCCAGCACCATAGCCATTTACTAATTTTTTAAAAATAACCGATTTTCTATTTTCAAAACATGGCGTAATTTTAGCAATACCAATATCATTTTCTGCAAAATGAGTAAATCCACTTTTTACATTATTCCAAGTTCGAACTTCATAGGTGTGAGTATTAACATATCCTTCAGAAATCATAGGCATAGGAATAAAAGAAACTTCTAAATCATCAGCAATATTATTTCGTGGATTTATGATACAAATTGTTCCAATTCTCGCCCATGCCCACCCATCTGGCAACTCAAAAGGGATTTCATCCTCAATACATTTCACGCTACCGTCAGCGAACTTCTCATAATGCAAACTATCCCAGAGGAATCATCCAAGATATGTTCACGAGTTATAATGGGAGCAACAACAAGAAAGCTAGTAAAATAAAGGGTTTCTTGATGTTCTAGTCCTATTTCATTGACCACGAAATAGTGTACTCTTGCGCAAGATACAACAGAATACTTACTAACCAATGTATTCAGAAGATGAGGTGTTTTTACACATAGAATGCAAGGTAGGACTAGTTGGTAAATATAGTGGAACAACCACGCAATTTGATATTTGCTGATTAGGTCCTGCCTATTTTTGATTATACAAAAGAATTAGGCAATTATAAAGAAGAAATTTTTAAGACCGAATTAGCTCTGATAAATCTATCAGCGTATCCGGTCCTATTTTATTGGGAAGGAGAGAGCAGATAGCAATGACAAAACGAGAGTTAATTCAGTTCATGAACGAGCTGGTGGAATTAGCCAGCGAGGAAAACAAGTCAAGGGTAATCTTGGTAAAGGAAAAGTTTATCAATGACTTTGAAAGAAGCTATGAGTACGAAAAGGAGGTTCAGACAGAGATTACAGAACTGTCACCATACTATATGGCGGCAATGCCGGATTTGATACAGGAAGAAATCAAGGCAAAGGTAATCGCTGCATTGTCAGAGTATGGTGAGTGTACCCCGGAAAATGTGGAAAGAGCAATGAATTCCAAAATCTATGACTTAGACGACTTGATTAATATTAAGGAATATGTCAGTCGTATGGAGGAGGAACAGCGAAAGAAAGCAGAGCAGAAACGGGGGAAAGGCAGATGATAAAAGCAATTATCGGTATCGGAGTTGTATTAGTGTGGATTACATTCTTTGCGCTTGCTAAAGCGGCAGGTATGGCAGATAGAAGGTTAGAAGAAATACAGAGGCTTTACGCCGAGCGAGAGGCGGGTGTTATCTGTGGGAATTAACATAAGAGTGCAAAAATCTCCGAAGCCGAGAACTGTTGTGACGGCAGCGACAAAACTGGAAAAAGATTTGAGAAGTTGTATGCGATGCGGATATTTTCATGGTAACAATCGTCAATGCATAGCAAAGAAATGTGTTAAGGAAAATGTGAAACAACCGGTCATAACGGAGGAAGAAAAGCAAAATGTATGAAAGCGGTATTAGGACTGATTAAGAAGAAACCAAGAGTTATCGAACAGGAGGAAAAGAAAGATGGATAGACATATTGAAGTTGTAGGTGTGGATCACGGCTGGCCGGGAATGAAAACAGTTAGTCAGGTATCCACAACCGGAGTAAAGGAAATCACAACGGAACCCGCTTTTTACAATAATGTGGTAGAGTTCAATGGTTCTTGTTACAAAGTAGGTGGTAAGCGACCCGTAGGGTTGCCTCTTACAAGATTTGGAGCTGAGAAGCAGGATTTTATCGACTACTTATCAAAGGAAAAGGAAGTTGCTTTTAGATTTGATAATGAATAGTATCGTATCAAACTTGCAAGATCTTATGGTATCAATCAGGTATCGAAAAATATCAATATCGAAAACCGTAAGAAGCTGATTAACGGTAACGGGTTTGTGTTTGGTGTACCGGGTAGTGGTAAGTCGCACTTCTGTAAAATGGAATTGGGACAGGTCTTTCTCGGTGAGGAAGATGAGATTATCCTTATCGATCCGATGAATGAGTATTTTGACATCGCACACACCTATGGGGGAACGGTAGTAAATATGTTTACCTACACGGACAACTACGTGAACCCTCTTGATATGGATGTCTGGAGTCTTGACTTAAACGACAGTAAGGGAATGATCCGCGAAAAGGGTGAGTTTATGCTCGATCTTTGTGAGCAGTGTATGGGTGAGAGCCTTAACTCTCGTCAGAAGTCCATTATTGACCGATGCGTAAGAAAGCTCTATATCGAGATTGCAAGAAGCAGGGAGAAATAGGTGCCTGTTATGCCAGACTTTTATGATATTTTGATGAACCAGCCGGAGGAGGAAGCAAAGGATATAGTGCTTTCCTTAGAGCTTTTTGTAAATGGTTCGTTAAATATCTTCAATCATCAGACCAATGTGGATGTGGATAATCGTTTTACAGTTTATGGTATCCGTGACTTGGGTACGGAGCTTAGTCCTATCACAATGCTTGTTATGATGGAGAGTATCCGGAACCGTATTATTGAGAATGGTAAGAGAGGAATTGCAACTTGGCTCTATATTGACGCTTAATTCAGAGTATTCTGCGAAGTATTTGCAGCAGCTCTGGAAGAAAGTGCGTAAGCAGGGAGGTTTATGCACAGGTATTCCTCAGAATGTGATCGATCGTTTGCAGAACTACACAGCAACCACAATGCTTGCAAACTCTGAGTTTGTGGCTCTCTTAAAGCAGGCAAACACAGACAGTTCCAAAATGGCAGAGGTTATTGGTGTGTCAGAGGCACAACTTAGATTCGTAACCAATACCCAGAGTGATATGGGACTTATGAAGTGCGGAAATGTAGTGATTCCTTTTGATAATACCATTGAAAAGGGTACAGACCTTTATAATCTCCATAACACCAACATCCATGAAAAAATCGCTATGGAAAAAGCAAAAATGCAGTTGACAACGGTTGATTTTTAGGTAAGATGGCAGGTGATAAGACGGAGTAAATCATGCAGGAAAAGTAACCAAAGTGTATATATTCCGGCGTATCAGCATAGAATAAAAATGTAATTGCATTTTTGCTGGTTTTAGTGTAGAATGTAATTAGGAAAGCTGTGCATCAGCGGTGGGTTGACACCTAAAATCTGATACGTTTTCCGAACGTAGGTGTCGGAGGTTGGCAGGCAACGGAAAAACCTGTTATTTTCCAGACATAGGTGCTGGAGGTTGGCAGACAACGGAAAAATCAACCATGATAAGGGAATGTTTGGTGCTGCGGCATGAACATTCCCTTTTCTAAATATTACGGAATTAAGGGTTTGGTTATGGACAAAAGACGTGCAATTCATATAATGACAAAAGCGGCTGAAATATACAGGGACAATCTTGAGGATCAGAAGGTATTATTTCTTTATGGTCTGCCTTCGGATGTGAAAAAGCAGTTGCAGACAGAAGGAAAAATTTTGTCATCCATACAGGGGTACGAGGTGGCTTTTCACAGATACAATTTCCTGCATTTAACCGGAGTTAAACTAAATAAGGGTGGAACAGCTTCGGCAATCCATTTTTACCAGAAGTGTTTGGATAAGAGATTGACAGAAAATGATTTTGCTTTTGCAAAGGACGGTTCTACGGGACAGAAACTGGATATATTGGAAAGTATGATGCAGATAAAAAAGAATGTAACAATGATAGGAGAATTTACAGACAGAGGTCCTAAGTTGTATGCAGAAAAGGCAGCTGGTAATGTGTGTGGGTGTATCGGCTTTGTGCAGGATAAAAACACAAAACTGAATGTGCCTAATACGCTGTTGAAAAAAGATATAAGAGATGTGACAGCACAGCCTACTTATAAGGTGTTTGCTGTAATATCAAAGCATTATACGGATGATAAGTATTCACAGCTTGCCAAACTTGATAAGAGGATTGATTTAAGCGAATGTCACTTTAGAGAGGAAATAGAAAATCTAATAGAAAGAGACAGGTTGTAGTATGTCAGGCAAAAATCATAAGATGGTAAATGGCAGACTGCTTCAGACGGATAAAAAGTTTTCTTCCTTAAAGGAAAAGCAGAAAATAAAAATTGCGGAGTGGATTTATGAGGCATACCGTAAATGTTATGTGCAGTCAGGGAAGATACCTGCTAAAAAGAATGATAGTGAAATTTTGTCCGATGTATTTGTCAAAATTGAAGAAGAACAGATTTGGATTCCGGATAGGGAAATATATGCTTATTACCATAAAAGAAAAGGTAAGCTGCAAAAACGCTTGGAAAAGGAATTTTCCATAGAACAATTAACAGAATAAGGGTAAGAATCAACGCATCTAAGCCAAATGGTTTAGGCGCTATTTTTTTACCCATTTTTAAGGCAGGTGAGAGAGAAGTTGGACATTAAAAAAGTGGATGACAAGCCTATGGTCATTCATACCAAAGAAAAGACAAAGCTGCATATTAAGCAGGAGCCGGAGGCAAAAATCAAAGGCAGAAATGTACTTGTGGTTGATAAAACTCCTAATGCTGCGGGTGTGGATAAGGAGGTTATTAAAAAATCATCCGCAAAAGAAGCTGTCAAAAAATCCATGCAGAAGGAAAATGAAATGTATGCACAGGTGCGGAAGGCAAAGCAGGATAGGGAAAAGGCTATCGGAAAAAAGAATGAAACTGTGAAAATGGTTGCTTCTGCTGGCGCAATGGCAGCTCTAGACCAGATGGAAGGCGGTAATGAAGTCTATGAGTCTTATCAGGTAGCAAGAACGCTTTTAGCTCCGGCAGAAAGTGCAGCAGATGCAGGCAGACGGTTATACCGTTCTCAGGTAGCCAAAGCACAGGCAAAGAAGATTAAGAAGGTACAGGCTGGGAAGAAAATCGGTAAAAAGACCGTCAGGGATAGTGCTACGAAAACTGCAAAATATACAGTTAAGAAGGTGGCAAAAGAGGCTGCGAAAGAAACAGCCAAAGAGACTGCAAAAATTGCAGCAAAGGAAACAGCCAAAGCCACAGCGAAAGTGGTAACTACCACAGCTACGACAACAGCAGGTACAGCCATTTCGCTCGGAGTGGGTACAGCAATCGGTCTTGCGGCTGGTGTTGTAGGTTATGCAGACGGTGTGGAAATTAACAGAGAATTGGAAAGGCACAGAAAAGAACAGCCTTATGACGATTGAGGATTATTTCAAGTATTTAGACCTCGACAAATTTGAAAGCAGAAAAGATGTGGCAGAAGCAAAGTTGGAGCTTGGAAAGACATTGGGAGATGAAAAGGAATGGAGTGAACATTACTTTGTGGCAAATGTATCGGTATCTGCAAGATTCTGTACGGATGATGGACAGCTTGCAAGATTTCTCGGAGGTTTTTATAACAGTACGTACCAGCAGGTTTTGTTTGATAAAAGTATGTGTTCCGGAGAGTGTCTGGATAAGCTTTCTGAGCTTGGTATGGATGTAAAAGGCAGGGTAAGCATTGGTAGTCTGTCTTATACCAGAATGGATGCAGTTTTTGAGCAGGGGCAGACACTTCACAATCTAAACAGAACTGACTACCGTGTAATGGAAAAGCTGTCTGATAAGAATCTGCTGCTTATGGATATTAAGACGGGGAATTTTGTGGTGGCTCAGGGAACCAACCTATTTGCAAGACATCCTCGTGGAGAAAAAGCTGCGGAAACTAACAGTCTGATGGGAATTGAATGGGGACAGGGCTTGTATTTAGGCAGTACACCGTTAACCATAGATTTCCGTCATATCAGACAGGAGTATGGAACGAAAAGAACCATAGAGGACATCTATCAGTATCGTGAGATGTTGCAGGACAGATTTCGTCTTTATACCAGAATGGAAAAGGACGAGCTTTTAAGTGATGAGGCGAGGGAAGCCATTATGCTTGTGGGCTGTAAAGAGTTTGGGACAAGTGATTATGAGCATTTCAGAAAAGGCTTGCAGGAAGGTCTTTACGACAAAGGGGTTTCCGAAATGATGGAAAATCAGAAAGAAAAATCAAGATAGTGGAGGATGATGAAAATGGAAAAGCAGATTACAGCAAAGGAAGTCCGTAAGGATATGGAATATCTTGTGAAACTGCTTCACAAGGAATGGGAGCGTAGCGGTAAGACAAAGGCTGTTGTTACGGTACAGCTTGAAGATGTGCCGGAGATTAAAAAGCGTATGGCGGGAGTGATTGCGGATAAGCAAAAGCACCTTGATTTCTGGGAGTTTAATCCACCTCGAAACCAAGTACCGGTGTTGTGGTATGTTGCCGTAAAACAACCGGTCTAATTTGTTGTTAACGTCGATATTTTTTTGTATAGGCACTAGCGTAAAGAAATGGGGAAAGAAAGCGACGCTATAAGTATCGCTCCTTGCAACCCCCATGAGGTGTCCAAGTTGTTCCTCAGCATTGCACTATTCTCCCCATCAAGGTCTTTCCGCACCATTCTGTCGTCAATAATGGTGTGGCGGTTCTGGCAGGTTTGACCCCGACATCATATTTATATAGAAAAATGTGATAGACTAATGGGAAAGATATTTAAGAAGAATGTCTTGACAAAAATAACTTCTGTATGATAGTCTAAATAAGTATATATTTACAGATTTCAAATTATGTAGCTACTCGCTACTGAAATGACTAAATTCTGTGCAATGGGTAAAAATAATAATGGGGCAGTGTACCCATTAATTTGAGTTATATATGTCCATAGCGTCTAATTTGGTCGTTTATGGACTTTTTTATTGTGAAAAATTACGGAGGTGAAGCTTGTGAGTATTTATAAGAATTTGCAACCACATGTGCATGTACTAAAGTTGACCGGTGGTACGGGAGATGGTAAGACAGAGATTGCAACGGTGTTTGCATCCAAAGAAGCCAGAACGGTATTATTAAGAGGTGTTGGGCGGACAAATTCAACTTTGAAGGAACGTTTATTAGTATATTCCGAGGAGTATGCAGATAAGCTTTTAGTTGCTGTAAAGTTAAATGTGGAACCATATGACAAGTTGAGTATGAGCGATCTGTTTGTTTCATCTGTGGCAAAGGTAGTTAGAAGTCAGGGAAAAGTAGTAGATTCTGTTGTTGGAAAAGACGAAGAAGAATTGAAGAAATATTTGATTCAAGAAATGCAGGCAAAGAATAATGCAAAAGCTGTACTATCTTTTTTGACAGAGGAACAGAAAACAAAGATTATAAATGATTTGGTAGATATATACCATAGTTATTATATGTCAGAATACAATTATGAAATATATAACAGTGTTAGAAATAATCTGCCAGAAGGCGAAGCGAAGGATAATTCCACAAAATTTTTATCGGCATTAAAAAATGAAGTAGAACGAATGATTGATATACAGGGAGAAAAAGTACGTGAAAGCCTGTGGGATGTTCTGGATGAAATAAATCAATCGCTCCATGAAGTGTTTTTTGAGTATTTCTGTAAAAGTGATATTTCAGAAGATGGCTATTATTATAAGGAAATTTATTTAGACAGTCCGGATGAGGCATTTATAGATGCAATGTTTACCGCCAACGATATTCAAAATGGTCAGAGACTTTCTTTGGAAGTGTTTTGTAATGATATAGTTATTTACATTCCGGTAAGTCAGGCGATAACTAAAATAATCAGATCAAACGGGAAAACAAATGCTGTTTTTAAGGATAACAGGGACAAAGTTGTATTTGGTATTTTTGACACGAGGGGACTTTTCCATGCAGAAAATACAGAAGACGATAATGCCGATTATCTGAATGATTTATTATATCAGGGAGATGCGGATGCATTATTAATGGTAGTTCCTCTATTTGGAGATTCTAATGAGAAAAAAATACAGGAATTGTATAAAACTGTTTTTGCTACTTACAGTAAACAGATACCTGCTTTTATGATACATAATAAGGTGGATTTGTTTGTAGACTCCATTCGAAAAGATAGCTATATGGATGATCCTCTTTCAATGGATATGGAGTTGGGGCAAGAGTTATCAAGTAAAGAAATTATAAGCGCTATATCGGCAAGAGAACAGGAGCTGCGAGAGGAAATACAAAATGCCCAGACAAAATCCAGACAAAATTTGAAGATTAAGTCATTATCCTGCTATTTAAAAAGAGATGGCTCAATGCAGGAAGAAATTGTCAAAAGATATAACATATCAAATGTAATCATGACCATATTTGCAGATACAGCCGATTATCTTGAAAAATCAGCAGTTAAAATTCCGGTAAAAACAGACAGACCGGAAAGCGAAGTGGTTGTCAGAATTGATAAAGCAAGATTAGCTGAAATTGTTCATGAGTATCTGTTGAAGGATGTAACGAATAAGAAAGTGTTTGCACCGGGACTTGAAGATTTAAGATTAAGTATTGGGAAAACACCACATGGAAATTCCTATTATGCATTACGTAGAAGGTTGAAATATGGAGATGGTTATACATGTAATATTGACGAATCGTATTATTATAATTGCAAGTCCTTTTCCATAAATTTTACAGCCAATTTACGGAATTTTGTTTCTACAGATATGGCTAAAAGGATTGTAAAGGAAACCATGAAATTATCCGGTGGATATTTTACAAAGGATAAGGATGAAGAAGAATTCTATTATATTGTAGAAGGCAGAATATTCCCGAAGATGTTTGTGGGACAGATGTTATATCATAAAGCAATGCTAAGTGCAGAGCAGGAAGCAGTAGGATTTATGGCGCGATTCCAAAAGTTTCTGAAGAATAGTCAGCGATTTTTTGATAGTGGAAATTTGGACGAGCAAGCATATGTAGATGCTATGTATCATGTAGTCTATGAGGCAGCTCAGAGAGCATTGAATATGAATGTAACTTTGAGGTAGCTTATTATAGAGCCTAATCTTTGTCACGAGTACGAAACTACCCGTTTCGGAAAGAAGGGGATGAAAACAAATTAGGATTAATAAGAACGAGTGTTCGATATATTATATGAGTATGACGTAGTATATACCGTCAATTTTACGATCAGCACTGCCAGGGCATTTTTGGATGCGTCGGAACTCCTGACAGAATAGCTTGCGAAGGTTTATTCCCTTTCCTTTGACAAATACAAAGATGTGAAAAATTTTTGTATCAAAAGGAGAGATAACATGTCAGATTATCAAGAAGTGGTAGAATTTAGGTGTAGGAGAGTCTATGAAAGTTTTTCTGTAAATAAAGATTTAAAAGGTCTTCTATGATAAAATATTAAATTATAGGAGGCCTTTTAGTATGGCAAGAGAAAAGAAACCCGTACACAAAGTACAAATGACTGAGGGAAAGCGTAACATCATCCAGATGCTCCTGCAAGAGTATGACATTGGATCCGCACAGGATATCCAGGATGCCCTCAAAGACCTTCTTGGTGGAACCATCAAGGAAATGATGGAAGCTGAAATGGATGACCATCTGGGATATTCCAAATCAGAACGCTCCAATAGCGACGATTACCGTAATGGCTACAAATCCAAGCAGGTAAACAGCAGCTATGGCAGCATGGAAATTCAAGTTCCTCAGGACCGTAAATCAACCTTTGAACCGCAGGCAGTGAAGAAACGCCAGAAGGACATTTCTGACATTGACCAAAAGATTATCTCCATGTACGCAAAGGGAATGACTGCCAGGCAGATTTCAGATACACTGGAGGATATCTATGGATTTGAAGCATCGGAAGGCTTTATTTCTGATGTGACGGATAAGATTATGCCACAGATTGAAGATTGGCAGAACCGACCTCTTTCAGAGGTATATCCGGTATTGTTTATTGATGCCATTCACTACTCAGTCAGAAATAATGGGGTTATTCGCAAGTTGGCAGCATATGTAATCCTTGGTATTAACAATGATGGTTACAAGGAAGTTCTTACCATCGAAATCGGAGAAAATGAGAGTGCCAAGTATTGGCTTTCTGTTTTGAATGGCTTAAAGAACCGAGGCGTAAAGGATATCCTGATTATCTGTGCAGATGGTCTGACTGGTATTAAAGAAGCCATTTGTGCAGCTTATCCAAAAACGGAATATCAGCGCTGTATCGTCCATCAGGTCAGGAATACCATGAGATATGTGGCGGATAAGGATAGAAAGCCCTTCTGTACGGATTTGAAGACTATTTATCAGGCACCCACAGAAGAAAAGGCATTGGAAGCCCTGGAGCGTGTTACTGAAAAATGGAGCGAAAAATATCCGAATTCCATGAAAAGCTGGAAACTCAACTGGGATGCCATTTCTCCGATTTTCAAGTTTTCAGCGACTGTCCGAAAGGTTATCTATACGACTAATACCATTGAAAGCCTGAATGCAACATACCGGAAATTGAACCGTCAGCGCAGTGTTTTTCCAAGTGACACAGCATTGCTGAAAGCCCTCTATTTGTCCACCTTTGAAGCAACGAAAAAATGGAGTATGCCCATTCGGAACTGGGGACAGGTCTATGGTGAACTGAGCATTATGTACGAAGGCCGACTACCGGAATAAGAGAATTCACCTTAGTTTCACAGGCGGATTTTCCGCCTGTTCTTGACATGCAGCGATAGTTGTTGTTATAAATAAAACAAGGGCTGAACATCCCAAAAGGTACTTTCAGCCCAGTTATATCATAGAAGATCGTATTTACAGACTTTTCTTCACACACTCTCTGGGTTTTTAACTCTGGAAGAGTGATTTAACCTTGGAATATGCCCTGATATTCGATTTTATTTTTATCCAAATCCATCTTTGCGACAATCTTTTGCGGTTGACTGTCTATATATTTTTTAATTAGGGTGCAGTCGATTTTATGCCCTCCGTTATCAAATAAATGTACACATACTATCACTTGCGGAACAACTCATCCAATATTTTTCCGTCCTTGTTCTTCCATTCGACCCAACCATTTGTGCTACCGCCAAGAACGAACATGGCAGCAGAGCTGGGAGAGGTAAAGGAAACAGATACATTCAACTTGTGCTTACCATCAATGTCAGAAATATTACCGTTTTGAATTGCAATCTGCCGCTGTTTTTCAACGTTGTGGGAGTGGCATCTACGACTCATATCAACTTCAGAACCTTCCAGAACATCAAATTTTTCTCCATCGTAAACCCCAAATGCTTTAATTCCATTTCTGGTCGTGTGCAGAATATTTACTTCGTTCAACCTTGTTTTAGAATTCTCCATCTTATAGCCCTGCGTAGCCATGATAAACTTGATTTCTTCGTATACTTCTTTAATCAAGGGCAAATCTTATTCATCGATTTCGTACTTTGGATTAATTGTGTTTTCTACCTTGTACCGCTTGGATTCCGTGGCCTTATTGATGGCATAAGCTTCAAGACCGCTTATCATATCCAAGGAGAAGGTTTTGCTGTCTGCCAGGAACATAATTGCCTTATTCCAGAAATCTTTGGAACGATTGTGATCATCCAGTCTGCTGACACCGTTTCTTGTTTGACCTACATAGATCTGAGCAATCTTGTTATCGTCATTTTCGCTGATGAGGTAGTAAATTCCGGGGCGATTGATGCCAGCTAGCTTTTTGGCTTCTGAGAGCAGCGGACGAGGAATTACATAGGTAGTCATTGTAGATAAATGGCGACGAATGGATCTAATACCATCCGGCTGACCATTGTGATATATAATTTCAAGCCATATCATGAAAGTATTCCGTTATTATCGTTGTGTGAATATCAAGAAAAAGAAACTCTACGACAAGAAAGCGGTCAAGAAAGACTGGATTGAGATTTAGTTGTCAGCTACACCACAAAAGCGATTATGAACGATACCGCCATGGAACGTCTGATTGATACGCTTATGGAATTGCAAAAAAGAGAGCACCCGGCTGCCAGGAGTACTGGAGCTGCCGCAGGATAAGCCTGAAATCAGAGGCAGCTTGAAACGATCGGTCTTCTACAGATCCGGCTCATCCGCAAACCGCGTATTCACCACGGGATAGAAATCCTCTGGCCTAGAAATCAACACAGCCGCGCTATGGGCCGGCATTTCTATTGTTAATAACCCTCTCCTTACGTGGTACATCATAATTCCCGCGTTGTATCCCTCCTCCACAGTAAGCATAGGTCTTCCCAATACCATATCATCTGTGATTCCCAGCTGCCACACTGGAACCTCCACCCTACGGCTGTCCGGACTGTTGCTGACAATTACTACGCCATGGTACTGCCTGTACATACGGCCATATGCGATCAGGTGATGCTCTGCCAGAAGAGGCTTTATAGAGCCCAGCCGGAAAACGGGAAGCCTCTTGTGTATTCCCGCCATATACCGGTGGAACTCAATCAGCTCCAAATTCTCATGCCCCCATGGATAGGTTCTCCGGCTGTCCGGGTCCGTCCAGCCGCATACCCCAGCCTCGTCCCCATAATACAGAGTTGGCGCACCCGGCCAGGTCATCTGAATCACCACGGCCTCACGAAGCACACAGAGCTTTACATTTTCCTCCGCCTGTCTGCCCCCCATGGTTCCTATTCTTCCCACTGTCTGATTGGTTCTTGTAAGGAACCGGGAATGGTCATGGTTGGACAACTGATTCATGGCTGTCATGACCGTATTGGTCTGCATCCGGCTCATATGGTAGCTCATAGCATTAAAAAAGGCTTCCCCATCTCCCCAGAGACTGTCATTATAGCTGTCACTGTGCTTTTCCATTCCTGTCAGAAACCAGGTCAACGGCTCCATAAATGCATCGTAATTCATGATGGAATCCCACTGGTCTCCCTCCAGCCAGGGAGCCGGATCTCCATAGTGCTCCGCCAAAATCAGAACATCTGGATTCACCGCTTTAACCGCCCTGCGAAACTCCCTCCAGAATTCATGATTATACTCAGCCGTATGGCCCAGATCCGCAGCTACATCCAGTCTCCAGCCATCTACCGAGTATGGAGGCGAAATCCATTTCCTGGCTATATGCAACACATATTCCACCAGCTTTTCCGAATTTTCATAATTCAGCTTTGGCAGGGTATCGTGCCCCCACCATCCGTCATAGGTTCGATTATCAGGCCAGGCCCCCTGGCTCTCATCATGGAAACGAAAAAAGCCGCGGTAAGGACTGTCTCCTGACTCATAGGCTCCTGGCTCATAATCCCCAGCGCGGCGGTAAATCCCCTCCACATCCAACCATTTATTAAAGGAACCGCAGTGATTAAACACGCCGTCCAGAATGATCCGCATCCCTCTCCTATGGATTTCCTCTACAAACCTGACAAACAAATCATCGCTGGCCTTCAGATTATCCTTTCCCGCACTGCGTACCACATATTTCTCCGCTTTTTCATTATCCACGGCATTTTCATCCACCAGACAGCCCCCATCCCTTATGATTCTTCCAAAATGAGGGTCAATATGCTCATAGTCCTGACAATCATACTTATGGTTGGAAGGTGATACGAAAACAGGATTCAGGTAAATAACCTCCACACCCAGACTCTTGATGTAATCCAGCTTATCCCATACTCCCTGTATATCTCCGCCATAAAAGCAGCCCACATCCATGGCAGAGGGAAGTTTATTCCAGTCCTCTATGTGCTGTACCGGCCTGCCGATATAAACATACTCGCAGGTTTCCACATCATTGTTTGTATCTCCGTTGCAAAACCGATCCACAAAGATCTGATACATAATCGCACCCTTGGCCCAGTCCGGTGTATGAAAGCCTGGGGTTATTTTAAAATCAAAACAAGCCTGGCTGTCCATGGTTGCTCCAAGCCTGTTAAACAGACAGACATCCTGTCCGGCCTCAACCTTAAAGTGATAACGTACCTGTTCAGTGCCTGCTGTAATCTTATACTCATAATAATCAAACAACTGGTCAGACTCCGCCTTAGTCATCTCAGCCTGGGTATTGTCCGTCACATAGTATACATGCTCAGCATTGCCCCTGGCTGTCCTCATACGAATTTTTACATCCTGATAAGCATCTGGCTCCATCGGACATCTGTAATCCTCCATCTCAGAAGAAAAAAGAGCGTCTCTGTTAATCAATCCTTTTATATTGTCTCCCACGGCTGATATCCTTTTCTGTGTTTAGTCAACTATCCACGACCTAAAGGTCTGGAAACTTTTATTCAGGGTCATTGAACTGCCAAAATGCAGATACATTGCGGTCTTTCGTCATAACAGGCTCTGCAGCATTGCGAACAACGGTCAGGCCCTCTAAGGCTATGAGATTATCGCTATGGAAACAGACAAAGACCACCTTGATTTTCTGTTAAGCTACGATACTACTGACAGAGTACGCAACATTGTTAAGCCTGTTAAGCAGGAAACTGCACACCATCTATGGAAGAAATATCCTGATTTCTTGCCGGAACAATACTGGAAGAAGAACATCTTTTGGTCTTACGGATATTTTGCCTGTAGCATATGGGAAGAATCATCTGCAGCCATAGAAGGATATATTGTAAGCCAAGGTTATTTTTCTCAGAGGACTCCAACACACTCAACTGGCTAACGTCATTAAATTGAAAAGCCTGGCGGGGTAGCCAGACTTTTCAGGAGAAGGTATTTCGTTTCTTATGGGGTGTAGCAAAAACTATATAATGTATTGGGGGGGTTACGTCTATTATAATAGCACAGGACAGATAAAAAGTGTGCACAAAGATAAAAAATTTTACGCACACTTTATAGTCAAAAATAACAATCCTGTTAGGAAGCCGGTGTAAATAAAGCCTCAAATTCCTGCTGGTTAATCTTTTCCTTCTCTATCAAAAGATCCGCGCAGGCGTGAAGCACATAATCATATTCCTTGATAATACTCCTGGCCTTCGTATAGCATTCATCAATAATCCGTTTTACCTCGCTGTCAATGGTGTCTGCCACCTCATTGCCGTAAGATTTGGTATGTGCCAGATCGCGGCCAATGAATACCTCATTTTCATCCCCGCCATACTGGATCATGCCTACCTTGTCAGACATGCCGTACTGAGTCACCATGGCTCTTGCAATCTGGGTTGCCTGCTTTATATCCTGGGAAGCGCCGGTGGTAATATCATCAAATACCAGCTCCTCCGCAATTCTGCCGCCCAGATCCACCATAATATGCTGCATCATACGCCCCTTTGTGTTAAAGGTCTCATCCTTCTCAGGCAACGGCATGGTATAGCCAGCTGCTCCCACACCTGTAGGAATAATAGAAACCGTATGAACCGGCCCAACCTCAGGCAGAACATGGAACAAAATGGCGTGACCTGCCTCATGATAAGCAGTGATCCGCTTATCCTTATCAGAAATTACCTTGCTGCGCTTTTCAGCTCCGATTCCCACCTTCACAAAGGCACGGTCAATGTCACTCTGCTTAATAAATCTGCGGTTCTCCCTGGCTGACAGGATAGCGGCCTCATTCATCAGATTCTCCAGATCCGCTCCTGTAAAGCCAGAGGTGGTCTGAGCCACTCTGTGAAGATCCACATCCTCGCTGAGGGGCTTTTCCTTGGAATGAACCTTTAAAATATCCTCACGTCCTTTTACATCCGGGCGCCCTACCGCTACCTTCCGATCAAACCGTCCCGGACGGAGAATAGCCGGATCCAAAATATCCACACGGTTAGTGGCAGCCATTACGATAATTCCTTCATTCACTCCAAAACCATCCATCTCCACCAGAAGCTGGTTTAGTGTCTGCTCTCTCTCATCATGACCACCGCCCATACCCGTTCCTCTGCGGCGGGCAACTGCGTCAATCTCATCAATAAATACAATGCAGGGGGAATTTTTCTTGGCGTCCTCAAACAGATCCCGGACTCTGGAAGCGCCCACGCCTACAAACATTTCCACAAAGTCGGAGCCTGAGATAGAAAAGAAGGGAACCCCCGCCTCACCGGCTACCGCCTTAGCAAGAAGGGTTTTACCAGTTCCGGGAGGCCCTACCAAAAGCAGTCCCTTAGGGATTCTGGCCCCCACGCTGGTGTATTTCTGGGGATTTTTAAGGAAGTCCACTACCTCCTCCAGCTCCTCCTTTTCTTCAACCAGCCCTGCCACATTTCCAAAATTCACCTTGCTGTCCCGGCTCATTCGAGCCCGGCTTTTTCCAAAATTCATCATCCTGGCATTGGCTCCGCCCCCGCTGGCATTGCGGTTCATTACCATGATAATGATCACCACTACAATGATGGAAAGCGCAAAGGGCAGGATAATCGTCACCAGATAATTCTCCTGGGGAACATCTAATACCGTATATTCCGTATTATGATCGTTTAAAAGCTTCTCCGTATCCTTTACATCTGTAACATAAAGACGCTTCACCTCGCCAGTTGCCAGCGTCACCGCCACTTCTCCCGTAGGAGTTTGAGGATTCTGGCGAATGACCGCTTCCGCCACCTGGCCATTTTCCAGCATCGCGATAAAATCCTGATTGCTGACCTTATCCGCCTGTCTTGCATAGGGCAGCCGCACTGCCGTGACGATTAAAATCAGCATCAGGAGAATAAATATAAAACCTCTGAATGTCTGCTGCTGTCTCAACAAATTGCCTCCTTAGACCTTACTTTTCTGTTTATTTACCAACCAGCTCCACCACTCCGATATAGGGCAGGTTACGGTATTTCTGGTCATAGTCAAGACCATATCCCACCACAAATTCATCTGGTATGGTAAAGCAGGTATATTTCACTGTCACCTGCTTCTTTACCCGTCGCTCCGGCTTATCCAAAAGCGTACACAGGGTTATGCTCTTTGGCCCTCTCTGCTTGAGAACCTCAATTAAATAGGCCAGGGTTCTACCAGAATCAATGATGTCCTCCACGATGAGTACATCCTTTCCCTCCAAAGGTTCATCCAAATCCTTTACAATCCGCACCACACCGCTGGACTCCGTCCCTGCCCCATAGCTGGAAACAGACATAAAATCCATAGATACGGGCACAGTCAGCCTTTTTGCCAGCTCACAGGTAAAGAAAACCCCGCCCTTTAAAATACAGATA
Source organism: Clostridium porci (assembly GCF_009696375.1). Lineage (GTDB taxonomy): Bacteria > Bacillota > Clostridia > Lachnospirales > Lachnospiraceae > Enterocloster > Enterocloster porci. The sequence continues at coordinate 150,782 of NZ_VUMD01000008.1, forward strand.
AGGTGAATCTCCCTGCCTGCATAATCCTCACTGATTTGTGCCGCTACTTCATTGATGCGTCTATCAACCTCCTCCTCTGTCAGCAATACATGAATTTTATCTGCCATCCTCTTATCCTCCGTTATTATTGTTTACTTCTTTAGCCGGGTAAATGGCGCAGGCCTCAAATATACGCTTTGTATCTGCCTCTATCTTATAGAACTGGCTGATACGGTAGCCCATAATCCACATCACATGGCTCCCATCTGCCAGAAGAGGAATCTCATCCCGCATCTGTCTGGGTATTTTTTCATCAATCATAAACCGCTTTACTGTCTTGGTTTTTCCGTCTGACAGAGTAATAAAATCCCCTGTTTGCCTGGTTCGCACCACGGGCGTATCTTTTATTTTATCATAGTCGAACCATTTCGTATACATTTTTTTCGGAAATTCTGCTCCTTTTTCACAAGAAAATATCCTGGTCTTTACCTGGGGGCATATGAAGCCGCGCTGCTTCCCCTCGAAAAAAGAGAACCCCAGGAATACCCCCTCATATTCTTTCCTGGCAGTAAGATAGTATGGAAGCTTTACCTTCCTGCCCACAGGACGCAGAAAAAGCTCCAGAACCTGCTGTACATGGCGCTCTCCCAGGTTCCTGGCATGCCCCGAAAGGGTTTTTAAAAGCTCCAGGACAATATAGGAGCGGATAATCTCCGGCTGGGCGAGGAACTCCTTTGCAGGGATCAAAATCCCCTCTGCCCCAGCGTCTCCGGCCTCCCCCAAACTCTCTGTATTCAGTTTCTGGCTCTGCCCTCCATCAAAAGAAGCCCTTACAGGTACAGCAGGCTCTCCCCCTCTCACATAGCGTTTAATCCACAGATCGGCCTGCTCCCTCAGGTATTGATCCGCCTGGTCCGCCAGCCGTCCCAGACGCAGTATATTTCCTACTGCGCCTTGGTTTACCTCACTCTCGATCTGGGGCAGAATCCTGCTTCGAATACGGTTACGGGTATAACAGCCTTCGCTGTTGGTAGAATCTTCCACAAAGGAAAGCCCCTTTTCGGACAGCCACTGAAGAATCTCCCCCCTTGGTTCGTCCAGCAGCGGACGGATAATTCTTCCCCTTACATAAGGGATACCTCGAAGGCCATGAAGCCCGCTTCCCCGAAACATATTATGGAGAATCGTCTCCGCCTGGTCATCCCTTTGGTGGGCCACAGCCACCCGTACCAGGCCCGGTCCTTCCTCCGGCTCTTCTTCCTCCCAGGCCGCCGCCTCCCGCTCAAAAGCCTCATACCGTAGATACCTGCCCGCTTCTTCCTCAGACATCCCTTTTTCCTCTGCCAGTTTTCTCACATCCACTCTTATGATATGACAGGGGACACCCAAGGCGGAACATAGCTCAGAAACGAATTCCGCGTCTCTGTCTGCCTCCCCCTCTCGAAGCCCGTGATGGACATGAACCGCCCGAAGGCAAAGCTTAAGGCTTGCACGCATCTCTTTTAACAGAGCTAAGAGGCAGACGGAATCTGCCCCTCCTGAAACTGCCGCAATAACCCGGTCTCCCGGCTCCAGCATATGATATTCCTTCACGGTTTTCCTGAACTTCGCTTCAAACCCTTCCACTTCATTCCACCTGCAAATACGCTTAATTACCAAGTCTCTCTTCCATAAACAGAGCTTTCCTTATATCATTCCTATACTATACCCGCATTTTCCTCTCTATGCAAGACCGGCCAGGAGAAAATTCAGCTCTTTCTTCTCCACAAGCCTGCCACCAAAGCCGTCATATCATCTCTTGGGGCCGGTATGCAGGACACAGCAAACTCCAAAATCCGATCTGCCAGCTCCTGGGGCGTCATCTCCCCCAGACTTTCCAGAAACGCTCCCATAGCCTGCTCTTTATCATCTCCTGGCAGAGCGTCCAGCACCCCGTCCGTTACCATTACAACCTGATTGCCCTCCCACAGCTTTCTGGACAGCAGCACAGGCTCCACTCCATTCATCACTCCTACAGGCACCTCCCCTGCCGCCAGTATCTCCACCCCCTCCTCACCAAGGATAAATGTAGGAACCGCTCCCAGCTTCATCACCTCAAGAACACCCGTATGAAGATCGATGCAGCTCACATCCAGAGTAGCAGGATGCTGCTCCGCCCCTGCCAGCAAAAGAACGGTATTCACCAGCTTAAGAGCCGCCCTGGTAGAAAATCCGGTTTCCAACAGCTGCTCTGTCAGCTCCACCACCTGCCTGCTCTCCCTGGAAGCAGCTTCCCCGCACCCCATACCGTCAGAAAGACTCATAACCACCTGACTTCCCTGGCTCTCACAGAAGGTATAGTTATCCCCGGAGCACTTCTCGCCCTGCCTGGGAATTCTGGACGCGCCGAACAGAATCCGGTAGCCTCCGTCCTCCAGAAAGCGCACAGTTCCATACTGCCTGGTGATAATACTCCGGCTGTCCCTGGCCGGACTCCACCTGGTTCCCTTCATCACATCGCTCATAAGCTCCGCAGCGTCTCTGGCCGTAATACACCGTCCGCCGCTTGTCCTGACTGTGAGAAAAGCTTCCTTCTGTCCATTCTCATACTGGAGCAGCAAAAGCTTTCCTACTGTCATATGATAACGCCGGAACTGCTTCTTCAATATGTATTCGTACTCCGCCGAAATATCCGTAGCCTGATCGATCTGGTGGGAAAATTCCTCTAATATCACTGCCATCTCACGAAACTGGGATATCACCGCGTCTCTACTCTCCAGAAACCGGTTCTTCCAAGACAGGTTCATGGTAGCCCGTCCTAGGCTCCGGTTCAAATGTCCCAGATAGGCCTCCCGCTTTCTGCACCTGGTCTGAAACATCTTAGGCATGTCCTCAAAATCGATCCGTCCCTTTTGCTCAAAGGCTCTCAGAAGGTAATACAGATAATAACTATCTTCCTTTTCGCTGTCTGCATATAGGTTGCACTTACTGCAATCCTCGCACACTAAGGCAGCAGAGGACTGCAGTGCTGACAATCCATCCTCCCTGGTAAGCTGTCCCTGGCTCTCTATTTCGTCATCAAAGGCTTTGGCCAGCTGGCTTAAGGACTGAGCCATATCTCCCAGTCTTCTGGCAGTATAATAATTCACATCCGAATTAACCGATACTTCCTTCTTCCTTGAAAACACAAAAAATCCCTCCTCGCTTTGCGTAACATACAGTATACGCACCAGGAAGGGAAATAAATGTCGCTTTATGTACTGTTTTTCTGAAAATTATTCGCCGTTTTTCGCATTACCGGGAGGGCTTTAACAAAAGCTCATCCGGCTTTACTAGCCCCAACTTTTCCTTGGCTACTTCCTCGGCGTACTGCTTGGTCTTTACATATACTTTGTATTCCTGAAGCTCTTCGGTTCTTTTCTTTTCTAGGCCTACCTGGGAATTTAGATTTTCTTCCCTTATACGGTAGCCTTCATCAGACCGCTTTAAATCAGCCCCCTTTATATTAATAGCAATGGCAAGGCACATCACAACTAAGGTAATCCCCATAATCGCCATCCGGTTTGCCCACTTGTCACGCCTTACACGCCTCGATTTTCCATAGGATTTCATCTATCACTCACCAGTTCTTCCCGACTTCTGTCTCTGCTCCTTGTCCATTGGATTCTTCTTACATTTCATTTTAAAGCATTTTCCAAGCATTTTCAAGCACTTAAAAAAAAATCTGCTGACCAGGCGGTCATATAAAAGCATGCCTCCGAACACTCCTATAATCACATAGGCTCTGAATACTCCGTCATTTTGTTCATACAGAAGGATAAATGTCACAAAACCTGCATAAAGCCAATACAGAAAATCCTCCAGCCCTGTCCAAAAAGAGCCGTGCCTGATAATCAGACGGAATACCCGCAGCGTATCATAGGCCAGCATCAGCCAGGCCCCTGTTATCAAACTCAGCACCATCAGCCAGCCTTCATACTGAATCCTGACGCTCATATTCTGAAACTCCTCCTTATGAACACTTAATGACTTTTAACGGACGGCATTTCATAGCTTTGCACAACAGGTCATGATGTGCCTTTGCCGCCTCTGCCTTAAAGCTTTGCTTCCATTCACTACTTAAATAAGCGTGTAAACAAGGACTCGCCTGATTTTCTCAAAGCCTCGTTAGAGCTATACACCATACTATCAATGGTTCCTTCAATATCCACCTCACCTTTTTCCAGAGTTAGACGGCTGACATGAAGCTCTTTTCCTTTAATCGTCAAAAGCCCCATATCCGTGTCCAGAACAACGGCATTTTCATCAAAAGATACCACATCACAGATACCTGTTATATTTCCCGCAGACCGGTTCTGCAATATAAGCTTATGCTGGCGGCTGCCTCCGATTTTTTCTTCCATGCAAAAACCTCCCCATATATCTAACCTAAGTTAAATATATGGGGAGGTTGGCCATTCTATGACTTTTAATTGAACTTCAGTCTCAAATATAACGGTAAAGCTCCTTGACCTCATCCTTCTTCACAGTCTCCTGCACCTCCAGAACCTCCACTCTCACAGCTTTGGTCCCAAACTGAATTTCAATGATATCACCAGGCTTTACATTAAGGGATGCCTTGGCCGGCTTGTCATTCACCAGCACGCGTCCGGCATCGCAGGCCTCATTCGCTACTGTTCTGCGTTTAATTAAGCGGGAAACCTTCAGAAATTTATCCAATCTCATGGATTATTTGTTAACCTCATCCTTTAAAGCCTTGCCAGCTTTGAATTTTGGAGTCTTGGAAGCAGCAATCACCATTGTGTCTCCGGTTTTGGGATTTCTTCCCTCTCTTGCCGCTCTCTCAGCTACCTCAAATGTACCAAAGCCTACCAGCTGAACCTTGCCGCCTTTAACCAGTTCTTCAGATACTGCATCAGTAAAAGCTTTAACTGCCTTCTCCGCGTCTTTCTTAGAAAGCTCTGCTTTCTCCGCTACTGCTGCGATTAATTCTGTCTTGTTCATCAAATTTTCCTCCTAAATATGGTCGGGGCAGGCCCCGGATTCGTTACCCTTTAATGTCTAGTGTACTTAATCATTTATAGCCTTTTTACTATAATTTGTCAAGGTTTTTTGGCTTTTTCCTGCATTTTTATCTGATTCCAAAGAGCCACTCCCTCCTCCACTGAATTTACCTTCATATTTCCGAAAACATGGGGATGTCTGCGCACCATTTTCCGGCATAATCCGTCAATCACCTGGCTGATGGTAAATGCCCCCTGTTCCTCCGCTATCTGGCTGTTTAACATTACCTGAAGAAGCACGTCACCCAGCTCCTCACAGAGGTTGTCCATGTCCTTATTATCCACAGCCTCAAACACCTCTCCGGCCTCCTCGGCCAGGCATTTTTTAAGACTTTCAAAGGTCTGCTCCCTGTCCCAGGGGCAGCCATCCTCAGAACGCAGCCTGGCAATAATCCTTCGAAGATCATCAAACGTATACATAGGAACCTCTCCCTTCACCCCCTGACCTTCGTCCTCTTAATTACCTTCAATCTGGTAAATTCCTCTCTCTCCTTTTCCTCCAGGGCATTGGAAATGGATTTACTTAACTCTGTATAATGAGGAATCGTAATATTTTTCAGGGCATTGGCCCGCTTCTGTGTTTTTTTTATGGAATTAGCCAGGCGGTAGGCAGAATTTTCCACCATAGACAGCCTTATGGTCAGCTCCTTTACTTTCTCAAAATGATATCTGGCCTCGTCCAGGGACTCGGTAGTGTTGTAAAAGCCATAAGTTAGCGTCATAGGCTGCTCTTCATGCTGCACCAGGGGAATCTCCGTTCCCATAATGCTTCTGGCTTTAATTCTTACCCGCTTATCCACAGGTACAGAAGCGCCGATTTCCTGAACATAATGAATACCCAGCTCAATGTTAGCATTTTGAAGGGCTGCATAGGCTGCCTTAAAGGTGGTATCAATCTCCGACTGAATACCCTTGGCCTCGTCTATCAGGCTCATCAGCTCTCGAATTAAGATATTCCGCTTTTTGTCCATAAGCCCATAGCCCATATTGGCCAGTTTTAGGGAATTCCTGGCCAGTATAAGGTTGCCCTTTGTAGGAAACGTATTCGGATCCATTTACATCCTCCTTCATAATGCGCAGGCTGCGGCCTCTCTTGCCACCCGCCCGCGATGCATGTCACTGGCTCTTAGCGGGCGTCTCTTGACCGCTTAGTGCAGTGACTCCCCCTCCTGCTCCGGCTTATAATACTGATCCAAAATCTTAGTATCTATACGATCCAGCTCTGCTCTGGGCATCATCCCCAGCAGTCTCCAGCCGATGTCCAGAGTTTCCAGAACCGTCCGGTTCTCATGGGGAGACTGGCCCACGAACTGCTCCTCAAAGGCCCTTCCAAACTCCAGGTACTTCTTATCAATGGGCGACAGCTCATCTTCACCAATAACAGATGCCAGGGCTCTGGCGTCTCCTACCTTGGCATAGCAGGAGAAAAGCTGATTCGCCACATCCTGGTGATCCCCTCTGGTATAGCCCTCGCCGATACCATCCTTCATAAGACGGGACAGGGAAGGCAGCACATTAATAGGCGGATACACATTCTGGCCGTGTAACTGGCGATCCAGTACGATCTGACCCTCTGTTATATACCCGGTTAGGTCAGGAATGGGATGGGTAATATCATCGTTGGGCATGGTAAGAATCGGAATCTGGGTCACTGAGCCCGGCCTTCCTGCCACAATTCCCGCTCTCTCATAAAGCGAAGCCAAATCACTGTAGAGATAACCTGGAAAGCCCTTTCTGGAAGGAATTTCCCCCTTGGAGGAGGAAACCTCACGCATAGCCTCCGCATAGGAGGTCATATCCGTAAGTATAACCAAAATATGCATTCCCTTTTCAAAAGCCAGATATTCCGCTAAGGTCAGGGCTATCTTCGGCGTAATCAAACGCTCTACCACCGGATCATTTGCCAGATTTACAAACATGGCCACATGCTCCGACACACCGCTCTCCTCAAAGGTTCTTCGGAAAAAATCAGCCACATCATACTTAACGCCCATCGCCCCAAATACGATGGCAAACTTCTCGTCGGAATGTTCCCCCAGGGAAGCCTGCTGTACAATCTGGGCGGCCAACTGGTCATGGGGAAGGCCGTTTCCTGAGAAAATCGGCAGCTTCTGCCCCCGTATCAACGTAGTCAGTCCGTCGATGGCGGAGATACCGGTTCTGATATAATCCCTTGGGTACTCTCTTGTCACCGGGTTTAGGGGCTTTCCATTAATATCCAGCTTCACATCGGATATAATATCCCCCAGCTCATCTATAGGCTGTCCGATACCATTGAAGGTTCGGCCCAGCATTTCCTCCGATACCTGAATTTCCATGGGATGCCCCGTAAGCCTTGTATGGGTATTTCTCAACGCCATGCCTTCCGTACCCTCAAAGACCTGTATGATAGCCTTATCACCGTAAATTTCAATAATACGTCCGATTTTTTGGACATTGCCCCCTACAGTCATCTCCACAATCTCGTCATAAGCCCCATTCTGAACGCCCTCCAGGACGACCAAAGGGCCATTGATCTCACTTAAACCAAGATATTCTATTGCCATGCGTCCGTCCCTCCTCTATGCATTCCGCTCCATTACACGATTGTAGAATTCATCGATCAGCTTCATATATTCCTGAAACATCTGCGGCTTGTCATTCGGCACATCATATTTGATGGAAATAATTTTATCAAAAATATCCTCCTCCTTAAGGACAGACATAGGCATACCCATAGAAATCAAGGTTCTGGATCTCTTATAAAGGTACAGAATTACCTCCATCATTTTAAATTGCTTCTCCAGCGGCACACAGGTATCGTCCTTATGAAATGCATTCTGCTGCAGAAAGCCTACACGGATTACCTTGGCTATTTCCAGCACCAGCTTCTGGTCGTCCGGAAGAACATCCGCCCCAATCAGCTTTACAATCTCCATCAGGCTGCTCTCTTGGTTCAGAATTGCCATCAGGCGGTTTCTGTTATGCACAAATTTTTTATCTACATGATCCATATACCAGGGGGCCAGATCGTTTATATACTCTGAATAGCTGGTAAGCCAGTGGATGGCAGGAAAATGCCTCGCATAGGATAGAGATTTATCCAATCCCCAGAAGCAGCGCACAAAGCGCTTAGTATTCTGAGTCACCGGCTCGGAGAAATCACCTCCCTGAGGAGACACCGCTCCGATAATTGTCACAGAGCCTTCCGTTCCATTCAGATTCTGCATCATGCCCGCCCGCTCATAGAAGGCCGACAATCTGGATGCCAGATATGCGGGAAAGCCCTCCTCAGCAGGCATCTCCTCCAGACGTCCTGACAGCTCACGCAGCGCCTCTGCCCACCGGGAGGTAGAATCGGCCATAATAGCCACATGATATCCCATATCCCTGTAATACTCAGCCAGTGTAAGCCCTGAGTAGAGGCTGGCCTCACGGGCAGCCACAGGCATATTAGAGGTATTGGCTATTAAGGTTGTCCTGTCCATAAGAGGATTGCCGCTTTTAGGATCTATCAGCTTTGAAAACTCTTCCAAAACCTGGGTCATCTCATTCCCCCGCTCGCCACAGCCAATATAGATAATTACATCCGCATCCGCCCACTTCGCCACCTGATGCTGGGTCATGGTCTTTCCTGTACCAAAGCCGCCCGGAATGGCAGCCGTCCCTCCCTTAGCCAGAGGGAACATGGTATCCAGAATACGCTGTCCTGTAATCAGCGGCTTCACAGCAGGAAACCGTTTGGCTGCAGGCCTTGGAATACGGATGGGCCACTTCTGAGTCATCGTCAGCTTTCTCTCGGTTCCATCCATCAGCTGCAGGGTTAAAAGCGGCTCCTCAATGGTATACAGTCCATCCGAAACCACATCCAGCACATAGCCCTCAGTATCAGGAGGAGCCATCACTTTATGAACGATGGCTCTGGTCTCCTGAACTTCCGCGATGATAGCGCCCGGCATGAGCCTCTCGCCCTTTTTCACCGTCAAATGTGTATCCCATTTCTTATCCGTATCCAGACTGTTTACCGATATACCTCTGCTTATATAATAGCCGCTGCCCTTTGCAATCTCCGTTAAGGGCCGCTGAATGCCGTCAAATATATTGTTCAATATTCCCGGAGCCAGGGTTACAGATACGGGAGAGCCTGTGCCTATCACTATTTCCCCCGGCTTAAGGCCGCTGGTTTCCTCGTAAACCTGAATGGTCGTCTTTTCCGAAGTAAGTCCAATGACCTCCCCCACCAGATTTTCCCTGCCCACATAAACCATCTCGTTCATCTGAAACCCAGGATCTCCCTGGAGGGAAACGACAGGACCATTGATACCGTATATCACACCCGTCTTAGCCACTTTACTTACCTCCTAATTCAAATTTAAACTCATGGCGGGCCTCACGAAGCTTAGTCTCAAATGAGTTATCAATGAGTATGTGCTTATTAGGCAGAACCGCTCTGGTACCGCCTGAAAAGGAATACTCACTTATTTTGATCATAGCATTATGATGAAGGGCTATCCGCTGTACCTTGTCCGCATCAGACGGATCCATGTAAATCACCACTTCCTCATCTCCCGCAAACTCCTTGGCAGCCTTCACCTGCCGCTCCAAAAGCTGCTGATACTCCTGGGTTTCCATAAAGTTAGCCAGCCTGTCCCTCAGCTCCACGAAAAGCTTATCCTTAAGCTCCTCCTGCCTGCGGCTCAGCTCACGCTTCAAATCCAGCTGTCCGATGGAAAGCCGCTTATTGATCTCCCGCTCCAGCTTTTCCGTCTCAGCCTCCACCTGCATCCTGGCCCGGCGCTTCCCGTCGGCAACATGCTCCTCATAGGTAGTCTCCAGGGCGCTCATATAATCATCCAGCATCTTCCCGCTGCGCTCTCTGGCATCCGTCATACAAATTTCCTGAAAATGCTTTAGCTTCTCCTCTGTTGTCAAGCCCCTCACCTGCTTTCTATTTAAATAATGACGCTTAGGCCCCTCTGCCCCCCTCCGGAAAGGAACATTTACAGCTTAAGCCCTATGGCCTCATTTACATAAGAGGTGATAAAGTCCGCCTTGCGGCCGGTCCCATGGCGGTCGGGAATCTCCACAATCAGAGGAAGCTTTCTCTCCAGCTTCACATTATCAATTATCTCCGGAAACTCCCTGCCGAACTTCTCAGTCAGCAATATAATGCCGATGGATTTATCAGCCAGAACCTTATCAAGAGCCTCTTTTAGCTCCTGCCTCTCATGAACCACCATGCCCTCCACCCCGGCCAGCCTCATGCCAGTCAGAGTGTCAATATTGTCACTTATGAGATACATCTTCATAGTCTTACAGCTGACCCAGAATCATAAAAGAAATAATCAGGCCATAGAGACACACACCTTCGGCAAGACCTACGAAGATTAAGGATTTACCAAGTATGGAGCTGTCCTCGCTGATTGCTCCCAGGGCAGCAGAAGCTGCCGCAGACACAGCGATACCGCCTCCCAAGCAGGAAAGCCCTGTGGACAAAGCGGCAGACAGATATCCCATCCCAGCGGCAGAAGCCTTTCCAGCTGCTGCCGCTCCCTCAGCCGCCATGGCATTCCCGGAAAACATAAGCACAGCCGCAAAGGCCAATGTTCCAAAAAACATAAGCAAATTCACAGCCAGAGCCGTCTTATACCTTCCCTTCGTCCTCTCTCCCGCCGCAAAGGCCCCGAAGGGAACTGCTACGCTTAAAACCAGCGCTGCCGTAAGTGTCATCTTTACCAATAAACTCATCTCTCATATCTCCTTTTCATATCCTATTTTTTACCGGTCTTTGTCTACCGCTGCTGCACCGCTTTTCCATATGGCTCAAAGGCACGTCCGCTTCCCCGGTAAAACCGGCTGAACAGCTCATAGTATTCCAGACGAAGCACCTGGATGCCTACAATCAGCCCCTCCATGCCGCAGACAAACAGGTTTCCTCCAATTACGATTCCCCAGTTTACCGAACCGCCTGCCTCTGCCCCTGCAAGCATCAGCACTACCTGCATCATAGCCGCATGGCTCACCGCAAAAGCGCCCACCCGGACAAATGACAGAGTATTTGAAAAATAGCTTAAAAGCACCTCAAACAGCTCAAAAATCCCCTGGGTAATGAACATGCCCACACCGCCCTCGATTCCTTCCGACTTCTTTTCTACAAATGCAGTCAGCGGCTCCTTAAAAAATATAATAAGCAGCGGAATCACAAACATTACCACCAGGATGAAAGCAGCCGGAAGGGGCTTGCCTGTCATAAACAGCACAACCACAGAAGCCAGCGCAAAGTAGAACACCAATCCCGCCACGCCGTTGGTATCAAAATAAGTTCTCTCCACATCATGGGAACGGAGGCTGTTGATAATATTGAACACCATGCACATGAGAATAATTCCCATACCAATGGCAATAGCCACTACAAACACCGTGTTCAGTCTCCCGATAAAGGGCAGATCCGTCATAGCCTGCTGGGGCCTCAGCCACACAGGCTCCAATAAATCCTCAAATCCGAAAACGCTGCCGAACAGCAGGCCGAAGATGACGGAGAACACACCACAGCAGGATATGATTCCTGCCAGACGAAGCTTCTTAAACCGGTACAAAAGGTATCCGCCGATCAAAAGGCACAGCCCCTGTCCCGCATCACCGAACATAAATCCAAAGAGAACTGAATAAGTTACCGCAATGATAATGGTGGGATCCAGCTCTGTATAGGAAGGCAGGCCATACATCTCCACAAACATTTCAAAAGGCTTAAACAGCCCCGGATTCTTCATCTTGGTAGGAGGACTGCTCATAATATTATCATGATCATCCTCAATGATACAGAAGGTATCCTCGTCATTTTCCACCTCCTTCTGCAGGCTTTTGGCATCCCCTTCCGTCATCCAGCCGCAGAGAATATAGAAATTGTGATTATCATGCTTTGTAAGAGCTGCAAGCTTTCTCACATCATAGTTGGTGGAAAAAGAGGAAATCCGGTTCCAGGCAGCGGTCAGTTCCTCCTTCCTGCTGCTTACATATTCCTGTATCTCCCGCTCGATCTGGTCAATCTGACTTTGCCGCTCCCGTATCCGGCTGTCCAGCACATGGCCTGCCTCCACAGGAGTTCCCTCATATTCGTCCGGCAGGTAGCACCGCTCAAAATGCATAGACGCATAGATAGCGTCAATCTTATCCGCCAGCTTTTGAGGCACAAAGTAAACGACCCACACATAATCCGTTTCTTCCTCACATTTAAACATCACCGCATCAATGGTGTCATAGACGAAGGCTGAAAATTTTTCATAATATTCCCTGGAAATACGGCCGAACCGGAACTTAATGAATTGAAACTTCAGGATGTCCTTTACATTGTAATTCAGCCCAATAAAAGGAGCGACCCTATCCCTGGATTCCTGTAGCTCATTCCTTTGATCCGCCAGCTCATCCCTACGGGCTGTAAGCTCCTTGAGTCTCCCATCCAGCTCCCGGATTACCTCCACCGCTTTCTCCAGGGAAATACTCCCGCCGCAATGCTCCGGCAGCAGGTTTCCATATCTCTCCATGAGGACTCCTGCCCTGGCAAGCTCTTCTTTGTAAGGATTTACCTCTATATAAGGCCTTAAGTCCTTTACTGTCTTAAGCTCCGACAGGGCATTCTCCAGGTGAATCTCATACCTTGACAGATAGGTGTCCACCACCCGGTCAATATCTCCTTTCGGCCCTGTAATGTTTAGGAACCTCATCTTTTCAATCACGTTTTAACCCCCTCTCGTCATTTGCTCCCACTCCGTAGCGTATCTTCTCAATGGTATTGACGATACGCCTGATTTCTCTTTCCTTGAGATAGAGATAGGAATTTAATATGGCAATGGAATACGGGTCTTTTCTGCTGGTCATCTCATACACCTTATCAACGATTTCCCTGGTAAGGCGATCCATATCCGGCTCGTCATCCAAAGGAAGCTTCCCCAGACGTCCGTACCAGCATTGTCCTATGAGGCTGTAAAGCTGGGGCAGGCCCTCGGCCTCCGCCATCTGGCTGATTTCCTTTCTGGTCAGATGAAGCTGAACAGGAATCAGGCAGGCATAGATCTCTCCGGCTGGCAGGGCGTAATACTTCTTCGCCCGGCAGAGCCACTGAAGATTCAGCATATCCATTCTGGCTCCAAAACACTGGGTCAGGATTTCCCGCTCCTTTTTCGGAAGGTATTTATCCTTCATTCTCCACATAGCTCTAAAATACAGCATGTCCAGAGCCGTCTCGCAGGCGGGCAAAGTTATATTCCCCTTCTGAAGCATGGCGTTTAAAGTCCCATAGTAAGGAGAGCCTTTAAGACCGGCAATCAATTCCTCCATAGATCCAGACTGTGACAGTGCCATCAGATCCAGTCTCGAATGGCGCTTGAAAAAGTCCTCAAAAAGAGACAAATCCTGACGCTGATCTCTTCTGCCAACCACATTCCTCAGACAAGTCTTTAAGATACTGATTTCATAGTTCATAAAATACAAATCCAGAAAATGTCTCTGCTTTATATTGGCAAACTTGTAAAGCTTGGCAAAATCCTGGTACAAAGACCAGTTCAGACGCTGTTCAATCAGCCCTCTGTGAAGCTCCCTATCCTCTGCACCCTCGAATATCTTCTGGTATGGCAAAAACCTTCTCAGATATTGAACCGCCTCAGGCACAGTCTCCAGAGACGACATTTCCTCAAACTGCCGTTCTCTCAGATGCCAGCGCTCCATCGCCTTTACCTTTGTGGCAATGCCGCTGTAAGTAATCAGGCCGGCCATACGATCACTCCTTTATCATCTGCTGAAACAGCGCCTTTACATAGCTCTCATGGCACTGATTGTAATTTTCATCCAGCTCCTCCAAAAGCGCCTTGTATTCAGCCGTCTGCTTAGCCAGGAGGACGTTCATATCCGCTTCCTTTTCCTTCTGAATCCGGGCTATTTCTTCTGCTGTCTCCTTTTCCAATTCAGCGTCAAAGGAAGCCGTCCGTTTTTCCATCTCCACGGCAAATGCCTTCTTGCGGACTCCCGCCTCGTCCATGATGGCATCGGCAGCTTCTTCAATCTCTGATAATTTGTCAATTACTATATCCACACGGCAGTCCCCCTTTCCTATTCATTCCTTCATGATACTACTTTTTTTCTAAAAATCCATAGAATTTTCAAAATTAATCTTTTTTTTTAACATTTTCTTTGCACAGAGACGAAGTAAAGGGGAAGAATATAGTTCTGTTCTTCCCCTTTGTCATCTTTTTATCCTATCTATTTCTATTCCTGCTGCTGTACTGTTTCCTCCCCCTCCCGCAGGCTCTGGGTTTCTGCTGCCAGCTCCGTCCGCTCCAAATACTGATTGGAAACGTAAGCCTCCTTACCATCATAGTTAATAACCGCCCAGTCGTCGTTATAACGCTTCACATATTCTACCTCCGTGCCATTGGCAAGCTGTACAAGAACCGTACTGCCAGCGTCGGTAGAAGGAGCGGAGCGTACATTAACCCCGTTGCCCTTTATCTTATAAACAGCTGCCGCCGGCTCTGTTTCCGGCTGCGCAGGCGGTTCATTGGGTGCAGTGGGAGGCGGAGCTAAGGCCGCTGTGGTCACTGTGGGAGCAGTAGTGGTCACATCAGGCTTTTTATCCTTGCCCGGTATAAAAAATTTTATGATCAAAACCAGGAGAATCACCACTAAAACCGGAATCAGCAATCTCAGCAAATAAAACAGGGGAGGCACTCTTCTACGCTTTTTTCTCCTGCCTGTTCCTTGCCTGGCAGCGCCCTGATAGGCATTTCTCGTCCCCTGCCGGGCGCTGCCCTGCCTGTTTCCTGTAGAACTTAAGCCTCTTTGTCCGGAGCGCTGCCCTGAGGCAGAACGTCCAACCATCCTGTCACGGGACGAGGTAAATGAGCGCTGGCCTTGTCCGGGTCTCACCATTTGGTTCCCGGACGAGCTCCTTCCCCGCAGCTCATTGGCAAACCCATAGACCTCCTGGGTCAGCAGCTTATAAGCCTTATCCGCGTCGTAGGGCGTATTGTCCCCTTCATGAACTGCTTTATTACCCAGTATTCGAATGGTATGATAATTGTCCTTCATGGTTCTGCTGATTAACCGGCTCTCAAACAGCTGATCAATGGTATCCGCCAGATCCCCCTCCACCAGGCACGCCCTTTCGGCCATGCACCGGACCATACATTCTAAAACCTGCCTTGCCTTCACCATTACAAGGTTGTACTCATTTCGCCCCAGCAGCCCTTCTATTTCCTTGACTCCTTGCTGAATCTGCTGCCAGCTGGTCGTCCGCTCAAAATTCGACATAAGCTTTCCTCCTTAGTATGTGCAGATCTCCGCCTATTATGTATAGTATAATCGATTTTTTCCAATTTTGCACTATTTTTTATAAAAAATCAGAAAAATAAGAAAAAAGTAAATTTTCTTGCAATAGGCCGGTTCAAATGATAAAATAATGACCGCAACTGCTTGCAAAATCAGTCCCGCAAGCTGCCTGTAATGCAAACAGCGTCTCTTATCCTGACAGACCTGAAAGGACAGGAAAAGCGCCGGGGGAAAGGAAGGAAACTACATGCGATTACGCCATATTAAGGGGGCCGAGTCTGTCATTGCCTCCAGCCCTTTTGTCATCCATGAGCCTGAGAGAAAGCGCGGAAGCTGGGCTGACGTATTTGGCAACAGCAATCCCCTGGAACTAGAAGTTGGCATGGGAAAGGGCCGCTTTATTATGGAATTGGCCTCCTTACATCCAAATACCAATTATATCGGCATCGAACGCTATTCCAGCGTGCTTTTACGGGGACTTCAAAAAAGGGAGGGGCTGGAGCTTTCCAACATTTATTTTATGTGTATTGATGCCAGAGATCTGACGAATATATTCGCTCCCGGTGAGGTGAGCCGCATCTATCTGAATTTTTCCGACCCCTGGCCCAAGGATCGCCATGCCAAGCGCAGGCTTACCTCGCCGGCCTTTATGGCTGTCTATGACAAGATACTTGCGCCTCAAGGCACAGTGGAATTCAAAACCGACAACCGGGGATTGTTTGAATATTCCCTGGAGGCTATCCCCACTACCGGCTGGGAGATTTGCGAGCACACCTTTGATCTGCACAGCAGCCCCATGATCCAGGGAAATGTAATGACGGAATATGAGTTAAAATTTGCCTCCGAGGGTAAGCCTATTTGCAAACTCATTGCCAGACGGAAACCTAAAATTTAAGCATCCATCTGATGCCGCTCAGGCAAAACAGGCCTGGCTTTTGTCACCATCTTCCGGGAGGGCTCATATTTTAATAGTAAGAATATCGTTAGTAAGGAGACGGACCTATGGCGCTCCCTCCCGCTATTACCCGAAAGCTGCTTCAGGCCACCAGCGACAAGACAGATTTAAACAAGAAAGCCCTCCGCCTCAGCCATTCCTTTCAGGAAGTGAATAAGCTTTTAGGCTCCGGCGTTAAGAAAAAGGACAAAAAATAACAGGATAACGCTTTCTGTGAATTTTTTCCCGAAAGGTGTTGACTTTTTTGCTCTAAGGCGATATAATGGCGTTCGTGTCACCGGTAAGGTTTCATGTACAATAAGCTATGCGCCTTTAGCTCAGTTGGTAGAGCAGTAGACTCTTAATCTATTTGTCCAGGGTTCGAGTCCCTGAAGGCGCAGGAAAAAGGTCTGATTTTGCAGATATTGGAAGCTGCGGGGTCGGACTTTTTGCTTTTGTTTCTGTTCCCTCGTAGCCCTTCGGTCCAAACTGAGCTTTAAACTACGGCCTCCTTCCTTATTATCTCCCCAAGGCTTTATACCATCCGCAAACCTGCAGGGTGCCGCCTTTTGGCTGATGCCTGCAAACAAAGAACTTCTCTGCGGAAGAAATCCCCATGTCCCCCAGATGAACTATGCAATGCGCACAAAAATACCACAACAAAATAACAATTTTCAACAAATCGGATACGGGTTTGAACAAAAAGGACACAAGTCCTTTTTTGCCTGCCCTATTCCGTTTATAATTTATTTATAACCATTTATAATATATATAAATAGTAAGAATTTACGATATTTTTCGCAAGCCAGGGAATGGGACATGCCCAGAGGCTCCAAAATAACGAAGAAGGGCAGACAGCTTTAAAAGACAGAGAAAGGGAGAGGATATTTCTATGAATGATAACGAATTGCTCCAGGAGGCCAAAAAGGCAAGGCTGAAGGCATACACCCCCTACTCCGAATTTCAGGTAGGAGCAGCTTTACTTGGAAAAAGCGGGACCGTTTACCATGGGTGTAATATTGAAAACGCGGCTTATACGCCTACCAACTGCGCAGAAAGAACCGCATTTTTTAAGGCTGTGTCTGAGGGCGAAAGGGAATTTGAAAAAATTGCCATTGTGGGAGGAAAAGCCGGGGATTCCGGAGACGTCTTATGTGCGCCCTGCGGCGTGTGCAGGCAGGTAATGATGGAATTTTGTAATCCCGATACCTTCCGGATCATTCTGTCAGACGGCCCTGAAGCATGCAAGATCTTTACTCTGAAGGAACTGCTGCCCTGTGGTTTCGGACCAGCAAATTTAGATAACTGAAAGGAAAGGAGGCACAGCATGGACTATGTAATTGAGATGAACAATATCACAAAACGGTTTGGCAGCTTTAAAGCCAACGACAATGTGACGTTGAAGGTTAAAAAGGGCGAAATCCACGCGCTGCTGGGAGAAAACGGAGCCGGCAAATCCACCCTCATGAGTGTTCTGTTCGGCCTGTATCAGCCGGAGGAGGGACAGATCAAAATCAATGGCAGGGAGGTTAAAATCAACAACCCCAATGACGCCAATGCACTTGGAATCGGAATGGTGCATCAGCATTTCAAGCTGGTACACAACTTTACCGTACTGGAAAGCATTGTATTGGGCAGAGAGACCACAAGGGGCTGCGTTCTTCAGATGGAGGACGCCAAAAAAAGGGTGATGGAGCTAAGCCAGCGATACAAATTTAAAATTAATCCGGACGCTTATATTTCGGATATTACAGTCGGAATGCAGCAAAAGGTAGAAATATTAAAAATGCTTTACTGCGATAATGACATCCTCATTTTCGACGAGCCTACCGCCGTACTTACTCCCCAGGAAATCACAGAGCTGATAAAGGTTATGAAACAGCTTGTAGCAGAAGGGAAATCCATCATTTTTATAACACACAAGCTGAATGAAATCAAGGAAGCCGCCAACCGCTGCAGCGTACTCAGAAAGGGGAAATTCATAGGAACCGTAGAGGTTTCTGAAACCTCCAAAGAGGCCATGTCCGAGATGATGGTTGGAAGAAAGGTTAACTTTATCATTGACAAAAAAGACCTTCGGCCAGGGAAACCTGTTCTGGAGGTTCAGGGCATGACCATCAAGGCAAAGCACGGAGGGAAGGAGGCTGTAAAAAACGTCTCCTTTCAGGTTCGCGCAGGGGAAATCCTTACAGTAGCCGGAATCGACGGCAATGGCCAGTCGGAGCTTGTATATGGAATAACAGGCATGACGCCCATTGACGGGGGAACTATCTTTTTGAATGGAAAGGACATTACGAAAGAGAGCATTCGCCAGAGATGCCTGGACGGCATGGCCCACATTCCTGAGGACAGGCATAAGGACGGGCTGGTTTTGGATTATACCCTTCAGGAGAATCTTATTTTACAAAGCTATTATACAGACCGGTTCCAAAGACATGGTTTTCTGAAATTTGACGCTATAAGAGCCTACGCGAAGGGGCTGATTCAACGGTTCGATATCCGATCCAGCCAGGAAGAAAAAAGCATCGTCAGAGGAATGTCAGGAGGAAATCAGCAAAAAGCAATCATAGCCAGAGAGCTGGATCGCAATCCAGAGATCGTAATTGCCGTACAGCCCGTCCGCGGTCTGGATGTGGGTGCAATCGAATACATCCACAGGCAGCTGATTGCGCAGAGAGATGCCGGAAAGGCAGTGCTTTTGGTATCCTTGGAGCTGGACGAGGTTATGAATGTAAGTGACAGGATTATCGTTATGTACGAAGGCGAAATCGTTGCGGATGTAAATCCCAAGGAAGTAACGGTAGAGGAGCTTGGATTGTACATGGCAGGAGCAAAAAGGAGTGTGCCCAATGAAGCGTAAAAAATACAGCATTTTTCAGGGAGAAGGAATGTTAAACTTTAGTTCCTCCATTCTCGCTATCATATGCGGGCTGGTTTTTGGATGGATCATTTTGCTGGTCAGCAACCCAAGTCAGGCCATGGGAGGATTCATGATGATACTTCAGGGCTGCTTTACAGATGGGATTCAGGGAATCGGACAGATGCTTTACATAGCAACGCCGATTATCATGACCGGTCTGTCTGTAGGCTTTGCCTTTAAAACCGGCCTGTTTAATATTGGCGCCTCAGGGCAATTTACAGCAGGGGCCTTTGCCGCTGTGTTCGTAGGAGTAAAGTTCACCTTTCTGCCGGAAGGCATCCACTGGATGGTGGCGCTGCTGGCAGCAATGGCCGCGGGAGCGCTGTGGGGGCTTGTGCCGGGTATTTTGAAGGCATTTATGAATGTGAATGAAGTAATCGCTTCGATTATGATGAACTATATCGGAATGTATCTTGTGAACATGCTGATTCAAAAAACGGTTTACAACCCAATCAAAAACCAGTCCCAGGCAGTAGCTGCCGGGGCCAACCTCCCCAAGGCGGGGCTGGATAGGATCTTTCCTCAAAGCAGCATTAACATTGGAATCCTGATTGTTATTCTGGCCGTCATTATCATTTATATTATTTTAAATAAAACAACCTTTGGCTATGAATTAAAGGCCTGTGGGCAGAACCCCAACGCGAGTAAATATGCAGGCATCAATGCCAAACGAAACATTGTGCTTTCTATGGCAATCGCAGGCCTGCTGGCGGGACTTGGAGGCGCTCTTTTGTATCTGGCAAACTCAGGAAAGTATCTTCAGGTTCTGGATATACTTTCCCCGGAAGGCTTTTCAGGAATTTCCGTTGCTCTTTTAGGACTTTCCAATCCCATCGGAATCCTGTTTGCCGGATTATTTATAGGCTATATTACCGTTGGCGGAAGCAATATGCAGCTATTTAACTTTGCGCCGGAAATCATTGATATGATTATTGCGGTCATTATATACTGCGGAGCCTTGTCCTTACTGTTTAAACATTTTATACACAGGCTTCAGGAGAGGGCAGCTATAAAACCAGGCGCTGTCAATAAGGAGGGGAACGAATGAATATCGTTTATTTTATTATGCAGCAAACCATGTATTTTGCAATCCCGCTTCTTATCGTAGCCATTGGAGGAATGTACGCAGAGCGAAGCGGTATTATCAACATTGCTCTAGAGGGCATCATGGTAATGGGAGCCTTTGCCGGGATTTTATTTATCAATCAGTGCCAAAGCGTAATGAGTGGTCAGGATCTGTTGTTGCTTGCGGTTTTAATCGCAGGCGTAACCGGAGGAATCTTCTCCCTGCTCCATGCCTTCGCGTCCATTAACATGAAGGCCGATCAGACAATCAGCGGCACTGCCCTTAACCTGTTCGCGCCGGCATTTGCAATCTTCGCGGCCAGAATGATTCAGGGCATCCAGCAGATACAGTTTACAGATACCTTTCAGCTTAATAAGGTTCCTCTGCTGGGAGATATTCCTGTAATAGGACCCCTATTCTTTCAGAAAAGCTATATTACAACCTATATTGGGCTTCTGATTTTCGCAGTAGCCGCCTTTGTTATCAAGCGGACAAAGTTCGGTCTCAGGCTGCGGGCCTGCGGTGAGCATCCGGGCGCGGCAGACTCTGTAGGTGTTAATGTATATCGAATCCGCTATGCCGGCGTTATCATCTCAGGCATCCTGGCAGGAATCGGAGGGCTGGTATTCGTGGTTCCTACCTCAACGAACTTTAACGCAAGTGTGGCAGGTTACGGATTTCTGGCTATTGCGGTTCTGATATTCGGACAGTGGAGAAGCAACAAGATTTTTATGGCTGCCTTCTTTTTTGGAATCATGAAAACGCTGGCAAGCGCATATTCCGCAATCCCCGTATTAAAGAGCCTGCCAATCCCCAATGAAGTTTATAAAATGATTCCTTATATCGCAACCCTGATTGTGCTTGCATTCGCATCTAAACATTCTCAGGCGCCAAGAGCAGAAGGAATCCCTTATGATAAGGGAAGCAGATAACGTATGGTTTGAAAGGGAACAAAGATTATGAGAATGTATGATTTAATCATGAAAAAAAGAAACGGAGCGGCCCTTACCGCAGAGGAAATGCAGTATATGATAACAGAGTATGTAGCAGGCCGCATACCGGATTACCAGATGTCGGCATTTTTGATGGCTGTGTACTTTAAGGGAATGTCAGAGGAAGAAACCCTTGCAATGACTCAGGCGGTAGCTCATTCCGGAGATATGGTGGATTTGTCTGGAATCGAGGGAAGCAAGATCGACAAACACTCTACCGGAGGCGTGGGGGATAAAACGACCCTCATTATCGCCCCCATTGTGGCAGCCTGTGGAGCCAAGGTTGCTAAAATGTCCGGAAGGGGCCTAGGTCATACCGGAGGTACCGTAGACAAGCTGGAATCTATTCCGGGAATGCATACCTCCCTGGACGAGAAAAAATTTTTTGAAATAGTCAATCAAACGGGGTTATGCGTCATCGGACAATCCGGCAATCTGGCGCCGGCAGATAAAAAGCTGTATGCGCTTAGGGACGTGACCGCAACGGTTGACAGCATCCCTCTGATTGCGGTATCCATTATGAGCAAGAAACTGGCTGCCGGAAACGACGGCATCCTCCTGGATGTAAAAACCGGAAGCGGAGCCTTTATGAAAACAGTTGAGGACTCCATCGCCCTGGCAAAGGAAATGGTATCCATCGGAGAAAACGCCGGCAAAAAAACCGTGGCTCTGATTACGGATATGGATATTCCCCTTGGACATAATATTGGAAACAGTCTGGAAATTATCGAGGCAGTAGAAACCTTGAAAGGAAAGGGCCCTTCGGATCTGACAGAGGTTTGCCTGCAGCTTGCGGCCAATATGCTATTCCTTGCCCACAAGGGAAGCCTTAAGGAGTGCCGGAATATGGCACAGCACGCACTGGACAGCGGAAAGGCGCTGGAACGCCTGATTGCAATGGTAGAAGCTCAGGGCGGAGATGTATCTGTTATCAGAGATACTGGAAAATTTCCAAGGGCTCCCTTTGCTCATCCAGTCTTTGCGAAAAAAACCGGATACATCACAAGTATGAACGCGGAAAGCTGCGGCATTGCCTCAGCAATGCTGGGCGCTGGAAGAGAAACAAAGGAAAGTCAGCTTGATTATGCAGCAGGTATTATTATAAACAGCAAAACTGGCGATTATGTAAAGGAGGGCCAGATCATAGCCACCTTGCACGCATCCGATGAGAGCCTGTTTGCGGCAGCTGAAAAGAGGTATCTTGAGGCCATTCAGATAGGCGATGAAAAACCTGAGGAAAAGCCTCTGGTCTATGCCAGAGTTACAAAAGAGGATGTAGAAAAGCTATTTTAAAGGAGAAGTATATGAAAACGCAAGAAATCTTAAGCCATGTGGATCATACTCTGCTGAAGGCCTTTGCAACCTGGGAGGATATTCAAACCCTTTGTGAGGAAGCAATCAAATACCAAACAGCATCCGTATGTGTTCCACCCTGTTATATCAAACGAATTCATGATACCTATAAGGACAAAATCAACATCTGCACCGTTGTAGGCTTCCCCCTGGGATACAGCGCCACAAAAGCCAAGCTTGCGGAGGTCAGGCAGGCCCTGGAGGACGGCGTAAATGAGGTGGATATGGTCATCAATATTACGGATGTGAAAAACGGGAATTATGATGGTGTGACAGAGGAAATCCGCGCCTTGAAACAAGCAGTTGGAGATCGGATTCTGAAGGTCATTATTGAGACATGCTATCTTACAAGGGATGAAAAGATCGCTATGTGCAGGGCTGTTACGGAGGGTAAGGCCGACTATATCAAGACCTCTACCGGCTTTGGAACCGGCGGAGCGTCCATGGAGGACGTGCTCCTCTTTAAGGAGCATATCGGCAATCAGGTAAAAATCAAAGCTGCCGGGGGTGTGAAAAGCGTAGAGGATATGGTGGCCTTTATAGAAGCTGGCTGCGACAGAATCGGAACCAGCTCTGCCATAGCGCTTATCAAAGGGCAGCTATCAGACAGCTATTAAAAAGGCGCATATAAGCAGCCTTTAAATAAGGAGGATATTAAAATGAAAAAGAAAATTATGAGTTTGTTTTTAGCAACGGCAATGGTGGTTTCAATGACTGCCTGCGTACAAAAGCCAGGGGCTGCTTCCAGCGGAGGGACTGCTTCCAGCGGAGAGTCTGCTGCGGCAGGAAACACAACGAGCGGCTACGAACTGGCTTTGATTACAGACGTAGGAACCATTGATGACAAATCCTTTAATCAGGGCTCATGGGAGGGACTGGAAAAATACGCAAAGGACAACAACATCTCCCATAAATATTATAAGCCCACAGAAAAATCAGATGAAGCCTGCTTAAATGCAATCGAGCTTGCAGTAAAGGGCGGCGCAAAAGTAATTGTAACCCCAGGCTTTTTGTTTGAGGTTCCAATCTATCAGGCGCAGGAAAAATATCCGGATGTCAAGTTCATTATTCTGGATGCGGCTCCAGTTGACCCGGAGGGAAATCAAGTTATTAAGGACAATGTCCTTTCTATCTTCTACGCAGAAGAGCAGGCAGGCTATCTTGCAGGCTACGCAGCAGTGGAGGAAGGCTACCGTCAGTTAGGCTTCATGGGAGGAATTGCGGTTCCTGCTGTAATCCGTTTTGGTTACGGCTATATCCAGGGTGCTGACGCTGCCGCAAAGGATCTGGGCCTCGCACCAGGAGATGTAACTGTAAAATATACCTATGTAGGCAACTTCGACGCTTCTCCGGAAAATAACGCAAAAGCTGCGGCCTGGTATAATGAAGGAACCGAGTGCATCTTCGCGTGTGGCGGCGGAGTTGGAAACTCAGTTATGAAGGCTGCTGAGACAGCTGGAAAGGTAGTAATCGGCGTAGATGTAGACCAGTCAGGTGAATCCGCAACCGTCATTACCTCTGCTATGAAGAATCTTGGAGGCTCTGTTTACTCCGCCCTTGATTCTTACTATAAGGGTACCTTTGAGGGAGGAAAATCGGTTACTCTGGATGCGTCCTCTGACGGAATCCAGCTGCCAATGGAAACCTCTAAATTTAAAACCTTTAATCAGGAACGCTATGATAAATTATATGAGGGCTTAAAAAATGGCGATATTAAAGTAACAAACGACACGGTAGGAGAAAATGCTACTGATGTTCCCACAGAAATTGTTACCGTTGATTTAATCAAATAACACAGCAAATTTAAGGAAGGAGTCCCAGGCATTTTTTATGACCCAACAGGAAATGCCTGGGTTTTCCTCTTTCCATCTAAAAGCGATACGTTTCATCTCTATTGTGTGAATGAAAAAGGAGACAGATACTATGCTGAACAATGAAATATTGCAGCTTCCCAAAATCGATCTTCATTGTCATCTGGACGGCTCCCTTCCATTAAAAAGTATATGTGAGCTTCTGAAAAGGGATGTTAAAGCCCATCAACTGCAGGCAGGTGAACACTGCGGAAATCTTGCGGAATATCTGGAAAAATTTGAGCTTCCCCTCAGCTGTATGCAGACGAAGGAAGGCATCAAAAAAGCCAGCAGGGATTTTCTGCTGGAGACGGCAAAGGAGCAGATCCGGTATATCGAAGTGCGCTTTGCCCCGCTGCTGTCCGTCAACGAAACCCTTAACTGCCGAGATGTGATAGAAGCAGCTTTAACCGGACTTAAGGAGGCCAAGGCAGCCTGCGGCGTCCACTATAACGTCATTGTCTGCGCCATGCGGCATCACACTCAAAAGCAGAATCTGGAAATGCTAAAAATCAGCAGAGAATTTTTAGGTTGCGGCGTATGCGCCGCAGATTTAGCCGGCAATGAAGCGGCCTTCCCTATGAAACATTACACCGAGCTTTTTGAACAGGCAAAACGGTGGGGTATGCCTTTTACCATCCACGCAGGAGAGTGCGGAAGCGTTGAAAACGTAATTACCGCAGTAGAATGTGGGGCGGCGCGTATCGGACATGGAATTGCATTAAGAGGAAACAGAGAAGCCATAGGGCTTTGCAGGGAGCGGGGGATTGGAATTGAGATGTGTCCAATCAGCAACATGCAGACGAAAGCCATAGATGATAAAACAAATTACCCGATCCGGGAATTTATGAACGCAGGCTTATGTGTTACAATTAATACGGATAACCGGACGGTAAGCAACACAACCATTACAAAAGAGCTGGAATTTATACAAAGGAATTACGGGATTCAGGATGATGAGATAAGGCTTCTAATGAGAAATGCCGTTTCTGCAGCCTTCGCGGAGGATTCAGTGAAAGAAGAACTGTGGAAAGAACTGCAGAGGTAAGATTATGGAATGTAAATATTTACAGCAGGCATTACCTTTTTTGGCGGATATTGACAAGGACCGCAGAGAGCAGTTTGAACAGTATTTTGAAACAGCGCCTTTATGGCTGCTGGAATCCATTCAGATAGAACGTCTTGGAAAAGATGTGATATTTACCAGGGAAAATACGCCGGTAGATACTATATATTTTATAGGCAAAGGCAGAGTCAAAGCCATTGATTACCGTATCTATGGAATCGCCTATGATTTTATGCGGTTCGACAAGGTTTATGCCCTGGGCGGTATGGAAATCATCATGGATTTAAAGGAATACTGCACCACACTGGCTACAATTACCCCATGTACCATAGCGAAAATTCCGAAAGCAAAGTTTGATAAATGGGTAAAAACAGACATCAGGGCATTAAGAAACGAGGCAAAGCTGGTTGGTGAATATCTTTTAGAGCAGAGCAGGCGAAGCAGGGCATATTTATTTCTTCAGGGGGCGGACAGGCTAGCCATGTTTTTTATTGAGGAATATGAAAAGTATGCAAAAAAGGAAGTTCTGACCATCAGAGAAACCAGACAGGAATTGTCTGACGCAACAGGGCTTTGTGTCAGAACCATCAACCGGGCTGTAAAAAAATTTGAGGAACAGGGAGATATCTCAAGACAGGGAAATAAGCTCTTAATTAGCTGGGAACAATATCAGAAATTAAAGGCTGTTGTTTCCTCCATTATAGGGCAAGCATAAAAGGAGAAAAACTTAAATTATGAACGTGCAATATCAAAAATTGGCCACATGCCTGGAAAGCGTAAGAAAAAAAATAAATTTTAAACCGGAAACTGCCTTGATATTAGGCTCCGGGCTTGGAGATTATGCAGATGAAATCCAAATAGAACAGACCATTGCGTATACAGAAATTGAAGGATTTCCTGTTTCCACCGTAGCCGGACATAAGGGGAGATTTGTATTTGGATATATTCAAGGGGTTCCTGTGGTAATTATGCAGGGCCGGGTGCACTATTACGAAGGCTATCCCATGTCAGACGTGGTTCTTCCAACACGGCTTATGGGGATGCTTGGAGCAAAAAAGCTGATTCTGACCAATGCGGCAGGCGGACTGAATTATGAATTTCAGGCCGGAGATTTTATGATGCTTACGGATCACATTGCCATAGGCGTTCCAAGTCCACTGATTGGGAGTAATTTAGATGAGCTGGGCCCAAGATTTCCCGACATGAGCCAGGTTTACAGCGAAGAGTTTAAAAAGGTCGTGAGAGATGCGGCACAGACAGTAGGAATCAGCCTGAAAGAGGGCGTGTATGTTCAACTTACCGGCCCGGCTTATGAAACTCCGGCTGAGGTGCGTCTATGCAGAGCCCTGGGAGGAGATGCCGTTGGCATGAGTACTGCCTGCGAGGCAATCGCGGCAAGGCATATGGGGATTGAAATATGCGGTATTTCCTGCATTACGAATATGGCAGCAGGAATGTCAAAGGGAACGCTGAATCATGGAGAAGTACAGGAAACGGCAGACCGGGTATCGAAACAGTTTAAAGAGCTGATAACAGAAATTGTACGAAAATCCCGGTAAACCACGAAAGCAGGTGGGTGTCTCAAACTTCATATAGCTTTCGGAGATTGTACCTAAAGCGGGCTTGGGGCGCCCTCCCTCATTGCTGGCCACAATATAAATATTTACTGACACAAAGGCAAAAATATATTTTGTTAAAATTTAATTTAATTCTTGACATCCTTCCCCATTACGCTTATAATAATGGACATGTCAATCAACCAAACAATGCAACATAAGCGCCTTTAGCTCAGTTGGTAGAGCAGTAGACTCTTAATCTATTTGTCCAGGGTTCGAGTCCCTGAAGGCGCACTAAAAGGTCTGACTTTGCAGATACAGGAAGCTGCGGGGTTGGGCTTTTCTTTGTTACATGAATATGTTTCTATTACGATCAAACCCACAGGAGGCCCTATGAAATATTTACACCGATTATCTGGAATCACCACTGCGTTCTGCTTAATGATTATCCTCTTCATCACCTCCGTGGAGGCAGTAATCTACTGGACTCCCGGATATTTTGAACAAGAATACACAAAATACAATGTACTGGACAGACTTCCTCCAATGACTATGGAGGATCTTCTGGACGTCACCAGCCAAATGATGGATTATCTAAAAGGCCGCCGCCAGGATCTTCACGTTATAACCACCATGGGTGGAGAGCAGCGTGAATTTTTCAACGAGAGGGAAATTGCCCACATGGAGGACGTCCAGGCTCTCTTTCTGAAAGCCATATTCATCCGCCGCGTCTGCCTGGGCCTTTCCGCCGTCCTTCTGCTTTTTATGGCTTTTACCAGAGCCTGGATGAAGCGTGTCCTGTGGCCCTCCCTCTGTGCTGGCACCGGTCTGTTCTTTGGAGCCGTCACAGTCCTGGCTTTAGTTATATCTGCTAATTTTACAAAGTACTTTGTCCTATTTCACCATATCTTCTTTACCAATGATCTGTGGATTTTGAATCCTGATACCGATATGCTCATCAATATCGTTCCGGAAGGCTTCTTCATGGATACTGCCGGCAGGATTGCCCTTCTCTTCGGATTTCTTTCCCTCCTTCTTTTTGGAATCTGCCTCGCTCTGACTATGAAGCATATGAAAAAAGAAAGGGGATAATTTTATCAGTCTTTACTTAAGGACAGAAATATTTTATACTATTTCTTATAATATGCCGTGTGTATTCCCTTTTACCGGAAATTTCTGCGGCTGGTTTGCGCTTTTGCGCGCCCTTTGTGATTCACAGAATTGGAGAATATTTGGATGAAGCGATTGTTAATGCTCCTTATTTGCATCTGCTTAAGCGTGGGCCTAGTGCCCGTAGCAGCGCTGGGAGCGCCCCTCTGGCCAACAGATGTGTCTATCCAGGCAGACGGCGGTGTCCTTATGGATGCAGACACAGGAACCATTCTATATGGCAAGAATGAAAATCAGCCATACTATCCGGCCAGCATTACTAAAATGCTGACAGCCCTGATTGTGCTGGAGCACTGTTCTCTTGACGAAATGGTATCCTTTTCGCATGATGATGTATACAACGTGGAGGCAGGCTCCAGCAGCGCAGGTATCGACGAGGGAGACGTCCTTACAGTGCGCGACTGTCTCTATGCTTTGATGCTGGCCTCTGCCAATGAAAGCGCTAACGCCCTGGCCTGTCACGTGGCCGGCTCCAGGGAAGCCTTTGCCCAGCTCATGAACGAAAAGGCCAGCAGTCTTGGATGTACAGGCAGCCATTTCACCAACCCTAGCGGTCTTAACGATGAAGACCACTATACAACCGCCTATGATATGGCCCTCATTGCCAAAGAAGTTATTAAAAACCCGGAGTTTCTCACCATCAACAATACGCGGAGCTACCAGCTTGCTCCTACTAAAAGAACCCCGGAAGGTGGTTATGTTGCCAATCACCATAAAATGCTCAATAAAAATGAATCTGTATACTATCCAGGCGCTTTTGCGGGAAAAACAGGCTATACCTCCCTTGCAGGCAATACTCTGGTAACCTGTGCCCATAAAAACGGCATGACGCTCATTGCAGTTGTCCTCAATGGACACCAATCCCACTATTCTGACACGAAGGCTATGTTCGACTTCGGCTTTCGCAATTTCCACTCCTTTCGGGCTGTGGACTACGAGACGAAGTACTGTTCTCTGGAAAATGATATGACCATCGGAGGTATGACTGCCCAGAATAGCATTTCTCTTCTCCTTGCTCCCGAAGGACGGATCATCCTTCCTGAAGGCGCGGAGTTTAAAGATGCGGAGTCTGCCCTGACCTTTGAACTGCCAGATCCATGTCCCAAGGACGCCGTTGCCCTCATCCGCTACACCTACAATAGCAGAGAGGTAGGAGCCGTATATCTGTATTCAGAAGCCTCAGATCTGAAATCCACGGCCCCTTCCGCTACTTCCTATCAGGCTACAGGGCTGCAGCCGGACAGCGATGCGCAAACGGATGGCGCAAGTCAGAAAAGTCCTCCCTCTAAGGCTCCCACAAAGCCGGATATTATCTCTAAGGAAGGCACCGCCTCCAGTATCAGAATTCCGGTTAACGCCTGGACAATGGCGGGAATCGCCCTTTCTCTGTCCCTGATCATCGCTGTAGTGGCTGCAGTGAAACTTCACGTTAAGAAGCAGGAGGAAACCGATCTTCTTCTACGCCGCCAGCGCAGACTGGATCGGCTGGAGGATTTAGGATATTCCTCTGACGATTTTGAACAGCTGATGGCAGAACGCAGAATTTCCTTCCCCTCCTCCCTTCAGAAGCAAAAGGGCAGGAAAATACGGCGTAAAAAGTCCTTTTTCCGTTGAATTTCCTATATATATGCATTATAATAAAAAAGTCTCATCTTAAAGTATACAAAAGCATGTAACCGATACTAAAGGGGGGTTACAGGATGAAGGGTTTCCATATAAACTCCGAACATACGAAACGGGCTGTTATGAATTTGATCAGGAATCTACCCATTACCATTGAATACATGGCAGCAGCTACCCTGGTTTCCACCTTGTTTTTCCATTTCAGTAAAAATGTTACTAATATTTCCATTATCTATACGTTGGCTATCATATTGATCGCCAGAGCCACCAGCTGCTACGGGGCAGGAATCGTAGCTTCCCTTTACGGAGTTTTCTGGGTCAACTTCGCGTATACCTATCCTTATATGTCATTTAACTTCACCCTGAAGGGCTATCCCATCACCTTTGTTGGAATGACCCTTATCTCCTGCCTTACCAGCAGTATCTGCATTATGCTTACCAAGCAGAATGTCCAGCTTAAGGAGCAGGAGCATATACTGATGGAGGCGGAAAAGGAGACGATTAAGGCCAACCTTATGCGGGCCATGTCCCATGATTTGCGCACCCCGCTGACCACCATCATTGGCTCCAGCTCCTTATATCTGGATCAGGAAAAATCTATGTCAGATGGGGATAAACGGCAGCTGATCCTAAATATTGCGGAGGATGCCCAGTGGCTTCTCAATATGGTGGAGAATCTGCTTTCCATTACCAGAATTCAGGACGAGCGTGGGATTGCCTCTGTAGCCAAAACCGAAGAATCCCTGGAGGAAGTTATATCCGAAGCTGTCATACGGTTCAGAAAACGGTTTCCTGACGTGCCGGTCCGTGTTTCAATCCCGGAATCTTTTATTACCGTTCCTATGGACGCAACCCTGATTGGACAAGTAATCAATAATCTTCTGGAAAATGCGTATTTCCATTCCGAAAGCAAAGGGCCCATCGACCTGGTTGCCATCCCCAAGGGGTCCTACATCTCTATCTCCATCAAGGATTACGGAAAAGGCATCCCACCGGCGCTTTTAGATACCTTATTTGAGGGAGGCGGTATATACAAAAACCAGACAGGGGACGGACACAAAGGCATGGGGATAGGACTGAGCATCTGTAAAACCATCATCAATGCCCATGGCGGCGAAATTCATGCAGATAATCACGAGGAAGGAGCCCGTTTTACCTTTACCTTACCAGATTGGAGAGAATATTAATTATGAACATCAACGCAAGCATTATCATGATTGAAGACGAGAAGAATATTTGCAGCTTCATAGAAAATGTCCTTACTCCTCAGCATTACCAGATTGCCACTGCTGGAACTGGTACGGAAGGGTTGAAGCTAATTACCGCTCTAAATCCAGATCTGGTGCTTCTGGATCTGGGGCTCCCTGATATGGACGGACTGGATCTGATAACTGAGGTAAGATCCTGGAGTTTGGTTCCCATTATCGTCATTTCCGCCAGAACAATGGAACGAAGCAAGGTTGCGGCGCTGGATATGGGTGCAGATGATTATCTTACTAAGCCTTTTGGCGCCAATGAGCTTTTGGCCCGTATCCGAACAGCTCTGCGCCACAGCCAGAAGGCTGTTCAAGTCCCCGTCAAGCGCTATGAGGTGGGGGAGCTGCTTATAGATTTTGAACGGCGTTTAGTAAAGGTTAAGGGCAAGGAGGTTCATCTGACTCAGATAGAATATAAGCTGGTGTCTCTCCTGGCACAGAATGCCGGAAGAGTGCTGACCTACGAATCCATTATATCAAAAATCTGGGGGCCCTACGCTGACAGTGACAACCAGATTCTCAGAGTCAATATGGCCCATATCCGCAGAAAGCTTGAGGAAAATCCAGGAGAACCCAAGTATATCTTTACAGAAATCGGTGTAGGCTACCGGATGAAGGAGGATTAATGGCTTCAAAAGCCGGCTTGCCAGGGTGGAAGCCAGGCAGGGCAGGCTTTTTGCTGAACTGATTAAACTCACGCATGTTTCCGGCGGTTTCTTGTGCTTCGGCGTCTGCGAACATCCTCCCTTTTTTGAAGCAACTGCTGAACATCTCCCTCCCATGCCGTCCTTATGGTCTTAACAGCATAGTAGTTCTCATCCTCCGACCGCTTCACACGTATCTTTCCCCGTATATAGCCATGCTCCGGGCAAACCGCAATGCACAGATAAAATCTCTGCCCATAGGGAAACCAGCGGATTTTCTTGCGCAGCATCCGTTTGCACTTAACACATACCACATCCGTCACAGCCTTGTCCTTCATAATATCTTCCCTTGTTTCAAATTCCCTGGAAACAAACTTGGAGTATTCTGGAAACTGAAACATAAATTCTTCCCCTCTTTTGCTAGGAAGCCTGTAATAATCCACAGAAAAATACGCCCCATAGGCCTCCATGTCCAGAGCTGCAAAAATACATTTCGTATAGTGCGCATCATCCAGTGCCCGGTGAAAGGGGCGATCCGCCTCCATATGCTGAAGCTGCACCGCCAGATCCAAAGAGATCCTGTTTTTACCGTCCCCATGTTGAAGACAGTACAGCTTTTGGATATCATAATAAAGGAGAGGCACAGGAAATGAAATCTCCAGTCCATAATAGGCCATATTTCTCTGAAGCTCTGTCAAATCCATGGAGCCCCAGGTACAGAACATAAACTCCGCCTCACCGCACCACTCCATAAAAGCCTTCATAGCTTCCGGAAACGACACCCCTTCCTTAAGCAGCCTGTCTATATCCATATGAGTTACCTCTGAGCTTTTAAAATGCATCTCCCTGTAAACCTGAGGCTGAATCAACCGATGAAACTGCCCCAGCTCCTGCAAGCAACTATCCAGCTTCACAGCGCCTATCTCAATTATCTCAAAAGGAAGATGCTCCACAGAGTCCGCCTTACCGCCTGGGCTCTGATTCCATTCAAGGTCAAACACAATGTAATTCATAGCTTCATCCTGTCATTCACCATTGTCTAACTACTCATCTATCATACCATATCAGAGGACTAATGGAAAGGGGATTTCCTTTGGCATTTCCGGATCAGAGACGGCAGGATGAAAAGAAGATTCATTGAATTGTTAACCTTAAATTATTCAAAGTTGACAATCGTTTATAAAAACTATATAATATACTACATATAAAAATATAGCTTAACGTATCAGGAGGTACATATGAAAACTACGTTTCAGACCAATGAGCTGACAAAAATAGCTCTGTTTTCTGCGCTGATATCCGTATCAGCCTACATTGCTATCCCCCTTCCATTTTCCCCTGTAAGTCTGACTGCCCAAACCTTTATCATCAACCTTATGGCTCTGCTTCTCACACCCCGTCAGACTATCTGCACCCTTCTTCTCTATATTCTGCTTGGCCTGATTGGCCTTCCAGTGTTCTCAGGAGGCGCAGGAGGACCGGCCAAGCTGTTTGGACCTACAGGCGGATACATTTTCTCCTGGCTTATCGCAGTGCCCTTGATGGCCCATTTAAAAGGCTCCCGCTACCACTTCTACCGATACTGTGCCGTCACAATCCTGGCGGGTATGCCCATCATCTATCTCCTGGGAACGGTTTATATGAAATATCTCACCGGGATGGATTGGGCTGCAGCCTTTACATCTGCAGTTCTCCCCTTTATTCCTCTGGATCTTTTTAAGTGTGTCGCGGCCTCACTGGTAGCAAAGCCTGTACAGTTAAGCCTGTCGGCTCTGGAAAACAGCCGCTCCTGACAGACTGGTTTTCTTTTCTATTCTGACTCTCTGAGCGGTATATACAGCTCCTGACAATATGTAACCTTTTCCCTTGAAAAAAATGTTGTCATATTATTCGAATATACACGCTCCTCTGCCTTTAGACCGCGGCGCCGGCCCCACAGAACCATCTTCTGAATCATTCCCATATCCGGCAGCACATCCTCTGACTGGGCTACCATATAGATACACTCCGCCTCCTCCGTCAAAGGGTAACGGGAGCCGTCAAAGGCATCTCCTAATTCCCCTTCCAGCCTCTTATAAAGAAGTAAATCAGTGCCCTGGCTGATGAGGCTCTTTTCCGTGTATGTAAGAACATTATAAAAATAGGTCATATCCAGCCCCGGCACTTCAGAGGACAGGCGAAACCACTCCCTAAGCCCCTCCTGAAGACTGGCGCAATGCTCCATTACATAGGCTGCCGGAAACCGCTTTACAGAGCACTGATCCAGGCATTCCTCAATTCGACTAATATCCCGCGCTACCAAATCCAGCCTTGTTAAAGCTTGCTGGTGTCTCATAACCGCCTCCTGCTCCTCTGCTCTCCTCTGTGTAATATGATTTCGTATAACAGGCAGGGAGTTCCTTCCGCTCATCAGACCCTCCAGCTCCTCCAGGCTGGTATTCATTTTTCTATGATAAAGAATACACATCAGCTTATAAATATCATCTTCTGAGTAATAACGGTATCCATTCTCTTTTTTCCTGGCGCTGATAATGCCCTTTTTCTCATAAAACCTCAGGGCGTCTCTGCTTAAGCCCACCATCTGGGCTACGTCTCCGATCAGATATTCCACCTGCTCACTTACTGCCGCTTTCTCCATTAAAAAACCTCCGCCTTTTTTCATGCTTCTGCCTATATATTAAAGGCGGCTGTCTTTAAGGTCAATGGAAGCAAGGAAAGCGCAAGAGAACCGTAATAAAAATGAAAAGGTTCCCCTATTCCATACCCTTTGGTGGATAATGTGGATAACTTGGGGATAACTTTGTTAATTTTATGGGGATAGTCATGGATAAGTCAAAAAAAACAGAAAGAGAGCTGGTTTTATACCAGCTCTCCCATTAGCTCCTTTATGACGTTATCCACAGTTTCAATTTTTTTTGTCCTGAACGCATTGCTTCCACAGAACAAAAGTGCATTATCCACATCTCCAATGGCTGCATTTACAAGGGCCGTTGTAATACAGTAGGGAATGGTTTTAATATCACATTTCTCAAGACATTGGTAGCAGGCTTTGATGGAAGGCCGGTTCCCATTCTTTATCCGGCTTAAGAAGGGATTTAATATAGCCCTTCCAGGCATCCCCACCGGACTTTTGGTGACAACAATATCCTCCTTTGAAGCCTTGATATAGGCCTCCTTATAAGCCTGAGAGGCGTCGCATTCCTCTGTGGTGACAAACCGGGTTCCTACCTGAACCCCTTCTGCCCCCAGCCCGAACTGGTGAAGCACATCCTCATGGGTATAGATCCCTCCGGCGGTTACAACAGGAATATGGCATCTGTACTTAGCTCCATACTCCTTAACTACCTGAATAATCCCTCTTACTTCCTTATCAAAGGTTTCCCTGTCATAGGTAGCAGGCACATCTGTGGTATCTGCCCCATACTCAGACAGCTGTTCCCTGGAAAATCCCAGGTGTCCCCCTGCCAGGGGTCCCTCTACTACAACCAGATCTGGCGCTACGTGAAATTTTCTGTCCCACATTTTGCAGATAACCATGGCAGACTTGGCGGAGGATACGATAGGTGCCAGCTTAACCCTGCGCTTTGGCTCCCTCTCCATCTCATGATAGGCAGCCTCAACATGCTCTGGAAGCGTCACTGGAAGACCTGCCCCAGATATAATAATATCGGCTCCCGACTTCACCGCCTCCTTTACCCACAGGTCGTAGCGCCTGGTAGCCACCATAATATTAAAGCCGATTACACCCTCAGGCGCAATCTCCCTGGCCAGCTTCATCTCCCTGCCTATGGCCCTGAGATTGGCCTCTACAAC
This sequence comes from Clostridium porci, assembly GCF_009696375.1. Classification (GTDB taxonomy): domain Bacteria; phylum Bacillota; class Clostridia; order Lachnospirales; family Lachnospiraceae; genus Enterocloster; species Enterocloster porci. The sequence goes on from NZ_VUMD01000008.1 coordinate 186,345, forward strand.
ATTCTTCTGAAAATCAGGTTCCCGAAAGCCAATCTGTGCAGATGAAATAATTCCCGCACCCCCGGCTTTAGCCACAGCTCCTGCCAGCCTGTGCAGACTGATGCCTACTCCCATTCCCCCTTGAATTACAGGCTTCTCAACTACTAAATCACCAATCACCAATGGCTTTAACTCTGTCATTACATTCTCCTAAATCTCTGATACCTGTGTTCTGTCAGCTCTTTGCGTGACATAGCCAGATATTTATGAAAAAACTCTGTCATAGCCTTATCCATGTGCTGGGTCAGATGGTTAAGGCTTTCTGCTGAGGCAGGCTCAGCCTCCGGTACAATCCTCTCAATCAATCCCAGCTTAAGCAAATCCTCAGCCGTAACCTTCATAACCTTGGCTGCCTCAGGAGCCTTCTTGCTGTCCTTATAAAGAATGGAAGCAAATCCCTCTGGTGAGAGAATGGAATAGATAGAATTTTCCAGCATCCACACCTCATCTGCCACGGCCATAGCAAGAGCTCCGCCGCTGCCTCCTTCTCCGATTACCACAGAAAGAATCGGCACCTTCAAATCCGACATCTCAAACAGGTTCCGGGCAATGGCCTCTCCCTGTCCTCTCTCCTCAGCCTCCAGGCCGCAGAACGCTCCCGGCGTATCCACAAAACAGACCACAGGGCGTCCAAAGGCCTCTGCCTGCTTCATAAGCCGCAGGGCCTTACGGTAGCCCTCAGGAGAAGGCATACCAAAGTTACGCTTTAGATTATCCTTGGTGTTCTTTCCCTTCTGCTGTCCGATCACGGTTACAGGCATGCCGTGAAACATTGCGATTCCGCCCACAATCGCTCCATCATCCTTATAATAGCGGTCTCCGTGAAGCTCGATAAATTCATCAAACATAGCGTTAATGTAATCCGTTGCCACCGGGCGATCGGATCTTCTGGACAACAGCACTGTATCCCAGGGAGTTTTTCCACCAGCTTTTCCACTTTTAGAAGGCTTATCCACTTCCACACCAGCAGTTCTTCTTACATAAACCGGACCGGCCCCTGGCTCCATCTGACGGCTTCTGTGCATATATAAAAGCTGGCCAAGCATCTTTTTCTGATCCCTGCGCTCCACAATCTTATCTACAAATCCATGTTTCAGCAGAAACTCCGCTCTCTGGAAGCCCTCCGGAAGCTTCTGCCCGATGGTCTGCTCAATCACCCTGGGCCCTGCAAAGCCAATCAAAGCTCCAGGCTCCGCAATGATTATATCTCCCAGCAAGGCAAAGCTGGCCGTAACCCCTCCGGTGGTTGGATCAGTAAGAACGCTGATAAAAAGCTGGCCTCCTTCATGATGACGCTTTAAGGCCGCAGAGGTCTTAGCCATCTGCATCAGGGATACAATCCCCTCCTGCATCCTGGCTCCTCCCGAACAGGCGAATAGAATCACAGGAAGTCTCTCCCTCGTAGCCCGCTCTACCGCTTCCGTAATCTTCTCACCAACCACCCGGCCCATGCTGCTCATAATGAACCGGGCGTCACAGACTCCCACTACAGCCGGATTGCCATTAATGGTTCCCTTTCCGGTTACAACTGCTTCGTTAAGCCGGCTCTTTTCCCTCGCAGCCAGGACCTTCTTCTCATAGCCTGGAAAATCCAGAGGATTCGAAAAGGGCATCTCCTTATTCCATTCCTCAAAGGAGCCCTCATCCAAAAGCATTTCAATCCGGCGGTATGCATGAACACGGAAATAGCCGCTGCACTTTGGACATACGTAATAGTTATTTTTTACGTCTTCCACATAAATTGGCTGACCGCATTTATTGCATTTACGCCACAGCCCCTCCGGGATCACCGGCTCCTGGCCTGAATCAGACTGGGGCTTATATTTCGTATCTATCTTCGTATATGTTTTTTTAAACATATTCCGCAACATAGGCAGTATCCTTTCCTTCATGCCCAGGCCTGCTTTTACGCATGCCCATTAACGCTTAACCTTAACTAATACGAACGCACATACTCAGGGAACTCCTTTTCAATAAAGCCCGTATCCGTATCTCCCTTCTGGAATGTGTCGTTTTCCAAAATCTCATACTGAAAATTGATGTTAGTCTCAATTCCCTCAATGATCACCTCGCCCAAAGCGCTGCGCATCTTGGCTATAGCCGACTCCCTGTCCTTATCAAACACAATCAGCTTCATCAGCATGGAATCATAATTGGCAGGAACCCTATAACCGGCATAAATATGAGAATCTACCCTCACTCCGTTGCCTCCCGGAATATGAACATTGGTGATCAGCCCCGGACATGGCATAAAGTTCCTGGAGGGATTCTCCGCATTGATGCGGCACTCAATGGCATGGCCTTCTATGGCTACATCCTCCTGGCGCAGGCTTAAGGGCTCTCCTGCCGCCACCCGTATCTGCTCTTTAATCAAATCCATACCTGTCACCAGCTCCGTTACAGGATGCTCCACCTGAATCCGGGTATTCATCTCCATAAAATAAAAGTCCTTATTCTTATCCAAAAGAAACTCTATGGTTCCTGCATTTTCATATCCTACAGCTCTGGCGGCCTTTACGGCAGTTTCCCCCATTTTCTTGCGAAGCTTAGGGGAAATAGCCTCACAGGGCGCCTCCTCCAGCACCTTCTGGTGACGTCTCTGGATGGAGCAGTCCCGTTCTCCCAGATGGATTATATTGCCGTGCTTATCTGCCATAATCTGAAATTCCACATGCTTTGGCTTTTCAATGTATTTTTCTATATACATGGTGTCATCGGAAAAGCCCTTTACTGACTCCATCTGGGCCGCATTGAAGTGCTCCCTAAAATCCCCGGCGCTTCTGGAAATCCTCATCCCCTTTCCTCCGCCGCCTGAAGATGCCTTTATCATAACCGGAAAGCCGATCTCCTTTGCCATGGCAAGGGCTTCCTCTGCCTCATGAACCGGCTCCCTGCCGCCTGGCACAACGGGCACTCCCGCATCTATCATAGTCCTTCTGGCCTCTGACTTGTTGCCCATCTTATGGATGATTCCAGCAGACGGCCCTATAAAGGTGATATTGCACTCAGCACACAGCCTGGCAAATCGGGCATTTTCCGAAAGGAAGCCAAAGCCCGGATGAATCGCGTCGGCCTTCACCGCTGCAGTAGCCGCCAGTATCCGCTCTATATTCAGATAGCTCTGATTTGAGGGCGCAGGCCCGATACAGATGGCCTCGTCAGCCAGCAGGGTGTGAAGGCAGTCTCTATCCGCCTCGGAATATACAGCCACAGTCTGAATCCCCATCTCTCGGCAGGCCCGGATAATGCGGACTGCAATCTCTCCTCGATTGGCAATTAAAATTTTGTTAAACATCGACATTTTCCCTCCCTTCCCGTATCCCCACATCTGTTGCGGGATATATAACTAACCAACCATAAATGTAAGCTCTGCTGTCACAGCCAGCCCGCCATCCACCGTGGCAGTCGCCCTTCCGATTCCCAAGGGCCCTTTTTGCTTAATAATTTCACATTCCAGCCTTATCTTATCTCCCGGCCCTACCTTCCGTTTGAACTTCGCCTTATCAATACCGCCGAAATATGCAATCTTTCCCTTAAAGCCTTCCTGGGACAAAATGGCTACCGCGCCGGTCTGAGCCAGCGCCTCAATTATTAACACCCCCGGCATAACCGGCTCCTGTGGAAAATGTCCCTTGAAAAAAGACTCATCGTAGCTTACACATTTATAGCCTACCGCCCGCACCCCCGGCTCCAGCTCCTCAATACAGTCCACCAGTAAAAAGGGGTGCCTGTGGGGAATAATTTCCTCTATCTCCTTAATTCCCATTAACATATAATCCTTACCTCCTCGTTATAAGCCAAAAGGCCCTGTTCCTGTCTCCTGCAACCGGTTGTCTCCACTTATCGGCCTGCCTGTACGCCCTAACTGATACGGAACAGAGGCTGGCCGTACTCCACCACCTCCTCATTATTTACAAGGATTGCTTCTACCACTCCGTCGTATTCACTTTCTATTTCATTCATCAGTTTCATAGCCTCGATGATTCCCAGCACCTGTCCCTTCTTCACCCTATCCCCTGCCTTTACAAAGGCATCCCCATCTGGTGAGGATGCGCTGTAAAAGGTTCCTACCAGCGGAGAGGTGATGACCTTGTCAGATCCAATATCCACAGAAGCTGCCCCTGCTGCAGGCGACGTCAAAGCTCCCTGATCTGCCGCAGAAAGGTCCACTCCTGCCGTCCCGCCCATGCCGGGAACCGTCATCACAGGCGCTGTCACTGCCATTACCTGGGGCTGCTCTCTTTCGCATTTTAAGGAAAGCTTTATATTGCCTTCTTCCAGCTCAAAGCTGGTAAGCTTATTGTCGGAAACTGCCTGAATTAATTTTAAAATATCGTCTATATTCATAGCCCATACCTTCTTTCTGTTACTAACTGAACATTACCCTCTGAACTTCTTTACAATCAGGCTGGCATTGTGTCCGCCAAATCCAAGGGAATTGCTGATAGCGGCATTCACCTCCATGGATACGCCCTCGCCCTGGGTATAGTCCAGATCACAGCCCTCGCCCGGCTTCTTAAGACCAGCAGTTGCATGAACAAAGCCATCCTCAATGGACTTCACACAGGCGATAAACTCAACTCCGCCTGCCGCTCCTAAGAGATGTCCGATCATAGATTTGGTGGAATTGATTTTCACCCTTTTGGCGTGATCCCCCAAGGCTCTCTTTATGGCCAGCGTCTCAAAGAGGTCATTGTGGTGGGTACTGGTGCCATGGGCATTGACATAGTCAAGCTCCTCCGCCTTCATCCCCGCGTCTGACAAAGCATTTTCCATGGCCCGGGCAGCGCCGCTTCCGTCCTCAGCAGGGGAGGTGATATGGTATGCATCGCAGGTCGCGCCATAGCCTGCAACCTCTGCCAGAATCCTTGCGCCTCTGGCCTGTGCGTGCTCCAGAGACTCCAGAACCACCACGCCTGCGCCCTCACCCATAACAAAGCCGTTTCTTTCCTCGTCAAAGGGAATCGATGCCCTCATTGGATCGCTGGTGGTATTTAATGCTGTCAGGGCTGTAAATCCGGCGATACCAATCGGAGTAATGCTGGCCTCAGATCCTCCTGCCACCATTACGTCCGCCTCGCCATACTGGATCGAGCGCATGGCCTCGCCGATGGAATGGGTCCCTGTGGCACATGCTGTTACCACATTAAAGCACTTTCCCTTAAGCCCGAACTGAATGGCTACGTTTCCTGCGGCCATGTTGCTTATCATCATAGGCACCAAAAGAGGATTCACCCGGCTTGGCCCCTTTTCCTTCATCTTCAAAACGTCCTTCTCCATGGCCTGGAGTGAGCCAATGCCGGAGCCTACGCAGACGCCTACCCGGTAGGGATCCTCCTTCTCCATATCAATGCCTGCCTGCTCTAAGGCTTCCCTGGAGGCAGCTACCGCAAATTGAGAAAAGGCTTCCATCCGGCGAGCCGCCTTTTGATCCATATAATCCTTTGCATGAAAGCCCTTTACCTCCGCCGCCAGCTTACATTTAAAATCAGTTGTATCAAAATAAGTAATAGGGCCGATTCCTACCGTCTTGCTTTTAAGCCCCTGCCAAAAGCTTTCCACATCGTTTCCAATGGGGGTGATGGCACCCATACCTGTTACTACCACTCTCGTCTTCATACGCTCACGCTCCTGCTTTATAATCCTACATTGCCATACCGCCATCGATGCTGAGCACCTGGCCTGTAATATACTTTGCTTCATCAGAGGCCAGAAAAGCAACTGCCTCCGCAATATCCGCCGTCTCCCCCAGCTTCTTCATCGGGATCTGCTCTATTATGGACGCTTTTACGCTGTCGCTGAGCACATCCGTCATATCCGTTACAATAAATCCAGGCGCTACCGCGTTCACTGTAATCCCTCTGGATGCCAGCTCTCTTGCCGCCGACTTGGTCAGGCCGATAACCCCTGCCTTGGCTGCGCAGTAGTTCGCCTGACCTGCATTTCCCAAAACGCCTGATACCGATGAAATATTAATAATTCTTCCTGCCCTTTGCTTTAGCATCTGACGGGAAATATGCTTGATACAGTTAAATACACCTTTCAGGTTGGTGCTGATAACTGCATCAAAATCCTCCTCGGACATCTTCATAAGCAGGTTATCCCTTGTGATGCCAGCATTGTTCACCAGGATATCCAGACGTCCATATTTTTCCACTACCTCTGCCAGCATGGACCCGCAGCTCTCAAATTCGGCAACATTACACTGCACTGCCTCCGCTTTGCCTCCTGCTGCCTTTATCTCATTTACCACATCCTCTGCTTTCGCAGCAGAGCCATTATAATTTACGATTACAGCCGCTCCCTTAGCTCCCAGCGTTAAGGCTATCTGGCGTCCAATACCACGGCTTGCGCCTGTTACTAATGCAATCTTGCCTTCCAGCATAAGCTTCTTCTCCTTTCGATGGCAGATGCCTGCCCTATATCCCTTTACGCTGCTCCTGCCGCAGCTCTTCCACTACCGTATCTATATCTTCCATTTTTTCCACATTCATGGTTCTCACTTCTTTATTGATTTTCTTCATAAATCCGGTCAAAGTTTTTCCCGGTCCAATCTCAATGAAGGTATCCACGCCGTGGGCAATCATTGTCTCAACGCTCTGCTGCCATCTTACGGAAGAGGAAACCTGCTTTGTAAGCAGCTCCCTCACCGGCTCAGCCGTTGTGACAAACCTTGCGTTTACATTGGCTACATAGGGGATCGCAGGAATGCTTATAACCACTCTTGCAAGGATCCTTCCCAGCTTCTCCCCTGCATCTGTAAGCAGGCCGGAATGGAAGGGTCCACTTACATTTAGCAGGAGCGTTCTCCTGGCCCCTGCGTCCTTAAGCCTCTCACAGGCTTCCTCTACTGCTGCCTTCTTACCTGAAATTACAATCTGCCCCGGACAGTTGTAGTTGGCAATCCATACGCCGTCCATTTCTCTGATTACTTTCTCTATTACAACCCCATCCAGGCCCAGGATTGCCGCCATCGCTCCCTCTCCTACCGGAACTGCCTCCTGCATAAGAATTCCTCTCTGACGCACAGTAGTAATAGCGTCCTCCTGTCTCATGACACCTGCCGCTACCAGCCCGCAGTATTCTCCCAGGCTCAGGCCCGCAGCCACATCTGGCCTGACACCTCTCTCCTCAAGCACCTTCATCATGGCAATGCTGGTGGTCACCATCGCTGCCTGGGTATATTCCGTAATATCCAGCCGGTCATTCTTCTCAAAGCAAAGCTCAGCCATAGAGAAGCCTAAAAGCTCGGAAGCCCTGTCAAACACGGCCTTCCCAATCTCTGTCTGTTCATAGAAGTCCTTACCCATACCGGGCACCTGGGCTCCCTGTCCCGGAAATATAAATGCTATTTTGCTCATCCTCTTACTCCTTTAAATGTGCTGGCCGGCCGTACACAAATCCCAGTGCATCAGTCTGGAAGCCTCTCCCATCATTTCTTCTATCATTTCCTTACAGCTCTGTCTCCTGGACACCATTCCCGCAATCTGTCCGGCCATTACCGTTCCTCCGGTAACATCCCCCTCCTGAACCGCCTTGCGCAATGTGCCTAAGGTAAGGTACTCCAGCTCCTCAAAGGATTTTCCTTCCTGCTCAAGCCTTGTGTACTCCCTGGTCATCTGGTTTCTTAAGCATCTCACCGGATGTCCATGGGTACGTCCTGTTACAGCAGAGTCGATATCTTTAGCCTTGATAATCCGCTCCTTATAATTTTCATGCACAATGGATTCATCAGCAACCACAAATCTGGTTCCCATCTGAACCGCTTCGGCCCCCAGCATAAATGCTGCCGCAATGCCTCTTCCGTCACCAATGCCGCCTGCTGCGATTACAGGTATGGACACCACATCCGCTATCTGAGGAACCAGAGTCATAGTGGTCTGCTCACCGATATGGCCGCCGGACTCCATTCCCTCTGCCACTACGGCGTCAGCGCCGTATTTTTCCATGCGGCGCGCCAGGGCTACGCTTGCAACCACAGGAATCACCCTAATTCCGGCAGACTTCCACATATCCATATATTTTTCAGGATTACCTGCTCCGGTGGTGACCACCTTGATTCCCTCTTCCACAACTACCTTTGCCACATCCTCTGCGTGAGGGCTTAAAAGCATGACATTCACACCAATGGGTTTCTCTGTCAGAACCCTTGCCTTGCGGATCTCATCCCGAACTGCCTCGCCCGGAGCATTGGCCCCGCCGATCAGTCCCAGCCCTCCTGCCTCAGATACAGCTGCAGCCAGATGATGCTCTGCAACCCAGGCCATGCCTCCCTGAATAATCGGATACTTGATTTCAAGCATTTCTGTAATTCTAGTTTTCATTCTGTTACCTCCGGTCTCTGTTCGGTGCTGCATCGGTCGAGGTTCCGACCTGCCCCGCCTGGTGTCCCCCCTTATAAAGCCGGAAAACCGGATCGGTGGGATTAGCTCCAGCTTCCTTTTTTATGTGCTTATGAAGGAAACAGCGTGCAAAGCCTCACACGCTGTCATTTTCCATTTCCACCTGTGGATTTATGCCTCTACGCCTTGATTTTTTAAATATGCCATGACCTCTCCTACAGTTGTCAGCTGCTCCAATTCCTCAGCAGGAATCTCTACAGAGTACTCGTCCTCTAAAGCCATAACCAGCTCGAACAGATCTAGGGAATCAGCGCCTAAATCCTCTTTAAAGGAAGATGCCTCTGTAATGGTATCTGCCTCTACACTCAGCTGCTCCGCAATAATTTCCTTCATCTTCTCTAACATGTTCATTTCTCCTTTTATATTTTTATATTATTTTATCATTTCCCCTTTTACCACTCTAACAGGGTAGCTCCCCATGTAAGGCCTGCCCCAAAGCCTGAAAGCACAACCTTGTCGCCCCGGCTCAGCCTTCCCGCCCTGTTCATCTCATCCAGGAGAAGGGGAACAGAACCACTTGAGGTATTGCCATAAAACTCCATATTCACCGGAAACTTCTCTAAATCCACTTTAAAACGTTTTGCTATAGACTCGATTATACGGTAGTTGGCCTGATGAATGATAAAGTACCGCACAGCCTCCGCCGAAACCTTTGTCTCTTCTAAAAGCTGTCCGATGCACTCCGGCACCCTCTTCACTGCAAACTTAAATACCTCCTGGCCTTCCATAGACATATATCCCAACTCCGGCTTCTTTCCTAAAAGGAAATTTCCGTTGGTTCTTGCGCCGCAGGTTAGCACCTGACCCTTTTTACCGTCAGACCTCATATGTATGCCCATAATTCCCTTTACATCTGCTGTTACCACAACCGCGCCCGCGCCGTCCCCAAATAGAACACAGGTGCTTCTGTCTGTCCAGTCGATCAGTTTGCTTATAACATCTGAGCCGATAACCAGAGCCGTCTTATATATCCCGCTGCTAATAAATGCATGAGCTGTATTCAACGCAAATACAAAGCCGGAACAGGCTGCGCTTATATCATAGCAGACTGCGTTAACCGCCCCGATCATACCCTGAATCTCGCAGGCTCCGCTGGGAAAACAGTAATCCGGCGTGGAGGTTCCAAGAAGGATCAAATCAATCGCTTCCGGCTCCACTTTCGCCTGCTCCAGGGCCCTCCGGGCTGCCCTGGCTGCCATCTGGGACGTACCCTCAACCGTTGCGATCCTTCTTTCGCCAATTCCCGTTCTGCTGCGGACCCACTGGTCGCTGGTCTCCACTATCTGTGCAAGGTCATTATTCGTCACTATCTGCTCCGGCACATACGAGCCGGTTCCTATGATTCTTGTTGTCATTCCTTTTACCTGTCCCGAATCCATCCAGCAATCAGCGGACTCACGCCTTCCTTTTTCTATTGAGAAAACTTTGAATGTCAAAGTAATACTACCGGATCGTTTCCTGTTTGTCAAGAAATATTTTTCTCCCTATTTCGCGTTTCTTCTCCGATCTTTACTAACTTCTTACATTTCTTACCAATTTCGTAGCCTTATACGATTGACTTTGCATACAAAATTTGTTAAGTTAAAGTTGTAAAAGAAGGCATTCCATTTAAAAGGGGGTGTAACAAATGAAGACCACTGGTGTTATCCGTAAGCTGGATGAATTAGGCCGTATCACGCTTCCCATCGAATTGAGAAGAAGTCTGGATTTAGATGTAAAGGATGGTTTGGAAATTACCGTCCAGGATAACTGTATCATCCTGAGAAAAGCAGAATGTGCCGATATTTTTACCGGCAGCACTGAGGATTTGCTGGATTTTGAAGGAAAAAAGGTTTCCAGACAATCTATTATCGCTCTAGCCAAGCTGGCCGGATTAAATGTAAGTGAATCACTCTGAATGTACATAGAAAAAGCCCGGTTCAGTCCCAGGCTTTTTCTATTCTCTTATTCAGTTAGCAGCTGCTGGTACACCTCCCTTTTGCTGATCCCTCTATCCCTGGCCACAGCCTTCATAGCCTCTTTTTTGCTCTGTCCCCTGGAAAGGTAATAGCCCAAATGCTCCTCTATGCTCATCTGCTCCCAGGCTTTTATCTCCTCTTTTTTTATCTCCTCCGGAGCCTTTCCATCTATCACTATCACACACTCGCCTTTCGGCTCTTCCGCTTCATAGTGATCCAAAGCCTTTTCAAAGGTCGTCTGACAGGCCTCCTCATGCTTCTTAGTCAGCTCCCGGCACACGGTAATCCTGCGCTCTCCCAAAGTCTCATAAAGCTCCTTTAACGTCTTAACCAGACGGTGGGGAGCCTCGTATACAATAATTGTCCTTGTCTCGGCTGCCAGCTCCCTTAAGATCCTCATCCGCTCCTTCTTGTGACTCTTTTCATTGGGGAGAAAGGCCTCGAAGCAGAATCTTCTGGTGGAAAGCCCTGACAATGTAAGAGCTGTAATACAGGCCGATGGCCCCGGAAGGGAGGTAACTTCAACCCCGGCCTCATAGCATTGCCGCACCAGTTCCTCCCCGGGATCGGATATTCCAGGAGTACCTGCATCTGTTATCAGGGCAACATCAGACCCAGCCTTTAGCCGCCCTACCAGATATCTGGCCTTCTCTTCCTTATTATATTCATGGTAGCTGGTCATAGGGGTCTTGATCTCAAAATGATTCAGCAGCTTAATACTGTGGCGGGTATCCTCTGCCGCAATCAAATCTACTTCCCTCAAGGTTCTGAGAACCCTTAAGGTAATATCATCCAAATTCCCTATAGGCGTTGCGCACAAATATAGTTTGCCAGCCATATCCTTCTCCCTTCCAACTACTGCTCTACGCAGTATATATGAACATGTAATGCCTGACCGCCGGCATTTAATAGCCGTAGGTAGTGCGGATTTCCTCTGAATACTCTCCCTGCTCATTAAACACGATAACCGGCGCCTCCACCTTAAGAAGAGCTCCCCCTCCTCTGACAGCCTCTATGAGAACCATATTAGCCTCTCTGTCCGCGTAAGGATGAACCAGCTTCATCCGTTTCGGCTCCAGTCCGTTCGCCTTCATAGTCTGTATAATCTCTATCAGCCGTCTGGGCCTGTGAACCATATAGAACCGCCCGCCCGGCCTCATCACCTTCGTACCCTCCCGTATCACATCCTCCAGGGTACACAGCACCTCATGGCGGGCAATGGCTTTCCCATCACTTGGATTCTTAAGCCCGTGGGCGTCATTCATATAAGGCGGATTGCTGGTGACTACATCAAAAGAAGCCAGTGCAAACAGCCTGCTGGCCTCCTTAATATCCCCTGTGACAATCTCTATCTTATTCTCCAGATGGTTGTAAGCCACACTCCTCCTGGCCATATCCGCAGACTCCTCCTGGATCTCCAGGCCGGTAAAATGCTTTCCTTCTGTTTTAGCAGTCAGAAGGATAGGGATTATTCCCGTACCTGTTCCCAGATCCAGAACCCGCTCTCCCTCCTTAACCACAGAAAAACCCGATAAAAGCACGGCATCCATGCCAAAGCAAAAGGCTCCCTTCCTCTGGATAATGCCATAATGGTTTCTCTGCAAATCATCGATCCGCTCGTCATCCCGCAAAAGCACAGGGCCGGCCTGGATCCAGTCATGCTCTTTGGCCTGTGCCTCTGCTTTCCCCTCCGTCCTTCTCTCAGACACTCTAGTTATCATCCAGCTTCGACTTTCCTTCCCTCTTTTCCAAAGCCTCCAGCTCCTTCAGAGCGGCTTCCTCAAAAGCCGGCTTCTCCTTATCACCGCCCTTGCCCTTCTTTCTTCTGGGCTTGAACCGCAGCTGCTCCACCTTATATTCACGGATTTCCTTCTCATCCTTCTCTACAACCACAATCACCTTAACCAGCTGGCGGAGCACATTCACACTATGAACCTCTCCCTTTAAGCCATCGTTGGTAGTAACATGATCTCCAACATTTGGAAGCCTGCTGTTGAGAACCTCATAGGTTTCCTCCTCGTTCTTAAGGCAGCACATCAGCCTTCCGCAGACGCCGGATATCTTAGTAGGATTCAGTGAAAGATTCTGCTCCTTGGCCATCTTGATAGACACAGGAATAAACTCCGACAAATAAGAGTGACAGCACAGTGTTCTTCCACATATGCCAACTCCCCCCATAATCTTTGTCTCGTCCCTCACCCCTACCTGCCGCAGCTCAATTCTGGTCTTAAACACGCTGGCTAGATCCTTTACCAGCTCCCTAAAATCAATACGCCCGTCAGCAGTAAAGTAAAACAGAACCTTATTATTGTCAAATGTATATTCAGCATCGATCAGCTTCATTTCCAGATTGTGTTTCTTAATCTTTTCCTGGCAGATTCTGAATGCCTCCTTTTCCTTTTCCTTGTTCCTGACCTCAACGCTCTCATCCTCAGCGGTAGCCATGCGGATAACCGGCTTTAAAGGCGGCACTACCTTGGATTCCTCCACGTCCCGGCTGCCTAAAACCACATATCCAAACTCAATCCCTCTGGCCGTCTCCACAATTACATGATCCCCTGTTTTAATCCTGCGGCCTGCCGGGTCAAAATAATATATCTTACCTGCAGTGCGGAACCGCACACCAATTACTGTTATCATATACAAATCTCCTTCTTATACCGGCCTCTCTTAGCTGAGCCGCCAGAAAGCTTTACCGGAACTGTTCCCTTCCTAATCTCTGCTATATGCTCAGCCTTCAAATGCCATCTATCCATCTCATATATTCCAGCTGCACCTGAAGTCCCATTTAAGTCCCCCGGTCAGTCTAATTCTCCTGCATCGTCAAAAGCATAAGCTCCATAGTCAGCTCCATATTTACATTCGCTCTCAGCCTTACTCTGGCTTTGTCAATAGCCTCCAGTATCCGCTCCAATCCCTCATAGCCACTGACTGTGCTCATCTGTTTGATAGAAGAAAACTCATTCTTAAATATTAGCAGGTTAATATCCTTCGTAGTCTTATACATCAGCACATCCCTGTACCACATCTGCATAAAGTCCAGGCAGATGCTTATATCCAGCTTTTCATCCTTCAGCTTTCGGATATAATCCAGAAGCTCTGATATATCCGTATCCTTTAAATGCTTCAGCAGATAAAGAACCTCTGAGTACATCTGCTTAAACTCCTCCGAATCCGCCAGATAAATTGCCTTCCCCAGATTTCCTCTGGCAAAAGCCGCGTAAATCTCAGCCTGGCTTTCTTCCACTCCTGCGGACTGTACCAGATACTCCTTAACCACCTCATCCTTAAGCGGCCTCAGCTTAAGCTGCATGCATCTGGACAATATGGTTGGAAGAAATCCTTCCGGGTTGGTCGTCAAAAGCAGTATTACTGCATAGGAGGGCGGTTCCTCAATGGTCTTAAGAAGAGCGTTCTGTGCCTGAACCGTCATCTTCTCCGCCTCATCCACAATATAAATCTTGTAGTAGCTGCTGTAAGGACGCACCATAATAGTATCATTGATCTGTTCCCTGATATCGTCCACTCCGATATTGGCCGGCTTCTCATGGGTCACATAAATCAGATCCGGATGGTTTTTACTCAACACCTGCTTACAGGCATGGCACTGCATACAGGGCTCTGCCAGCCCCTTTTCGCACAGCAGGCTGAGAGCAAAGGCATTTGCCAGGGATTTCCTGCCCATTCCTGCTTCCCCGCTGAGAATATACGCATGGGAAACCTTCCTCTTCTGCACCGCATTCTGAAAATGCTCCTTTATCTGCTCATGGCCTAATATTTTGTCAAATCCCAGCATCCTGACAATCCCCCTTGTTGAGGCGTCCCGCACATATTTAACGTGAGGTTGGCTCATTCAAATGTACGAGGTTAGTATAACATAAGTTAAATTTTATGTATACCCTTAAGTTTTTCCATCTAAACTCCTTCAAATACGGCACTCACCACTGATACTCCCACCGCGGCACCCTATAGCAGTTTCCGGTAAAATACTACATTCATGTAATACAATATTACCCAAGTCACCTAGCCTCTGTTACTGGCCAGCGCCTAAAGACGCTGGCTTTCACTTTGTTCAAGCCTTATCGCCTTTGACTCGTGGCTGCCCTTAAAAGGGCATTCGTATTACCGGCTCCCCTTAAAAGAGTTCTCGTATTCTTTTACACTAAGTTTATCCATCGCAATATCCTGCTTCTCTTGCTCTTGAATATACTTTTTTATGGTTGCCTCGTTAAGCCCCACCGTGCTCACATAGTATCCCTCTGCCCAAAAGTGCCTATTTTGTATGGGATAAACTATTTGCTTTATATTTCGCACGCTTCGCGAGCTCAACAGGATCACGACCCATAAAAATATGACTGGAAATAGATATATCTGTTCCCAGTCATCCCCAGCAGCTAAGGCTAAACGGCCTTAATTTTCAACTGTTTTTGAGAATTGCTTCTGCACAGCTTTTATCAATAATAATCACATTCAGATAACCGCCTTTGGTAACGGTACAAACCGCTTCCGCTTTCTTCGCCGTAACCGCAACTCCAATAGAAAGATTATTTCCCTTCAGACATTCAAGAGCGATCGATAACACACGGTAATTAAATTCTGTCAGCTCGCTTCCATCTTTTCTCAAAATGCGAGCAAGAAGATGTGCCGATGCCCCTTGCTCCATCAGGCTCTTTCTTCCTTTTTCATCCAAATACCCTGCTCTGGAAAGACTACTGCTCTCATTTAGAGTTCCTATACCTGTTATATATACATCTGCTCTGGATGCAAGCTCCAGCGTCTCACGAACCGCCGGAACCTGCCAAAGCTCCTCAACCATATTCGCATTTGGCAAAATGGCCGGACCAAATATACAATAGCAGGAACCGCCAAACTTTGATGCCAGAGTGTATGCCACATTTGACCCATCAAATTTACTATCTGGCCCTCCCAGACCTCCGGCTAGCTGCACTACTTTAAAATTCTCAACCTTATGAGGCTCAATAGAATTGGCTAATGCATTCATTGCCCTTCCCCATGACACCCCAACTACATAATTTTCACGTACCACGCCAGATAGATATTCCGCTGCCATATGGGCAGTTTTCTCAAGGATTATCCCTTCTTCTGTCTCATGAGTATCAACGACGATAGCCTCTTTGATACCTAATACCTTGCGAATCTGATTAGAAAGCTTCACATCAACATCTTCCGCTATATTAATCTTTATCTCAACAATATCCTGGTTCCTCGCATCATCCAGCAATCTTGAAACTGTCGGACGCGATATACCGACAGCATTCGCAATTTCCTGCTGAGTCATATTTTGAAGATAATACAACTCAACAACACGTATCATCTGTGCTCTCTTTGTAATATCCATATGGTTTTGTTACCTGCCTTACTTTATAAAAGCATTACTTTTTTATACCCTGACCATATGTACGATGGTATATCTCATATCCTCTTTTTACCGTTTCATCAGAAAGAGGAGTTATATTCCCCCTGCACATCGCATAATGGACAGCCTGTGCGGTTTCTTCCAGCACAACAGCATTTTTTAACGCTTTTTCTGAATTCGTTCCAATCGTAAATACCCCGTGATTCCTGATCAGGATCACTTCACCATCCCCAATTTTCTCTACAATCTGTTTACCGATTTCTTCTTCTCCAATCGTAACAAAGTCAGAAACCGGAACGCGGCATCCAAAAACAGCCGCTGAAGTAGTAGTATAAATTTCAAGGGGTATGCCGCTGACAGCAAAACTGGTCGCATAAGGAGAATGGGTGTGTACGATTCCATTTACATCCGATCTATGACGATACACATACAGATGTGATTTCGTGTCAACAGATGCATTCATTTTTCCTTCTATTTTATTGCCGTCCAAATCGACCACAACCATACTTTCCGGTGTAAGCTCTGAAAACAGCACGCCGCTTGGTTTTATCACCACATAATTAGTTTCCTTATCTCTGGCGCTGACATTACCACTTGTCCATAATACCAGACCATTTTCCGCCAATGCCTTATTTTGCCGGCATACAAGCTCTTTTAATGCCTCCAGCAATGTTTTCTCCTCCTATCATAACATATTTTTAGATTTTTTAATACTCATTTTCTTCCTTTATAAATAACTTTACAGGGCATCCAGCCTTGCGTCCTTAATAAATTCTTTTATCGGCTCCAGCGTCAATTTTGCAATGTCCTCTTCAGAGACAGCAAGACTTTTACCCAGTAGTTTCTCAATGGTATCTACAATTCCCCTTGTATTAAGGCCGAATTTATTCATCAGATAATCCTTAGAAGCTCCCTGAGCATATGTATCCGGAATTCCTATCTTGGTAAGCTTTACACCAAGACCATTTTCTGCTATCATGTCGGCAACTGCTGTTCCTAACCCTCCGATAATTTGATGATTCTCCACTGTAACAGCCAATTTTGACTCCTTTAAAGCCTTTAACACCTTGGGATCTGTAAACGGCTTCAATGTAGAAACATGTAGATGTTTTACAGAAACACCCTTTGCCTGAAGCAGCTTGACAGCCCTCATAGCTTCCTCTGTACAGATTCCACTTGATAAAATCGTAATATCACCGCCTTCACTCAGAAGTCTTGCGCTGTTAAAACAAAAAGGCTCATCTTCAGGAAATAATCTTGGAATATTTCCTCTCAGCATACGGATATATACCGGACCATGAATGTCGTCTGTAGCATCCAGAACGGTTTCTACATCTGTAGCATCACCTGTTTCAAATATCGTCATATTCGGAACGCTGCGCAACACCGAAATATCTTCAATCGCTTGGTGGGTCACGCCTCCTGGTGTCATAATTCCCGGAAGAAATCCTATAAGCCGTACCTTCAGATTTGGATAGGCTACTGACATAGAAAGCTGATCGTAGGGACGGCGGTATAAAAATACTGCAAATGTATGAAGAAATGGTATATAGCCTTCCCTTGCCATTCCACCAGCCCAACTCAGCATATTCTGTTCCGCCATACCCATTGAGACGAACTGATCCGGCAACTCTTTCTTAAATTCTGAGATTTCGGTAGAACCCGTTAAGTCTCCTGACAGTACCATTACATTGGGTCTTAAACGTCCATAGCGAACCATATTCTTTGAATGTGGATTTGCAACGTAATCCATTATTACCTCTCCCCTTTCTCCATCTGTGCCAGAATTGTCTTAAACTTATCTATCTCATAATCCTTTAACCTAACAAAATGCAGATGAGGTTTACGAGCATCCAATTCTGGAATTTCCTGCGTCGTATTTGTGTAACACAGTACTACCAATGGCTTTCCATCTGTCTTTGTCAGACTTGCCCGATATAATGACTCCGGATCATGCCCATTTACCGTTACACACTCGGCACCAAAGCCTTTAATTCTTCCGGTAATAGGCTCAATATTCATAACATCCTTCGTCCATCCATCATACTGCTGCCCATTTACATCAACATAAATAACCAGATTATCCAGCTTATAAAATACGGCTGCCTGGATTCCTTCCCATGTCTGTCCCTCTTCCAGCTCACCGTCAGACATAAAAAGGAATACCCTTCCGTCCTCCTGCTTCCGTTTCCTGGAAAATGCAATTCCTCCGGCTTGACTGATCGCCTGTCCAAAAGAACCTGTAGTTAACTCAAAGCCTGGTGAATGTTCGGCTCCAATTTGTTCCACTGTACTGCCGTCTACATTAAACTGAAACAGTGATTCGGGAGACATCCTGCCGGATTCAATCAGCGCTGCATACACCGCAACCGCATAATGTGCAGGAGAAATCAAAAGTCTGTCATATCCGGCAATAACCGGACCATTATAAGCCCGTCCTGTTATATAGTCTTTGTTAGTCTGGCCGGGAACGCCATTAAACCTCGGCGCCTCATACGGCGCCTGGCTTTCTCCCAGTTTCATAATACCTCCATAGAGCGATGCGAGAATCTCTGCACTGGACAATGCCTGGCTTAAATAGCAGCCATTTTTGACAATGGTAATTTCCAGCACACGTTTTCTAATTCCCTTTGCCATATTACGTACTTTTTCTACATCAAACTGTGCCACTTTTATTCTCCTCCTTAGTCTGGATGAAATGCTTTTTTAATCGCGTCCTGATAATTCTTCGCAGCAGCAAGGGGATCCGGAGACTTACATATCTTTCTGCCTGCTATAAAGCAATATACTGGTATATCCTTAAACAATGGGATGTCAGATACATCCAATCCTCCGGTAATACTCAGCTCAAATCCCATTTTGGCCAGCCTCTGCAATTCATTCAGAGTTTCATTGTCCCATTTTTCTTCTGTCTCCACGACCTCGCTGGAGCGATGATAAATCAACTGCCGGATACCCAGGCTTCTAAAATAGGAAAGCCTCTGATCATCATATCCCACGTTGATTTCTACCTGTACATCTGTTCCCCGGCGTTTTATTGATTCATTCACTACGGCTTCTATTGTATCCTCAGATGCATCGCTCATAACAGTTACCCAGTTGGCACCTGCATCATAAGCCATAGCTGCCAGTTTACCTCCAGCTTTGATAATTCTGATATCTGCCAGAATGAGATGAGATGGATAAAGAACTCTTAATTTTCTAACAGCCTCCATTCCTTCTTCCAGCACCAGCATAGTGCCGGCCTCAATAACATCTATTTCTTCTGATACCTTCTGGGTTACTCGAAAAGCTTTTTTCAAATCTGGCATATCCAATGCCAGTTGCAGTTTTGGTTTTCTCATTCTTTTACTCCATACAAGATTGCTTTTATTTTGTCATGACTATTTAACCATCTGATACATTCTGGCCGGATTGTAAATCATGAATTTATCAACATCAGACTGTGCCACACCCTCATCCAGCAAGCGGGGAATAAATTTTTCCTTAATGAAGTTAAAGCCTGGCCCATACCCATACACTGTGTGGTGACTTCTTCTGCCCATATCATTGCTGAGCATCAGTTGATCTGCAAAACCATCTGCAATAACATTCTTAATGAGAGCAACTCGTATGGAATCTGGATAGTACTTAGCCTTTCCTGGGCCATCATAAATCAGGCTGACCTTCTTCTCCAGCATTTTCTTGTGATACCAGTAATCCGGGAACCGATCCACATGGGCTATGATGGCCCTTGTCAGATCAAAGTGTTCATCCTCCAGAATTTCAATGATCTCAAGTCCCATAGTTCCTACTCCGGTATGGAAATGCAGGCAGGCTCCTGTTTCTGTTGCCGCCCTTGCACCGGCTCTAATAACCTTTTCCTCGACGGCAGAAATATAATTATATGCGGTTCCTGCCTTGATCCATCCAGCCTTCACAGAAGTTCCGTCCATACCAATGGTTACATCTTTAATGAATCCCTCTGCTACCTCATCAATGGTCTTTCCGGCCACATCCTGCTTCATTGTTCCATGTTCTTCACAAATATATCCTGTACACGCTACTACATGAACCCCAGATTCCTGAGAAGCAATTACCATGCCAGGAGTGTTCCTTCCCCAAGATTTCGGAGTAGTTTCAATTAGCGTTCCGCCTCCGGCTGATTTGAAAATTTTACACATTTCGATTGCTTTTTCAATGCTGTCAAGTTTATGATCATCCTCAACCTTGCTTCCCATTCCCTGAGGATTGGTCAAAATATGCTCGTGTGCAAGTGTATAGCCCATATCCTTTGCATCAATATCTCCTAACACAGTTCTTACTTTACCCTTACTCATATCATGTTCCTCCATTTTATATTTGTATATTTTTTATATTGTTCTTTCGCATAAAAACAAACGCTTTCCTAAATTATTCTTTTAATGCATAAGGAAAATGTTCTTTAATAGCCTCCAGCAAAGACTCGGTAACACCCCTAACATCAATCAGATTCTTTGTTTCTATCAGAACCGCATTAGATGCAGGAAGCATTCTTGACCACTCAGGACTTGTAATTATTAAATCCGTTGTAGCAATATATGCCATAGCTTCGCTGAATGCACAGGACTCAATAGACGCTTGAATGTGGTGTTTTTCACAGATATTCTTTAGGTTAACTTTCATGATAGTACTGGTTCCCATTCCATTTCCGCATATACATAAAATATTCAACATATTACAAAACTCCCCTCCTAAAATATTTTTTTATCCTGCTACCGATATTCCCAGCATACTCCCGATTGCTTTAAACACTGCTATGATCGCTACCCAAAGAGTTGCATAGTCAGCGCTTCCCTGCCACCAGGTCAACTCCATTAACTGCACTGCAAGGGCAGATCCAACAATCTGAATAATACCGTTAACAGTACAGATAATTGATGCTGCCTTCCATCCCCCAAATTTGTTGGCAAAGATTGCTACTGTCGCATTATCGAAAAACAGTGGAATAAAGCCAGGAATCAGGAATATCGGAGATTTAAAGGCTATAAGACCTAGTAATCCTATAATCTGTCCCAACGTACCAAACAATAACCCCAATACAACCGACTTCGGTGCAAAGCCGAAGATAGCAGCACAGTCAACACCAGCAACCGCACCAGGCAAAAGCTTTTCAGAGATACCCTTAAAAGACATCATCAGCTCGCCCACAAACATACGCACTCCGTAAAGCAAAACAACGATATTTGCCGTCAGAGTAATCGCAATCCAAAGTGCAAATACAATCGTATTTTTATAAGTTGACTGCTTGTATGCCTCTAATCGAAGCCAGTTGATGTTCTCTCCTCCAATTAAGCAAAAGATAATTACTACTGAAATCAACATAACAAGTGCTGTTGCTACAATGCTGTCCTGTAAAAAATTTAACGAGCTGGGCAAAGTTTTCCTTTCAATATCATCTTCTGAATTGCCAATCTTAGGTGCTATCTTGTATGCCAGATAGCTGGTGACCATCTGCTGGTGAGCTACTGTGAAATCCGCTCCTGTAATTTTATGAGTCGGCTCAATAAGAAGTGTGGAGCAAATCCCCCAATACAAAGCAGTTACAGCGGCAGCTATAAAAATCGTAGGAATCATTCCTAGTCCTAAGAATCTCCACACGATATACGTACTGATTCCTGCCTGTACGATCATTGCATTTCCGGTTAGATACACCGCTCTGATCCTCGTATATTTTCTTAATGCCACCAGAAGCAGGTTCATAATAAATGCTACCAAAAGCGTATAAATTCCCCATGCAGCTCCAGTACCGCTTCCCATAACCGCATCCATTTTTTCATATCCTGCGGTCATTGTAGGATATGTATTTAATCCAGCTCCCTGAATACCGGTTGCATTTGTCATAGCAGTCAATAAAAAACCAAAATTAGTAATCAATGCGCTGGAACCCATACCCATAGCAAGAATTCCAACAGAAGCCTTCAGTGCTCCGACTATCGCTTTCATAGGCTTTGCTTTCATAGCAATGTAGCCAATCAATACGACTATTGCCATCAACAAAAAGGGCTGTCCAAAAATTTGTTTTAATAACAAATCCAAAATATAATCCATACAGTAACCCTCCATCTTTGCGTTAAATTTTTTCACTTCATAAAATCTTTTCAGATATCTTCTAACAGTTCATCCAGCCTCACCAGATCCTCCTCGTTTTCTACCGCGGTAAGCTCATCTACTATCCCTGGCTTCAGTAACATTAAAGCAAGCTGCTCCATATTTTTTAGGTGCTCATCATGATCCGATGATGCAAGCGCGAAGAAAACCTCTGCATTCTTATCGGGATTGCCTGGTTCAAATTCCACTGTCTGCTTTACCTTCATAAAACTAATAGCGGTATTGTTTACTCCAACTGCCTTTTCCTGAGAATGAGGCATAGCAATATGAGGTGTAAAAACAATATATGGTCCGTATTTTTTTACACATCCAATTACAGCATCCACATATTCCTGAGTTATAGAACCATCCTCAATTAGAGGTTCACATGATGCCTGAACTGCATCCTCCCAATTATCAAACTTTTCGTGGAAACTGACTCTTTTTTTTTCTACAAGTTCTTTTAGCAGCATAGTATCTCTCCATCCATAGTCTTCTGTTTTTTGTCATCCGTTTCTCTGTTGTACACAAGCAATAATAACCAACACTTATGATCCCACATCCATATGATTCATTAATTTCCCTCCCTTCTTCAAAATGCGCAATTTGCTTGATCTGACTTTTCTGGCTCTTTAAATCCATTTAAATTAATTCAGATTCAAATCTTTCCTCAGCTTATACCTGTTTTTATAACCATTAAATATAGCATCGATGAACCTTTGTATTTTACATTTGTTCATTATTTTGATCATTTGTTCTTCTTTTTTAAGATAACACGTTTCAACAAAGATTGCAATATTTTTTTTCATTTTTTATACATTATTATGCTTAGAGTATTGAAAGGAAATCCCCCGGTCTGTTCAATAAGAATATTACTAACCTACCAGTCAATAGCCTTATTGTACTCTGAGTTATTTTCAGTTTTCAACGAATCAAGGAGAGACTTATCATGCTTCCTGAGCAACCGGAATGCGGACTCTGCATACTTATTATTTCAAAATTTTTAATAATCGTCCAACTATTTAACAATCGTCCATAGACAAAACGTAAATTAAAATTTAATATTTCATTCAGATAGTCTACACTAACCTACTGAATGGAGGTGCTTTTAGAATAAAACGAACAAAGCTTATTGTATTTGTTTTAATTCTGGCAGCAATAGGGTCAGCTATGATTACTCTATGCATGGGCGCAGTCAGGATTCCGATTGCTGATACCTTCCGCATTTTGCTGGAAAAATTATATATAGGTATAGGCTATGAAATTTCTGTATCTTATGAACAAATTGTATGGCAAATTCGTATGCCGAGAATTATTCTGGGGTTCTTTGCCGGAAGCGGGCTGGCGCTTTGCGGCTGTGTGATGCAGGCGCTTGTTCAAAATCCTATGGCAGACCCGTATATCCTTGGCATTTCGGCGGGAGCAACTCTTGGCGCAACTTCTTCCCTATTTCTCGGTCTGGGTACGATTTCCGGAATATGGGCGTTTCTAGGAGCAGGAATAGCATACTTTTTAGTTCTGATGCTATCTTCGGCTGATGGAAAAACCACATCTGTAAAGCTGATCCTGTCAGGGATGATTATAAATGCGCTTCTTACTGCTTTTTCAAATTTTATTATTGCAATTACAGGAGACGCAGATGGAATAATGTCAATCAAATTCTGGACAATGGGTTCTCTTACAAGGGCAAACTGGAACAATATAGGGGTGATAGCAGTGATTGTTGTATCGGCAATTCTGTTTTTTGTGATTCAAGCGAAAACCCTGGATGGCCTTATGCTGGGGGAAGAGGTAGCCACAACCATCGGAATCAATACCTTTCGGTGCAGGCTGATTTATTTACTTGTAATCTCTCTGCTTACAGGCATATTAGTGTCTATTTGTGGAACCATTGGATTCATGGGCCTTATTATTCCCCATGTGGCAAGAGCGCTTGCAGGAACTGGACACAAAGGTCTGATACCGATTGCAGCTCTGACAGGCGGAATTTTTATGCTGTGGGTGGATGCCGCTGCCCGCAGTCTGATTCCTAACACAGAATTGCCTGTTGGAATATTTACAGCCTTCATTGGCGCTCCATTTTTTGTATATGTGGTGGTAAAGAAAAAATACGGATTTGGAGGAAATTGAATGAATCTGACAGCAAAAGACGTAGAGGTATCGATCTCAGGAAAAAAAATTATCCGAAATTTATCCGTCCAAATTCCCAACCGGAAGTTTTCAGCTTTGCTTGGCGCAAACGGCAGCGGAAAGACGACCCTTTTAAGAGCAATTTACCGAACGCAAAAAATGGATAACGGAGTAATCTATCTTAACGATCTGGACATATCTAAATTTTCTGGAAAAAAGCTGGCCAGAAAACTAGCTGTTATGGGACAGTTCAATCAAATCAATTTTGATTACACTGTTATGGATGTTGCTCTGATAGGCAGATATCCCTTTCATTCGCTTCTTGAACAGGAAAAGGAAAAAGACTATGAAATTGCTTTGGAGGCATTGGAAAAAGTCGGAATGAAGCAATATAGAGAGAGAAATTTTCAATCTCTGTCCGGTGGAGAAAAGCAGCGAGTTATTCTTGCAAGAGCGCTCACCCAGTCTCCTCAGATTTTGATTTTAGACGAGCCCACAAATCACCTGGATATCCGATACCGGCTTGAAATATTGTCTATTATCAAAGAACTTAATATTACCGTCCTGGCAGCCCTTCATGATCTGGGACTTGCAGTGCAGTTCTGCGATTATCTCTATATGATGAAACAAGGAGAAATCGTAGCAGAGGGAAAGCCGAAACAAGTCATCAATCACGATACCTTATGGGATATATTTGAGGTAAATGCAGAGGTATATCCAAGTCCTGTAAACGGAAAGCTCATGATTCAATATGTATGAGGGCCAAAATGTAACGTACGATACGCCTGCATGTCAAAACATAACTTTTGAACCCGTAAAGATATGAGAAGCAGACCGATCCGGAAGGATTGCAAAATACCTTTTGACCAGCATCATATGTATAAAATGATAGCAAGCATAGTAATACATTAACACAGAAAGAGGAACAAACATGTATAAAAAGAAATTGGCAATTACTTTAACCATAGCATTTGCATCAGCACTACTGTCCACAGGCTGTGGACCGGCTACAAAGACAGCAGAAAAAGCCACCTCGCAGGCAGAGCCGGTATCCCAAACTACCGCAGCAGGGTCAGAAGCAGCAGCTCAAATTACCGAAACATCGGAAGCTGCATCCCAAACTACTGCAACAGCCCAAGCTGCAACCGAAACGGTCTATCCATTTACCATGACTATTTACGACGCAGATGGCAAGGAAGTAGAAATAACCTTTGACAAAGAGCCGGAGCGCGTACTTTCCACCCAACTTTCCATGACAGAAGCATTAATTAAACTGGGACTAAAGGATAAAATCATCGGAGTGTTTGACAACGATAATGCACTAAAGGGAGAGATTGGGGAAGAAATCGCAGCCTTAAACAGTCTTGGCGATAAAAAATCCGTATCAAAAGAAACAATCATAGCCGCAGAACCGGATATTATCCTTGGAAAAGGTCCGCTCATGTTTACGGACACCTCCATTGGAACGGTACAGTCCTATCAGGAATTGGGAATCCCGGTTTATACAGAGCTTGCAAGCGCAAACATCGATCAGTCGTTGTACAACATTGCAGAAGATGTACGTAATATCGGAAAGATTTTCAATGAGCAGGCCGCAGCAAACGCATACGCAGATGAACTTCAGGAGAGAATGGATCGTTTGATGGAAAAGGTTAGAGGGCAGACTGGAAAAACTCAAAAAGTCCTGTTTATGGCCGGCTATTCGGATGGAAGCTTTGCTGCATTTAACTCGAAGATGAGCAGTTGTATGTTAGAGGCTTTGAATGCAGAAAACGTACTGGATAAGGGCGGAAATGACCTGACAATGGAAAATTTGATTTCCATGAATCCAGATATAATCGTATATATACATGCAGACCGATATGCCAAGACAGATAAAACAGCAGTGGAACAGCTTCTTAACAATACCATCATTCAAGACGTCTCTGCGATTGCCAATAGAAAGGTAATCGAGATGAATTATGATGATATTATGGACTATGGGGCAAGAATAATTGACGCTTCAGAAAAACTCTATGATTTCATGTACGGCACTGAATCCTAATGTAGAAGGCTGTCTCATTTCACCAGGCGGTTTGGGGGAAAGCCCATCCGCCTTTTATAAATACGGCTGAAATAGCAGGCATCCTTATAACCCACCAGACATGCCGCCTCCGAGATTGTATAGTCACCGGAACGAAGCAGCTCAGTGGCAATCTTTATCCTGTAATTGATCAGATAGTCAATCGGCCGAATCCTTTTATATTTGAAAAACAGGTAGCTAATGCGAGCAGGTTTTTCATTTACATACTCAGCAAGAGAGCGCAATGTGACAGACTGTTTATAGTTTACCGAAATATAATTTAACAGATCCTTCATTATCTGATTTTCATTATAGACTAATTCAGGCTTGAAATCTGAAAAAATCTCATTGAAATAGCCGGCAATCAGTCCTTCCAGCATATACTGCGCTTTGATATCGGTGTCAGGATTCATTTTCAAAATCTGATGGAGAATGGAAATAGTTTTGTCAGGATTCTTTAACTTCCGGGAAAAAAGCAAATGTTGATCGCTCTCATAATACATATTAATATAATGAAAATCCTCATTTTCAAGAGCAGAGAGCGTAAGCATTTTGTCAGGACAGCCATGTAGAAAAAGACCACGCTTTGCCATAAATGGTTCATCCTCAAAGGAAAAAATCGCCCTACCGGAAACAGGAACTATAATGGCGCTTTTCATCGTTTTATAGCTGTTGCTTTGTCCGGCCTTTAATGTAAAGCTGCGAAATCCCAAAGAAGAAAGTTTTCCCTGATTGTATTGCTCAAATAGAATATCCATCGAATCCTTCAAAACAGTTCTCCGGTTCATTGCTGCGCCTCCTTTCTCCCCTTCTGCATGTATAGGGAAATATAATTCTATTAGACTTAAATATAGCACACTACAAACAGGAATGTCTACTTGAAATTCCAGCACGATCACGGAAGGCACCGTGAAGATACAAACTTCTATTTATGCTTCGCAAAGCCCTATGAAGCCTGAATATAACGTGCTTTCAGTCCAGGCTTGACAGGGCTTGCATCAATCTGGCGAATCCAAAACTCAACTACCTAAACTATTAGTGGAAAAATCATATGGAAGAAATCATAATCGGAAAACATAAAATTTGTGTGGAGCTCCCCATAAGAGGGCTAAAAGCAAAGGGAAACAAAGCCGTCCTTATTAATGACGGAGAGATGGTTCGAGATCAACAATTAAAGTCAGAGCTGGCGATTTTGTTTGGTTTAATCCCTAACAATCGTCTTTATGAGTATACACCGTGGAAGGAAAAAGCAATAAAAAAAGGCGTTCCAGATTTTGGAGGTGGATTGAGGCAGTACCACCAAAAATTAATATCTGAGATTATACCGCAGCTTGACCGGAAATATCATCTGGATATGTTCCATTTGGCTTATGGAGGATTCTCATTGGGAGGTTTGGCTGCTGTTACAAGTTTGTGGCATACCAAATCCTTTCAATTCATTTTTTCCATCTGTGGTTCCTTCTGGTACCCCGGATATATAGATTTTATGTCGGAGTGTGATATTATAAATAAAAAAGCAAGAATTTTACTCATCAATGGTAAGAAAGAAGGTAAGGCTCACGGCAACCGGCTTGAAAGCGCTGCTCTCTGCGCACAGCAAGCACACCATTATCTTTCAAGCCGCTTGGATACGGTGTCAATGATGGATAAGTATAACCATCACGACCGAAAAGAAGAGCGTCTTCAAATTGCAATGAACTGGCTTGACAAGAGCTTCTTAGAGAACGGATCATAATGATTGCGAAATCCAGAAAGCTTCATAATTAACCGCCTCCTAAGTATTGTGAACGCTCATATCCTGTATATCCCCTATAATTTCCTTTAAGCAATCCTCCAGACTCACATTCTCATACCATTGCTCAATTCCATGGAGCTTAAGCTTCTCCTTTTTAAAATCCTCCTCATCCGCCAGAAACCGTCTGCACATTTCTCTATACTTAGGCACTTTCTGTTGCTGCTCCCGTTCCAAAGCCCGTTTAAGCCTCAGTCCATCCTCTACATGAATATAAAGGGGAACCAGCGCATCCCTGCCATAGAATTCTCTCATCTTACCGTAGGACTCCAGAGTCCCTATCACCAGGTAATCCCCTTTTTCCAAATCAATCTGACCATCATTCACTGTAAAATAACTCCAGGGGCCAAACACCGTTTCATAAGTCCTGCACTCAATCAATGTTCCCTTTTTCCTGCATTCCTCCAAAAACTTCTGGTTCACAAAGAAATATTCCACTCCCTCCTGCTCACCCTCCCGAATGGGACGGGTAGTATACATAGTCATGGTTTTTAACCTAGGAAGGCGTTTACAAAGCTGTTTGAACACAGTATCCTTTCCCGAAGCACTTTTTCCCATCACATAAAATATCTTTCCCATTCCTTTAAACCTCACCCTCTATTTTACCCCTGACAGACTAAATCCCTTTACTCTCTATCCACAATTCTTATAGTCTGAAGCTTGATGTCTCCAACCCCTTGAACCGGAAGCTTCTTATCTATATATGAAAGAATCAAATGTAAAATCTCTTTGCTAATATATTCCCCCGGCACTAAAACAGGGATACCCGGCGGATATATATATACAAACTCTCCTGAAATAGAACCTGCGCTCTCCTTCAAGGCAATGGACTTCTTCCTCCCATCCATCGCTTCAGAAATCGTCATGGCAACAGCATTTGG
This sequence comes from Clostridium porci, assembly GCF_009696375.1. Classification (GTDB taxonomy): domain Bacteria; phylum Bacillota; class Clostridia; order Lachnospirales; family Lachnospiraceae; genus Enterocloster; species Enterocloster porci. The sequence goes on from NZ_VUMD01000008.1 coordinate 215,094, forward strand.
CCTGCTGTAGATACAGCTGCCTTCTTCAAAGAAAGCAGCTCCCTCTGCTCCCCTTTCCATAGGGCCTATTCCTTCATCTATCTCTAAAAGAGCAGTTCCCAGTCTTTCAAAACCCATCTCCCTGTCCATCGCTGTAGTAATGGCAGTCACATAATCTGCTCCACACATCTCCATTTCCAGATGATACTTATCTCTCAGCCGTCGCTTAAGCCAGACTCCGCTTATGCCTGCTCCTGCTGTAGATACAACTACTTTCGTACGATCCAGATCAAAGACTCCAAACCGCCCCTTAACATCCTCCTTCACCAGCCTCAGCTTCTTCATATGTTCCAGACGCTTCCTCAGCTTTTCCAAAGCCTTTATAAAAGGCTCCATACTCATCCCATTCATCTGAAAAATACTGTTCTCAATACTTGCCATAAGCAGGTAGGAGGGACTAGTACTCTGGTATATTTTAAGATATTGGTGAATCCGATCCACATCCACGTAGGACCCTCCTCCCGGACGGTTGTATTTTATATGAAGAAGAGCTGTCTGAGTCAAGCTTGGCAGTGTCTTGTGAACACTTTGAACTACAACATCTGCTCCCAGCTCCAGAGCTGATACAGGAAAATCCTTCCCAAACCGGAAGTGTGCCCCATGGGCCTCATCCACAATGAGAGGAAGGCCGGCTCTGTGTACTGCCTTCGCAATCCCTTCTATATCCGATACGACTCCGTCATAGGTAGGAGAAACGATAAGTACTGCTTGGATGTCCATGTATCTGTCCAGTATCTTTTCCACATCCCCAGGATGGATTCCTCCCTGTATTCCAAAACCGGGAATCTCCTGTGGATAAACATAGGATGACCGAAGCTGCTGAAGATAAATACCATGATACACTGCTTTATGGCAATTTCTGCTTATCAGAATCCTGCCCCCTCTGGTTACGCTTCCACAGATAGCTGAAAGCAGTCCACAGCTGCTTCCATTTACCAGATAGCAGGTCTGATCCGCTCCATAAATTCCAGCTGCCCATTTCATGGATTCCTTTAATATACCTTCTGGATGATGCAGATTATCGAACCCCTCTATTTCCGTAATATCTACCTTAAAAGGATTAAAAAATTCTTCCGCGCCTCTTTGCTTATGTCCAGGCATATGGAATGGGTATATATCTGAATTTCCATATGCCCTTAATCTGTGAATCAGCAAATCCTCTTGTTTCATATCCCTTACCTTCCAAATCCACATGGTTGTAACATTTAAGACAGGTAACATTAGCTTAAACCCAGTAAAATCAATGCGTCTGGGTATTTGTCCCCAAAAGCCTACACCCCTTATTCCTCCTCTGGCTTATTAGTTTGTTTCAAAATAGCCATATCTAAAAATCGTTCTCATCAAATAATTTTTCCAAGCACTTTTAGTATACACGAAAACAGGGCTTATTCCTACCCCTTAATTTTCATCCCATATCAACGTATAAAAAGGGGATTCGTCTGCTCCAATGTCAATTAGTTATGTTTTTTAATCGCACTAATTTATTCTCATGTTGCCTAATTTTCATCCTTTGCCAACTTGTGAAACCATACATATCGTTTGCAAAAAATACAACAAAACATACTATGACCGAAATATACCTAATATCATATATACTTGCCAGTACCCATAATATAATCAACACAATATCATTAGCAGCATAGGCCAATGCAAAATATGGACTTCTCCTAAAAGTAAGATATACAGCAAGAAAACTTGTAGTAACAGAAATTGTACTCGGAATTACGTTTGCAGTATTGAAATATTCTAAAATAAAATAGAACAGCAATGTAATAGCCAATGTGCCAATCCACATATACAAATTTTCTCTTTTGCTTATATCGTTTACCTTAACCTCTGCTTTATTTCCATTGTAAGGGTTTCTTAGCCATGATATTAAGGCAAATATAGCCATTGGCATTGTCATTCCAAGATATGTAATCATCTCTCCATAATAAGCAAAAGTGTAAGAAATAATTCCATATAACAGACTAAATACTACCATAAGCAACTGACCGAATGGATTTCCCTTTGCATTAAAAATCAGTGATGTCACACCTATTAACGATGCACACAAAGTCATATAATTTGTTCTATCAAAAACACAGAACGATATAATAATAACTATTACAGAAATAATCCATAAAACAATTTCAGACTTGGAAAAATAATTCATCAACTTTGACATACTAACCTCCAAAAAAATAAACATCCGCATGCACATCTTCAATGACCTAACGATGTACAAACGAATGCTTTACGCATCTACTACCCGGTGGCAGATTTTATTCTATATTAACATTGGTTATTATAATCTATGATGTAACAAAAAGCAATAAAACGTTCAAATAATCGCATTTTTTATGCTCTTCTTAATGTTTCTTTTATGATTCGTTTACAATTTTACCTGTTATATGTTCTGGACGTAGTTCATAGCATAGTGTCGCATTCCCAAATTTTTGAATCTCTGATTCTATGTATTCAATGTCTGGAGTATATTTCAAACTAAGTTTTTTACAAACTTCCATTGACTCTTCATAATTTTCAACGACATGCATCTTACCAAAAACAATGACACTACTGATATTTAATGCCCATTCACCAGCATTTCTATAGCCAGAATCATAAACACAAAATGAAACCTTATTATTTGCCGTCATAGCATCTATCTTGTGTCCTTTTTTTCCACTATGAAAATATAAATAACCATTTTCTTTATTATACCAATAATTTATTGGCAAACCATATGGATAACCATTATCTCCTATAACAGACAAAACACCACGTTTCTCAGCGTCTAATACTTCTATTACTTTATCCACAGGCAGCTCTTGTTTTTTTCTTGCAATTTCTCTAAACACTTTTGAGCCCTCATCAAACTTCATATTTGTCATTATATTTTTATAATATCATATTACTTTAAACGTGTCATTTTAAGGTTTCCTTAAAATCTATCCGAAAGATAACACTTTCCATGCTATTTGCTCTACGTCTCCTTCGGTACACAGCGGTTTAATCAACTTAACAAGTAAGAGAACACTTTTTGCTACGTTCTCTTTTCCTTTTTGGCAAAGACATTTTGTGCCCCTGTGTATGCGTAAATCATGGGTATTTGCTGCTTATTTATATGTGGTTCCTGTCCGCCAAATCAAGGGTTAGCCCACAGCTTCCTTCCGATTCCACCTCATGATGGATACCCTTGCCATTCAGCTATCCATTTCCCACTACCTGGGCATGTTCGGGACTTGCATCCATTAGAGCCCGTCCATGGTGGAAGAAAAACGGCATAGTCCCTTTGACTATGCCGCATGCTGTAACCATAATTATTATTAAAGCACCTGTCCTATTCTCTCTTTATTAAGTCAATCTTCTTCTCTGCCTGCTAATCCTTTAAGCCTTTCTCTAACTGCATTCCAGTTTACGACATTAAACCAATTATCAATATAATCTCCTCTAAGATTTTGATACTTAAGATAATAGGCATGCTCCCAAACATCCAGAGGAAGAATTGGATACGCACCAGCTGACAAAGGATTATCCTGATTGGGAAGAGCAAATATTTTCAGGCTTCCAGAAGAATCTGCCGACATCCAGGCAAATCCTGAACCAAACTGTCCCAGAGCCGCAGCCTTCATCTCCTTTTTCCACTTATCCTCCCCTCCGAAAGCTTCAGCAATCTCATCAGGAATCTGCTGACCTGCAGGAGCCATCATATCAAAGAAAAGAGCATGGTTATATACGCCGCCTCCGTTATTCCTTACAGCAGCTCTAATTGCATCAGGAAGCTCCTCCAGCCCGGACAAAAGCTGCTCAAGGGTTCTTGAATGATATTCGGGATACCCTTCAATAGCTTTATTTAAATTATCAACATAGGTTTTCAAATGCTTGTCATGGTGATAATGCATGGTTTCTTTGTCTATATAAGGCTCCAGTGCATCATAAGCATAGGGAAGCGGTGGAAGTTCAAAGGGGTAGGTTGCATTTAAAATCATAGTATATTCCTCCAATCTGTCCAATAGACAATCCTCACACCTTTCCATTAATTATGGAAAAGTAAAAAACAAATTAGCGTACACTAACTTTTTTAATAGTATACCATAACTTCCAAACAATTCTATGTTGCATTTGCAACATATTTTACTTTATCCGAACGATCGATGTTGACACTTTCTTGTTCTGCTATTAAGTCATTTAGAACCATGCTTTTAGTTTAGAGATATGCTATCACATTTCTATTTTGTATTAGACAATCCTTATTTTTCTCTTGTTTTGATTCTCCTCTTTACATCTTCGATAAAGTCATCCAGCTGTGCCGTTCCTAGATCTCCCTTATCCCTGCTTCTGACCGTAATGGCGCCCCCGGCAGCCTCCTTCTCGCCCAGAACCAGCATATAGGGAACCTTCTCTAGTTGAGCCTGACGAATCTTATATCCAACCTTCTCATCCTTGTAATCAAGCTCTACACGGATACCTGCTTTCTTTAGCTTCTCATATACCCCTGCGGCATAATCCATGGATTTCTCCGATACAGGGATTACCTTTACCTGGACCGGAGCCAGCCAAACAGGGAACTTACCTGCAAAATGCTCAATGAGTATCCCAATAAAGCGCTCGATAGAACCAAAGCATACACGGTGAATCATAATCGGCCGCTTCTTGGAACCATCCTCAGCTGTATATTCCAGCTCAAATCTTTGAGGCATCTGAAAATCCAGCTGAATCGTGCCACACTGCCAGGTTCTTCCCAGAGAATCCCTTAAATGAAAATCTATCTTGGGACCGTAAAATGCTCCGTCTCCTTCATTTACAATATACGAAAGGCCCATGTCCTCCAGAGCCTTTTTCAAGCCATTTGTAGCCAGCTCCCAGTCCTCGTCAGAACCCATGGAATCCTCAGGCCGTGTGGACAGCTCCACAAAATATTCAAAACCAAATTGTGTATAAACCTCATTGATCAGCTTTGTTACACCCTTGATCTCATCCTCTATTTGATCATCTCTCATAAAGATATGGGCGTCGTCCTGGGTAAAGCAGCGTACGCGCATAAGACCGTGAAGCTGTCCGCTCTTCTCATGACGGTGAACCAATCCCAGCTCACCTACACGCAAAGGCAACTCACGGTAAGAATGAGGCTGATTTTTATATACCAGCATACCGCCTGGACAGTTCATTGGTTTAACCGCAAAATCCTCTTCATCAATAAGCGTAGTGTACATATTATCCTTATAATGATCCCAATGCCCAGAATTCTCCCATAGCTTACGGCTTAAAATAATAGGAGTGGAAACCTCCTGATATCCATCTCTGTAATGGATCTCACGCCAGTAGTCAATCAGAGTGTTTTTCAGAGTCATTCCCTTTGAAAGGAAGAATGGGAAGCCTGGTCCTTCCTCCACAAACATAAACAATCCCAGTTCCTTACCCAGCTTTCTGTGATCCCGTTTCTTAGCCTCCTCCATCATAGTCAGATATGCTTCCAGATCTGCCTTATTTGCAAAAGCTGTACCATAAATTCTAGTAAGCATTTTATTCTTCTCGCTGCCTCTCCAGTATGCGCCTGCAATACTGGTAAGCTTAAATGCCTTAACTCCCTTGGTATACATAATATGAGGGCCTGCACACAGATCTACAAATTCGCCCTGCTGATAAAAGCTTATGGTTTCCTCCTCTGGAAGATCCTCTATCAGCTCCACCTTATATTGCTCAGATTTATCCCTCATGAAATCTAAGGCTTCCTGTCTTGGAAGTACAAAGGGCTTAATAGGAAGATTCTCCTTTACAATTTTGGACATCTCCTCCTCCAACTTCTCTAAATCCTCCGGTGTAAAGCCTCCCTCTCTGTCGAAATCGTAATAAAATCCGTCATCAATAGCAGGTCCGATAGCCAGCTTTGTCTCAGGATACAGTCTTTTTACAGCCTGAGCCAGTACATGGGATGCAGTGTGGCGAATGGCCCTTAACTCATCCCCGGCCTCTTGAACACTTCCATCAGGTAAAATAATCTTCATAATCAATCTCCTTTTCTTTTCTGAATATTTAAGATAATTGTGAAATTCTGAAAGCCTTATAAAACCTAGCTTTTTTAAACCTTTTTTATTTCTCTCCTCACCAAATTATAGATTTTTATGTGTCCTGCACAAAATTTTACAGTTTAGCTTTCATTTCTATGCAAAATATAAAGTCTGGTTAGTGAATTTCACAATTACCTATCTGAATATTTTCTGAAATATGCCAGGAGCATGTCCTTAACAACCTAGGAGAGACAAAAAACCCCTGGACATATTTCTTGTCCAAGGGTGCATATACACGGTTCCACCTTGTGTTTCACTCAATTAGCCCTTAACGCGGGGTACGGTATCATTTCCCTGCGCTATCTACACAGTTCCCTGATACAGCTCAGGACTGGTCTTCATCAATCTTCGGTATGCGTTCCTTCCACCTTAGGGTCCGCTCTCTGGTTACCTCACGATTCATTACTGGTTCCTTCAACGCCTTTTTATTGCATCTCTGCTGATCTTGATTATAACATCTGATCAGGATTTGTCAAGACCGGCGCTGGCTTTTATTACAATAAACCCATTAGTAGCTGCATCTTGGTTTATGTTATTTGATCAAGCAAAAGCTAATCTCATTTACTGTCTATCTATTTCTCCGTTTGTCATTTAAATAATTATATACTGGCCGGTTTATCCAAACTTTTTAATCCTTCATTTATATTTATCCACAATTTGCTTCTGTTTTTTTCATTGATGTGGATAACATTTACTTTTTTCTCTAATTCTGTTAAAATAAATTTTTAGAAAATCATCAGAGAGGATGAAAATTAATGAAAATAGTGATTATAGACGGTCAGGGAGGCAGAATGGGAAAATCCATTATTGAGCAGCTTCACTCTCTCTATCCGGAGCTGGAACTTTATGGCATAGGAAGCAACAGCATTGCTACCTCCGCTATGCTTAAAGCAGGAGCAGCCTACGGATCTACCGGGGAGAACCCTGTTATTGTTAATGTCCAGGATGCAGATATTATAATTGGACCTGTGGGAATCGTTATGGCTAATTCCCTTCTGGGAGAAATCACTCCTGCTATGGCCACAGCCATCAGCTCCAGCAAAGCATACAAGATACTTATACCTGTAAACCGCTGCAACCATTACATTGTAGGCTGTCAGAATCTTAGCCTGTCAGATTACATCAATATGGTATGTGAGGAAGTAAGAAAGGAAGTAAAGCTCCAGTGAGAACTGTAGAATTTAAAATGGAACGCCAGGGTCTGGTAAAAGAAGGAGATCGTGTAAAAATTGTCGAACGGGAAGGAACCAGCAGCTACAGCTATATTATTGATCCGGCTGTGGCTATGTCAGGATGCTTTGCAGCCAGGGATCGTATAAAGTCAGAATACGGAATAGTAAAAGAAATCCGTGAAAACTCCAGAGGTTTTTATGTAATCGTAGATTTGGATGAAGAATAATTTTAATATATTAATCAAACGAGGATTTATCTGCCTCTAATAGGGTTTTGGGGAAAAATTCCAAAGATTATGTAAATCTCGAAACTGATGCAAGATAAATGAGGTTCTCCCCAAAAGTCATACTTTATTAGCGGGACAGTTTGGGCTGTTTCGCTATTTCTGTACAACCAAGAGTTTGCGTCTGTATTGTACAGGACTCATCCATCCCCATTTCTCTTTCATTCCATATTCGTTGCAGTATTTGATATACTGTTCTATTGCGAATTTCAATTCTTCGCAGCTATATTATACAACACTGTAATAACAATTAAACCATTTATTTCCAAAAAAATCAGTTATCGAACAGTGTCTCAAAATACTGGTTTATTCCGTTTTAGCCACTATATCCTTAACTCGTTGCCTCCCTTCAAAAGGAGTTTATATTACTAGCTCCTTTGAAGGGATTCTCATACTCATTTACACTCAGCTTATCATTGCTTAATTTAACCTAAAGGAATAATCTCTACCACATCTTCCGTTTCCTTGGGTACCACCGTAGACGCTGTTGTATCCCCCTTAGGTCCTTCCGTACTGATAACCGGATCTCTGTTCATTGGAGGATAAATGGGCGCAACTGTTTTTTCCTGCTGGGTGGGAGCTGAAGATTCATGCGGCTCTATCGTCATGCCTTCTCCTTCACCCCTATCTACCCTTGTTCCTTCCTCCATCTGATTCTCCTCTGTCATAAGCAGACTACGCACAGAAGCATCCAGTTCAACCCCTTTACTCCAAAGGGTACTGATTATACCTTCAGTCCTGCTCCAACTGCAGTCCTGCCATTGAGCCGTCAGCTTGCCATTCTTCACCATCACCAGCTGCAATCTGTCATTTCCATTTACATACCTCCCGGTTCTCACTTCTTTGTCTTCAATTTTATAAATACTTCCACTTAAGGTAATTGCAACTACCTCTCCATAGGCTTGATTCCAAAAATCAGGATAATACTCACCGTAAATTTCTCCCTCATCTTCATAATAATACATTACTTCTATAGATCCCGGAAATTGATCTGAAACTTTCTGCTTATTTTCCCCTTCCAGACTGCTCTTGAATATTTGACTGTACCACTGACCACGTTCATCCTTATCCACATAAGCGCTAAAATAAATCTCCTTATCCACAATACAGTAGCTTTGTACACCGTAAGGCTCCTTAATTATTAACTTGCCTCCCTCCTGATTCTTAATACTGACAGCAGAATGATTCCCACTTCCACTAAGATAAAAGATCTTTCCGTCAATCACAGGCTGCGCCCGTTCAACTGACATAATTCTTCCGTCACTCTGGATCTTATACATTCGGTCACCAAGGGTAATGCTGTCTCCTGTCTCGGAAACAGCAGGCTTACCATCCTCATCCACCAGATAGCAGGCGTCATTTTCTATTATAACAGAATATCTGTCATCTCCTGTAGCATACTCAGTTCCTGAGGAAGCTGTGTAAATCTTTCCCCCTTGAGCATAAAATATCATATTATCCACAACAAGATAGCCATCTACATTATCTGCTACCAATTCCTTTTTATTGCTTCCCGGTATCATTCGAAACAGCTTATTACACAGAGCATATTCATTCTGGTCTAGAAAAGATAACTGACTTTCCTCCACCTTTGGAAGAAAGTACAGATAATCCCCATAGGCCTTCATTGAGTCCTTTGTAGTCCTTTCAGGATTTGAAGCATTTCCCAGAACCTTTATTTTGTTCTCTACTGCCTTCCTATACTGAATCACCCTAAATGGACTGTTATTTCCCTCCTCCTGTTCCTGAAGAAAGCACCAAAAAGCATTTGTCTTTACCAAGCTGTCCAAATTTTCTCCAGTCGACTCCGGAACAAAGTTCCAGTCCCTCTGTATGTTTTGAAGATAACCCTTTGTATCGTGAAGTGTAAAAATTTGTCCCTCCTGCTTTAACTCTCCTGTAACCATATAGCCTTTATCCCCAAAATAGTAGAGATATCCGTCTATATTCAACCACTGATTTTGTGCATACTCATTCTTCTTTAGAAGATACTTCCATCCCCTATCTGTCTCATTCCATCCAATCCCTTCTTCCTTTTTTACCTCTATGTCAATGACAGGTGATTCTTCTTTTTTTGTAAACTCCAAATTTTCATAATCACTTTTTATTTTGCCAATGACATTAATCACCGTATAAATCGCAGCTATCATTACTATAGCTGCCGCTAATATGAGGAATATACTTTTTACATCTGATTTCTTTTTTGGTCTTCTACGCCTGCTATCCATCTATTTTACCTCTTAATATTAATATATCTGATGATTTAAATTTTATTTATAGTATCAAAATTCTTTCTTTTTTACAATAAAGGAAACCTTACAAAATAAAAAAAGCATCTATCCTACCAAGATAAATGTTTCTCATGCCTAAAGTTGGAATCAAACCAACGACACAAGGATTTTCAGTCCTCTCCTCTACCAACTAAGCTATCTGGACATCTGATAAGCATGCCGGGATTCGAACCCGGAACAACTTGATTTAAAATTAAAATATATTATGTATTGTCCTATTATTGTTTTATTTTATTCTTAAGGAGGTATTATATGAGGACTAATTTTGGAAAAAGAAAAGGTGGATATGTAAAAAAGCCTAAAGCACGTTTGTCTTTGTGGGTTTTGCAGGAATTTTATGACCGTCTGGAAGCGGATTCTAACCGCTATGGCATTATAAAAACTGTATGGTTCAGAAAATGATTCTTAATTATTATCGCTCTCTTGACGTGTCTCTATCAACTGCCAGAAAACGCTAGGTATACCCTTGGCCTTCGGTATTCTTTCGGCGTTTCTGCTCTGATTTGTAACACATGGTTGTAGTGGCTCCGGCTTGGCCTGGAATTTACTGAGGCAAGAATTGTGTTATATAGTAATAATATATCCCCGGTATAGTGCCGGGGATATTGCTGTTATTGGGCTTTTGGTAATATGCCTTTGGCTTCCAGGACTTCTACTAGTGTGTCTATGTCCTGCCTGGTTTCTCTGAATCCTTTTTTCATTTGGTATTCTAGGTTGTCGATTCTATTGTTTAGATTACTGATGCGGTTGTCAAGATTTCCTATGTCGTTTTCTACGTTTCCTAGGCGGTTGTTGATTTTATCTAATTTAAGGTTGATTGGTTCTAATAGCTGTCTCATTGCTTCAATCGTCTCATTATCCATTTTTATGCCCTCCTTGATATATTTTGCTTTAGGCCTTTAAAACTGCTTCTTGTTCATTCTGGTGCGTTTTAAAGCTATTAATATTACTCTTTTTTTGTTTTTTTATTACTATATCTGCGGCTGCTTCTCCCACTGCCACTCCGGATACTATTTTTAGGCCTTTTATAATTGCGTTTTCCTTGTTTGACTTTTCTTCAATCTAAATTTCCCCGTGTTCCTGTTCATATGATTTTATTCTTTGTTTGATTAGATATACTATTTCTTGTGTGCTACTTCTTTCGTTTTCACTTTCTATATATGCTATTTTGTCTAATATTTCTTGTTCTGCTCTTATTACAAATTGTGGTTTTTTAGAAGGCATTCTTATTAATCCTCTTTATTTTACAAGAATAATTAAGTTTCACTTTGCTAGCACCTATGGTATTCTGGTATGACAAAGATGCTAGCATATAGCTATCTTTTATCTAATTCTTAGATAGTAGGTAATATGTATTTTATTGTACCATTTATTTATTAATCAATGTTTATTTACTGTCTTAACGGAGGTTTTATAATGAGTAAAGAGGATAAAACATATTACATTGGTTTTCTTAATTCCTTTTCAGATTCTGACTTGCCGGCGTTGTTCCGTTTCATCCGTAAGATGACCGATACCCCAGATGTTGTTCAGTCTGAAGCGATTGATTTCTTTGGGGAACTTGAGGATATCTGCCATTTTCTGGTCTGGTAACGTTTTACAAATATTGTGGTTTCTGGAATATGCCACCCCCCCCCCCCCTTGTCAGTTAATATTCCTATATTTCTTTAGGCAAGCAATATAGTGACTTGAAAATTGATGATTATGATTCATTTCGGACTTTTTTAAGGCCTGTTGATAATATTTATTATTTTACTGATTCTTGTGTGGAACATTCCAGAATTGAGTTTATCGGTGAAGGATTTAGAACCATTGTTGCTGGTAAGTATAATACTTTTCCAGATAGTAAAGATAGAAAGTAACATTTTTCACTGTGCAAACCGCTTTTGATAAATTGATTCGTTGCAAGTCTCTTTATAATTTCTTTCGCGAAACAATTAGGGATTATGATAACATAGTCAGTATCTTTATTCGCTATATAGATTCAGGCATAGAGTACATTTCTCTTTCTCTTGATGTTGTAAAAGATTATATTTTATTATCCACTAATATACGGTATTTACTTGACTTTGCAAAATGCTCTGTTTCCTGGCTGAATGTTAGAAACAAGTCTATAATAACCCTTATGCTGGATTCTGGGCTTAGACAAAATGAAATTTGTACCTTATTTAAAAAAGGCTTAGATTTTGACTGTAATGTATTGCAAGTTACTGGAAAAGATTCTAAGAACCGTTTGGTGCCTTTGGGGTATATTTCCAAAATGCTATTACAGGATTATCTTTCACAATACCCATACAAGGATGTGGACTATGTGTTTTGTGACAGAATGGAAAATCAAATTTCTAAAAACGTAATCAAAGTGTTTATGAACCGTTTGAGACACCAAGTTCTTTTTGATATTTCTTCACATAAATTAAGGCATAATTTTGCTACTAATTTTGTACAGATAATTACCGCAAAACTGGAAATACTGGTGTCTACGATTTAAGCATTTTAATGGGTCATGAAAGCATTGAAACAACAAAAAAATATGAGCACTTTGCACATGAAATAATTGCAGCAGAAAACTCTAATTCTCATCTTGATAACATATATCTGAAATAGTCACTTTGGGGATAAACTTTCAAGAACAACGTATTTGCGTACTTTTTAGGCAAAAAAAGCACTTATCTATAACGATAAGTGCTGAGTGCCCAAAGTCGGAATCGAACCAACGACACGAGGATTTTCAGTCCTCTGCTCTACCAACTGAGCTATCTGGGCATCTGATGAGCGTGCCGGGATTCGAACCCGGGACAACTTGATTAAAAGTCAAGTGCTCTACCGACTGAGCTACACGCCCTAATACTAAATTTTATTATTTAATAACAAAAATTGCGGGGGTAGGATTTGAACCTACGACCTTCGGGTTATGAGCCCGACGAGCTTCCAGACTGCTCCACCCCGCGCTAATATATAATTATAAATACTTAGAAATACTTTGTCAACAAAGATTTCAATGGGCGAAGGTGGATTCGAACCACCGAAGCTATCAGCAGCAGATTTACAGTCTGTCCCCTTTGGCCACTCGGGAATTCGCCCTTATTATACTAGTATATACATACCTTTCAGAAAAATACATCAATGGGGCCTACAGGGCTCGAACCTGTGACCCTCTGCTTGTAAGGCAGATGCTCTCCCAGCTGAGCTAAGACCCCGACAGATTCTTCATTCAGCATGTATTAACAAATAAAAACGACCCGGAACGGATTCGAACCGTCGACCTCCGCCGTGACAGGGCGGCGCTCTAACCAACTGAGCCACCGGGCCATTTCAACTATGAACATACCCTAAAAACCACATATTGAACAAAAGCAACCTTTCCCAACCTCTTCCTCTCTGGATAAGCCCTCGACCGATTAGTATTAGTCAGCTCCATGCATTGCTGCACTTCCACCTCTAACCTATCTACCTTGTCGTCTTCAAGGGGTCTTACTTCCTTTCGGTT
>NZ_VUMD01000009.1 GCF_009696375.1 Clostridium porci
GTTTTTTACTGTAAGCTGAAGCAATACTAACTCACCTGCATAGCAGGTGGTTTATTCGTTTTCCAAAGTTCCGTTTTTCGGATCAGCGAAAAACTCCACATTGGTAAACAGGGCTTTGCCCTAACAATAAAACACGGCTCCAAATCCCTTAAAAAGACATTTGGAGCCGTGTTTTCAGTTTTAAAGAGGCTACTTTCGCTTCCATCTGCTATCGCCTTTGTATTTTGCTGCACCCTCCAATTCTCATTGCCTAAATTTACGTTTACCGGACTTTGAGGGAGGGTGATCCAATTACTCAGTTATTTTACCCCAATAGCCATGATCGTTCTATCCGTAAGAGTTCCCTCATAGATAACGGTTACGGTATCTCCCACAGCCAGGCCCTCGAACATTCCGCTTCCTGAGAAGGTGAACAGGGTATTGTCAGGATCCTTAGTATCTATGACCACGAAATCAGCATTTACCTCTGCAACCTTTCCTGTCAATGTATATTCCTTAGCTTCTGCAGAATCAGCTGCGTCCTCAGTTACAATTCTGGTTGCTACCGGCTTATCCTCCTGATCCTCCAGGTCACCATAATAAGTCACCTCTGCCTTAACCCCTGCCTTGATGCCATTCTTTGTCACTCTTTGAGCAATTTTTCCATTGAACGTATATGTTCCGTCCTCTGTTTTTAAAGTGATCGTATCATCATCTGCAGCTTCAATGGTGCCGCTTATTGCCTGATCCTGTTCTTCGGCTGCTTTCTCCTCTGCTTCCGCAGCTGCTGATGTGATGATTTCCACAGACTTAGCCTCGGTCGTGTCACTCGATATATCACCTAAAAATAAGATCTCAATCTCATCACCGACTCCAATTTCCTCTGCGCCGGAAACCTCTGCCTTAGAAACATCAAACTTGGCTGTGGTTCCATTATCGGAAGTAATAGTAACCGTATCGCCTGTAACGCTGTCCACATATCCGTAAAAATACTTCTCTTCCAGCTCCTCTTCTGCAGGGGCACTCTCTGCTGTAGTGGTAGCTGTAGCAGGAGCTACAGTTTCTGCTGGTTTCGATGAACATGCGGTTATACCCAGCGCTACCGCTAATCCAGTAATTGCCAAATATTGTTTTTTCATAATTCAATCTCCTCTTTTTTGCGTCTGTTGCTCATTACCATGAATCGGAACACAGCAGCTACCCTTCTCTCTGCTGTATTCATGATACATCTTACTACGAAACCAATGTTTTTACTATGTCTTTTTCTTTAATTTTTCCTAAAATTTATAAAGAGAATATGCAAAAGCTTCTGTAGGCTCTCTGTAATTCGTCCATTCTTCATATACAGGATCTATTATTGTTTCCATCCCTTTCGTTTACCACATATTTATTTGCTTGCCTTAGCCTTTTATCCGCGGCAGGTACCTGCCGCGCTTTCTTTCTCTTCTTTGTCTTTCACATAGTATGAGTAGCAGCACAATTCCCACAAGGATTCCCATAAGGCTGGCGGCAACGGTAATGATAAAGCCGCTGCGTATCCAAAGGAGACCCTTCTCTGTCTCTCCCACAGGTGTGGGAGCCGGCTTGGAAACCGGCAGTGCCTCTTCAGACTCTACCATACCCTTGTGCTGTACCACTGGCCGGTAAACCATTTCCATCTCATAAGAGACTGGCTTCATCCAGCTTATCTCTCCCTCATAGGTAATCTCATAGTCCCTTAAAAGCTTGTCTCCTTTTGCCATAGCCTGACGGCATACCTGTCCGGAAGCGTCCATATAAGGCTCCCCAGACCATTCGATTGAATGGATTCTGTAGTCCCTGGGCGAAAGGCTCATCATAGAAAGCAGCTCCCCTGCAAGTTCATCCGTATTGGTAAGAACATTTTCACCGGATATGGTCAAACTTCCCGCTTCATATTCATCAGCCCCATAGGAATGAAAGGTAACTGGGACTGAAAAGCCCTCCTGCCATTGCTCCCTAAGCACTCTGGTATCCCGGACAGAAAGCTCTCCCTTTGCAGGAACGCCGGTTTCTTCCTCTGTAATGGTTATAGACTCCGGCAATCCTTCTGCTCCCTCTACGCCAGCATAGATAACCCGCTTTTCCATTTTCCTGTTAAGCCTGCAGCCTGGAATTTTCTTTATCTTCCAATGGCTCAGCTCATACTCTCTGCCATCCTGCCCCCAATAGGACATTGGAGGCCCCTCTAGTGTCTCCAGCTCTTCCATTTCTAGCGTTCTGGTTCTATGCAGGCTCCCTTTGACTGCCTGTGCGCTTTCCTCTGACAGCGTTTCCTCGCTCTGATGCAAGGCTGCCGTATTCCCCCGGCAGGTTCCTGCAATAGCAGCTATACACAAAAGCGTTGTCAGGACAGTATACACAGTATATTTCATTCCATAAGCATTCATCGCATTCCCTCCTTCAAACGAACAGGAATATACATGCATAGCAAACCCTGTAATATTGTCAAGGTACAAGAGGCATCTTCTATTTCACCTACTCTGGGAATCCTGCGGACTTCAGAAAGAAACCCACACCTGCGCCGCTGCACAGAAGGACATCAGAATCAGCTGTCCTATAGTCATATTATACCTCAGCTAGGGGGATTAATCAAGCTAAAACTAAAGATTCTCGAAAAAGACGCCTGCCCTTTATCTGAAAGAGCGGCGTCTTTTAATTAATTATAAAATGATTTCGGACTAACGAAACTGGCTGTATTTATGGCCTGCAGCAGCGCCGCCTCTATAGGCAGCCAGCTCGCTGACCGTTACGAGCTGGTAGCCTCTGGCTGTCAGCTCAGGTATCAGCACAACAGCTGCGTCTGCAGAAGTGCTGTAAATATCATGCATCAGAATAATATCCCCGTCTCTTACCTGGCTTAAAACCGTATCAATGGTTTTCTGTGCATTTCTATGCTGCCAATCTCTGGTATCGATAGACCACATAATGGCCGGCATGCCCAGGCTTTTCACCACTGACAGAGAATGGGCGTTAATGTATCCTCCTGGGGGACGCATGAGAACCGGTGATACACCGCAGGCAGCCTCTATCTTTTGGTTAGTTAAGGCAAGCTGGCTTACAATTTCCCCATCACTAATTTTAGTAATATACTTATGATCATGAGTGTGATTCGCCACCTCGCAACCCTGCTCTGCCATCCGCTTAACCACACCCCTATTGTTGTTTACATTAGCTCCAACTATAAAGAAGGTAGCCTTACCTCCGTTGGCCTGCAGGCTGTCCAGAATACGGCTGGTTACAGATGTCCTGGGGCCGTCATCAAAGGTAAGAGCAATCATGGGCCTTGAAGGATCAATGGCTGGCAGGACAGGCGCCGGCTCTGGGGGAGCTCCCGCTCCTTTCGGGGTGATAGAGGCACGGAACCCGTCTATCCTAAGACCTGCTCCTTCCACTCCTGCAACAGAGCCATTGGCAGCCCAATCTGTCCATGCACCGTTCTGAAGCACACGGTAATACAGATCGTACTGCACCGCGCCGCTTCCTGTCAGCTCCATCCGTATAGCCTCCAA
Organism: Clostridium porci; assembly: GCF_009696375.1. GTDB lineage: Bacteria > Bacillota > Clostridia > Lachnospirales > Lachnospiraceae > Enterocloster > Enterocloster porci. The sequence continues at coordinate 3,510 of NZ_VUMD01000009.1, forward strand.
AGGCATAATGCCCGCTGTATTGCCAGTCTCCTCTCCGTCCTCTGCCCAGTCCAACCAACCAGAACCACTTAAATTCACCTGATAACGGATTCCCACCTGAACAGCCTGGGGAATTTGAATCAAATTTGCTCGCATCGCAGTGATCCAGACTCCATCACCGCCCACACAGCTCCCATTATCCGCCGTCACTGCAGTCCAGCCCTGAGCAGCAGCAAACCCGCTGTAATTTACCTCCAGAGGTGTTTCCAGCTGTGCCGGCTGCTGCCCCTGACTCTGGTCCGCCAGCTCCTGGGGCTGCCGTACTTGGCTCTGGCCTGCCTGCTCCTTAGGCTGCTGACCTGCCTGCTCCTCTTGCCACTTCACTGCTCCCGGTCCTCCATGTGTCCCTGAAAAGCTGCCCACACCAGTCGTACCGGCATAAACGGTTATCCCATGTATACCAAAAAGGATTCCGGCAGTTAATGCGGCTGCCAAAACCCTTAGCCTTCTTTTTTTCCCTTTCATTTTATCTGCTCCTTTCAGCTTTCACTTCATCATCTTTACGAGGCTGCCACTCGCCAAATACAGACTTACAAAGCAGAACATATTCTTTATAATAAACATGGTTCTCCAGCTCCTTTAAGGCGAAAGCAATCTGCCAGTAATACCATGCCTGTTTCTCCTTATTCTTCTCGTTAAATCTCTGCCAGACAGCGTCCCCAAAAGCCAAATAATCCCGTGCGGTACAGCGCATATTGCTCAGTTTGTCTCCCAGGGCAATCATCTTAACCTCCATAGAAGCTGTACACAGATGACGGACCGTCCAGCATTTGCGCTCCTGCCAGGTTTTGGTTTTATCTTCGCTTTCCAACATAACCAATTCCATAATGCGCCGGCCAAAAGCTGTTTCAAGCTCTTCACCCGTTATTCCCGAATCCTCCACCACATCGTGAAGCAAAGCTGCCGCGATTATCTCCGGGTCATCGGTAAAGGCCGACACAATGACTGCCGTCTCCATAGGATGGGTGATATAGGGAATGTTGGTTCCCTTTCTGAACGCGCCTCTGTGTGCCTTCTCTGCAAATGCAGCTGCCCTCTCGATCATCGCTGTCATAAGGTTTACTCCTTCTTGTGATGATATATTTCTACCTATTATTTTATCTTGTGATATTGGGAATCACACTTATCATACCATAATCGGCAGATAATTTGAATAGCAATCTAAAATCTTTAGGAATTATTTAACACCATTAACATTTTCCTCTTTAATATGTAAGAAAAGATAGCTTGTAGGTAAGGGAAATTTCTGCTATGATATAAAAGTATTTTTATGTGCTTATATAACTAAGGAGGATATTCATGAATCGTCACTCATCCTACTCTGCCCCCAGAGGAGAACGTTCCTTAAGCTCCCACAACAGCCAACGCGGCCGAAGCAGCAAACGCAACGCCTACACCAAACGCTCCTGGAAGGATAATAAGCCCCTGTTTACTCTGGTCTGCTACATACTTCCTTTTATTCTTATAAACCTGTTTATCCTGTTTTTGGCTATTTCTACTCCTAAGGTGGAGTATACAGTTTCCGATACCAGGGATTACAAAACTGTAGACTTGTCTATTAAGGTTCGTTCGCTTCTCCCAGTGAAAGCTATGACCGTTACTCTGGAATCAAAGCCCATTGAACTGAAAAAAGAAAAGGGAGTCTACAGCACCACCCTTACAACCAATGGAACCCTGGAAATATATGTGGTAGGCTGGAACGGCATGTCTGATCGGGAATACGACCATATCGCCACACTGGACGATGGTTCTCCTTCTATTGATCAGGAAAACTATGTAATGGAAAATGGGCAGCTTAGCTTTACTGTAGAAGACAGCTTATCAGGAATCAACTTTGATTCCATCTATGCAATAGATGAAAATGAGCAGACTTTAAAGCCATCCAGCTATAATAAGGAAACCGGCGAAGTGACTTTTCCGATGGAAACCTCCCTTCTGAATGTCTTTGTCTCAGATTATGTTGGCAACATAAGCAGCGCTTCTTTTAGCAGAATCGTAGAAGGAATTGATACCAGCAGCAGAGGCGGGGATTTTCCTTCCGACGGCACTAACGGAACGAACGGCAGCAGTTCCTCAAAGGAAACAGAATCAAAACAAACTACAAAGGACAGAGAATCAACTAAGGCCAAGGAATCCACCAAGGCCAAGGAATCCACCAAAGCCAAGGAATCCACCAAAGCCAAGGAATCCACCAAGGCCAAGGAATCCACCAAGGCCAAGGAATCCACCAAGGCCGAGGAATCCACCAAGGCCAAGGAATCCACCAAGGCCAAGGAATCCTCTAAGGCAGAGGAAACTTCCAAAGCTTCTGAAACCACCGCCGCTCCTACCACCGCCCCATCCGCTGTACCCCCCGGCACTACGGCCGCTCCCACTGCCTCACCAGGCGCAGGAGAGCCGGGCGCTCCTGCCAACTCCCCAACCGGAGCCTCCCAGCCTTCAAGCCCCGGAGGTGCTTCCACAGGTGAGCTTATTATTCCCCTATCCTGAATCAGACCCGTTACTATTAAGAAGCAATAATTATCATAAAACACGGTCCCTACTGCCGAAGTGCTTGGAACCGTGTTTCCTTGTTTCAGAAAGGCAGGGCAGCTTTATTTCCAATCTCAGCTTTCTCCTGGACTCCCTTTTCGACCTCCCCCCTTTTTTACAGCCGGCTGCGTTGCAGCTCTCCTGGGGCCTGCCTGCTTAGAAAGCTCTGGCCTAGGCTGTGCTCCTTTTCTCTGTGCCTTTGGTATCCCAGCCTCCGGGATACACGTATAGATGCTGACGCTCATAGGAGGAATATAGATCTCGATAGAGTACTCCCTCTCATCCCACTCCATCCTTTTCGTAGTCTTAACCCTCCCATTCACACGGCCTGTACCGCCAAACGTTCTGGCATTGCTGTTTAATATTTCCTTATACCTTCCTGCAAACGGCACCCCCAGGCGAAATTTTTCATGCTCCATATTATCAAAATTACAGACAAAGAGCAGGGTTTCCTCTCTCTTTTGCGTCTTACGGATGAACATTACCATGCTTTCCTTCTGATAGCTGCAGTTGATCCATTCAAAACCCTCCGGCTCATAATCCAGCTTATACAGTGCGGGCTGCTCCAGATAAAGCTTATTGAGCGCCTTCACATAATTCTGCATTTCACTATGAAGCGGATACTCCAAAAGCTTCCATTCCAAAGAAGCGCCTTCATTCCACTCAGATACCTGGCCAAACTCCTGCCCCATAAACAGCAGTTTCTTGCCAGGATGTCCCAGCATAAAGCCGTAAGCAGTCCTCAAGTTTTGCGCCTTCTCCTCCAAGGTCCTTCCAGGCATCTTGCCTATCATAGAGCCCTTACCATGAACCACCTCGTCGTGAGAGAATACCAGCAAAAAGTTCTCACTGTAGGCATAGAGAAGGGAGAAGGTCAGTTCCCCATAATTATACTTCCTGAAATAGGGGTCACAGCGCATGAATTTAGTAAAATCATTCATCCAGCCCATATTCCACTTTAAATCAAAGCCAAGTCCGCCATCCTCAGGGGTGCCTGTAACCTTCGGCCATGCAGTGGATTCCTCCGCAATCAGAACGCTTCCGTCTCCCCGGCCTTTAAATACTGTATTCAGATGCTTTAAGAATTCCACAGCCTCCAGGTTTTCATTACCTCCGTATATATTCGGTATCCACTCGCCATCCTTTTTCCCATAGTCCAGATAGAGCATAGAAGCTACCGCATCCATACGGATACCGTCAGCATGATACTCTTTGGCCCAAAACAAAGCATTTGCAATAAGAAAGTTAGATACACCGGGCCGTCCGTAATTATAAATCAGAGTGCCCCAATGAGGGTGGGAGCCCTTTCTGGGGTCCAGATGCTCATAGACACAAGTTCCGTCAAAGGAAGCCATCCCATAGGCGTCTCTAGGAAAATGCGCCGGCACCCAGTCTAAAATTACACCGATCCCATGGCTGTGCATATGATCCATAAAATACTTAAAATCATCCGGCGTTCCGTAACGGCTGGTAGGCGCATAATATCCAGTAACTTGGTATCCCCAGGATTCGTCCAAAGGATGCTCCATGACCGGCATCAGCTCCACATGGGTGTACCCCATGGCCTTTACATATTCAGCAAGCCTTACTGCTATCTCCCTGTAATTGTAAAATTCCGATCCATTCTCACCCGGAATCCCTTCTCTGCGCATCCAGGAACCAAGATGTACCTCATAGATATTGCAGGGCGTGTCCAGAGCTGAAGCCTTAGCCCGCTGCTCCATCCATTCCTTATCCTTCCACTGGTATTTATAGATATCCCATACCACAGAGGCATTGTTGGGCCGCAGTTCAGCATAGTTGGCATAGGGGTCTCCCTTCAGCGCCGTCACCCCGGCCCTAGTCTTAATCTCGTACTTATAGATTTCCCCTTCTGCCAGGCCAGGAATAAACAGTTCAAAAACACTTCCCTCCCCCTCTCCCAGACGGCGCATCTGATGGCGTCTGCCGTCCCAGAGATTAAAGTTTCCCACAACGCTAACGCGCATAGCGCATGGCGCCCACACAGAGAAATACACGCCCTTCACACCGTCAATGGTCATTGGATGAGCGCCCATTTTCTCATAGATCCCGTAGTGGATACCTGCCTCAAACTTTTTTAACTCCTCCAGACTGTACTGGGGAGCAAATGAATAGGGGTCATAAAGCTCCTCCTCAAGGCCATTGTCATAGGTGACCATCAGGGTATAGGGCGTAACGCTCTTACGGGGAATCAGCACAGCAAAAAATCCCGCCTCATCTGCCAGCTCCATTGGATACCTTCTTCCAGTAAGCGCAAGCTTCACCTCTACCCTGGCAGCCGTTGGAATCAAGGCCTGGATTAAAAGCCCCTTATCTGTCACATGGGCTCCCAGCATATCCTGGGGAGCTGCCGACTCCGAATATACCAGTTCCTCTATCCCAGCCCAGTCCATTAAATCATATAACGTTTTTTCCATAAACCAGATGCCCCCTTATCCACTTAATTATATTCCCGAACATACACCTTTGCATTACAGCGTTCTGGCCCGTTCGGAGATATTCTGCCTAAAATTTATAATATCATGCTCATATTCCTCATCCATAAAGGGAGAAGTAATGATAAAATCTGCGCTTGCCTTATTATTTGCTATTGGGATATCGTAAACCTGGGCGATCCGCAGCAATGCCTTTACATCCGGATCATGAGGCTGAGCAGTCAGAGGATCGGAAAAAAAGATAATCAGATCAATCTTTCCCTCCACAATTTTGGCTCCAATCTGCTGATCACCTCCCAGAGGGCCGCTGTTATAGCCCTTTACAGGAAGACCTGTATAGTCTGTTATCATTCTGGCCGTAGTGCCTGTCCCACAAAGGAAATGCCTCATAAGGATATCCTTGTGGGAATCACACCACTGAATCAGCTCCTGCTTTTTTTGATCATGGGCAATGAGAGCGATATTTTTTTGTTTACCTATGGTCATAGGAATATATTCCATTTTTAATTATTCCTCCTGTCGATTTATACTCCTGTATTTGGCAATCCGTTTGGCTTATCATCAAGCTTATTCAACCACTCTGTTGGCGATTGTTCCGATTCCTTCAATGGTACATTCCACCAAATCTCCGGGCTTCAAAAACCTGGGCGGCACAAAGCCCATTCCCACGCCTGCCGGAGTTCCCATAGCTATGATCGTACCCGGCTTAAGGGTCATACCCTGGGACAGCTCGCTGACCACATGTCCCACGCCAAATATCATCAGAGCCGTATTTGCGTCCTGGCGCAGCTCTCCGTTGACTCTTGACTGTATGGAAAGCCTGGGTGGATAGGGCAGGTCGTCCACCGTCGTGATACAAGGCCCCATTGGAAGGAAGCCATCCATACTTTTTCCAAAATACCACTGCTTGTGCCGGTTCTGTATGGTTCTTGCAGTTACGTCATTAATAATCGTATATCCGAAAATATAATCCTTAACCTTATCTTCAGGCACATGGCTTGCCTCCCTGCCTATGATCACAGCCAGCTCCGCTTCATAATCCAAGTCCTCTACCATATCTCTGTGGCTGGGAATAACGCCCTGAGGCCCTGTAGCCTGACTCACCCGTTTGGAAAAGTATACGGCAAAGGGCCTTTCTCCTTTGAAGGCCTCCGCCTTAAACCGGGCGGCTTCCTCTGCATGGGCCATATAATTGATACCCAGACATATGACATCCTGCTTTGGATTAGGAATGGGAGCCTGGAGCCTGACCTCCTGTATGGGAGCGGCTCCTTTTATTTTATAGGGATCTTGGCCTACCGCTATTTCTAACAGCTGCTTCTCTGAATCGCTGACATTTTCAATCAGCTCCTGCATGGTTTTGTAATCCATATCCAGGGAGGACAAAGGAAATACCCAGCTGCCATCCTTGCTGATCACTCCCAGCCCGGATTTATGTTCGATTTCAAATGTGACAAGTCTCATCAATTACCCTCCTGCTGTTAAATGTATCTTATAAATACCATATCACATTTTTCCGAATTTTTCTACGATTTTGGTATTATTTCAGAAATCGACAAAGATAGATTCATGTCCTCCTTCCAACTCATTGTAAAGGCAGCCTGTGGTATAGGTCAGTGAATGGATTCTTTTAGTATTTTATGAATCTGTATAATCAGGGTAGGAAAAAAAGCTGCCGATATGATGGTTGTCAGCTGGCTCAGGGACAGATCAGCCGCTGCAAACATAATCTGAAGACCCGGAACAAAGAGAACCGCCGCCAGGAGTACTACGCCCAGCTGAAATGCCATCACACTATAAAGATTGCTGCCCAGTCCCAGGCGAAAAATGGATTGGCTGCTTCTGCAGTTAAAGCCATGGAACAGGCGGGCCAGAGTAAGAGTGGAAAAAGCCATGGTGCAGGCTCTCCCAGGCCCGCCCTCATGAAGGCCGATGGTGTATGCCCACATAGTGGCAGCGGCAATGAGTCCTCCCTGTACCAGAAGATCCCGTATAAAGGAGGCAGTCAGGATTCCCTCCTTGGGATTTCTGGGCGGCTGTTTTAGCAAAACCTCTTCCGGCGGCTCCATACCGATGGCAACGGCCGGAAGAGAGTCTGTCAGAAGATTAATAAACAAAAGGTGAACCGGAGCAAAGGGCAGAGGCAGGGCAAGGAGGGAGGTATAAAGAACGCAGAGGATACCTGCCATATTACCGGAAAGTAGGAACTGAATGGCATTTTTTATATTTCTGTATACGTTTCTGCCGTTAGCAACCGCCTTGATGATAGTGGCAAAATTATCATCTGCCAAAATCATGGAAGCAGCGTCCTTGGATACCTCCGTTCCTGTGATGCCCATAGCCACACCGATATCTGCTTTTTTAAGAGCAGGGGCGTCGTTCACTCCGTCTCCAGTCATAGCCACTATGTGGCCCCGGTTCTGCCAGGCCTTTACTATACGGATTTTATGTTCCGGGGATACGCGGGCATAGACGGAGATATGCTCCAGCTTTCCAGACAGCGCTTCTTCCCCCATATTATCCAGCTCCCCTCCCGTAACTGCCACATCTCCGGGTGTAAAAATGCCAATTCGCTCTGCGATAGCCATGGCAGTTACCTTGTGGTCTCCAGTAATCATTACTGGACGGATACCTGCCTGACGGGCGCTGGCAACCGCTGACCTGGACTCAGGCCTGGGTGGATCCAGCATGGCGGTAAGTCCCAGAAAAATCAGACCTCCGTCTTCTTCCTCATTTCCCGGACGGCAAGCCAATGCCAGTACACGCAGGCCTTTAGAGGACCATCGCTCATTCTGGTTTAATATTTTCTGGCGGTCTGAGGCTGAGAGAAGCCGGGCTGGCACCATAGACGTGCCGCCAGATTGCCCGCAGGGGCTATCCCCTCTTCTGTCTGACATGCCGGACGGATTGCCTCCTGCCGGATTCGCCACATGGGAGCATTCCTTCAGCAGCACGTCTACGGCTCCTTTTACAAAGACCAGCCTCTGCCTTTCTACCTGATTTACTGTAGTCATCAGCTTTCTTGCCGAATGAAAGGGAATCTCTCCAAGCCTTGGACACTGAACGCGGAGCTGCATGGGCTGGATTCCGGCCTCCATAGCCATATGCAAAAGAGCCGTCTCCATAGGATCCCCCTCGTCTCCTGTGTCCCTGGAAATTGCATTGTTATTCAAAACTGCTCCATAGAGAAACATTTTTACGTCAGTTCTGTTTCTGTGAAGCTGGAGCCAGGACACATCCTGCTCTGTATTATTTACATAAACCTTTTCCACACTCATCCGATTCTGGGTCAAGGTTCCCGTCTTATCTGAGCAAATGACAGACACACAGCCCAGGCTTTCCACTGCCTTCAAATCCTTGATAATGGCCTGTTCCTTAGCCATTTTCTGAGTTCCCATGGCCTGAACAATGGTGACAATGGAGCTCAAAGCCTCCGGTATGGCTGCCACCGCCAATGCCACAGCAAACATCAGCGCATCCAGCACCGGTTCTCTGCGGTACAGGCTTAAAAGAAACACCAGTCCGCAGATAGATATAATGGCTATGGCAAGCCTTCCCGAAAAGCGATCCAGGCTTACCTGAAGGGGAGTCCTCTTCTCCTTGGTGTCATTCATAAGAGAGGCGATCTTCCCTATCTCCGTGTTCATTCCAGTAGCCGTTACGACTGCCACTGCCCGTCCTGATGTTACAAGGGAGCCTGAGAATACCATATTGGTTCTATCAGCCAGAGCCACAGCCCCTTCCTGAATGCGAAGACCTTTTGTATGCTTTTCCACACTGAGGGATTCTCCTGTAAGAGAGCTTTCATTGACCGCAAGTCTGTTAACCTCTAAAAGCCGCCCGTCGGCAGCTACCAGATCTCCTGTCTCCAGTACCAAAATATCTCCTGGAACAACCAGGGCAGATGGCAGGGAAAGGCTTTCCCCCGCCCGTATGACCCTGGCTTCTGGGGAGGACAGCTCCTTTAAGCTGTCCAGAGACTTTTCCGCCTTAAGGTGCTGTACAGTACCCAGAGCCGCATTCAAAAGCAACACTGCGAAAATAACCATAGCGCTTTCCGGATCTCCTGTAAGCATGGATACAGCGGCAGCTGCAATCAAGATGATTACAAGTAAATCCTTAAACTGGCTCAAAAATACCTGCCACCACTGCAGCCGCCCCTGCTCTGTAAGCACATTTTCCCCATATTCAGTAAGCCTTTTTTTTGCTTCCTTATCGCTGATACCCTGCTTGCAAGATCCAAGTTTCTTTAGCACATCTGTCTCCGACAATTCAAACCAGTCTGCCATCCCTGCTCCCCTCTTTAAAGTAAATCTGTCTGATAGATACAAAAATGCCCCCGGAAATGTTCTACATCTTCGGGAGCACTCCATAAGAGTACCCATTCTAATCTATGAAGGGCTTTTTATCATTATGCTGAACCTGGCTTTATGGCCTTAATATATCGTTCTTTCCTTTCTTCCGCTTCCTTCCCTATTAACACCACAATGGATCTTCCCATAACTGCCACCTGTCTCTGATGCTCCAGACGCTTTTCACTGCCAGCTGGATAGATTCCGTTTATCGCATCCTCATCTGTGTTAAACGCCATATGCCAGCTCAGCTTTTTAGGCAGATTGGGAAGCGCAAACTCATGTGGTTCCCAGTGCATATTATAAGCTACATAAAAATAATTATCTTCGCTGCCATCCGCTTTTCTTCCATACCTTCCGCAGTAAAGAATCCCCAGCTGCCGGCTGGACTTCTCAAACTGGGGATACCAGGCCTTTTCACCATGGTAGGATACATCCGGCAGTCCCACTGACCTGTAGTCCAGCAAGGACGGCTCCCTATCCATATGAAAAACCGGATGCTCCCTTCGAAATCCAATTACATATTTCACAAACTCAAACAGATCCGAATTTGTACTCCTAAGACCCCAGTTTATCCAGGAAATCTCATTATCCTGACAATAGGAATTATTGTTTCCCTTTTTTGTCCGTCCAAACTCGTCTCCTGCCATGAGCAGGGGCGTACCCTGGCTTAAAAACAGCAGCAGCACAGCATTCCGAAGCTGCTTCCTCCGAAGCTGAAGAACTTTTTTCCCTCTGCTTGGCCCCTCTGTGCCGCAGTTCCAGGACTGATTATAATCTGTCCCATCTCTGTTTCCCTCGCCGTTGTCCTCATTGTGCTTCGAATCAAAAGAAACCATGTCCATCATCGTAAAGCCGTTGGTATTGGCCATGAAATTTACCACGCCTATATTGGCGGGATTTCTGCGGCTGTGAAATGCCACATGATCCAACTGTCCTTCGTCTCCTTTGAGGAAGCGGCGCATATCCGTAAGAAAGCCTTCATTGTATTCTGCCAAATGCCTGCATGTCCCCGGATTCACACCCTCCCAGCTTCTCGCAAAAAGCTTTAAGCGGCTAAGATAAGGGTCCTCACCCAAAAGCTTTAAGGGAGCGTAGCCTACCAGCCTTACCCCGTCTACATGGTACTCCTGTGCCCAAAAGCGCACCGCATCCAACACATAGGCGGGCGCTTCCCTTCCATCAAAATACAGCTCAATTACCAGCTCCAGCCCTTCCTTGTGGAGGCATTTTACCAGATGTTTAAATTCTCTCACCGGCTCCTTTGCCTCTCCAGAGCAATAAGATGCCTTAGGCGCAAAGGAGTATCCTCTTGTATAGCCCCAGTAATTCAGCTTTCCTGGAGACCGCTCCGGCGTGAACGAGCTTTCGTCTCTTTGGGATGGTGTCATAAGCTCCTCAAATTCCACGGGAGGCATCATTTCCAGAGTCGTTATCCCCAGTTCTTTGAGGTAAGGAATTTTATCCCCAATCCCTGCAAAGGTTCCCCTCCGCCTCCGCTCTACACCGGAGGAAGCATGTTTTGTAAAGCCTCTGGGGTGAATGTGATAAATTACACATGCCTCATAGGGGATCTGAGGCAGCTTATCGTCCTCCCAGTCGAAAGGCTCTTCCTCCTCTATAACTGGAGTGCGGATCTGCCGCTCCAGCTGTTCCAGGCTGCCCCAACGCTCCCTTCCTGTAAACTGACGCCCATAGAGATCCGGAATTTCCCGTCCGTCCACAGCATACGCATATTCCAGCCCCTGAAAGTTTCCCAGCACCGTCATACGCCACACATTACCGATTCTTCCCCTTTCAGGAAAAGGGATTTTCGCTTCTAACGCTCCATTTTTATACAACAAAAGCTCCGCCGTTTCTCCCTCGGAAGCAAACGAAAAGTGCACCCCTCCAGCAACAGAGGTTGTTCCCATCCCATAGATGCTCTCGTCAGCTTCCTCTATCTGATAGCTCCCTTTCATTATTTATATTCATTCCTCGTATTATAAAGTAGTAGTGTTTATAGACCCTCTCCAAGGTCTGTATGATATACAGTTGGAGATACTGCGGATTGTTTAATCATTCTTACCACCTGGTGGTTTGCGAAAGGCTATGCCCACAGTCTCTTTGTATATTTGTTAATCAGTTAGATACCACATGACAGTTTATTTAGAACAAGGTTGGAAGCGCAAAGAGCACCAGCGGTTCTAAACAGTATCAATATCTATTCAAAGGAGCATTTTTTTGATCTACGTCGGAATTGATGTTGCCAAAGACAAGCACGACCGCTTTATCCCAAACTCAAATGGAGAAGCATTATTCAAATCTTTTACCATTTCTAACAATCACGAGGGGGGGCGATTCCCTGTTTCAAAGAATCAAATCCGATCAGATGATTTAACTAAAGTAAAAGTAGGACTAGAAGCCACCGGACACTACAGCTACAATCTCCTGGGTTTCCTTCATAATTTCAGTCGTTTTGATTCGCCAGATAACATACTAGCCTATGCCGGAAGGTCTCCTTCCACGTATCAATCTGGACAAGTAAATAGCTGTTATTCCCATATCTGTTTTAATTCTGTGTCACCTGCCCAAAGATATACGCAGAATCTGGGGAAGGTACCGGATATAAAAGCTCCTGCTCCTCACTACCGTTTCTGAATCCGGCTTCTCCAGTCCTGACACAATCTTAAGCAGGGTGGATTTCCCTGTACGGCCAATGCCGATTCAGCCTACCCCCCCCCCCCCATTGATAGAAAATGCAGCATCGTTAAAGTTCAGCCGCTCTGTATAAGATTTTGTCAAAGGCCCGATTGTTACCAGATTCATCCCTTGCCGTCCGTTCTTTTACTTAAGCACCAGCTCCACAGGGCAGTGGTCGGAGCCCATTACCTCTGTGTGGATGGACGCGCTTACCAGCCGATCCGTAAGGCTCTCAGACACGCAGAAATAGTCGATACGCCACCCTGCATTCTTGGCTCTTGCGCTGAAGCGGTAGGACCACCAGGAGTAAATCCCCTCCTGGTCAGGATAGAAATACCGGAAGGTATCCACAAAACCGGCAGACAGCAGAGCAGTAAACTTCCCTCGCTCCTCATCTGTAAATCCAGCATTTTTCCGGTTGGACTTAGGATTCTTCAAATCGATTTCCTTGTGAGCCACATTCAAATCCCCGCAGAAAACAACGGGCTTTTTCTTTTCCAGCTCCTTCAGATACGCCAAAAACACGTCCTCCCACTCCATCCGGTAATCCAACCTTGCCAGGCCGTCCTGGGAATTGGGCGTATAGCAGGTAACCACGTAATAATCCCCAAATTCGGCCGTAATCACCCGGCCCTCTGTATCATGGGCCTCATGCCCTATGCCGCAGGTCACAGACAGTGGCTCCTCCTTCGTAAACAGCGCGGTTCCTGAGTACCCCTTCTTCTGTGCATAGTTCCAATATTGATAATAGCCAGGTAGATCCAGATCGATCTGTCCCTCCTGAAGCTTGCTCTCCTGTATACAGAATACATCTGCGTCTATCTGGCGGAAGAAATCCAGAAAGCCCTTCCCCACACAGGCCCTAAGCCCGTTCACATTCCATGAAATCAATTTTGTCATGCTGCTTCCTTTCCTGCTGCAAAGCGTATTACTCCGGATACACCATGCGGGACTCCGGGAACTGGTCAATGTGATACAGCACATCCAGATATTTTCTGGCAAAAAAGGCTGCCATGTTGGGATTCTGATCCAAATAATTTCCACATTCCTTTGGATGAGCCGCAGGCACCTCGCCCTTAAAATCCCGGATAAACTCGCACATCTCAATTATCAGGTTTAGTATATCCTTTGGCTCATAGTCTCCAATCATCAGCAGGTAACAGCCTGTCCTGCAGCCCATAGGACCAAAGTAAAGAATCCTGTCCCCAAACTCCTTGTGGCTTCTCAAAAAGGTAGCCCCCAGATGCTCAAAGGTATGAATCTCCGCAGTGCTCATAACTGGCTCCCTGTTGGGGGCAGTGATGCGCAGATCAAAGGTAGTTACAATCTCTCCGCCCACCGGATCTTTCCTGGACACATAGATGCCTGGCATCAAATCCAGGTGATTAATCGTAAAACTGGCAATCTTTTTTAACTCCATTTTCCCTTACCTCCTAAAAACAATTACATCGAATGACCGTTCCTGTGCAAGGAGCAAGCAGGCGCTCCTAATCGTCTGCTTCATCACTCTCTGCAACTGTAAAAGTAAATCTCTTGCGGGCCATCTCATCACTTGCGAGATACTCGTCATAGGTAGTAATCTTATCGATCAGCTTACCATTAATAATTTCCATAATGCGGTTGGCAGTGGTTTCCACAATCTGGTGGTCACGGGAGGAAAAAATAATCACTCCCGGAAACTTAATCAGTCCCCTGTTCAGGGCGTCAATCGACTCCATATCAAGATGATCCGTAGGCTCGTCAAACAACAGCACATTAGCGCCGGAGATCATCATTTTTGACAGCATGCAGCGTACCTTCTCGCCTCCGGAGAGAACCTTCACCTTTTTAACTCCATCCTCCCCCCCAAACAGCATGCGGCCCAGAAACCCCCGCACATAGGTTACATCCTTCTCAGGAGAATACTGGGTCAGCCAGTCCACAATGGTATCATCATTGTTGAACTCTGAGCTGTTATCCTTGGGGAAATAAGCCTGGCTGGTAGTCAATCCCCATTTGTAGGTACCCTCATCCGGCTCCATCTCCCCTGCCAGTATTTTAAAGAGCACCGTCTTAGCCCTCTCATTCGGCCCTACCAGAGCCACCTTGTCCTCCCGCCCCAGGATAAAGGAAATATCATCCAGCACCTTTTCACCGTCAATGGTCTTGCTCAGATGCTCAACGGTAAGCACCTCATTTCCGATTTCACGGAAGGGGCGGAAGTCAATGTAGGGATACTTACGGCTGGAGGGACGGATATCGTCCAGCTCGATTTTCTCCAGCGCGCGCTTACGGGAGGTGGCCTGTTTGGACTTGGAGGCATTGGCGGAGAATCTCTGGATAAACTCCTGAAGCTCCTTGATCTTCTCCTCCTTCTTCCGGTTGGCTTCCTTCATCTGCTTTATAATCAGCTGGCTGGACTCTACCCAGAAGTCATAATTCCCTGCATAGAGCTGTATCTTTCCATAGTCAATATCAGCGATCTGGGTGCAGACCTTGTTCAGAAAATAGCGGTCATGGGACACTACAATAACCGTATTCTCAAAATTAATCAAAAATTCCTCAAGCCAGGCAATGGCATCCAGATCTAAATGGTTGGTAGGCTCGTCCAAAAGCAGGATATCGGGATTGCCAAACAACGCCTGGGCCAGCAGAACCTTCACCTTCTGGGCTCCTAGCAGGGTATTCATCTGGGCATAGTGAAGTTCTGTCTCTATGCCCAGCCCGTTCAGAAGGCTCTCCGCATCGGATTCCGCCTCCCAGCCGTTCATCGATGCGAACTCACCCTCCAGCTCTGCTGCCTTGACGCCGTCCTCCTCTGTGAAGTCTTCCTTCATGTAGATGGCATCCTTTTCCTTCATTATCTCATACAGCCTTGCGTTACCCATAATCACTGTATCAAGCACCGTATACTCGTCATACTTGAAATGATCCTGCTGCAGAAAGGAAAGCCGCTGGCCGGGCGTAATAATAATATCGCCGCTGGTAGGCTCCAGCTGGCCCGACAGAATCTTTAGGAAGGTAGACTTTCCCGCTCCGTTGGCTCCTATCAGGCCGTAGCAGTTTCCTTCAGTAAATTTAATGTTTACCTCTTCAAACAAGGCCTTCTTGCCTACACGAAGTGATATATTGCTTGCACTAATCATATTTAAACCCTTTCTTCTCTTAAGCTCCTTTATTTCCTCAGGCAGCGAACCAAAGGGGCATGTCCAGCGTCCATGCCGGCTGCCCCGGAGGCCAAATTCACGTGTATTTGACCGCTGCTCCTTGAAAAGAGGGGTCATATCCGGCCCCTCTCTTTTCCATCTCATTCAATATCAAATTGTACAGTGAAATGCCCTAATTTGCAAGGGTTTTTCGCAAATATTTCTCTATGGCCACAGCGCGGCTTTTATCCCGCAGTCACGGTAAGCGCGATCCTTACAAAGTACTGACGATCCGTTTAACATCCCGTCCTCACATACAACTCCCGGCTCTTCCTTCCTCTGGCAGTCTGCGGCGGCTGACAGCCCCACCGTCAGTACCAGCATGATACACAGCCTTTGTATAGCCCCCCTTGCTCCTTTCGTTTACTCGTTATCTTCATCCTCACTATATAGCTTTCCAAACTTATGGCCTCTATCCCCCACCGCTTCCAGATACCACTCAATACATACATGTTTAACCACCCTCGCCTCTTTTATGTACATCAGCTGCCCTCTCTGCTGGTACGCCTCTATCTCTCTACCGTCATAGTATTTACTCAAGTTCTTCGCTGTCTCCTGATTCTCCCTCGTCTGCTCATTCCAGCCTATCCCAAATCCTCCTAACCCAATCGCTGCGTCTTCCATGTGTACCTACATCACTCCCGCCGCTTTTATCACCATCTTTTCTCCCTCATTTTACAAGTTCAGCATTCTTCACGCTGTATAACTCCAATCATATAATTCCATTCATTCTTCAACATTCTTTATTATCTCTTGATAGCGTTTCGTGGCAAGTTGGCTTGTATTGCCTTTCCTGCAAAAATTGAGTTTTGCAAGTTTAGGCACAACCCTCTCAACAGGGATTTCTCCGTTCACCGTTTTTTGTTCCAGTACCTTTAACGCTTCAAGGAAACGCTTGTCTTTTTTCGCTCTGTCATAAAATGACAGGACATACACATAGTAAAACAGATTATACCCTCGGAACGGATATTCAATTTGCATAAACAGTGTGCCTATCCCATAATGACAAGGACTGATAGGCTTGCGGATAATCCAATGCTCTAAGAGAAAATCAACGGCTTTATTTAATCGTGCTTCGTGACTAAAATATGGGGAATAGCGCAATAAATCCAACACTACCAAAGTAGTATAAGGCGTTGAATATTTAGTTTCTTCGCCCCGTCCAAAGCTGTATTTATTACATTTCCAACCACCGTCTTCCTGTTGTGTATCAAGGAAATATGCAAATGATTTTTTCAGCCTGGCATCATCTGAATATCCCATATGGCATAAGACATTGACAGCTAAAGCAGTATGGCATGGATAAATTCCGCCTGTGGGAGAAATTTTAACTCGTCCATCCTCTTTCCAATTACTGAAGATGAGTGCGGCAACAT
Source organism: Clostridium porci (assembly GCF_009696375.1). Classification (GTDB taxonomy): domain Bacteria; phylum Bacillota; class Clostridia; order Lachnospirales; family Lachnospiraceae; genus Enterocloster; species Enterocloster porci. The sequence goes on from NZ_VUMD01000009.1 coordinate 20,132, forward strand.
TTTTCATCACTTCATCATCAGACGGCACACCTAATTCCAATAAATATAATATGCACTCTAAGGTGGTGTAAGGTGCGCCTTTCAGCAATTTATAGTCGTTAGTGGTCCAATAGTCTGCGCCGTTGTCATGCCTGTGTGATAAAATTGTTTCCACATCAGAAATATATTTTTGCTCAACGCTCATAATTAACCCCTTTCGGGACTGTCCTACCGAAGCTTGCAGCCGTCCTTTTTGTCTGAAAACGCTTTATAGGAGGGGGTTATTCGCCCTTTTTTATCTCAATAGGGAAATTCGTTCCCTGTGAATTAACGTAAACCACCCTTACCTTTTCTCCGCTGTCTCCGGCCAAAGCCCCTTCCTCTATGGGACAGTTATCCTTCAAAAAGCTCAGCTCTCGTCCATCCTCAGTCTTTATAGCAAAGCTGCTCATAGCATTAGAGATAGTAGTACCCTTTTCCGTCAAAATGCTCCACTCCTCCTGTTCAGGGAGCGCTAACACCAGCGTCACATCCTTAAGGTCCCCTAGGGGTTCTCCTATGCAGGCAATAGCAATCTGCGCGTCCTCTTCCAGCTCCACCTCCACGTTACGGATATCCGACAGGCTGATATCATAATCCTTGCCGTCGTCCGCCCGGAGCGTAAATGCAGCGCCGTCTCCTGCCGGCTTTATAATCGTTCCCTGAAGCATGTGATATACTTCCCTTTGGCCTTCTGCTTCTGCGGAAGGCTCTTCTTTCTTTTCCTTCGGAGCCTCGGACATAGCGCTATCAGCTGTGACAACCTGGGTAGCTGCGTCCTGATGTGTATTAGCCTCCTGTTTCTTAACGCAGGCAGTTCCCAGTACCATAGCGGCAGACAAAATCGCTCCCGCCATTACCAATAACCCTTTTTTCATAATCGTATTCTCCTCGTATAATAAGTTTGTAAGCAAGAAAAGGGCTTACAGACTTATTCTTTTTTGTTTAGACAGAAGGATAATTCTAAACCTCCAATCAGAAGAGTTCTCTTCATCCATGATGGGCCATCCTTTTCTCTGTCTATGGGTTAATAAGTTACTTTATAGTCATGGTCCCAGATGTTACAATTAGGTTCATAAGAACTGTAGCTGTGGTCACTGCTTCTAGTCTCCAGCAAAGCTTATGCTATTGCCATGAAAGCCTGCAGCCCTAATGCTACGCCAAGACTTATTACACAAATGCTGTATCCCGGTATCTAGCCGCCAGCAGGGTATTTCTTACCGGACAATGCTAATAACGCGAGGGTTAGGGTGGCGTAGTGATCTGGGATAAGCCATGATTACATTCTTTTTATTCTGCTATGAAAGGTGGTGACTTCCCGTGAAAGAAAAAATTGATTACCTCTCAACGCTTTTTGTTGGGATTGATATTGCATCCCGTATTCATGTTATCTCTGCACTTGATTTTCATCAGGAGTTCTTCATAAAAATGAAGCCTGTACCGAATACTCAGGAAGGTGCAGTTCTTCTTGAAGGTATGATTTCTGAGGTCTTAAAAGAGAACCATCAGTTTAAATACGTTGTTATCAGCATGGAATCGACTGGTTTTTATGGAGTTCATCTGGCGAATTATCTTTCTGCCAGCGATTTATTGGCTCCATTTTCTGTCCGTGTTTATTGCCTCAATCCAAAGGAAGTGAAAAATTATAAAAAGTCCTTCAATGACATTGGTAAAAACGATGGCATTGATTCCTTTGTTATTGCTGATTTTGCCCGTGTCGGTCGTATCAGTATCAAGCCCTGGCGTGGTTCTCAGTATCTCGCCTTACAGCGGCTTACCAGACACCGGATGCACATCACTGAATGCATTGCCAGAGAGAAAACATATATGCTGAATAACATCTTTCTGAAATTCAGTGAATACGCTTTACTCCGTAATGGAGAACATCCTTTTTCAAACAAATATAGTGCTACGGCAGAAGCAATTCTGACCGAGTTCACAACAAATGAGGATATTGTAAATACCTCTGTTGAAGACCTTGTTGCATTCATTAACTCTAAAAGTAAAGGTCGTATTGCTGATCCGGAAGAAACAGCTAACATAGTACAGGCTGCAGCCCGTAATTCATACCGACTTGATAAATGCCTGTATGAACCACTTACGATATCAATTGCCTCCTCATTTAACTGCATCAGCTCCTTTGAAAAGGAATTAAAAGCAATTGATAAAGCAATCCTTCAAACAGTCCAAGGGTTAAATCCAGAGGAATATACGGTGCTTAACTCCATACCTGGAATTGGTAAGGTATACTCTGCCGGCATTCTTGCTGAAATCGGTTCGGTCAAAGCTTTTCAAAGTGCCGACTCACTCGCAAAGTATTGCGGCATCATTTGGAATGACAATGATTCCGGCGACTTTGAGGCCGAAGACAAACATATGAGCAAGGCCGGCAACCGTTACCTTCGGTATTACATCATAGAAGCAACCGGAAGTGTGATAAAACACTGTCCTGAATATGAACGCTTCTATCATAAGAAATATGCTGAAACCAAAAATCATCAGCATAAACGATCACTCGCGTTGACTTCCCGTAAATTTATACGTCTGCTCTATGGTCTGCTGGACAAGAGCCAACTCTACTCTCCGGAAAAGAGTAGGTAATCCATACTGTAAATCGAACTTATGTTTCTTTTGGAACGTAGGTCTATTAAGGTTACCCTTTTGGATAAAAATCTTTTCAAAATAACTCTTGACTATTTACCAAATTGCTTTTAGTACTGATAGTGATATATTTAAGCAAATCCAGGCTTGTATCATCAGTAAATCAACTCTGTTTTATAAAAAGGCATAAATTTCCATACACGGTTTTCACACCATTGCTTCTCTAAACAGCTTATCATTAACCAGAAGAATATTCAACGAAATTCCCCTTAAGCTTTTATTAATTCATGTATCTGCTAGATAGTGAACACGCAATCTTCCCCATGGCTTGTCACACATTCATCCATATGCTCATAGTCTATATTAAACCACAAGAAAGGAGCAAACAAACATGGATGAAATGAATCTTAACGATTTCGACATGCAGCATGTACACGAGATCGTAGGGAGCACTCTAATTGCCGAACGCTGCGAAGACCCTCATAATCACCGCTTCGCAACTGTATCCGGTGAGGCCAGACCCTTTATGGGGAGCCATGTTCATAGAATAACCTTCCGTACGGATTCCTATGACGGGCACATTCATGAATTTAGCGGGGTATCCTCTCCTGCTATACCCGTGGGTGACGGCAGACACGTTCACTTTGCTAATGCCTTCACAACCATGGATGATGACCACGTCCACGAATTTAGAGTGGCTTCTTTGATTAACAATCCCATTGATAAATGCTAAAGGAGGTAAACCTATGCCTGATAATTTCGAACCATTCTTCCAGAACCGCCGCTGCAGACCTGGCTGCCCCTTTTTCCCGCCCTGCCGCTGTGACCGTGACCGCCGGGATGACAGGCGCGACGACCGCCGGGATAGACGTGACGACCGCCGGGACAGACGTGACGACCGTTGGGACAGACGCGACGACCGTAACTGGCCCTGGAGATAATATAGATGGGAGCCGCTTTTGCGGCTCCTTTTTATAATCCTTTCCCAGATTATATTCCCCATCCCTTCAGCCTAATTTAAGCATCTACCGCTCATTGTCATCAGGCGATCCGCTGGCTTGTCACACTTTTTTATCTCGTCCATATATTATTATTACTTAGATGGTTGTGAAGCTATCCGATGAGATTTACCAACTTTGTATAGAAGCCGCTCCGGCTTCATACTAAATACAAGCTGCTTTCACAATCAACTATGTTACCGCATCATCGAAAGGAGAGACTATAATGAATCAAAAAGAAATTAGCTATTGTTCATCAACCTGTCCAAGGAGCTGCCCTTGCCCTGTTATTTTAAGTATTGCTACCTCCATAGCACATCAGGAGGATGCCCTTGCCTGCATATTAAACGCAGAATGTGCTAAAATAAATAAAGTGGTATCTGCATACAGCGATATCGAAACCCTGCTTGCCATCGACACATCTGTACAAGCCACTTTAGAACAGATTACCACACTTGAGGGAGTATTAAAGGCAAAGCTGGATTCCATCCTTCCGCTGCTCACGGATTGCATGTAAAGACCCTTTCAGCTTCCGGAGGACTTTGTCCTCCGGAAAATAAAAAAGCTCTTATATCCCTCCCTCCTGTTGCTTTTATCATTTTTACGTTTTATACTATACGCAAAGGTGAGCACAACCAATACTAAGGAGGAATTATGTATGAGGAAAACCAGACTATTACTAACTGTACTTTCACTATCGGCGGCATTCAGCAGTACAGCTTTGGCAGGAACATGGCAAAGCGATTCCACGGGATGGTGGTATCAAAACGATGACGGAACGTATCCAGAGAATACATGGCAGTGGATTGACGGGAACGGGGACGGTATTTCAGAAAACTATTACTTTGATGCGGATGGATATTGTCTGACAAATACCACTACCCCCGACGGCAGTACAGTGAATGCCAACGGCGCTCTTACAGTAAACGGCATCGTCCAGACACAAGTCACACCGGCAAAAACCGCTATCCCACAGTCAGCTCAAACAGAAGCGGCGTCCCTTCCCGTCACAGCTACCGTATGGATACCAGCAACAGGAAAAAAATATCACTCCATTCCTAATTGTGGCCGGATGAATCCAGATAAGGCGACTCAACTGTCCTTATCAGACGCACTGGCCAAGGGATACACCCGCTGCTCCAAATGCTACTAGTTTGGAGGAAAAGGCCCCTTACGCTTCGTCCATAGAATCCCAGGAAGGTGAATCAGATACATAAGAGCAATAAGTTTTTTAAATTCGGGAGATAAATCCATAGCCATACCGTTCCTTTTTCTTACCAGTATAGCCAGGATTCATTTACAATAAACCGGAAACAAGGCTGTTCCCTCCAACGCCTTCGCAATGCCAGGCTGTTTCCGGTTTCCCAGGCACCGTCTGTTACAGCAGCGCCCCGTATCGTCCCAGGAATGCCTGAGTTCTCTCATTGCCGGAGGCAAAAACCGCTTCAGGAGTTCCCTCCTCTACGATTACTCCATCAGCCATGAAGATAACGCGATTGGATATATCCTTGGCAAAGGCCATCTCATGGGTCACGATCACCATGGCTATATGAAGCTCTGCCAAAGATCGGATCACTTTTAGAACCTCCCCTGTAAGTTCCGGATCCAAAGCCGAGGTGGGTTCGTCAAAGAATAAAATGTTCGGATGGAGGGCCAGGGCTCTTGCAATGGCCACCCGCTGACACTGACCGCCGGAAAGCTGACAGGGGAACGCCTCCTCCTTATCCTCCAGCCCCATTTTCTTAAGAAGCTCCCTGGCTTCCCTGTACACCGTCTCCCTATCCCTCTTCTGAACATGGATGGGAGCGTCAGTTATATTCTTCATAACGGAAAAATGAGGGAATAGATTGAAATTCTGAAACACCAACCCATACTGGCTTTGAATATGTTTCAGCTCCTTTTTCCCTGCATAGCGCAGCCTTCCCTGCCCTTCACTCCAGACCGCCTTCTGGCCCAGATAGAGAATCTCGCCGCTGTCGATTGCTTCCAGCAGGGTGGCGCACCGCAGAAGGGTGGATTTGCCGGAGCCGGAGGGGCCAATGATAGAAACAATCTCCCCTTCCTCCACTTCAAGGGAGATATTCTTAATGACTGCCAGCTCACCAAACGACTTTTCTACATGCTTTAATTCTAACAGCTTCATAATCCCCAATCCTCCTGACTCTACTGGTAATATGCAAGTCTTTTTTCTACCCATTCCATCCCCATGGCTACCACTAAATTGAACACATAATAGAACACGCCGGCTGCCACAAGGGGAATGACACTAGTCTGGGATGCCGCCAGCGCCTTTGCGATAAAGAACATTTCTACTACGCTTAAGGTGAAGGCCAGTGAGGTATCCTTTACAAGGGTAATTACCTCATTGGTCACAGAGGGAAGAATCCGTTTGACAACCTGAGGAAGAATAATCTTGAAAAAGGTCTGCAGCTTACTGTAGCCCAGCACCCTGGCAGCCTCATACTGGCCTTCCGGCATAGACTGGATACCGCTTCTGTAAATTTCCGCAAAGTAGGCGGCATAGTTGAGCACAAATCCGATAAAGGCCGCCCACAGGCGGTAGCCGCTGCCTACACGAATCCTAAAAAGATAATAAGGCCCAAAATACACGACCATTAGCTGCAGCATCAGCGGCGTGCCTCTCATAATGGATATATAAACCTTAACAATCGTCTGAAGAAGCTTATTCCTGGACATGCGCCCAAAGGCTACCGCCAATCCCAAAGGCAAAGAAAACAAGAGCGTCACCACAAAAATCTGTATGCTTACTCCCATTCCTCCCGCCAACTGTACTACCATCTGCTGAATTGTCATTTTCTCCATAAGCCCTACCCGCCTTCTATCCTTTTGTGTACTTAATTTCTTCCAACAGGGAAAGCCGCTGCGGCAGGCGCCTTTCTCTGCCAAAATCCAGACAGAACGGGCACCTTTTGCAACGGCTTTCAATCTATGTCTCCACTTAGCCTCCCACAGCAGGACGCCTACCTTCCAATGGTGGTAACATCCTCTCCGAACCATTTCTCTGAAATAGCCTTGAGAGTGCCATCTGCAGCCATTTCCTCCAGGGCAGCCTGAACCTTGTCTCTCAGCTCTGTATTACCCTTTTTAAAGCCCACGCCGTATTCCTCAGCTGAAAGAGAATCTTCCAGAATCACCATATCCGCGTTTCTCTGCTGAATCTGATAGCCTGCCACAATTACATCCATAGCAATGGCGTCCACCGCCCCCTGCTCCAGATCCATAAACGCGCTGTTATAATCAGCGGTTGTGAGAAGCTCCTTAAAAGTCGCGGTTAATTCCGGCGCTGCCTTCAAAGCCGCCTCTGCCGAGGAATCCACCTGGCATTCCACAACCTTTCCTGCCAGATCCGCCTGACTTTTAATACCAGAATCCCTGGCCACTACAAACACCTGTGTGTTAGCCATATAGGCTTCCGTCCATTCATAGTCATCCTCCCGTCCTGTAATGGTAAACCCATTCCAGATACAGTCGATATTTCCTGTCTCAAGCTCCATATCCTTGGCGTCCCAGGAAATTGGCTGAGCCACATATTCCAAGCCCAAACGCTTGGCAGCCTCCTGTGCCAGCTCCAGGTCAAAACCTGTATACGCTCCGTCGGAGTCCATAAAGCCCATGGGCGGGAAATCCGCGTCAAAGCCTACGATCAAGGTTTCTCCCCCGCCAGCTGCCGCTGTCTCCGAAGCTGCTGCTGTATCCCTCTCCGCTGCTGAGGTATCAGCCTCCGCTGCCGCTGTACCAGTTGCCGCCTTCGTCTCAGCCGATCCACCGCCGCAGCCTGCCAGTGATGCCGCCACTACTACTGCCGCCATAGCTATACCTACGATTCGTTTCTTCATTATATACTCTTCCTCCTCTTAATTAACATCCAGCGGGTTTCCAATGACCGCTTAAGCCTGTGCCTATATTCACCTCCCATAGGTTTGACACTCTATCATATTAGCATACTAAAGTAAATGTGTAAAGAGAAACTGGATAAAATTTATCCCCCATCAATTCATCCAAACCACTTTACCCCCACAGATCGTATACATCACCTTCCCGGTCAGCATCTCTCCAAGGAAGGGGCTGTTCCTCGACTTAGAGGCAAATTCAGACACTGTCCACTCCCTGTTCTCATCAAATATTACAATATCCCCCGGAGCTCCCTCCTGAAGCCGTCCGCAATCCAGCTTATATAGTCTGGCCGGGTTTAAGCTCATCTTCTCCATAAGCTGGCAAAGAGTCAGATGACCAGGCTTTACCAGCTTTGTCAGCGAAACGGCCAGGGCTGTCTCCAAGCCCAGAATACCGCTGGGAGCTTCTGTGAGAGGCTTTGCCTTCTCCTGTGGGCTATGAGGCGCATGGTCAGTCGCTATCATATCTATGGTACCGTCCTTAAGACCCTCTATGAGCTTGTCGCGATCCCCAGCGGTTCTTAAGGGCGGATTCATCTTAGCCAGAGTCCCGTACTTTAACACAGCTTCCTCTGTAAGCGCAATATGATGAGGCGTCACCTCTGCCCATACATGGGCGCCCCGGCCTTTTGCCCGGCGCACTATATCGACGGCCCCTCCAGAGCTTATATGCTGCACATCAATTACCGCTCCTGTTTCCAGAGCAAGCTCACAGTCTCTTGCTACCAGGGACTCCTCTGCCACAGCCGGCGAGCCATAGATGCCCAGAGCCTCTGATATGGCTCCATGATTGATTCCATTTTCCTTTATATAGGACTTATCCTCTTCATGGAAGCTGAGAACCGCTCCCAACCTTGCGGCTTCTTTCATAGCGGCTCTTACAAATTCCCCGTCCATGAGAGGGCTCCCATCATCCGTAAATCCCGCTGCCCCGGCCTTCAAAAGTCCCTCCATATCAGTCAGCTCTTTTCCCTGAAAGCCCCTGGACACAGCCGCACAGCTTAATACATGGATACCAGTCTTTTTACCTTCCTCCAGCACATATCCAAGTGTCTCCGGGTTGTCTACAACAGGCTTAGTATTTGCCATGCAAACCACCGTGGTAAAGCCTCCCCTTGCAGCTGCCTTTGAGCCGGTCTGTATGTCTTCCTTGTAGGTTAGCCCCGGATCCCGGAAGTGTACATGGACGTCCACAAGCCCCGGCGCGACGGTGAGACCTTTTGCGTCAATCACCTGAAGCTCCCTTCCCGTTTCTGACGGAAGCCCCCCGGTCATCTCCCCCTCCCTCCTGCTGCCGGAGGCTATGATTTTTACTATACGCCCCTCAGCCAGCCAAACATCCGCTTTTTCATCTCTCCCTGAAGCCGGGTCTATAACGCGGCCATTGCGAATCCATATCATATCCCTGTCCTCTCTTTGTCTGTTCTTCATACTGTAAAGCATTGTCCTTCGTACCGGATTTCCTGTATTTTATCCTTATATCCCTCCGCTGCAGGCAGAGCCTTAAATCTGTCAACAGCCTGAAAATCTCCCCAAAAATGCATCGGAAACACCACATCGGCTCCTACGCGCCGCATAAAGTCATCCATTCCCAGATGAAAGGAGTTCCCCTGCCTGGGATCGATCAGCATAAACGCCACATCAATATGACGGCCCGCCAGCTTGCCCAACTCCCTGTGAAAGCGCTCGCTCATTCGTCGGTTATCCGCCTCAGGCTCACCATCCCACACCCAGTTATTCAAATCCCCGGCATGGTATATGGTCCTTCCTTCCACTGTCACTAAAAACGCGACACCCTTGTCCGTGGACTTATAAGTCTCTATTTCCAGCCTCCTGCCCGCTCCATTCTCTAGCTCTGCCTTCTGACCTGGCCCTATAAATACCGTCCGTTCCTGAAGACTCTCCGGAACTTGCCCGCGCCCTATATCATCGGAAAGAACATAGTATGCCTCCTGGCCGCTGTAGGCCAGCTTGAAAATATTCTGCGAAAAATGATCCCCATGTCTGTGACTGGCGAATATAAACACCGGCTTACCAGACCGGTGCAAGGATACCTCCCCCTGAAAATAATCAAACAGCAGAACCTCCTCCGCCATTTCTACCATAAAGCTGCTATGATGGATATACGTAATCTTCATACTAATCATCCTGCTCTTTCTCTATATACTACACACTACATCTATAAGAAACGCTTTTCCGTTCTCCCCTCCTAAACTGTAATTAAAATAAGGTTCCCTGGGCTAACCGTTCCGCAGCAGGCCCTGTCTCATCAGTTTCCCAAAGTCATCAGGACGGTTCACCTGACAAAACATCCGTCACCGGGGGCATTCCGGCATTTCTTATTGCCAGCTCTACCCCAGCCTCCTGCTAAGCCTCTGTTCCTGCTGATCAAACAGCAGCTCTTTATTATAGTGGTAATACCGCTCACATTCATATTCACTGAGAAACTGAATGGAGGCCTCCCCCGTATTCAGCTCTGTCATAAAAATCACCATCTCCTGGCTGTTTCCAAAGGCCGTCTCCATAAAGTCAAAGGCATGCTCCAACCGGCGTCCGCAGCGTCCCTTCATATCCTCGTACCGGTCGCTTTCTTCCATAAACTGGTTCCGCACCCACTGCCAGATTTCCTCTTTATCCGTAAGAGACATAGCTGTAAGCGCTTTTGCATAGTCCTCTAAGGCAGCCTCTACCTGCCTTAAAAGCTGTTCCTTCCTCTTGTCCAAAAGCCCCTGCTTTTTCCTGAAAACGCGCTGAGCTTCCAGCCGGGCTCTCAGCTCCTCCATTACAACTCCGGGCCTTCCTGACATTTTCTCAAGCCTCTGCCCAGCCTGCTCTTCCAAAGAGACTTCCTGAACCCCCTCCAGCTCCTGCCGGTACTCCTTAAGCTGTTCCATAAGCAGCTCCATCACCTGATTTTTAATCCGCAGCTCCTTAAAGCCCTCTCTCAGCTTAGCAAGCAGCAAGCCGGTAACGCTAAGACGCTCATCAAAGGGAGCTCTGGCTATCCGGTCGCAAAGCTCCTCGCGGATCACGCCCTCCAGGATTTCCTCCACCTGATACTCATTCTGATATTTATAATAAAGTTCCAGATAATTAGCAAAATCCTTTGAGATCTTCGGATGCTGAATATACTGACCCACTACCTCCCGATCCACCTTTTTGCCAAGCCTTTCGTAAACCCATATCAGTTGGGATAAGTCCTCCCAGCCTCTGGGAGTCGCGAACCGCTTTCCGTCAACTGTAGTCTCTATTTGGCAGAAATACTGCCCCTTAATATCCAGATAGGAAATGATGGACGGGTGAATGTTCTCTCTGAAAGCGTACTCCTGCCATACTCCCAAATCCGGCTCTACCTGTATCATTTTAATGCGATCCAGAGTCACTACATCAAATTCCCGAACCGACTTATTGTATTCCGGAGGATTTCCTGCCGCCGCGATAAGCCAGCCGTCAGGAATCCTGTGGCCTCCGAAGGTTTTGCACTGTAAAAACTGAAGCATGGTAGGAGCCAGCGTTTCGGACACACAATTTATTTCATCAATAAAAAGAATCCCCTCCTTAAGTCCTGTCTCCTCTATCTTGTCATAGACAGAGGCCACAATCTCACTCATTGTATATTCTGTGACGGAATATTCCCTGCCTCCAAACACTTTCTTGTCTATAAAAGGAAGGCCCACCGCGCTCTGCCGGGTATGGTGGGTGATGGTATAAGCCACCAATCCTACGCCGCATTCTCTAGCAACCTGTTCCATGATTTGTGTCTTTCCGACTCCCGGCGGACCCATCAGCAGCACCGGCCTCTGGCGGATGGCGGGTATAGCGTATTCTCCCCATTCATCCTTTAAAAGATAGGCCTGAACGGTATCCTTTATTTCTTCCTTCGCCCGTTTAATGTTCATATGCTGCTCTCCTTCTTATTTCCATACTCCATTATCTGCTCCTCCTCCAGCACTACCTTCATGGCCCAGGGCGGAACGGACTCATCCGAAAACATGTCCTCTACAAAAACAAAGGCCGTATCATAGGGGGGAGCCTTTACAGGGTAGATTCCCTTTCCATCTGTAAAATAAATCAGCCCCTTCAGATTGCCTGCTTCACCTCTGGCTCTCAGTCCGCTTACATATTCAAAGGCAGGTCTGAAATCCGTGCCGCCCTGTCCCTGGATCTCAAAGCGTTCCATATAATCCCTAAGCTCCTGAGGACTGGCGATCAACACATCCGAACGTACCCTGTCGTCACATTGTAAAATGTGTACATGAACCTTTTTAAAATAGCTTTCTGTCTCCGACAGCACATCATAGGTTTCCTCCAGAAACCGTTTCACCAGCTGGCCGGAACAGGACATGGAAGTATCAATGGCAATTACAAAATCCTCCACACGGTAAATCTCCCTGGATTCCAAAGGCTCAATCAGGGGCATATTTCCATATAAGGAAAGGCCATAGGTATAAAGAGCGTAATCAAAGGAGTCCGGGTCTGCCTCCATCTCCTCCTTAAGAACCGCAAACTTACGCAGGAAACGTCTGTAGTCATACCGCTCCCGGTTCTCCACCTGAATCGGCTCTAAAAGGCTTTCATTGTCATCCTTTGAATGGTCATGGCCCGTTTCCAGTGCTGTCTGCATTTTTTCCCTCTTATCCTTCCACTGATTCCGGCGTGTTTGGATCTGCTTAGGAGGCAGATCCTGATTCCACAAATCGTGGCTGTCCACCATAAATTCCTTTTGGAGCAGATGGACGCGGCGCTCAGGCAGCTTCATATCCAAAAGAGCCCGGTAGACGCGTTCAGCCGTCAGCACAGGAAAGTTTGAGTCTCCTCCGGCTCTCTTATCCATTCCGGCCGGATTTTGCTTCACGTCTTTCTCAGCTCCTGCTAGCTGCTTTCCGATTCTGAGGTAGGTCTCCCGGCGCAGAGGTGACTTTGGAACATGAATACATTTCTGGTACAAGCCGTCTATAATATTCTCCATGGCAATATCACATGCCAGATCCCAATAGAGCTTTTCCCGGTCTCCCCGTGTATCCATATGGCAAAAGAGACAGTGCAAAAGCATATGAAGATAGGCCCTGTTTATCCAGGCCCTACCCTGCCGGTAACGCTCTATAAGCGAATCCGGCCCATAATAAATCAGCCACCCGTCCGTAGCCAGTCCCTGTCTCCCCCAGTCAGCCTCAAATCCAAGGCTGCTCAGAGAAACATCCAGAAAACGCATATTCAGATATAGCTCATTTCTGGACTGATAGAGGATTCTGGAACACAGCTCTACCAGATCCAGCTCCTCAAGCTGCCTGTGTCTGGTTGGATCTATCATGATTGATTCCCTGCGGTCATAGCTTCATGTTCTTCCTTCAGTTCCTGATAGAGATGGTAAAACGTCCATCCGCTGTTGTACTCCGTAAGCACTGCCTTAAGCTCAATCTTAGGCACACCTGCTTTTCTTAGGTTAAAGAGCAGCTCGTCCAGCCTCCGGTTGGAAAATTGATGCAGAACCAGCATCTGCACTGGAATAACAGGAAGCGTATCAGCCTCTCTCCCCTCAGTCTTGCCATAGCCCTCCTTTTCGCAGATGCTCTGGGGCTCATCATGTTTCCCGGCCGCCTCATATCCGGGAAGCCCTGCCAGGTATCCGACCTGCTCCATCACCTGTTCCGGCCCTACATTCTTAATTCTGATTCCCATGCGCACCAGCACGCTTTTCATCACGGCTACATGCTTCATCGTTTCCGGCGTGCCCGGATTATAATACAACACACGCTCCATCATCTTTGCCATGTCTTCTTTCCTCTGTCCTTTTAAGTTCTATCCAAACAAATCCCCGCTGTCCAGAATCAGGGTAAAGGGTCCGTCATTTAACAGATCCACCTTCATATCTGCTCCGAACCTTCCATGCTCCACCACATCCACATGCGTTTCGCACTGCTTCATAAAATACCTGTAGAGGTCTTCTGCCAGCTGAGGCTCCCCCGCCTTTATAAAGCTTGGCCGGTTCCCTTTTCTGCAATCTGCGTAAAGGGTAAACTGGCTGATTACCAAAAGCTCCCCTCCTACATCCTCCAGCGACAGATTCGTCTTTCCGCTTTCATCCTCAAATATTCTCAGACGGCATATTTTATCGGCCATCCTCTCCGCCAGCTGCCTGGTATCTCCCTCTGCAACTCCAAGCAGTATTAGAAATCCTTTTCCAATTCTCCCTATCTGCTCCCCGTCTACTGTAACGCTGGCCTGTGTTACCCGCTGTACCACTGCTCTCATATTCTTTGTCTCCTGTCCTTCATCTACCGCAGCATCATCCTCAGATATTCCAAAATTCCCTCCGTCGCTTTCTCTCTGTATAGTATTTCCCGGGCGCGTGCAGGATCATCCGTGATGATATTATCTACGCCTAAAAGTTTCATTTGTTCCAATTCCGTCTTGCTGTTTACAGTCCACACATGGACGGCTTTACCATTTTCGTGAGCCGCCTCCACCAGAGGCTTGTTTACAAAGCTGGAACGGATGCTGATAAAATCAATCGCCTCATTCTCATAGTATTTTCCATAAGCGGCGGCCAGTATATAGCCGGTACGCAAATTCGGGTTCATCCTCTTTACCCGCTCCAGATACCCCAGCTTGACCGAGGTAATCACACACTGATCCTCCATACCATATTTCTTCACCAGTGCAGCCGTCTGCTCTGGCAGGCTGGATTTATTGCCTATATTCTTAAGCTCAATATTTAACTTAATCCTGCCCTTGCAGGCAGCCAGAACCTCCTCCAGAGAAGGGATTCTTTCACCGGCAAACCGGCTTCCCATGCAGCTTCCTACATCCAGCTCTTTTAACTGAGTGTAGGTCATGGTTCCCAGCCGCCGATCCACCCCTGCCACACGTTTCAGGTTCTGATCATGGCAAACCATCACAATTCCGTCTGCCGAGGTCTGGACGTCAATCTCACAGTAATCGGCCATCTCGTCAATGGCTCTCTCAACTGCAGCCATGGTATTCTCAGGAGCCAGCTTAGAGCTGCCTCTGTGAGCGGTTATCTCCGTTTGCCCCAGCGCCGACCAATCCGGTGAAGCGCCATTATAAGCCATATCGAACATGAGAAGCAGGCTGACCCCTGCCATAGCTCCAGTGAGAGCTAACAGCCACTTACGCTTAAAATGCATCTCATAAGGAGGCGTAAAATCCCAGGGAGCGCTGCGGCGGTTCTTCATCTCCGCCTGATAGTATATCACAGTCAGCGCCCCGAAGTCTGCCAATACTACCAAAATCCCTCCGATAAACAGCGTCACAAGCTCAAGTCGTGAGCAGACTGCGGCCAACACTGCCATAGAGGCATAGGGAGCCGCAAACAGGTACACCACCACAGCGGACACTACCACAATCACCAGGTAAAGCAAAAGCAGAAATGCCACCACCAGCACATTGATAAACAGCAGAAGCCCTACGGCCCGCAGCCTCTGTCTTTTTAACAGCTCTACGCTCCGCCTCAGACCGTCCTGAAAGCTCTTTTGCTCCACCATACAGGTAAAAAATACAAGCATAGTGGACATCCCTACTACTACCAAAATCACAGATACAGCAACGAGTCCCAGCCTTCCCCCACTGGAACGCAAAAGCTCATACATCACAAAATTAAGAGGCTTTATCCTGGATAAAATTCGAAACAGCAGATAGCTGTTCATCATCAGATAGGTTGCGAGGCTAAGGGGCAAAAGCCTCCAGTTGCCCTTTCTCCACTCATCCCCCGCTTTCTCCAAAGCCCCCTTTAAAATAGCCACTAAATCTACTCTGCGAAGATAAGCCGATGCCTGATAAGCGGTTAACAGCCCTCCTATTTCCACCAGCATAAGCGCCATGCCGGCTGCCAGAGCCAGGAGCACAGACACAACCGTCACCGGCCGGCAAATAAAGGCCCCCATATTGCTCATGGTAAGGTAGCTGTACCCTGCCGCGCGCAACGAGAGCCTCAGGAGCTGATTCACCAGCCGGATATAGAGTGTACCTGCCACCAGCCGGTACAGCAGTACAAATACAGCCAGCTGGCGCAGATTCAGCTTCATGACCTCATTTGTTTCTTTTATAAACCGATTCACCGAAATACTTCCTTTTAACAATTCAGCCCTCTTTTGTACCTTTTCTCTGACACACTCTAAGCCGCAGCCGGGAAGCGTCTCTGCCTTATGCCTCCTTTGAGGCCGGCTCCTGCTGCTTTTTGGCAAATTCGGTGATGGCCTCATTCAGAGAAAACATCTTAGCGTCCAGCATATCCACTATGTCAGCGCAGGCCTTCAGCTCCTTTAAAAGATTCTCAGGCGCATTTCCCTCAAACTTATAGGCAATCTTATGCTCTAAACTGGCCCAGAAGTCCATGGCTACAGAACGGATTTGTATTTCCACCTTTGTCTCCACAGGTCCGTCTGTCAGATACACAGGAACAGTAACAACCATGTGATAGCTTTTATATCCATTGGGCTTGGGACTCTTAATATAATCCTTTACATGGAGAACTGTCACATCATTCTGCCTGGAAATCATATCTGCAATCTGGTAGATGTCTGATGTAAAAGAGCAGATAATTCGGATACCGGCAATATCAGACAGACGTTCCATCATATTTTCTATGGAGACCTCATATCCAGCTTTTTTTAACTTTTTAACAATGCTGTCCGCAGTCTTAAGTCTGGACTTAATATGCTCAATTGGGTTATAGTCATAACGGCTTACAAACTCATTGTTTAGTATCTCAATCTTTGTGTTAACCTTCTTTAACGCTGAATCATATAAAAACATTACCGAACGCCATTGATCAACCTGGTCATCCGATTTGGGGATATTGGTCATTCGTATCCCTCCTATCTTTTAATCTTACAGCTTAAGCCCTTTAAGCAGGTCTCCCAGCCCTGTGGACACCTTTGCATTCTCCCTATAATCATAGGTTTCGTGCGCCTGGGCTTCTGCCTGCTGCTCTGCCAGAGCCTTCATACTCAGACTCAGCTTACCGTCTGCTGTCGAGAGAATCTTAACCTTAACCGTCTGTCCCTCTGTAAGCACAACGCCCGGATGCTTGATTCTCTGAGTGCTGATCTGGGAAACATGAACCAGGCCGTCCACTCCCTCAGCCAATCTGATAAATGCGCCATATGGCTTAATACTGTCCACCGTGCCTTCCACTATATCTCCGGCCTTAAATTCAGCAAGCCGGGCCTGTTTTTGCGCTTCCTTTCTTTCTTTTTCAACCTCCCGGCCGGAAAGCACCAGTCTGTGCTTCTCCGGATCTGCAGTAATCACAACAGCCTCAAGGTACTTGCCCTTCCAGTCCTCCAGCTTTTCCACATACTCTGTTGAAATCTGGGATGCAGGGATAAAAGCACGCACCTCATCTACATAGGCAACAACCCCTCCCTTAACAGCTTCAGCAATCTTTACCTTAATAACGGTTTTATCCTCAAGCATCTGTTCAAACTGAGCCCATTTTGCCTTTTCTCCGCTCTCGTCCTCAGCAATATCAATCTGCCTCTGGTTCATAGAAGCGTAAGAAGCCTCCAGCTCGGCCGCAAAATCCTCCATTGTCTGGACAGGCTCCTTCTCTTGTGTGTTTACCTCCAGCTCTTTGTTCATTTCATCACTCATCATATTTTCTCCTCACCTTCCGTATGTTTTACGAAAAAACGTTCCTTACCATTATAACAACAACCCACCTAATATTTCTATAGTTTTATTATAAAAAATATGCCAATTTTTTATAATATACTGCTTTATATGCCTTTTCACTAAATGAAAAGTGTGATATGATCGTTCCGTATATAGAAGCTGATATGCTTGACATGCGTTTACTATCGCTTCGGAAAGAAGGAATCTGCCTTTATGATTGACCTAATAGATATGCACACTCATACAACAGCCAGCGGACATGCCTACAATACCCTCTATGAACTGGCCTACAGCGCTGCCCAAAGAGGGCTTGCCCTCCTGGGCTGCTCTGATCATGCGCCTGCTATGCCAGGAAGCTGCCACTATTATCATTTCTTAAACTTTAAGGTGATTCCCAGAACCATCTGCGGAGTCAAAATAATGATGGGCGTGGAACTAAATATTATAGACTATGAAGGAGCCATCGATATGGAGCAGAACCTTCTGGAATCCCTGGACTACTCCATCGCCAGCCTTCACACTCCCTGTATCCAATGCGGCTCCATGCTCCAAAACACCAACGCCTACCTGAATGCCATAAAGAATCCGGCTATCCACATCATCGGCCATCCGGACGACGGCCGTTTCCCTATTGATTACGACACTCTTGTAGCGGCCGCAAAGGAGCATCATACCCTGCTGGAGGTGAACAGCAGCTCTCTTTCCCCCTTAAGCTTTCGTCAGGGAGCCAGAGAGAACTATAAGATAATGCTTAAGCTGTGCAGGCAATATGGCGCCTCCATCATCATAAACAGCGACGCTCACTCAGAAGCTGACGTAGGCAATCACAGGCGGGTACATGAGCTGCTGGAGGAAGTTCAGTTTCCTGAGAGGCTGGTTGTAAACACCTCCCTGGATCGTCTGGCAGAGTATATTCCCTTTGTAAAAGCAATTATAGCCCAGGCAGAGGACGAGCGCTGCGGCCAGGCTGACGCTTCCCTTAAAGGATATGGAGGCGCCATGCCATGATCAACTTTCTGAATCTGGAGTATTTTTTGGTGGCGGCCGAGGAGCTTAACTTTACCAGAGCTGCCAAAAAGCTGTATATCTCACAGCAGTCCTTAAGCAGCCATATCTCCAATCTGGAAAAGGAGTTCGACGTGGTGCTTTTTAACCGTACCTCTCCTTTGACTTTAACCTATGCAGGACGGGCTTTAAAGGCCAGAGGAAGGGAGCTTTTGGATCTGAGAGATGAGACCTACAAGGAAATCGCCGATATCAAGGACTTTTCAACAGGACAGCTCTCCATCGGCGTATCCCACACACGAGGCCGGGTTATCCTTCCTGAAATCCTGCCTGCCTATCAGTCCCAGTTTCCAGGCATTGAGCTTCGCCTTGTGGAGGGAAATTCCAGCCAGCTGGCTTCCGACCTGCTTCATGGCAACATTGACCTGATGATTGATCTGCTTCCCTTTACGGTGGAGCATGTGGAAACTGTACCGATCTGCGGGGAGGAGATCCTGATGATCGTCCCGGACGAGGTTCTGGACAAAGCCCATCCCGGCCAGCTTAAGGAGCTAAAAAAGTCCCTGTCCTCATCCCTGGATATGCGTCTTCTGGAAGCATGCCCCTTTATACTGTTAAAAAAGGGCAACCGGGTACGCACCATAGCGGACGAAATCTTTGAGGAAGCCCAGATGACTCCCAGAATCGTTCTGGAGACGGAAAATATCGAGACAGTCCTGGCCCTCTGCGCAAAGGGCATGGGCATTACATTTTATCCGAAAATGTTTATCTCTCCAGATCCCTCCTCCCCATCCTGCCGCAGCGCCATTATGGAGCACAATCATCTGAACCGCTATTCCCTAAACTACTCCAGAGCCCACGGCGTTCTGGGCATCGGCTACCACAGAGGCCACTATATGTCCAGAGCGACTCAGGAATTTATTCGGATTGCCAAGGAACGGATCTCCTATGTCCCCACAGCAGCAGAGCCAGAGCATTAGAACTGGGACAGCTGACATATGAATCCTCCATGATTCAACACCCGAAAGCCGTCACAGCTAGGCTTTCGGGTGTTTTTCCTTACCTGTTCTTGACAGAGGATATATCTTTTGCT
This sequence comes from Clostridium porci, assembly GCF_009696375.1. Classification (GTDB taxonomy): domain Bacteria; phylum Bacillota; class Clostridia; order Lachnospirales; family Lachnospiraceae; genus Enterocloster; species Enterocloster porci. The sequence continues at coordinate 39,397 of NZ_VUMD01000009.1, forward strand.
ATTATATAAACAGTAACTATTATCATTATTAATACAAGTTAGAAAAGGAGATGCGATGAAAGCCTTAAAGTATAGCCGTCAGAGGGAATCCATCAAAGCCAGTCTGATGAACCGGCATGACCATCCTACGGCAGACGCCCTATACGCCAGCATCCGTGAAGAATTTCCCAATATCAGCCTTGGAACCGTATACCGTAACTTGAACCTGCTGGTAGAGACAGGGGAGATTCGAAAGCTGACCTGCGGAGACGGAGCTGACCATTTTGATGGAAATACCACGCCACATTCTCATTTTATATGTAAGGAATGCAATCAGGTTTATGACATGGACTCAACGGCCCTGGAGGAGCTGAACAAGAATGCACAAGCTTCTGCACCAGGTATTATTGACAGCCATTTTGTTTTGTTCTACGGAAGATGTAAAAACTGTTTAGAAAAAAAGGTTGAAAAAAGTGTTGACAAAACAGCGTAAATAATTTATATTAATATCAGTAATAATTACTATTATCATAAACAAACCGCTTCGGCTCTACAGCCGGAGCGGCCACACAAAACTATATAAAGGAGAATATTAATTATGAAGAAATGGGTCTGTACAGTATGCGGTTATGTTTATGAGGGCGAGAACGCACCTGAGAAATGTCCACAGTGCGGCGTTCCTGCTTCCAAATTCAAGGAGCAGGCGGCCGATTCTATGGCATGGGCCTGCGAGCATGAGGTTGGCGTTGCCCAGGGTTCCCCAGAGGATATTATGATGGATTTAAGAGCTAACTTTGAGGGCGAGTGCTCTGAGGTTGGTATGTATCTGGCTATGTCCAGAGTGGCCCACAGGGAAGGCTATCCTGAGATTGGACTCTACTGGGAGAAGGCCGCTTTTGAGGAAGCTGAGCACGCCGCTAAGTTTGCTGAGCTGTTAGGCGAGGTTGTAACCCCATCCACCAAGAAGAATCTGGAGATGAGGGTTGCTGCTGAGAACGGCGCTACTGCCGGTAAATTTGACCTGGCTAAAAGAGCTAAGGCTGCCAATCTAGACGCAATCCACGATACGGTTCATGAGATGGCTAAGGATGAGGCCCGCCATGGCAAAGCGTTTGAGGGACTTTTAAAGAGATACTTTGGTTAATTTAGCCTCTGGAATTTTGGCTGAATACTCATAATAAAATGTTGCAAATAGGAGCTGTTTCACTGGGAATGCAATAGCAAATTATATAAGTATCAGCTCCCCTAATACAAGAAAGCGCAGTTTCAAGTGGCTATTAACAGCGATTGGAACTGTGCTTTTTTGTACAGCATCTTCCTAATAAACCAAACAATCTCAAAACGAAACATATTACAGCTCCAAGCAGAGGCCCAATTAGATTTCTAAAATAATTGAGAAATAAACTTGACAATTTAAATGAGTTATAGTATATTAAAACAGTAATGATTACTATTATTAATAGCTTTTCCCTTCGGCTCTACAGCCGGAGCGGCCACACAAAACTATATAAAGGAGAATATTAATTATGAAGAAATGGGTCTGTACAGTATGCGGTTATGTTTATGAGGGCGAGAACGCACCTGAGAAATGTCCACAGTGCGGCGTTCCTGCTTCCAAATTCAAGGAGCAGGCGGCCGATTCTATGGCATGGGCCTGCGAGCATGAAGTTGGCGTTGCCCAGGGTTCCCCAGAGGATATTATGATGGATTTAAGAGCTAACTTTGAGGGCGAGTGCTCTGAGGTTGGTATGTATCTGGCTATGTCCAGAGTGGCCCACAGGGAAGGCTATCCTGAGATTGGACTCTACTGGGAGAAGGCCGCTTTTGAGGAAGCTGAGCACGCCGCTAAGTTTGCTGAGCTGTTAGGCGAGGTTGTAACCCCATCCACCAAGAAGAATCTGGAGATGAGGGTTGCTGCTGAGAACGGCGCTACTGCCGGTAAATTTGACCTGGCTAAAAGAGCTAAGGCTGCCAATCTAGACGCAATCCACGATACGGTTCATGAGATGGCTAAGGATGAGGCCCGCCATGGCAAAGCGTTTGAGGGACTTTTAAAGAGATATTTTTGTTAAAGTTTAGTTAAAGCTTTAGAATTTCGATTGAATATTCCGAAAAAATAGAATACAATTTATCAGTAGCAATTAATGATACAAATGAGATGAGAAAGGTGAGGTAAAACTATGGCATCAAAATACGCAGGAACAAAAACAGAACAGAACTTAAAGGATGCATTCGCAGGAGAATCCCAGGCACGCAACAAGTATACCTACTATGCATCTGTGGCTAAGAAGGCCGGTTACGAGCAGATGGCTGCCTTATATCTGGAAACTGCCGACCAGGAGAAAGAGCACGCAAAAATGTGGTTCAAAGAGTTTCACGGGCTGGGAACACCGGAAGAGAACCTGATAGACGCAGCAGAAGGGGAAAACTACGAATGGACTGATATGTACGCTCGTATGGCGCGGGAAGCACGGGAAGAAGGCTTTGAAGAGCTGGCTGTCAAGTTCGAGCTGGTTGCCAGGGTTGAGGCCGCCCACGAGAAACGCTATAAGAAGCTGTTAGAAAGCCTTAAGAATGGCAAAACCTTCAAGGATATGGCTCCTTTAGGATGGAAGTGCAGAAACTGCGGCTATATCCACGAGGGCAATGAGGCTCCTGAGGTATGTCCATGCTGCGCCCATCCGAAAGCTTATTTTGAACGCAAGGCTGAGAATTATTAATTGATATAGCAAAAGAAGGAGTATGCTGTAACATACAATAGCAGCTTGAAAAAACCCCCTTTTTGAAACAGAAAAACACGGTTCCAAATGATTTTTATGGAGACATGGAACCGTGTTTTATTGCAGTGTTTTATTGCGGAGTATCTTATGAAGGCCGTTTTACGACAAGTCCCTTCGCCCTTTCGTTTTACAGGTTCTGTTCTCTCTTTTCAATATCCATAATCATCTGTACCCTGCGGGCATGCCTTTCTCCTTCAAACCCGGCCTCCAGCCAGGTCTCTACTATCATTTTAGCCAGCTCGCTGCCTACCACCCTGGAGCCAAAGGCCAGTACATTGGCATTGTTATGGAGCCTGGACAGTCTGGCCGTGTAGGGCTCACTGCAGACGCAGGCGCGAATCCCCTTTACCTTGTTGGCCGCTAGGGAGATTCCAAGCCCGGTTCCGCAAATAGCAATCCCCAGGTCTGCCTCTCCGGAGGCCACTGCACGCCCCACCTTCTCTCCGTAGATGGGGTAATCACAGCTCTCTGTAGAATTGGTACCCAAATCAATCACCTCATGGCCCATACTCTCTACAAATTCCTTAATGATATTCTTCAGTTCCAGTGCCGAATGGTCGTTTCCCATTGCGATTTTCATAATATATTATCTCCCTCTCTCTGTTCTTCGTACCGGATGCTTTTGACACAGCGCCGGATACCCTACCGCCTAATTATAAATCACATTCCGGCTGGTCACAAGCCCCTCGCTAAAAAAGCTCATTAGGCCGTCACTATCATTTGTTAAAAAATGCCTGTATCCGATCCAGCCTGGAGCTCATGGACAAAAGCAGCAGATCCGCCACAGTTAGGGCTGCCATAGCCTCTACAACCACTACGGCTCTGGGTACGATAATAGGATCGTGGCGTCCCTTTATACAAATGTCCGTCTCCTCTCCCTGACGGTTGACCGTAGCCTGGGGAGACGCAATCGAAGGCGTAGGCTTAAAGGCAGCACGCAGCACAATATCACTTCCATCGCTGATACCTCCCAGAGTACCGCCTGAATGGTTCGTTCTCTTTACAATCTGTTCCTTCATGAGAGGATTGCCATCCAGATCCTCACTCGTAAGGCCGAAGCTGTCATTATTCCCAGAGCCATTGGCCCTGGCTGCCGCGAATCCATCCCCGATTTCAAAGCCCTTTACCGCTCCAATGGACACCATGGCCTTTGCCAGGCAACCATCCAGCTTATCAAACACAGGCTCACCTATACCTGCCGGCAGCCCCCGGATCACGCACTCCACTACGCCTCCGCAGGAATCCTTCCTAGCCATCATTTCCTCCAGATAAGCCTCGGCCCTGGCGGCTGCCTGGGCGTCCGGCATATAAAGGCGGTTGTTCCACCTTTCCTCCATACTAAAGGAATCATAGCTAATCTCAATCGCTCCTACTGACCGGGTGTAAGCGCTGACGGCTATGCCAAGGCTCTCCAGCAGCTTGCAGGCAACCGCTCCCGCCGCCACCCGGCCGATGGTTTCCCTGCCCGACGAACGTCCCCCTCCCCTGTAATCCCGGAAGCCGTATTTCTCATCAAAGGTATAATCTGCATGGCCTGGCCGGTATACATCCTTAATTGCTCCATAATCCTGTGAACGCTGATCTAGGTTGCGCACCTCCATGGCGATCGGCGCACCTGTGGTTCTGCCCTCAAATACGCCAGATAGAATTTCCACCCCATCTCCCTCCCTTCGGGACGTGGTAAATTTGCTCTGACCTGGCCTTCTCCTGTCCAAATACGTCTGGATGTCCGCCTCTGCAATAGAAAGCCCTGCGGGGCATCCGTCCACAACTACTCCGATCCCCTTTCCATGGGACTCTCCCCAGGTCGTTATTTTCAATAAGGTGCCATATACGGAACCTGCCATATCCATCCTACCGCCTTTCTCCTGTCATTTCCTTCTGCTCTCGCATCAGCCCACAGCTCCTTTATCAGCCGCCAATCCTCACAATCGCGCAGCAATTTGGCTCTGTCACCGATACCTCCCGGCCACTCATTACCAGAAGGCCCTTTTCATAATCCACCTCAAAAAAGGTCAGGCTCCCGCTGTCATGGTTGACAGACACAATATGTCTGCTGTCCGGGAATACTCCAATATCCTTTGGATACTCTCCACTGACAGGCAGACAGCAAAGCATAGTCAGAAGTCCGCTCTCCTTATCTCTGCGGTATATACTGACGGTGTTCTCGCCTGCATTGGAGCAATAGAGATATCGTTCATCTGGCGACAGACGCATCGCGCAGGCTGCCGTCATATTGCCGGGCTGCTTGGTTGAAGTGGTGGAAACCGTCTGAATCTTCTCAATCACAGGAGACTTTTCCCCTGTCTCATATGTGAATACATCGATTTGATTTCTCAGCTCATACATCAGATACAGGAAACGTCCGTCTGAGCTGTAGCGAAAATGCCTTGGAGCAGACTCCAGCTCACAGCGAATAGCGTCTACCTGAATCAGCTTCTTTTCCTTATCGTTAAAACGGAATATCTTTACCTGATCAATTCCGTTGTCAACCGACAGCACATACCTGTTATCCGGCATCCTTCTGGTGCAGGTCACATGAGGGCGGAAATTACGCTCTGCCACACTGCCATAGCCCTTATTAAATACACCGTCCACAATAGAACCCACGGAACCATCAGGATTTAAGCTCAGCACCGTAGTTTTACCGTCGTGATAGCCGGACACAAAAACATATTTATCATCCTTGTCCGTACACAAATGGCATCCTCTCATGCCTCTTATAGGTGCACAATTCAGCCTCGCAAGACTTCCATTCTCCAGTATCCGAAAAGCTACCACACCCTCGTCTGCTATGGAATACAGGGTTTTACCGCTGCTGGAGGCTATCACATAGGAGGAATTATCTACCTCTATCTCACACCGTTTCTTAAAGGCTCCCTTTTCCACATCCACGTCAAATACGGTAATTCCCTTCGCTTTTTCGGTGTAGGAATAAGACCCCACATACGCCATATATTTGCCTTTCATTCCTGTACTACCTCCCTATTTTTACTTCCTGCTTTGGACTAAAACCATCATACCATAACTTCATTTATTTGTTAACCAGAAGTTTCTAAAAAACTATTGACATAGAAGGAATTTATTGTATAATAAAACTCGCGCTTGTTTATTATTACTAAACTTTTTGCTTATTTTTACAGTCAGTTAGTATTTATAAACTTTTTGTATAGCTGCTTAGAACCGGGAGGAATCGCATGGAAATCGGAAGCAAGTTGAAGGAGCTGCGGGTGCTAAAGGGATTGACCCAGGAGGAGCTGGCCGGCCGGGCCGAGCTTTCCAAGGGCTTTATCTCCCAGCTGGAACGGGATCTAACCTCTCCGTCCATTGCCACCCTTATGGATATCCTGCAGTGTCTGGGTACAACCATTGGGGATTTCTTTAACGAATCCCCTGACGAACAGGTTGTATTTGGTAAACAGGATTATTTTGAAAAAATTGACACAGACTTAAATAATGAAATTAAATGGATCATCCCCAATGCCCAAAAGCATGTAATGGAGCCCATTCTTCTTACCCTGAAGGCCGAAGGCTCCACCTGTCCCCATCACCCCCATGAGGGAGAGGAATTTGGCTACGTGCTCCAGGGCTCTGTCTCCATCCATATCGGCAGCAAGACCTTCAAAGCAAAAAAAGGCGAATCCTTTTATTTTATACCAGATAAGAAACACTATCTAACCAGCAAAAGCGGAGCTTCCATATTGTGGGTAAGCTCGCCTCCCAGCTTCTAACATTTATATATGACAAAGGAGAACACATTTTATGAGCCAGCCTTTAATTGATCTGCAGCATATATCCAAAAGCTTTGACGGTGAAATGGTACTGGATGATCTAAATCTTTCCATTAAGGAGAACAGCTTTGTGACCCTGCTAGGCCCCAGCGGCTGCGGCAAGACCACTACCCTGCGCATCATCGGCGGTTTTACTATGCCGGATACCGGTAAGGTTATTTTTGAGGGCCAGGACGCCACCAAAATCCCGCCTAACAAACGGCAGCTGAATACGGTATTTCAAAAATACGCACTATTTCCCCATATGAATATTGCAGAGAACATTGCCTTCGGATTAAAAATTAAGAATAAGCCCAAGTCCTATATTAATGATAAGATTCAATACGCTCTAAAGCTTGTAAATCTTTCCGGCTACGAAAAACGCACCGTAGACTCTCTCTCCGGCGGACAGCAGCAACGAATCGCCATCGCCAGAGCCATTGTAAATGAACCCAGGGTACTGCTTTTGGACGAGCCTCTGGGCGCTCTGGATTTAAAGCTCCGCCAGGATATGCAGTATGAGCTGATCCGTCTGAAGAATGAGCTTGGCATCACCTTCATCTATGTAACCCATGACCAGGAGGAAGCCCTCACCATGTCCGACACCATCGTTGTGATGAACCAGGGATACATACAGCAGATGGGCTCTCCTGAGCAGATTTACAACGAGCCTGAAAATGCCTTTGTCGCCGATTTTATCGGCGAAAGCAACATTGTCCCCGGTATTATGATAAGAGATGAACTGGTGGAAATTTTTGGAGCAAAATTTCCCTGTGTTGACAGGGGATTTGGCAATAATAAGCCTGTGGACGTTGTAATACGGCCTGAGGATATTGACCTGGTAAAGCCGGAGGACGGAACCCTGGTAGGAATCGTAACTCATCTGATTTTTAAAGGTGTTCACTATGAGATGGAGGTAACCACGCCCGACGGCTTTGAGTGGCTGGTTCACTCCACAGACATGTTCCCTGTTGGCCAGCAGGTAGGCATCCATGTGGAGCCCTTTGAGATTCAGATTATGAATAAGCCTGCTTCTGAGGATGAGGAGGCATTGGGAGTCAATGAATAGCACAGCAATGAACAATACCAGGAAACAGCACCCTTTACTGCTCCTTCGCCGTTTTGGACTTGCTGGCCCCTATGCGGTGTGGATAACCGGCTTTATCCTGATTCCTCTGCTTTTGATTATGTGGTACGGGCTTACTGACAGGACCGGAGCATTTACACTGGAAAATATCCTTTCCATCGCAGCCCCCGATCACTTTAAGGCCCTCTGGCTCTCTCTGGGGCTGTCCCTGATCAGCACCCTTACCTGCCTTATCCTGGCCTTTCCTCTTGCTATGATACTCAGAGGACGGAAAATGGCCGCCAGCAGCTTTATCGTATTTATTTTCATCCTGCCTATGTGGATGAATTTTCTGCTGCGCACCATGGCCTGGCAGACTCTCCTTGAGAAAAACGGAGTTATTAACGGAATTCTTACCTGGCTTCGCCTGCCCTCCCAAACTCTGATTAATACGCCGGGGGCCATTGTGCTGGGTATGGTATACAACTTCCTGCCCTTTATGGTTCTTCCAATCTATAATGTGCTGTCTAAAATTGATGACAACATCATCCATGCAGCCAAGGATCTGGGAGCCAACGGATTTCAGCGCCTGGTGAAGGTGTGGCTTCCCTTAAGCCTGCCTGGAATCATCAGCGGCATCACCATGGTGTTCGTTCCGTCTCTGACTACCTTCGTTATCTCCGATTTGCTGGGAGGCAGTAAGATACTCCTGATCGGAAATGTAATTGAACAGGAATTTACCAGGGGCAGCAACTGGAATTTAGGCAGCGGCCTGTCTCTGGTTCTCATGGTATTCATCTTAATCAGCATGGCGGTTATTGCCAAATACGATAAAAACGGGGAGGGGACAGCGTTCTGATGACAAAAGGAATTCAAACCATACGCAGAATTATATCCGACTTTTATATGGCGCTGATACTGATTTTTTTATATGCGCCTATTATTACAATGATGGTACTGTCCTTTAATCAGTCCAAATCCAGAACCCAGTGGGGAGGCTTTACGCTCCAGTGGTATGTGCAGATGTTCGACAGCCGTTCCATTATGGGTGCGCTGACAACCACCCTGCTCATAGCGTTTGCCTCTGGGCTTATAGCCACTGTAATCGGCACCATGGCAGCCATTGCCATAAGCAGCATGAAGCCGGCTTCCAAAACCCTGTTTATGGGCATCACTAACATTCCCATGTTGAATGCGGACATTGTAACAGGCATCTCCCTGATGCTGGCGTTTATCGCCTTCGGAATTTCACTGGGGTTTCAGACAGTCCTCATTGCGCATATTACCTTTAATATACCTTATGTGATATTGAGCGTCATGCCCAAGCTAAAGCAGACCGATCGCAGCGCCTATGAGGCAGCCTTAGATCTGGGAGCCACCCACATGCAGGCCTTTTACAAGGTCGTGTTCCCTGACATCCTGCCTGGCGTTCTCTCCGGCTTTCTGCTGGCATTTACCATGTCCCTAGACGACTTTATCATTACCCATTTTACCAAAGGCGCAGGCATCAATACGCTGTCAACCCTTATCTACAGCGAGGTAAGACGAGGCATTCGTCCGTCCATGTACGCACTGTCCTCCATCATATTCCTAACTGTGCTTATCCTGCTGCTTTTTGTTAACTTCCGGCCAATTAAAAAACCGGTTCAAAAATAAACTGTATTTATGAAGGAGACGATTATGAAGAAGAAATTGGCAATGACTCTGGCAGCGGCTTCTGTCATGGCGCTGTCTGCCGCCCTCTTAACCGGCTGCCAAAAATCCGGCAGCACATCTGAAGGCGCGAATAAGGAAGACAACAAGCTTAATGTCTATAACTGGGGCGAATACATTGACGAGGACGTAATCGCCATGTTTGAGCAGGAAACGGGCATTCAGGTGGTTTACGACGTATTTGAGACCAACGAAGAAATGTATCCTGTCATCCAGGCAGGAGCGCTGAAATATGATGTGGTCTGCCCCTCTGATTACATGATACAGCGCATGATTGAAAATAATCTGCTGGCTGAGCTGAACTTTGACAACATTCCCAACGCAAAGGAAATCGGCCAGGAATACATGGATATTTCCAAAGGCTTTGACGCAGATAATAAATATTCCGTTCCCTACTGCTGGGGTACTATGGGCATCCTCTACAACACCAAGCGTTTAGCGGAGCTGGGCGTTCCCGCTCCTACCAAGTGGTCGGATCTGTGGGACGAGCGCCTGAAGGGTGAAATCCTTATGCAAAACAGCGTAAGAGACGCATTCACCATTGCTCTGAAAATGAAGGGCTATTCCTTAAATACCACCAATGCCGATCAGCTGGCCCAGGCCCGGGATCTGCTGATTGAGCAAAAGCCTTTGGTGCAAGCCTATGTCATCGACCAGGTGCGGGATAAGATGATCGGAGGGGAGGCAGCCCTAGGAGTTATCTATTCTGGAGAAATGCTCTACATCCAGGGCGAGGTAGCTGCCCAGAATCTGGACTATGACCTTGAATATGTGATTCCAGAGGAAGGAACCAACTACTGGATCGACTCCTGGGTCATCCCGGCAGGTGCAGAGCATAAGGAAAATGCAGAAAAGTGGATTAATTTTCTCTGCCGTCCCGACATTGCCAAGATGAACTTTGAATATATCACCTACGCTACCCCTAATAAGGGCGCGTTCCAGCTGCTGGATGATGAGATGAAAAACAACAAGGCGCTGTTCCCGGATATAAACAGCCTTAATAACTGTGAGATTATCCAGTACCTCGGAGAGGATGTGGATCAGATGTATAATGATATGTGGAAGGAAATTAAAGCCGAGTAGTCATACTTTTTTGATACTTATGTTTGGGAAAAACCAGACGATATATGGATATATATTAAAAGTCCATATAAAGGAGATTCCTACATGGTTGATCAGGTTAAGACGCTAAGAAGCTGCTCCTACATTGTGAGCTGTACGGTGGGTTTATTTTCCATTCTTTATCTTTTTAAGCAAGAGTTTTTTTACATGATACTGCTGCTGTCCATAGGGTTAGTGATTGTGCTTCCCTGCCATTTCCTGGGGAACTCCTGCACGATTCGGTTCCTCAGATGCTATCTTATTGTCTGTGTTAATTTTACAATCTTTATTACGCAAACCATAACCGGGCGTTTTACCCCAAGCCCGGCTCTGTATATCTGCGCGGGCGCGCTTTCTATGCTCTTTTTTTCTATCATGCTGGTTCGGCTTAGCTTTATTTGCAGCATCGCATTGTTTCTTTTAGAAGCTGCCATATTAAGCGCAAGGGCAGATAAATGGATCGAAGATCCCCTGGTTCTGGCTCAATGCCTTCTCGCCATTTTAGTGGGATTTGTACTGACACATTTAAGCGTAAAAAATGAGATCCATTACCTGACCGAGTCTGCCTCCAAACAGGAGGAGGTGCAGAAAATAGCGGAAAATTTGTCTGAAAAAACGGCTCATAATGAGGAAATGGTACAAGAACAGCAGGATTTACTTCTACACGTCGCTGCAATCGCAGGCAATATCTCTACTGAGGCAAAGAGCCTGTCCGGCGAATCAGAAAGCTTAGCCTGCGGCGCCACACAGCAGGCTGCTTCTGTACAGCAGGTCTATGCGGCAGTGGAAACCTTCTCCTCCCAGATGAAGAACACCGTTGATTTGGCACAAAGGATACAAACAGACTCCAGGGAAATGAACCTGTACGTAGAAGAAGGCGGAACCCACATGGGAGGGATGCTCTCTGCGGTAAAGAAAATAGAGGACAGCATGCTTTCCATTGAGCACATCATTAAAACGATCAACGACATTGCCTTTCAAACAAACATCCTTGCACTAAACGCCGCTGTAGAAGCCGCCAGAGCGGGAGAAGCTGGTAAAGGGTTTGCTGTAGTAGCCGACGAGGTACGAGCTTTGGCCAGCAACAGCGCAAAGGCTGCCAAGGAAACCATGGAGGTATTGTCCAGCTGCCAGCATGCAGTCGACCATGGAGCTGCCGTAGCGCGGCAAACCTCAGATGCCTTAGGTAAAATTAAAGACAGCGTAGAAAACGTAGCTCATCGGGCAGTGGATATTTCCGGGGTTGCCACAGACCAGCTCACTACCATGGACAAGATTAAGGAAGAAATGAATCAGGTTTCTGGCGTCATCCAAACAACCGCAGCCTCTGCCGGGCAGGTAGCCGCCATGGTAAAAGAAATTTCCCGCCAGTCTGATCAGCTAGACACATTGGGGAGGTAGCAAGCCGCCTTTACCAGGCTCAGCTTCCATAAGGAATGAAGTGCTTATGCCAAAAAAGCAGCCTTCAAACAGGAGCTAATGTCTGGAGCTGGTAGAATGGCAGGAGGTTGCTCCGTGGCAGCCTCCACAGCCGCCTCCGCAGCTGGAACAGCCCTTCCCAGCCTTTTTATCCCGTATCATTTTTCGAATAATCGCTCCTACAACAGCCATGAGTATAAGCAAAATAATCAGTGTTGGAAGATTCATATTCCTCTCTCCTTTTCTAACTGTTTCTGGAATGTTACCAAAAGCCTTTGATTGGCCTCTTTTTAGTTAGATCTCTCTAACTTTTTCTTTATATTTAAGTTATCACTGTCTACGTCTCTTGTCAACTCTTTTTTAATATGCTAAACTTATATCTGACACAACAACTATTAGAATCGGGGGTGTAAATCGATTGAAAATACAGGAATCAGCAGAGAACTATCTGGAAACCATCCATATGCTTAGTCAGAAGCAGACCTATGTACGCTCCATCGACATAGCCGTAGAGCTGGGTTTTTCAAAACCAAGCGTCAGTGTTGCGATGAAAAATCTCAGGAAAAACGGTTATATCTTAGTGGATGGCCAGGGACATATCACTCTGACCTCTGCCGGTCAGGCCATTGCAGACACAATATATGAGCGCCATACCCTGCTATCCAACTGGCTTGTCTATCTGGGGGTGGACGCCAAAACCGCTGTAGAAGATGCCTGCCGTATGGAGCATACCCTCAGCGCAAAGAGCTTTGACGCCATCAAAAAGCATATTAACCAGGGAAACGAACTCCCGGAAGCCGAAAAACGCCTTTAGTCTGTCTGAGCTTGCTCCATCAAAGGAGTCTGAGCTCTGCCTTGTCTCCAAAGCGTTCATAATTACAGCAGAGCAGCAAAGAAAGCCTGACAAAACCACAGCCTTTTTCATTGGTTTTGTCAGGCTTTCTTCTAGCTTACGGAACAAGACTAGCCTTTAAAAGAGCTTTTATCAAAGGGACAATACACGCATTGCATTCAGAATTGCAATCACCGATACGCCTACATCCGCAAATACAGCCTCCCACATGGTAGCAATTCCGAAGGCTCCCATTAGAAGCACGATCGCTTTCACACCTAAGGCAAACAGTATGTTCTGCTTTACAATAGACATTGTCTTTCTGGAAATGCGTACCACATCTGCAATCTTGGCAGGATCATCATCCATAAGAACAATATCCGCCGCCTCAATCGCCGCATCAGAGCCCATGCTTCCCATGGCAATGCCAATATCTGCTCTGGAGAGAACGGGAGCATCATTAATGCCGTCTCCCACGAAAGCCAGCTTATCCCTGCCTTTCATGCCAGCCAGAAGCTCCTCCACCTTTGCCACCTTGTCTCCTGGAAGCAGCTCTGCATGAACCTCATCCAGCCCCAGCTTCGCTGCCACGGCCTCTCCCACCTCCTGTTTATCTCCTGTCAGCATGACAGTGCGTGTTATACCTGCCTTTTTGAGCTTCTCAATGGCTGTAAACGCCTCCTCCTTAATGGTATCTGATATAACAATGGCACCCTTAAACTTACCATCCACTGCCACATAGACAACCGTACCGATTCCAGAGCACGCCTCATAATCTACCTTCATTTCCTTCATCAGCTTGCTGTTCCCTGCAAGAACCATGCGGCCGTCAACTTCAGCCCTGACGCCATGGCCAGATATTTCCTCTGTGTCCGTTACCCGGTTCATGTCCGTCTCCTGTCCCCAGGCCTCTCTGATAGACCGGGATATCGGATGGTCGGAGTAGCCCTCTGCCAGGGCCGCCAGTTCCAAAAGAGCATCCTTTTCCTTTTTTTGCATACTCCCGTCTTCCTCCTGGCCGTGTTGACAGGCAGGCAGGATTTCCGTTACCTTAAATTCACCCTTTGTCAACGTTCCCGTCTTATCAAAGACAATGGTTCTCATCTCAGACAAAGCTTCCAGATAATTGCTTCCCTTAACCAGAACGCCCCGCTTGGAGGCTGCCCCGATTCCTGAAAAAAAGCTCATAGGCACAGAAATGACAAGCGCGCACGGACAGGAAATTACCAGAAACGTACAGGCCCTCCTCACTCCCTCCTCCCATGTCTGTCCAAACAGCATAGGCTGCATAATTGCCAACAATACAGCTCCTAAAACTACCAGGGGGGTATAATATCTGGCAAACCGCGTAATAAAGTTTTCCACCTGTGCCTTTTTGCTGCTGGCATTTTCCACCAGCTCCAGTATCTTAGCCACCGTGGAATCATCAAACTCCCTAGTGACGCGGACTTTCAATAGACCGCTTCCGTTGACACAGCCGCTTATTATCTCGCTGCCCGGCCCCACCCTTCTGGGAACTGACTCCCCTGTAAGAGCTGAAGTATCCACCAATGATTCCCCGAATAGCACCTGGCCATCCAAAGGGATTCTCTCTCCTGCTTTTACTACAATGGTATCGCCAATCTGAATATTATTGGGATCTACCTGAGTAAGCGTTCCATTTTCCTCTATGTTCGCATATTCAGGGCAGATGTCCATCAGCTCTGTAATTGACTGCCTGGAACGGTTCACTGCATAATTCTGAAACAGCTCTCCCACCTGATAAAACAGCATAACCGCTACCGCCTCGGAATACTGCCCTATGCCATAAGCTCCAAAGGTGGCTACCGTCATAAGAAAGTTTTCGTCAAAAACCTGACCGTTTCGGATATTTCGGAAAGCTCTGAATATAATATCCCAGCCTATCGCTATATAGGGAATCAGATACAGTCCGGCTCTTCCCCATACTCCCAGTTCCCTAGGCAGAGCTTCCATATGCTCTGCTACAGCCAGAGGAATATATAGAATCAATACAGCAATGATACGTCCAAGCATTACCTTCTGTTTCTTCGTCATTTTCATTCCCTTTCTATTCAGAACAGGCGGCTTCCCGATTTATGCTTTCTTAGCCGGGCGCCGCCAGTCTTTTATTACATCAAAATTGTGCAGTCTGGTTCCACCTTTTTACACACATCCACCACCTGGCCCATAATCTCATCAAACCGGCTGTCTTCCGCCTCTATGGTCAGTTTCTGAGTCATAAAGCTCACGTTGGCGTCTGCCACCCCTTCGATCCTTCTGATAGCCTCCTCCATCTTTGCCGCGCAGTTTGCACAGTCTAAATCCTGTAATTTAAACTTCTTCTTCATGCCTTCTGTCCTCCATCCTCTATTATTCTGATATTTTTGTTTCTTATTCCTCAATGTGCTCCATGCCTTGGTTAATAATCGTTCTCACATGCCCGTCCGCCAGGGAATAAAATACTGCCTTTCCTTCCCTGCGGCTCTTAACCAGGCAGTTCTGCTTCAGTATTCTCAGCTGATGGGAAATAGCCGACTGGTTCATACCTAAGATCTGTGCAATATCGCATACACACATCTCCGCTTCAAACAGCACATACAATATCTTTATCCTGGTAGAATCTCCAAAGACCTTAAACAGCTCCGCTAAATCGTAAAGCTTATCCTCATCCGGCATCTTTTCATTAACCGCCTTTACAACATCCTCGTGAACCTGATAATAGTCACAGCACTCCACATCGTTAACCGCCATCGTCTCCACCCTTCTACATACATTATATGTTCATATGAATTGTTGTTCATTTGTTTATATCTTAATTATATATAAAAAAACCATACTGTCAAGTCTTTTTTATTATTTCATGCATTAACTTATTGAGAGGAGAGGCTCTTGCAACAAACATTCATTTCTTATAGTACTTCCGGAGGTGAATGCGAGGTTGATAAGAAAACTACCAAAGAATGTACTTTGAAAATAGTAGCTACCGAAGGACCTATTAAACAACCTCGAATAAAGAATGACGGTAAAAAATCTTCCCATACCGGCAAGACAGAGGTTTCAGAAAAACTCTGTTCTTCATGCGGCATTAGGAAGACAACACTTCGTCAGCGGCTCCACAACACAGATAAAATATTTTGTTGTTTCAGAAGCAGACAACATCTGCACCTGTTAAGATTGCTATATCAGAAACAAAGGTTCGGGTCAAGGCATAAGAGAGAAAACATGTTCGTTCCGGTGTAAAAAGCAGTGCTGGAACGGATTTTTTGAGAGCAGCAAGCACAGTGAGATTATCTTGCGAGTTAAGTCTGCGTGTGCTATAATACTATCAACTTGATACTGAACGGAGAATTACGATGCCCATTTCCTATGATAAGCTCTGGAAACAACTGATTGACAAGAAAATGAACCGGACGAAGTTAAAGTATGCCGCCGGTATCAGCTTCAACGTGCTTGCAAAGATGGGAAGAAATGAATTTGTCTCTATGGAAAGCCTGCATAAGATTTTCTTAACACTCAAATGTGATGTAGGAGAGATCATGGAGTTCATTGATGAAGGAGTTACAGAACAATCATGATTTCGATTGAACTACACAGGAGTGAAAAGAAAATGCAGCAGCCTTTGACTTGTGTTGAGATATGTGCTGGCGCTGGTGGACAGGCTTTGGGGCTTGCAATGGCCGGTTTTGTTCATGTTGCACTTGTCGAGTATGAAGAAGATTATTGCAAAATTTTGAAGCAAAACCGTCCTGAGTGGAATGTGATTTGCGCCGATGTCCACAACTTTGATGGCCGCACATACCGAGGCGTGGATCTTCTGGCTGGCGGAGTTCCTTGTCCGCCTTTCTCAGTTGCAGGTAAGCAACTCGGGCAGGAGGATGAACGCGACCTTTTTCCCGAAGCGATTCGTCTTATCAGGGAAATTCAGCCGCGTGCTGTCATGCTTGAAAACGTCCGAGGATTTCTTGATTCAGGCTTTGACGAATACCGCAGCCATATTTTAACGTCGATTCAAAAACTTGGTTATGTGACGCATATCAAGCTCTTGAATGCTTCTGATTACGGCGTTCCACAGCTCCGCCCCAGAGTAGTTATCATTGGTATTCGGAAAGATCAGACCGGCGCATTTGCCTATCCTGACGAGAAACCGGATAGCGCACCGGCTGTCGGGGATACGCTCTGTGATTTGATGGAACAAAATGGCTGGGAAGGTGCAAAACGGTGGGCTTCAAATGCAAACCGTATCGCGCCAACACTGGTAGGCGGCTCCAAGAAACACGGTGGCCCCGATCTTGGCCCCACGCGTGCGCGTAACGCATGGGCAGAGCTTGGCGTGGATGGCCGCGGAATCGCAAATGAAGCACCAGCTCCCGGATTTGAGGGAATGCCTCGGCTGACAAGCCGGATGATGGCGCGGATTCAAGGATTTCCCGATACATGGACGTTTGGAAAACGAAAAACGGTTGCATGCCGGATGATTGGGAACGCCTTTCCTCCCCCGGTTGCACAGGCAGTTGGAGAAAAAATAAAGGAGTGTCTGGAACATGGATGCATTGATAGCGAATGCGAGATTTCACTTTCACAAGCAGTTGTTTGAAACGAATACTCTGACATTAACCACGGTAGGAGTAGCATCCAATGCGGACACCAGCAGTCGTGGCTCAAAAGCGATTGCACGGAAAATCGTTGATATTCTTGTGGAAGAACAGCATCATGCTGTTTCCACAGTTGACAAAATTTCCGGGCAAACGCTTGGCAAACAATTCGAGACATTGACGATGGAGTTTCTGCGTGAAACCTTTCCCTACTTGCAGGACCTTCGTCCCGGAAACTGGACAATTCTTCAGCTTGGCAACAACAATAAGCTGAAAACAAGCGATTTCGCACAGTATGAGCATCTTGCGTACTTAAATGCACTTACATCGCAGAACGCGCAGTTGGCCGCCGCGCTTGGCAATGACTACCTCGTTGCACCTGACGTTGTGGTCTATCGTGATCTCTATGAAGACAGCGAGATCAATGCCGTCCAGTGCATTGTAGATGATGAAATCAGCAAAATGGCTGATATTCGGAAGTCCAACGGAGGTAAGCCCATTCTCCATGCAAGCGTTTCTGCAAAATACACGATGCGCAGCGACCGCGCACAGAACAGCCGGACAGAGGCGTTGAATCTGATTCGCAACCGCAAAGGACATCTGCCGCACATCGTTGTAGTAACGGCAGAGCCAATGCCGAATCGTCTGGCTTCACTTGCACTTGGCACGGGCGATATTGACTGCGTATATCATTTTGCGCTCTATGAGCTAATACGTGCAGTCAAAGAGGCCGGCTCCGAGGACGCAGTTGAAACTCTGGAGACACTTGTGAAGGGCAAGCGGCTAAAGGATATTTCCGATTTGCCGCTGGATTTGTCTGTGTAATGGCTGATTCTGTTTCTTCTGCCCGCCGAAGCGAGATCATGTCGCATATCAAAAGCAAAGATACCAGCATTGAGCTTTTAGTGCGGCGAAAGCTGTTTTCTATGGGGTATCGCTATCGTGTGAACTACAAAGTGCTACCCGGCAAGCCGGATGTTGTGTTCACAAAGAAAAAAGTTGCAATTTTCATCCACGGCTGTTATTGGCACGGACATGATTGCGGTAGCCATTATGCTCATGCCAGCCAATCCAACAAAGCGTATTGGGGCCCAAAGATAGAGCGTACAAAGCAGCGAGATCAAGAACATATTCAAGCGTTAGAGGCTGCTGGATGGAAGGTCATAGTGCTGTGGGAATGCGAGATAAGAGCTAATTTTGAGGAAGTTCTTTTGAAAACTATTGCCACACTTTAAGCAATTTTGCCGAAACCGATTCTGGCTTCCTATGAAAAAGGGCTACATTCTGATGTGCTGGATCGCCCAGTCACCGGAATGTGGCCTTTATGATTTCTGACTGCCTGCACCGCTGATTTTCCTGTCGTGCTTTATGCAAGGCTGTAATTCAAGTGATATACAAAAGAAACATACAGTTAACTGGAATTTAACAATCTGGATGATTACTTTACCGTGCTAAGCATTCGATATGCGGGGATGTTTGAGCAGGAAGCGTTAACTTACATTTTAGGAAACCCGGCCAATATCACTATCTCTGATTTGGAAATGCCTGTTATGAATGGAACCGGGGCTAATTCGGGAAGTTAAACGGAAGGGCCTCAGCACACCTGTCATGGTGCTAGAAAGCCCTCAAAAAACATACAAGAGCGGCTTATCAAAAACGGCAGTTGGAAATACAGAATAAGAAAGTTCTGCTTTTTCACAAAAAAGCTGCTGCTTTACAGATATAGCATCTGCTTAGCAGCAGCCCTAAAAAAGAATCCGCAGCAGCTTACTCTGTATCCTCTACCCGGAATACCTCTATAAACCGTCTGCCGCTTTCAAGCGCTTCCTGATGGGTGTTATAAAAAATGTCGATTTTATTTCCCTTGATGGATGCCCCGGTATCCTCTACCGTATAGATTATCCCATCAATTTTCAGCCTGGTTCCCAGTGGAAAAACATGCAGATCAGCTGCAACCGTGCGCTCTGCCTTCGGTATCGTCTCCGAATAGGTAAGCTTGTAATCTCCCGTGCATATCTCACAGGCGCAATATCCCGTAACCTCAAACATACCGCAGGACTCCTCAGCTTCTGCTTTCGACTCGGCGTTGGAAGTTTTCTTAATACCTATGTCCGGTTTCAATATGGCCTGCCTTTCCGTTTGCAGCGCCCACTGCTGCCCTTCTCCCCCAGGGGCCCCCTGTTCTGCAGTTATACTGCCTAATTCCACCACAACCTCTTCTCCCTGTCCCTCAGCATAAGAAGGAAAAGAAACCAAACCCACAGCAAATAAAAGGATAAAAATTACGTTCCTCCCCTTATTAACCCCCATGCGTTTCTTCTCCTCTCATATAAATTCTGGCAGCTGAAAGACGGCGCTATAGATACGGCGCAGCTCCCCTATTGCTTATGGACAAAGCTCCGGCAGGGCCGTCTTATACTAGCATAATATTATATATATCGTCCCGATTGCCATGTAAATAAGGGCAGTTTTTAATATCTGCCTTTTATTCAGACTTTTTCCGCTTCATGGGTTCTTAGTTTTACGATTGGACAGAAGATGAAATTGCCTGTGATTTCCGCAGAATGCTAACATTAGAGCAATACAGAAATTCTGAGATCAGCGCGAATATCGCAGATCCTTTTACGAAATGGACCTGACGCCTGAACAAAGCACTCCGGTTAAGATTGACGCTGCAGAGACGTGATCCAAAATGCGGATGAAGATGCCGAGGGTATCTCAATATATGAACTAGAGAAAAATAAAGAGCTTTAGAAGGATTGGTTAAAGCAGGAAAATGCGGTTCCTTTGTTCGCCCGGAATAAGGCCCCAGCACTGATGATTACAGTGGCTTTTGGAGGAAGACGCTCTGTACTTATGTAAACTATACGTCTGTGAAGCATTATGCCCCACAGACGTTTTACGCTATCAATTCCTGCTTCTTGTTATCGGGTTCTATCAATTCCCCTTATTATTAGCTGGAAAAGGAGGCGCCTTCCTGCCCCTCAGGCTTCACAATCTCAATGCTCAGCTCCTCCAGCTGTTTGTGATCAACCGGCGTGGGCGCCTCCGTCATCAAGCAGGAAGCGTCCTTGACCTTGGGGAAGGCGATTACGTCACGGATGCTGTCTGCACCTACCATCAGCATAGCCACACGATCCAGTCCGTAGGCCAGGCCCGCGTGAGGAGGAACGCCGTATTGAAATGCCTTCAGAAGAAAGCCAAACTGCTCCTGGGCCTGCTCCGCTGTAAAGCCCAAAACCTCCAGCATTTTCTCCTGAATGTCCGCCTGGTGAATACGGACTGAGCCTCCTCCCAGCTCGGTTCCATTCAGGACGATATCGTATGCTTTGGCACGCACAGCTCCCGGATCGGTATCGATCATAGGCCAGTCCTCCTCCATTGGCATAGTAAATGGATGATGCATTGCCATAAAGCGGCCCTGCTCCTCTGAATATTCAAGGAGAGGAAACTCTGTTACCCACAGAAACCTAAAATCATCCTTTTTCAGTAAATTCTGCTGCCTTGCCAGCTCCAAACGGAGATTTCCCAGCACATCATATACCACCTTGTCCTTATCAGCGGCAAACAAAAGCAAGTCTCCTGCTTTCGCTCCCATTGCAGCTACAAGAGCAGTCATTTCCTCCTCCTTCATAAACTTTGAGAAGGAAGATTTCACTGTGCCGTCCTCCTGAATGGCTGCATAAGCCAGGCCCTTGGCCCCAAAGCCCCTGGCTAGCTCAACCAGAGCGTCTATCTTCTTGCGGGGCATCCCTCCCTGTCCCTCAGCATTAATGCCGCGGACTGAGCCGCCGTTATCCAAAGCGTCCCTGAACACGGCAAACTCGCAGTCTCTCACGACTTGGGAAACATTTTTAAGCTCCATGCCAAACCGCATGTCTGGCTTATCAGAGCCGAAGCGATCCATTGCTTCCTTCCAGGTCATACGCTGTATAGGCAGTGGAATGTCAATATTTAGGATCTCCTTAAACAGCCTCTGAAGAAGCCGCTCATTTACATCCAGAACATCCTCCACATCCGCAAAGGACAGCTCCATATCAATCTGTGTAAACTCAGGCTGGCGGTCTGCTCTTAAGTCCTCGTCACGGTAGCACCGGGCCAGCTGGAAATAGCGGTCATAACCGGAGCACATCAAAAGCTGCTTAAAAAGCTGGGGCGACTGTGGCAGCGCGTAAAAGGAGCCCGGATGCACACGGCTGGGAACCAGATAGTCCCGAGCGCCCTCAGGCGTGCTTCCGATCAGCGTAGGAGTCTCAATCTCCAAAAAGCCCTCTTCTGCCAGAAACTGCCTTGTAAGTATGGCAATACGGCTTCTGGTCATCATATTCCTCTGAATATCCGGCCTTCTTAAATCCAGATAGCGGTATTTTAAGCGCAGCTCCTCCTTTGTCCTAGAGTTTTCCTCAATCGGAAAGGGAGGGGTTTCCGACTCGGAAAGAATACGCAGCTGCCTGGCCCTGACTTCGATTGCCCCGGTTGCCAGATTTTCGTTTACCCCTCCGGATCGGGCCTCTACCACGCCTTTTACCGCGATTACGAACTCGCTTCTGAGCTTCTCAGCCTTTGCAAAGCTTTCCTCGCCACAGTCGCTCTCCTCAAAAATAAGCTGGAGGATTCCGGAGCGATCCCGCAAATCCACAAAAATAATCCCCCCCTTATTTCTGCTTTTCTGAACCCATCCCATAACGGTCACTTCCTGACCGATGTTAGCGGCAGTTACTTCTGTACATCTGTGGGAACGCTTCATCCCAACCATTGATTCTCCCATATTTAATCTCCTTTTGTCAGTCAGGGCTTCTTTAACCATCCCTGTTCCAATTATCAATACTTCCAGTACAGCCTATCCTTTAATTTTTCAGGCTCTTCCTGTAAAATTCCTTAAACTCTGTATAGCCTTCCCTGCTAAGCTGCTCCTTTTGAAATCTTTTATTCTTGTTCATCTGAGCTACCAGCACCTGAACACCCCTGCTGCGCTCCTGCATGGCTTCCCGTATGATTCCTGCCAGAACCCCGCTGTCCATTCCCTTTTCAAAAAGAAACGCCTTCTTTCCCGTGGCTCCAGGCACTGTAAAGCCGTTATCCAGCAAAATCGTAACGATTCTTTCAAAACCGATGGAAAAGCCGCAGGCCGGGGTTTCTATACCTGTAAATCTGCCAATCATCTTATCATAGCGGCCTCCGCCTGCAACCGAACCTCCAAAGCCCTTCATGGAAACCTCAAATATGGTTCCTGTGTAATAGGACATGCCTCGTACCAGGGTAGGATCAAACTCCAGCCCGAACCTGGCCTCTGCCACCTCTGCAACCGTATCCATAATATGGGCCAGATTCCTGCTGATTTCCACCGGCAGGACGTCGGAAAGCTGCTCTCCCAAAGCACGGACTCCTGTTGCGTCCTTATTCACATTTTTAAGCAGCTCCAGGTAGGCGGTTACGCTGGCCTTTGCATATCCGGCCTCTAAAAGCTCTCTCTCCACGCCCTCCAGGCCGATCTTATCCATCTTGTCCAGAATAATGAACACCTGCTCCATTGAGTCTTCCGGGAAGCCGCAATGGAGGGCCATCCCCCTTAAAATGCCTCTGTCATTGATCCTCACGGTAAATCCGTTGTCCGGACAGATCCTTCCAAGAGCAGTGGCGGTGGCCAGAATCAGCTCAATTTCAGCCAGGCTGGTGGCGTCTCCCAGAATGTCAATATCGCACTGGACAAACTGGCGGAATCTCCCCTTCTGTGGCCTGTCCGCACGCCACACGCTTCCCATCTGAAGAGCCTTAAATGGGTTGGGCAAAGACGCTGCGTGATTGGAATAATACCGGGATAAGGGCAGAGTCAGATCATAGCGCAGACCGCTGTCAACCAGATCCTTTTCTGAGGAAGCATGCTCCAGGTTCAGCTTCTCCCCCCGCTTTAAAATTTTAAAAATCAGCTTCTCATTATCTCCGCCCTGCTTACTGGTAAGGTTCTCTATATGCTCCACACAGGGAGTCTCTATCTGGGAAAATCCAAAGCTTTTATAGGTTTCTTTAATCTGGTTCATCACATACTCACGGATCTGCATTTCCTGAGGCGTAATATCCTTCATACCTGTAACCGGTTTTTTCGCTAATGCCATACCTGCTCTCCAATCCTGTTTTGTTTAATATCTATATTTTAATGAACTTTTATGATTTTGCAAGTCTTTTAGAGGAATTAATAAAGTATTTTTTCCTTTCGCTCAAGCATCTCGCCGATTCTGGAAATATACTGCTCTACTTCCTTAACGTTTTCACAGCGCTCCCTCCGGTTTTCTGCAGGATACACTACCTTAGTTGTAACGCCTGGGCCGCAGCCGATGATGGTCTGCTGTTCCTCCATAATCAGGATATTGTAAATACAGGCTTTGCCAGGAAGGGAATAGCCTACATTCTCAAAATTTCCTGCCATATTCTTCTGACGGTAGAGATAGTAAGGCTCCATGCCCAGCTCACGGGCGCAGGCCTCGCTCAGGTCAATCATCTCCGGCGGGTTCTGAATCTGAAGCTCTCCATGCTCCTCCTTAAAAAGCTTCAGCCGCGCCGCCCGCTTGATTGCCAGTGAGTGAACCGTCAGCGAATCCGGCCTTAGGGCCTTCACCTCTTCCAACGTATGCTCCACATCCTCCAGCCCTTCCCCGGGAAGACCCATAATCAGATCCATATTGATGTTGTCAAAGCCCAGCTCGCGGGCCATATGGAATTTCTCCCTCACCATCTCCACAGTATGCTTTCTGCCTATAAAATCCAGCGTTTTCTGGTTCATGGTCTGAGGATTGATGGAAATACGGCTAACTCCATGAGCCCGAAGCGTCTTAAGCTTTTCCTCAGATATACTGTCCGGCCGTCCGGCCTCCACAGTAAATTCCATCGCATTCTGCATGTTAAAGAGCCCTTCCAGCTTACATAAAATCAAATCAATGTCCTCCGTGGGAAGGGCTGTAGGCGTACCCCCTCCAAGGTAAACGGTATCCAGCGGCCGTCCCTCCATCTTCCTTGCCGTATATTCCAGCTCTTTAAACAGGGCCTCCAGGTAAAGGCCGGTACGGCCCATCCATTTGCTGATGGGATAGGAGGTAAAGGAACAGTACATGCAGGTGGTGGGGCAAAAGGGGATTCCTATATAAAGGCTGTAGCCTCTCTGGTAATCCAAAGGCCTCAAAAGTCTCTTTTCCCTGGCTGCAATTTCGACGCACAGATCAATTTTCCTTCTGCTGGCCAGATAGGTATCCTTCATAAACCTTCGGATTTCATCCTCCGTCCACCCTTCCTCCAGCCTTGCAAGGGCTATCTTTACAGGGCGAATGCCGGTGAGAGACCCCCATGGAAGGGTTCGGCCTGTGCGGGCTGTAAGCATTTCATAAAGCAGCTTCTTTACCACATTCTTAGCGCCGGAGTGATCCGTCAGATCCGCGGGGCGACCCCCCCAGGCTGTTAAGGAAAAGCCAGTCAGGCCGGGAGGACATACTTGGGGCTGTTTAGGCGCTGTTTTTGTGGAGCTTCTAAGGCTGCCCAAAGCCTCCGCTTCCACAGAAACCGCTCCGTCCTCAGACGCTCCCGGCTCCCATATGTAGACTCCGACTTCACCGGTTCCCAGCCGCGTCTCCACATAAAAATCCACACCATCCTTTACCTCATGGGCGTATGTCTCCCCCGGATAAAAAGACATCAGAAGCTCTCTGATGTCCTGTTCATATACATTATCCTGTATCAATAATCCTATCATATCTGTCCCGCTTTCTGTCCTTACTTTACCTTATATAAAGAAATGCCCCTTATCTGTAAAAGGCCATGGGATTGCACTGCTTCTCATATCCAATGGACGTAAGCTCCCCATGTCCCGGATATACTGTGGTATCATCAGGCAGTACAAACAGCCTGTCAAGAATGGAATGAACCATCTGGCTGCTGCTTCCCGTTGGAAAATCCGTTCTTCCATAAGACTCCCTAAACAGAGTATCCCCTGCCAGAAGCAGCCGCTCCTCAGGTATATAGTAGCAGACAGAGCCGGCTGTATGGCCTGGCGTTTCCAGAACCTTCCAGGTTACGCCAAGAAACGTCAGCTCCTGCCCATCTGTTACAAACTCATCTGCGTGAAAGCCAAGCGGCATCCCCTGAAAGCGTTCCGACAGATTCAGTCCAGGATCGGCCAGCATAGCGTCCTCTGTCTCAGAAGCATATATTTTTAGCTGGAATGCCCGGCGTATTTCAGGCGCGGCCAGCATATGGTCGAAATGTCCATGGGTCAGCAGTACGGCGGACGGAGTAACTCCCAGCTCCCTGCATTTGTTGGAAATGAAAGGATAATTGCCAGCCGGATCCACCACCACGGCTTCCTTGGAATCCTCATTGTAAACCAAATAGCAGTTGGTGCTCACTGCTCCCAGAACCCAGGTTTCAATCCGTATATTGCTCATCTTTTTTCTCCCTTCTATAGCCCCGTAAGTTCGATCCAAGCTGACCAAGGGTTTCCCTTCCGATGTTTAACCGCTTGTACGCTCAATATCCATCACACCCTCAATCTGGCGTATCTTATCTGTCAGACGGTTCAGCTCTTCTGTACCGTGAATATCAAAGGTCATTATAATCGTAGCCTTCCCCTGCTTGCTTGTACGCACATTCATCGATGTAATATCGATCTGCTTCTCCGTAAATACCTTGGAAATATCTGCGAACATGCCAATGCGGTTATTGGCAAAAATCTGAATTTCAGCCGAATACTGCTCGTTGCCGCTGGCTCCCTCTGCCACCTGCCATTCCGCGTCAATCATGCGTCCCCGCTCATCCTCAGGCAGATTGATAATATTGATGCAGTCTGTCCTGTGAATGGAAACTCCACGGCCTCTGGTGACGAAGCCTACAATCTCATCTCCAGGTACCGGATTGCAGCATTTTGAAAAGCGGACAGCCAGGTCATGGATACCTTTCACTACGATTCCGCTTCTGGATTTTCGAACCGTAGCTTCGCCGGATCTGCCGCCCGTATCGGCAATTCCCTTAAGCACATCCTCATCAGAGATCTCCCGCTTCAGCTTCTTCTCCCGCTCCTCCACCATCTTGTTGATGACCTGACCCTCCTTCAGGCCGCCGTGTCCGATGGAGGCAAGAACAGAATCCCAGTCCTTAAAGGCATAGCGGTTCATTACCTTTTCCATAAATTCCGGCTTTCCTATCTCGCCCCAGTTAATGCCCTTGGACTTACAATACCGTTCAATGGCCTCTCTGCCCCGGACAATATTGTCCTCCTTCATCTCATTCTTAAACCACTGATTGATCTTGTTCTTGGCCTGGGTGCTCTTGACAATATTCAACCAGTCTCTGCTGGGGCCCTTGGAATTTTGTGAGGTAATAATTTCCAGTTGATCTCCGTTCTGAATTACATACTCGATGGGTACCAGCTTGCCGTTGACTCTGGCCCCAACCATCTTATTGCCAACTGCACTGTGTATACAATATGCAAAATCAATGGGCGTTGATCCGCTGGGAAGGGTCTTCACATCTCCAGAGGGGGTAAAGCAGTAAACACTGTCGGAAAACAGATCCAAATCTCCCTTAACCATGCTCAGAAATTCCTTGGAATCATCTGTGTCCCTCTGCCACTCCAATATCTGGCGCAGCCAGCTAAGCTTCTCCTCCTCTCTTCCGGCCGCCACCTGCCCGCTTCCGCTCTCCTTGTATTTCCAGTGAGCCGCAATACCGTATTCAGCCGTCCGGTGCATAGCAAAGGTGCGTATCTGTATCTCAAAGGGCTGCCCATTGCTTCCTATAAGTGTAGTATGGAGAGACTGATACATATTCTGCTTGGGCATAGCGATATAATCCTTAAAACGGCCAGGAATGGGCTTATACATCTCATGAATCACGCCAAGGGCCGCATAGCAGTCCTTCACTGTCTCCACCATAATACGCACTGCAAATAAATCGTATATCTGATCCAGTGTTTTATTCTGGTTTACCATTTTCTTATAAATACTGAAAAAATGCTTCACCCTGCCGCCAACTGTAGCGTCGATGCCAGCCTCCCTCATATGGCGCCTTACTTCGTCTACTATCTCCTGAACAAATGCCTCCCTGGTATCCTTTCGCAGATCTACCTTTTCCACCAGATCATAGTAAACCTCCGGCTTTAAAAATTTGAGAGACAGATCATCCAGCTCTATCTTAATCTTTGATATACCAAGCCTGTCGGCGATGGGGGCATAGATCTCCAGGGTCTCCCTGGCCTTTTCCTTCTGCTTATCCGGCTTCCAGTACTGGCCGGTACGCATATTATGGAGCCGGTCAGCCAGCTTTATGATAATAACCCGGATATCCTTTGCCATGGCTAGGAACATTTTCCTCAGGTTATCCGCCTGAATCTCCACCTTATCTTTGTCCCAGTTTAACTGGGTCAGCTTCGTAACTCCATCCACCAAAAAGGAGACCTCTGAACCAAACTCCTCCGTCATCTGATCCAGCGTCATAATCGTATCCTCAACCACATCATGAAGAAGCCCTGCCGCGATGGTTTCCTTATCCATCTCCAGATCTGCCAGTATGATAGCTACACATAAAGGATGAATAATATACGGCTCTCCGGACTTTCTCTTCTGCTCCTGATGAGCCTTATCTGCCAGGCGGTATGCCTTTTCAATCATTGTAATATCATCCGAAGGATGGTATCTGCGGATGCTGCGGATTAAATCCTGGTAAAGCTCCTCCGGGCTTGTAAAGTCTGCAGGAGCCTCCAAAACAATATCCAATTTTTCTTTTGTTCCCTCGTTTGCCATATCTGCGGTCACCTTTTTCTATGGATAATTAAAATACATTATAAATTTATTTATGTAAAAAAGCAAGGGGGGCAGGGAAAAAACGGGATTCCAATTATAGCATACTGTAATCTCTATTCCAAGCAACCTAAAAATACCGCCGGCCGGGTATCGGCTGACGGTATAAGCTTTTTCATACTCCAGTATTTTCCTGGCAGTCAGCACACAGCATTCTGTCCAGAGCGTTTTCTTTCTTAACCGCAGATCCGGCTACCTGTTTTGCTTCTGTATCTGGGTCGGCTCAAAGGAACCAATGGCTCCGCATAAGCTGCAGACATCCTCTCGCTTCTCGTAGGTCGCTCCGCAGAACATGCAGCGGTAGCCCTGAACTGTAACTGTACGCGGAGTCGGTTCCTGTACCTCCTGCTTCTGGCTGCCCTTTGCCAGTTCCGCAAGAGCCATCAGAAAACGGTGCTCATGATCCCGTTCAACAGAAGCGATTTTTCTGAACAGCTCCGCAATCTCAGTAAAGCCCTCTTCCTCCGCCTTTTTTGCAAAATCCGGATACATGGAGGACCACTCCCCAAATTCTCCGTTCATAGCCTCCTTAAGATTAGCCGCGCTGTCCCCAATGCCGCCGCTGAAGGTTTTATAGAGAAGCTTTCCATGGATGGATTCGTTCTTGGCCATCCTTTCAAAAAGCTCTGCTACCTCTCCATGGTTTTCCTTCCTGGCCTTCTCCGCAAAAAAAGTATACTTATTTCGTGCCATAGACTCTCCGCTGAAGGCCGTTTTTAAATTTTGTTCTGTCTGACTTCCTTTTAGCTCCATTTTATCATCCTCCTCAAAATAGTAATAATTTTTAACGCTATATTAACACTTATATTAATACCATTATAAGTAGGACATTTTCTTATGTCAATCGCTCGGATTGTTTTTGGCATATTTTTATATCACATAATTAATTAAATATTCATTCGATTTCTTTCAGGGAGCTGCCTCCGCCTCGTACTACTGCCGGCACGCTGCTGCCTCCAATCAAAAGGATGCCCCGCAGCCAGACGCAGAGCATATAGAATCTAAGGTAAAAGGGAGCTATATTGTCATAAAGCAATCAAAGGCGGTTAATTTCCCTCATACATAATTGCTGATTCTACCTCATAGCCCTTCAGCCTCTCACGGCCCTTCAGGCCCTGAAGCTCCATTACGAAGCAAACCTTTACCACAGTGC
Organism: Clostridium porci; assembly: GCF_009696375.1. GTDB lineage: Bacteria > Bacillota > Clostridia > Lachnospirales > Lachnospiraceae > Enterocloster > Enterocloster porci. The sequence continues at coordinate 68,640 of NZ_VUMD01000009.1, forward strand.
CACCCAGCTGCTCAATCAGCTTAATCATGGCTTCTGTGGTTCCTCCGGTAGCGATCAGGTCATCGACGATTACCACCTTCTGTCCGGGCTTTATAGAATCTCTGTGCATTTCGATCTCGGCTGTGCCGTATTCCAGAGCGTACTGGGTGGAAATCGTCTCGCAGGGAAGCTTTCCCTTCTTGCGGACAGGAACAAAACTCTTATGCTGTACATAAGCCACCGGCACTCCGAAGATAAAGCCTCTGGATTCCGGCCCCACCACTACATCATAATCCAGATCCTTTACCATATCAATCAGTCTGTCCACAGCCAGATGAAGGCCATCTGCGTCCTGCAGAATACTGGTCACATCCCTGAATATAATTCCCGGTTCCGGAAAATCTGGGATACTTCTTACATATTCCTCTAATCTCTTCATTTTTCTCTCCTTCGTCTTTCCCTGGGCTCCCAGCCTCTGCATCCTATTATAACCAATTCCTGTAAGCCTGTAAAGTCCAATGGGCCAGTGTAACCCTCTTGCCCTGGGCCGGAAAATTGATTATAATTAAGGAAAGGACATCATGAACAGGAGAAGAAGCATGTTAAAAGAGGAACGGCAAACACTTATATTGAATCGCCTTCACACCTCTGGAAAGGTGGTCGTAAGCAAACTAGCTGTAGAGCTGAATGTATCAGAGGACACCATCCGCAGGGATCTTCTGGATCTGGATCAGAGGGGTCAGGTAAAACGGGTATTCGGAGGAGCCATCCCTCTGGAGCGCCCGGTCATCAGCTATTTTGACCGTGAGAGCGCTGATGTGGAATTAAAGCAGCGTCTGGCCGAGAAAGCTCTTACCTTTCTTAAGCCGGAGCAGCTGGTAGCCATAGACGGCAGCAGCTTTAATCTCCACTTTGCCAAGAACATTCCCAACCATATCCGGCTGACCGTTCTTACCAACAGCTATTCTATTGCCCACGCCTGTTCTATGAAGGAGCAGGTGGATGTGATTGTGCTGGGAGGCCGGCTTCTTAAGGACTCTATGACCAACGTGGGAGAAACAGCAGCCCGGCAGGCAGCTCTCTACCACCCGGACCTCTGCTTCATGGGCGTGTACGCCATACACCCGGAGTATGGCATGACCATCCCCTATCCCGATGAGGTCAGTGTTAAGAGCCAGCTGATTCAATCCTCCAGGCGGGTTATTGCCCTGGTAAATCCCATTAAGCTGAATACGGTCTCCAGATACCATGTATGCGGCATTGAAGCTTTCACCACCCTTGTCACAGACGAATCTGTGTCAGGAGAAATGGCGGCAGATTACAGAAACCGGGGACTGGATTTCATCTAGCCAAGGCACGTCTGCACGAGTTTGCGTTAAATCTTTCATAAATTGCATGCTTCCTATTTTAATTCTATATATTTTTCTTAATTTATCGCATATTATCGCAATTTCATGCGTTTTTTTGCTTGACATTACGGTAATATAGGCTATAATACACTTAGAGAGTATAAAAAGCAGGGCGAGGCAATTCCCCGTCCCAGAGAACACAGGAGGATTTATCATGAAATTTTTTGTTGACACAGCGAATGTAGAAGATATCAGAAAAGCCAATGATATGGGCGTTATCTGCGGCGTTACCACCAATCCGTCCCTCATCGCAAAGGAAGGCAGAGATTTTGGCGAGGTCATCAGGGAAATTACCTCCATCGTAGACGGTCCTATCAGCGGAGAGGTTAAGGCAACCACAACCGACGCAGAAGGCATGATTCAGGAAGGCCGTGAAATTGCAGCCATTCATCCCAACATGGTAGTTAAGATTCCTATGACTGTAGAGGGGCTAAAGGCAGTTAAGGTTCTGAGCGCCGAGGGTATCAAAACCAATGTAACGCTCATCTTCTCCGCCGCGCAGGCGCTGCTTGCCGCAAGAGCAGGCGCTGCATACGTGTCCCCATTCCTGGGACGTCTGGATGATATCTCCACGCCGGGCATCGACCTGATCTGCGATATTACAGAGATCTTTCAGATGCACAATATACAGACCGAGATTATCGCAGCAAGCGTCCGTAACCCGATCCATGTCATCGACTGCGCTAAGGCCGGCGCTGACATCGCTACCGTACCCTACGGCGTCATTGAGCAGATGACAAAGCATCCTCTGACTGATCAGGGAATTGAGAAATTCCAGGCAGATTACAAGGCTGTATTTGGCGAGTGATTTGTCTCCTTTCTAAAACATAAACTGCCTTTCTAGGTATTCCATAAATAGAGTCTCAGACAGCAGAAAAGCAGTTGAAGCAGGAAGCTCCATCACCGGCTTTGCCTGTTGTCTGTAAAGGCGGCGTAATCGGCCCTTGCGAAAATAGTGCATTATAAAACACGGTTCCAAGCGTTATCAAAACTATCTGGAACCGTGTTTTTACTCATCCTTTTTTACATGGCAGCCTGTTTCTGCCTCCTGCATATAGGCTCAACGCTTTCTTATATAATCCTTACATTCTTCAGGGCCCCTGTCTTAGAAAACTGCGTCCATTCACACACATTCACTGCATGGTCTCCGATGCGTTCCAGGTACTTGGCAATCATCAAAAGATCAATTCCCTGATCCACCTGGTCAGGAGAGGTCTTAAGAAGCTCCACCACATCAGTTTTTACCTGGTTGAACAGGGCATCCACCTCATCATCTTTTTGTATAATCTCCAGGGCAGCGTCCACATCCTGGCGGATAAAGGCTTCTATTGCATCATGAACCATCTTCTGAGCGGCAGATGCCATCACAGGAAGATGCTTAACGATGTGGTATGCGTGCTTGCTCTTGGTTCTCAGTATCAGCTCCGCAATATCCGAAGCATGATCCCCGATACGCTCCAAATCCGTAACCACCTTAAGGGCGGTGGACACCTGGCGCAAATCTCCTGCTACCGGCTGCTGACGCAGTATCAGAGACAAGCATCTGGCTTCAATCGCCCGCTCCATATCATTGACAGTTCTGTCTCCCTTAATGACATCCTCCGCCATCACATAGTTCTGATCCTCGAAGGCTGCAAAGGTCTGCTCTATTGCAGCCTCCACCGCATGGGCCATTTCCTTCAAATCCTTTTTTAACGCTTCCAGCTCATGCTCATAAGTAACACGTACGCTCATTCCAAACCTCTTTCAATATTTGATTAGCCAAACCGGCCCGTTATATAATCTTCCGTCCTCTTATCCCCCGGCATCGTAAACAGCTCATCGGTGGTAGCATACTCTACTACCTCTCCCACCAGAAAGAACGCCGTATAATCTGCGATACGGGTCGCCTGCTGCATATTGTGAGTTACGATGGCCACCGTATACCTGCTCTTTAAATCATCCATCAAATCCTCTATCTTCAGTGTTGAGATAGGATCCAAAGCAGAGGTAGGCTCATCCATCAAAAGAACCTCCGGCTCTACCGCCAAAGCCCTGGCAATGCACAGACGCTGCTGCTGTCCGCCGGAAAGCCCCAGGGCAGACTTCTTTAAGCGGTCTGACACCTCATCCCATAATGCCGCGCCCCTTAAGCTTCGCTCCACAATCTCATCCAGCTGTCCTTTGTTCTTAATACCGTGAATCCTTGGGCCATATGCTACGTTATCATAGATGCTCATAGGGAAGGGATTGGGCTGCTGGAAAACCATGCCGATTTTCTTTCTCAGAAGCGTTGTGTCTACCTGAGGGGAGTAAATATCCTCATTGTCCAGCAGAACGGTTCCCTCTATCCTTACGCCTGGCACCAGATCGTTCATGCGGTTTAAGGTCTTAAGATAGGTTGACTTTCCGCAGCCGGAGGGTCCGATGAACGCAGTAATTTTATTTTCATATAAATCCATAGTAATATCTTTTAAAGCATGATTTTCGCCATAGTACAAATTCAGGCCCTGGGTTGAAATCTTTGTTTTGGTTTCCACTGATTATTTCCTCTCTTTTTCTCAGGCGTTGGTTTCTACATTCAATTTATAGGACAGATACTTTGCCAGCCCGTTGATTCCAAGAACTATTACCAAAAGCACCACAGCCACTCCAAAGGCCTCATTATACTTCGCCTTCTGCATAAACAGATACAGCTGAATGGTCAATGTGCCGCCTGACTCAAAAATCTTAGAAAACAGATTTCTGGGCAGGTAGTATCCGCTTCCTGCGGTAAACAAGAGCGCTGCCGACTCTCCTACGATACGCCCGATTGCCAGAATCACTCCCGTGAGTATACCAGGCATAGCGCTGGGCAGAAGAATTGTACGAATCATATACCACTTCGTAGCTCCGATTCCCAAAGCGCCGTGGCGGTAGCTGTCAGGCACAGTCTTTAGCGCCTCCTGAGTCGTCCTTGTAATCAGCGGCAAAATCATAAGTGTCAATGTCAGCGCACCTGTCAAGATAGAATAGCCCAGGCCCAGAGTATTTCCAAAAAACACCATACCGAAAAGACCAAATATAATAGACGGGATGCCGGAAAGAGTCTCTGTGGTAAATTCAATCAGACGCACCGCCCGCCCCGGCTTCGCATACTCATTCAGATATACGGCAGAGCCGATTCCCAAAGGGGTTGCGATTAACAAGGTGATTACCACAATGTATAGGGTGTTAATAATATTTCCCAGGATACCATAGGTACCCTTTGTAGCGCTGGAGGCAGTGCTCAAGAAGGACCATGTCACATGGGGAAGGCCCCGGACAAAGGCATAGCCCAAAATGCCTGCCAGAAGGAGAATGGAAAGGCCCGCACACCCATAGATAATGCCTGTAAGAAGTACATCAGAGGGTCTTACACGTCTTCCGTAAATGCTGTCCCTTGGATCAGAATCGCCGTGAATGGAAACTGCCATATCACTTGTCATTTTTTTTATCTCCTTTCTTTAATATTCTGGTCAGGCTGATATTAATAAACATGATAAAGGCAAATAGTACCAAACCAATGGTAAAGAGCACCTGTCTGTGAAGCCCTGAAGCGTAGCCCATCTCTGAAACGATAGCTGTAGTAAGGAAGCGTACAGAGTTAAATGGAAAAGGAATATTAACGGAGCTTCCCGATACAAGGCTGATGGCCATAGCCTCTCCAATGGCGCGGCCGGTGCCCAGAACCACAGCCGTAATAATACCCGATCTGGCAGCAGGCACAATCACATGAAAAATCGTCTGAATCTTAGTGGCTCCCAACGCCAAGGAGGCGCTCTTTAAATGAGCTGGAACGGCTCTGAGAGAGGACTCGCTGATATTGATTACCGTAGGCAGAATCATCAGGGCCAGTACCAGCACCGCTGATATGAGATTCGCTCCGCCTGTAAACTGGTGGGTTTCAGAGCCCTTAAAAAGAATCAGCTCCAGCTTATACATCAGCGGATTCAGAATCAGAATACCCAAAAGGCCGTATATGACAGAGGGAATCCCAGCCAACAGCTCCACTGCAGGGCGAACCATGCCGCAAAGCCTTGGAGGAGCAACTTCTGCCAAAAAAACAGCCGTCATTACCCCGATTGGCACCCCGATTAGGATGGCCAGGAAGGTGCCTACAATAGAGGTCAAAATAACGTAAAGAATACCAAAGCTGGGTTCCGCTGCCGTCGGCTGCCACACCGTCTGAAACAGAATATCCCCAATACCTACTTTAAATAGTGCGGGCGTACCGCTGATGAGCATATACAATGTAATAGAAGCAACAGCTAACACGGCGAAAAAGCCGCAGACAGTAAAGATTACCTGTGCAGCTTTTTCAACGGCAGACTTGCTGCCATGATGGGAACGTATGGAAAAGGTTTCCGTAGTCATGCAGGAAAGTCTCCTTTCTATCTCTCTATTAGTCTACTGTAATCAGACCTACCGAGCGGACAATTTCAGTTCCCTCATCAGAGCTGATAAAGTCAAACATAGCCTTAACCAGTTCATTCTGCTGGCTGATTTCTCCCTTGGTTGCCATTACGAAGGGACGGCTTAAAAAGTAGCTGCCTGCCTTGATCGCTTCCTCCGTAGGCTCAGCCCCCTCCAGCTTCAGAGCCTTTACGCTGTCATCCACCACATCCAGCGATACATAACCGATGGAGCCTGGAGTAGATGCAACCTTAGCCATAACTGCCCCTGTACTGTCCAGCTCATTGCTGTACTTACAGGCGTCCTCAAGGCTTAACAGCTCCTCAAAGGCGCTTCTTGTACCGGAGCCAGCCTCACGGCCAATGACCACAATCGGAGCATCGCTTCCTCCCACATCCTTCCAGTTAGTTACGGCTCCTGAATAAATATCCGACAGCTGCTGCTTTGTCAGATCCTCTACTGCATTTGCCTTGTCAACCACTACCGCGATACCGTCGATTGCTACAATATTCTCTGCCACACCCTTGGCCTTCTCCTCATCCTTTAAGTTTCTGGAAGAATTACCAATATCCGCAGTTCCGTTGCTTACTGCCTCGATTCCTGCACCAGAGCCCACAAACTCAGCCGTTACCGTTACATTAGGGTATTTTTCCATAAATGCTTCGCTCAATGCATTTGCAAGCTTCTCCATAGAGGTGGAGCCTACCATGCTGATGGAACCGCTTAAGCCTGCCGCCGTCTCTGCTGTGGCTGCTGTCGTATCCATGGCCTCCGTATCGCCTGCTGCCTCCGCTCCAGAGTCTGGTTCTGTTGTCTTTGCTGCCTTTCCGTTACATCCTGCTACCGCTCCCACAGCCAGAACAAGGGAGCTCATAAGTGCTATTACCTTCTTGCTGTTCATTCTCATAATACATTGCCTCCAAATTCATTGGCGCCAGTCTATCTGTACGCTTTCTATTTTCTTTTCACCTGTTACAAGATGGAGTATACAAAAGATTTACATGAGCTGAAAGCAAGGTATGGTATAGTTTTTGTAAAATCTGTGTAAACCAGCATAAAGATTCTGTAAGGAGAGCCTGCAATAGAAATTTAAGAAAATCCTACAGCAGCATACCGCTTGGTATCAGCGCAAAACAGCCGGTCTTAATCCTTCTCAGGATGAAGCCGGCTGCTGCACTATTATTTGAAAGGCAAAAAGAACCTAATGCCATCTCTTTTCCTATCTATGCCTTATAACTCCCTGTAAGGACAGGCTGTATTCAGGAATCATATACAGAGACGGCTATAAAAATGCCCTGACAATTTCCTCCATCTCATTCCATTTCTTCTCCATATCCTCTACAAGCTTAAACTGGGTTCTGCAGCGATCCAGATTGTGCCTCTCCCTAGCTGTCTTAAAATATACATCTCCCTCCAGATAATCCGTCAGAAACCTCATTCCACATTCCAACGTCATCAGACGGGCGCCCTGAGGCAGCATGTTCACCTCATGCTCTGTCAGGCTTCCTGCACATCCCTCTAAAAAGCCCTTTGTATATGTTTCAAACAGAGGAAGGGACAGAGCTACCTTGCTCAGATCCCGTTCATCCTCCTCAGCCGTGTTGGCCCCAAAGCGGATGGAATCTCCAAAATCAAAGATGGATAGTCCCGGCATAACCGTGTCCAGATCAATGATACAGATGGCCTCGCCGGTGGCGTCGTCAATCATTATGTTATTTAGTTTTGTATCATTGTGAGTCACCCGCAGGGGAAGCCTGCCTTCCCGGAGCATATCCATGGCAAGGCCCATGTCTGCGCTCCTGTCCATAACAAACTGAATCTCCCTTTGAACCTCACTGGCCCGGCCGCATATATCTCTCTCCACAACCTCTTTAAAGGTAGAAAACCGCCTGGGCGTATCATGAAAGCCTGGTATGGTCTCAGCCAGCTCCTTAGCCGGATAATCTGCCAGCAGCCTCTGAAAATGTCCGAAGGCCTTCCCGCTCTGATAAAAGTCCTCAGGCTTTTCTACCAGATTATAGCAGGTGGCATGCTCAATAAAGAGGTACATTCTCCAGTAATCCCCTTTACTGTCTACATAAAAATGGTTTCCCGCCTTCGTATTGATCAGATTCAGCGTCTCCCGATCGGGATCTCCTCCATTTTTTATAACTTCCCGTCTTAAAAAGGAGGTTACTCCCTGAATATTTCTCATAAGAGAAACAGGGTCCTTAAAAATGCCTGTGTTCATTCTCTGCAGAATATAGGGGCGGCCGCACACCAGCTTAAAGGTGTCATTGATATGACCGCTTCCGTACCGCTGGCAACTTACCACCTCTCCCTCAGTAGCAAATGCCTCTGAGGCTTCCTTCCAAATACATGTATCCCTGTCTCCCATCCTTTAGTCCTCCCAAAGTTTCCGGGGATACAATCCCCTGTCCTTCAATTCCCGGATGGCATTTACCACCACCGCCTTATCCTCCTTATAGGTTACTCCGTACCAGCGATCCACGCTTTTTCGCACTGTAACCTCTGCCTTTCCGGCTTTTAACAGTTCATCTACTACATAGGGCAAAAAGTACTCGCACTTTAGCGGGTTCACTGGAAGATTTTCCTTTAAAAAGGCGCTGAATCTTTTTTCCAGCTCTCCTATAATGCTTTTTGTAAAGCCCCACATATTCATGGACACGATGGTGTCCTCCTCCAGCCTGGTCCAACTGGCCCCGTCGTCCTCCGTATATTCCGCCACGTCTCCGTGCTTCTCAATCCTGGTGCGCTCATGGATATCCTTCAGATGTCCGCTTTCGTCCACTGAGCAAACGCCTCTGGCCACATGCCCGTTTTCCGTAAGTGTATTATACAGCTGATAGCCTATCATAGTGTACTGATACCGCTCCTGATCCTCCGACTTCATCAGCTGGTCATAAATCATGCGAAAGGCCTCCTTTCCGTAGTAATCATCTGCATTAATAACCGCAAAGGGTCCATCGATCAGCTGACTGCAGCAAAGCACCGCATGGGCCGTACCCCAGGGTTTTACTCTTCCTGCCGGAACAGAAAAGTCTGCCGGAAGCTTATCCAGCTCTTGATATACATACTCCACCTCTATCTGTTTGCTGATGCGGTTACCGATATGAGACTTAAATTCTGCCTCAATGGACTTCTTGATGATAAAAAGCACCTTCTCAAAGCCTGCCTCCTTTGCATCAAAGATCGAAAAATCTATAATAATATTTCCGAACTCGTCAATGGGGTCTATCTGCTTTAAACCACCATAACGGCTGCCCATACCAGCCGCCATTATCACCAAAACCGGCTTTTTACCCATGTCATTTTACCTCGTTTCCACTTAATATTATGTTTTTATTTTATCCTTTCACCCCGCCGCCTGTAACGCCCGCAATAATCTTCTCAGAAAGGAAGAGGTACAGAATAAAGGTTGGCAGGAAAACGATAACTACAGCTGCAAACATACCGGCCCAGTCCCCCGTATACTTCATGGAATTGATCATCGAATAAAGCCCGACCGCTACAGGACGCACTCTGTCCGAGTTGCCGAATATTAAAGATATAAAGTATTCATTCCAAATATTAATAAAGTTAAAAATGGTCACAGTTACAATTCCCGGCTGGGCCATAGGGAGCATAATCAGCCAGAAGGTCTTTACAGGCGGACACCCGTCAATGGCAGCCGCCTCCTCAAACGCCCTGGAAAGATTGGCAAAAAAGGTGGTCAGAAAAATGGTTGTATAGGGCACGTTGATACCCACATAAAGGAATATAAGAGTTCCCATATTGGCAGTCACATTGTTAAGAATATTCAGACCTGCTACAATGGCAAAGAGCGGCAGGACAATCATGACCACAGGAACGCCCATGGAGGCAACCAGCCCTGTCTGAATCAGCTTATTACAAACAAAATCAAAGCGTGACAAGGCATAGGCTGCCGGCGCACAGATTACAATTAACAGAGTGCAGGACACAATAGAGTAAAGAAGAGAGTTAAAGAAAATTGTAGATACATTGGAGTTAACCCAGGCCTTTACATAATTTTCAAAATGAAATCCGCTGTCCAGCAGCTTATCCGCAAAAATTTCCTTTGTGGTAGAGAAGCTTGCCATAAGTACCCATCCTAATAACAGACAGGTGAATAAAATCCAGAGAGTAAGCGCCAAATACCCAGGCGCCAGCTTTAGCTCCTTCTTCAATCGGAAGGGCTCTCTGTATTTCCTTTCTTTTTTTCTAAATAATCCAGCCATTTCATGCCCCCTTTCTAGAATTCCAAATCCTTGTCTTTTAGCAGGTGGTTACAGAGCCAGAAAACAGCTACCACGCATACGCTCAGCATAACGCCCACAGCTGCGCCGATACCGGCATTTCGTTCCGTAACGCTATTGCCAGCTCCAAAAATCTGCATATACATGTAAACCATCGGCGTGATGGTCTGGGTATCAGCCGTTACCGTTGAAAACAGCTGGGACCATACGAAAAAGCCTACGCTTGTCACGCTCCACATGGTAACATTCGTTCTGAACACACCCTTTAGCAGAGGCAGTGTAATATAACGGAACTGGCGGAATTTGTTGGCTCCATCCAGAGTTGCCGCCTCATAGTATTCGTCGCTGATCCGCTCAATTCCACTGGAAAAAATCAGCATATGGTAGCCTACCATACCGAAGCAGTAAGCCACAAGAAGAGCCATAAACTTATGGTCATTATCCAGCCACTGAATCTTTGCCAGAGCATCCAGGCCCAGCTTTGAAAAAAACGACTTTAGCAGGCCATACTTAGGGCTGTATACATATTGCAGCCACATGGTAGCCAGGGCTACCGCACTTACAATATTGGGCAGATAAATCATGGCCCTGAAAAAACTTTTGAACCGAATACCGCTGGTAATAATCACCGCAAACAAAAGAGCCAGGGACATAACAATAATACCGCCCACAAACCAGATACGAGCCAAATTCCACATAGAGATGCGGAACAAGGTGGTATTTGCCAGCCTTGTATAATTTTCAATGCCGGTAAAGGTCCATTTTGACATAGGGTCCGTGATGCCTTCAATTTTAAAGAAGCTCATTAAAATCGTTCTGATAATGGGGTACAGGAATATCAGAATAAACATTACCACTGCCGGTGTCATAAATACAATAATCATACCTTTGTTTTTTTTCACACCTGTGCCTCCTTACTTGCTGAACATGCCTTCCCGGCATGGTATTGGATGTAAAAAAGGTGGCAGCGCGAAACGATGCCACCTCTAAAACGCCCAAAATTTAGTTTCCCGCTGCCTTCAGATTTGCCACAAACTCGCCGGCTGTGATAGTGCCGCTGCAAAGCTTCATCATGTTCTCCTTAATAATAGGAGTCATATCCACATTATCCTCTGCTCCGGCTGCCCAGGGGTAGCGGGTTTTAAGACTCTCAAGGACAGGCTTTACATCTGCCAGCTGTGACGGCCACTCTGTATTTGTTGTATCAGAGGGGATTCCCAGAGATTCCTCCGAAAGCTTCTTGTCAAACTCGCCCTTGGTAATATAGGTGATCAGCTGGAACGCAGCCTCTGCATTCTGAGAATTTTTATTAATCGCCAATACCTGAGCTCCGAAATTGGACGCCTCTGTGCCGTCCTTTCCTCCCTCAACTGCCGGGTAGCTAAAGCAGCCCCACCGGAAATCATCGCCTGCCATGTTCTTTACTTCGTTAGGCAGCCAGGAGCCATTAAGGTACATAGCCGCTGTCCCCATTGCCAGTTCCTGATTCTGGCCTGCCGGAAACACATTGGAAGCGATATTTTCAGAGAAATATCCCTTCTTGGCAAACTCCTCATAGGCTTTGGCAGTCTCCATCACAGAAGGATCATCCCACTTGTTATTTTTTACAATATCAGAGGTTGCCTCATACCCGTTGATTCTGCACATGTGGTGTCCGAAAAGGCACAGAACATAAGCGTCATCGCTGGTAATCGGCGTATATCCCGCATCCTTAATTTTCTGGCAGGCCGCATCCAGCTCAGCCCAGGTAGTGGGAACGGATGTAATTCCTGCCTCATCAAAGATATCCTTGTTATAGAAAAACGCAAATACATTAGGCTGATACGGAATGGATTTAAGGGTTCCGCCCCCTACTTCCCGGCAGGCCGCCATCAAAGACGCGTTGGCCGTAGCCTCATAGCCGGCACCTTTGGCCAGCTCCTCCAAATCCATCAGATAGGAGCCCCAGGTGCTGTTTACACGGTCAATATCCTCATCAAACAGATCGATATTGGTTCCTGCGTCCAGAGCAGGCTGAAGTCCTTCTCTAATGCCAGTACGTCCTTTAAACTGAAGATCCACCGTAATACCTGTGTCTGCCGTAAATTTGTCAACTGCTTCCTTGATTACCTGGCCCTGGGGCTCCGTTGACTCCCACATAGACCAGTATACCAGTCCTTTGGTCTCTCCACTGGAAGCTTCTGTGGTATCTGCCGCTGTGGTAGCTGGGGCTTCTGCCTTAGCATCTGCCGCCCCGGTCTGTGAGCCGCCTCCTGAGCAGGCTGTCAGAGAGCCAGCCATCACCGCTGCCAATGCCAGAGCACATACATTCCTTTTTTTCATCAAGACTTCCTCCTTTTTTATTTGGGCAGTGTCAAGTATTGCTGTTCCAATCGGCTCCTCCCCCCCAATGAAAGCAAGGGTTCCAGGCGTTTTTACCCCTGAAAAGCCTATCCCCCTTTTTACCCTCTTGATAACCAGTTAGTTTACTTCCGAACCCCTGTCAAATTCGGGCTAAAAACTGAAATGCCCCCAAAAGCCGGGCAATTCTTAAGGGACAAAGCCTGCCTGAATTTTGTATTGGACAGGGCTTTGCAAAGCATAAATGAATAATCCAGAAGGATGGAAAGAGGACTGGTTTTTTCATAAGTCACTTTCCACTGCCCTTATTTGTGTTTTTGTCTCATCAAGAACATTTTCTATATCCTAATTATAGTAAATATGTACATTTAATTCTTTGGATAATCTATTATTATTTTTGCACAAAAGGGTTAAATTATTAATTGTATACAAATATTCTCCTTCCATTTTTTATTATTATATCACTTTTATACACCTTTCAGGTCTTAAGTTCTTTTATAAACGCATTAGAAGCATAACAGCCGGAATATCTCCTTTTGTATCCTTTATCTCGTAAGCAGCAGATTTCATTCTCTTATTTAACATTGGGCGTCTTCGAGGTATAATATCACCAGACGGCATACCTCGCTGGTTCAGTGACACGCGAAAGCGGGTCAAAGCACCCAACCGGACCATGTGCGCCCCCGAAGGGATACCATGACCGGAAGATATGGTATACTAGACACAAAGCGGCTAGTATGGCTGCCGGTCTGGGATGCAGCAAAATAAGGCTCCACGAATTACATTCTATTTTGCCGCACCCCCTCGATGCTTTGTGGTATAATCATAAAAAAGGCAAGGAAGGTGAACGCTTATGGCTTATCAAAGCGTAGAATTAAAAGACAGTATTTCCATTAAAAAAATCGTGTCGGTTCATTACTTTCAGTACATGAGCGATTTTTCCTTTCCTGGAGAAAGCCATAACTTCTGGGAACTGATTTGTGTTGATCGCGGAGAAATTGACGCCATTGCCGGCGATCGAAGGCTGACTCTCAAAAAAGGCAATATACTCTTTCACAAGCCCAACGAATTTCACAATGTGCTGACCAATGGCCGGGTCTCTCCCAGCCTTGTGGTGATCGGCTTTGAATGTCACTCGGAGTGTATGAAGGCCTTTGAAGATCAGCTTATGAACATACAGGATACGGAAAAGGAGCTGCTGGCTCAGATTATCATTGAGGCCCGCAATACCTTTTCAGGACGTCTAGACGACCCTTATCAGGAGCAGCTAATCTTTCTGGAGCCCTCTGCCTCCTTCGGGTCGGAGCAGCTTATAAGCCATTACCTGGAGCAGATTATGATTCACCTGTACAGGCGGTATTTCTCTTATTCCCTGCCTGTAAATACCCATCGGCTTTTACCTTCTGAGGCCGGCAGCGGCAACGACACCTTCAACCGAATTGTCCGCTATATGCAGGAGCATATCAGCGAGCAGCTTACCATTGAGCGCATCTGCAAGGATAACCTGGTAGGCCGCTCACAGCTTCAAAAAATCTTCCGGGACGCCCAAAAATGCGGGGTTATCCAGTTCTTTTCCAGGATGAAGATCGATACTGCCAAGCAAATGATACGAGATAATCAAATGAATCTGACCCAGATATCTGACCGTCTGGGCTATACCTCCATCCACTATTTTTCACGGCAATTTAAGAAAATCACCTCCATGGCCCCCTCAGAATATGCTACCTCCATCCGCCTTCTCTCTGAAAAGCCAGTATAAGCCAAAGACAATTAATGATGTATACCGAAAGGAATTGTTTATGATCTGTTTATTTTATCAATAATTAAATAATTTCAGATAATTAAAAAAATATATAAAATTAAACAAATTAATTATCAATTTATTTAGATATAGTATTGACAAATCAATTTTGTAATGTTATTATATGCTTAATTTAATAAAGCAAAAAGAAAGGAGGCTTAGTCCATTGAATTCTTCAGCAGAAGCATCGGATTGTTCGTAGTATGATCCATTCAGGTTCTATCTGAAGCATCCTGCATAACAGCAGCTCAGACGATCGAACCCAAGACCGGCGGCAGGGCTTCACATTGGACAACCTGTTGCGCCAAATACCGCATAAAATCCTCTATATGCAAAAAAGCAGAGGCGAACCTATCTAATTTTACATATGAAATATGTAACATACTTATCTTTATGGAATTCACAAAAGATCGATTGAATATACCAAATCATATCTATATCCAAATCCACAGAAGAATAATCGAATATACAATTATATCTTTATTCAAATCTACAGAAGAATAATCGAATATACCAAATCATATCTATATCCAAATCTACAGAAGAATGATGCAATATACTTGGTTTATCAATTTTACAACTGGCTAGTAATGATTGATCATACATAGCTAACCTGAAAACACAATATGTACTTTACCTGTAATCAGCGCCATCCCTGCAAGAGCAATTTGTAAGGGCAGCAGCCCTATGGACATTACCTATTTACCTTGGGATAGAAGAATGTCCTATTCATGAAAAGCTGGCATTTAAGGCATCGAAAGCTATTTCTCTTGGAACGTTGGAGAGGGCGCCTTCAGCAGATGTAACGGACAACCTTACAGCAGCCTGAGGGCATCGGATTATAGAATCTGGCAAAGCATCACCTGGCTACGGCCCTTTGCAGATTTCAGGCAGCAAAGAAATAGCATCAATTAAGCTGGAAAGGAGGCTGAGCATGCGAAAGTCAGCTTTATATTAAGCTCTGATTTTCAACAGAAAGCATAACGGGATAGAAGGCCCCATGGATTTCAGGTTAAATAAACACTCTTAAAATCATGGAGGAAAGGAATGAAACCATTTAAGAATCGTTGTATATCCCGATTGTTAATACTGAATCTGCTTCTGGCTAGTTTATTAACAAATACCACCTATGCACGAGATTTACATCGTTATACCTGTCAAACAGCTAACAACCATATATCCAGAGGTATGACAGAACGGCCGGAAGATTTCCTGAAGGATAAAGAAAAGGCCGAGGCATGGGAAAGAAAAGAAGCAGAGCGAATCGAAAAAACCCTTGAAAAGCCTGAACGAGAAGCATTGGAATCTTTTAAAAAGGATTCCGTAGAATTAACGAAATACTCTCAGACAAGAAACTATTTTTATGACTATCAAATAGAAGCAAACGAGAGAGAAAAAGAGTACAAGGAGCTTAAAAACGCGGTATCCAAAAACAAGATAGATAAACCTATGTTTGTTTATTATTTCGAATCCCCTGAGAACTTTGCATATAAGAAAGAAATAAGAACAACCGCTCAAAATGAAATCTCTTTGGAGAAGTTTAATGAATTTAAAGATACGATTCAGGATAAATTATTTAAGCAGGATGGCTTTAAGGATATCTCTTTATACGAACCAGGTAAAGGGGACGAAAAGCCAACTCCCCTGCTTATACATTTAAAATTACCTGTCAATACGGGTATGCTGCCCTATACCACTTCTGAGGGTGTAAGCACCCTGATCGAGCAGGGATACAGCATAAAGGTGGACAAGGTTGTCCGCGTCGTATTAGAAGGGAAGCAATATATAAAGGCAGAGGCCTCTGTAGTAAGCAGTCTGGACTTTAAGGATGATGTAAGTAAAGGTGACGCTTGGGGAAAAGCAAATTACAGTAACTGGAGCAATCATTTAACTGCTAACGAGCTTGCTGATGTAAATGACTACATGCGTGGAGGCTATACTGCTATTAATAACTATTTAATAGCCAATGGTCCCGCAAATAATCCGAATGCAGAGCTGGACGCTAAGATCACCAACCTTGAGAATGCGCTGAAGCGCGAGCCCCTTCCGTCTAATTTAATTGTATATAGACGATCCGGCCCTCAGGAATTTGGATTAACCCTTACTTCTCCTGAATACGACTTTAATAAGGAGGCAAATGTAGCCGCATTTAAAGAAAAATGGGAAGGACAAACACTGTCATATCCAAACTTTATCAGTACGAGTATCAGCAGTGTTAATATGAGCGCATTTGCTAAAAGAAAAATAGTGCTGCGCATCGCTCTCCCCAAAGGTACTTCCGGAGCCTATGTATCAGCCTTGCCCGGCTACGGAGGTGAATATGAAGTACTCTTAAATCATGGGAGCAGCTTTAAGATTAACAAAATTGATACCTTTAAAGATGGAGCCACCACAAAATTAATCGTGGATGCAACATTGATACCGTAAGATTTTCAGATTTAACATTTACAGGTAATTGCGAAACTCACTGATTGAGATATATGTGCTTTTTTATAGAAATAGATTCGGTTTAGCCATAATACAATCCTGATTTTACGCAGCCTATTAACGATATTTGAAAGGAGACAAGCAATGAAAAGAAAGATGACGAATAAAAAGGCCTTAAACTTTATAACACTTGCAGCAATAGCCAGCCAGGCATTCGCATGGCCTGCATATGCGCAAACGGTTACCCCCAATTACACTGACCCCAATATCCCCAGAACAGAAGCAGCAAGGGAAGCCCCACTTCCCAGCAGCGGACTAATGGCCTACTTTTTCTCTGATGAACACTTTAAGGATCTTGAACTAATGGCCCCAATGAGAAACGGAGGTTCTGAATTTGATCAAAAGGAGGCGCAAGCGTTTATAACAAAGGATCGCATAAAATCCATTCGCTGGACAGGCAGAATTATTCCTTCTGAAGATGGTGAATATACCCTATCGACGGATAAAGAGGACGCTTTAATGCAAATAAATAATTCAGGCGATATTGCCAAAGAGCTTACGGTCAATATGAGAAAGGGTCAGGAATATACGATCCGAATTGAAATAAAAGACAGCGGTTTAAGCTCCATCGAAACGCTCTCAGCCCCTGCCCTTTATTGGGAATTAAATGGCAATAAGGCCGTAATACCTGAGGAAAACCTGTTTCTTAGGGATTATTCGAACATAGATGAGAACGATCCATTTATACCTAATAATAATTTTTTTGACCGGAAGCTGAGAACAGCCAGATCCGTCAACTCAGGCTGGGAGGATGAAGATTTAGATACGGATAATGACAATATCCCGGATGCTTATGAACAAAATGGCTATACCATCAAGGATTTAATCGCAGTAAAGTGGGAAGACAGCCTGGCAGCACAGGGATATAAAAAGTATGTGTCAAATTATTTGTCAGCAAATACGGCCGGCGATCCCTATACCGATTATGAAAAGGCTTCCGGCACGTTCGATAAGGCCATCCGGGCAGAAGCAAAAGACCCATTAGTTGCGGCATTTCCAGTTGTTGGCGTTGGCATGGAGCGGTTGATTTTATCAACGAACGAGCATGCTTCCATTGATCAGGGCAAAACAGTTTCCAGAGCCACTACAAACAGCAAGTCTGATACAAATGTAGTTGGAGTATCGGTTAGCGCCGGATATCAAAATGGCTTTACCGGCAGCGTTACCACAAGCTTTTCTCACACTACAGAGAATTCAACCGCTGTTCAAAACAGCAACGGAGAATCCTGGAATACCGGCCTGGGCATCAATAAAGGGGAATCTGCATATATCAACGCAAATGTCAGATATTATAACACAGGTACTGCTCCTATGTATAAAGTCACGCCAACCACTAATTTAGTATTAGATGGAGAAACCCTAGCAACCATCCGGGCGCAGGATAATCAAATTGGTAATAACCTGTCTCCAAACGAGACCTATCCAAAAGCAGGCTTATCTCCTTTAGCGCTTAACACGATGGATCAATTTAGCGCCAGGTTAATTCCCATCAATTACGACCAGCTTAAAAAATTAGATGCAGGAAAGCAAATCAAATTAGAAACCACACAGGTAACTGGAAATTATGGGACTAAAAACAGCCAGGGACAAATAGTTACCGCGGGTAACAGCTGGTCTAACTACATAAGCCAGATTAACAGCCTATCTGCATCTCTCATACTGGACACAGGAAAGGAAACCCTAGAAAGACGTGTTGCGGCCAAGGATTCAAATAATCCAGAAGACAAAACACCTGAGCTTACAATCGGAGAAGCGGTTGAAAAGGCCTTCGGTGCTACAAAAAATAACGGCTTATTATATTTTAATGGTATTCCCATTGATGAGAGCTGTGTTGAGCTTATCTTTGATAATCATACAGCTAACCTCATCAAGGAGCGCTTAAAAACCTTAGATGATAAGAAGATATATAATGTCAGGCTTGAAAGAGGAATGAATATCCTAATAAAGACACCTTCATTCTTTACTAATTTTGACGGATATAATACGTTTCCTGGATCCTGGAGCAATACTGATACTGCTAATCAGGATGGTTTACAAGGCGCGGCAAATAAGTTAAACGGCGAGACAAAGCTTACAATCCCTATGACTCAATTACGCCCTTATAAACGCTATGTTTTTAGCGGATATGCAAAAGCCCCTTCAGCTGCTAATCCGATTACCTTAAGCATCAAGGCCAAGGAACAGAAAACAGTTACTGTAACCCCAGGCAACGGCTACACCAAATTCAGCTGCGAATTTGAAACAACGGAAGCAAACGCTCCCAATGTAGAAATTACCTTAACCGGCAGCTCCGTCTTTTTGGATAACCTATCCATTACAGAATTAAACAGTATACCTGAAATCCTGAAAGAACCTGAGGTTAAAGTTCCAAGTGACCAGGAAATTGTGGAAGCCCATAAGACATATTATGCAGATATAAATCTTGATATGAGTACCGGAAACGCATATATAGACGGTATGTATTTTGAACCAACACAAACCAACAAGGAAGCCCTTGATTATATTCAGAAATACAGAGTAGAGGCTACCTTACAAAACACAGGCTTCAAGGATATTGGAACTAAGGATAAGGAGCTGCGTAACTATATGGGAGATACAAATCAACCTAAAACCAATTATGTAAACCTTAGAGGTTACTATACAGGAGGGGACAAGGTTATGTCATATAAAAAGCTAAGAATCTATGCAGTTACCCCCGATAACAGGGAAATACTGGTAATGAGTGTGAATTAACTATGTATTAGCTTAGACAGTCCCAAGGCCATTTAAGACTCTGTATGAGGGCGTCCCAACAGCCATGCAATGACTTGCGGGGCGCCCCCTCTTTATGAGCGCCTGGTTCGATCCCGCAAAATCACATATCATTTACCTCATCCGCTTTTCCGGATAAAATCTGTTCCGCATTTGGGACAATGGATACTCACCCTTCCGTGGCCTCTGGGAATACGCACCCTCTGCTTACAGCCCGGGCATTTAAAAATACGGTATTTCCGGCCCTCTGTCAAACGGAATCTCATCTTTTTCCAGTACTCCGTTACATAAAACCTGTATCTCAAAAAAATCTGGTTTTCCTGATACCGCCTGCTGATATTTTTGGAAAACATACGCAGATATACGGTTATAAGGCCTATAAAAGCAAACGCCTCCAGCAAAAGAGAGGGAAGCCGCCCCCTAATCATCACATTCAAAAGCAGCAGGAGCAAAACCGCCCAAGCCATAGACTGACCAAGCTGATCCATGCCATACCTTCCTATCATAAAGCTCCTAAATTTCTCTCTTAATTGTTTCATCGATTCTACTTCCCTTCCTCTAGCTTCCCTGCTTATATACTGAAATCTCACTGAAAAACACTATAAACTACTTTGTCCAAGAAATCAATGCCCCGGCCGGTTATTAATGAATTGTTTATAACTGCTTCCTGGCCTGAACATAGTAAATGCTTATTGCCTGGGGCCTTTTTCCGTCTGTACAGGAGCTCTGGTTTAAAACAGCAGCTGAGGGGGCATTGACAAAGGCTCCGGCCCCGCGCCGCCGCCAAGACGGATATAATCCAGGGAAAAGTCCCAGAAGCAGGCGGTAGCTGCCGGCATCAGGCGGTGCCGGCGGCGCACCAGCAAAAGTCTGGAGAAATGCTCCGGCTTTATGATCCGCTTGTAAACCAGCCTCTGCCTGTCTGTAAAATATCTGGCTCCTTCCGGACATATAGCCAGAGCCGTATTCTGTTCTACCAAAGGAACAACGCAGGACAGGGTATTATATGTGCAGAGGATATTACTCTTTTTGGCAATCTGTCCAAACCAGCTGCCGATCTCTCTCTGGATAGGCGGTCTGGCCGGAATCATCAGCGACTCCCCCGCAATCTCTGACAGCTCAATGGTATCTCCCTCTCTCCTTGCCAGAGGATGGCTGCTGCTTAGGAGGGCAGCCCAGAATTCTGTTTTTATCTCAGCGATCTCATATTTCTCCGTATTGAAGGGATCTCTTACAAGTCCTATGTCTACCAATCCCTTTTCCAGCTTTTCACTGACCTCGTCTCCGTTACCGCACCAGATATTGAATTGAATATTGGGATATTTTTTATGGAAGCCCTTTATAAAGCCTGCAAGGGTGCTGGCCCCGCAGGTCTCTGTCACTCCTATGGAGATGATTCCCCTGTCGGAGCTTTTAATCCGCAGCAGCTGGTTTTCCGTCTTTTCCACAAGGGACAGTATTTCCTCCGCCTGCTGCTTTAGGAAAATCCCCTCCTCTGTCAGCTGTATCCGCCGCTTCCCCCGGACAAAAAGAGAAGTCCCAAGCTCCTCTTCCAGCTGCTGTATCTGCCTGCTTAAGGGCGGCTGAGCCATACAGAGGCGGGCAGCAGCCCTGGTTATGGTACCTTCCTCCGCCACTGCCAGAAAATACCGAAGATCTTTTATATTCATGCTCAATCACCATACCTTTTTAGTATTATAATATATATATTATATGTATTATATCATAATAAATCAATATGGTATAATATGCCCATATAACATACCGCTCTGGTTCGGTGACATGGGAAAGCGAGGCAAAACACCAAACCATGTGCCCTAGAGGGATTTCATAGGCGGAGGATATGGTATATTCATTTTTATAAAATAGTCGTTGGGAGGAATCTATATTGAACGAAAAAGAAAGACTGGAGCTATATCTCCATTACAGCCTGTCCCTTACCGGAGGCTTTATGGGCGCCTACGCTCTTATCAACCGGAGTGAAATTTTCGGCTCCGCGCAAACTTCTAATCTGATCCATTCCGTAATCGATTTGCTGGGGGGAAACTGGGAGTCCATTCTCCTTCGTCTGGCGGCCCTTTTCCTGTTTATTCTGGCTATCATGGCTTCCGTCCTTCTTCCCAGATATTATAAGATAAATCTCCGTCTGGGCTGTATCGTTCTGGAGCTTATAGTGGTGGCGGCTCTGGGTTTTTTTCCTGAAAGCATGAATCCCATGGAAGCCCTTTATCCTGTGTTTTTCATTATGGCTCTGCAATGGTGTACCTTCGGAAATGTAAGGGGATATGTATGTTCCACTATCTTTTCCACTAATAATCTGAGGCAATTTATAGCTTCCCTCTGTGAATACTATTATGATAAAGATCAAAAGCATTTAGAAAAAGCCAAAATTTATGGAGGCACTCTCCTTTATTATCATTTGGGAGCGGCATCGGCAATTTTGTCCTCCATTCCTTTGGGCATTCAGTCCGTCTGGCTTTGCCTGATTCCCTTGTGTATCTCCCTGGCTCTGCTGGAGGCAGAACGGCTTCTCCTGAAGGTGAGAGCCTCCCAGGCATCCCTGTAGCTTTACGCAACGCTGCTCTTTAAAAAAATAGGAAGGGGGTACAAATGCCGTACAACGGCATCTTTATTTATAGTCCTTCTTGCGAAGTATCAGGAAAAAATGCTATAGTATAGAGAGTATTTGCATAAGAAAGGGGGACTACTATGGCAGCTTTGCCAAACCTGGGTGAAACCCTGTGGGGCTTTACCGTGACACAGCTGGGAACGATACACATGCTGGGAGCAAAAACCGTAGAATTTTTTCATGAAGGAAGCGGCGCCCGGCTTTTATATATCCAAAACGACGACCAGGAGCTGGGCTTTAATATCATTTACAGGACGCCCCAGAAGGACGAAACCGATACTAACCATGTGCTGGAACATTTGATCCTCTCCTCCTGCCAGAAATATCCCAGCAGGGATATTTTCTTTGACATGGACAGCAAAAGCTATTCTACCTTTATGAATGGCCTAACTGACAATACCCACACTTCCTATCCCCTGTGCACGCAAAGCCAGGAGCAACTTATAAGGCTTATGGACGTATTTTTAAGCTGCATGGAATCTCCGGAGTTCTTGAGAGAAAAAAACTTCTTTCTCAGAGAAGGAATACGCTTTGAGCTGGATTCTCCCAAGGGTCCTCTGACACTTCAAGGCACAGTGCTCAGCGAAGACTGGGGACACCTTACAGATATCCAGGAAAATGCAGACAGCTTTACAGCCAAAGCCTTGTATCCCCACATGGAGGCCTCCAATCTTTTAGGAAGAGCCCACCTGCATTACAGGCAGCTAAGCTATGATCGGGTGAGGGAGGCATTTTACAGAAATTACAGATACTCCAACTGTTTGGTAGTGCTTTATGGAGCCATGGACTTTAGCCGGATTCTGGAATTTCTCCATAAAGAGCACCTTTCCTTCACAAAACAGAAGGCTAACCCAAGGGCAGAGCTTCCATACAAATACAAAAAGCCCCAGACGGGCTTTAGAACGCTTATCCAGGAGAGTCCCGCATACAAGGGCACGCCTGTAGAACAGGCTGCAATTATCGATTATGCCATCGACCTATCAAACAGCTCGCAGGAAGAGCTGATCTACTGGGATTTGTTTGCCGTCCTGCTGGATCATGATGCGTCTCCCTGGCATAAATACGCCAGAAATCAGGGTATAAACAATATAATGGAGGCATATCTGGATCTGGCTCTTCCCCTCCCTGCTCTGAAGTTCCGCTTAAGAAACGGGGAAGCTAGCCAGATGGAGGAGTTTAAGGCTTCCATCGGCAAAGGACTCAAGGAAATAAAAGCCTGCGGTGTTTCCAACAGACTGTATCAGGCCACATTAAAGGAAAACCGCCTGACAAATGCTCTTACCAGGGAGGCGGCCCACTTAGGCTACAGTATCTCCGAGGAAATCGGCCGGTATTGGAGCGTCACAGGGAAAACAGACTATTTTCAGCTCTATGAGTACGCTTTTAATAAATTTTCATCGGACAGAAGCCAATCCATTATCAAAATGCTGGCAGCAAAAGCATTGGAGCCCCAAACCAGCGCCCTCGTAGCCACACTACCCAGTCCCGGTTTGGCTGAGCAGCTAGAAAATGAACGGAAGCGTTATCTGGCGGAGACCTTTGCCTCCCTGTCCGAACACAAGCGAACCAGGCTGGTAGAGGAAACCCGCTCATTCCGGCAATGGAATGCCAGAGACTGGGGCTGCATGAACTTTCTCATAGAGCCAGAGTCCCTCCCCCTTCCTCCCCCTCCGGCCGCCTTTGCAAAAACAGAAGCCGGCTCCATCACCTGCTACACCGCCCCTGCTCCTGTTACCGGAGTGGGAAGCTATCAGCTTTGCTTTAACTTAAGCCCCATTTCACAGGGGGATCTGGCCTACCTGTCCCTGTACCAGCTGCTTCTGACCGAGCTGAAAACCCTCAGATATACTGTAGAACAGCAGAAAACGCTGGAGCAGGAGTATCTTCACGAATGTACCTTTGACGAATTCTATCCAGAGCCTGAGGCGGGCCTCTACAGCTATCCCCAGATGTCTGTGTCCTGGTATGGGCTGACAGAAGATTTTTCTCAAGGACTAAACTTTCTTCTGGAGGTAATGGGAGGCAGTGATTATAGTGACATACCTACGATTATCCAGGTTCTGGAAAAATACCTGCCAGATTATGATCTGTCCAGAACAGACAATGCCTCCGCCCTGGCCTTTAGTCTGGCAGAAGGCTACATCCGCCGGGAATCCAGATTCCGCAATCAATTAAACAGTCAGGAAATTTTTTATTTTCTGAAAAACATATTAAAACGAATGAAGAATGATCCAGATTTTGGAAGGAGCGTTTCAGAAAAGCTGAGGGAGCTCTCCCGCTCGATTCTGTGCGGTTCTCCTTTGATATTTATGGCCGCAGCCTCAGAAGAGGTCCTGGCTGCCATCCAAACGCAGGCCATTTCCAGACTGGGACAGCTAAAGGCTGCCCCCCGCAGATCCTTTCTCCCCTACTCCTTTCCTCCCCAAAGACAGAGGATGGCAGTATGTGTGGAGGCTGCCTCCCAGGAGACCAGAATGTTGGGAGATTTTCGTAAAAACAGCCAGTTTAAGGGCCGATACCTTCCCTTTCTGCTAGCCTGCGCAGATAAGTATTTAAAGCCCTCCATCCGTTACCAGGGCGGAGCCTACGACAGCGGGGCAGATTTCTATATTCCTGCCGGTTATTTCTCCCTGTGGAGCTCTGCCGATCCAGATGTAAAATCTACCTTAAATATCTTCTCTAAGGCCGGAGCCGCTATTGCAAGTCTCCCCCTGACCCAGAGGGAGCTGGACGGCTACATTTTAAACGCTTACGCCCAGGCCCTTCTGCCAGCGAAAGCCCTGGGCAGCCGCATGCGGTTTATGCTCAGGGATCTGGCAGGAATTGATACAAAGAGCATTAACCTCATGATTGAGGACATTCGCCATGCCCGCCTGGAGGATCAGCAGGAGGCTGCCCGTATGATCCAGGCCATTCTGGAGAAAGGGCCTGTTGTTACAGTAGGAAATGAACGCAGTATTTTGAAACACCGATCATGCTTTGATGAAATCGTTGACTACAGGCAAGATTTCCGTTCTATCTAGCAGCTTCTTTACGTATCGTATAGTGTATAGAAGGAGGAACCTATGCCTATGTATCTCCCGGAAATTCTTTTTGTTATTGTTCTTGGAACGCTTATGCACTTTATGTACAACTGGTCCGGCAAACATCCTTTCGCCGGACTCATTGCCCCTGTCAACGAATCGGTTTGGGAGCATATGAAGCTGCTTTTCTTTCCTATGCTCCTGACAGGTCTTTGGCTGCTGCGCCATGAAACCGATCCCTGCCGCATATCCGCTTTCCACGCCGGACTGCTGCTGGGAACAGGGCTGATAGCCGGTATTCACTACGCTTACGTAAAAGCGCTGGGACAGTCTTATCTCATACTGGATATTGCGGATTTTATCCTGTCCGTCCTCCTGGCTTTTGGGTTTTTCCGGTTTTTTTCCTCCAACTGCCTCCTTGGCAAGCTAAGCCCTATAACCTCCATAGCTGTTTTCCTGATGCTCATCTGTTTTTTCATCTTTACCTACCATCCGCCAGATTGGCCCATCTTTCAAGAACCTGCAAAGTAAAAAGATACCGGATTCAATACCTCTAACTTCTTTCCAAGCAACCATCCTAACACGCCTTTCCGCTCTCTTGAAAGGCGTTAAACATCTTCGCTACCTTTTCCACATCCTTAGCCTCACAGATTTTTTTTATATTTATCTCATCGCTGCACAGTCCTGCAATTGCCTGAAGCTCATCAATGTGGGAATTGTTATCCTGGGCTGCCAGAGTTATAACAACCCATACCGGCCCTAATTCGCTTCCAAAATCGACGCCCTGATCCAGCGTCAGCAAGCTGATTCCTGTCCTTTTTACGCTGGCATCCGGTCTGGAATGTGATAAAGCCAGGCCTGGTCCAATCACAATATAAGGCCCCATTTCCTTAACCGTGTTGATCGTCATTTCTATATAAGCTTCTTCTATATATCCGCTGTCTACTAAAAGCTGTCCTGACAGCCGCATTGCTTCTTCCCAGTCTTTTGCAGAGGCCTTAAGACGGATATTTCTTGTTTCTATGATTGACCTCACTGTCCATCCTCCTCTTTGTGCAATCCCAAACGTTCAAATTGTTCCTTCGGGCTGTCATTTTTTCGCATCTCCTCTATCATTGCCTTACACATTCGTTTTTCTGTCTCTGAATCCTTCACCGGATATCGTTCTTCTGGGTCTGTCCTGATATCAAAAAGCAAGGTACCAAACCTACCTACTTTAAATTTATCCTTTGCTTTTATCTTTAACAGCCTGCAGCCCTTTGTAAAAGAGAAGGGTTCTGTCAACTGAGCCGTACGCAATTCACCTACTGTGAAGCGTTGATTCATATGCAGGGGCATAAGTGTATAATTGTATATATCATTTGCCTTCTTTGGCAGAGGCGCCCGCATATATACATAGCTTCCATCTGTGATATTGACATGACCGCTGAATACTCCGAATATTGCATAATCCCTTACCCTTTTGTCACTGCGTATGGTATCTGCCAAATCATGCCCCTGCATGCCGCCTGGAACCTTCTTTCCAAAATAGCTCAGCAGGGTAGGCGCCCAATCAATCATCTGTACCAAAGCCTGACGTTTCTCGCCCTTGATCCTAGAACGCGGGTCCCAGATAAACAGAGGCGTATTCGCTATTTCATTGTAATAAGGCATCTGATTCTTACCCCAATACTGGTGCTCTGCCAACAAAAACCCATGATCCGTCCCCACAATCAGCATAGTATCCTTCCACATATCATACCGATCCATTAAATCTAATATTCTACCCAGATTGTGATCACACATAGATACAACTGCCTGATATTGGCAGCGGCAATGTGCGATTGCTTCTTCACTTTCCTCCACAGCCCCCCGGGGCCAGTCAAAATGGGCTCCTTGATAGTGCTCAGGATAGAGAGCTTTGTATTCCTTTGGCGCATAAAACGGCTCATGTGGATCAAATGTCTCCAGATGCAGCAGCCAATGATCTGAATTCTTGTTATGTTCAATAAACTCACAGCCACGGTCAAAGCATTTGGTCTGAGGGAAATCCCGTTCTTCCACAATATACTGCCGATTGACCCAATCATACCTCCAAAGCCCGGACTCCCCTCCCCCCGTCTGCTTCTGGGGCACTTTAACCACCGGGGGGATGTGAGGGCTGTCTACCTGTCCCTTCCAGTGATCCCCCTCCTGCCCTCTAACTGCTTCCCAGGAGGAATAGCGAGTGTGATAATCAGCTCCTCCGTCTTCCCAATAATGCAGATGATCGCTAATCAGATGTGTGTAAATACCCTGGTTCTTTAAAAGCTCAGGCATTGAATCATCAAAGGGTTCCAAAGGCCCCCATTCTCTATGAAGAAAATTATATCTTCCTGTATGAAGCTCTCTCCTTGCAGGTATACAGGGCATGCTCCCTACGAAGCTATTTTGAAAAACAGCCGTCCTTCTGGCAAGCCTTGTAAAATTAGGCGCAATGGTTCCACAAGCTGGATTATAAGGCGGAAGGTAACGGCGATTCAAGCTATCGTAAAATACAATGATCGCTCTCATAAAACCTCTTTTCTAGCATAGGGATAATGTGCATCTACAATCTTGCCTATCTGCTTTGCAATTCCGGCTCCATCCATAATATTGACAACTTCAACCATGTGCGTATCCTCTTTAAACCGCAATCCCTCTGACAGCTTTTTAGAAATAGCCACTACATCAGCCCAATCCATCAAAGAGTTCAGCTCGCCTACCGCTGTATGCTTTACATCTGCGTTGATTCCCTCGGCTGCCAGGCCTTTTTTTACCAACATCTCCGCTACTGCGCTGCTGCCCAAACCATAGCCGCACATAAATAGAACATTCACCTTATCCTTCATAACCTTCTCCACTCCTTCGCTTCTCAGTCAGCGTCACAAATAATAATGAAAGCGGTTCACACCACATCATGGTAAAAGCTTGCCAATCCAATTCATAATCTGAGTAATCGCCGGCCATACTGTGCTGAAATCAAACATGCCGGACCAGCCTACGCCCTGAGGATACTGCATCAGATGAATTGCCCATATGGACCCAAATGTCTGTATGACTCCAAGCAGTATACAGCATGTAATGATCGCCTTGATTCCACCTTTTTTATTAGCTACTACTCCCACTGGTCCGCCAGAGAAAAATAAGGGTACAAATCCTGGCAAAACCATGATAGGGCTTTTCACTAAAATCAGAATACCAATGCTGATTACCGTACCAACTGTGCAGAATATGAATCCCAAGGTCGCTGCATTTGGTGAAAACGGAAGCAATGCCGCAACATCAATCGCCGGAACTGCATTCGGCACTACCTTTTCCTGGATTCCCTTAAAGGATTCTGTCAATTCGGCGCACATCATTCTTACACCAGTCAGCAGGATTACCATATCCATCGAAAATGTAATTCCTACTTCAAGCATATAAACGATCCAGCTGCTGCCTCCAGCCAGCTCCTCAATTCCTGAAATTCCAAGGGGCATCATAAAGCCGCCTACAAAAATCCACATAATTACACAGGTCGCAACCACATTGTTGTTGAAAATAGACAGCCATCCCGGAAGCTTCAGATTCTCTGCATCCTGCTCCTTTTTTCCAAACAAATGCGAGATTTTTCCAAAGAACCAGAGTCCAACCTGTTGATTATGGCCTACCGTGAATCCAGCCCCTCCTGTTACCTCATCGCAGATACCCACAGCCAGAGTAGTTGAATAGGACCAGTAAACCCCTACCAAAATACCAGTAATGATTACTGCCAGCGTATTATTTACAGCAAGGTTGGCAATGACCAGCCAGAGTACGGACTGCGCGTGGGCAGTTCCAGCATTGCCTGTAAGAAACACCCCTTTTGCCTTTGTATATTTTCCAAAATATACCATCAATAAATTCACCCCAAAGGCAATGAGAAAGGAATATCCCATAAGGCCAAACAAATCGCCCAGCGCTTCCTGACTCGTAGCTTTCATTGCGTAAGAATCCATAATATAACCCTGAATTCCAGTTGCCTTACTTACTGCTGATACAATGGGCTTAAAGGTACTGCTAAATTGATTCCCCCCAAATATTACCATCTCAATACCAACCATAGCGCTGATGGTTCCGACGATTGTTCTTGCGGCGCTCTCCCGCTTCAACAGGTAACCGGCACAAATTAAAAGGCCTATCAAAATTACAGGTTTTGTTAAAAAATCGTTTAGCAAAAAATCAAAAATAATCCTCATCTTCAGCTCCCCCTTTTCCTTCTCATGGCTGTCTATTCCCCCACCCGCTCCTTTTCATAATAGGATAAAAATAGAGCCATCAAGCTTGTTTTCTGATGACTCTATTATACCATTTTAATCATATTTACTCAATATCAATTAAATATTCATTTGATTTTCATTAATTAAGAATAATATAATGATTTAATTTGACTATTTATGTTGTCTTTTCCAAATATATGCTTGTTTTTCTTGTACAAATTGCCCAATATTCTCTACAGGACTATCAGTAATAATATTCAGATAACAGGCAAGATCCGACGGCGTAACGTACATGGCAGTTTTGTTAAATTTGCTGTGCTCTGCCAGAATATAGGTCTCCCTGGCGTTCTGTATACAAATGTTTTTAATATCATACTCATATTCATCAGCTGATAAAGGAGCGAAGCTGGAATCAAACCCCTTTACTCCTATAAAGGCTTTATCAAACCGGTAGGATTCTAGCATCTTTGTAGTCTGCCTCCCTACAACGGATCTGGAATATTCTTTAAAAAAGCCACATAGCAAAAAAACATTTATATGCTTTTTCCACAGCGCCTCAAGCTGCGGAATTCCATTTGTAATAACGGTAATATTTCTTTCTGTAATACACTCTGCCATTGCCAGGGTAGTCTTACCGGCTCCAATGAAAATCAGCTCCCCGTCGTTTATTTTGCTAGCTGCAAGTTCTCCAATCCGCCGCATAGGATTTGTAATATTGCTTTCTACAATTTTTCGTTTATATATGGATCGATCCTTAATTCTTCTTGCTCCGCCCCATAGCCTGAGTAATAAGCCTTCCGTTTCCATTGCAGCCAAATCCCGCTGAATCGTGGATGGAGACACCCCCAGAGCCTCCTCTAGCTGTTTTTTGCTCACCGCCTCGTTTTCTGCCAGAAGCTCCATTATCTTCTCTTTTCTAATCTCAAACGTCATTTTCCCCTCCTGAGCTTTCCTGTGCTCCGCTTCCTGTAAGCGCCGCCTGTCTCTTTCAAAGGCACTGATATTTCCAGTTCCCAAGCTCCCCCTCATCTCAATGCAGGTATTAAAAACAAAACGGATTACAGTCTCCCTAAAGAGCTCTGCCGTTTATAGCAGCGGTAGCCCTCTTTCATTTAATCATTTAGTCATTTAGTATGACTAAATTTTATCCTATTTTACTATTTTTGTCCACCATATATTTTCATCTCGGCTTTAACACCTTTGCTGTTCACAGCCAGCCTTACTATGTAAGGTCAAAAAACCAATCTGACAAACAACAGACTTATGAGACATTTGTTCACTAACCGTAAACTACCTATTTCTGCAATACATTCACGGCATATTTAAAAAAACTATTGACAACTTATCTTTATTAGGATATAATCCTAAATAAGAAATATAACTTTTTACATGGAGTCCGATATAATGAAACGCAATACCATTCAACGAGCCTTAACACTGGAAGCCGTTCAGAAACTGCAAAGCCATCCAACCGCAGATGAAGTATATGCAGCGGTGTCAGCAGAGCATCCTCATATCAGCAGAGGAACGGTATACCGCAACCTGAATCAACTGTCAGAAGACGGGAAAATCCGTGAGATGGAGGTTCCTGGCGGAGCAGATCGGTTCGATCATTGCTGCCATGAACATTATCATGTACGATGCTTAAAGTGCGGCCGGGTCTTTGATGTGGATATGAAGGATATACCTGACTTGACAAAAGCGATCAGAGACACACATGGATTTCATTTTAGCGGATATGATTTGATGTTCAAGGGTGTTTGTCCAACCTGTATCCAATCCCAGGACGATTCTGAACCCCATACAGTAAACGGAGCTTCAGAGAACACCCCTTAAGCAGAGCGCATACGGGCGCATCATACCCGTAAATACATATACAGAAGGAGATAACTATGAGAAGCATTACACAGCTCGACCTGCAATATGCACACCGTTTTTATGGGTTCAAAGGAGAAGCCCAGTATCTGCATGGTCACACAGGAGTCCTCACCATCGAGGTGGAAGGAAGTGTCAATCCCGGAGTGAATATGGTCTTTCCTTGTAACGAAATTCAAAAAACCGCTTGGGAGGTTCTGAAAAACTTTGACCATGCCCTGGTGCTGCGGGAAGATGATCCTCTGCTGCCTGCCATTCTTGGTGTGTACGAAAAGCAGGGAATCAAAAACGGTGCCCCTGATAACACAATGACCGGCCCCGCTTTCAAGACGGAGCTTGCCACCGCCTATCCAGAATGCCGTCTTGTGGTGACAAAGGAAACTATGACTGTAGAGGGTATGATTAAAATTGTCTATGATCTTCTGAAAGACAAGCTGAACATCGTCAAGCTGACCTTTTCCAGCGGAGTCAATAAGGCGTCGGAGGAGTACGATCCGCATTTGGAGATAGACCGCTGTCCGCTGTGCGGTATTGCACTGGATGAAAACGGTGTGTGTCCCAAGTGTGGTTACAAAAAAAGATAATCGTTCATATTGAGTATTTCAAATGTCAAAGGGGCAGCCGCAGGGGTAAAAGCCAATAAGGAAGTATTACAAAAAGCTAACTTAAGGGCTGACAGACAGAGTTGCACTTAAAAGGGTGTGTATCGCATTCAACCGGTTCACACTCTTTTTTCTTCCTGTTACACAGTAGAACGCCATTTTTAGGGGTATGAGTATAAAACCCTTACCTTGCGTCTATTATTCCCGGAAATCCTTGTAAAATCAAAGGATTTTTGCCCCTAAATGCGAACTTTCCATCCTGGGTTGAGATTGTCCCAATTCTTTTCCTAGCTGTTTCAGCGCTGACAATTTCCAGTCGTCTGCATTGGTGCGGCAAATGTCTAAAATTTATTTTTGAGTTTTTTAACGATTCTCCAATATATTGAATCCATTCGTTCTTTACTCTGAACTAAAATATCATAGGTATCTGCTATTCCCACTACATAAATAAATAGATAAACAGAACAAGCTGTAAAAAGGCACTGAATTTCTAACACTGGAAATCTGAAAAAATTAAGTGTCTCCAAAATACACGCAATGAAGATTAAACTGATTGCAGCAATTATAAGTACCACACAAGCAAAGGTAATGGATAGTGTTTGGTTATTAGCAAAAAGATAATAAGGAATGCCTGCCAATATCATAATGGCAACCCTCATTGCGGCACGCATAGTTGTTTTTCTATGAAACGAAAGAAATCCCTCCGCACTCTCTCTGCTAACATAAAATCCTTTTTCGGTTGATATAGTTTGTTCTGCGTTTTCTTTCAATAAGCTGTCAACAGAAACTTCAAAGATGTTACTCAACATGAGAAGTTTATCCGTTTCAGGATAACCTTGATTATTTTCCCATTTACTAATCGCTTGTCTGGTAGTGTTTAGCTGTTCAGCTAATGCCTCTTGAGAAAAACCTTTATCTTTTCGTAATTTGAATAGCTTTTCACCAAATGTCATGTAAATGCCTCCTGTATAATTTGTATCCTAATTGTAGCAAATCACCATGTCATTCTCTAGCTTTTTTGAAATGCACATTGTCAACTTTGGGTTGCCAATATGTAATATTCTAAAACTTTATTCATAGAGTAGCTCATTTCTTTTCTTTTTCCTGCTGTCAATCGGTTTTTCTGTGTCCTTTGGCATTAGCCACATATAACTAAATTTAGCAGCTCTCAGCATGCGATTTTCTTCACGCAACTTTTGTACTCGTCTCTCGGAAATGCCCCATTTTTCCGCTTCCGAGGCTGTAATATACTCTATCATTTTCTATCTACCATTTCTTAGACTATATTATATACGGACATCCGAATAATGGAAAGACCATGAAACGACCTATTTCAGACAACGCTATGATGTTTTCTTTTCGTTCGCATTTGACATTTTTTAAGTAGGGTGTTATTATAAAATGAAGAAATCTTTTAGGAAACTTTTTTCAAAACTTCGTCAAAATCACTCTGTGTGGCGTTACAGCTGGTGAAAAGGAAAAGAGAGGTTGGGAAGTATCCCAAACCCTCATTTCGTCAGCCTTGCAAACTGCAAAAGCAATCGCCGTTCCAGCTTCCACACTTCCGTCATAAGCCCTTTTAAATCGTCCACATCTACGAAACTAATACCGCTCGTTCCGATTTGCCGGAGCAACAAACTGGAATCTGGAGAGGTGATCCCATGAGAAAAGAATTTGAAATCAATGGATGTATAGAAGTTCAGCCTGAAATAACCGAAGATGAATTTTGGAGTATTTTTATTGATTTTGTTGAATCTAAAGGTTGGTCCTTTGGTGGTGGAATTTCAGAAATTCATGATGGGTATTATATTTTGTCTAACGGCCAAAAGGGAAAGTCTGTGTTAGATGAAAATCCCGATTTGTAGAGAATAGCAGAGCTATTTAGCATTGTCAACGCTAAAATGAGCGGCTGCTGCCGCCGTTGACAATACTGCCTGCCCCTCCCCTCCTTTACGGGTAATCAAGAGGGCAAAAGCAGCAAGTGCTTTCGCCCTCATAATATGATGAATCTATGTATCCATTTAAAGGCCATAAAAGCCTGTATTTATGCGGCTTTACGGGTTCAGAATTGAGGTGGGTAATGGTTTTATACTCCCACCTCCAAAAACGGCGTTCGTTTTCACTATAGGAATACAGCACCCTATAAGATTAGTAAATTTTTAACAGAGCATATATAACAAATGCCTTATGCCGTCTAGAAAACCTTTGATGTAATCACATACGTTCAATGTATATATGTTACTTCCTCTCATCAGCCAATTCCTCCATACACGATTCCCAGAATAAACACAATTACAGCTAGGGGCACATATACATATTTTGCCAGAGACCTGAAAATGCCTGGCAGCCCTTTTTCTCTGCCTTCCTCCAGCTCTCTTCGGATCTCCTCATATCCCAGAACATAGTAAATGGACACTGCCCCCAGCACAGCGCCGAAGGGAACTACGATAATTGTAATGAAATCCATCCAGGAGCCAACCTTCGGCTCTGCCTCCAGGATAAGCCCTACCAGCAAGGCAATCCCTGCGCAGAGGCCTACAGACGTCCTTCTGGACAGCCTGAACCGCGTCTGCCAGGATTCACTCACCGCCTCGAACATATTAATCAGGCTGGTAATTCCCGCAAAGGCCACCGAGATAAAAAAGAGAGCCGCAAAAAGCTGTCCCATAGGCATCTGACGGAAGATATTAGGCAGCGTAATAAACATCAGAGGAGGTCCTGCATTGGGCTCAATTCCAAAAGCAAAGACAGCAGGCATAATTGCCAGAGCTGCCATCATTGCTGCCGCAGTGTCAAAGAACGCGGTGCGGATAGAAGCCTTTGGAATATCCTCTGACTTAGCCAAATAGGTTCCATACACAATCATACCGGAACCAGTAATGGAGAGAGAAAAGAATGCTTGGCCCATGGCCATAACCCAGGTGTCCACCTGAAGCAGATCTTCCCAATGAGGCGTCAGTAAAAACCTGTATCCTTCCACTGCCCCAGGCAGAAAAGCCACTCTCACCGCCAGAATCGCAAAAAGCACAAAAAAGGAAGGCATCAGTATCTTATTGACCTTTTCAATTCCCTTAGTTGCTCCAAACATCAGTATCAGCGCAGCCACAAGGATAACCATCACATGCCAGGGTACGCTTCCGAAGTCGCCCGTAGCCTGGCTGAAAAAAGCAGCCGCATCCTCCGTAAGTATAGCCCCTGTAAGGGAACCGGCCAGAGCACGCACAACCCAGCCAACAATAATGGCGTATCCAATAGCAATCCCCAGAGAGCCTAAAAGGGGTATCCACCCCAGGGCATATCCCAGCTTCCCCTTATTCAAGGTATTCCAGCAATATTCATAGGCTCCCAGTGTTCCGGTCTTAGCCCTTCTTCCAACAGCAAACTCCGCCGAAAGACCCACCAAGCCGAACAGTGCCACAAACAATATATACGGAACTAAGAACGCCCCGCCGCCGTACTGGCCCACACGGTATGGAAACATCCATATATTGCCCATTCCAACTGCTGAGCCTACACAAGCCAGTACAAACCCAAAGCTGCTTCCAAAGCCACCGTTTGGATGAACCGGCTTAGAGAAAGATGCCTGATCGTTCTGTTTACCCATAACTTCTCCTTCATCCTATCTTTGTTAGTTGGTTATATTCTATCATAAACCTTATTTACTATACTAACCTAATATTATAAATTAGTCAACGCTTTAAAGCAAGAAAGCACCAGTTCGATTCACCTTTGCCGCTATAAGAAATGAATTTCATATTCATAGGTAACAAAAGAAAAAACCTCCCAGGCGGTTTCACACCGCCCCAAAGGTTTTTTCTCTGATTTTATATTTCTTTCCTAGCCTGCACCATTAAAGCCTGTCCAAAAATCCAGGGGCCATGCACTCCCCGAAGGATCCAACCACATAATACGTGCCATCTGCAGGCTTCTCTTCACCTCTGCCAAAGGCTGCCAGCATTGCCTTCATTCCGCTGGTCAACGCTCCCCCAACGTCAGCCTGAAGGCTGTCGCCTATGAACAGGCATTCATCTGCACAGCATCCGCATTTCTCTGTGCACAGCCTGAAAAATTTCTCTGATGGCTTTTGCTCTGGGGCCTCCTCGCTAGTAAGTATCCAGTCTATATAGGGAGTCACTCCCAGCTTCTCCAGCTTTTTGTACTGGATATAAGCAGTCATATTGCTGCCTGCTCCAACCACAATATCCCTTCCCTTGAGAAATTCCATAAACTCCAGAAGCCCCGGATAGGCTGTCATTTTGTCCAGCATCGTATCCCAATAGGTGTGATACATGGCCAGGGCATGGGGAAACAAAGGCTTACCCAGCAGCTCCAGCATACACTGGTAACGGAGCAGACGGTTATGGCATGCGGCGCAGTCCCTCCCCACTCTTTCCTCCACCATCCTTCCAGCCTTCCGTAAAGCCTCCTGAAAACCCATACGTGAAAGACCGAGACACTCTCTGCAGTAGTCCCACAGAGCCTCTGTAGCCGTCTTATTATAGAATTCATAATCGTACATTGTACCATCTATATCGAATATCACTGCTTTTATCATCTTCAACTCCCCGTTTCCGATAACGATACCAATTATCTTTGACCATAATAAGCATTTGCTCCGTGCTTTCTTAAATAATGCTTATCCTGCAGCTTTTGGGGCGCAGGCTTTACATTGGGATTAATCTGTTCACAGCGGGCTGCCATCTTAGCCACCTCCTCTAGAACAACGGCATTGTGCACAGCCTCCGCAGCATCCCTGCCCCAGGCAAAGGGCCCATGGTTCTTACAGAGACAGGCAGGCACTGCCATATATTCCTTATCCTTAAAATAATCCGCAATCAAAAGCCCTGTATTTTTCTCATAGGCCCCCTCAATCTCCTCTTTTGTCAGGCAGCGCAGACACGGGATCTCACCGTACATATAATCTGCATGGGTGGTACCATAGCAGGGAATCCCTCTGCCCGCCTGAGCCCAGCTGGTGGCCCATGAGGAATGGGTATGAACAATACCACCCACCAGGGGAAGAGCCTTGTACAGCTCCAAATGAGTAGCGGTGTCAGAGGAGGGATTAAGGCTTCCCTCCACACGATTGCCCTCCAGATCCATCACTACCATATCCTCTGGCGACAGCCTATCATAATCCACACCGCTGGGCTTGATCACAAACAGCCCCTGCTCCCTGTCAATGGCGCTGACATTTCCCCAGGTAAAGGTTACAAGCCCGTATCGGGGCAGCTCCATATTAGCCTCATAGACAATTTTCTTCAGATGTTCCAGCATCCTTTACGCTCCCTCCTTGCTTTATCGCTGTCATTTCTCATATCCGGTATGTTCTCCAAAGGCTACTTCCTTATGGCTCCAGAATATACATATCTATCTCATCAATCTCACGGTTGGTAGAGACTATAACATCCTTTCCATCTCTGGTATACTTAAACACATTGGCAGATCCACAATCCTCATCTAGAATCTGAACCTCATAGCCTTGGGTATCCTTATTATATGTAAAGGCCAGAAGATTTCGGGCTCCCTTCCTATGTCCGATCACAACCCTCGGCTTTCCGCAAAGCATACCGCCGTAGATAGAGTGGGTAAATTCAGCTGGCCTGTCATAAGCATAAACCTTCTTATAATCCCCATCCTCCCTCTTATAAATACTGATATATTCCCCGTGAAAGGGAGCCATCACAGCCAGCTCCAGCTCACCATCCCCATCCAGATCCACAAGAACCCCATCGCTTGCAGGAGTATCCAGAAGCTGTTCTATTTCCCACGGTTCCCCTGCCTCTGCAGGAGGCTTAAAGAGGAACACTCCATTTTCAGAAGAAATTACGCTTGCAGGTGCCCCCTTAATTTCCACCCTGTAATACCCATGGTTCTTAAGCAGGCCGTCCTTAATCACTTCCAGCTGAAGCTGGTTTTCGTCGTTAAAGCTGCTTAGATCCCCAGGCAAAACCGCCGCGTACACCTTTCCAGGCATAGACCAGTCCTCCTTATATTCATGGCCTGACTTGAGGGTACAGGCAATCAGATAATGCACGCCATTTCTTTCCAGAATATCAAACCTGTGTACATGAGGAAGAGATACCAGCGTTCTCACTTCCCAGCAGCCTTTGTCCCTTGGGGTTACAATTACAATTTTAGCCTCTTTGGAATCATTGGGAGAATAGAATTTGTGGGTAGCCAAAAATTGCCCGTCTGTGTCCGGCACCTGAACCATAGACATAGTTCCCCCCGGCCCTGTCCACACAGTATCCTCCTCATTGCCGTCCATGTCAAAGAGCAGGCATCTGTCTACCTTCTCTGCGGCCACCAGAAAATGCTCTGCTCCCTGATAATGGAGAGGAGCGATGGAATAACATTTTGTCAGCTTCCCAATTACTTTTTTTTCAACCTTCATATATTTGCCCCTCCTTTAACTTGCAAAGCCAGTCTAAATGGCTTTGGCTTATATAAATACACTGCCTATCTGCGCTGTGCGTCCAGAATCCCCGCCATCATCCGATTGGCCTCAGCCAGCTCCTTCCTCCACTCAGGATTGCCCGTAAACCAAAATTCTGTCACATACGTTCTCACACCCAGCTCCCAGGCTGCCTCTATGGCGCGTTTAAAGTCCACATGCCCCTGGCCAAAGGGAACCTCACGAAATACGCCAGGGACGGTTTCCTTTAAATGCATAGCTGCCAGATGGCCCTTTCCCAGACGGAGATCGTCCACTACATCTGTGCCATAAGTTTTAGCTGCATTGGTAATATTCCCAATATCAGGATAGACGCCTAGATACATAGAGGAAACAAGATCCACATACTTCATGGCCTTGCCCACTGTGTTCATAAACTCTGTCTCCATGGTTTCAAAGCCCAGCACAACACCGGCTTTGGCCCCCATCTCCACTGCCTTTTTAAGGTTTTCTGTAAAGAGCCTTTTTGTCTCATCTGTAGACTCATCATAATATACATCATAGCCTGCCAGCTGGATAATCCGGATTCCCAAATCATCTGCCAGCCGGATTGCCTTCTCCATAATCTCCATTCCGCGGCTTCGGACAGCAGGATCGCTGCTTCCCAGAGGGAATTTCCGATGACCGCTTAGACACATAGTCCGTATAGGCAGTCCTGCTTCCTTCATCACCCTCACCAGCTTAAGGCGCTCCTCCTTAGAAGCATCCAGCCGCCCAAGCTTCTCCTCTGTCTCGTCAATACTGATTTCCACAAAATCGAAACCAGCCTCCTTTGCCGCCTCCAGCTTTTCCTTCCACGCAAGCTGTGATGGCATGGCTTTTTCATATAATCCAAGGGTATATGCCCGTTCCATTACTTGCCTCCCGTTCGTTTACGCCATTGTCCGAATACAAAGCTCAAAATAACATAACATCACTGTTCCGGCTTAAAATCGGTTTTATGCACCTGGTACACCCTCACACCTTTCTCTCTTATAGCATTAAGAGCATCCTGAGGCGCTTTCTCATCGGTTATAAGATATTGAATCTTCTCAATCGGACAGCTTGTAAAGCTGCTGTTTCTGCCTATTTTCGTGTGATCTGCCAGTACAAAAACATCCTGATTGGCATGGTCAATCATCATCTCGTTGATACTTACCTCATTGAATATCTCCGTAGTCATTCCTGCCTCCGCACTGATACCAGAGCAGCCGACAAACGCTTTCTTCGCGTATACATTTTGAAGATTTCTCAGGGTAAAATCCCCCACCATGGCATCCTTGGGATGACGCAGCTCGCCTCCTGTAAGCACCACATTCACCCCCGATGGATAATCCCGTCCTATCGCCTTTCCATTATTGGTGATAACCGTTACATTGCCGCACTGCATATGCTCCAGTATCTGAAGGGCATTGCTGCTGGTGTTGATAAATATGGTATCGTTTTCCGCTACAAAGACGGCTGCATATCTGGCAATCAGCCCCCGGTACAGCTGCACCTCATCCTTCATATATTGGGGGGCCATGGTTGACACGGCCCCTCCATAGGTACGAACAAGAAGATTCTGTTCCTCCAGATACTGAAGATCTCTTCTGACTGTAATCAGGGATACACCCAATATCTGTGAAAGCTCATCTACACGGACTTCCGGATTCCCCTGCAGCATTTCCACGATCCGATTCCTGCGGCTTTCCACGAAAGCCCTCTCTCTTTTCATATTCCACACCTCTTATAGTAAGATATCTATATTAAGTCCGCAGCGCAACAAGATTCCTCTGCTCTCCATCCGCATTTCTTTAATTTTTGCACTGCTCACTGCCTATGTGGATATTATATCCGATATAAAAGCCTGTGTCATGCTGTTATGTTCGTTTCAATCATTAATTTTAGATAAGACCCTTTTCTTTCATTTTATCTTCCATTTCCTGGGCTGACATAATATTGCGCAGCCCGATTACAACCGTTCCTTTTTTCTCAGCGTCCTTGAACATACCTGCAAAATTCTGGGCACAAAATACTACGTCATACTGGCTGGCTGCTGTTTTGCCTTCGGAAAGAGCACAATGGTGAACCTTTCCAGGCTTAATACCCACCTTATCCAGCATCTTCTGCATGGTCATTTTCATCATAAGGCTGGAGCCTGCTCCATTTGCGCAGCATACAATAAAGCTCATGTTTTCCTTTGCCATCATTAAAACCTCCTGTTATTAGCGATTCAATATTCAGATGCAGATTCCATCCAGCAGCGATTCAATCTGTCTCTGAAGACAGCCTTTTAGGCGGATGCACAGAGCGCCCCTCGGCATGTGTCATCACACGTGACGGGCGCCCATACTTATTTGCCAAGGCAAATTGAAATGTTACAATTCATTTATACACTATTATTTCTTCTCTTTCAATGCCTTATATGCTTCATAATCTTCTGTAATCAGGAAATAACCCTTCTTATCCTTCATATACTGAATTTGAGGAATAGCCAAAAGCACAATTACTACGATCGCAACGCCGGCATAACTTAAGAACTTCATCAAAGCTGTCATTACAGGCCATACAACCGCCCAATCCCACATACCTAAATATCCGCCGTAAGCCGCCATTCCAACCCAGCCTGCGATAATAGCAGAACCAAATACCTGGCATATACCAGAGATGAAGGGCAGAATAAGAGCCGCCTTGATGCCTCCCTTTTCATTAGCAAACACAGCGATGGTGGCATTGTCAAAGAATACTGGCACGAATCCGCAGATAACAAGCACCGGGCTTTTTAACGCAATCAGCGCAATGATTGCCAGAAGCTGACCTGCAAAGCCTGCAAGGAATCCCAGAGGAACTGCATTTTGAGAACCGAAGCCATAAATAACAGCACAGTCTACACCTGGAAGGGAACCTGGCAGCAGCTTGTCTGCAATACCCTGGAAGGAGGCTGTCAGCTCGGTCACGAAGGTTCTTACTCCTAACTGAAGGATTGCAAGATATACGGAGAAGTTCAAGCAGGTCTGAATTACATAAAAGAACATGCTGGCGCCTTCCTTTAAAAAGCCCTGCTCTACCAGATAATCACGTCCCAGGATACAGAGAATGGAGCCGAAGAAAATTACCATCAGGATAGAGGTACATACCATGTTCTCATTGAAAATGGACATAAAGCCCGGAAGTTCTATATCATCAATTTTCTTAACCTCTTTTCCGTCCTTCTTTTTTCCAAATAGCTTCTCAGCCAACCAGGTATTAAAGGCAATACCAAACATCTGCTGATGAGCCAGGCAGAAGCCAGCTCCGTCTGTCAGCTCCTGGCAGGGCTTAATGGTCAGGTTAGAACCCACTGCCCAATATGCTCCCAAAATCAGAGCCATAACAACTAAAAGGCTTATATTGTTGTTAATCAGGAAGGGACACGCAAACAGGATAAGCCAGTATGCGGTAGATGCCTGCTGTACCTGAACATGACCGGTGGTAAACAGAGCCCTAAGTTTAGTGTATCTGGAAAAGCGCACCAGAAGAATGTTTACGATAAACGCAATCAGCAGCAGAATCATCGCATTGCCAAAGGCCTTGCCAAACACTTCTTCAACGCCAGCTGTAACTGCATTTTGGCCGAAGTAAGGGTCAATTACCATAGCATCCATGTTAAATCTGTCCTTAAGACCAACCAGAACCGGACGGAAGTTATTAACCAGGCCGCCGGAACCAACCGATAGAATCAGATAACCTACAATCGCCTTAATCACACCTGCCAGCACGTCATACCACGGCTTCTTTAACAGAATGTAACCAATCATTACAATCAGACCAATCATAAAGGCCGGCTGCTGTAATACGTTAACTGCAAAATATGACCATATCTTCATTAAAATATCCATAATGTCCCCCTTATTTATCCTTCCAAACAGGTTTCCTGTATCTTTATTAAATCCTCTGGTGTTTCCGCCTCTAAAAGCGCCGCTACTGCTTTTTCATTCATCAGCAGCTCTGATAATTTTGTCATGTTCTCCAAATGCTGATCCGGATTACAGGAGGCCAGAGTAAAAAACAGTCTTGCGTCCATCTCCGGATTACCCGGCTCAAAGCTGACAGGCTTTTTCAGCTTCATAAAGGCGATGGCTGTCTTATGCACTCCTTTCGCGCACTCCTGGCAGTGAGGCATTGCCACGTTGGGCATAATGACAATATAAGGACCGTACTTCTTCACACAGGCTATAATATCATCCTTATAATTGGCTTCCACCGTTCCATCTACCTCCAGACACTCGCAGCTCATGCGGACGGCCTCCTCCCAGTCAGAAGCCTCCTTTGCAAATTTGTAATGGTTTAACTTTACAAACTCTTTTAACATTTTCATCCCCCTTTACGGTTCAGTGCTACAGACAGGAACGAAACGGTATATTCTGAGGAGCCTCGAAGCAGTCCTCAAAGCCTCTGCGGTGATGGTACGCTTTCTTGTCCTTGTCGGTAGGATACACATATTTGCCTCCCACCTCCCAGAAGAACGGATGGAACTTGTAATCCAGACGGTCTTTCTTCATATCATAGAGTACCCGGATTTCATTCACATCTGCCATAAAGTTGGTCCATACATCGTAGTGGATAGGAATAACCACCTTGCATCTTAATGCCTCTGCCATTCTCAGAATATCGCATGAGGTCATCTTATCCGCCATGCCTACCGGATTCTCACCATAAGAGCCAAAGGCCACATCCACGTCGTAATCCTTGCCATGCTTCGCAAAATAGATGGAGTAATGGGAATCACCACTGTGGTAAATGTTCCCTCCCGGCGTCTTTATCAGGTAATTCACTGCCTTGTCATCCATATCCGTAGGGCATATGCCGGTCAGCTCTTCCCGGTCAGGCCCTGTGGAATCAGTAGTAACCAGACAGGTACGGTCAAAGGAATCCAGGACTACAATCTCCACATCCTTCATCTTAATGGTATCCCCAGGGCGTACTGTGATGCAGCGCTCCTCAGGAACTCCCCATTTTACCCAAAGCTCAACCGACTTTTTCGGCCCGATGAACGGAACCGGAATCTCCTTTCCATTGTCGTCTACCGTTGTCATCTTGCTCTGAATTACATGGGCCGCGTATTCAGCGCTCATATGATCCTGATGGTAATGGGTGGCCAGCACTGCGTCCACCTGCTTAATGGCAAACGGATCAATCACAAAAGGCACCGCTCTTAGGTTTGGCTGCATAGCCCTGGCTCCGCACATGTTAGCCATCTGGTGTCCCACTGCCATCTTGCCATTGCCGTGGGTACGCTTTCCATTCCCACACCATAGGTCAATGGTAAGGTTACAGCCTCCGGGAGTCTTAAACCACATTCCAGTACAGCCCAGCCACCACATGGCTACAGTTCCCGGCTTTACTTCCTCATTCTCAATTTCCTCGTTCAGCCAGGTACCCCACTCCGGAAATGTGCTCATGATCCAGGACTCCCTTGTCATCTCGCTCACTTTGCTCATATTGTTATCCCCTTTCACGTTCAATATGCAACATTTATATGATTGATTTGTTCTTTAGTTGTACTTTACCATATTTTACGATTGAATACAATGGTTTTATATGAACGATTGTGTATTTTTATGATTGTTTCTTACTTTCTCTTTAACATATATGTCTTTTTTTATATTTTTAATAGACACCAGATATAGCACATATACACTTTGCCCATTGTGGCAGCAAAAAATCCACCGAGCAATCTGTCTTTAAGATTCCTCCTGTGGATTTTCTTATAGATTATGACCAGATTGCCTTAACAGATACAGATCCAGTTTGAACATTTATGCAACATAGGTTGAGCCGGCAAGAAAGGCTTTCTGCCAATCCTGCCGGCTTATTCATTCAAATCTATATTGAAAAGCTCTGACTGCTTGTTGATGTTATAGAGTATACAAACTATTTGTGTCTTAAGTTTGTCCAGAGACTAAACAGTTTCTAAAGAGCTTTAAGAAATTCTGACGCTATCCTTTAAAGAACCTTTTTAAATTCTTGTATCCATTTTCTATTTACATACAATATCATATAATGTATAGTATAGTTATGTTATATAACATAAGATATTCCTCTGGATCATTCTAATCATAGCAGCCACTCCTGCCTATTTCAAGCGCAGATGGAGGTGCCCCTAAAAAACAACGCCCACTGGCCGGGCTCACATTGCTGCTTGCAGGTTCCGGGATTACAGCAGGAGCATTCCTTATGGGAGGGTGCTATCCAAACACCAAATCCA
Organism: Clostridium porci; assembly: GCF_009696375.1. GTDB lineage: Bacteria > Bacillota > Clostridia > Lachnospirales > Lachnospiraceae > Enterocloster > Enterocloster porci. The sequence continues at coordinate 113,108 of NZ_VUMD01000009.1, forward strand.
GGCATACGTTCTCTTTCTGGCACGGGCTGCTGCCATGGATAGACCAGCGGATGACATGTATGATTTGGATGATTGGTGGGATGACGTTTACGATTGGTAGAATCGGGATGGCTATCCATAAATTATCTTTGTTTACTCACTATCATATAAAAAAAGGAGACAGCAAATTATGGAGAAAAAATTATACCGTTCCAACCGTAACAAAATGATCTGCGGCGTATGCGGCGGCCTTGGTGAATATTTCAACATAGACCCCACCATCATCCGCCTGCTCTGGGCTCTTTTTATCTGTACAAGCGCCGGGATTCTGGCCTATATTATTGCAGCCATTATCGTGCCTGTTAACCCCAGCTAAAAACAATCCCGTTAAACGTCTAAAAGGTCATTCTGTTTCAGAGATTATACCATATCCTCCGGCGATGGTATCCCTCCGGAGGATGCACATGGTTCGGTCTGGTGTTTTGAACCGCTTTCGCGTATCATCGAACCAGCCCGGTATAATATCTACTGGCGGAAGGCCTTGGAGCCATCTGAGACGAATGTTCTTCCAACTCCCAGGCCGTTCATGAAAACGAATCAGTACTCAGGTTTTTCCTGATAAATATTCATACATCCATGATCTTGCAGTATATCACTGCCACTACGGTTGATATCAGCGTCGCCACCAGCGCCGGACCTACAATGGCCCCAGGGGCTACGCTTCCGTACTGGCTTCTGTAGGCAATCATGTTCATGGGAATCAGCTGGAGGGATGAAATGTTTATAATCAGAAAGGTACACATCTCATTGCTGGCAGTTCCTGGCGGCTGGGCCTTCCTGGCCCCAGTCTGGTTCTGGCTCTTCTTTTGCATTTCCTCTACCTTCTTAAGTTCTTCCATTGCCCGCAGCCCAGCTGGCGTGGCAGCCCAGCCTAACCCCAAAACATTGGCAATCATATTCACAGCAATCTGCTTCCTGGCTTCTCCCTCTGGAGGCAGTCTGGGAAATAAAAAGTTTAAAACTGGCGACATTTTTTTTGACAGCTGATCCACCAGTCCTGCCCTGTGAGCTATCTCCAGAACTCCCGTCCAGAGTGTCATAACTCCCAGCATGGTAATACATAAAGTTACCGCCTCCTTAGACGCCTGAAGAGCTCCGTCTGTAACCGCTGAAAGCTGTCCGTGAAAGGCTCCCCATAGAACGCCTGTCAAAGTCATTCCAGCCCATAGATAGTTAAGCATCAAACACCTGCCTGCTGCACTGCCTTTACTTCAGTTTATAACATCTGTCAGATTTCTAGTACAAAAACGTGCCTGGTTGCCCGGTCTGCATATCTAAGATCAAACTTAAAATGCTGCATTATGGAAATTCCATATCAAATTCAACCAAAGGCTATCTTTCTAAAACGAACATACGGTTCCAGGCGGCTTTTATAGCTACTGAAACCGTATTGGGGGTGCAGCATTTTCGTAGAACCTACGTTACAACATTTCTACAAAGTGCATACATTATTTCTGATTTAGGGCTCTTTTATTTAGCTCCTAAGGCTGCCATTGTAATATAATTATAAGGCTGGTTAAAGTGAGGAAGGAAGAAAATATCCAGCAGCTTCATCTTATCGATTGTCACACCTTCCTCTATTGCCAGAGAAAAGAGATGAATGCCCATGGAAATATCTTCTGTAGAGGCCATCTGCGCCCCCACCACTCTCCGGGATTTTGTTTCGTATACAATCCTGATTTTTACTGCCGCATTCTCCTTCATAAAGCCCGGACGCTGTAAATCTTCATAATCTGTATAGCTTACTTCCAGCCCTGCTTTCACAGCAGCTTTCACAGAAAGACCGGTAGAAACCATATTATAGCCAAATACGGAAATACCATTCGACCCCTGTACGCCGATGGTTTCTAATTCCGTTCCACCTATGTTATGACCGGCAATGATTCCAGAACGCACGGCATTGGTCGCTAAAGCAATATAAGTAACCTCCTGTAATGCGTTTGAATACACTGTAGCGCAATCCCCAATCGCATAAACGTCAGGATCACTGGTCTGTTGACGCCGATCCACCAGATAAGCGCCATTTTTAAACAGCTTCAAATGTTCTTTGCCCAACTGATTATTAGGAATAAAGCCGATTGCGTTGATAACGGCGTCAACCGGATATTCCCCCTTTTCCGTCTTTAGTGCAGCAACACGCCCATCTTTTCCATGATACTCTGTTACCCTTTCTGAGAAGTGAACTTCAATACCATGATCCACCAGCCGCTGATCCATATCTGCTGTAAATTGCTCATCATAATACGTTGACAACGAGGTTGGAGCTACGTCAAAAAGCAAAACCTGCTTTCCTCTGCGTTTCGCTGCTTCCGCAATCTCTACACCGATATATCCCGCTCCAATCACAGCAACTGTTTTTACTTCTTCCTTTGATAATTCCTTGTCTACTTCCTGTCCCTCCTGGAATAGCTTCAAAAAATGGACTCCGTCTAAATCCTTCCCAGGAATATCCGGCGATATGGGCAAAGAGCCTGTCGCCAAAATCAATTTGTCATATGACTCGTTCCAGGTGTTTCCCTCCTTGTTTATGCAGGAAACGAATTTTTTAGCGAAATCTACAGACGTAACGGTCGTCTCCATATGGATTGAAGCGCCTTTCTCTTCAAATGCCTTTGAGCTGGTATAAAACAGATTTTCGTAGGAATCAATCTGTCTTCCTACCCAAAGCGCGGTGCCGCACCCTAAATAGCTGAGGTTCGTATTTCGATCAATCATAACAACTTCCTGATTTGGGTAGTTATCTAATAGTGTATTTGCGGCCGCAATTCCCGCATGGTTTGTTCCAATAATTACTGTTTTCATAGAAACACCTCCTAAATTTTGTTTTTCATGTTAAATTATATAGAATTACTTTGTTATTTTCAATCACTTTAGAGATTTTTGAATGATATTTTTCTGAATACATAAGCTCAAATTATGTAATGCTCCATATACTTTTTACATGTTTCCTCCCCTGTTTATTCCAACTGATATGATTTTAATTTCCTGTATAATGTGGTTCTTGATATTTTAAGGATATTAGCTATCTCCTTTTTACTATATCCATCAGCAAGCATTTTTTTTAACTGTATCTTTGCAAGCTCCTCCAAAGAGCAGTGCTCCTCTTCTGTCAATTCCTTTTTCCACAGATCTTCTTTATATCTCCTGCTGGCGATCCGCTCCAGCATGAATTCTATATCTGTCACTGTACAATCTCTGTATTTTCTCCATAATCCCTTCAGATGTTCCGATGATAATCTTAATTCGTTTTTTTCATATAAATGGCAATAATATTTTAATCCTGTCTGAATGTATCTTGAAAAAATCGTAAAGTCATTATACAGCGTTTCCGTATTTTTTATCTCATTCTTTGATATCAAATAATAAAGGTCCTGACTAAATCTTCCATCCTCTGCCAATTCTGCCAAATTCGCTGTTGTACAAAAAATAAACCTTACATTTGTGTGTATGCTGTATCCACCTTTCAATATAATGCGTCCCGTCCTTATAAATTCAGCTAATTTTTCCTGAACATAAAGCGCCAGATACTCTGGCTGTACAATAAGTATCGTTCCCCGGTTCAGTCCACGCAAAAGTCCATTCTCATCCAATAAATAATGAACGAACAATTCCCGATAGGAGTTTTGTGCATAAACCAATTTTAAATCCTCCAGCCGCCTTGGCGACTGATTAAAAATTGCTTTTCCGAGCATTTCATTTAAAACATTATCTTCTCCTGAAATCAGTATATTCTCATCTATTTTTGCATACCTCTTTGCCTTCTCTATCATCTCCTCTCCCAAAAACTGCTTCAGCCACCTGAATGTCACAAGTGTTCCAATTGAGAAAAGCTTTGATGTATCTTGAATATTCCGATAGGGACGAAAGCTCAAAACAACGCCATATTCCTGTTCATTCAGCCATACTCTCTTGCTGTTTATTATTCCATAAAAACTCCCGCTTTCATAATGAATAGAAACTTTTTCATTATCAATTCCTTTGCCCTTCCTGTACCATTCCTCAAGCTCCGGATAAATTCTGGCTGCATTTACTCCTATATAATCTTCCTTTATCCCGAAAATATCCCGAAATGTCTGATTTAAATATAGAATATTCCCATATACATCTGTATATAAAACAGCATCCTCCATTAAATCCAGAATGGATTCAATCTGCATAATCTTCTGTTTTAACCCCTTCTTTTCAATGTGATTCTGTATCCTGGCTGCCACTAATTCCGCCATTCGTTCCATAAAAAACACAGTAGAACCAATGTTTTCAAATAGTGTTTTCACCTTAAATCTTGGCAAAACAAGGGCAATCACTCCCAAAATCTGATTCCCATAACGAATAGGAACTCCTATAAAGCCTCGCATTTTACATTCCTTATATTTTTCACATTCTCTACAGCTTTGTATCGAAGCTTTTTCATCTATCAGCAAATTCTGATTATTCATAAGAACCGTCGCAATCAAAGAACCATACTGAATATGGTTGTACAGTGAAAAATATCTGAAAGAACTCCCTACAATATTCATGCTGGAATCTGTAATAATCACATCTGTATCTAATACATCTGAAATCACCCCTGCAAAATTATCTACAAACCCCTTTATTGTTCCTAACATTGTCCCCATTCTTCTGCCCTCCCCTATACAAATAGTCTACTCAGCAAATTAAGAAAGAGACCCTCACATGCATGATTTGCATATGAGAGTCTTATTCTTCAGTTAAATATAAAATAAAAGCTTCCCAGACCTACCTTTTGCTAATCCTTACTTCACAAATGTCATCTCCCTTTGCAATTGTTTTTCCGAGATAGAAATCAAAATTAAGCGTTTCACAAATACCCCTGTCACCATCCATGGCAATATCACAAAGCACCTCGCACTCCTCATCTGACGCGCCCAGTTTCTTCCATGCTGCTACCAGCGGGCAGTAGTGGAAATCAACGCTTAACGTTCCTTCTTTACAGTTGTCTTCCATCTGAAAAACACCCTTTACATTATCGTTAATAAATTCTCTGTAGAAAATATTAAAATCATCTGTGTGTGTATACTTTGTTTCACCATGGAAGCGTCCGCATGCTCTGATTGCTTCATGGGCAAAAGCATCACTTAACCCCTGCTTCTTTGCCTCTTTATACATCAAATACATCCAGGCTGCTCTATGTTCAAATGCGTTTCTTAAATCCTCGGTGTGCTGCCCTCTATCCTCTGCTTTGTTCTTAATCATTTCTTTTCCTCCTGAAAATTTTTATATAAAATGGATTAAAGCGTTTCAGCTACATAATCCATTAAGGCTATAATCTGATACGACATCGTTACAGCTCCCGGATCCAAATATCCTACCCCCTTATTTGCCTGATAGGTTGCGCGGCCTCTGACTGCTTCCATATTCTTTGTATTCTCTGCTCCATCAACAGCCGCTTTCTTCACTCTCTCGCACAGGGTTTGGTCATCACAATTATGTTCCAAACAGACCTTATATTCCTTTACCGCAGGCGCAAGACTATCGAGCATTGTCTTGAAGCCTTCCTTTGCCTGTCCTCTGCTGGCTATAGCTCTTAACATTGCCTCAAGCACATCATATAGCTCCTGACGCCCTAATGCCTCCTTTGTCTGAACTGCCCTTGCTGCCGCCAAATATGCACTTCCATATAGGACACCCGAGGAACCTCCAATTACAGACATCATGATTTTTCCGATTTCCTTCAGTTCATCACTAATATTCATAGCTGCCAAGCTGTCAATATCCTTAACAAGACTTTCAAATCCCATATTAATATTAGACCAATGATCGCCGTCTCCTGTGGCGAGATCCAGCTCCGTCACATAATCTCCCTTGTCATGTATCAGAGCATAGGCGCGCTTAATATATTCCGCGTAATCCGCTGCTGTCAGTTTAAACCCCATCATCTTTCCCCCCTCAGAACTTTAACGCCGGCGTATCACAAGGCTTATCTAACAATTCCTTTAATTCTGCATCCAGCTTCATCAGCGTCAGAGAGCAGCCCGTCATATCCAGTGCCGTTGTATAGTTTCCAACTAAGGTTTTGTGCACTTTAATTCCCCTCTTCTTTAGATACGCCTGTACTTCCTTATTTAAAATATATAATTCCATAAGGGGAGTTCCCCCAAGGCCATTGACCAGAACAGCAACCTCGCTATTACTGTAGTCGTAATCTGCCAGAATTTTATCAAGAAGGATTTCTGCCGTCTCTTTTGCGGTTTTGATCCCTGTTCTTTCTACTCCCGGCTCTCCATGAATTCCCATACCAATTTCGATCTCGTCTTCTGCAAGGGTGAAGCCAGGCCTTCCCACTGCCGGAAGAATACAGGGCGTCATTGCCATTCCCATACTGCGGATGTTTGCAATGGCATGCTCAGCCGCAGCCTTTACTTCCGGCAGACCTGCCCCTGCCTCAGCCTTTGCTCCTGCGATTTTATGTACAAATACAGTTCCCGCAATACCTCTTCTCCCTGTTGAATATGTACTGTCCAAAACAGCCACATCATCTTTTACTACAACGCTTTCTACCTCAATACCATCTGCCTCTGCCAGATCCCGCGCCAGTCCGAAGTTCATAATATCGCCTGAATAATTCTTTACAATCAGAAGAACGCCTTTGCCCGTATTCATCTTTTTAATTGCAGTACCGATCCTGTCAGGGCTGGGCGATGAAAATATATTTCCGGATACAGCCGCATCCAGCATTCCTTTTCCAACAAAGCCTGCATGCAAAGGCTCATGTCCTGCACCTCCGCCAGAGATGACAGCAACCTTATTTCCTCTTTCATGGCGTGAAATTATTTCCGCATCCGGAGTATACTCCAAAAATTCAGGATATGCTTGCTGCATACCGTTCAGCGATTCGCTGACGACATCTGCCGGATTATTAATAATTTTCTTCATTTCAATAACACCTCTTTCAAATATAATTCATATGCAGCCGTCAAAAACAGCCTTTCCAGGTTCTACATACCTGCTTATCCAAGTCCAAGATATGCCTTTTTGATCTTCGGATCTGACGCAATCTTCTTTGCATCTCCATTCATTGTCACAACACCATTTTCCAGAACGTAGGCTCGATCTGATGCTGACAATGCCATATTTGCATTCTGCTCAATCAACAGGATAGTAACCCCCTGTTTATTGATTTCTTTTATCATATCAAAGATCATCTCTACAAAATTGGGTGCCAGGCCCAGTGAAGGTTCATCCAAAAGCAGCAGCTTGGGACCCGGCATTAAGGCCCTTCCTACCGCAAGCATCTGCTGCTCTCCCCCTGATAATGTACCAGCCTGCTGCCTGTATCGTTCCTTCAGTCTCGGAAACAGCTTGTAAACTCTTTCATAGCCTGCGTTAATCGTTTCTTTCTCTTTTACAATATAGGCTCCTAATCTGAGATTCTCCTCGACTGTAAGCTCTGGGAATACCTCTCTTCCTTCAGGAGATATACTGATATTCATTTTTGTCATCCGATAGGGCGGGCAGTTTGTAATATCTTTCCCCTCAAATTCCACCTTTCCCCTGCTTGCTTTTGTAACGCCTGCTATGGTATTTAGCAAGGTTGTCTTACCAGCGCCATTGCTTCCGATTAGAGAAACTATTTCTCCCTTATCAACCTCCATCTTAATTCCCTTCAATGCATGAATTACCCCATAATATGTATTCAAATCACTTATTTTCAGCATCCTTTTGAGCTCCTCCCAAATACGCCTCAATTACCTTTGGGTTATCTGCGATTTCTTTTGGAATGCCATTCGCAACCGGCTTTCCATGATCAATGACGTAGATGCGGTCTGATACATTCATTACGACACTCATATCATGCTCGATCATGAGAATCGTATATCCCTGGCCTTTCAGCTTATTAATAAACTCCATCAATTCTGAAGATTCCTGCGGATTCATTCCGGCAGCTGGCTCATCCAGAAGAAGCAGCTCAGCGCCTGTTGCGATTGCTCTTGTTATTTCCAATTTACGCTGTTCGCCATATGGAAGATTCGCCGCATAATCGTCCCTTCTGTGATCCAGATCAATTAACTTCAATAGGCGGATTGCATTGGCTGTTTTTCTGTCTTCCTCTTGCCTGAATGCCTTGGTTCTGAATACAGCTTGGAACAAATGATAGTTTGTTTTTATATGCGCTCCAATCAATACATTTTCTATAACCCGCAGATCGGAGAACAAACGGATGTTTTGAAATGTCCTGGAGATTCCCGCTTCGACAATCTTCTTCGGCTTTTGATTCTGGATTTCCTTATCCTTAAAAACAATGGTTCCTTCATCTGCTTCATAAATACCTGTCAGCATATTGAAAACAGTTGTCTTTCCAGCTCCGTTAGGTCCGATGATGCTGACGACCTCCCCTCTGTTTACATTAAAACTAACATGATCTACAGCAACAATGCCGCCAAACTTTTTTGTAATATTTTTAACCTCCAGCAACAGCCCTTTGTCTGCCATTATTTCACCCCTTTGTTTCATTCCACAAATTCAAAGGCCCATACTGATCCATTGCTTCTACTTCTTTCTGAACCCTCTTCGTAAGATGATACGGCATCGTAGACTTCCATCCCAGGATTCCCTGTGGTCTGAAACGCATCATCAGAACCAGGATCACACCATATAATACAAATCTATATTCCATCAGGAACCTGGATACTTCCGGAAATGCAATCAGCAGCGCTGCTCCTATAAACATTCCACGAATTGTTCCCATCCCTCCAAGAATTACGATACTAAGAATCAATGTTGATACATCAAAGTTAAATGTATTTGGATCAATATATCCTATCAATGAAGAATATAATGCGCCGCCTACCGCACAGATACAGGCAGAAATCACAAACGCAAGGATTTTATAGCTTGTTACATTGATTCCCATCATGGTACTCGCCAGTTCATCCGCTCTGATTGCCTGAAGTGCGCGGCCAGTCTTTGATTTAACCAATGCGATGCAGAAAAGAGTTGTCAGCACTACCAAAACCAGCATCAGATCATATAATCCGTAATTGGAAATGGTTAATTCCATGCCAAAAATAGATGGCTTCGGTATATTTTTAACACCTAATGTTCCATTTGTTACAGACGCCCAGTTCATTGCAATCATCTTTACAATTTCACCAAAACCTAATGTAATAATCGAAAGATAGGTTCCTGTCACTCTTAATGTTGGAAGCCCTAATAATACCCCTACAAGTCCCGAAACTAACATTCCCAACAGCATCGCCGGAAAAAAATTCATTCCCAGCTTTACTGCGCATAAGGATGAAGTATATGCTCCTATTGCCACAAAGCCTGCATGTCCCAGTGATACCAGTCCTGTATATCCGGTCAAAACATTCAACCCCAGCCCCAGTAATGTGTATGAACCAATTTTTACACATACCGTCAGTAAATACGTATTGTCCAGCATTACAGGGAGGGCGATCAATGCTATGCCTGTAGCGAGCAGCAAAATCTTTTTGTATTTGTCAATGAATGTTTGCATTTGATGTAAACTTACTTGCTTTTTTCCATTCCCAGTCTTCCCCATATTTATACCTTAGTAATACCTTTCCGTCCAAGCAAACCATTTGGTCGTACAATCAGAACAATAATTAGAATAATAAATGCGATAGAATCCCGGTATGTGGAGCCCAGAAAGGTTGCCGCCATACTCTCTGATATGCCTACAATTAGTCCGCCAAGTAATGCTCCCGGCAGGCTTCCGATTCCACCAAGCACTGCTGCCGCAAATGCCTTCAAGCCTGCCATAAATCCCATATTAGGATATACGATCTGATAATATCCTCCGACTAAGGCTCCTGAGATTGTTGCAGACACCCCTGCCAGGAAGAAGGTGAATGAAATAACAAAATTCACATTAACTCCCATCAGATTTGCCGCTTTCGAATTTTGTTCACTGGCACGCATTGCAAGACCTATTTTTGTCTTATACACAATAAATACCAGAACAGACATTAACGAAAGAGAAACTACACACATCATAATCTGTGTTGATGAAATACTGATTGCACCTAACTGAACAGAGCCGTAATTAAATAGTTGGGGAAAATTTCTCTTCTCCGAACCGAGAAATACAATCAGCAGATTTGTCACAATATTGGAGATACCGATTGTGGTAATTAACGATGCGATCGGCATGGACTTTTTCTTTCTTAATGGCTCCAGGGCTGCCTTATTAATCAACACGCCAAGTATTCCGGTTGCAATCATGCTTATAATAATTCCAGGTACAGCTCCGAAATTCAGACCGATCAGAACCATTGAAATTTCCGCGCCAAAGGCATAAATTGCACCATGAGAAAAATTCACAAGTCTTAGAATACCAAAGACAAGAGAATATCCTACCGCTATCAACGCATATCCCATTCCTAAAGCCAAACCATTCACTATCTGTTGTATTAACATGAGATACCCTTTCTATGGGAGGATACCTTTCGCTCCAATGGGACATGCCCATATCAGAGGCATCCTCTGCTCTTTAAGCTTATAATTCCTGTTATCAATTTATATATTGAATGTCTGCCTAGTTCATTCTGACAAACTTCCCATCCCTGATTGTAACCTTTACAAATTCCTTATCAACATCTCCATTTGAATCAAACTTTGTATCTCCTGTAACACCCTTATACTCAATCTCATATAATTTGTTTTTCACCGTCTCCGAATCTGTTGTGCCTGCTTCCTCGATTGCTGTCAGCAGCATTCCAGCTGAATCGTATGCCTGAGATGTTAAGGCTGACGGAGCTGCTCCAAAATCCTTTGTATAGCTTTCTACATATGCTTTTACCGCAGGATCATCTGATTCTGAGAAAAAAATAACGGGGAAGCAAACACCCTCTACTGCCTCTCCTCCCAGCTCTATTAGCTGCTGGCTATAGGCATTTGAAAAACCTACAATTGCAATATCCGGATTAATCTGCTTATACTGCTTTGCAACCGGAGCTACCAGATTATACATTCCACAGCAGATTACAACATCTGCTCCCGCCTCATTCAACTTCGTAATTGCAGGTGTATAATCATCGGAGCCTTCCATAACCTCCTCATGGGCAACAACCCTGACATCTGGATCTCCTGACGCTTCAACCAGCTGCTTGATGATCTGAGAAGTATTTGTTCCCCAGTCCGTCATAATAGAAATAATTCCAATCTTCTTCTTTCCAAGATCATTGATTGAGATATCCACACTTGCCTCACCCTCTTTGGAAATGATCGTATTGTTTCTGAAAATATAATCTCCTATTCCTGAATAATCTGGATGTGAAGAGGATGGAGAGATTTCAATGATTTTATTTTCCTGATAAATCGGAGCTGCCGTCATACATACACCTGAAGCAAAATGTCCGATTACGCCTGCGGCCTTTTTATCAGATACAATTTTCTGAGCAATTGTTGTCGCCTCCTCCGATGTGTTCTTATCGTCATAGGGAACAATTTCAACCTTCTTTCCTAACACGCCTCCCTTATCGTTCCATTCCTTAGCCATCATGTTCGCGGCATTGGTGAAACCAATTCCATACTCTGAATTATCACCTGTCATAGGACCAGCTACTGCAATCTGAATTGTATCAGAACTTCCTGAATCCCCCCTTGCGCCGGCATTTGATCCTCCGCCTGAGGCTCCACATCCTGATAATATCGCTGTTACCAGTGCTCCCGCTAATGCTACACTTAAAATTCTCATTCTCATCCTTTTCTCCTCCTTTATCACCAGAGCATTTCATCTTGCTCAATTACTTTTTCTACCTTTAATCATTCACCATGATATCTAGAATTACTTCGTCCGTTGTCTTCATTCCATCTCTGGCCAATTTCACGACCCCATTTATTGTTTTCTGCAGCCCATCCTTTACAATGCCATCTCCTGACATAAAGGCGTTATTTTCTCTGGCCATAATGCTTCCCATGATCGCGGCATCCACGCTCGTTGCTATCTTAGCCGCACAGGAGGCGCTTGCTCCGTCACAGATAATTCCCGATATATTCGCCAGCGTATTGGCGACTGTATCCGAAATCTGTTTTTCATTACCCCCATACAAATATGTAATTCCCGCTCCTGCTCCCGCTGCTGCGCTGACTGCTCCACAATATGCTGAAAGTCTTCCAATTCTGTATTTCTGATAGATCGCCAGCAAATTACTTAAAACCAAGGCCCTGATTGTCATTTCTTTTCCAGCCTTAAGATACTTTGCATATTCCAGAACTGGCAACGAAACGGTCATACCCTGATTTCCGCTTCCTGAGTTAATCACTACCGGAAGCTCGCATCCATTCATTCTTGCGTCAGAGCCTGCTGCTGCCATAGCCTTTGCCCGAGTTTTAATATCATCTCCATAATATCTAAGAAGCGTTTTCCCAATATTGGCTCCGAAGTTTTCTGACAATCCTCTGTTTGCAATCGCTGTATTACAGCGTATCTGCTCTTCAATCAGAAACATCACTTCCTCCATCGGCACTGTATTTGCAAAGGCAAGGATATTTTCCACACTCAGACAGGAATAATCAACACCGTTTTCCTTTTCCTGAACCTTGGCTTCAAAAATAAGCGATCCATTTTTTTCAATTCTAGTGATTCCTAAATGTGTTCTGGCCAGCTCTATCTCAACCTCATCTGAGCCCGCGAACATTTTTTCAATGATATGAAGCTTCTCCATGGTTTCCAGACGTGATACGGTACACATCTTTTTCCAAAGCAGCCTGTTACATAAGCGAAGCTCTTCGTTTGTCACCTCCATTAAAACCTCCAGCTGCTTATCTGCCTTTCCTCCGATAGCACCAGCTATGGCAGCCGCCTCAATTCCCCTCATGCCTCCTGTCATTGGAACTACTGCACTTTTAGCGTTCTTTATAATATTTCCGCTGCAGGCAATTTCAATGCGTTCCGGTATACAGCCTAACACCTCTGCCGCTTTAGCTGAAACATATGCAATAGCAATTGGCTCTGTACAGCCAAGGGCCTTTACTAACTCATTCTTTAAAACATTCATCATATTTTCATTCAGTTCCTGCTCCATTTCTTTTCCACTCCCAATTCCTGTTGTTATTAAAATCTTATCCCTTATATTCCCATTTTTCAAGCCGTTTTTGTATATTATGTCAATTTTTCCCTTTTATACAAGTTTATTTTAGTGCAACTAGTCTATATTTGTGTATTATTAAACCATCATTCATATATTTTGTTTCATTTCGAAACATCTGCTAATCATATCCACAAGTAAAAAATTGGCTATCTTTCACTTTTGGGTTCTGCAAGGTAGGCTGGTTATTACAGGAGAAGCACATATTCGGATTGATGATTTTGAAAAGCTCCTAACTTCTATCCTGGATCGGAAGGGAGAACCTTACAAAACGCCCAGAAACCTGGCGTCCGGTTCGATTCGTACCTTAAACTCTGCCGTTTGTAAAGAACGCTGTGTATCTTTTATCCCGTTTAATGTGTTAAAAGGACTTGATAATGAAGCAGTCATCAGCGACAGCCGATCCGCAAAACTTTTAAAACTGAAAGATTATGTATTTGTCTACTGTGATTCCTATACCATTGATAAAAATGCTACGGAAGAACAGATTGAAACTTACATCAAGCGAGACGATTGCCAGGGAAAAAATGATCCCGATTGACGGCATTGTAGCTGTCTATGACAGTATCTCCTATTCAAAAAACTGCGGCAGAACCAGCCGTGTTTATAAAGACGGCCTAGCCTTCAAATTTGAGGAGGATGCGTTTGAAACAGTTTTCCGTTCAATCGAATGGACGCCTACCAGGTCCGGACAGCTTGCCCCAGCTGCATTGTTTGACACCATTGAAATTGACGGCTGCGCGGTTTCCAGGGCAAGTCTCCATAACCTTACCTCTATCAAAGATCTGGAGCTGCAGCCAGGCTGTCGGATATTAGTCTCCAAACGCAATATGATTATCCCCCATATAGAGGACAGCCTTGACCGGGATAATTCCATATACAGCTTTCCTGGCACCTGTCCCAGCTGCGGGGCTCCAACCAGAGTCCATACACGCAAAGGGGACAAGGGCCGCACGTTCAAAGTTTTTGGAATATAACTGGCTGGATTCATTCCAGAATCTTTACCACCTGGAGCGGATAGCTGGCATAAATAGTACTGCAAAAGAGATATCTTCTCAAATGCTGTATGACGAGTTCCTGGAACAGGTTAAGAAGCAACCTGTAAAAACAGCAGTGATTGACTCCGCAGATAAATTTACATATTTGGAACTTCATCATATGGCTTTAGGAATTGCAGACCACCTGAGTGAAATGGGGATTAAACCAGGCAGCAATATTGCAGTTTTGCTCCCCAAAAGTCGATTTCAGGTAGCTGCGATATTAGGTATTTTATATGCTTCTTGCGTTTATGTGCCTGTTGACTTAGAGCAGCCGGAACAGCGTTGGAACACAATCGTAGCCAATGCTGATATAAAAGCAGTTCTTGTTCATTCGGGTCATAGTGCAGTTTTTGAACATGTGCCGGTGTTACCGGTAGACCAGATCGAGGCAATAAGTAATAACAGTATGATACTGCGAGGAACCCCCGATGATTTGGCATATATTATTTTTACTTCAGGAACTACTGGTATTCCTAAAGGTGTGGTTATCACACATAAAGCTGCTTGGAATACAATTAAAGATATTAACCAGAAATTTTTCGTCAGTAGTCAGGACTCGGTGTTAGGGCTGTCAAAACTTAATTTTGATTTGTCTGTCTATGATATTTTTGGATTATTATCATGCGGAGGAACCTTGGTTTATCCAAAACTCTCAAGATACATGGACCCGTCTCATTGGGTAGAGCTTATACAGGAATACGAAATCACCATCTGGAATTCCGTACCCGCGTTTATGCAGATTTTAACCGGTTATTTTACTGGTAAGAGTGAGAAGCTGCCACTTCGCGTCGTGCTGTTATCAGGAGACTGGATTCCGGTAGGCATGCCTGGGGATATACAAAAATGTGCTGGTGATGCCATGGTTATCAGCTTAGGCGGTGCAACGGAAGCCTCTATCTGGTCCATATATCATGAATGTGTTGATAATGAGATACGTGAGGTGAGTATACCTTATGGCAAACCTCTATCGAATCAGGGATTCTCTATTTATGATGCAAAAGGACGCCCATGCCCGGTATACGTGACAGGAGAACTTTGTATTTGGGGAACAGGTCTTGCCGAAGGGTATTATAATGACCATAAGCTGACAGAGGCAAAGTTTGTTACGGGCAGAGAAAATGGCAGAATGTATAAAACAGGGGATATTGGCTGTTATCTGCCTAATGGTGAGATTGAGTTTAAGGGGCGAAATGATAATCAGATAAAGCTGAGAGGACACCGTATTGAATTAGGAGAGATCCAGTCTACTCTGGAACAGCATAAATCTGTTTCACAGGCTATGGTGGTGCTGAATGAGGTAAAAACGGATATTTATGCTTTTGTAAAGACTGTTCAAGGGAATGTGAAGAATTTTGATTTAAAACAATATTTAGAAGCGTATTTACCAAAGTATATGATTCCTGCGGATATTATTTCGGTAGAAGAGTTTCCGCTGACTGCCAATGGGAAAATAGACCGGGATAAAATTAAAAAGTTAATCATTAAACAGGAAAACGCAGAAGGTAAAGAAATGCGGGAAGAAAATCCTGATGAACTACAGAATAAACTGATAGAGCTTTGGAACAGCGTTGTTCCCCAAAGCGCAGCCGGGGTATTTGACAATTTCTATGACTTGGGAGCGGATTCACTAATACTCGCCCAGATGGCTACAAAAGTTAGAGAACAAATTTCTAAGGATATTGCCTTTGACGCTTTACTGAGAGAACTGATTTATAATCCGACCATTCAAAAACTGTCGGAGTTCATTAGGAATAATACAGAAACGGAAGTCGAAGAGAAGAAAATGGAGGACACAAACTCTGAACTTGTATTTGTGAGGGAATATGGCGGAGATCTGGAGAAAGGACTTAGTATAATATTCCATGGTGCATTAGGTTCATTTAACCGTTTCGACTATCTTGCAGATTCTTTAATTGCAAGTAAGGGAGAAAAAGTGATTGGGATAGGTATTAAAGATACGAATAAGTATTGTTCAATACCGTCAACTAATTTGATTTGGATGTTATCAGATATATATTCCCAAATAATCTGTAGTTATCAGGTAAAGGCCGTAAGTTTGATAGGGTATTGTTTCGGTGGTGTTATAGCATTAGAGACGGCAAACCGCCTTAATGAAAATTCAATAACCGTGAAGTCACTCTCAATATTAGACAGCCTTTTATTGCCTCCTTCATTTAAGGTAGAAGATGAACTGCTAATGGAAATGATGTTTTTGGACAATATCCCAGTTTCTTACGCAGATATTGAGATGCCGAATCCTGCGCTGTATGAGCAGATTATAGTCCAGGAATCAATGAAAAAAGGAGTAATTAATAAGGGCTTTCTGACAAGTATATCTGGAACAACCGAACGGGAGCAGTTAGGTAACTTTTTCAGAGAATTGGCAACGATGCAGAAAGAAGAACGGTTCGGATTATACGCAGTAGAGTGTAAAAAGAATACGAATGTAGAGATGCCGATGGAGCTTATTAAGAGTTTATATCAGGTTTGCGTTGCGGCATTTGAAGCCATGCATTATGAAATATGCCTGTATTTAGGTACAATAAATTATTTCTTTGCCCCGGAGGGCGAAGTGGGATTTAAGAAAATGGTGTTGGAGACATGGGAGGGATTGGCATTAGGCGCTTTTAACGTTATCGAAACCCCTGGAAACCATTATACTTGTATGGAACAGAAAGAGAACGCAGAATATTTGGCAGGCTTATTATGTGATTTAAAAGAATGATGGACATTGTACATCAAGATTACTGCTTTTACAAAATAAAACATTTTTGGTAACTTAAAAGGCTGGCAGTTAAAAGAAAAGGATGTGATATGATGTCAAATAAAAATGATACTCGGCCTATGCTGCTTCATGACAGCCTGCAAAGTTTAGTATTAAAACTTAGCGTACCTGCGATTATCGGCATGGTGGTTGTTGGGCTTTACAATTTTATGGATGGAGTTTATGTCGGACAAATGGTAGGAGATAACGCTATGGCAGCGGTATCTGTGTCCTATCCATTTACGCTTAGTATTCTGATTGATGTTACGTATCCATGGCCGCCAATTTTTGTAGGGGCAATAGGCATAGGCTTTGGTTCTATTTTGTTTCGCAGCAGATGGAAAGGTGAAACAGAGTAATTTTACATGATATGAATGCAATATAGCAGGGGAAAAGAAAACAAGTATGAAGATTGATATTATTTTACGGGTTGTTATTGATTAAAGCCTTGGTAATAAAGAAGATATTAAAAGCAGAATTTTGTTGGGTTTGTTTTATCTAAAAAGGGTGTATTTGCTTATGCATGAAATATTGATATGCAAGAAATTATATGTAAGATTCTAAAAATAGGATATGAGTCTTCAGTAAAAGCAGGGTAAATTCTTAAATAGTATTTTGATAATAACAAGTATCAATAAAATAGTAGCTAAAGGTAATATTTGGAGAGTAATGAATAGATAGGTTCATTGCTCTTCATTTGTATTTATTAAGTAAAGTCGCGTTACAATCTGTTTTCGTGTGCTTCATGTTGGTATGATTATTGATAAATTATAAAGAAAAAACTCTGATTATCTCCAAAAAGCCTGGAAATACGGGCAAATCACGGGATAAGGACACCGAATTTACTACCCATTTACTACATTCGGAGAGAGCCTTGACACGCTTTCCTTTCCCATGAAGTCCACTATCCCAAACAGCGCACATCGAAAAATCGAATACAACACCGCAGATGGCGGCGTTCTCTTTTCCCTTTGTGGAGATCAGGACGCCGCTTTTTTGCGCCCAAATAGAGGAAGGAGCGACCGCCTATGTACTTTACGTCCGGCAGTGACCGGGCCTTTGAACAGCTCATGCAGACAAGGCCAGGCGCGGATCATTTTGACAACGGCGAGGCCGGAGCGCCGGAGGACTGCGGCACCTGCCGCTTTTACCGCCCACACTGGAAGTATCAGTTTTGCGTCTATGCAGAATGTCCTTACCAGTCGGGCAAGCTCACCGCCCTTGACGGAGCGGTGAAATTTCAAGTGAAAGGAGTGGACGACGAGATGGCAGTTTTTCGCGTGGAGAAAAACCGGGGCTACACGGTGATGTCTAACCACCACCTGCGGAACAAAGACCTATCCCTAAAGGCCAAGGGCCTGCTGTCACAAATGCTGTCCTTGCCGGAGGATTGGGATTTTACCCTAAAGGGCCTCTCCCTTATCAACCGGGAAAACATTGACGCCATACGGACGGCGGTGTGGGAGCTGGAAAAGGCCGGGTACATCACCCGCCAGCAGAACCGGGACGGCAAGGGCAAAATGGCCGATATGATCTACACCATTTATGAGCAGCCGCAGCCCCGGCCAGAGGCAGAGGAGGAAGAACAGCCGGGATCGGAAAACCCGGTGTTGGAAAATCCAACATCGGATAATCCAACGTCGGAAAACCCGGTATCGGGAAATCCAATGCAATTAAATAAAGATAAACAAACTAAAGACCCATTAACTACGGATGGATTAACTACCGATTCCATTCCTATCCTTTCCCCTACCTCTCCTTTGGGGAAAACAGCGGCTGCGCCGCCGGAACGGAAAGGAACGGGAGCGAAGTCACAGAGCGCCGTAGCGGTTTATCGGGAAATCATCATGGACAACATCGAGTATTCCCATCTGGTGCAGAACACCCGACTTGACCGGGAGCTGCTGGATGAAATCGTGGACTTGCTGGTGGAAACCGTATGCAGCGCCCGAACGACTATCCGCATTGCCGGGGACGATTACCCCGCCGAGCTGGTGAAATCAAAACTGATGAAACTGAACAGCTCCCACATGGAGTTTGTCTTTGACTGTATCAGCAAAAACATCACGGAAATCCGAAATATCAAGAAATACCTGCTGGCGGTTCTGTTCAACGCCCCAAGCACCATCAACGGCTATTATACGGCACTGGTGGCCCACGATATGAACACCGGCAAAATCTGAAAAAGGAGGACAGCCCTATGAAACAGGGAACTTTGATTTTTGACGAGCAGGCAGACCGCTATGACATCCGTTTTGACCTGTCGGACTACTACGGCGGCCTGCACTGCGGAGAAACCTTTGATGTACTGGTAGGCGGCAGATGGAGGCCCACCCGCATAGAAATGGCTGACAACTGGTATCTGGTGGGTATCCGCACCGACGACCTCTCCGGCCTGCGGGTGCGGATCTAAGCTGTGCTGCCTGCCTGCTTTGACTTTCCAAAGGAGGGATAGCAGTTGCAGGAAGAAATCGAACAGAAAACCATCGCATTAGCGGTTAAGACAGGCAAGCTCACCGGCCAGGTATTACAGGCGGCCATGAAGAAATTTCTGGCTGCCCGTCAAACAGCCAAGAGTAACCCCCACCAAGGCAGACAGAGCTTGCGGCAGCTCAAAAAGGACGGTTGCGCCCTGTCCAACATTGAAATCACCGATGCCAACATCGGACTGTTTCGGCCCTGTGCCAAGAAATACGACATTGATTTCACCCTGCGGAAAGACCGATCCATCCATCCGCCCCGGTATATCGTGATTTTCAAATCCAAGCAGGCGGACAATCTGGAACAGGCGTTTAAGGAGTTTACGGCCAAGAAGCTCAAACAGCAGGAACGCCCCTCCATCCGAAAGCCCCTATCCGCCATGAAACAAAAGAGCGCGGCCAAAGATAAGCAGCGGGCAAAGGAGAAAGTCAAGGAAAGGGGGCTGTCGCTGTGAAGCCAGAAGTAAGAAAACAAATCCTGTCCAACGCACCATATCTGCTGTTCGTTTACCTGTTCGGCAAGCTGGGACAGACCTACCGGCTGGCGGCTGGGGCGGACTTGTCGGAAAAGCTCTTGCACCTTGCAGACGGCTTCTCCCTTGCCTTTGCAAACGCCGCCCCCAGCTTCCACCTGTTCGATCTGGCGGTGGGTGTGGCCGGTGCGGTGGCATTGCGTCTGATGGTGTACTGCAAGAGCAAGAACGCCAAGAAATACCGCAAAGGCGTAGAATACGGCAGTGCCCGTTGGGGCGGCCCCAAAGATATCGCCCCGTACATCGACCCGGTGTTTGATAACAACATTCTCCTGACCCAGACGGAACGCCTCACCATGAACAACCGCCCCAAAGACCCCAAGACCGCCCGGAACAAAAACGTGCTGGTCATCGGAGGTTCCGGCAGCGGCAAGACGAGATTTTTTGTGAAGCCGAACCTGATGCAGTGTACCTCTAAGCTCTATCCGGTTAGCTTCATTGTCACCGATCCGAAAGGGGGCCTGATCGGTGAGGTGGGCCAGCTCCTTGTGCGAAGCGGCTACCGGGTCAAAGTGCTGAATACCATCAACTTTTCCAAAAGTATGCGATACAACCCATTCCGCTACATTCATTCGGAAAAAGACATCTTAAAGCTGGTCAACACCCTGATCTGCAACACCAAGGGGGAAGGCGAAAAAAGCGCCGAAGATTTTTGGGTGAAGTCGGAACGTCTGTTGTATTCGGCCCTTATTGGCTACATCTGGTACGAAGCGCCGGACGATGAAATGAATTTCACGACGCTGCTTGAAATGATCAACGCCAGCGAAGCCCGCGAGGACGACCCGGAATTTCAATCGCCGGTTGACCAGATGTTTGAACGGCTGGAAAAAAAAGACCCGGAACACTTTGCGGTGCGCCAGTACAAAAAATTCCTGTTGTCGGCAGGCAAGACCCGCAGTTCCATTTTGATTAGCTGCGGGGCCAGATTAGCGCCATTTGACATCCGGGAAGTGCGGGAGCTGATGGAGGACGACGAGCTGGATCTTGACACCATCGGGGATGAAAAAACGGCCCTGTTCCTCATTATGAGCGACACGGACACGACCTTTAACTTCATTCTTGCCATGGTGCAGAGCCAGCTTATCAACCTCTTATGCGATCGGGCCGATGACAAATACGGCGGGCGGCTGCCCGTCCATGTACGGCTGATTTTAGACGAGTTCGCCACCATCGGCCAGATACCCAACTTTGACAAGCTGATCGCCACCATCCGAAGCCGTGAAATATCGGCTTCTATCATTTTGCAGAGCCAGTCACAGCTAAAGGCCATCTACAAGGATGCCGCGGAAATCATTTCCGACAACTGCGACTGTACGCTTTTCCTGAGTGGCAGAGGCAAGAACGCCAAGGAGATCGCGGACGTGCTGGGGAAAGAAACCATTGACAGCTATAACCAGAGCGAGAACCGGGGCGCGCAGACCTCCCACGGACTGAACTACCAAAAACTCGGAAAGGATATGCCATAATTCATGGTGACGAGTTCAGTTGCCTTGAATAACAGATGAACAGGGACACGATCAACTGGATTCGGATAAAACGAAAACAGGAGCTCGCTATGGAGAAATTGAAAAAGCATATCCATGATGACAGTAACGGTCTGGACTATGTTCTGGTCGGAGACTACTATATTCCAGACTTACAGCTGCCGGAGGAAAGCCGCCCCATCGGACGGTGGGGACGGATGCACAGGGAATATCTGCAAGAGTATTGTTCCGACCGGTACAATGAATTACTTCTGTCTGGAAAGCTGTGGACATATCTTGCCGATCTGGATGAGCAGGCACAGAACCGTCTGGATTGTACCATTGCCCAGATAAAAGAAACAGAGGGAGTCACGGAGGAATTGAAAGCAAAAGACCAGCTTGCATGGGTCGGTCACATGAACAGCATACGCCACCGGGCAGAGGAAGTCATTCGGTCTGAGATGATTTTCGTCTGAGATGATTTTCGTCTGAGAAGGTGGAAAAACTGAGGCCATTCACTTTTATAGTGGATGGCCTTTTTGCTACCTGCGTTTTTTCTTTTTTGGCATATAATACGGCTGTGGCTTGGCTTTGCCCCGCATATTGTTTGGGTTTTTAAGCAGTTTGGACAGGCTCAGTATCCGCAGAAAAGCCGAAAAGTCCTCGGATGAAATTTTTTCAAAAGGAATCTGCATTTTATCACAAAACTCATGGATCATAGCTTCTGTGTCGTTTCCCATCTGTATGGCCTGTTCAAAATTCTCTTTGACCTCATCCAGTGTTGGCTGTGGGTCAGCTGTGGTCTTGTCTTTCAAATGATCTTCCCGTATATCCCGGACAATGCTGTCCAGATCATCATGAAGGATATGGCTGTAAAAATCGTTCTCCTGTACCTGACCCAATTCCAGCGTCCGCATATACAGATCATTTTCTCCCGGTGCGTGTTCTTTCAGAATGGTCTGCCGGGTAGCTTCCAGAATCAGATTCATCTGGTTCACCCGCATATCAGCGATCCGGTCAATAAAGATTTCCATATCAACCATCAGCCGCAAGAAATTTGGATGAGTCGCCAGTTCACAAAGCAGGCGGTTGTTGATCTTTCCGCTGCTCAAAAGTTCCACCATAGCGTCACTCAGATGCAGAGCTTGAAGCTCCGTGTTTGGGTGATTTTTATTTTCTGACACGCCCATCAGATAATCAGTGGATACTCCGTAAAACTTTGCCAGTGTCGCAATCGCAAATGGGCTGATGTCTTTGTAGTCATCGCTCTCATATTTCCCCAGTGCCGACTTAGACAGACCGGTCTGTTCTGCCAGCTGTTCCAGCGTCAGGTGCTTATCCACCACTCGCAGGTCTTTGAGCCGTTCCGGGATTGACAGTTTTGTGTACATCAAAGCACCTCCTTGCCAACGGTTTTTGTTTTTCATTATAGCACATTTCCGAGAGCGTGGAAATATGCGGTTTTCATGTGTTTTTCCTGCGTCTTGGACATACGGGAGCAGCCCTCTTTTTTCGGTAAACTGGTTCTTGTCAGGAGACATAGAACCTTGAAAAATGAATGACCGGCTGCAAGGGGGATGACCTCCGGGGAAGTGACGCTACGATAAGAGCGCACCAAAGAGGACAATACGCTGGGAGAGAATCCGGGCAGGAATACTTTGCAGACAGACCGGCAGACAGAAAAATAAACGATGCGGGATATACCGCACCAAATGAATGGAGGTAGATCATTATGAAACTGAATATGAAGGAAAAGAAAATTCTTTACGCTTACGCCTGCCCCAGCCATCACAACACAGTGACAAGGCTGAAATGGCTGACAGCATTGACTGTTGACCCGGAGGCGAAAAGCCAGATGCTTCATCTTGCTCGTAAAATTGAGACAGAGACAGAGGAAAGGTGGTACGAAGCCTTTTACCATCATCTGCGTATGGAGATGGACGAATACCGCCGGATTAGACGCAGTCTGCGTGCGCTGAAAGCAAACACCGATTATGAGGAGGAACTGTATGAGGAAGCTGTCTAAATATGAAAAAGAAACCATCATCAACTGGAATGAGGGCGAGACGATTGCCAGTATCTACACCTTCAATGCCAGCTTGAAACGCAGACTGGAGGATTTCAGCCGGAAGTACCCTCTGCTGTGCCGCTTGGAACGCAGTACGCCGGAAGGTAGCGTGACCTATGTACTGGACAAGTCCCGACTTTCGATCCGGCTGGTGCCGCCGTACAGCGAAGAACGGCTGGCAGCTGCAAGGGAGTACGCAAAAGAGCATGGCTTTCAGGTCATACAGACAGAAGAAAAAATCGCTTAAAATGAGGGCGATTTACGAAAAAATATCGGGTCTGCACCCGCTGTTTTGATCGGCAATTTCCGCAGGCGTATTCTGTATCCACTTCTCGCCTATGGGCGTAAATGTACGGATACGGAGCCGGTGAAACTGGCAAAAACCGCTTCTGCGGTGAAGGCCAGCTTCGCCGGTGCGGGAGTACAGAGGGCAGCCAGCCCTTTGTGCCGGGGTGCAGGGGCGGCAGCGCACTGCTGGGGTCAAGGGGCAACGCCCATTGGCGGGTTGAGGGCAGCCAGCCTCATCGGGTCAAGGGTGAAACGCCTTGCCCAGGGAAAGTTGATGCCTGCGTCAACTTATACTGGGTATTACCTGACGCAAAACTTCGCAGGTCTGGCGGCTTTGCCGCCCTCCCCAGCCCAGAACATCTTTGCAGGAAGGAGGAAAAATGTTTGAAATTAACAAGACACAATGGACGATCTGGGAAGCATGGCACTTACAATCCCCGGCACAATGACCGTCGGTTCGATGTAGAAAATAGCGAACACATTGACGCTGAGCGTGCCAGACAAAATGTGTACTGGGACTGTTACCGGGGCTTTACCACCCACGACTTTCGGGAAAACCCAGAGCAGCCGGATTTCAGCTTTGAGGAAATTGAACGGATGTATTACTACGAGCATTATGCCGACCATGTCAATGCTCAGAACGCCCGGAACGAGAAAACCCGGCACATTGAGCGCAATCGCACTGTGGATGATCTTTTGAAAAATAACAAGACCTGTCCAGAAGAAAGCATCTACCAGATCGGCACTATGGAAGAATCCGTTCCGCCGGAGACTTTAGCGCTCATTGTCAGTGAATTTTATGAGGAATTTGAAAACCGTTTCGGTTCTCATATCCACATTTTAGACTGGGCGCTCCATCTGGATGAAGGGACTCCGCACATCCATGAGCGCCATGTATTTGACTGTGAAAATCGGTATGGAGAGCTGTGCCCCCAGCAGGAAAAGGCGTTGGAGGAACTGGGTATCCCTCTCCCTAAACCGGAACAGCCAAAAGGAAAGCACAATAACCGGAAACAGACTTTTGATGCAGTCTGTCGGACAATCTTATTTGACATTGCCAAACGGCATGGGCTGCATCTGGAACAGGAGCCGTCTTATGGTGGGCGTGACTATTTGGAAAAGCAGGATTATATCCTGATGAAGCAGAAGGAGCAGCTGGCGACACAGGAGCAAAAGCTGGAGGAACTGACGCTAAAAATTGAGGATGTAGAAACCTTACTGGAAGATGTTTCCGGTGCAGCCTATGACAAGGCGGTGGAGGTTGTGACCGACAAGGTTCGGGAACAAACCCAGCTTGAAGGTATGGAAGTAATTGAGAAATATCGAAAGAGCGTGGTATCGCCCAATGCCAAAAATTCGCCAGAAGTTGTGAAGATAGCGAACACTCTGCTGAGTAGGGTGCGAGAAAAATTACAGCAGTCTGCTGAAAAAGTTCTCAAAAAGGTACAGGCGGTGCTGTTAAAACCGGAGGTCAAACAGGCTGGCAAAGAGCAGATCAAAAATAAAGCCAGAAAATCCATTAAGGAGAAGCTGGCACAAGGCAAACTGGACGCTGATCGGGAGAACCGGGAGCGCTGGGAGCGTGAAGGACGGATTGCTCCAACAAGAAAACAGGATATGGAATTGTGAGGCATCTGATTTTCTATGGAAACCGGATGCCTTTTGCATTGTTTGGAGGTGGAAGAAACGAATGTATTTGAAGCAGTAAAACAGTCTGTTACCACAAGGCAGGCTGCTTTGGTTTATGGAATTTCAGTAGGACGCAACGGGATGGCTCGTTGCCCGTTTCACGATGACAGGCATCCCAGCATGAAGGTGGACAGACGGTTCCATTGTTTTGCCTGTCAGGCAGATGGAGATGTGATTGATTTCACTTCCCGTCTTTTTGGACTAAGCAGTAAAGAAGCTGCCTTAAAGCTGGCAGAGGACTTCTCAATCAGCTTTGACCGCAAAGGCCACGATCCGCCACAAAAGAGAGTAATCAAAAGAAAAATCAGCGAGGAAATGCGATACCGGCAGGCAGAGCAGAAATGCTTTCGGGTGCTGTGCGACTACCTGCGTTTGCTGGAACGATGGAAAGAAGAATATGCGCCCAAACAACCGGAGGATGACTGGAATCCTTTGTTTGTGGAGGCTCTGCACAGGCAGCCATATATCGAATATCTGTTGGATCTTCTTTTGTCTGACAGCATAGAAGAACGAGCTTTTGTAGTTGCTGAGTATGGAAAAGAGGTGAGGAAAATTGAACAGCGAATATCAGAGTTTATCGCCAGCCACCCAGCAGGCTGTGATGAGCGCAGCCGAAGCCATAGCGCCGGAACAGAGCGTTGATGAGGTGCGGCAGAGCCTTTCTGTTACCGACAAGGGAAAAACAGCCAACACCATCGACAACTGCCGGATTGTGTTCTGCTGCGATCCACTCCTGCGGGATGCCATCCGGCTTAATCTCCTGACAGACCGGGTAGACATTGTACAGGACTTGGGCTGGCGCAGGAATACCAGCGCTCTGACGGATACTGATGTGAAATATCTTCTCCTCTATTTTGAGAGAAACTATGAGCTGACCAGTGAGAAAAAGATCACGGCTGCCCTTTCTATCGTAGCAAACGAAAATTGTTACCATCCAATTCAGGATGTGCTGAACAGCCTTGTCTGGGACGGTACACCACGCATCCGATCCTGTCTGCACCATTTTCTTGGTGCTGATGAAAGTGACTATGTGGAAGAAATGCTGAAACATTTCCTGCTGGGTGCTATACGCCGGGTATTCCGTCCCGGTTCCAAATATGAGGAAATGCTTTGTTTGGTGGGCGGTCAGGGTGCCGGGAAGTCCACCTTCTTCCGACTGCTGGCGATCCGGGACGAATGGTTCTCTGATGACCTGAAGAAGTTGGATGACGACCGGGTATTCCAAAAGCTACAAGGTCACTGGATCATTGAGATGTCAGAGATGCTTGCCACCAGCAGCGCAAAGAGCATTGAAGAAATCCGTTCCTTTATTAGCCGACAGAAGGAAACCTACCGGACACCTTATGAATCTCAGCCTAAAGACCGGCTTCGGCAGTGTGTGTTCGGTGGTTCCTCGAATACGCTGGACTTTCTGCCGCTGGATCGAGCCGGGAACCGGCGCTTTCTCCCAATCATGATTTACCCGGAGAATGCAGAGGTTCACATTTTGGAGGACGAGGACGCTTCCAGAGCGTATCTGTTGCAGGTATGGGCAGAAGCTATGAGCATTTACCACAGCGGCAAATATTCCATGAAATTCAGCAAGTCCATCCAGCGTCAACTGGTGGAGGTGCAGAAAGACTTCATGCCGGAGGACACCGAAGCCGGACAGATACAGGGATTTCTGGAACACTACACCGGAAACATGGTCTGCTCAAAACAGCTGTTCAAGGAGGCGCTAGGACATACCTTTGATGAGCCGAAGCGGTGGCAGCTCCACAATATCAATGAGATCATGAACACGGTTGTGACCGGTTGGAAGCCTTTTTCCAATCCCCGGATGTTTGCCGGATATGGCAGACAAAAGGGCTGGGAACGGGACACTTCCGGCAACGAACTACCCAGCAACGAAGGTGGATTTGTAGAACTGAGTGAAGAAGAATGCCGTCAGCTGGAACTTCCGCAGGAGTGGATCGCCTGACAAGGACGGTCTGTTGCCGGGATGGTTGCCGGGTTCGTTGCTGATAAATTTATGGTTTTGATATAGAAAAAGCCCGCAAGTAAAGGCTTTTTATGATCTATCTATGTTTTCGGCAACGAAAGCAACGAGATTTTATAAGAAAATTTGAAAAGTAAGAAATCAGGGTCAGACGATAGTTTACAGGTTTTTTGATGTCCGTTGCCGGACTTCGTTGCCGCAGCCACCGTCTGATCCCCTATTCTATGGAGGTAGCCTATGGAGAAAAACAAGAAGCAGAATAAAAAAGTCCAGTTTGTAGTGGTTCGTGAGTTTTCTGGGGACAAAACCATGCGAGAAGCCTTTGAGCAGCTGATCGAGCGTCAGACCTGCGAACACTTCGAGGAATGGTTGGAGCATCGGGAAATGGCACAGAAAGCGGCGTAAAGCAGTTGAATCATGGACAGGGACATGATATTATAATGGTATCGTGTCCCTGTTCATAGAAGGAGAACACTATGAGCAGGAAAAAACAAGTTAATCAGAAAATCACAGCCCTTTATTGCCGTATCTCTCTGGAGGATGGCGGCGATAATGAGAGCATGAGCATCAGCAACCAGAAACTTATGCTCCGGGACTTTGCCGAAAAAAACGGAATGTTCCAGTATGAGTATTATGTGGATGACGGTTATACAGGCCGCAATTTCAACCGCCCTTCTTTTCAGCGTATGATTGCCGATATTGAGGCGGGAAAGATCGGCTGCGTTATCACCAAAGACCTGTCCAGACTGGGCAGGAATTATATCGAAGCTGGCAGCTATATCGAAATCTTTTTCCCAAAACACAATGTACGCTATATTGCCATTACAGACGGAGTGGACAGCCTGACCCGTCAGGAAATGGACATTACGCCGTTTAAGAATATCCTGAACGATATGTACAGCCGGGATATTTCCAAAAAGGTGCTGGCAGGGCGTATGACCCGTTCCCGGCAGGGAAAGTTTTGTGGTGGGCAGCCGCCCCTCGGTTTGATGCGTGACCCGGAGGATAAGGGACATTTGATCCGTGACCCTGAGACAGCACCGGTAATCCGAAAAATCTATGATATGGCGCTGGATGGCTGGGGATGTATGCGGATTGCAAAGCAGCTCATGGATGATAAAGTCCCGATCACCAGAGTAAAAAGCAACACAGAATGTGATGTAAATTACTATTCATGGGGAAGTGCAAGAATCAGCCATATCCTGCGGAATCCCTTTTATAAGGGCGCACATCTGGTCTGCCGGACACATCAGAAAGGGATTCGTTCCAACACCTATGACATTATCCCTCGTGAGGACTGGGAAATTATCGAGGATTGCCATGAAGCAATCATCTCCCCGGAAGAATGGGAGCAGGTGCAGGAAATCATTGACCGCAGACCAACCATTATGAAGGGCAACTCCTGCCCCTTTTATAACCTGTTCCACGGTATCATTTATTGTGCGACTTGCGGAAAGTCCATGCAGGTGCGGTATGAAAAGGTTGGCAGAACCGGAAAGAACCGTTTTACCGGCGAACAGCGGGAACCGATTGATAAGGCGTATTATATCTGCCAGACCTACAACAGGCTGGGCAAGAACGCCTGTACCAGCCACAAGATCGAAGCCAGAGATTTATACAACCTTGTGCTGAAAGATATTCAGGAACTGGCAAAGACTGCGCTCAAAGATGCCGATGCTTTTTATCAGCGGCTGAGCAGCCGGATGGAGCGCCGGTATCTTCTGGATGCCTCCCAGACACAGAAGGAATGTCAACGACTGGAAAGCAGAAATCGTGAAATTGATGAGATGTTCCTGAGCCTATATACCGATAAGGCAAAAGGAATCCTGACTGAGCAGCGTTTTATGAAGCTGACAGCAACACTGGAACAAGAGCAGGAAGCCAACCAGAAGCGCCTGCAAGACCTACTGTTGATGATGCGCCACTCTGACGAACAGGAAAATGAAGTCCGCACCTTCATCAAAGAAATCCGGCGCTATGCAGCCATTGAAGAACTGGATGAAGCGGTGCTGAACCGGCTCATCAGCAAAATTTTGGTGGGCGAAGTCAAGAAGATTGACGGACAGAAGGTGCAGGAAGTCAGAATCGTTTATAACTTTGTCGGAGAAATCCCGGAGATTACAGCATAATCATTTCGCCTCATCTCTCAATCAGCGAGGGATGAGGCTTTTCTTTTTGTAAAATTGCAATAGATATATTCATAATTTGTTTGTCAGTAAATTATCAGTAGTATAGTAGAAAATGATATCTCAGAGTCTCATACAAATTATAATGTTTCTGGATAAGTTGGTAGCTTCTTCTTCCCAGTCAGCTGATCGAATATCTATCTTGTAGCTTTATTAATACGATTTTACGAAAACCCAAAAGACCCACCTGAAATTAAGATAATCGGGTGGGTCTTTTGAGTTAATTGTCACGTTTAGCTTTATATTGTGTTAGGTGATTGAAGTCATCTTCATTTAAGGATACTGTCTCTTTATTTTCACATAAGGACAATACATAATTAATAAATTGCATTCTATTTTCTGTTCGTTCACTGTAATATTTTCTAACCGTCGGATTATTAAAAAACTGCACTTTATGATTTACAGCAGGTTTATATTCTATCATGGATTCAACAAGATATTCTATATCATCTTGCATTTCTGGCGGATACTCTTCTTCAATTAGAGCATAAACACTTGCTGTTATCAAATTGCGATCATCGTCCCATTCTTCTTCGGAAGAATAGTACTGTGGACACAGAAAAGGGAAATCTTTAAGCAATTCTCCTTTACGACAACAATCTTCAAACACAATAAGAGCTACATCTCGTTCTTCATTTTGGATAGAAAAAAAAATCGTATCCTTATAGTTGAATTCTAATTTAAATATATAATTTACCATTTCACCACACTCCTGCAAATGTTAAACAGCGGCTAACAATGCAGGAAGAAATTCAGGTGCTACAAAGGCAACGCCTACAGCTGTGACAAAAATACCGGCTGCAATCAGCAGGTCTTTATTCACAGACAAATTCAATTTTCTGCGGTGTATCTCTCTTTTCGCTTCCTGCATCTTTTTCAAATCTTTTTGTCCTTTTTTATAATCTTTTGAATCTTTAACTTTCTTCTGGACATCTTTAGGAACTTTCGAACCGTCAAGAGTTTTCCCATGACTTGGTGTTCCATCTACGTTTTCTACACCATGAATATTTTTGCTATTATTATCTACATGTACATGGGGCTTAGCATTGTCAGAAGACGGTCTATCAACTCTATATGTCCAACCCTTTCCTAAATCATGTGTTTGTCCATAGCCTCTAGTAGCGATCACATCCTCTAAGACAACCGGCTGAGTCCCTGAATATGAACCAGTTTCCACCCCCAAAGCTTCAAGGGCAACCTGTAACTGTTTAGCGGTTTCATCTGTGGCTTCACCGTACCGTTCTCTTTCTGATTCCGCTTTTTGTACAAGCTGTTGTATTTTGTACAATGTACTATTTTGCTCTGCGGCAAAAGCTGTAGTACCCGTTGCAAATACCATTGTTAAGACCAGGATAAAACTCATGATTTGATTTGCTAATTTTTTCATTGAAATATACCTCCTCATATTTGTTTAGATACTTATGTTGATCGAATCAATCTAACATGAGGATAGTATAAATCTCATTTCTTATTTTCTGGCACATCAAATCCTTAATAATTCTTATTTTTAATCATATACATGTAATTGATCCCAATTAAATATCGCTATTACAATCAGGTACTTGCATAACTGGTAGAAGAATTTCAATAGAAAATTTAGTAATATCATGCTCTATATTTACTGAACCACCATTCTGTTCTACTAATGTCTGAATAGTCATTAAACCTATTTTATGGCTTGCTGTCTTCAAAGGTTGCTTACTTTTATAGTTTTCAATCATGACGCAAATTTGATTCTGTTGTTCTTTTTCTGTGATAACAATTGGAATCTTAGGGTCTGCATATTTCCGCAAGTTAGAAAAAATATTATCAAATGATCTTCGAATATCTCCTATATGTAAACGGCAAAAATACCCAGAATTAAACATCGGAATTTGTTTTACCAAGAATCCTTCAGATTCCAGTTCAGTACATTCCTCATACAATAGTTGGTTTAGAAATTCTCCTCCGTCAATTAGTTCGTTTGGATACTCAAACCTATTTTCTGTTTCTGTCACAAATTTATGAAACAATTCATCTGTCAAAATTTTCATATGATATGCCTTTTCGATGGCTTTTGTAAGGTAGAGTTTATGCTCTGCTTCTGTTAAATCTTTTTTATGAATCATTATTTCTAAGTACCCGGTAAGTTTAGTTAGAGGAGTACGAAGGTCATGAGAAAGTGATGCGACCATTTGCTCTCTTTCAGATCTCATTTTTTCCTCATTTTCTAATAAGGATAGTAACGATATTCTCATAAATTCAATTTCATTTCCGAGTTTTGCTATTTCATCTCTTCCTCCAATTTTAATACTACAATTCCTTCCAGATTGAGAAGAAAGTAATACTTGCTGATAAAGTTTGTTGATTCGATGTATGGTATAAGCGTTAAAAGGTATAAGAATTCCCAGGAAAAGAAAAAATCCAAATAACAAACCAGCAGTATTCCACCAAAAAAAGTAAGAATTTCCCGGTGAGTAAGATGTAGCGTAGATAACGCCATCCGAGCAGTATATGATTTCGTATTTGTCTTCATCTTCAAATTCTGTGGATGCTATTTTTTCTTCATACAGGTGTTCCGGCTCTGTGAACAAAAAAATATCAGAATTTTGCTTATTCCATTCCGTGTCAGTCAATGCATTCTGTGTCGAAAGATTGTGATTAGTTACATACTTTTGAAAGTCTTGTACAGCAGCATCACTTTTTGCTTCCCAATAAGCATCAAACTTTGAATTATAAAAAAACCATTCCGCAATCACATCAGATAGCAAATAATGTCCTAACCATGCACAAATAAGTGCAAAAGCCGCAATAGCTAACATTTTTATTCCCAATCGTTGGGAAACAAGTTTGAGCTTTCTATTCAATACGGTACCCCTTTCCCCAAACAGTTACGAGATGGATAGGATGTCGGGAATCGTCTTCAATTTTATCTCTTAATTTCCGAATAAACACCATAACAGAGTTGTTATCAGTAGAGAAAAATGGTTTTTCCCAGACACTTTCATAGATATTTTGAGCTGAAAATATTTGCTTTGGATGAGCCAATAATAATCGTAATATACGATATTCTGTTGAGGTAAGTTCTAATTCCTTCCCATATTTCCATGCCATATTGCGACAGCAATCTACACGTAAGCCATTCCATTCAATATATTCTGATTTTCGTTTTGGGATTTGTTTTCCTTGATAAACAGTATACCTCCGTAGCAATCCCTTAACTCGTGCAATCAATTCCGGATAAGAAAATGGTTTTGCTAAATAGTCATCTCCACCAGAGGAGTACCCTAATACAAGATCAGAATTTTGAGTTCTCGCAGTTAGAAATAAAATTGGCACATTTGACCGATCTCGAATCATTCTACTAACCTGATAGCCGGACATCCCTGGCATCATAACATCCAAAATGATTAAATCGATATTGGCAGCCAACAATTTTAAAGCTTCTTCACCGGATTCTGCCTCAATTATATCAAAATCCTCATTGGACAATAAAACTGAAATAACCTCCCGGATTTCATGATCATCATCTACCACCATAATTTTTGATTTTTCTTCTATCATATCATTCATAACCTCTTTCAGTGTTGTCATTAAAACCATTCCGACAGTTTAAGATAGAGATTCTCTATCGCTTACTCATATGCTTTTAATAAAATTATATTTAAAAAACGGAGCCTTATCAAGATATTTTTTGTTAATAATTGTTATCTTGTATTTTTACAAAAATTTAGGTTGTCTTAAACAAGATAAGTGTTTTGAACTTTTCTACACACTTATATAGACTGATATGAATTGTTAAAAATTGATATGAATCAGTTTGGAACAATCAAGACACTGAGCAATGTAATTCATTTCAGAAACAATTAAATAGTATAGGTAAGCAATATACAAAGATAGATTTCTCAATGTTGTTTCCTTTTTTTAATTCATCACTTGACTTTGTGGCAAAGAGCTGATGAGCCAGGACGAAATCGCAACCATGGACGGAGGCAAGTGTATTTTGCAGGTGCGCGGGGTGAGGCCGTTTTTCAGTGAAAAATACGACATCACACGCCACCCCCGCTACAAATACCTCTCGGATGCCGACAAACAGAACACCTTTGATGTGGACAGGTACTTGTCGTCCCTGCGCCGGAAAAAACGGCGCGTGGTGTCGGAGGATGAACCCTTTGACCTTTACGACATCGACCTGTCGGACGAAGATTTAGCCGCCCAGTGAAGCGGCTTTTTTCCTGTAATCAATCAAATTTGTTCGCCGGAAACCGGCAGAAAGTGAGGCATATATGGAATTTTTCAATAGTGCAGTGGATACGTTACAGACCATTGTTGTGGGCCTGGGCGGGGCGCTCTGTGTATGGGGCGGCGTCAATCTGTTGGAGGGATACGGGGCCGACAATCCCGCCAGCAAGAGCCAGGGAATCAAGCAGCTTGTCGCGGGCGGAGGCGTGGCCCTCATTGGCATGACCCTCGTCCCGCTGCTGTCCGGGCTGCTGGGATAATCGTTTTATTTATCTGCAAGCAATACGCCGCGCCCTCCTGCTGTTTGGAGGGAGCGGGAAAGGAGGGATACGCACATGATTGATGATTTAATCGGGGAATGGATCAAAGGCATCCTGATTGACGGGATCAAAGGAAACCTGTCCGGCCTTTTCAGTACCGTGAATACCAAGGTCGGGGAAATCGCGTCGGATGTGGGCAGCACGCCGCAGGACTGGAACGGCGGCATTTTTTCCATGCTGCAAACCCTATCCGAAACGGTCATTGTCCCCATTGCGGCGGCCATTCTTGCCCTGGTGATGTGCTATGAGCTGATTGAAATGATCGTGGAAAAGAACAACATGCACGACTTCGATACGTCCCTGTTCTTCCGCTGGATGTTTAAGAGCGCCTTTGCCATCCTTATTGTGACGAACACATGGAATATCGTCATGGGTGTCTTTGACGCCACCCAGGCCGTCGTGAACCAAAGCGCCGGTGTCATCATCGGGGAAACCAGCATTGACTTTGATACCTTGATTCCGAATCTGGAAACCAAGCTGGAAGCCATGGACATCGGCCCTCTGTTGGGCTTGTGGTTTCAGACCCTGGTTGTGGGGCTGACGATGCACGCGTTATCCATCTGCATTTTCCTTGTTACCTACGGGAGAATGATTGAAATATACGCTGTGACCGCGCTGGGGCCGATCCCTCTTGCCACGCTGGGCAATGCCGAATGGCGGGGCATCGGCCAAAACTACTTGAAATCCCTGTTGGCGCTGGGCTTCCAAGCGTTCCTGATTATGGTTGTTGTCGGCATCTATGCGGTGCTGATTCAGGACATCGGCACGATGGAGGATATTTCCGGTGCGATCTGGGGCTGCATGGGCTACACGGTGCTGCTGTGCTTCTGCCTGTTCAAGACGGGAAGTATCAGTAAAGCAGTGTTTACCGCCCACTGACCTTACAATTTTTACGCAGGAGGAAAAAACTTATCAAGGAATCGCAGAAGAAAACCTATCACATTATTTACGCCGACCCGCCGTGGAGATATGACCAGAAAACGGTACAGGGGGCAGCGGAAAACCACTATCCCACCATGGGAATCGACGCGCTGTGTGCCCTGCCGGTGGAAACACTGGCCACCAAGGACTGCCTGCTGTTTTTGTGGGCTACGTTCCCCATGCTGCCGGAAGCCCTGCGGCTGATCAAGGCGTGGGGCTTCACCTTCAAAACCGTGGCCTTTGTCTGGCTGAAACGGAACAAGAAAAGCCCCACCTGGTTTTACGGGCTGGGACACTGGACAAGGGGAAATGCGGAAATCTGCCTGCTTGCCAAGCGGGGGAACCCCAAACGCTATTCCCGCAGCGTCCATCAGTTTATCATTTCCCCCATTGAGGAACACAGCAAGAAACCCGACATCACCCGCGAGAAAATCATCGAGCTTGCGGGCGACCTTCCCCGCGCAGAACTGTTTGCCAGACAGAAAATTCCTGGCTGGGATGTGTGGGGCAACGAAGTGGACAGCGATTTTTCCCTGTCCGCACGAGAAACGAGGTGATTTTATTTGGCTTATGTCACTGTCCCCAAGGATTTTACCAAGGTGAAATCCAAGGTGGTATTCGGGCTGACGAAACGCCAGCTCCTTTGTTTTGGCGGTGCGCTGCTGGTCGGTATCCCGCTTTTCCTGTTAATCCGGGGCCGCATCCCCACCAGTGCGGCGGCGCTCCTTATGGTGTTTGCCATGCTTCCGGGCTTTCTGCTGGCACTGTATGAGCGCCACGGGCAGCCCCTGGAAGTGGTGGTGCGCCAAATCCTGGAGTGCTGCTTTATCCAGCCCAAGGAACGGCCCTACCAGACCAACAACGCTTACACCGCCCTTGTGCGGCAATTTCAGATGGAACAGGAGGTAAATGCCATTGTTCAAAAAGCAAAAGAACGAAACGAGCGCAAAAGCGCCGGTCAAGCTCACCCGCGCCGAAAAGAAAGAGATTCAGGCCGTCATCCGCAGGTATAAGGGCGACGGCAAGCCCCACTCCGCACAGGAGAGTATTCCCTACGAGGCCATGTATCCAGATGGGGTTTGCCGTCTGACGCCCCGCAGGTTTTCCAAGTGCATCGAGTTTTCAGACATCAGCTATCAGCTTGCCCAGGCGGACACCAAGGCGGGCATCTTTGAAAGCCTA
Organism: Clostridium porci; assembly: GCF_009696375.1. Taxonomy (GTDB): domain Bacteria; phylum Bacillota; class Clostridia; order Lachnospirales; family Lachnospiraceae; genus Enterocloster; species Enterocloster porci. Next base: position 149,353 of record NZ_VUMD01000009.1, read on the forward strand.
TGCGACCTTTACAACTATCTGGATGCCTCCATCCACATCCAGTTTTCCTTTCTCAACCACAAGATCGACCCCAGGCAGTACGCCAAGAGCCTTGAAATCCGGGCGCAGGGGGATGATTTTGACGACATCCGCACGGAGTATTCCGCCATCTTAAAAGACCAGCTCGTCAGCGGGAACAATGGACTGGTAAAGCGGAAGTTTCTCACCTACACCATTGAGGCCGATAACCTCAAACTGGCCCGTGCCAGACTGCACCGCATTGAAACCGACCTGTTGGGCTATTTCAAGAGCATGGGGGCCGTGGCGTGGGGGCTGGACGCAACGGCCCGGCTGGAAGTCATGCACCGCATGTTCCACCCGGACGGGGAGCCGTTTTCCTTCGATTGGAAGTGGCTGGCTTCCTCCGGCCTCTCCACCAAGGATTTTATCGCCCCGTCGTCGTTCCGTTTCGGGAACGCCCGAATGTTCGGGCTGGGGGGCAAGTACGGGGCTGTCAGCTTCTTAAACATCCTGTCCCCGGAGCTGTCGGACGAAATGCTGGCTGACTTCCTCAATACGGAAAACGGCATTGTGGTGAACCTCCATGTGCAGGCCATCGACCAGAGCGAGGCCATCAAGACGGTGAAGCGCAAGATTACCGACCTGGACGCCATGAAGATTCAGGAGCAAAAGAGGGCTGTCCGCAGCGGTTACGACATGGATATACTCCCCAGCGACCTTGCCACCTACGGACAGGACGCCAAGGAGCTGCTAAAGACCTTGCAGAGCCGGAATGAACGGATGTTCCAGCTCACCTTTCTGGTGATGAACACCGCCGGCACCCGGCAAAAGCTGGACAACGATGTATTTTGGGCCGCAGGCGTGGCGCAGAAATACAACTGTTCCCTTGTCCGGCTGGACTACCAGCAGGAGCAGGGCCTTATGAGCAGCCTCCCTTTGGGGGCCAGCCATATCAAGATCGAGCGTTCCCTGACGACCTCCAGCGTGGCCGTGTTCGTCCCGTTCGTGACGCAGGAGCTTTTTCAGGACGGCGACGCCATGTATTACGGCGTCAATGCCAAGACCGGCAACATGATTATGCTGGACAGGAAGCGGGCGCGCTGCCCCAACGGTTTGAAGCTGGGAACGCCGGGCAGCGGCAAGTCCATGAGCTGTAAATCCGAGATTTTGAGCGTGTTCCTCTGTACGCCGGACGACGTGTATATCTGCGACCCGGAGGCGGAGTATTACCCCCTTGTCAAGCAGCTTCACGGCCAAGTGGTGAAGCTCTCGCCCACCAGCAAAAGCTATGTGAACCCGCTGGACATCAACCTGAATTACTCCGAGGATGAAAGCCCGCTGGCCTTAAAATCCGACTTTGTGCTGTCGTTCTGTGAGCTTGTCATGGGCGGAAAGAACGGTCTGGAAGCCATTGAAAAGACAGTGATTGACCGGGCCGTGCAGGTGATCTACCGGCCCTATCTGGCAGACCCCCGCCCGGAAAATATGCCGATTCTTTCCGACCTCCATAAAGCCCTGTTAGACCAGCATATCCCGGAGGCCGACCGGGTGGCGCAGGCCCTTGACCTGTATGTGTCCGGCTCCCTGAACGTCTTTAACCACCGTACCAACGTGGATATTAAGAGCCGGATTGTGGCCTTTGACATCAAGGAGCTGGGCAAACAGCTAAAGAAAATCGGTATGCTGATTGTCCAAGACCAGATTTGGGGCCGCGTGACGCAAAACCGCAGCCAGGGCAAGGCGACGTGGTTCTTTTGTGACGAGTTCCATTTGCTTTTGCGGGAGGAACAGACGGCGGCCTTTTCCTGCGAGATTTGGAAGCGATTTCGTAAATGGGGCGGCGTCCCGACAGGTGCCACCCAGAACGTGAAAGACCTCCTTTCCTCCCCGGAAATCGAGAACATTTTGGGTGCGACACGTTGACGCACAAACATCACGCTATGAGGGTAATACTTCATAGACTTATGGCCATGTGATGCTAAAAGCGTCGGGCTTATCTCGGCAGGGATGAGCAACAACTGATAACCCGATAGGT